>NVXR01000035.1 GCA_002733995.1 Desulfotalea sp. | reverse complement strand
TCCTATGTATTTAGTTGTAATCACATAGAAAAAGCAGCCTTTGTCAAGGTAAAAACGACATAAGCAGAGATTTATTTTATACTATATTTTCAATATTCTGGCACGTGTGGAGTTATAAATGTTTACGAAAGTCTCATTTGCAATAGTGTGTTATTTCGGCTAGATACGGTTATGCCGGGAATAGCTGGCAATGATAAGTGATATTAAACGGGTAAGTCTTGCAAACTCGGTTTTTTCAATTACGTCCAAACAAGCATTTTTCTTTTAAAATTTCTTAAAATTGCCGAGCACTCTTCCTATTACATAAACCTTGTCGAGATTGTCTTTGAGGATCTCGATGAGGGGCGTATTGTACGTTGTCGCTTCGTAGGGTGAGTTCACCTGAGAGGGGATTGCGTTCTACTTTTTTGACCATTGTTTCCTCTCCTATTACAAAGACGTAAACTGCACCTGTTACTATGTCTTTCTCGCTTGGGTTGACGAAAAGCATGTATCCTGAGACGATGGCTGGTGCCATTGAATCGCCCACTGCATGGATTATATGGACGTTCTCAAAATCTGTTGGCCCAAATTGACTGATCAGGAAGTTGCGGTCAAACTGCATTACTTCCTTGGCCGCTTCGTCGTTTATTATTCCTTTCCCTGTTGATGCGTAATCTCCCTCAATATAGGTGCTTGAAACCATATTGTTCAGCGGAACTTTCTTCTCAAAATTAAGATTGATCGCATCTCCGGCTGGCGGTGTGTAGCGATCTGAAAATGGCTCACCTTTTCCCTCTGCAAGCCAGTTGATATCGCATTCAAAAAACTCAGAATTTTTATGAGGGTAGGTCTTTGTGGTTTTCTTATTTCTCCAGCAAGCCACTTACTGATTTTAGACAGATCAATTCCAACTCCCTTGGCAGCAGCCAATTTGGTCATATTGTTTCATCAACAAGTATTTGTATACTATTGTTAAAACTCATATTAAGCGACCATTGTTGACCAAACCTGACAAATTGACGCCGACTATGTGTGGCGCTAATTGTATCTTTTGTCACATAAACAAAACACAAATCTACTACGTTACAGGACCGGTAAAACGGTTATACGAAGAAGACTTATTACAGAGTAATCTCTGGTGAAGTTGGAAAATCACCAATTTATCAGATCACCTCAGATGCGACCGGCAAACCAAAAGCTGTACTCTGGCCGAACAAATTCAAGGAGCAGTAAAAATGAAGGCCACACTTGCTTTACGTCTAGTTTCTGCTTCATACGACCTTCTACATTCGAAAGCTAGTGAGGTTTTGCCCGAACGGGCCAAAGCAGAAAAGGAAGAACAAGTCCCGTCTTCTGGACGCAGTAAGGGCATGATAGTTAGCGCTTCACAGCCTAACAGATGGCGGGTGTTTTTTGCAAACAAAAAGATAGTTAGCAATTCTACAATACTTAACTCTGTTCAATAGACGAAGTTGTGATTACACGAAAAACACATACTAAGGGCGTATGAAGTACTGGATAGCGTGCTTATCAGAGGTGATGTAAAGGAGCTTGCACGCCGCCTGTCATGTTCTCCACAACTCATTAACTCATGGACCAGAGAACCAGAAACAGACTCAGAGTATACCAAAGGAAAGTCCACTGGAAAGTTCTCCTTTTTAGATCGCGGACGTGAAGTCATAGCAATGGTAAAAGAGGACGATGGTGAGCCTGATCGTGCCTACCCTATTGGTTATTATTTCGCTTCGCTACTAAAAGGTACATTCGTGCCTGACCTTATTATCACCGACAATCCTGGATCAGATATCCTGAAATGTATAGGCGACATACTCAAAGACACCGGTAAGACCATAAAGACAGCGCGTGTCTTCTGGTACGAGAAAAGCCCAGGGCAATTCACCCGTAAGGAAAAAGCCAAACTCAACGCTGATATAGACGAGGCAATAGCAGCCCTTGTTAAACTCCGTCAATTCATGAGAGCACAGTAATGCCAGACCTCAGTCAAGAAATAGCCATGATGCGTGCAAATCTTGCCGAGATGAAGAGCCTTTTGCTTCAGGTTGTTACCCCTGCCACCTCTTTATCTGTCCGTGAAGAAGCCGATATTTTACGAGCACCTGTCGCTGATGTTTGATCCTGAATCTCTCCGGAATATAATAAGGATTTCACCTGAACCTCTTGGCTGGTGATCGCAGGAAGCGGAAGAGTTGCTACTGATGACTGCAGCACATGAGTCGAGGCTGGGTAGGTATACAAAGCAGCTAAAAGAAACGGCGCTCGGTTTATACCAAATGGAGCCGGCGATTTTTACCGGAGGGTATGATAATTATTCAAACTACATGGGAAGGAAAAGCTAAAAAAAGATATTGATCTCATATCAGGAGTTCATTCTCCGGAGCTATTGCAGCTCCAGTTTAATCCAATCTATGCAACTATTATGGCTCGCCTCAAATATCGCCGAGCTCCAGGAGCATTACCACCCGCCTCCGACACCTGGGCAAAGCGACCCCTGAAAAATACCATGACGCCTATCGGTCTTTGGTTTTGGAGTGAATAAAAATGTAGTCACATGTAGTCATAAAACAACAAAGGGTTTGCAAGCTAATTAGCTTGCAAACCCTTTGTTTATATGGTGCGCCCGGCTGGATTCGAACCAGCGACCTACGGATTAGAAGTCCGTTGCTCTATCCAGCTGAGCTACGGGCGCATTATTTTGTAATATCGTATGAGTTAATCTGCGACTCAAGGAGTGACATAATACTCAGATTTTTATAGAATGCAACCTGTATTTGACTTTTACTCAACATCTGTCATTCTTTTCCACACCGGCCCATTGATTGTATCAATTACGACGATGCCCTTTTCGACCAGCTCAGCCCTTGCCTTATCCGCTGCAGCCCAATCCTGATCACGCCTTGCCTGCTCTCTCTTCTGGATAAGAGCATCAACATCCGGTGCGAGAGGGCAGCCTTGGAGCCTGAAAACTCCGAGGATTTCATTCACCGCCTTAAGGCTATCGAGGATATAGTTCTTCTGATCCTTATCCAGATGATTCATCTGAATAATCGGATTAACCTTTTTGATAAAATTATAGATTGCTCCCATTCCTTTAGACACATTCAAATCGTCGTCCATTGCCTGAAAGAACTGTTCTTTCATCTGGGACACAAAGGCTGCTACCTCTGGGTGGGGTCTTCCCGAAGGCAGGCAGTTTAATTTACAGGTAAATTCATCCAAGCGCCTTAAGGCCGTCCGTACATTATTTAGCCGCTTAATAGAGAAATTAAGAGGTTTACGATAGTGGACTGAAATCATCATAAAGCGAATCTCGCGACCGGTATAACCCAAATCGAGCAATTCTTTCAGAGTCACATTATTTCCAGCATCACTGGACATGCTCTTCCCATCAACAAGAACTAACTCGGAATGAAGCCAGTAGTTGGCAAGAGGTTTTCCGGTAAGCGCCTCGGCTATCGCGATTTCATTCTCATGGTGCGGAAAAATGAGATTCCGTGAGGAGGTGTGCACATCCATGGTTGGCCCAAGATTTCTGGTGGCCATGGCCGAACACTCAATATGCCAGCTTGGACGCACATTCCCCCAATCTGTTTCAAAAAAGATTCCCTTTTTCAACTCCCCGAGGGTTGAACGTTTGAGCAAGGTGAAATCCCGTGGATTATCCTTTTCATAGTTGTCGAGGTCTACGGTTTTGCCAACCTGTATTTTGCTCAGATCAACACCTGAGAGTTTGCCATATTTCTTAAATTTAGAAATATCAAAGTAGATGGAGCCATGCTTTTCATACGCATACCCTTTATGGAGCAATTTATGGGCTATCTCTATCATTAAATCGACATATTCTGAAGCCTTAGGGTATCCCTTAGCCCTCTTCACCCCCAGAGTATCCATATCCTCAAGGAAGCCTTCTATATACTCTCCGGTGAACTCTCGCAGGTTTTTTCCGGCCTTCTCAGCTCCGGTAATGGTATTGTCATCTATATCGG
The DNA here is from genome assembly GCA_002733995.1 of Desulfotalea sp. Taxonomy (GTDB): domain Bacteria; phylum Desulfobacterota; class Desulfobulbia; order Desulfobulbales; family Desulfocapsaceae; genus Desulforhopalus_A. The sequence continues at coordinate 146,992 of NVXR01000035.1, read as the reverse complement.
TAAAGTTCATGTAGGCATCCACCTGCATGCCTCTTGCCTCAAGGGTCTTTGTGATAAGATCAGAGACAATAAAGCGACGACATAAAGAGAGATTTGCAATCTCGTACGCTGTGGGACCACAGGAATAAAAGGTAGCCAGATTTTCCTTCTGAGGTGTAAACACCTCTTTTTTCTTCGTCATCGTGTTAAAGAAACGAAGCCTTTTCTTTGTTAAATCTTCCTTTACTGGAGGAGTAAACAAAGGTGTCGACAGGTAGCGTTCCCCACCATCAGGAAGAATGACGACCACCATTGCCTCGTCCAGATTTTTTGCATAATCAATTGCAGCCGACATGGCACCACCGCTGCTCATGCCGACAAGAATCCCCTCTTGACGAGCCAGGTTTCTTGCCATTGAAAAGGCATCTTCATCGCCTATGAGCACAATCTCACTGGGTACAGATTTATCAAAGATTCCCGGCTTATAGGACTCTTTCATATTTTTAAGCCCCTGAATCTTATGATTGAGATGCGGCTCAACCGCTATGACTTTTACGTGGGGCTGGTGCTCCTTAAACCAGGCGCAAAGCCCCATAACGGTGCCAGAGGTGCCAAGTGTCGCAACGATATGAGTGAGTTTGCCACCAGTCTGCTCCCATATTTCCGGAGCGGTATTATCGTAATGCGCGCGCCAGTTCGCCTCATTGTTGTATTGATCTGTTAGAAAATACCTGTCGGCAAACTCCCGCACCATTACATATGACTTCTCTATGGCACCATCAGTTGCTCTATTGGCTGGGGTAAGAAGAATCTCAGCCCCGTAGGCCTGCATAATCTTCCGACGCTCTATACTTGCAGATTCCGGCATAACCAGAAGACAACGGTAACCTTTTGCAGCACACACCATGGCAAGTCCAATGCCGGTATTGCCACTCGTTGCTTCAAGTACAATTTTATCCTTGGTCAGCTCACCGCTTGCTTCCCCCGCCTCGATCATCGACAAGGCCACACGTTCCTTTATGGACCCCCCGGGATTTGAAGATTCGATCTTGCCGTAAAGCGACACACCCTCTTTCACAAACAAACGATTAATCCTAACGAGCGGCGTACCGCCAACAGCACCTAATATATTTTCGTGTAGCATTATGTAACCCAGCAAACCCTTTTAATAAATCCGTAACATCAAACTAATGTTTATAGAAAACAAAATTAAAATGTGTCTCTAGCATAACTACTTTTTTTTACATGCATTGGCCAAATACCAAAACTGCATCAGTGCATCCCTACATTTTTCGTCTGCAATGCAGCCGACCTGCTCTTGAAAGGAGGCCACTTTTTCCGGAGAAGGTCGTTCAAACTGGATGACAGGCCCCTTTTCATCAGGATTGAAATGGTTTTTATCCTTTTCGGAGGGGAGCACCATCTTCACATCTTTTAAAAAGCCTAAGCGTAAAAAATGATTCAGGTCGTCTAAGACTTCTATCTTTCCGTATTGGAGTTGCTGCAACCATGATGAATTTTCCACCTCCAGCCAAAGTACTTCTCGCTCTATTTTCAACGGTACTGCATGTTCTGCAAAATCTTCACTTACAAGACGTTTCCATTCGGGAAAGATCGAGTGCAGGTCCAACTGTTTCTCCCAACCCTTATGACGCACCAGAGATGAAAGAAGAGTAGTGACATTAACCGAGCTATTTTTTTTTACAACCATCGATCACCTATCTAAATTATGGACCCTGCACCACCCTAACAGCTGGCCAACAGAGCCCAAGCCCATCCCCTATGCCCATGGAGTCACTTCCTTTAGGCGTTTTAATACCATTTAGGCACCAAAGGCCAGCAAGAGTTTTTTTTGCTGTATTAAGGAACAGCCCAGAGACAATGCTTCTTTCTACATACAATAAACGCAATTGGCAAGAATGCCCATGGCATTCAAAACAAAAAAACCCGAATTCTTCAACAGAAGAATTCGGGTTATCTTAGCGGACAAGGACAAAGTGCATCTAGTAAATATCTAGATATTCTTTGAGTTCCCAATCAGTTACAGCAATCCTATAACTTTCCCACTCTTTTTCTTTTGCTTCAATAAACTTACTGAAAATATGTTCTCCAAGGGTCTCCTTAGAAATCGGATTTGCAGCAAAAGCCTCCACAGCCTCTTTCAAATCAGCTGGCAAGACAACGATACCTTCTTCATCCATTTGAGCAGGACTCATCTGAAAGATATCTTTATTAACAGCATCGGGCGGAGTCAGGTTGTTCTTCACACCATCCAGACCTGCATTCAACATCATAGCAAGGGCAAGATATGGGTTGCACGTAGGATCAGGAGAACGAATTTCAGTCCTGGTGGAAATACCACGTGATGCAGGAATACGCACCAAGGCAGAGCGGTTCGACGCAGACCACGCACAGTAAACAGGAGCTTCATAACCAGGAACAAGGCGCTTATAAGAGTTGACCAGGGGATTAGTTACCGCTGTAAATGCCCGGGCATTCTTAAGAGATCCTGCAATATAAGAATAGGCTACTTTAGAAAGCTGAAGTGGATCAGACTCATCAAAGAAGGCATTGGTGCCATCGAGATTAAAAAGAGACTGATTGGTGTGCATGCCGGAACCATTAATACCAAAAATCGGTTTTGGCATAAAGGTCGCGTGCAGATTATGTTTTGCAGCAACAGACTTTACAACCCACTTAAACGTTACAGTGTTATCTGCCGCAGTAAGGGCATCTGCATACTTAAAGTTGATCTCGTGCTGTCCCTCTGCAACCTCATGATGGGATGCTTCAATTTCAAAGCCCATCTTCTCAAGAGTCTCAATGATTTCACGACGACAATCATTACCTGTATCTTCAGGATCAAGGGAAAAATAGCCAGCAACATCGTTGGTTATTGTGGTCGCGCGGCCCTTCTCATCTTTTTCAAAAAGAAAGAATTCAGCCTCGGTACCAACATTCATAGTATAACCAAGCTCTTTTGCTTCGGCCAGGACACGCTTTAAATTCACACGTGGACAACCCGCAAAAGGTGTTCCGTCTGACTTATGAACATCGCAGATAATTCGTGCAGCAGCGACCCCTTCCTTGTTTCTCCAAGGGAGAACAGTGAAGGTATCATAGTCAGGTTTGAGGTACATATCTGACTCATTGATACGAACAAAACCATCAATAGAAGAGCCATCAAACATCATATTGCCATCTAAAGCCTTTTCAATCTGGCTTTTGGGCAGGGCAACGTTTTTCATAAATCCGAAGATATCAACAAATTGAAGACGAAAGAACTGAATATTCTCGTCTTCAATGATTTGCATTATTTCCTCTCTAGTCATTTACACAATCTCCCTCTTAATTCAATAATAGGTTTGTCACCGGTCAATCATCTCACCACATTCAACAATAACCAAAATAACAATTCTGAAACTTTTTGCAACAGAGAAATGAAACTTTATTACATGTTTGTCATTTTTCAGACATACAGCCAAGCCCCTCAAAGAGCATTTTTTTCGCAAAAAGATATAGATAACACTACACCTCTAGCCATTTACCTTAGAAAAAACACGCCCTTCACGGGCAACACGAACGAGTACACAACAAGCCAACACTGATTCTGCAAATCTCTTATCAACAAACCGATCGACTTATGGAATGCAGAAGCCCATGCGTTACCTCCGTACAGAAATCATCATCATTTAGTTTTCCACCCTGGGAATCGAGGACATAAAACACATCGATTAACTGCTCAACTTCGGTCGCAATATAGGCCTTATGGATATCAATGCCAAAATCCGCCATTGTCTGCGTCACATAGTACAACTGCCCCGGAGTGTCTGGGGCATACACCTCTATGACTGTGTACACATCAGATGCATCGTTATCAATCACGACTTTTGAAGAGACATCACCAACAATTTGAGTTCGCCTACCGAGTGTTGAGGATAATTTACTGTAGAGGCGATGGCTCAACCCCATGCGATGCTCAATGGCCAAATCAAGATGATCATTAAGCCCCTGCCAATCTCTTTCGGCAAAAGACAAGCCATCTGTGGGGCGAACATCAATAACATCAACGACCGTACCATCACCCCAGGTAAAAATCTGTGCCTTTGAAACCGTGAGGTTATTGAGCGTCATGACACCACAGATCTTTGCCAACAAACCATGACGATCCACCGTCATAATAAGCAACTGCCAACCATCATCACCACCAGCGCTCTCACTGGCCACCACGAGGGACTTTTGCCTTATACGCTGATACCTGTCTCTTTGCATCAGCACATGCCCGGCTATCGTTTCAGGCGAGAAGGTCAACACATAGTCAGCGGCCAGGGACGCCTGATCAATTTTCAGACCATCACTCCCCTTAAGCTGCAGACGTATCTGCTCTCGTAACCACTCTATCCCCTGTTTTTCATGGACCCCTGCATCTTTTACGTCTTCATTACTTTGATCCAGATGAGGACAGACCTTGAGGTAAAGATCTTCCATCAAGATCGCCTTCCACTCACTCCAGGCGGACGGTCCCGTTGCCTTAGAATCTGCAACCGAGAGAAGATAGAGCATTGCAAGGCGATCAAGCCCCCCTATAGTCTCTGCACATTTTTTGATAAAAATCGCATCATTGAGGTCACGGCGCAGTGCATTTTCAGGAATGAACAGGTGGTAACGAACAAGAAAGCTGAGGGATGCACACTCACTCTCACTCAGACAAAACCGTTTACCAATAACCAGGGAGATCTCTGCCCCTTCGATGGAATGATCTTTACCTGTGCCTTTGCCAATATCGTGCAACAGTGCCGCCAAATACAACACCTTCAGTTGTGATATATTTTGGACCACATTATCCAGACGTCCCACCAGTTCGTGCAGTTCAGATACCGCCTGCAACGAATGGCGCTCGACTGTATAGATATGATATAAATCGTGCTGAGCAAGGCGAGTGATGCGGGCATATTCAGGAATAATAGCCGCAAGCACTCCGGTTTCCAGCATGGTTCCCAGCAGGGTCAAAATATCTTTTGCTTCAATCATCAGGGTAAAGAAGGTCTTCGCCAGCCGAGGAGACGTTCGTTCTTTATTGGTTATCAGATCAACATAGGAAGCGACAAGTTTACGGGAACGATGGTGCAGCCCCAACCCCGTGCGGGACATTGCCAGAAAGAGCCGGACAAGAATTTGCGGTTTAGCGCGAACATCCTGCCTCGACGCGACCAAGTGAACCTTGCCACCTTTAATCTCAATTCCTTTTTCAATGAGCTTGTCTTTAACCTTACGCCCTCCGGCGACAAAACCCAGCACTTCATCGACATGATCAAAGAACAGATCAGTAATAATCGTGATGGTCTGCAGGGCCCCATACACATCCCGCATAAATTGTTCCACAGCAAGAAGGCTTGGGGTATCCTTATAACCAAAGGTTACTGCGACATCGGCCTGATGTTCAAAATAGAGCTGATCGCTTTTTCTCTTTGATATATAGTGGAGTTCGCAGCGTAATGTAGTCAGACAGGCTATCGCCTCCTGAAACTCTTTCTGCTCCTCGGCGAGCAACAACCCCGCCCCTTGAATATCCCCAAGACTGTTAAGGCCAAAAACCACTCTGGCCGTCCACATCATCGCCTGAACATCCCGCATGCCACCACGACCTTCTTTGATATGTGGTTCGAGCAAATAGCTATGACTGCCGAAACGATCCCTGCGGTCCTGGCGGAACGACTTCATCTTTTTAACAAAACCTTCCCTATAGCCATCTACACATTGCGATCTATACTGGCTAATCAGCTCTGCAAAAAGATCCTTAGAGCCACAGATAAGCCTTGCATCAAGCAGGGCCACCAGAAAAAAGTATTCTTCTTTTGCATGGGTAATGGATTCGGCAACGGTACGTACACCATGCCCCACATCAAGACCTGTATCCCACAGTGGATAGAGTATCGCGTCGGAGATTTTACCTATCTGCTCCACAGCTGTCGGCCGGTAAAGAATCATCAGGTCAATATCGGATGAAGGGAAAAACTCCCGACGACCATATCCGCCCAAGGCAACAAGAGCGATATCTTCTCCTACACTACCAATTTCAATAGAGCTAAAACTCTTCTGAATATAGCCATCAACGAGATCGGAATGGCCCAAAAGCGTGCTGCTGCCATCCATGGATTCATTCCAACTATCCTGCAAGGCAAGGCGCCCAGCGCGAAATCCTTCTATCATTACTTACACCGCATCCTGATCTTCTTCACCGGTACGAACCCGAACCACGCGTTCAACCGGCAAAACAAAGATTTTTCCATCACCAATCTTGCCCGTATTTGCAGCTGCACGTATAGTCTCTACAACCTGATCAACCTGATCCGCAGCGACAACGATCTCTATTTTTATCTTAGGAATAAAATCAACGACATACTCGGCACCACGATATATCTCAGTATGCCCCTTCTGGCGTCCGTAGCCTTTAACTTCGCTCAACGTCATACCTGTTATGCCTATACTATTAAGGGCGTCTTTCACATCATCGAGTTTAAACGGCTTAATGATCGCTTCAATTTTTTTCATATTTTCCCTTTTAACAGCTGAGGTGATTCTCGCACACAATCGACACAAGAGAGCGAAACACCAACCCTAGCGCATCCGACAACAACATCTTTTGTACGACATGATGTAGACCATCTACCATACCGAAATAAAGGTAACACAATAGATCACAATCTGCATATCGCAAATCTCGCTTAATTGTTGTAGGCCGTTTCAGAATGTTCAGTGGAATCCATTCCTTCGACCTCTGCATCAGCATCCAACCGCATCCCCATAAAACTATGAATTCCCTTAAACAAAACCCAACTCACAGTAAAGGCATAAGCCACCACAACAACCACTCCAAAAAGCTGTTTCCCGAGCTGGACCATACCACCGCCAAAAAACAGACCATCCACCCCCGCCGGGTTGACCTCGGTCGAGGCGAATAAGCCGAGACAAATGGTGCCCACAACACCGCCAACACCATGAATACCAACAACGTCCAAGGAATCATCAAGCCCCATTTTCGACTTTGCATTCACGGCAAGAAAACAGAGTAAACCAGCGAATAGGCCAATGAGTATTGCACTATTAGGCCCAACAAATCCAGCAGTTGGTGTAATAGTGGCAAGCCCTGCAATAGCACCGGAAGCCGCACCAAGAGTAGTTGCTTTTCCCTGGGTTATCCACTCCATAACCACCCACATGAACATCCCTGCCATTCCACCCAAATGCGTTGCAATAAACGCCGTTACCGCAACCCCATCCACCGCAAGGGCAGAGCCTCCATTAAAACCAAACCAACCAAACCAGAGAATCCCTGTACCAAGCATAGTCATGGGTAGATTATGAGGCATAAAACTCGATCTGCCATAGCCCCTGCGGTTGCCAAGAACCAACACCCCTGCAAGCGCTGCTGCTCCACAGGTTGCATGAACCACAAGGCCACCCGCAAAATCAAGCACCCCTAAGCCACCAAGCCAGCCTCCTTTGCCCCAGACCCAATGACAAACGGGATTATAGACGAGTATTGACCAGAGGACAGCAAACAGCAAAAAGGGCACAAAACGCACCCTTTCCGCAAAGGCTCCAGTAATGAGGGCTGGGGTAATAATTGCGAACATACATTGGAAAATCATAAAAACATTCTGCGGAATCGTGGTAGCATAATCGAGACTTGGTACATTGGTAACCGTTGCAAGACCGAACCAGGACAGATCCCCAATCAAGCCACCTACATCAGGACCAAAAGACATCGAATAACCGAAATAAACCCATTCCATGCTAATAAGTGAAATAAGAATGAGGCTCTGCATTATGGTCCCCAGAACATTTTTCCTCCGGACCATGCCACCATAGAAGAGCGCCAGTCCAGGGGTCATCAGCAACACAAGTCCAGATGCAGCCAAGATAAATGCGGTATCCGCTTTATTCATTCAATCCTCCTCAAAAATGTTTTCTGTGTCGCAGCCCCGGCAAACAGACCAAATGTAAAATTGAGCTGGCAATAAATTTCTTACTCCCCGAAGCCTTTACAACATTCGTGCCATATTTCTCCGCACCCAGATCCGGTAGCCCGCTTCACCCCGCGACCTATCACATAAATTACTCAACACAAAGAAACCTACATTTTTGTTAAAAAATTGAATTTTTATTACATTTTTGTCGTTCAGACTTACGTAAATGACAGTTGCAGCTATCCTTGGCCAAAGGCAATTATTTACATTTTGTCATAAAAAGAATATCTTACTGACTATACAGACATAGATTGTGCTGCAGATAAGCACTTACCAGCCATCAGCAAACGACAACCCACCTATCAACATCATGAAAATAAACGGCGTCGCACACCGAACAATTTGGCCCAATCCAGACAAGCCGACCGAGATCTGCATCATCGACCAAAGAGTACTGCCCCATAGAATTTCCATTGAAAAACTTATCACCAAAGAACAGGCAACCCGCGCCATTAAAGAGATGTACGTACGCGGTGCTGGATTAATAGGCGCCACGGCAGGGTTTGGCATGTACCTCGCAACCCTTAACGCCCCCGAGGATGCCGCTGATTTCAGCCAGTACATGGCAACATATGCAGCAACACTCAACAACAGTCGCCCCACAGCCCGCAACTTAAAATGGGCGATTGACCGGCTACTTACGGCTATAGACACAGTTCATACCACGCAGGAAAAACAGAAAATTGCATTTGCAACAGCCTGTGAGATAGCAGACGAAGATGCTGATTACTGCAGAAGAATAGGTGAGCATGGACTACAACTCATTAAAGAGATAAGCAAACGTAAACAGGGGGAACCGGTAAACATCCTCACCCACTGTAATGCGGGGTGGCTTGCCTTTGTCGACTACGGCAGTGCCACGGCACCTATCTATGCGGCCAGAGATGCCGGCATCCCCATACATGTATGGGTTGACGAAACCCGCCCCTGGAATCAGGGCGCAAGACTCACCGCCTGGGAGCTCCAACAAGAGAACATTGCCAACACCCTCATTTGCGACAATACAGGTGGCCACCTAATGCAACACGGCATGGTCGACATGGTCATTGTAGGCAGCGACCGAACCACCCACACAGGAGACGTCGCCAACAAGATAGGAACCTACCTCAAGGCCGTTGCCGCAAAAGACAACAATATTCCATTTTATGTCGCTCTTCCATCATCTACAATTGACTGGGAACTTGACAAAGGCCATGATATCCCTATAGAACAAAGAGATGAGAAAGAAATCACCAGCGTCATGGGCCTGGACGACAAGGGCAACATAACAACGGTACGCCTATCTGCTCCGGGCACAAAAGCGGCCAACTATGGATTTGATGTTACCCCCGCCCGACTGGTTACAGCACTCATAACCGAACGTGGGGTGGTTGCAGCAAATAAAGAAGAAATACACCGCCTTTTCCCTGAAGGTAAAACACTAACATAGCTAGGATAAAGACTTTGAGAAAAAAGCTAAAGCCGGTAGAACACCGGAAATTTATCAGGTATGACTCCCTTCACCTTCTGGATTACCTGGTTACCGACGAAGCCGGCAACCCGGGAATTTACTCCATGGGCAGAACCATCGATGTAAGTGCGGATGGCTTAAAGTTGGAAACAACCCAAGCCCTGGAAAACAACTGCCTTCTTCTGGTCACAGTAGGTATAGAAGACGACCTCATTGAACTTGAGGGCCGTATAACCTACACCGGCCCATTTGAGGGTCGCTTCATCTCAGGAGTCACATTCATAAAAATAACCAAAGAGGGCCGGCGGATTTTTGCAAAATATGTCGAAGCATTTCGACAACGCCAAAAGCAACAGCCTATTACCTGACGCCTGGTACCGCAACCCGCCCTCCCCAAGAGGAGGCACAGAAATGTACCGACCAAAGCTTTCTCGACTCAGTCGTTTTCCCGTCCGTATTCATCATCAAAACGCACAATGTCATCTTCGCCAAGATAACTGCCATTTTGCACCTCGATCAATTCGAGTTCGATAACACCTGGATTTCCCAGGCGATGCTTGGTTCCGGCAGGAATATATGTAGATTGATTTTCATGGAGGAGAAGCACTTCGTCACCGTTGGTCACTTCAGCCGTTCCACGAACAACAATCCAGTGCTCACTACGATGATGATGCTTCTGCAAGGAAAGTTTTGCCCCAGGGGTTACAATGATTTTTTTTATCTGAAACCGACTCTGTTCTTCGAGAACAGTATAACTCCCCCATGGACGATAGACGGTAAGATGCACTCGAAACTCATCTCTTTTCTTTTCTTTTAACTGGGCGACTACTTTCTTAACGTCCTGGGAGCGCGACAACGGCGCAACGATCACAGCATCAGCGGTTTCAACGACAAGCGTGTCTTCTATGCCCACTGTTGTTACAAGACGGCTTTCAGAGCTGATGAAACAATTTTTAGTCTCGGTCAAAATCACATCTCCTTTCACCACATTGCCGTCTTTGTCCTTATCCTGCACCTCCCACAACGCCCCCCAAGAGCCGATATCGCTCCAACCCAGATCCGCAACAACGACTTCTGCCCTGTTCGTTTTTTCCATCAATGCATAATCTATAGAATCACTTGGACACGAGGCCATAGCTTCTTTTTCAAAACGGAAGAAATGGCCATCACGACCTCCCCCTGCAACGGCTTTCTCCATGGCCGAGAAAATATCCGGGGCAAATTTTTGTATTTCACTCAAGGCTGTATCAAGAGAAAAAGCAAACATACCGCTGTTCCAGTAATAATTCCCCTGGGCCAGATACTTTTCGGCGGTCTTCTGATCAGGTTTCTCTTTGAAAGACACAACCTGTGTCCCCTCCCCCTTCTCAATATAACCATACCCTGTTTCCGGGGACGTCGGCTGAATACCAAAGGTAACAACAGCCCCTGCAAGTGCAAGATCGAGCGCACGCGCAACCGCTTCTACAAAGCGATCCTCCTTGAGTACAATATGATCTGCAGGCAAAACAAGCAGGATAACATCCTCTCCCGCACCTTTACAAAAGTTTGCAGCCCCGCAGATTGCGGGTGCGGTATTTTTGCCTTCGGATTCGAGCAAGATCGAAAACTGTTCAACAGATCCAAGATCTTCTATCTGGGACAAGGTGATAAAACGATGCTCTTCACCAACAACGATAATAGGCGGCAAGACATCCGGAATCTTGGCGACCCTAAGGATGGTTGTCTGTAACAGCGAAGTATCCGCCGTAAGACGTAATAACTGTTTGGGATACAATTCTCTTGAAAGAGGCCAAAGCCTCGAACCGGTACCACCAGCTAGAATAATTGGTTGTATTTTGGGCACAATTCCCTCTTTAGAAATAGTTAACCTTAACAAGGCATGCAAATATTGCTAAAACCTTATACATCTGCAATCTATCATGAGAAACAACTCAACGGTAACAATGTTCAAAACAAACAACAGGCAACAAGCATCGGGGTAGACCCCGCCTCATTGGTATCCGCCACCACTAGCAGATGAGCTGTAACAGTTCTTTGGTCTTTTCTGCCAGCAACTCGACATCAGCGCGGGTTTCTACATTTAAGCGTAGCAGCGGTTCGGTATTTGATTTCCTCACATTAAAACGATATCGTGCAAACTCAACGGAGAGTCCATCGGTATAATCTTTGACCCCGTCACCATATTTTTTCTCAATCGCCTCAATAATTCTATCGGCATCCTCTACCCTGTTATTAATCTCACCAGAGACCGGGAAAGCGGCCTTACGCGCCTCTACAAGTGAAGAGAATTCCACCCCGGCAGAGCTTAAAAGAGATGTCACCAGCAACCATGGAATCATCCCGGAATCACAGTAGCCAAAATCTTTAAAATAATGGTGGGCTGACATTTCGCCGCCATACACGGCATCTTCTTTACGCATCCGCTCTTTGATAAAAGCGTGACCAGTCCTTGTCATTATTGGCACACCACCATTTTCGCTGATCAACTCCTGGCTATTCCAGGTAAGACGAGGATCATAGAGTATTTTCGCCCCTGGATGGCTTTTAAGTATAGCCTTGGCGAGCAGGCCAACAATATAGTATCCTTCAATGAAATCACCCTTCTCATCCCAGAAAAAACAGCGATCAAAATCACCATCCCAGGCAATACCAAGATCTGCACCATGCTCTCTCACGGCCCGCGTTGTGATCTCGCGATTCTCTACAAGAAGCGGATTTGGAACCCCCTGCGGAAAGGTACCATCCGCTTCATGCTGGATTTTCACAAAGGTAAAGGGCAGGTACTTCTCCAGAAGATCAATGATGGCGCCAGCACAACCGTTGCCGCTATTGACGACTATTTTCAATGGTTTAAGCTTGGTCAAATCAACATAGCCAAGGAGATGCTCAATATATTTTTCTTTACTGGTCAATGGCCTGCTTGTCCCTGCAACCTCGTGGGGAGGAGGAATTGTAGCCTCCACTATCATAGTTGACATAGCGAGCAAACCGGACTCACCGGTAACCGGCCTTGCACCTCTCACCACAAACTTCATGCCATTATAATCAGCAGGATTATGGCTGGCAGTGATCACCACGCCACCATCAACCCCTTCACCCTCAAGACTAAAGGTTGCGTGATACATCTCCTCTGTACCAATCAGACCAAGATCCAGCACCTCACAGCCCATGTCGCAAAGACCCTGAATAACGGCGTCTGCAAGGCTCTGACTGGAAAGCCTGATGTCCCGACCAACCACTACTTTTTTTAAGCCATAGACAGACGCAAAGCTCTGTCCAATCTTCCTGGCTAAATCGGGGTTGAGTTCAGCTGGAACCCGACCTCGAATATCATAGGCCTTAAAACAGGGCAGTAGCGATTGGCTCATTTTTTGTTTTCCTTTTTCATGCTGCTTCGTTATACTCTATCGCTTACATCTTTTGTCCGACTGATAAAATGTAAAAGATTCAGCCGATAACATCAACAGCCAAACAAACAAATCCCCCTAAACAATAGTAGAGCACCCCCTATGAAAGGAATTATCCTCGCCGGAGGCTCCGGCACCCGTCTCTATCCCCTCACCAAAGTTATCAGTAAACAGATGCTTCCGGTGTACGACAAACCGATGATTTACTACCCTTTATCAGTACTTATGCTGGCGGGTATTAGAGAGATTCTCATTATTTCTACCCCCCATGACCTCCCCGACTTTCAGGAGCTCTTTGGAAACGGTTCACATCTTGGCCTGGAAATCAGCTACAAGGCCCAACCCAAACCCGAAGGACTGGCCCAGGCTTTTATTATTGGTAAATCATTTATCGGCAACGATTCTGTTGCCCTTATTCTAGGTGACAATATATTTTTTGGCCCCGGATTTTCCAAAATTCTCACAGAGAGTGCAAAGCTAACGGACGGCGGTCTTATATTCGGTTATCTGGTAAAAGATCCTGAGCGTTATGGCGTAGTAGAATTTGACGCCAATAGACAGGTGGTAAGAATTGAAGAAAAACCCACAAAACCAAAATCAAAATATGCGGTTCCGGGCCTCTATTTTTATGACAACGATGTTATCGCAATCGCCGAAGCGGTCAAACCGTCACCCCGGGGAGAGCTGGAAATAACAGACATCAATAACGAATACCTAAGAAGAGGTAAACTCAAAGCGGAGCCTCTGGGCCGTGGATTCTGCTGGCTTGATACCGGCACCCATGAATCACTGCAACAAGCATCAAGTTACGTTCAGGCCGTGCAGGACCGCCAAGGCCTCAAGGTCGCCTGTATCGAAGAAATCGCCTACGAGCTCGGCTATATTGATCTTCAGCAGCTGGAACACCTCGCCTCAGATATGTTAAAAAATCAATACGGCCAATATATCAAAGAATTTGTCGCCGAACAAAATGCAAAGGAAGCAATCAAAATATGAAGCTACTCGTGGTAGGCTCAAAGGGACAACTAGGCTCCGACTGTTGCACACTACTCGCAGCAGAAAACGAAATTACAGGGTGTGATATCCCAAGAGTGGATATCAGTAGTAAAGAAAGCGTTGACACCTATCTCGATGAAATCAAGCCGGACGTCATCGTCAACTGTGCGGCATTTACCGCAGTTGACGGATGCGAATCGGATCTTGATCTGTCTTGGAAGGTCAATGCTGAAGGCCCTAAATACCTGGCCCAAGGAGCAGAAAGAATCGGCAGTCGTCTTATTCAGGTGTCCACCGATTACGTTTTTGACGGCAACAGACCTGCTCCGAAGCCATATTTTGAAACAGATACCCCAAATCCCCTCTCACAGTACGGAAAAAGTAAACTCGCGGGTGAAGAGGCGGTTATAAAATACTGTTCCAACCACATCATTTTACGCACGGCCTGGCTGTACTCTGCCACAGGAAATAATTTCCTTAAAACCATGCTTAAACTGGTCATTCAGAAACCAACAAGAGAGCTGAAAGTGGTCAACGATCAGTACGGCTCCCTATCCTGGTCTTACACCCTGGCGTTACAGATCAAGAAACTCCTGCGCTCAGACCTGACAGGAATCGCCCACACTACATCTGAGGGTTATTCAACATGGTATGAAGCGGCATGCTATTTTCTCGACACCATGGATGTACCCTACAAAATCCGTCCATGTACAACGGCCGAATACCCAACGCTTGCCCACAGACCAGCCAACTCTATTCTTGAGAACCGGGTCTTAAAGGATGCTAAGATATCGGCTTTTACAGACTGGAAAGATGACATCAACATCTTTGTTGATCGCTACAGAGAGCAGTTGCTTACAGAAGCCAGGGCAAATTAACACAGCTCATTCCCACCAAGGGGATTACGCTTCAATGCGCATGTTGCACGCAAGTATCATTATCCATGCTATTTTCGTGCGACATGCCCTTGGGACGCCCGGGCGCAGCCCCGAAACCCAGAACCAAGGGAAAAGAAAACACCTGGTCTGCAGGATTTCGTAGGGCAACACAGCTGTCAGGCGAATAGGTTTACATCTGCCTGCTAACCGGCCATTTGACCACTCTAACCTCGGGGTGGTGAAGCCAGATATTCCTTCACAGTATCAAGGGAAATTGCGGGTTCCCGCTGCAACAATGACTGCCGCACATCATCATTCTGAATGAATTTTCTCGTGAACTCAGAGGCCCCATTCAAGGCATCACAGGTCACACATGTCCTCAACATCTGATTTTCAGGCGCCAGGACGGTACCAAGGATCATATGTAACATCACCGCAAGAATCATCGCCTTAGCGAATCCTACCAGGCCACCAAGCATTCTATCGAACCAGGAAGTTATCGTCAGACTTATCACATAGCCAAGCCCCTTCCCGATCAACATGATTACAATATAAGTGATCACAAACAAAATCACATAGCTGGTGAGAAACACCACCTTCGGATTATCTGATACGTTTTTGAGAATGGGGAAAACAACATCATGGTATTGACTGGCGGCGTAATAACCCAAATAAAGAGCAGCCAGCCCTGTGACCTGTTTCAACAAGCCCAACCAAATACCGCGACAAATCAAGACAAAAAAGAGTCCTAAGACAACCATGTCATACGGTGTCAAACCTCCTAAAACATCCATGCACTCACCTGAATAGATTATTTTTTAGTACCTTACGCCCTAGAAACTGTAATAAAAAAGCAGGAGAACAGCATATCGCCTCCAAACCACTAACCTGAAGACTACAGCAAGGCCCTTATCCCGCCTATCTGAAGTAGTTTACTCTATCGACTAACAAGAAGGCACCAATAATGAAAAAGAAGACCATAAACTACAATATTTTTTTCCTGGGAGAGGCAACCATTACCTTTTGCTCAACCTGCAAAAGGCTCTCAGCCATGGGCGACCTCCCCCCAAAATAGAGCCTAAGCATTGTAAAGATTCGCCAACAGCGTTAAAGTAGCTCCAACAGAATATGAAAATAATCACCACAGACAAATCACATACAGCGATACATTTCCAATGCCCGAACTACCTGAAATTGAAGTAATATGCCAAGGTCTTCGACCCCTTCTTGTTGATCAGATGATCACCCAGATTGCCTACAACAACAAACCACTGCGCAATCCGGTTGATATAGAAAAGATAAGAAAGGAAATTGTTTTCAAGAGAATTACCAGCATTGAGCGTCGTGCAAAATACATCCTCATACTTATGGATAATGGGGCAACATTAGTTATCCATCTTGGCATGACCGGAAACCTTGGGGTGTTTCCCCAGGAAAGTCCCCTGGCCAAACACGACCACGTACAATGGACCTTAAATAACGGCAATCAGTTTAGATACAACGATATCCGGCGTTTTGGTTCGATACATATCCTCTCTGCCGCTGAAACAGAAGTCCGCGAGGATACATTCTTCAAAACAAGTGGCCCGGAACCCTTTGGCACGCAATTTACCGCCAACTATCTGCTCAAACTAGCCACCAATAAAAAGGTTACGGTGAAGCAGTTTATCATGGACTCAAAAGTGGTCGTCGGCATCGGGAACATCTACGCCAATGAAAGTCTCTTTAGAGCGGGTATTCAACCAGACAAACCTGTAAAAGACTTGTCCAAGCCACAATGGCAAGCCCTTGTTCAAACCATCAAAAAAGTCCTTAGGCACGCCATTGAATGTGGCGGTTCCACCATAAGTAACTTCCTCAATGCCTCCCAAGAACGCGGTTATTTCCAGATGAATTTCAAAGTCTACGGCAAAGCAGGGCAACCATGTCCCCAGTGCAAAACGCCTCTTTCAAAGTCCAAAATAGCTGGCCGAGCTACTTTTTACTGTAACAAATGTCAAAGGTGAGACCCTAGGCAACTTATTTGCCCCAGGGGTTGGCGTAAATGAACCTCTACCTTTTCACCCGCATGGATCTGATCTCTCCCAGGAGCAATCAGAATATTACAGCTCGAAGTTTCGTTTTTAGTCAGCATGCGTACCTTACAGCAACCATTTTCAAAGAATAACACACCTTCTTTTACCACAAGACACCCCCTTGTTTTTAGCGCAATATCTTCCTGGACAACGGCCAGAATACAAAGAAGTTCAGCATCTTTAACACCTCGCATTGCCGCAAGAAGAGGTGCCACAATTTCCATAAATACCGTATGCACGGCACGGGGAGGACCGGGAAGTCCGATATAGATCGTATCTCCCTTCCTGCCAACGAGCAGCGACTTACCCGGTCGAAGAGCGACAGAAGTACAAATGAGTGTACCGCCGGCATCGACAAACCCACGCTCCACAAGATCAAAGGCTCCGCCACCAGTACCACCAGTGGTAATTACGAGATCAAAATCGCCCTGTAACGAGGCGTTAAAAAAGTTCCCCACCAATGATTTTTCATCCCCAACAATACCATGGTCATACCCCTCACAACCACATTGCTCAATTAAGGCAGTCAGCAGATGTTGATTTGAAGATATTTTTTGCGCAGCTCCAGGCACCGTCCCAGCCTCTACGAGTTCTTTACCGGTGCAGCAAAAACAAACCCGGGGGGGACAGAAAACCCGGAGAGTAGCACAACCAGCTTCAGCAATTTTCACAAGGGATGCCGGTGAAACCACCTCACCAACGCCAATGATGAGACTGCCCTGCAACAGCTCACTTCCTTTTCTTTTTATATATGCAGGCCCTGCAAGACGACATGAATCAATACTAATTATATTTCCCTGGACCGAGCACCACTCCTGGGGGACAACCCGCGTCCCGTTTACTGGCACCTCGCCACCGGTCATGACCTTCCATGTTTCTGTAGTCTCAAGCCGTATCCCTAAAGGATCCCCTGCACCGCTCTCCCCCACGAGTACAAACCTATTCTGGCCGGTTTTTTGTTGTGGCTCACTACAGGCAAGTGCAAAGCCGTCACGCAATGACTCAGCAAACATAGGTAAATCATACTGCGCCCGTATCTCTTCGGCTACAACTCGACCAAGAGCCTCTTTCAGGGGGACCTCTCGTTTCTCTCGGGAGATAACCTTATCGGCAGCAAACAGCTTCTGTATTGATCGAAGCATCTCATGGGCTGAGGTATCGTGGTCTTCAGATCCTATTAAACCTTTTGCTTCCAACCTGAGCTTATTCTTTATCATAAATTTCATACACGTTAAATGTAGAGCTACAGAGCTTCGTCCGGATTATACGTCGGCTGTATCAGACCTGACCTTAAAGCCCTGGCAAGATACTATTGTAGGCAGGGGTTCTTACCAATAATACGTAGACAGGCAGAGAGTCTACGTGACTTGGACAGACAAACCCTAAAAGGGGGCAGGTGAGCGCTTTTAGGCCCCCACCAACCCCGATATCGTCACCTGAGGTTAGGTTGTAACCCATGTCGGATTAATTTTATGCAAGTGCGCTATTTACCTTAATAACGAGTTTGCCGAAATTTTCTCCTTTCAACAACCCTATAAAGGCCTCCGGTGCATTTGCAAGACCGTCGACCACCTGCTCTCGGTATTTTATTTTACCCGCGCCAAGAAGAGTGGTCATTTCCTTGGCAAACTCATCATACCGATGGCCGTAATCATCAAAGATGATGAAACCTTGCATCTTAATACGTTTTACTAGGATCGTACCAACCAAGACAGATAAACGATCTGGGCCATCTGGCAATGTAGTTGCGTTATAACGTGAGACAATTCCGCAAACAGGAACCCTGGCACCAACATTAAGCAGGCGCAATACCACATCGAAGACCATGCCGCCTACATTTTCAAAATAGACATCTATACCATCAGGACATGCACTTCTCAGCTGCTCCTTGAAATCCTTTGCCCTACGATCAATACATTCATCAAAACCTAATTTTTCTTTTGCATAGGCACATTTTTCTGCACCTCCTGCAACACCAACCACCCGGCAACCTTTAATCTTGCCCAGCTGACCGACCGTGGCACCCACCGGGCCTGTCGCAGCTGCCACCACCAGCGTATCACCTGGCTTTGGCTGCCCGATATCAAGGAGACCCATGTAGGCGGTAAAGCCTGGCATCCCAAGAATACCCAGGGCATAAGACGGGTTTTGTGGATTTTTGCCAAGCTTAGTAAGATCTACACAATCAGAGACGGCATAACTCTGCCAGCCCGTATACCCAAGGACCCATTCCCCCACTGGAAAATCGGAATTACGACTTTCCACAACTTGACCGACGCTTGCACCAACCATCACTTCATCTATATTTACAGGAGGTGCGTAAGAAGGGGCATCACTCATTCTTCCACGCATATAGGGGTCAAGTGATAGATAGACGACACGCAGTAGAACCTCTCCGTCTTTTGGGGCGGGAATTGCGAGTTCTTCCAGTCTAAAATTCTCTTTAACAGGTGCTCCATCAGGTCTTGACGCAAGTATGATTCGGCTATTTATTTCCTTATTTTTCATCATAACAGTATCCTTTTTCCTCTTTGAAAAGATGTAAGAATCAATTGTATGTTCCCGGGGGGGCTGAGCAAAAAACAATCTAATTTTATGAGAAATATCTGCTAAAACCAAGCTTCATCAGTAACATAACATACTAAGCATTAGCCAGCCTTTATCGTAAATCAGTGGCTACCTGGATCAGGGCTTGTGACAATATCTTGAATAAAGCCAGATGAAATACCGCTAAAATACAAAAAAAGGAGGTTATCCAAATGGATAACCTCCTTAATAATGCATAACTAATGGTTGGATCAGCTTAGCCGACTGCCACTAATTCAAGTTCAAATGTCAACGCTTCTCCAGCAAGAGGAGGATTGCCATCGAGGGTAACAGTCGTATCAGTCAACTCACTGACGATCACAAGCATTGGCTCCTCTTCTTCATCGGTCACTTCCAGCTCATCACCTACCGCCAGTTCAGTAAGTTCCTCTGGCATTTCAGAACGAGGAACCTCGATCAGCATATCCTCATGCCACTCGCCGTATGCTTCTTCCACGTCAACGGTGACGGTTTTCTTGTCACCAATTTCCATTGTCAGGATTGCATTCAC
The DNA here is from genome assembly GCA_002733995.1 of Desulfotalea sp. GTDB lineage: Bacteria > Desulfobacterota > Desulfobulbia > Desulfobulbales > Desulfocapsaceae > Desulforhopalus_A. The sequence continues at coordinate 127,077 of NVXR01000035.1, read as the reverse complement.
AAATCCATCGATGAGATCGTCTTCACCGAAAGTGAAAACAAAGGGGTCTTCTCCAACGGTAGAATCAAAGATGCTGCCGTCGCCGAGTTTGCCGATATAGTGAACGGAGACCTTGTCTCCGGTTTGAATTTTAGCCATGTTTTTTTTGCTCCATCAAGGGATAGGTTATAATGAGAGGAGAGCGTCCCCTGTCATAGTATATTTTGAGTTAATCGTCATGGGAAGAACCATGCCCGATTTGGCTATTGCAGATACCAGTTGTTCGCGAAAAGCACAATGATTATATCACCGCACCTTGGTAGTTTTTAAAATTGGGCGTTCTTTCCCATACCTCGTCGATACAAGCTCAGCCAGATCATGAGCAATACGGGTAGGTATTAATAATTCAGAGGTCAAGCCCCTTTTAGCAATTAATGCTCACAAACGGTAAAGAGACTGTAATGCTCTTTCTGAAATTTCTGACGTTGTGTTGCGAAAGGAATACCTTTTATTAAAAAGAAAAAGTGAAAGAGAGCATTAACCTCTGTAAATTCAAGATTAATTTAGGTCTCAGTTACTATAGATACAAATATTTAATCCGGCGAATAAGATTTTACAGAAAAAGAGTATGGCGGAAATTACATGATTGGGCATCTATTTATTTTTCATGTCTTTAGCAAAATGGCAGGCACACAGAACTTTCAAGCTCCCTCGGCTACCTCAATTGACTCCAAGGTGGAAAAAGCCTGCACGCAAGAACTCTAGAAAAGCGCCAGGTATCTTTACTTGCCAAGACAAAACTGTTCAAAAACAACATCAAGGACATCATCCGTAGTAGTCTCTCCAACAATTTCTCCGAGACAGTTAAGACACTCCTGCAAATCAACAGCAATAAGGTCGTTGGTAAGCCCCATCTGCAAGGTACTGAGAACACGCATGGCAGCTGTTTTTGCCAACTTGAGAGCCACCTGATGCCTGAGGTTTGGCGAGCATGCATCCTCTTCCCACTGTTCGGTACCAGAGGTGATCTTTTTAAAGATTGCCTGTTTTAAAGAGTCTATCCCAAGCTGTTTTTTAGCAGATATCTCAACAAAATCACCAGCAACCCCGAAAGTTGAATTCTCAGATTTGGGCCGTTGACCTAAATCGATTTTATTTATGACAGTCAACACCGGTTTATGTGAGACTTGTGCATACAGGTCTTTCTCTTCTTGAGCTACAGGAAGCGAACCATCTACCAGAAAAAGTACAAGATCAGCCTTATTAATTAGATCTTTCGCCCGGAGGATACCAAGCTCCTCAACTTCTCCAGCACCGGAACGTATTCCTGCGGTATCGATAATGCGAACCGGTATACCTTCTATATCAATAATTTCTTCAATGGAATCTCTGGTGGTACCAGGAATAGATGTTACCAGAGCCCTTTCTTCCTGGAGAAGAGTGTTAAGCAAACTGGATTTACCAACGTTGGGTCGCCCCGCAATGACCAGAGCAACACCCTCTCTGTACAGACGCCCCTGGTGCACATTGGTAAGCAAGGCGGTGAGTGGAGCGATGATATCATCTTCCACTTGAGAGATCATTTTTTTACTATCAACTATATCGATATCTTCGTCGGGAAAATCTATAGCAACTTCTACAACAGCCCTCATTTCCGTGAGAGTTTTTTGAAGTGGCTCGATCAACCGATACAAAGCACCTGACAATTGTTCCTGGGCCAGATCAACACCCTTTCTTGTTTTAGCAGATAAGATGTCAATAACAGCTTCTGCTCGGGTCAAATCAATACGACCATTTAGAAAGGCACGCTTGGTGAATTCGCCCGGCGCGGCAAGAACAGCTCCATTGGCAACAACGATATCGAGGATATTTTGTAAGACAAGAAAACTGCCATGGCAATGAATTTCGACCACATCTTCCCTGGTGTAGGAGTGAGGTGCCTTCATTATAACCGCCATTACCTCATCAAGAATTCTACCGTCTTCTGGATGATGTATATGACCATAATATAACTGGTGGCTTCGGTACTTGCAGGAAGAATCCTTTGGGGTAAAAAGAAATTGCAGGATAGCCAGGGACTGAACGCCGCTAATACGAATAATCCCAATCCCACCGGCACCGGCGGGAGTAGAGATAGCGGCGATTGTGTCTTCAACATTTGAAAGAGTCATAATTGTTCCTCAGTACGGATTTCATGAACTCTTTCTAAATGTTATAATCCTGCAAAACAGAATTATGCTGAGACAAGAGCCTTGGTGGTGAATTGCTGCCTTAGACAAGGCTAACCTGCAAGACACAAGGTTTACAACGAAAGAGTGATATCAAGTCTCGGTATCGGTATCAGCCTCAGGCTTCTGAGCCCCTTTGTTTTGGCGGCCTCTTGACTGGGGTCGTTTTCTCCCGCCTCGATTGCCCTTACCTGGTTTATAGATGAGGATTTTCTTAAAAAGGCCGTCCCCAACGGATCTGCTACGAATCTCTTTATCTTCCTGAAGAATCATATGAATAGCCCGACGCTCGGAAGGGTTAAGAGCAGGAAGCACCTGAGTCTTGCCATCTTCTTTGACAAGAGTTGCAAGTTCTACCGCTTTCAACTTGAGATTTTCGAGCCGTTTTTCCCGGAATTCACCAACATTTATAGAAATCCGCAGTCTCTCCGGCACCTTTCTCGTTACGATCTTACGAAGAATATACTGCAAGCTGTCCAGAACCTTTCCGTCAACCCCGGTGAGATTGTCTTCAAACTCTCCGCCCAAGGTACAAGAAACCGACAGACCTTCACTTTCGAGCTCAAGAGTTGAGGGGAAACCCATCAATTCTACAATCTGCTTAAGTTCTGCTTTCACAATTTCTAAGCTCTCAGGACTTGCCGCCTCTTCTTCAGCAGGTTCAGCTTTGGTAACTTCTTCGACTTCTTCCTTAACCTCTACAACGACATCCGCTGTAGCGACCGGAGCCGGTTTCTCCGTTTCAACAGGCTTTTGTGCTTCAACTTCAACCTTTGGAGTAACCTTCTTTTTAGGCCGGGCAGTCCTGCTTTTTACTGGTTTTTCCTTTGCTGGTTTTTCCTTTACTGACAGCAGAGAATCCATCGAAACATCTGCTGTATCGTCCACAACATCAGGACGAACAGAGGCTCTAATATGCGCTTTTTTTCGAATTAAACCAAAAATACCGGTTGATCCCGTTTCAACAACCTCAATTTCTAATTTTTCCTGCGCAACACCGAAGCTATCACATGCCTTTTTAATGGCATCGGTAACTTCTTTTCCGAAGAAATCTTTTTTTGCTAAAGACATTACATTACCTTTCCCTGTTGAATCTTACGTCTCACTGTCTCAGTGCATCTACACATAGTTTTACACACATCAACCTGCCGGTACAGGTTTTTTCTTATCTCTGTTAATAAGGACCTGCTGAAGGATAGAAAGGAGATTATTGATAAACCAATACAATACCAGACCAGAGGCAAAATTAAGAAACATAAAGGTGAAAACCACAGGTAAGAACATCATAATCTTTGCCTGGGTAGGATCAGCAGTGGTAGGTGTAAGTTTTTGTTGAAAAAACATTGACGCCCCCATCAGCAAGGTAAGTACTGGCAAGCCTCCCAAATAAGGCAGGTCGAAGCCAATATAAAGCCTGTCTGGTGCGGAGAGGTCAGTAATCCAGAGGAGAAACGGTGCATGTCTGAGCTCAATGGACAGTAATAAAACCTTGTAAAGCGCAAAGAATACAGGAATCTGAAGTACCATCGGCAAACAACCACCAAGTGGATTCACTTTATAAGTCTTATAAAGACTCATCACTTCCTGATTCATCTTGGCAGGATCGCCCTTGTATTTCTCCTTGAGCTTGGCCATTTTAGGCTGAAGCTTCTGCATGTTCTTCATCGACTTCATACCTCTTTGCGAAATCGGCCAGAAACAAGCTTTGAAAAGAACAGTAACAAGAATAATTGCGATACCATAGTTATGGAAAATACCATAAAAGGTGTTCAAAAGCCATAAAGCGGGTTTCGCTATAACATCAAACCAACCAAAGTTAATTGAACGATCAAGACTGAAACCTATCGATTTAAGAGTCTTCAGTTTCTTAGGACCATAGAAGACATGGTATTTATACTCTTTCTCCATTCCAGCCTGAAGCGTATCCAGACTTCCTGCGAGCTGGCTTCTGGCTACATCTTCAGTCCCCTGCATAGTGAATGACTTACCATTCCCTTCGGTTGGAACCACGGCACAGAGAAAGTAGTTACTTTCATAACCGGCCCAGGCAATTGAACCTTGAAGAACATAGGGCGCATCCTCAAACTCATCCGCCTTAACCTCATTGAGACTCTCATCAAGGTAAATAGCGGGACCGGTAAACAAGAAGCGCTTGGCTGGGCTGATACTCGTTTCAAATTTAGTATTAACCTGGTGTATTTGAGGAATACCCTGGAGGATCGCCCCTGATCCATTTATAACCTTCACACTCATATTGATGAGATATGTATCATTATAAAAGGTGTATGTACGAACCACAGTGAGCCCATTCCCCGCCTCTGCGGTTAGTACAAGCTGCCCCTCCTGTCCTTCGGAGAGATACACAGATTGAACATCACTGTTATAGAGAATCCTACCAGCAACAGCACTTCCCCAAGAGAACTCCAGCGGAAAGCCCTGGCTTGCATCTGTCTTAACCAGCTGCATACCTAAAGAGTCAGCATCATGGGTTTCTTTATAATTCTTCAACACGAAACTTGTTACAGTTCCACCATCTTCCGATAGAGTCGCGGTGTACAGATCCGTTTCAACCAAGATCTCCTTAGGTGTTCTGTCATAGGTCACAACTTGTACAGGGGCAATACTCTGGGGAACAACTGCAGGCAGAGGTACACTGGTTGTTGCAATTCCTCCGGACTGACCTGACGGTTGAGGGATACTCTGTACTGTCTGCCCATCAACGGCTACGGGCTGGTCAAAGCCTACGAAGAAATATTGATAGCCGACTAAGATGATAAAAGAGATAATTATTGCCAAAAAGGCTCTATAGGTGTCCATGAACTGTCCGCTTATAAATGACGAAGTTAGAAAATGTCAGTTAATAAAAATGGCGAGGGATCTGTTTACTGCAACGGATCATACCCGCCTCGGGAAAATGGGTGGCAACGCAACAAACGCGACAACCCTTTGAAGGCGCCGCGAAGCACCCCATATTTTTCGACGGCTTGAATTGTGTAAGTTGAACAGGTGGGAGTAAAACGACAAGAAGGCGGCAAAATAGGAGATATCAAATACTTATATCCTTTCACACATCCGATAAATACTTTTTCAGGCAATTTACTTATCTTCATTTCTTCTGCTCTGATCACAAGTAAATCTTGCAGCAACGCCCTCGACAGCCCTACAGATGTCGTCGGGATGTTTACAGGAAAAACCATGACGAACAGCGAAAACAATATCAACACCCTGTGGATACTGTTTTCGCTCAAGCCTGAACGATTCTCTAATAATTCGTTTAATGCGGTTTCTCTTCACAGCACCACGAATTTTTCGATGAACGCTTATACCTAACCTGCTGAGGGAGGTGCCATTACTCAGACAGATCAACGTAAAACCGTTACCGTGTAAACGTTTTCCCTTGCTGTAAACTTCTTCAAACTCCCACCCTTTACGAAGCAGCGAAGCTTTCAAAAGCCGTTGATTGTTCAATTTATGCTGAAAGTCTCTTACGACCCTTTGCTCTACGAGCGCGGATAATAGAACGACCTGCACGGGTGCTCATTCTTTCACGAAAACCATGGGTGCGTGCGCGTTTGATTCTGCTTGGCTGGAAAGTTCGCTTACTCATTACTTACATCCTCATCTGTAGAATCCATGAAATCCACATGGACTTTTTTTTAAAACTGTAGAGACTTTAAGAATATAATTTTTGAAAGTACATATCCCGCTAATTCCCAAATACATGAGACTAGCCTTCTTAAAGTCAACTTCATTCACAGGAGCAATTCAGCCACCTATGAATTTATAAATTGCAAAAGGAGAATAATAACCACATCCACCATCTTGTGTCAAACATTTTTGTACGTCTCTATCAAGGGAATATTGCAGAAGCCTATAGGCTGTGCTATTCTAATCCCATTAATTTTCCATTTACAGCCACCCTTTTCACATAAGGCTAATATCCCATGACAGCCCCTACCATTCAAACATACACCGACATCAACTGGCCATTACTCAGAAAAAATGCAATGTCTCAAAAAGGGTGGAAGCGAAAAGGGCCCAAAGAATGGAACAACAAAGCACATTCTTTTTCTGAACGAAATAAAAATAATAATTATATTGATCTTTTTATCAAAGAACTTCCCCTTACACCTTCCTTCACTGTTCTTGATATAGGTTCCGGTCCAGGTACCCTCGCACTCCCCATTGCAAAAAAGGTACAAAACGTTACCGCAATCGATTTTTCTGCTGGAATGCTCGATGTGCTGAACCAGCATGCAAAAACTGACAAGATAGAGAATATCAAGACAGTTGAATGTTCTTGGGAGGATGATTGGCATGCCAAAGGCATCCGTCCCCATGACATAGCATTAGCATCCAGATCTATTGGCATAGATGATCTCGTACCCGCCCTTGAAAAAATCAATTCATTTGCAACAAAATTTGTGTTCCTCAGCGACCGAATTGGTGCGACTCCTTTTGAAGAGGGCGCCTTTGAGGCCATCGGTAGACCATTTAACACTGGTCCTGATTACATCTACACATTAAATATATTATACAAAATGGGGATTTATCCCAATGTAACAGTACTCAGACCAAATCCAGTCAACGTCTATTCAACACTTGAGGAGGCCCTCGCCTCGTACAGCTGGATGTTTCACGAACTAACAATCACCGAAAAGGGTGATTTACTCAAATATATAGAACAGAATATTACTGCATCAACAAAAAACAGCATTACCGTGCAAAGAAACAGCCCCGTACAATGGGCCCTGATCTGGTGGAAAAAAGATGTTAAATAAACATAAGCATATAACTGCATCACAAGCACTCGTATGCTTCAAGCCCTCAATTGAACAAATCTGAGGCACTAATAAACAGTTACACACGGTGTGTTTAAACGATACCGAAGGACCACCCGAAGAATCATTAACAAACGACTCAAGCAAGCATAGAAACAGAATATACGACCTGTACAACTTCAAATATTACCATATATAATTCAGATGATATCAGAAAAATACGACATCGCAATCATAGGTGCTGGCCACGCAGGATGCGAAGCAGCCCTCGCTGCTGCGCGACTTGGCTGTAAAACACTTCTCACCGTGATCAACGTTGACACCATTGGCGCAATGTCATGCAACCCCGCAATTGGGGGCTTGGCTAAAGGACATCTTGTCCGGGAGATCGATGCCTTGGGCGGTGAAATGGCAAAGAACATTGACGCCACCTCCATTCAATTCCGTAAATTGAACACAAGTAAAGGCCCAGCGGTCAGATCGTCAAGAGCCCAGGCCGACAGACTCCTCTACCGCCTACGCATGAAGTCGGTCATTGAAAACCAGCCAAACCTCAGCGTAAAACAGACCGTCGTCACCGAATTCATAGTAGAAGACGGCAGCATCACAGGACTCATCACCTCAATAGACGAACGCATAGCGGTTGACGCCATCGTTGTCGCCACAGGAACGTTTCTTGAAGGCTTGGTGCACATAGGATTGAAGAGCTTTTCAGCCGGTCGTCTTGGCTGTGCCGCGTCCAAAGGCCTTGCCCGCTGGTTCAGAGAAAACGGCTTTGAAGTCGGGCGAATGAAAACGGGAACCGTGCCAAGACTTGACGCAAACACCATCGACTATAGCGACCTTGAAGAACAGCACAGCGATAATCCGCCAGCCCATTTCTCATTCTCGTCCAAGGGTGACTATACCCTCCCCCAGCTCCCCTGTTACATCACCTACACAAACGAAAAGACCCATGAGATAATCAGGCAAAACATCGATGGCTCCCCATTATATGCCGGAATTATCCAAGGAATCGGCGCAAGATACTGCCCTTCCATTGAAGACAAGGTTATGCGTTTTCCTGAAAAAGACAGGCACCAAATCTTCATTGAGCCCGAAGGTCTTGACACAGTAGAGGTGTATCCAAACGGTATCCCTACAAGTTTGCCCCTTGCCACCCAACAAAAAATGGTAAACTCCATCAAGGGTCTAGAAAATGCTAAAATTATTCGTCCCGGATACGCCATCGAGTACGACTACATTGACCCGCTTGGCCTCAAACCCTCCCTTGAAACGAAAAAAATCAAAGGCCTTTTTCTCGCTGGTCAAATAAATGGGACCTCCGGCTACGAAGAAGCTGCAGCCCAAGGACTCATGGCAAGCATCAATGCTGTCAATTACATTAAGGATGAGCCTCCACTTATTCTCGACCGCTCCCAGGCCTACATTGGCGTCCTTATTGACGACCTCGTTACCTGCGGGACCAAGGAGCCGTACCGCCTGTTCACCTCCCGCGCAGAGTATCGACTTTTACTCCGCGAGGACAACGCCGATACGCGTCTTGCCGCTATTGGCCACAAGATTGGCCTTGTATCAAAAGAGAAGAATCAATCTTTTCTAAAAAAACAATCCGCAGTGCAGGATGGTATTACACAACTTGAAAATATCTTGATAAAACCAACTGCTGTAATCAATAACGCTTTGCAAAATTTAGGATCGAGTAACCTAAAACAGAAGTCGAGCCTGGCGGACATACTACGACGACCAGAATTACACCTGTCGTCATTTAGCCAGCTCCCTTTGGCCGCTGAGGAACAGGAACAGGTAGAAAGCCTTATAAACAGCTTCGTCCATGCCGAAATAGAGCTCCAGGTGAAGTTTAAGGGGTACATAGACAGGCAATATGAGCAGGTAGCCCGGTTTAAAAAAATGGAATCTGTCGTTATTCCCAAAAACATCGACTACAGCACACTCTCTGGCCTCTCAAATGAAGTTGTGGAAAAATTGACAAAAATACAACCCTGTTCACTCGGTCAAGCTTCCAGAATATCAGGAGTAACCCCCGCCGCCGTATCTGTGCTTCACGTACATATGCGCAAGATACAAAAAACTAAACAGCACAAGGATTAAGGCATGCTCTCCTTTCCTCAGATCGATCCAATTATTTTCAGCATAGGCCCCTTGCATGTACGCTGGTACGGCCTCATGTATGTCATTGGATTTATAGCAACTTACGTGCTTGTGCAAAAGCAGATTGAGGATTTCAAATTCCGGTCACTTGGCCGTCACTTTGAAAACCTCAACCTCGTACTCATCCTCTCTGTCATTGTTGGCGGGCGACTTGGTTACGTCTTGTTTTATAATTTTTCCTACTATCTGAGACACCCTCTCGAAATCGCAGCCACCTGGAACGGTGGTATGTCATTTCACGGGGCCTGTATTGCGCTTTTTTTCGGTGGTTGGTTTTACTGCAGAAAACACGATATCGATTTTTGGAGATCGGCGGACATCTATGTCGCTACTGTTCCCATCGGCCTGTGCCTTGGTAGGTTAGGCAATTTCATCAATGGGGAGCTCTACGGAAGAGTGACGGATTCACCGCTGGGAATGGTTTTCCCGGGCGGGGGGCCTCTGCCTAGACACCCATCCCAACTCTACGAAGCTTTTCTGGAGGGGGTCGTACTCTTTATACTGCTGTGGAGTCTAAGAAAGCGCCCATGGGAAAACAGAGCCAACTGGCCCCATGGGGCAATATGTGCTCTCTTTTTTGTTGGCTACGGAATAGTAAGGATAATCGTGGAAAACTTCCGGGAACCTGACCTGCAAATCGGTTTTATCTACAAAACCATTACTATGGGTCAGCTGTTGAGTGGTGCAATGATTGCTGCGGGGTCTATTATGTGGTTTCTTTGCAACAAAAGAATCCAGTCACGGGACAAAGGTTGACCTTTGTCCCACTTGCGTGCCTTCGAAAAACAAGGCGCAATATCATTAATACCTTCAATCCATTAATACGATGTCCTTGACCTTACGGATTAGTAGCGCACCCGTTCACAAAGATGTTTACCTGGCTTAAATTTAACAACATTATGAGCAGGTATCGTTATAGTTTGACCTGTCTGGGGGTTCCGACCTTTTTGGGCAGCCCTCTCAACAACCTTGAAAGAACCAAAACCTGATAAAGTCACCCGCTCTCCCTTCTCCATAGCCGATATCATATTGGCCAGAACTTTATCTAAAGCCTCAGCAGCAAGAACCTTTGTAATTCCTCCAGACGTAGCTATGGTTGCTATTAGTTCTCTTTTGTTCATTGGAATTGTGCCTCATTATACAGTCATTAGTAAAAGATCTTTCAAAAGTAGGCCTATTACTATCCCGTGTAGCGAAAAACACAATTGATGTATATACGCAAAGCTGATATAGGTATATTTACCTAGTCACGAAAATATGCCAGATATAACAACGTATTTTCAAACACTTAGAGAAGTACAATTAAGATCAAGACAATAAAAACATCACTCTCATGATAACTATTTTTCTCAAAAATCTAACTATTCTGTTGTAACAAAGCCATTGCTCATTGCATAATTAACAAGCTCGACACTATTTTTGCGGTTAAATTTTCGCAACAGATTAGAACGATGATGATCGATGGTGCGCTGGCTCAAGTTCAATTGTTCCGCCATCTGCCTACTGGTAAAACCTTGAACGACGAGCGAGAGAATTTCTTTCTCACGCTTTGTAAGTTCCTGAAATGGAGTGCGTCCTTCATTACGGTACATATTAATGACATCATCGGCAAAATCGTCGGTCATGAATGGCGAAATATAACTCTTCCCGGATAAGACCTTTGCTATAGCGACCAGAAGCTCTTCATCGGAATCATCTTTCATAAGATATCCATCAGCCCCGGCGGCCATGGCATTATAAAAATACTGTTTGTTCTTATGCATGGTAAGCATAAGAATTTTGATCCAGGGATACTTCTTTTTCACAAGGCCAATCGCCTCCATACCTCCAATATCGGGCATGGCAATATCAAGAATTATCAAATCAATATCAGAATCTTCAAGCGAAGCCATAAGTTGTTTACCGTTACTCACCTCTCCAACAACTACAAGCTGATCATTTTTTTTTATGATATTTTTAATCCCATGCCGAATCAATACATGGTCATCTGCCAGTAACACTCGGTACTGTTTTTCTTCCGATAACATCACGACCTCCCGTCTCAGCATTATACTCCAGAACTATCAGGAACGATTCTCATATATTACAGCGTAATTTTCCTTACCTCTTTTCATAACCATATTTTCATATAAAATGCAATTTTGTGTACCCAAGAGACACCCAAAACGCCATTTTTCCTTGACTTTATAGCAAAAGACGCTTTGATTAAAAATCATATTATGAATGTTGATTCATTTTTTAATATTAGCCTTTCTACTTTATAAATTATATAGGCAACTAAACATTTTACCTATATCGCAATCTTAATTTCAGGAGTTTTACAATGAATCATTTTTTTGAATTGGCACGCAGCTGGCTCCATGCACCTGACAAACACCAATTGTATCAACACATACACTTTTATAATCATGGTTCTATTATCACAAAAACATAGGAAGAAGTGTCTCCACATTGCTCATACTTCGCAATGTATTTGACACGAAAAAGGTGACATAATGATTCTTAAGATTTTACCCTTTCTAGATTGGTTCAAAGGTTACAGTGGCGGTAAATTCAAAACAGATTTCCTTGCAGGACTCACAGTAGCCCTTGTTCTTATCCCACAATCTATGGCCTACGCACAGCTCGCAGGCCTCCCCGCATATTATGGTCTATACGCGGCGTTTCTCCCCCCCATGGTGGCAGCACTTTTTGGTTCCAGTAGGCAGCTTGCGACGGGCCCAGTGGCTGTCGTTTCTCTCATGTCAGCCGCCTCTCTTGAACCTTTAGCGACTGCTGGCTCCGCAGAATTCATCGCATATTCAGTAATACTTGCCCTGACGGTTGGTATCTTTCAATTTTCCCTTGGTGTTTTACGCCTAGGTCTGGTGGTCAATTTTCTGTCCCACCCGGTTGTCAATGGATTTACCAATGCGGCGGCTATAATTATTGCCTCATCTCAGTTTTCAAAGTTTTTTGGTGTGTACGTCGACAAGGCAGAACATCATTACGAAACCATGATGAGAGTTGCCCAGGCAGCAATGGATTATACACATCTTCCAACACTGCTATATGGGATTGCAGCGGTTGTAATAATGGTGGTACTGAGAAAAATTAATCCAAAGATTCCAAACGTCCTTATCGCCGTTACAATTACAACAATCATCTCATACTTCACCCATTTTAACAACGATACCAAGGTTGACATTTCTGCTATCGCATATCCTGGAATTGCGGAAAAGATTAGTGCTTTTAACCATTCTATTAGCACAATCGAAAGACTAGGAAACAAGAGATCTGCAGTCGGCATCGAAATTGATGATGAACTCAAAAACAACGACAAACCAACAGCAAGATTGATCGACCTACAGGGGCAAGTTGCAACCCTCACCCTTGAAATGGGAGAAGTAAAACACGAGACCCATCTCATGCGCAGAGAGCTACGTAGTCTTAAATTTGAGGCCGTACACACAGACGATCAGTACTCTTTTTACAACCAGACAGACATACCACAAGGCATAACAACCGATAACAATATCTGGCGCTTAAAAGTTGGCAACACTCCACTTGATCTAACAAGTCTACTCTTTATGGGTGGTGGAGCTGTGGTCGGAAGAATCCCTGAAGGACTTCCTACTTTTGCCGTTCCTGATCTTAACATGAAAACTTTTGTTAAACTGTTCCCAACTGCGATCATAATATCTTTGCTCGGCTTCATGGAGGCTATTGCAATTGCAAAAGCTATGGCAGCAAAGACTGGGCAAAAACTGGACCCCAACCAAGAGCTCATTGGCCAAGGTCTTGCCAATATGATAGGTTCTATAGGTTCAAGTTATGCCGTATCCGGGTCATTTTCCAGATCCGCGGTCAACCTTCAGGCGGGTGCCCTTTCAGGTATCTCATCCGTGGTCACCTCGGTCATGGTAGTTATCACCCTGTTATTCTTTACCCCCTTACTCTACCATCTCCCACAGGCAGTACTTGCAGCAGTTATCATGATGGCAGTTATTGGCCTGGTGAATATTAAGGGTTTTGTACATGCTTGGAAGGCCCAATGGTACGATGGTGCAATCTCTGTCTTATGCTTTTTTGTAACGTTATACTTTGCTCCTCATTTAGATAAAGGCATCATGGTCGGTGTTGCGCTGTCAATGGTCGTATTTCTCTATAAATCGATGAGACCCGTTGTTGCTACTCTTTCTCTAACGGAAGACAACGTACTCAAAAGTGCTGAGGATTATCGCCTAAAAGGTTGTCGTCATATATCAGTTGTACGATTTGACGGTGCCCTATTTTTTGCCAATGCCAGCTACCTTGATGAACAAGTTCTCAAGTTCAGAACGGAACAGCCAGACCTACGCTACATCCTCCTTGATGCCCGTGGCATAAACGACATGGACGCATCTGGAGAAGAAGCTCTGGAAATGCTTTGCAAACGCATACGTAGCGCCGATATAGGTTTTGCTATGTGCGGGGTGAAGATGCAAGTACTCGACGTAATGGAGAGAACAGGCCTCATCGAAGAGGTAGGAAGACAACATATGTTCCCCGACAGCAAAGCTGCTGTTGCAGCTCTCGTAAAACGAATACATAATGGCACCGATTTACCCAAGGCCGGTTGCAATAACTGCCCTCTCACCAAATATATTCCAAAAACGATATAATTTCTGCGACCAAGTGTTCCCCCCCTGTTCCGGGGGGATACCTCCTTCCCCAGGGTGCTATTTCACAGGATAACAGGACATGGACTTGCCATGCCCTGTTCCTGTTGTTATAATTGCGACATTCTTATCCCTTCTTTACTCGTAAACTTTACCCAGGAAAAACAATAATGAAAAAATTGATTTTTGCCCTTTGTGTTGCGTTAGTACCTGCAACCTTCGCCATTGCTAGTAGTGGTAATGGAGGTCAAGAGGTTGCTAACCTTACTGGCTCATTTTTTGGCATCCTTTCTGTTCTTTTGTTCGTTGGCGCCTACTCCCTTGTCATCCTGGAAGAACAACTTCATTTACGAAAATCTAAACCTGTACTGATGGCAGCTGGAGTCATCTGGATTTTAGTGGCAGTCACCTTTAACCAAATGGGCGACACGCACTCCGCAGAAATAGCCATTCGCCACAACCTCCTCGAATATGCTGAGCTGTTTCTCTTTCTCCTCGTGGCCATGACCTACATTAATGCCATGGATGAAAGAAATGTGTTCCAGGCTCTCCGATCCTGGCTCGTCACAAGAGGCTTTTCCCTCCGAGCTGTTTTTTGGGTTACCGGTGTTCTTGCATTTATGATTTCACCCATCGCTGACAACCTGACCACCGCCCTCCTTATGGGTGCAGTAGCCATGGCCGTTGGCGGAAACGATAAAAAATTCATCTCACTTGCCTGTATCAATATCGTTGTTGCGGCAAACGCAGGTGGGGCCTTTTCTCCTTTTGGCGATATCACTACCCTGATGGTCTGGCAAAAAGGCGTGGTTAAGTTCAGCGAGTTTTTTGCAATTTTCCTCCCATCGCTTGTTAACTGGATCATTCCCGCCATATTCATGAACTTTGCAATAAGCAAAAATACGCCACAACCAAGTAAAGACCAGTATGTTATGAAACTTGGTGCCAAGAGAATAATTTTTCTCTTTCTCTGCACCATTGTCACCGCCGTATCATTTCATAACTTCCTGCACCTTCCACCCGCAAGCGGCATGATGCTTGGCCTCGGATACCTTGGCTTTTTCTCTTACTACCTTAAAAGAAAAGAGCATAAGAGCTACGACATTGATGACAACCCACTTGCCTATCAAACATACCATGCCAAGCCAGACCCATTTGATCTCTTTAAGAAAATTGCCCGTGCAGAATGGGATACCCTACTCTTCTTCTATGGAGTTATACTCTGTGTAGGAGGCCTTGCTCAGTTTGGCTACCTCGCTCTGGTATCAAAAGCGCTATACCTCGACCTCGGTCCTCTTACCGCAAATATCCTGGTCGGCATTCTATCCGCGATTGTCGATAACATCCCCGTAATGTTTGCCGTTTTGACCATGCTCCCAGATATGTCCCATGGACACTGGCTGCTGGTAACCCTAACGGCAGGAGTAGGCGGTAGCCTTCTTTCCATCGGATCAGCGGCGGGCGTTGCCCTAATGGGTTCGGCCCGAGGCATCTACACCTTTAACGCCCATCTCAAATGGACGCCTGTTATTGCTATTGGATATGCGGCCTCCATTGTTTGTCACCTCTACGTAAACTCCGCCTTAATGTAAGGCGAATAATTAATAATATTTTTTAAATGCAGAACAATCACAACACCGCTCCTCCCTTACCCATCTCTTGGGAGGAGTGTAAGGCTAAAGGCTGGCAACATATAGACGTTTTACTTGTTACCGGCGATGCGTATATAGACCACCCCTCCTTTGGTATAGCCCTCATTGGACGCGTTCTCGAAGACCAAGGATACAAGGTTGCCATCCTCTCCCAACCCCGCTTTGACAGTGGTGTCGACTTTAAATCATATCCTGCACCTCGGCTCTTTTGCGGAATTACTGCAGGAAATCTCGACTCTATTGTGGCCAACTACACAGGTAATGGCAAGGTAAGAACCAGCGATTCTTACTCCCCTGATGGAAATCCATGGAGGGGGTCAGCCAAAGAGAAAAAAGAACGCCGAAGACCTGACCGCGCAACTCTTATCTACACATCTCTCGCACGGTCCGCCTATGGCAAAATTCCGCTTGTTCTTGGTGGTATTGAAGGGTCATTGCGGCGGTTCGTCCACTTTGACTACAAACAAAACAAGTTAAGAGCTTCCTTTTTAACCGATGCCAAAGCTGACTTGCTCGTCTACGGTATGGGGGAAAAAGCTATTATTGAGATAGCCAACCGATGTGCGAAGAATCTCTCATTAACGGCAATCCCAGGTACATGCTTGCGTGTAACAGACAAAGAAATTGACGAGCTTTTTGCCGAACACGAACGAGCCCAGGCACGAAAGTTTCTCACCCTCCCTTCCTATGAGAAGATACTACAGGACAACCGCTTCTTTTTAGAGGCCGAAATTGAGACAGATAAACATTTAAGAGCATATTCGTCCCGCATTGTACTCCAGCGGCAGCAAACCCATTGGGTTGTGCAATATCCCCAGCCCAAGCCTCTTCAACCAGCTGAACTGGACCAGATTTATGCCCTACCATTTTCAAGAAAACCCCATCCAGCAAAGCAAAACATCCCTGCCTACCACATGATTAAGGATTCGGTTACTATCGTTCGAGGTTGTTCTGGAAATTGCTCATTTTGCAGCATCACCAGACACCAGGGCCCGGCAATAGTCTCAAGAAGCCATAAGTCAATTCTTCATGAGTGCAACACGATTGCCCAAAGCCCCGATTTTTCTGGAACGATAAGTGACCTTGGTGGCCCTACAGCAAATCTTTACGGGACAACCTGTGCCATAGGCACATGCAAAAAAAGGGATTGTCTCTACCCCAAAGTATGCACTCATTTGCAGATAGATGAGGAGCTCTTCCTGCAACTACTCAAGGACGTTGCAAACATAAAGACAGTAAAACATCTGTTTATTTCATCTGGACTGAGGATGGAGCTCCTGCTGAAAACGCCTAAGCTTATGGAACGTATTATCTCGAGTCACACACCGGGATCAATTAAAATTGCACCGGAACACACCGACCCAGAGACCCTACGACTCATGCACAAAGAGCCCCACTCTCTTCTCGAAGAATTTGTGGCAAAATGTCGGAAAATTGGCAAAAAGACAAAGAACAAGACCGTCGAGCTCACCCCTTACGTCATCTCTTCTCATCCCGGATCGGCCCCTCATTGCAACATTCGTCTGGTAAATGATATGAAGAAACTCGACCTGACCATAAGAAAATTCCAGGATTTCACCCCGACGCCGGGATCA
Organism: Desulfotalea sp.; assembly: GCA_002733995.1. Classification (GTDB taxonomy): domain Bacteria; phylum Desulfobacterota; class Desulfobulbia; order Desulfobulbales; family Desulfocapsaceae; genus Desulforhopalus_A. The sequence continues at coordinate 110,030 of NVXR01000035.1, read as the reverse complement.
CTCTCCACCGCAATGTACGTTGCAGAAATCGATCCGGAGTCTAAAAAGCGGATTGTTGTTTCAAAAGGTCAGGCGGAAAGATTAAAGGCCAGAAGAATTATAGAAAAGGAATTTTTTAGAAATAACGTCCCAGGAAAAAAGAGAAGAAAGAAGTAACGGCTTATCTGTGCTTCAAAGCCGTCTGATGAGAGTTTTGAAGCATGGGGAGAGTTATTGAGGAAGCGCACAATAAATGTCGTTGAAATGCAGCTCAATAATTACATATTCGAGATCGGATATTACTCTACCCGCGCTTAAAATAGTACTGAGCGTCGTTGCAATCATCCAAGAGGGGACAAGAGACAGCACCTAAGTCTCGTAGGTTACACGAGGTCTGCGGGTGAGAAGCTTACCACATCAGCAATGTCTTCAGCCCCAAGGGCCAACATAAATAGTCGATCTACCCCCAGTGCTATTCCAGCGGCAACCTTAATGTTTTCTATATCCCTCAAAAAGACATCGGGCATTGTGATATCTTGCCCCCATGTTCTTTTTATATCCACGATTTCCTCTTCGAAGCGTAATCTCTGCTCAGCGGCGTCAGTTAATTCGGAAAAACCATTGGCGAGTTCAATGCCACCAAGATACAGTTCAAATCGCTCGACAGTATCAGGCTCTGTAGCCTTTGCCTTTGCAAGAGAACCGAGCTCCAAGGGATAATTCAACAAAAAGGTAGGCGTTTTCTTGCCGAGCTCAGGCTCGACATACTCCACCAGAATTTCATCAAAGCTATTGTCTGCCAAGGCTTCTTTTACACTGCAGGGACTATATTTTTGAAAGGCGGACTCCACCGTCAGCCTTTCCCAGGCTGACTCAAAATCAAACCCTGCAAAAAAACTACGTGTATAGCCGTGTAGATCCGACTGCAAGATAAATTGCTGTTGGACGAATCGTAGCAATTCCTCACAATCAGCCATTAATTTGAGATAGCTTTCTCCTGAGTGATACCACTCAAGCATGGTGAATTCTTCCAAATGACGTCGTCCCTGCTCATTTTTCCTAAAACAGGGACAAATTTGAAATATTTTGGCACAACCGGAGGCCAAAAGCCTTTTCATGCAAAGCTCGGGAGAAGTTTGCAGGTACGCTCCTTCAGAGCGTAAAGGTTCGATATAACGCTCTGGGATAAGAACAGGTTGCCGAATGGGCGTATCGACTTCAAGAAACCCCCGTCCGGCAAAGAAAGACCGCAGACTAGCCATTAGCGATGCACGCTGGTGCAATCTCTCTACCTGTAACATCAGTGTTATTCTTTCACTCGGGTAACATACGCCCCGGTACGGGTATCTATCTGTATTTTATCACCCTCTTCAACAAAGGGTGGTACCTGAAGCTCATAACCCGTTTCCACAGTTACAGGCTTGGTATCGTTTCCAGAGGTATCACCTTTAGCCCAAGGATCAGCTGTAGTAACGTTAAGATAGACAAACATCGGCATGGTAATATCAATTGCCTGGCCCTCAAAAAACAACATATCAACTTCCATATTGTCTACCAAAAAGCTTTTATTTTCACCAAGCTGCTCTGTTGTTATAAACATTTGATCAAAATTTTCGGTATCCATAAAGTGGTATTCCCCACCACCATTATATAGATACTGCATCTTTCGCTCTTCAAGATCAGGCTTTTCAAATTTATCATTGGAACGATATGTCTGGACCAACTGATTACCAGAAATCATGTTCCGCATTTTACAACGGTACAGGGCCTGCCCCTTACCCGGCTTTGAAAATTCGAAATCAATTACAACATATGGATTTCCATCTATTTGAACTTTAAGACCTTTACGTAAATCTGAGGCACTCAGCATTCCACTTCTCCGTTCGTTTTCAATATGAACCGGCGTACCGGTAATCGATTAATGTAGTGCCACTATTTCATCAACTGTAAATCGCTTACAATCCAACAGCGGCAATAAACGCTATATGTGTTAATATAAAACATTGTAGTATACCTACCTTTCGTTTGATAACGCAACTATTAATAGTTGCGAATATAGTCAAATTAGTGTCAGAACCTTTTACAGTGGAAGGTCCCCAGCGCAACCTCTCACCCGCTCCTTGTTCTGTCTTTCATTATTACAATAATGAATTTAGGTTGATTTTAGATTACTTACAATTAGAGAATAAAATGTACACCATAGGTATTATTTCAGACACCCATATACAGCATCCCGACCAGCAGTACATTAGGCATTGTGCCAGAGCATTTGCCCATTGCGACGCTATCATCCATAGTGGCGATCTCACAGATCATTCAATACTTTCCATCTTTGCCGATAAAAAGGTGTACGCGGTGCAGGGAAATATGTGTAACCAGGAAACCCAAAAAATATTGCCGAGCCAAAAACAGCTCACCATTGCAGGCCATAGCATCGGAATTACCCATGGTGCAGGTCAGCACCACAATATTGAAGAACGCGTTTTGCAAATGTTTCCATCCATGGATTGCATCATCTACGGGCACAGCCACATTCCTGTCTGCCATTACTTTGGAACAACCCTACTTATAAACCCTGGTAGTTTTAAATCCACGGGCAAATACGGCTTTCCTGGCAGCTATGCCATCTTACAAATCGACGGAAAGGGACTCCACGGCTCTCTCCACAACCTCCCCTCACCACAATGAAGACACTCTGGACCCCATGGCGAATTGACCATGTACTTGGCAAGGCAAAAAAAGTAGCCCACTGCATCTTTGAACCTCCGGGCCATGAACCATCAAGCAAGGATGACCTTCTGCTCCACAGGGACAAACGCGGCATTGTGCTTCTCAACAGGTTCCCCTACGCAAACGGACATCTTCTCATTGCCCCGGTAAGACATACCGGTTGTATTACTGAGCTAACAATAACAGAACACTGCGACCTCATGTTTCTCATCCAGCAGTCGACCAAAATACTCAAAAAGCATCTCCACCCAGATGGTTTCAATATCGGCTGCAACCTCGGGAAAATTGCAGGAGCAGGTATTGCTGATCACCTCCATTTCCATATCGTTCCCAGGTGGGATGGTGACCATAATTTTATCACGGTCGTCTCTGAAATCAGAACTATTCCTGAACATATAGACAATACCTTTGATAACTTACTACCAGACTTTACTAGCCTCTATTTAGAAAAAAACCATGAGTAAAACAGCCAAACTCACCCCCATGCTACAGCAGTATCTAGAGATAAAAAAACAACATGATAATGCGATTCTTTTTTACCGTATGGGTGATTTTTATGAGATGTTTTTTGAAGATGCTGTAAAGGCATCTAAGATACTCAACATCACCCTCACCTCAAGAAACAAGAAAAGCGATGCAGTTCAGGTACCGATGTGCGGCATCCCTTACCATGCTGCTCAAACATACCTCTCTAAACTAATTAAAGCAGGATGCCGGGTTGCCATCTGTGAGCAAACCGAAGTCCCCGACCAGACAAAAGGTATACTGAAACGGGAGGTTATACGTGTTGTATCCCCCGGAGTGATCACCGATGAGCATCTTTTAGACGATAAAGATAATAATTATATCTGTTCATTGTGCTACAAAGATGCCGGTTCACAACGTAGCTACGGATTAAGCTTTCTTGATGTGAGTACCGGAGAATTCCTCATTGGTGAATACAAAGACAACGGTAAAAATGAAGAAAAGGTTCTCGATCAGCTCACCAGACTCACCCCTTCAGAGCTACTGCTCCCAGACAACTACACCACCCGTATCCCCGAACTGACACGCGACATAGAGTGCCTTCTACCCGGTATTTGCATCACGGCAAAAGACAACAGTTGCTTTAGCCATGAGAACAGCCGCGAAGTACTCCTCGAACACTTTTCAATACTCAGCCTGGACGGTTTTGGCTGTAAAGACTATTCAATTGGCATCACCGCAGCCGGAGTACTCCTCGATCACATTCAGGAAACCCAGAAAACAGCTATTGATCACATTGAAAGTCTGACACCTATTGAAACAAAAAACATCCTCCACATTGACGAATCATCCAGGCGTAATCTTGAGCTTACCCAGACCATAGCAGGTGCCCAAAGACAGGGATCTCTTATCTCGGTGATCGACCATACCTGTACCCCAATGGGAGCCCGACTGTTAAAACACAACCTCCTCTTTCCCCTGCAAAACACCGAGAGAATTAACAACAGGCTTGACGCCGTGACCTACTTCTACAAAGAGAGTGCTCCAAGAAAATCACTAAGGACTCTTCTGGAACAGGTGTATGACCTTGAACGTTTAAATAGTCGCATGACCCTTGGTTCTGGCAACGGTAGAGACATGCTGGCCATGATCAGTTCCCTTGAAACACTCCCAAAAATTGAGGAAATACTGAGAGACTGTAATACCACAAAGCTTATAGCCCTCAGGGAGCAACTTGACCCACTAGCGGACATCCATGAGCTGCTCAAGACCGCCATACACCCAGAAGCACCCATTACTCTTCGGGACGGGAATCTCATAAAGATTGGCTATAACAGTGAACTCGATGAACTTATCTCGATCCTCACAGACGGTAAACAGTTGATCTTAAATCTTGAAAACCAAGAACGAGAAAAGACGGGTATAGGCAAACTCAAAGTTGGCTTTAACAGGGTGTTTGGTTACTTTATTGAGGTAAGTAAACTACAGGCCGAGAAAGTTCCTGAACATTATATACGCAAGCAGACCCTTGTTAATGCCGAGCGATTTATCACACCTGAACTCAAAGAATTTGAGCACAAGGTTCTCGGGGCAGAAGAAAGAAGAACAGATCTTGAGTATCAGCTCTTCACGGAAATACGCCAAAAACTGGCACAGGCCAGCAGCCGTGTTCTCAAGACGGCAAACATACTCGCCCAACTCGACTTCCTCCTTGGAAGTGCAGAGATGGCCCATAAATACAACTACGTCCGCCCTATGGTATCAGATGGTGATACTATTCGCATAGTAGAAGGTCGCCACCCTGTCATTGAAAGGATGCTACCCGCCGGAACCTTTGTACCAAACGATGTGTATCTGGATCAGAGCAGCGACGAAGTTCTCATCATTACCGGGCCAAACATGGCCGGTAAATCTACAATTTTACGCCAAACTGCTCTCATTGTTCTCATGGCACAGATGGGCTGTTACGTACCGGCACAAGAAGCGGATATTGGTATTGTTGATAGAATTTTCACCCGTGTCGGCGCCATGGACAACCTCCGTCAGGGGCAATCGACCTTTATGGTAGAGATGAGTGAAACTGCCAATATTCTCAACAACTCAACGGAAAAAAGTCTCGTTATTCTCGATGAAATTGGTCGCGGTACATCTACCTACGACGGACTTTCAATCGCCTGGGCGGTAGCAGAAAACCTGGTTAACAAAAATAACATCGGAGTGAAAACACTCTTTGCCACCCACTATCATGAGCTGACAGATCTTGCTAAAAACAACAAACGGGTACGCAACTATTCTATAGGCGTTCGAGAATGGAAATCAAAACTCATTTTCTTGCATAAACTTGTCAAAGGTGGCACCAGCAGAAGCTACGGCATTCAGGTCGCGGCACTTGCTGGCGTTCCTGAGGAAGTAGTAGTACGCGCCAAAGAAATATTAAAAGACATAGAACAGGGTAATTTTGATGGAACAAACCACTCCCCCGGAGGCGCCACAAAAACATCTAAAAAAAGTCACCCAGATCAACTTCAGCTCTTTGCTCCTCCCGAGGACCCTGTTCGCAAATTTATAGAAGAACTCAACCCGGACAAGTGCTCCCCAATGGACGCGCTCAACATACTGTATAAACTAAAAGACTTGACGCATAAACCGGGGAACTAATCTCCTGCAAACAGGAAAAGAAATGCTACTCTTGTGATGAGCTAAACCGGCCAGCTATCCTGCAAGGTAGGATGCCTAATTATTTTTGCTATGCACTCTGCTTTCCTGTATAATTAATTTGTGTAACTATTTGGTAGCATTCCAACTATGACCATTGTAGTTTCGTCAATAGACTCGTATGCTTCAACGCCCCAAAGAAAGGGAGTTGAAGTTCATTTCAACAGCTACTAACGATGATTTAACCGATATTGCAGAACCAGAAGAAGAGTTACAATGTTGTTTTCATTCAATCGGTTGCTTCACCATTAAACCAGCTCGGGATCTCTTAGAGGATTCGCTTTAAATAATAATGATTCATCGATCCTTTCTCATAGCCCTCGTTACCATTATTCATCTACTTTTTGTGCATGGCGTAGCTCTGGCCGAAAATACTGGCAGCAACACCTTTCCCTCCGTATCAAAACGCTACGATGAGGCTAAATTCTACTATAATCAGCTGCAAACAAACTCCAAGCTCTCAGCGACCCGCGAAAACTGGCTCAAGGGTACACGCAACTTCAGACGTATATACCTATCAAGCCCTAAATCAAGATTTGCATCCCCCTGTCTTTATATGCTCGGCCGTCTCTATCTGGATATGTATAAGACCTTCGAGAAACCGATTGATCTGGATGAATCGATTTCATACTACAAAGATATAGTACGCCTCTTCCCCCAGCATAGGCTAGCAGATGATTCCTATTTCGCCCTTGGTACTATTTCTCTAAGTAGGGGCTATCCGCAAAAAGCAGCAGACTTCCTCACTGAAATAGTAACAAATTACACCAATGGTGACATGCACACCAAGGCCGGAGAATTACTAAAAGTACTGTCAAAAGAACATGATATTGCGCTCCCGAAGATCATGATTTCCTCCACAGGAGAGAACAAGCTGAGTTATGTTCTACCGGTCAAGTACTGGTCGTCTGATAATTACACCAGGGTTGTCATAATGGCATCCGGACCCGTGAATTATAAAGAAGTGCTTCTGGAACAGACAGATAATACTCCTCGTCGCCTGTACATAGACTTTAAACAGAGCTATATCGAACCACAGTATCGGGCACCAGTACCGATAAAGGATGGTCTACTCGAAAGAATCCGTACAGGCCAATTTAGCCCCGACACAGTCAGGGTCGTTCTTGATATCGCTTCAATCGGAAGCTATAAGATTTTCAGTCTCCCCGATCCATTTCGTGTTGTCATTGATGTGAGGGGTAAAGGCCATGGCGAGCCCGCTGACCAAGACGTTGCTGCAATACCAACCATTGCCAATGATCTACAAAGAACCAAGAAATTTTTCACAACTACCGACTCAACCGACATTGTCGTCTTAAAGGGACATAAGAAAAAACCAATTAATGCTACTGTCAGTAGCACAGCCAGTAACAACCGCTCCCATAGAGGCAAAGCGACACAACCCGATAGATTCTCTCTTGCCCAACAGTTAGGACTACGAGTAAAGAAGATCGTCATTGATCCAGGGCATGGGGGCAAGGACCCAGGAGCCATCGCTTTTAATTTTAAAGAAAAAGATATTGTTCTAAGAATTGCCAAACAGCTGGCTCCCGTACTGGAAAGAGAACTCGGATGTGAGGTTCTTCTCACCAGGGACACAGACGTCTTTGTCCCCCTAGAAGAGCGCACTGCCATTGCCAACACAGAAAATGCGGATCTGTTCATTTCCCTGCACGTCAACGCCCATCCTTCTGCAAAGGTACGAGGCCTCGAGACCTATTATCTTAATCTCTCGACAAACGCCGAGGCAATGCGTGTTGCAGCAATGGAAAATGCCACTTCAACCCACCAGATGAGTGACTTGCAGGATATCCTTTCTGACATCATGAAGAACTCCAAAATTGAAGAGTCTTCTCGCCTTGCCCAGCAGGTACATAATTCGATACTCAACAAGGCTGCTGATCAAGGCTACACCAACATTAAGAACCTTGGGGTCAAGCAGGCTCCATTTTACGTCCTGATCGGCGCTCAGATGCCAGCAATCCTCATTGAGATTGCATTCATCACCAATAAAGAGGATGTGAAGAATCTCAATGATCCCGCCTTTGCAAAGATTTTGACACAGGATATTGCCGACGGAGTCCGCTCCTACATCAACTCCACCACTGCACAGTTACAGTCCTTCGACTTCAATGAAGATACCAGCTACGATAACGCCCTGTAATTCTGCCGCTGCCCCGAGACACACCTTATAAAACCCCACGACCTTTTGCCGTCTGTCGTCTACCAGTAGGCTGGTATTCTTATCCAAAGTATGTACCGAGGATTAAATTATAAGACTACTGGTTACTCGTTAAATGGTCGGTTGCCGGGCGATTGAGAGAATACATTTCTCATGTAGGGGGACCGCATAGAAAGGTATGCAGCACAGTGGTATCACCGTTTAGAGTTGTGCTGTTGTTGGTTATAGAGATCTAGCCATGGAGGCCACAATGATGTTCATAGGTAATAGGCAGGTACACTTTTCTACCAAGGACGCCCACTGGTATTCAGTTCAGCCCTTTGATACATAAGGTGCATAGAGAGATTGTTCTTTAGCATAAAAAAAGGGGATTGCTCAATTAATGAGCAATCCCCCTTCTTTTTCAAAACGATGCGTCTTAAATCTTCTTCGCCACTTTCAATCGAACGAGGGCACGCTGCAGAGCAACTTCTGCTCTTTTACGGTTGAAACCTTCTGTCTGCTGGGCAGCTTGAGAAAGGCGTTTCTCTGCTCTTTCCTTTGCCTTCATCGCCCTCTCAACATCAATTTCAGTTCCTCTTTCGGCACTCTCAACAAGAAAGGTAATCTTATTATTTGAGACCTCACAGAATCCACCACTTACCATCAAGGATTCTCTTTTATTACCGTTCTCATATGTCAGAGTACCAATTTTGATTGTCGACAGAAAAGGCGCATGATTTGCGAGTACACCGAAGTCTCCACCAACACCAGGAGCATTAACGATATCAACATCTTCGTTAACCTTTGCCCCTGTAGGTGTTACGACTTCTAGTCTTATCTGTTGTCCCATCGAACTGTCCTCTTTAGCAAAATATTGACTACCTCAGTAATAGTCTACGGTCCCAAGGAGACAATAAACTATTACAACAAGGTACCTATCGCGGTTTGCCTTTTACTTTTTAGACTCAGCGTCCTTAGCAACCGCTTCTTCTATGGAACCAACCATGTAGAAAGAGTTCTCACTCAGCTCATCGTGCTTACCTTCAAGGATTTCTTTAAAACCCTGAACGGTATCAGCAACTTTGACAAATTTCCCATCTATACCGGTGAAAACCTCTGCAACGGTGAATGGCTGGGAGAGATATCTCTGAATTTTTCTAGCACGGGAGACGAGCTGCTGATCTTCTTCTGACAACTCATCCATACCAAGAATTGCGATAATATCTTGAAGATCTTTGTATTTTTGCAGAGCAACCTGAACACCACGAGCAACCATGTAATGTTCTTCGCCAATGACATTTGGATCAAGAATCCTGGAAGTTGAATCCAATGGATCAACAGCTGGATAGATTCCTAACTCAGAAATCTGACGGGACAAAACAACAGTACCATCAAGGTGGGCAAATGTTGTTGCGGGAGCTGGATCAGTTAAATCATCCGCCGGTACATATACACACTGTACTGCGGTAATAGAACCTTTCTTGGTTGAAGTAATACGTTCCTGAAGAGCACCAAGGTCAGTTGCAAGAGTCGGTTGATAACCAACAGCAGAAGGAATACGACCAAGAAGGGCGGAAACCTCAGAACCAGCCTGGGTAAAGCGAAAGATATTATCAACAAAGAACAGTACATCCTGACCTTCTTCATCGCGAAAATACTCAGCCGCGGTAAGACCGGTCAAGGCAACACGAGCACGTGCACCTGGAGGCTCTGTCATCTGACCGTAAACCAGTGCAGCCTTTGGCAGAACACCAGAATCCTTCATCTCATGGTAGAGATCGTTCCCTTCACGGGTACGCTCACCAACCCCACAGAAAACAGAAATACCACCATGATGCATAGCAATGTTATTAACCATTTCCATCATGATAACTGTTTTTCCACAACCGGCACCACCAAACAGTCCCATTTTTCCACCAAGTGGGAATGGAACCAAAAGATCGATTACCTTAATACCGGTTTCAAGAACACGAACCTCTGTGTCCAACTCGGTAAACGCAGGTGCTTCACGGTGAATAGGCATAGTCTTATCACACTTGATCTCACCTAAACCATCAACCGGACGACCAACAACATTCATAATACGACCAAGTGCACCTTGACCAACCGGAATAGTGATCGGATGTCCGGTATCTGTAACAACCATACCACGCACAAGACCATCTGTCTGATCCATAGCGATGCAACGACAAGCGTTATCACCAAGATGCTGGGCAATCTCTAAAATCAGATTTCCCTCTGTATCATTGATACCTGGATTTGATACCGAACAAGCACTCATGATTGCAGGCAGATTACCGGGTTCAAATTCTACATCAACTACAGGTCCAATAACCTGTGTTATTTTTCCTTTTCTTTGCTCACTCATTGGGCCTTACCCCTCCTAAAAAGTCCGAGATTATCAAATGATAAATTGTTATTTAAGGGCCTCTGCACCGCCAACAATGTCCATAAGCTCATTTGTTACCGCTGCCTGTCGTGCCTTGTTGTACACAACAGTCAAATTAGTCACGATGTCCTTACATGCAGTGGTTGCATTGTCCATTGCGGTCATACGTGCAGCATGTTCACATGCACCAACTTCGAGCATGGTGTGGTAAATGACAACGTTGAGATACAGTGGCTGCAGGACATCCATGATTTCTTCTGTTGAAGGCTCATAGATGTAATCACCTGAAATTTTCTGTTCTACCTCTTGTTCAGCCTGAACAGGCTGAACAGGAAGAAACGAGGATGCAGCAGGAATCTGTCTGGCTACAGACTTAAATTCACCGTAAATAACCTCAATCTTATCACAGTTACCTGTGAGAAACTCTTGGGTAAGATCTGTTGCTATTTCCCTCGCATTGAACATCTGGAAGTTACCCATTGTATCAAGGTAACTCTTCCTGACCTTTCCGGTTCTTTTCAGAAGCTGATGTCCTTTTTTACCGACACAGACCAAACTAACGGTTTTGCCTTCGGCTTCATATGCAGCAATTTTTTTGTTAACAAGCTTGACGATATTAGCATTAAACGATCCGCAAAGCCCACGATCAGAAGTCACAACCACAAGTTCAACCGCTTTTACTTCGCGCTCTTCCATAAGAGGAAAAGCATTAGTATTAGCGCCACTTGAGAGGTTAGACATCGCATCGTCGAATTTAGCGGTGTACGGTCTGAACGACTCCATCTTATCCTGGGCGCCACGCAACTTCGAGGCGGCGACCATATTCATGGCTTTGGTGATCTGAGCCGTCTTTTTGACGCCTGTGATCTTTGTTTTTACATCTTTTAGACTCGCCATATCTTGACCTTTTGAGATTATTTAAGACCTTTAGACGCCTTGAATGTATCGCCAAAGCTGGTCAGTACCTTATTGAGTTTCTCTTTGATCTCATCGGTGAACTTTTCTTCTTTAACCAGATCAGAGAACACAGAAGGCTCATTAGACTCAATGTAACTGTACAGTTCACTCTCATAATCTGCGAGGGTGTCTACTGGCAGTGAGTCAAGATATCCATTGGAGCCGGCATAAATGATTGTTACCTGCTTTTCCATTGGTAGGGGTTGGTACTGAGGCTGCTTGAGGATCTCAACCAGTCTTTCACCACGGGTAAGCTTTGCCTGGGTCGCAGAATCAAGATCGGAACCAAAGGCAGCAAAGGCTGCAAGCTCACGATACTGGGCGAGGTCAAGACGCAATGTACCAGCAACTTGCTTCATCGCTTTTACCTGCGCAGCACCACCAACACGGGATACGGAGAGGCCAACATTAATCGCAGGTCTCACTCCGGAGAAAAACAGATTTGGCTCCAGGTATACCTGGCCATCTGTAATAGAAATAACGTTTGTTGGGATAAAAGCAGAAACATCACCAGCCTGGGTCTCGATGATTGGCAGTGCGGTTAGTGAACCAGCACCAAGCTCATCATTTACCTTAGCTGCACGCTCAAGTAGACGAGAGTGATTAAAGAAAATATCTCCAGGATATGCCTCGCGACCCGGTGGACGTCTCAACAACAGAGACAACTCTCGGTAGGCGACTGCCTGCTTGGAGAGATCATCATAAATGATGAGAGCATGCTGACCATTGTCACGAAAATACTCACCCATTGCACAACCGGAAAATGGGGCAATGTACTGCATTGGAGCAGGATCAGAGGCACAGGCTGAAACCACAGTGGTATACTCCATGGCGCCATGCTTTCTCAGTGCTTCCACAACAAGAGCAACAGTTGATTTTTTCTGGCCAACGGCTACATAAATACAATGTACGTCGGTATTCTTCTGAGCGATGATAGCATCAACACAAAGAGCAGTTTTTCCAATCTGGCGATCACCAATAATGAGCTCACGCTGTCCCTTACCAACAGGGGTCATTGCATCAACAGCCTTGGCACCGGTGTAACATGGTTCGTGGACACCCTTCCGAGCAATAACACCAGGAGCAACAACCTCAATCTTAGAGGTAAGCTCAGTGTCAATTGGACCAAGACCATCAATAGGCAATCCGAGACCATCAACTACACGGCCTTCCATTGCAGGCCCTACAGGCACCTCTGCAATTCTACCGGTACGCTTTACGATATCGCCTTCTTTAATACCAACAACGTTACCGAGTACAGCACAACCAACGTTATCAGCTTCAAGATTCAGAGCGAGACCCATAATGCCACCTGGGAATTCCAAAAGCTCCATGGCCATACAGTTCTGCACGCCATAAATACGGGCAATACCGTCACCTACTGAAATGACTGTTCCAGTCTCGTTGAGATCAACGCTGGTTTCGTAGGCACCAATCTGATCTTTAATTATCTGACTAATTTCTGCGGCTTTGATCTGCATCTATTCTCTCCCCTTAATGGAATCTTTTAAACCAGCAAGCTGAGTCTTAATGCTCCCGTCCAAAACCAGATCGCCAACCTTGGCTACCATACCGCCAATTATGGTTGGATCCACGGCCGTCGTGAGTTCAACTTTCTTGCCTGTTAATTTTTCTAATACTGTTTGAATATTGTTTTTTAATTCATCGCTCAGCTCAACCGCTGAAATAACATTGCCGTGACTGATATTTTTTTCTTCGTCAACCATGGATGTATAGGCATCTGCTATTTCGGGCAATATTTCTGCTCGCTTTTTCTGAACTAAAAGATTCAGGAAGTTCCCCATTACTTTATCTACACCAATGGAAGCGACAATACCTGTCATCACTTTCTCTTTTACATCCATCGGGTAAAGGGGATTGGTCAGGGCATCTGCAACCTCAGGAATATCGGTAAACAAAGTAGCTACTCCCTGTAGCACCTCGTTGTACTCTTCATAATTCTCCTGACTCTGACCTATTGTGAAAATTGCCTTGGCGTATCTTTTTGCGAGGATTGTCTGTTTCACTGTACGGCCCCCACTTTATCTAAATAATTTTCAATTATCTTCACCTGATCGTCTTCAGTGAGATTCTTTATGATCAGCTGTTCGGCAATTATCGCGGCCTGCTCTGCAGCATCATCTTTTAAGATGCGTCGAGCTTCAGTAACTTCATTTTGTACGGCCATTTCTGCAGAGCGCATGATCTCTTCTGCCGCCTGTTCCGCCTTTTCAAGAATCTTGCGTTTTTCATCCTCAGCCTGAGCAATCGCTCGATCAACGACTTTATCTATCTCAGACTCAACGGAAGAGAGTTTTGTCTGAAAGTCATTGTATGATTGTTCGGCTTCAACCTTTTGCATCTCTAGGGTTTCGATTTCATCCTTAATCTTTACTCGCCTAGCAGAGAGGCTAGCACCGATTGGTTTTGCACCGAATTTAACTAGAATGATCATCAAGGCTATAAAGTTAACAACTCTCCAGCCTAAATCTTTCAATTTTGCAGCTGAAAGGCTATTAGACACAACGTGACCACCAACATCGGCGCTATGTGCATCTGTTGCGACAACCGCATGATCAGCAGTAACAGGGGCGGATGCAGCATCACTTGAGGCAAAGACGGTCCCGAAGGACAGTGCAAACCAAAGTGTCAATGTCAGCAAGCTTACGAGACCTGCAATTTTTTTGACTCCAATCATGGTTACAGGCTCCTCCCTAAAATTTTACTTGCCATTTCATTTGCAAAACCATCAAGACCTTTCTGCAAACTCGTCCTGGCGTTCTCAATGTCAGCTTTAAGAGTGGCAAGTTTTTCATCCTTTGCCGCCTCAGCCTTCGCCTTGATTGCCGCCAATTTTTCCCCACCAGCAGCCTGGGCTTCAGCTCTCGCTGCATCCAACGCCGCCTTTGCCTTGCCTGAGGCCTGGGCCATTTTTGCATCAACTTCTTCCTGCTGGAGCTTTGCATTTTTCTCAAAAGTAGAGATGTCGTCCTGCATGCCCCGTAGCTTTTCAGACCTTTCCCTTAGGATATTCTTTACAGGCAAATAAAGAACTCGGTTAAGGATAAACATGAGAACAGCCATGTTAACAATCTGAATAACTAAGGTGATATCCGTCGTAATCATGTTAGTACTCCTACGTAACTAGGATAACGAAAAAAACTAAACATTCATTTGACGTCAAATGAATGATAACCGCGATTAGTATGCGTGCTGGAATGCTCTGTTTCTGTTGATTGCAAAAAAATGAACCACCATTCACAATAGCAGAAAATTCTTACTGTAGATATGCGATTTTGTCAACTATTTTATCATTTTCAGACATTGTCACAACCACAATATATTGAGATCTGCACCACAGGTTCAGCGGCCCAGAGCCCGTCTCTTTACATGCTAAAACCACTTATCATTTATTGAGAAAGAATCTCTTTTACAGCTGCAGATACCGATTTAATAGCTTCTGGAAGTTTGTCAACCATCGGCCCCCCCGCCTGGGCCATATCAGGACGACCACCACCTTTGCCACCAACAACCTGAGCAACCTTATTGACAAGCTCCCCAGCTTTTATCCTGGCGGTAAGATCCTTGCTCACAATTGCAAGAATTGCAGCCTTTCCATTAATAACCCCACCTAAAACAACTACTCCCGAGCCAAGACTCTCACGCAACTTATCGCCTACGGCCCTCAGTGTTTTTGGACTATCAAGCGGTATTTCAGCACTGATAACCTTCACACCCTCAATAACAACACCACTCTTGAGTACAGAATCGAGATCGGAGCTTGCCAGCTGATTAGACAGGTCTGCGATCTGTTTTTCCATAACCTTTACATGTGCTAGCAGCTGCTCAACCTTGAGCGTAGCATCGGTTATGCCATGGGCATTAAGCATTTCAATCGACTTTTTTTGCTCGCCATATGCGCTTTGAATATCAGCAAAAGCTGCACGTCCAGCAAGCGCCTCAATCCGTCTTACCCCGGCTGCAATACCAGTTTCAGATTGGATTTTAAATACACCAATCTCACCCACCGCCGACACGTGGGTTCCACCACAAAGTTCCTTGCTAAAATCAGAGACAGAAACAACCCGAACTTTTTCCGCATATTTCTCGCCAAACAGTGCCATTGCACCTTCTTTAAGAGCTTCTTCACGATCGAGTAAACGTGTTACAACCTCAGCGTTATCCCTGATCTTCTGATTTACCAGTCGCTCAATCCGCTCCAGCTCATCGCCGGCAACAGGGGTGAAATGGGTAAAGTCAAAACGCAATCTTCCCGGGCCTACGAGTGAACCCGCCTGCTTGACATGATCCCCCAAAACATCACGGAGTGCCGCGTGTAAAAGATGGGTTGCAGTATGATGGGCAGCAGAGTCCTTCCTTGTAGCTTCGGCGACTTGTAACAATACGCCAGAACCTTCAACCAGGGTTCCTGTTATAACCTCAATCCTATGGAGAATAATTTTCTTTCCCTCCACAGAAGTCGCGACGACCTTAGCCTCTCCGCCGTCCCAGGTTACAGTACCTACGTCACCAGCCTGTCCACCAGACTCAGCGTAAAACGGTGTAACGTCAACAAAAAGCTGACCAATAGCTCCTGGTCCAAGCTCTTTTATACGCGCACCGGAGTCGCTTAATAAAGCTTCAACTCTCGACTGCCGAGTCAACTCAGAGTAGCCCGTAAATTCGGTACGTTTTCCCATTTTGGCAATACTCTTTACACCTTCACCGAGCAGTTTTACGCCCTCACCCTTCCTCGAATCTCTCGATTTCTTTCTCTGGTGATCCATCTCAGCGACAAAACCTTTTTCGTCAAAGCCATAGCCTTTTTCAAGCGCAATATCGCGAACAATATCAAAGGGAAAGCCAAAGGTATCATATAGTTTAAATATGAATTTACCCGAAATAATGTTCGTCCCATCGGCGGCAAGACGCGCCATTTCCCCATCAAGCAGAGCAAGACCATGTTCTAAGGTTTCGCCAAATCGTTCTTCTTCATTATTTACCACCTTAATGAGCAGGGCATCAGTCGTTAGAAGTTGAGGGTAGGCCTGTTGCATCTCAGCCACCACAACACGGGTAACATCTTCAAGAAACGGTTTTTCGAGACCTAAATATTTACCGTAACGTACAGCACGTCGCATAATTCTGCGCAGTACATACCCACGGCCTTCGTTTGAGGGAAGTACCCCATCAGACACCAAAAATGCGGTTGCCCGGGCATGGTCAGCGATGACCCGCATTGCAGTATCAAACTGTGGTTTATCACCATATTTTTTATGGGACAAGGCTTCAAGTTTTGCAATAATCGGCATGAAAAGATCGGAATCGTAGTTATTCAACTTCCCCTGCAACACCGCCGCAACCCGCTCTAACCCCATGCCAGTATCGATACTTGGCTTTGGCAGCTTTGTTAAAACTCCCTCAGCAGAACGATTAAACTGCATAAATACGAGGTTCCACAACTCAAGAAATCTATCACAGTCACACCCCAAGGCGCACTCTGGCCGACCACAGCCAGCTTCGATGCCCTGGTCAATATGAATTTCGGAACAAGGCCCACAGGGACCGGTGTCCCCCATGGCCCAAAAATTATCTTTTTCACCCATTCGAACTATTCGTCCCTTGGGTAGATCTTCTATTTTTTGCCACAACTGCTCAGCTTCGTCATCATCATCAAAAATCGACACCCAAAGTTTTGAGGCATCTACCCCCAATTCTTTGGTCAAGAAATCCCAGGCATAGCGAATCGCATCTTCTTTGAAATATGCCCCAAAAGAAAAATTGCCCAACATTTCAAAAAAGGTATGATGTCTCGCAGTATATCCGACATTTTCCAGATCGTTGTGTTTACCCCCAGCACGGACGCAGCGCTGGCTTGTCACAGCCCTGTTATAATCTCGGCTCTCTTCTCCCATGAAAACAGTCTTAAACTGCACCATCCCGGCATTAACAAAAAGCAGGGTTGGATCATCTTTAGGAACAAGAGAAGAACTCTCGACAACGGTGTGGCCTTTATCACTAAAATAAGCAAGAAACTTGCTGCGAATTTCGTTTCCTTTCATAATTATCTACAAGACGTAATATTATTTTCTATCTGCCACTTCCCCCGAAGAGTTCCGGTAAAGTAACGCTTAATTTCCCTAGGTACCCTGCTGCCAATCTTGGGCTCCCCCTTCGTCGGGGTTACCTCTTTACCTGTTCATCTATTCATCTGTTTATCTGTTATCCCGCTCAACAATAAACGGCAAAATTTGTTTAAATTCTTTTGTGCCAGCCCTACCAAGAAGCTCATAGATGAGCATCTCTGTGGTGCAAATTGACACACCGGCCCCTTGCATCTGCGCAAGTCCGACATCATGATCAAGGCGATGTCGCGAAGACACAGCATCGACTACAATCCGAACAGCCAAACCACGCCCCAAAAGGTCAAGGGCTGTCTGATACACACAGATATGGGTTTCAACCCCCACAAGAATCACGGTAGTAACTGCTGGTTTTAAGCTGTCAAGATGTGCGACAGTGGCAGGATCTGCTGCTGCGCTAAAGGTTACTTTATCAAACTGAGGAACGTCTGCGACAAGGGCGGCTAAACTTGCCACATATGGCCCAAGGCCTTTTTTATATTGGGTACTTGCCAGAACGGGCATTCCCAAAATCTTTGAACATTGAAGCAACAGTTCAATATTCTGTTCCACCGAGTCCGCCCTGTCAATTTTTGACATGAGACTCTTTTGCACGTCTATCACGTGCAGACAGACCGAGCCGGGTTCAAGTAGATTATTTTTCACCACTGCCCTCCCCTGACAATTTTAATGAATTAAGATTCATCCTAAATAAACTCCTTTCTTTCCACAGATTCAAGTCTATCGTTTGAAATGATAAAAATAATGCTACTATCCAATACCACTCCAACGGCTTCCATTGCAACGGTCTCCTCCAGCAGCCCTCTATTTATAAGCCAAAAGATACAGAACCAAGTCATACCCCATGAACCTATAAAAAAGGGGACAAGTGCCACTGAAGCTGCTCCCTTGTTCTTTTTCATACCTTTCCAACAACACGCTTACCGCCATCACTGTGGCCATCTCCGCTCAAAACAAACAGCAAAGATGCTGAGAAGATATCAATCAATGTGTGATTATTACTAGTGACAACCTGCCAGCAGATCCCCTCCGATCCCGCTCAGGCCGAACTACAGGCGAACCTACTATTCCCTTCATCGTCCACCATACAGTCTTTTTGTATTGCGCCCCCCCCACATTGAGCTGTATTGTGTCAGACTTCATGGTTTCGTTTTTCTATACAGCTGTTTCCAGTTACAACTGCTCCCACCGGCCAGCGACAATAAAACCAAGATAACGCCTTAGAGGTAAAGTTACGCTCAAAACGTAAACACACTCCAGATTCCTTTTTTGTGACAACAAAGCTGGAACAAGGCACTAAAGCACTTTACAAACGCACAATAACTATTAAACTAAAAGATGAAATACTTACCTAGGTGAGAGGATGCAAGACGAACAGATTGAGGCTATGTCCAAACTACTCAAATCGATGTCCCACCCGATTCGATTAAAAATTCTCTGCCTCTTACAGGACAAAGAGCTCTCGGTCGGAGAAATCAGGGACCAAGTAAAGACAACAAACGCTAATGTTTCTCAGCATCTTAACATCTTAAGAAGCCAGGGCATTATTGATTTTCGGAAAGATGCTAATTTCATTTACAACAGGATTGTCGACAAAAGAATCCTTGAACTCATCCAAAAAATGCGCACACTTTTTTGTCCAGATTTTTAGCCAGGAAATAGCAGTCTTGTTTGCCTCTAAACCTTAGGGAACACTACAATGATTATTACAGATTGGATACACTCACTCGCTGGATTTTTTATCTTACTCAGTCTTTCCTTAGGTGTTGAAGCCAGTCCAATTTTCCAAAGCAGCTACTGGCTATTATTTACAACATTTGTTGGACTCAACCTCTTTCAGTTCGGCATAACAAAATTCTGTCCAATGGGGTTTATACTCAAAAAGATAGGTGTCGCCGAACAGAGACGTAAGTAATAAAGCACAACCAGCTACCATCAGCACCCCCCATGGAACCTGTCAGTGAGCTAGCCGACTTCGCGTCGGCCAGCTCACTTACGAACGACAACTCTAACAACCGTCTTTATCGCCGAATCCAGTAAGAGCACCCCGCCAACTTACGCCCTTTCCCCTACCCGGAAAATGACGTAGATACAGGCCACGCTCAAATCGGCAGTATATGATATTCCTCGACAATAGCATGAGCCCCAGCGAGAACCTTACCATTTCTACCATCAATTGAGATATGATCGCCAAAAGCAATACGTTGTCCTGAGATCTCGCAGTACTGACCAGTTTCATACACATTAAGACTACCACAACCCACAACACAGGTCTTTTCCAGACGGACAGCAACCACAGACGCATGGGAAGTTTGACCGCCTCGAGATGTCAACAGGCCATCCGCCTGGCTAACGACCTTAATATCTTCTGGCACCGTATCCTGACGTATTAAAATAAGAGGTACATTGGGCTGACTCTCTTGCAGCTCCTTAATATTTTCTTCTGTAAAAACAGCCAGACCAGAAAGAGCGGAACCTGAAACCCCTACGCCTTTGCCAAGAAATGCACCGGCCAATACCTTGCTATCAACAAACACATTGAGATGTTCTTTCTTTTTGATAGTGATCATATCCCTTGTCTGCAAAAGGTACAACTCGTCCGCCTCAGGGCCCTCAAAGGTGAACTCAATCTCCTGGGGATTCCACCTCTTATCGTAAACAAGCTCTCTTGATATCACTAAAAGTTCTGCATAAATCTTAGGGAAGCGTACCTCAAGGGAGTTCTCAACAGAACGACCATCGAGTTCGGCCTGCTCAACAGAGACAGCGCAACTCGACACAAGTCCTGAAACGATATCTTCCCCCTGATCACCAAAGGCGTAATCCCCCCACAGGGCCACCCGCCGAACTTTTCTATAAGGATGGGCTGTAAAAACGACTCCTGCACCCGACTGATCACTCTTATTGCCGTAGACCATTGCCTGCACAATCACAGCAGTCCCCCACGAATCCGACACATCCATAATACGCCTGTACTCAAGAGCCTTTTGCGTTTCCCAAGAATCAAGAACGAGTTCTATTGCATAGACCAGCTGTAACCAGGGATCACTGGGAATCCCCAAACCTCTTTCCCGACTCAGGTTCTGATAGGACAGGGCAAGGTCTCTCATCTGCTCCGGCGAAAAATCCCGTTTGAGAGACACATTGGCAGAGGCCTTCGCCTCATTCATCAACACCTGAAAATCCTCCCTGCCCACCCCAGAGATCATTGCCCAAGACTGCAAAAAACGCCGGTAGTTATCCCAGGCAAGATAGCCGTTACCATGCTTTGCCACATACTCCGTGATCAACTCTTCGTTAAAGCCAACATTATGCGCTGTCGCCATCATACCTGGCATAGAGATCGCACCACCGCTTCGAACCGACAGAAGCAGGGGCGCATCAGAGGAACCAAATGTTTTCCCTGACAGGGCTTCAATTTCAGACAAAGCCCGTCTGATGCGATGCATAAATTCATCCCGGGTGTGTTTGTAATCAAAAACAATATCTCTACAGCGAAACACTTCCGTGGTGATGATAAAAGCAGGGGGCACCCTTTTTCCATGCCGGGTAAGCGTGGCAAGGTTGAAACCTTTATTGCCGAGGTAAATCAGATTATTGGTGTATGGATTTGGCTTATGCAACAGAGAAAGCGCCCTTTCTGGATTATAGGTCATAAGCAGATCGAGCTTTGTATGATCCAACAGATCTTTTTGACTCTCAAGGGTCTGCAAAATTCGTAAAATGAAATTATCCAAATGTTGCAGGCCGAAAGTAGAGGCGATCAACTCCCGCAGGAACGACTCCGAAAGCCTCTGAATTGTGGTGCCCATTTCGGCATCATCGTAAAGACTGCTGAACTTGTCGAGGATATTCTCCTCACCAATCTGAGGGATAATTATGGAAAGGTTATTGTGATGTATATTGGTATAAAAAGCGTAAATAATATCTTTTACCCCGTCGGACATTCCACGCAGGATGTCAAGATACTGGGTATAGGAAAACCTACGAATTTTAATAGAATTTTCAAGCATCGTAAGATAAACAGTGAGACGCCTTGAGGTAATACCGTCAATGGATAGTGCCCTCATATACAACTTGATACAGCGAACAATGCTATAGAATGTTGCCTGGGTAATAATGGTCAGATTCACCGTTTCAGGTAATTTTTCAAGATAGAGACTGGCAAGATTCTCCAGGCGGAACGTCAGACTCAAGGCATCAAATTTTCGTTCTTTATAGCGACCGTAAACCGAAGGGATATCAACAGCAATGTGTCTTTTATAATAGATATCCTCTTGGGCATCAAACGTTTCTTCCGACAGAATAATCTCTTTTAATCCTTCAAGTGAGGTCAACAGCGCTTCAAGGCAGTGTTCCGTATCAGACTCTTCAAGGGTTGAAAGGAGAGATTCCATTTCCGGAAAACCATCGTTGACCGCGTAACGAATATCTGCCTTTAACTGTTGAGACCCAAGATTGTATTTCTTATGCAGCAGCTTATACATCTGCATCAGCAATTGAAAACGCCGAACCTCACCACTACTCAGGTCATCCTGACGCCCCAGAAAACTGGCAATTTCCCCGTCGTCAATAGCCAACAGGTCTTCTACGGCCATAACCTCCATCTCTGCCCATAATCTCCCACTCAGCACAAACTGTTCGTCAACATACAAACCAAAGTCTATTATCTGGCGATAGACCTCTTCGGGGATGTAGGAAACGAGCACAGTCTTGTCACCACTTTTCCAAAACAGAATTATAGCCTGGATAAAATCAACGATGAGGTTTGAGCTCTCAACGTGCCCCTGTTTTCTTAAAAAATGAATGAGCAAATCTTTTCGTTTGTGAATCTCATCCAACTCAGTTGAAACGTCGCGCAATTCTCCTTCTGAGCCGATTTCATTAAAAAATACCGGCATCAATTTGGTGAACTGTTTGGATAGATTATAGATTGGCTCAATGGGATGATTGAGTAGCTGCGTAATATCTCGTTGGAAAAGATCTGTATCCTTTACGCATGTCCCTGAAAGTTTAAGGTGAATAATCAGTGCTGAAAAGAGTGTCGAGCACCACTTGGGCTCGCGCATAATAAGGTGCAACCAAACTCTTATATTGGCTAAATGGGCTGGATTTGCAAGCGGCTGCCAGTTTTCATCCACGCCAACAACACTTGCATGCTGAAACCCAAAACGAACAACCCCCCAGAGAAAAGCCTCAACCATTCGACTATTACCACGATCAAAAACCTCCGCTCCCAGCACTTGAATACATTGCAGAGAGGTGTGCGGATACTTCTTCACATTGGCTTTTAACAGTTTAAATGTTGTGAGTAGGAATTCTTCAATCTCCTCAAAACTCTGCTGACGAATCAGCTGCACCAAGCTCCGATTCACTTCACGAAGCGTTTCTTCGTGGATCAGATACAGCCCCTTGGTATCCATAATTTTAAAAAGAAACAGCAGCTTTCGGTTTTCTTTAAAAAAATGAACAGGCACATCGTAATCTTTTTCGAGGGTATTAAAAATCTCTTCGGCGGCAACCAGCTTATTGGCCATACCTCGATAATGTTTGACTATCTCAATGTGATTAGGAAGAGCAAGCATCTCTACAAGGCCTCCCCGAGGATCATCCCGCAGATCAATGCTTCGCAATACAGCGACATGCTGATGATACATTTTATGGGAGATAGCAGCGAAGAGCCGGGAGGATTTGGAATCTGCGACAGGCAGAGAACAGCGATCAAGGAACCAGGCAAGAGGATCATCTTCATTTAACCAGTAGTCGTAACAAAGCTCCTGTGTGGTCTGCATAAATTCAGCAAAGGCATAAAAGTCAAAATCATCCTTTTCGCCACCGAGAACAAGCAACCTTTTTCCCAATTTCCCTAGGGGATGCTGACCATGGACAAACTGCATAAGGATAGGCCGATCCGTCTTGCGCAACCCATTGAGAGTTGTGAGCAATCTATTTATTTCAGGGCCGAATCGCTGCAAATCTTCTTTTGAAAATTTCTGTAACACTTTATCAAGCCAAGTCATTACAGCACCAACCGACTGCGCCAACAACTGCGGGTCCCTAGCCGTATCATGAAGGGCCTCAATAAACAGGCGCGCAAACAAGCGAAAGGTCTCAGCCCCCCTAGGATCAGCACGATAATAATTGATATTTTTCAGGGCAAAACTACGCAACTGAGGTAGAACCAACTTCCAGTTACGAAACGGATGACACACCTCATAAAGCAACTTTTCCAGAGTAGAATGCAGACCTTTGTAGGGCTCTACAACCTCAAGGAGCAGCAGTAACTCCGGATCGATGACAACCTTACCTGCTGTCTCAAGAAGGTTAGCTTTTAGTGCATCCGATTCTATTGCAGCTTTTTCATTTATATCCATACTCTTTCTTATCCTTATAGGAGTTGCGTACCGTATGCCACAACTCGTCTGCGAGTTTGCTGAACAGTGTTAGTTTTTACTTTGAATATTTTTAACAATGAATTTCTCAATCTCAATCGCTTATCAGATAACGATATCAGATGTTCGGGAGAAATGGGCCCTAAAATATAATAAAAAGGCTTTTTGTAAGTAAGCACAAAAAAGCGCCTTCAAAGACTTCTCCAAAGGCGCTTAAACAGACTACGGGTCCCACATCATCCTACAGAGCCTTGTTGGCCTCCATGTGTAAGATTAGATCAAGCATCCTATTAGAATACCCCCATTCATTGTCGTACCAGCTCATTACTTTAACCGTAGAACCGATAACCTTTGTTGACAGGGCATCAATAATCGAGGAACGCCCATCACCCTGATAATCAATGGACACCAGAGGCAACTCAGAATAACCAAGATATCTGTTTGCAGCGGCCTTTAGTGCCTGATTAACCTCGTCTACTGTGGTCTCCCTCTCCACTTCCATAACCGCATCAACAAGTGAAACAGTTGGCGTAGGAACACGTACAGCAAGCCCGTCAAACTTCCCTTTAAGCTCTGGAATAACAAGAGAAACAGCAGCAGCAGCTCCGGTCTTTGTGGGGATCATGGAAAGAGCGGCGGCTCTTGCACGACGCGGATCAGAGTGGGGGAAGTCAAGAAGTCTTTGATCACCAGTATATGCGTGTATTGTGGTCATCAAACCTCTTTTAATACCGAAATTATCAAGGATTACTTTGGCAAAAGGAGCCAGACAATTCGTGGTACAGGAGGCATTTGACACCACGTGATGAACAGTTGCGTCATAATCATCTTCATTCACCCCCATAACAATGGTCTTAACACTCCCTTTGGCCGGGGCTGAGATAATTACTTTGGAGGCTCCAGCATCAAGATGAGCCTGGGCAGATTCCGCATCACGAAATATCCCGGTACACTCCGCAATGTATTCAGCTCCCAGCGCCCCCCAGCCAATATCAGCCGGATTTCGGTGGGAGGATACAACAATCTGCTTGCCATCGACAACAATACCTTCGGCGTTACTTTCGACATCTTTATCAAATACACCCATTACCGAGTCATACTTCAAGAGATGTGCAAGAGTTGCATTATCAGTCAAATCATTAATTCCTACAATCTCGATATCAGCAAATGCAACATCCTTTGAAAGTGCTCTGAAAATGTTTCTACCAATTCGCCCAAAGCCATTAATACCTATTTTAACTGACATATTTCCCTCCTAGAGTTCTGGCTATTACCTTGCAAATAGCCCTATTATTTTCGGTCATACTCAATTCTGTTGACCGGTTGTATATCAAGTAGTACCACCCAAACAAATAAAACACCAAACACGCCCCCTCTACCTGCCTTCTAAGGGTAGAGGTAACGCAGCCACAGCCTGCCAGCATCTGCTTCAGTGTAGACTATCCACCTGCCTCAGTCGACTTCTTTGGTAGAGGTCCAAATAGCTATACATCACCTTCGACCAGGTGTATTTCTCTGCTATTTTTTCTACCGCCTGACGCTGTATCTCTCTTTTACGCACCGGCGCCTCTTCCAGCTCCAGAGACCGAATAAGGGCATCAAACAGATCGGCCTGTGCATCCCCCTTATAGGTAAGACCAGTCACCCCATCCAGCACCTTAACCAGGCCACCGACATGATGTACTATGGGAATATTGCCATATAATTGGGCTATGAAATCCGTCAAGCCACAGGGCTCAAATTTCGATGGAATAACAAAATAATCCCCTGCACAATACACCTTAACGGCAAGTTGCGGATTAAAGCCCTTGAGATAACAAACTCTACCAGAGAAACGTTGTTCTCTTGCTAGCTGCATAAGTCCCGATTCAAGTTCGACCTCACCGCTCCCAAGCACAACCACTTTAACATCACTGTGTTGTACAAGAAAAACCGGTAAAACTTCGAGGAGTAAATCAAGCCCTTTTTGGCCGCTCAGTCTACCTATGAAAGTGTACAAAGGACCATCATCGCTGGAGGAAAGATAACCATACTGTTCAACATCAGCAAAAGAACACTGACCAGCTAATTCTTCCATAAAGTTTTGCTTACAAAGTCTCTTGCCACCTAGGTCATCGCCTGCAGCTCCAGGGTTAAAGCGATGATCCGCTGGCAAACTATCAGCCATGGCAGAAAACTCCCCAGGCTCAATACCATTGGTGACCCCTTCAAGTACGATCCCGCGCTGGGCGAGCTCATGCCCTAACCAGCCTGTCATCTGGTCACTTTGAGACTTTTGCAGCTCATCGGCATAATTTTCACTCACCGTGTTGATGAGCCCAAAAGAGCCGGCCACAAGCAGTGGATCAAATTTATCCTCCAGTTGATTACTTGCAAGGGTTGCCTCTGACAGCCCCGTGAGGGAATGAGCATAAGGGATGTCAGCAATCTCCTGATGATAGCCGTGTCCCGCATTGTGGATGGTAACCAGACACCCCGTCCCACGAAAATAGGCGCGATACCCCGGAACTTCGCGAATAAACGCTGGGGTAAGCGCTGTATGGCCGTCGTGACAATGAATCATATCTGGCCTTTGGTTGAGCGCAAGCATGAGCTCCAAGGCACTCTTTTGCAATAACACATTCATTGCAAAATAATCATAATGACCGGCAGAGGCCTTCTGCCATGACGTCTCAACCTCGTCGGCGCGGGTGTAGGTATAAACAGCTTTTTTATCAGCAAAACGCTTTGAATCGACTAGATAAACATGCACCCTTTCCAAACAAGCGTAATAATAACTAACAGACTCCAATACCGGCTCTCCGGGAAGATGCATATCAATATCAAGCTGCAACGTCTGGCCGGGTAACAGAGGATCCTCTACAACTTTAAAGCCACTTGCAGCAGCGGACATAAAACCATACAACGGCAGGACAACATGAACGGAACGACCACTCCATCTGGCAAGGGCTTTCGATAGCTGATAGACAACATCCTTCACCCCACCAGCCCCGGCAAGCCTTCCGTATTCCCGGCTTAGCATCCAAATATTTTTCACAGGGATTTTTTTTGCTACCATTTTCAATCCTACCAATTGAGTCAATTGAGAGACCCACAACTCCATCTCTTGCCAACCGAACGGCCCACTGGCTGCATTCATTTAAAGTAATATATAGTATATGCAAACTCCAGCTTGTCAAGTCTGGTCGAGGCAACACCACAAGTACTAACATGTCGATATTAAAAAACTATTTCCTCATAGTCAGATGCAGAATACCTGTGACTATTCAGGCCAATCACCACCAACGCTTACAATCACCGCCTGTAGTTCACAATCGACCCTGCAAATGCGTTCACAGGGGATCTTTACAAGCATACAACCACCACCTACGAAGTCAAAAATAGCCAGAGTTGGTGTGCCGCTCACTACATAGCAAATATTTATGAAAAATATGTGCCTGTATCCCTCCAGCGAACAGACAAAACACTTGCATCACTGAACTACTTATCGATAAAAAACTCAATTGATTGACGGAAAAATAAAAAGCACCTATATTGTTTTTCCTACAAGAAGAAACCTCCCGCAGAATCCTGACACCAATCTTAAACTGCGCAATACCAATATCAAACTAGAGTAGAGAGATGAACAAAGGGACTCGTCATATTACAACATCCCACACAACCGTAGGACTCACGCTCGATGCAGGGTACGATCCGAAGGTAAAAAAAGAGCCCCGCGAGGATCTTGGTAAAACTGTGCCGCTACTTTGGCACCCCCACGCAGAAGGTAATTCTCCGGCCCAGGTGATGCCCCTATTAGCAGGGGGCCCTTGCAGCCTTTTTAGAAAAAACAAGCAGCTTCAACCTGGTACCATGCAAGCTATTTCCCCTTGCAAGTATAACGGACCACGCTTGCGAACTGCCCATTGGAAATTTATTCCAGATCAATATAATTCCTAGTATATCATTTATTAATCTTCTTATGAAACTTGACGCCTCAAAAATATGTTTTGGTCTAACCACCGAACTTGACCAACAATCTTTGGCCACCTTTCTACAACTTTGCGGTCGCCCTCAATTTGCCGAAGAGTTTGCCTCACGCCTCTCAAGTGAAGAAACCACGGAGCTCGTCGACCATGTGATGAAGCTCCTTCGTAACCACTTAAACGAAAACGAGTATCATCGACTGTTTCTAGGCGACACACACCACCACGATCACAAGGAGTAGACAATGGCCACCCCCAATTTATATGATTTGCGCACCTATATTGAACTGCTAAAAAAAGAAGATCAACTTCTCATAATAGACGAGGAAGTCGATCCCCACCTTGAGATCGCAGAGATCCATCGCCGGGTAATCCAAGGCGGGGGCCCAGCCCTACTCTTTACCAATGTTAAGGGCTCTGACTTTCCAGTAACCACGAATCTCTTCGGGACCAACAAAAGACTGGAGCTAGCCTTTGGCAACAAGCCCCAACAGTTCGTCAAAAATGTTGTACGCCTGGCGGAGTCAATAATGCCCATGTCTTTTGGTAAACTCTGGGAAAACAAGCAGCTTTTTCTCGATGGGCTAAAAATCGGGCTTAAAGACAACAAAAATGGTCCAATACTTGAGAACTGCCAATCACCAGCAAAACTCAGCTCCCTCCCCATGCTCACTTCTTGGCATAGCGACGGAGGCCCTTTTGTCACCTTACCACTCGTGTACACCGAACATCCCCACGGCCGAGGCCACAACTTAGGGATGTATAGAATCCAGCAACACAGTGACACCACCACAGGCATACATTGGCAGATCCACAAAGGTGGTGGCTACCATTACCACGAGGCGGAAAAGCTCAACCAACCTCTACCCCTCACTCTTTTCATAGGTGGACCACCGGCACTGATGCTCGCTGCCATCGCACCTCTCCCTGAAGATTTACCTGAACTGATGCTTACTTCACTACTTATCGGTGATAAATTGCAGATGACAAACGACCCCAAAGGCGGCCATCGTCTGGTGGCTCATGCAGAATTTGCAATCAAAGGTCATGTGCCTCCCCATGTTCGCCATCCTGAAGGACCTTTTGGCGATCACTACGGCTACGATTCCCTAGAGCACGACTACCCTGTTTTCCAGGTAAGCCACCTCTATCATCGCAAAGATGCCATCTACCCTGCAACCGTAGTTGGCCATCCAAAGCAGGAGGATTATTTCATAGGAGATTTCCTTCAGGAATTATTATCGCCACTTTTCCCACTGGTCATGAAGGGTGTTAAAGAACTCAAAACATTCGGAGAAGCCGGTTTTCACTGTCTTGCGGCAGCCAAGGTTTCCAACAGATATCCCCGTGAAGCCTTTGCCTGCGGACTTCGTGTTCTGGGAGAAGGGCAACTATCCCTCACAAAATTCCTTATTTTAACCGATGGTGATATCGACATTACGGACTTCGGTAAACTTTGGGTCCACATCCTTGAACGGGTACAGTGGAATCAGGACCTCTTTGTCTTCGCCAATGTATCCCAAGACACCCTTGACTATACCGGCCCATCTGTTAATAAAGGTTCCAAAGCAATGCTCTTAGGGCTTGGCAAAGAAAAGAGACGGGAGTTGCCCCGGGAGTTCTCTGCCAGTCTGCCCCCAAACTGCTGTAAGCCTAACGTCTTTCTCCCTGGAACCCTTGTCATCCAGGGCGCAAGCTATACCGAGGCTCCTGATCTTGCAAAGCAACTTGCCGAACAAGAAGATCTTAGCAACTGGCCAGTTATTCTGCTGGTTGATAACAGCGATGAGGCGACATCATCAATGCAGGAATTCATCTGGACCTTTTTCACCAGGTTTGAACCCGCAGCAGATATCCATGCCAGGTCAGCAGCCGTGCATCGTTTTCATGTCGGACTTGAACCACCCATCGCCATCGATTGTCGATTGAAGCCTTGGTACACTGATGTATTAAAAGTTGATGAGAAAACAAAAGAGAAGGTGGATGCAATGTACTCAAAGATTATTCCTTCTCGATACCGTTAACTCGAAAAATGGAAATAAAAATGCCCGACCAGATACGATTACAGAAGTTCCTTGCTCAATGTGGCGTTTGCTCACGACGTAAGGCCGAACAATATATTCAACAGGGACACGTCACAGTCGATGGCCACGTTATCACGCAAATGGGTGTCACAGTCACACCGGGGGTTTCTAAAGTAACATTTAGAGGCAGGCCATTAGCCTCAAAAGAAGAACCTGTTTATTACTTGCTCAATAAACCCAAAGGCTACGTAACAACATTAAAAGACCCCCAAGGACGTCCTATTGTGACATCGCTCATAAAAGAAAAGACAGCCCGCCTTTTTCCTGTGGGCAGGCTTGATCTTGACACTGAAGGGGCTTTGATTCTTACCAATGACGGTGCTTTGGCTCAAAAAATTCAGCATCCCAGTCATACGACGGATAAAACATACGCAGCCCTTGTTCGTGGCATCCCTTCCAAAACGGATATCCGCCAACTAGAGAAAGGAATAATACTTGAGGAGAAACTGACCTCACCGGCAAAGATATCAATCCTATCAAGTAAAGGGCGCGACACCCTCATGCAAATAATTATCCATGAAGGACGAAAACGTCAGGTAAGAAAGATGTTTAGCTACATAGGTCATCCCGTTATTGAACTCAAACGAACTGCCTATGGGAAACTACAACTGGGCAAACTCGTTATCGGCAAGTACAGGTTACTAAGTAGCTCGGATATAAATCGTATATTTTTGTAAAATTTACTTTACAAATCCAAAAATAGCTGATTAAATCTAAATAGTTAGGAGTTCGCATCAATCATCCTAAAAACAACACTACGCATTAACGTACTGTTTTCGCACTACTTTTACTTACTGGACTACTTAGAACAACCGATGTTCCACTAACTATTCGCGCAAATTTACTACATAATGCAGACCCATAAGCCCTTAATTTGATTTTCGGAAATAGGAGTTAACGCATGAACAAATCAGAACTCATCGAGGCATTGGCACAAGATATAAACGTACCCCACCGAGAAGCCGCTGCAATTACCAATACAGTAATTGAAACTATGACAGACGCACTTGCTAACGGTGAAAGCATCGAAATAAGAGGCTTTGGTAGTTTCGTTATAAAAGAATACGAATCATACGAAGGCCGAAATCCAAAGACCGGAAAAAAGATTCAGGTAAAACCCAAAAAACTTCCGTTCTTCAAAGTTGGTAAAGATCTCAGAGAAAAAGTAAATAGAGGTAAATAACTCAACGAGTTGTTCACGGCAAAACCCCAGCATGATACGATAACAATCAGTATCATCTGGGGTATTTTTATGCCCAAAACTATTTTCGTGCTTTTCTTTGTTATTGTACTATTCCACCAACAAGATCGTATATCTGCGCATCGGTTATCTCCACATTCACAATATCACCAGCACGGGCATTACCATCATTGATGTATACACACCCATCAACCTCTGGAGCCTGAAATTGTGTTCGTCCCTCAAGGAGCAGATCCGTCTCAGAAGAGACGCCCTCTACTATCACAGGAAGAGTTTTACCGATATATTTTTTCTGAATATCTGCCGAGATAGAGGACTGAATTTCAAGCAAATGGTCTTTTCTTTGATTTTTTACTTCATCCTCAACCTGATTGGGATAATGCTCGGAAGGACAACCGGCTTCATTTGCATAGGGAAAGACACCAACATGATCGAGTCGCATCTGTTTCATAAAGCTGTCAATCTCTAAGAAATCAGCCTCCGTTTCCCCGGGAAAACCAACGAGAAAAGTAGTTCGAATTGCGATGCCAGGAATTTTACTGCGTATTTTTTCAACAAGAGATACCAGCTGCTCATACCCATAAGACCGGTTCATGAGCCCCAATATCCGGTTATTAACATGCTGGAAAGGAATATCCAAATAGGGAACAATCCGATCACTTGCCGCCATAAGATCGAGCAGGGTATCGGTCACTGTGGTGGGATACAGATAGAGAAGACGAAACCAGGGTATGCTGGTCTTATCAAGAAGCGCTCGCATGAGATTGTGTAAATTATCATTACTTCCAAGATCATTGCCATAGGCTGTACTATCTTGTGCGATTAAAGACAATTCCTTGACGCCTCGTTTCTCAAGCTGCTGGGCCTCTTGTACCAAGTCATCCCCCTCCCTACTCCTCAACCGGCCTCTGATACTTGGAATCATACAGTAGGAGCATCTGTTATCACACCCCTCGGTGATCTTAAGCCATGCGCTGTAGTGGGGGGCAGAAAGCAACCTTGGACTACTGCTTTGCATAAGAAACGTATCCGGAATAACAACCTTGCCAGGGAGGGTTCCCGCAAGAAGATCGTCGAGCAATTGAGCGAGCTGGGTCGGCCCCTCCGTGCCAACAAAGAGATCTACCTCCGGTAATTCAGTAACCAGACTGCTACCATATCGTTGCACAAAACAGCCGACGACTACGATTTTTTTGCCAGGATATTCTTCCTTTATTGCCACCAGCTCAAATATTTCCGAAATGGCCTCTTCAACAGCTGGTTGAATGAAACCGCAGGTATTAACGATGAGAAAATCCGCATCCAAGATTTCAGCTTCAAAGGTATATCCCCCGGCCGCAAGTGCTCCGAGCATTACTTCCGAATCGACTAAATTTTTTGCACAACCAAGACTAATTAAATGAAAAGAACCTGCCATTATTTCTCCTGCATACCGATATTATTATTGATCAACAGCTGACGGGCTAGAGCTGATTTTTTTTTAAACACTTTGCTTGAAAAGCCAGGACGCCACGACTTTCCCCAAATTTCGTCTGAGACAACAAGTACGGCAGCAAATTCAATACCTCTAAACTTTGCCACACTACATAGAGCCGAATATTCCATATCAATCGCACTGACGCCTCTTTTGTGCAGGCCTGTCAACACACTTCTTTTTTCCCGATATACCGCATCCGTTGACCAGACACATCCGTCATGCGTCTCGACTTCATTTGCCGCAAACAGATCCACGACCTTGCCCCTTAAACCTTCATCAGGGCCCGCTTGCTGTTCTTCCGTAGAGTAATACTCCGAGGTCCCTTCTCCCGATAAGGCAAGATGTGGAACCAAAACATCACCGATATGAAGATCCCTTGAGAGTGCGCCACACCAGCCAAACAGGATAATTCGTTTTGCTCCTAAAGCAATGAGTTTTTCCATGGTGAGAGCGGCCATGGGTGCCCCAATAGCAGGACCTGCTATAAATTTAGTTTCATCTCGGAGGTAAAGCTGGGAGTTAAAGAGAAAACGTGATTCGGACTTTAGCCGTTTCATTTCACCCATCTCTAGAGTTGCTTCAGTTGGATTAACAAAAAATATCCCCTCTGCTGGGATCTCTTTTTCATTCTTATTTTTCTGGGGTGAAATAATGATGTCAGAATCACGGGTATCATTCATAGAGATGACCTTTACTATTCATTCCTGTATCTTTGGTATGCAAAATAAAAAACACCATGGCATCTGCCAAGGGCTCACCCTTGAAGTAAATAGTCTTTTTTAATTTGAATCCCGTTAGGGGGGACGCGGATCCACCGAACCACGTCGTTTCCGTTACCTTAAAGCCTCTTTACACAGTCGTCCAGAGACTTCTCGCACTTTTAAGCCACCTCACACTTCTAACGCACCAGAGGCAAACAAACGGAACATCTAAATACCTTCGCTAAACGATCAACAAAAAAAAGGGGGACTGCAGAAAATCTGCAGTCCCCCTCAACGATCAAAAAACAACCGTAACTTCTTTTACATTCTTATCCGAGCAATGGATTTGCATAGAGAAGAATCAAAGAAATAACCAGTCCGTAAATAGCAACAGACTCAGCAAGAGCCATACCAAGAATCATGAAAACCATGAGCTTAGGCTGTACTTCTGGGTTACGAGCAAGACCCTGACAAGCACCGTTACCAACAGAACCGATGCCGATACCAGCTCCAAGACCTGCAAGACCGATTGAAAGAGCTGCACCGATACAAATCAAAGCTAACTGAAGATTTCCTTCCATTGTTTTCTCCTTAAAAATGTTTTGAGTTTGGCCTTCTTCTTAATTTCTTTACTGCTACATTATTATCTAACCCGAATAAACGGGATATAAGCGGGAATAAATGCTTTCTGCAGATTATTTTTTTGTCTTATGACAGCAAACAATCTGTACACTACTACACAGGAAATAGACGCTGAACCAAGGTCCAACAGCTCCCATGTTAATGTGCATGTTCCTGGGCCTGAGCAAAGTACACAACGGTCAACAAAACAAAAACCATTGCCTGTACAACGGAAACCAGAACACCGAGTATCATAATCGGCAATGGTGCGAAGAAGCCACCAGCAAGCATGAATAGAATCGCAAGTAAAGTCTCTTTAGCCATAATATTTCCGAACAAACGAATGGAAAGAGAGAGAAGTCTTGCAAAGTTACTGATGATCTCAATTGGCAATAAAAGCGGTATGAGCCACCACACTGGTCCAATGAAATGCTTATAATAACTCAATCCATGGGCCCTAAAACCAATGATATGATGAGTAAACCAAACAATAACAGTAAGGGCAAGGGTAGTATTTAGACTAGAGGTTGGAGACATGAAGCCAGGAATAAGACCGATGAGATTTGCAACAGCAATATACAGAGCAAATGTTGCGATCATAGGGAATAGTTTGTCCGTCATTTCCCTTCCCATATTATCACAAAAGAAGGTATCCATTCCACCAATAACGAGTTCCCAGAAATTCTGTCCCTTACCAGGAATCATTTCAAGATTCCCCAATGTAAGCTTAGATACCAGAAACAAAAACGCCATCACCAGCCAAGTGTACGTCATGTACGGCGCACAAAACTGTTCGAGTAACGTATGCCCGACAGGGCCGTGGGGGACCGGCAGCCCCAGTTTTTCGAGAATAATTGAAATAAATAGTATCGGATGTTCCATAACGCCTTTTACCTCCCTCTGAAGAAGTAGTCCCAGGTCACCCTTATCGAAATAAAAGCGACTGTAAGTACCACCGTTGACAAACCTAAAATCAAGCCAAAGATATTGACCATTTGCCCTTTAATAAGGAACATCAGTACAATACCTATAATTATAATTCGCAACCAAAATCGAAGCAGGTAACCTCTCTGTTCCTGCTGACTCTGTTTTTTTCGGTCATCAAGGGCTCCAATAGAAGTTACAGACTCGACGAGCTTAAAGACCCCTTTACCGGCAATCCAAAAACTACACATCGAGATAACCCCACCGACCAAAATGGACCAGGCAAACAAGAGAGACACGAATATCGCTGCTGCAAGTGTCATTACCGCGAGGATAATTCCGCCTTCAACCTGCATTGTTTCAAGTGACAACGAGCCTTCAGTCAAACCATCCTCTATTTACTTTGATCCTTCTTATCATCGGTATCCTTATTGATCCAAATAATTTCGAACAGGGATTTATACGCTGCTGCGATACCAAAAGCGAGACCGATGAAGGTCAACCACGGGGCGGTACGCCCATCAAAAACTTTCTGGTCGAGATAAATACCGCCACCCAAGCCAATTAAAATAGCAGCTGCAAAGGTAAATCCAATGTGCCCATAATTGGCAAGCAGATGAACAAATTCTTTTTTTACGTCTGACATTTAATTCACCCGCTTTTTAGTACTACCAATTCACAGAACATAACGGACTTTGATATCACGACTCCCTGATATAGTCAATGAATTTTCACATTTCGAGCATTTTTTTGAATGACCATTCAGTCATTTTAATCGCTTTATCGAGGTCCTTTTCCGTCTGTGCGTCGGATATAAAAGCAACCTCAAACTGTGACGGCGCGAGATAAATCCCTTGACCTAACATCTGCCGATAATGCACAGCGTACCGCGACACATCTGCCTTCATCGCTGAGTCATAGTCTGTCACAGGTACTGTCGTAAAAAAACCGGTCATAATGCTGCCAACTCTATTGAGATGAACTGGAACTCCTGTTTTCTTAGCCACAGTTTGCAACCTTTCACTATACTCCGCAGCTTTACTTTCAAGGTCTTTATGAAAATCCGGTCTCTGCAAGAGTCGAAGCGTTGCGACGCCTGCGACCATGGCCAAAGGATTACCGGCGAGAGTACCCGCTTGATACACCGGGCCATCAGGTGCGACCTCGTTCATGATCTCGGCCTTTCCACCATAGGCTCCGACTGGTAAACCACCACCAATAATTTTTCCAAGGCAGGTCAAGTCAGGGGTGACATTGTAATATTCCTGTGCCCCACCATAACTAAGCCTGAATCCAGTGATCACCTCATCGAAAATAAGTACAATACCGAGCTCACTGGTTAGTTTTCTCATTGCTTGCAAAAAACCAGCGGCGGGGGGAACACAACCCATATTCCCGGCGACAGGCTCTACGATAACACAGGCGATGTCCTGTTGTTTATCTCGAAGGGTTTTCTCCAGTACCTCAACATTATTATAGGGTATTGAAATAGTATTTTTTACGATATCATCAGGTACACCGGGACTGCCAGGAATTCCGAGGGTGATAACTCCTGAACCTGCTTTGACGAGAAAAGAATCGGCATGTCCATGGTAACAACCATCAAACTTAACAACTATGTTTTTACCGGTATATCCCCGAGCCAAACGCACAGCACTCATGGTTGCTTCTGTTCCTGAGTTTACAAACCTGACTTTTTCAATGGAAGGAACCGCCTCGACAACCATTTGCGCTAGGTCGATTTCTAGGGGAGTTGGTGCCCCAAAACTTGTACCCAATTCTGCCGTTTTCTGAATGGCACCAACTATTTCAGGATGGGCATGACCTACAATCATGGGTCCCCAAGAGCCGACAAAGTCCACGTACTTATTCCCATCAGCATCGGTGAGAGTCGCACCCTTTGCCTCTGTTATAAAAACAGGATCACAACCAACAGACCGACATGCTCGCACCGGGCTATTTACTCCCCCGGGAATCACCTTTTGAGCTTGCTTAAATAGTTGGGATGATTGTGTATGCTCCATGACCGTCTCCTTTTCGTCAGGCTAAGCCTGACCTCGTTTATAGATCCACCTTATATATAATATTCAAGCTGGAATAATTTTAATGCTGAACAGCAGCATCAATATAGCATGGTCCTTCTTTTCATACCCTTGATTTTTTTTTTTTGATGCGCAATGTAGGGAATCGCATAAGCTTTGGCAATTTGCCGAGTCTAAGCAATATTTTTTGTTCTTGTCAGCACATTAGGCAAAAGGTAAAGTAACCGAAACCTTCTCACCCATTCGAGGAGGCATCTTCACCACCGAATTCATACCAAACAAATCTCGCATGAAAGGAGTAAACAATGGCAAATGATAAAGTCCTGCAATTAACTGATGCAGAATTTGATACCACTATCCAATCTGAGCAACCAACCCTCGTTGATTTTTGGGCACCGTGGTGCGGACCATGTAAAGCTATCGGACCAGTGATAGAAGACCTCGCCAATGAGTACGACGGGAAGGTTACCATTGCCAAAATGAATGTTGATGATAACCCGGAAACCCCTGGAAAATTTGGCATTCGTGCCATCCCTACCCTCATCCTCTTTAAAGGTGGTGAAGTGGTGGACCAGATCACAGGCTCCGTCGGCAAACCCCAGCTTATCGCGCTCATTGAAAAAGCGCAGTAACTCCGGCATAGGTGCCATGGGTAAAGCTTCGCGTTTCTCAACGTTTCAACTACTCTTTGATTCCCTGTTTTTTATGACAGGTTATCAGGAGTAAGGCACTGTTGCGTACTGGCTACCTTCAGCCTATGGATTTTAGAGCTCTTGAAGGCAGCTTTTTTTATTCGTTACAATCTATAAATAAACATAATGAAAGAACACTACGAACTCATCATATTAGGTGGCGGTCCGGCGGGACTATCTGCAGGCCTCTATGCCGCGCGAGCCAGACTCGACCATGTCCTGATTGAAAAAGGTGCCCCTGGTGGGCAGGTTTTACTCACTGACTGGGTAGACAACTACCCCGGTTTCCCCGAAGGGATCACCGGCTTTGACCTCATTGAGAATATGACTAAGCATGCCAAAAGGTTTGATCTCAACATTGAGCTCGCATGTGTCACCAAAGTAGACCTTGATCAAAACGACAAAAAGATACTCCACCTTGATAGTGGTGAAAAGGTCAGCTGTGATGCGCTCATTATCTGCACAGGTGCAAGTGCCAACACCCTCAATGTACCTGGGGAGCAGGAAATGCGCGGCAAGGGAGTCTCTTACTGTGGCACCTGTGATGCACCTTTTTATCGCAATATGCACGTGGCTGTAGTCGGTGGCGGAAACACTGCTATCCAGGAAGCCGAGTACCTTACAAAATTCGCCAGCAAGGTAACAGTAATCCACAGACGCGACGAACTTCGGGCAACTAAGATCCTCCAGGAAGTCGCCTTTGCCAATGAGAAAATCGATTTTATCTGGGACGCTACAGTCACTTCTATTGAAGGTGGAACAGGTGTTGAGAGAATCAACCTTCTCAAAAGAGATGGCAGCACATCTACCCTTGATGTCGAAGGCGTGTTTGTGCTCATTGGGGTTACTCCAAACGCCGACGAGCTCCCACTTGAAAAACTTAAGGCCGACAAATGGGGCTTTATCCCTACAGATATAGAAGCCAATACCTGTGTTCCAGGCGTCCTTGCTGCCGGAGATATTTGCAGTAAAAGTGTGCGACAGATTGTCAATGCCGCCGGCGAAGGTGCTGTGGCTGTACTCACTGCTGAAGCCTACATACAAAGCTCTAAATAATCTTAGCCCAAACAGGTCAATGATGGGATTTAGACATTCTTTTTTAGTTAAAACAATTGCAGGCTTTGTTATCGTCACATCGCTTCTCGTGCAGGGCGGATGTGCATCGCTACAAGACACCTTTAATTTCACCTCCATCGATGAGGATGGTAACGAACAGGAAAGTCGCGACATTAATCTCCCCGCCAAAAAGCTCATAGAACAGGGTATGGAAGACTATGCAGTTGGTAAGTATTTTACTGCCATCGATTTTTTTGAAGAAATACTCAACCGCTATCCATTCAGCAAAGAAGCTACCCTTGCCGAGATGAAAGCGGCTGACTGCAGCTACCACCTGGGAAGGTACGCAGAAGCAATTCTTCTTTACGAAGAATTTGAAAACAGGCATCCAACCAACGAAGGTATTGCCTATGTCTTGTTCCAGAAAGCGATGTGTAACTACAAACAGATTGACCGCATCGATAGGGACACAACGGGGGCAAAAACATCCATTGCCCTTTTCAGACAGTTGCTCAAAGCATACCCCTCATCCCCCTACACGGAAGAGGCCAAGTCCAAGATCCAAGCCGCATCCGAATTCCTCGCTAACCATGAGTTTTTCGTAATTAAGTTCTATTCAAGGAGCGCAAAGTACGATGAGGCAAAAATGCGCATCAACTACCTCCTTCGAATGTACCCCGATTCCAGCGTAGCCACCAAAGCAAAAGAGCTGTTGCAACGTATTGAAGCGGGAGACCCACCACGATCACAACTCACCTCATGGTTTCCTAAGGTAGAGCTTCCCGACTGGACCTTCTTTGGTCGCAAAGACGAAGAAAACAGCGCAGCCGACCCGATCCAGCGTTAAACGTTACAACCACTGCCGACCGACATTTTAGGCAGTGGTTGTGATCATTTCTACCACGTATCCACCCCTTTGCCAGCGCCGTAAATTATCGACTCCGGTTCCCTCAATGACACCCCAAGACCTAACAGCGCTCCTTACAAGAGTTAAAAACTCAGAATGTAGCATAACAGAAGCCGTCGGACAACTTGATGACTTAGCTGCCGAGAGTTTGACCGATGCATGTATTGATCATGGACGCCATCTGCGAACCGGGATTCCCGAGATGATCTACGGTGCCTCAAAATCTGCT
This sequence comes from Desulfotalea sp., assembly GCA_002733995.1. Lineage (GTDB taxonomy): Bacteria > Desulfobacterota > Desulfobulbia > Desulfobulbales > Desulfocapsaceae > Desulforhopalus_A. The sequence goes on along the minus strand of NVXR01000035.1, from coordinate 70,197 downwards.
GAGCAGATAATCGCCATAGCAGCGGCTCTGCTCAAACGTAATGGTCCAGTAGTTGCTACCCGCGTCGACCAAGAGAAAGCGACAATTATTCTCGCGGCCCTGCCGGAACTGCAATACTGTAACAACAGTCGGATCATTTCAGGCAAACAAACACCAACAGACAACACAAGGTACCGTGGCACAACGCTCATCCTAACGGCCGGGACATCAGACATTGCCGTAGCAGAAGAGGCAAGAATCACCCTCAAGACCCTCGGTCATCCTGTAGCATCACTTTATGACGTAGGGGTTGCCGGGCTACATCGACTGCTGAGCCACAAGAAACGTCTCGACGAGGCAACCACTATTATTGTTGTGGCCGGAATGGAGGGTGCGTTACCAAGTGTCGTGGCGGGTCTCGTCCACGCCCCTGTCATTGCCGTTCCCACTTCCGTTGGCTATGGAGCAAGCTTTGGCGGTATAGCAGCACTACTAGGAATGCTCAACAGCTGCGCCCCGGGTGTTGCCGTTGTAAATATTGATAACGGCTTTGGTGCTGCCTGTATGGCGGATGCCATTAACCGGCGCCAGCCCCAGCGCCCATGAGCATTGAATCATTTCCAGATAAGATGTTGAAAATATGCTTTTTTCTAACATTTACAAAAAAACACTTACAGCCTAAGACGAACAGAGCAACATCGTCTTTAAAATTTATATCTGTTTTGCCAAAATTAGAGGTCATAACCTTGCAAGATTCAAGCATTGGGGTATAATCGCACAGTTTGATATAATTTTCGCATTAAACAGACAAATATTGGTTCTAGATATAGATAACTTCAGGGATCTCAATGAATACATCATTAAAACTTAAACTCGGCTTTCTCATTTCCGTCATCGTCCTCGCCTTTTTTACCGTTGTTCCTTCGTTTTATTCGGGAACTCCGCACTGGTGGAAAACCTATATGGCACCAGAAGGCTTGCGCCTAGGCCTTGATCTCCAGGGTGGCATGCACCTCGTATTGAAGGTCAACCTGCAAAAAGCTGAGGAAAACACCCTCGAATTTGCAGCGCGGGATCTCAAAGATACCCTAGCGGAGGAATCAATCAGTGCTGTACGAACCTCTTCAGCATCCAAGGACACCGTCATCTACACCCTGCCCAACAGCAGTACAGTAGACAGAGTGAAAACACTGATAGCTGAAGACTTCCCTGACCTCGACGCACAGATCGAAACCAAAGAGGGTAGCTTTCCCAGAATTTTTCTCAAGTTAACCAAGGACAAGATCAACACTATTAAGACCAGTGCTGTTGAACAATCCCTTGAGATATTACGAAACAGAATCGATCAGTTTGGCGTTGCTGAACCGGTAATCATCCGCCAGGGTGCAGACGAGATTGTTATCCAGCTACCGGGGGTTAAAGATCCCAAAAGAGCACTAAAGTTACTTGGTGATACAGCTCAGCTTGAATTTAAAGTTGTCGCAGATGCAACAGGGTTCGACCTCGCCAGCCTTGTGGCAACAGTCAAGAACAACAAGCAGTGGCAAGACGGTGAGTCGATGGTAAAACTCAACCGTGCTCTCAGTGGCATGCTTCCAGACAATACCTCTCTTTATTTTGAAAAAGAGACCAATAAACAAACCCTACAAGAAACTCTGATCCCACTCCTGCTTGAAAACAAGATCCTTATGACCGGTGATATGGTTAAGGATGCCCAGGTAAGAATAGGTGGCAATTTTAATGAGCCCTATGTCAGTATCGATATGACAAGCAGAGGCGGCAAGGTGTTTGCCCATATCACAGAAAATAATGTCGGCAGAAGAATGGCAATCGTGCTTGACGAGGTCGTTCGTTCAGCACCAGTTATCCGCGAGCGCATTCTCGGTGGTTCTGCCCAGATAAGTGGTAGCTTTACCCACGAAGAAGCAGCCGACCTTGCAATAGTACTACGGGTCGGTGCATTACCAGCCCCGGTTGATATTATCCAAAACATGACAGTTGGTGCCAGCCTTGGCCAGGACTCGATAAATAAGGGTGTCTCATCGGGTGTCTTTGGAGCCCTGATTGTTCTCGGCTTCATGCTCATTTACTACAGACTCTCCGGTGTTGTTGCAAACTGTGCCCTTATCTTAAATATTCTCCTTCTCTTTGCAGGCCTTGCTGTTCTTAACGCCACTCTTACCCTACCAGGTATTGCGGGCATCATTCTTTCCATCGGTATGGCTGTTGATGCTAACGTCCTCATCTTTGAAAGAATGAGAGAAGAATTTTCCGTTGGCAAATCTGTACGTTCTAGCATCAATGGTGGTTTCGGTAAGGCATTTTTAACCATTGTCGATTCCCAGGTTACCACCCTGATTACCGCCCTGGCCCTCTTTATGTTTGGAACGGGCCCCATCAAAGGCTTTGCCGTAACCCTATCTCTCGGTATCATTTTCAACCTCTTTGCGGCACTCTTCTTCAGCCGCCTGATGTTTGATACCATGAATGCTATTAAGCCCATAAAGAAACTGACCTTTCTGCAAATCACCAAAAAACCCAAGATTGATTACCTGAAAATAAAGAATTTCACCTATGCCCTTTCTGCTGTGTTTGTCGGTATCGGACTTATCGCCTGTATTCAGATAACCCGTGGTGAAGCTAACCTTGGAGTTGATTTTTCCGGTGGATCTCTCTTACAGTACCAGGCAAAAGAGCAATTCTCCATGTCCGAAGTACGAGACGCTTTTCACTCTAATGGAATGACAGAGGTCAATCTCCAAGAGGTTGAAAACGAGCGCCGCCTCATTGTAAAAATTAAAAAATCCGCAGAAGTTGTTGCTAACTTGGGAGATCAAGTTGAAACGATCCTTGCCTCGGAATTGCCCGGAAAAGGTTTCATCCTTGAGAGTCAATCTGAAATTGGATCTTCCGTCAGTTCTGATATGCGCAATAAAGCGATCCTGGCAATCACAATTTCCCTTGCAGGAGTTATCATCTACCTCGCCTTTCGCTTTGATATTAAGTTTGGCCTGGCCGCTGCCGCAGCCACCTTTCATGACGTCATGGTCGTTCTTGGTGTCTGCTACCTCCTCAATATTGAGATAACCCTACTCATCGTAACTGCACTACTGACCATAGCGGGGTATTCACTCAACGATTCGGTTGTTGTCTTTGACCGCATCCGTGAAAATCTTAAAAAACCGGAGACGAAGTCTCTTGCCTCGGCGATTAACAACAGTATCAATCAGGTTCTTAGTCGAACCATCGTCACCTCTTTCACCACTGCAATTGTGTTATCCTCCCTTTTCTTCCTCGGAGGATCGGTCATACACGACTTTGCCTTTGCACTGTTATTAGGTGTACTCGTAGGTACATATTCATCTATATTCATAGCCAGCCCTCTTCTTACCTTTAGGGAAAAGAAAACGGCCTAACTCGAAACATTATGATTGATGATAGTCAGTTAGCAGCAGTACCAAAGCGAATAAACAGAGAAGACTCCTTTGCATTTGCATGTCACAAAGGAGTCTCCTGCTTTACCGAGTGCTGCAGGATGCTTGAACTCGCCCTCAGTCCCTACGACATATTACGCCTTCGCCTGTCCACCGGGAAAACCTCAACGGAATTACTGAGCCAGTACATCATCGTTGAACAGGACCCGGGTGAACCCTTCCCGCGATTCTACCTCACCATGGTTGACGATGGTCGTGCCAGCTGTGTCTTTGTTTCAGCAGCTGGCTGTACCGTCTACGCCGACAGACCTGCGGCATGCAGAACCTACCCAATGGGAAGAGCTGCTCAGAAGACATCCGATCAAACAGTATGCGAGTATTTTGTACTCATACAAGAAAATCATTGCCGCGGCTTTGACGAACCCGCCCGGCAAACACCTATTGAATATACTGCCGACCAAGGACTTTCTCTGTACTATCATTTCAATGATTTGGTGGCCAAAATCATTCTGCATGATTCCGTTGGCGATGGATTCATACCCTCAAAAAAACAAATTGATTTTTTCACCTTGGCACTCTATGATCTCGATCGCTTTCGGGTAATGCTAAAAAAAGGTGAAATCGATTTATTGGGCATTACAAGCTGCGCAAATGACACCGATGAACAACTTCTAGAAATGAGTATCAACTGGATCTCCAAATATCTTTTTACGCAGTTTAATTAGATCTAGACCTTCGGCAAACCATCTCAGGAAACTAATTATGTTAAAGCTCATTGTATTTGATTGTGATGGGGTAATGTTTGATTCAAAACAAGCAAACATTGCTTATTACAACCACCTCTTAAACCATTTTTCACTGGCTCCCATGAACAAGGAGGAGGAAGATTATGTTCATATGAGTAGCGTTATTGAGGCCGTTGAAACAATATTCCGCAAGGCGCCACAAATAGATATTAACGACATCCGCACCTACCAAGCCGAACTGGGCTATGGTCCTTTTTTACCGTACATGAAAATGGAGACGGATCTCGTCGAGTTTTTAGAGGTCACACAGAAAAAATATAAGCTTGCCATTTCAACAAATCGTGCCAACACGATGCTGCCCCTTCTCCAGGAGCACAATCTGCAAAACTACTTTGATAAGGTTGTCACCGCCCTTACGGTAAAACGGCCCAAACCCGCAGCGGATGGACTACTAGACATACTTGATCACTTTCAATGCCAGCCATCCGAAGCAATCTTCATAGGTGATTCGATTTTTGATGAACAACAGGCATCCGCCTGCCAGGTGGATCTCATTGCCTTCAAAAGTCCGGAGCTTAACAGCAAATACAAAGTAACCAGTTTTATGGAGATACTCTCACTTGCCCCTTTCAGGTCCAAGTAAGAACTTCTTTCAAGGAGAAGTATAGATTACCGGTATATAGAGTTACTGGGCTATTCTTCTCCTGTCCCCTCATCTACCCGTTTCACCCCTTCCATTAACAGCATCATAAAATCCCCAATTTCAGCGGCCTTCATTTCCCCTGGGGGCAAACCCACGGTGAACGTGTAGACCCCCTTTTTTTCCGCCAGCATTGCAAAGATGGCTTCCTCGCAACTGTGGTTGCCGTATACTGCATTAATGATACAACCCTCGCGAAAGGATACCTTCGCCTCGCCCTCGGGAAGCTGTAAGGCAAGAACGCCCGTTTTCTGATGCATGTGGAAGATCTGCAACAACTCTGCTGGAGCAATTTGGTCGATACGACCACTCATACACGACTCAAAATCACGGATCCGAGCCGCATTCGTTTTTTGTAGACGCCGGGCGAGTAGCTTGGCCATATAGGTTTGTACACTAATATTATCCTCCATCAGTTCACCAAAAGCACTCCCCTGAATCGCAAGAACTTTAGTGTTTTTTCTGACTCTAACCGATGACACAGCCACATCTGCACCAAGATAACTCATCTCACCACATATTTCGCCTTTACCAAGAAACGCAAGGGGCACGCCATTATCTTCAACAACGAGTTCACCTGCAACCACCACATACAAATTGAGGTTAAGCTCACCTTTTTTAATAATGACCCCTTCTTTTACAAAATCAATCACCTTAAAAGCAGAAAGGATCTTCAAAAGATCATTATCCGAGAAGGAATTGAACAGCTCTGCGTCCCTGACCTGCTCAAAGAGAACTTGAGTTGCAGGATTAATCTGCACATCACTACCACCCGTTTTGCTCCCTATTTTATCAATATCCTTTTGCAGTTGAAATTTTATAAGCCCCGTGCAACCACTACAGTTATAAACAGTGCCTTCTCCACCCTCATCCCTGCCCTTACTGTCCAACATCTTAAAAAGAATCTGAGTCATGTCTCGGACAAGAATAAGACATACCTCCTTACCTTCGGGGCAAACAATCGTCTTATCGGTAAGAATAATACGCTCATCCTTACTGTATAGAGGGCAATGTTTTTCTTCAACAATGGTAAATAAAGCGCTAAATTTTTTCATCGAAAGAAGTAATGGGGTGGTTATTGGATAGGGAAGAGGCAATATTTGCCTAAAATTATATATTATTTCAGGATACTATTGCTCATAACCCTAAATTGTTTTTGGTGTTGATTAAATAAATTGTTATAGTAACAAATACTGTTCTTAAATCGATAACTTTTACTTACAACTTCTATGTCAGGTTCTTCAGATCAATTAGCAGAAGTTTATAAGCAGGTTGAAAGCTACTTTCAAGGTCATCCGGTAATTATAGTACAACCCACCAAGGGTGACCCTCCTGACCAGTATACCATCACCTATAGCATGGCGGGTATTCACCAGTCCCCTGACGGTGATATTATCGTATCGAATGAACATATTATTGAGCTATCAATACCTTTTGGATTTCCACATTTCCCGCCGAGTTGCAAACCCAAAAGTAAGATTTTCCACCCCGACTTTGATCCTGCGGCAATCTGCCTTGGCGATGCCTGGGAACAGAACGCCTCACTTGCGCACATCATTTTATATATCGGTAAGATGATCAACGGCGAGACATTCTCAACAAAAAATGCCTTCAACGATGACGCGGCAAAATGGTATATCGACAATGCCAGTAAATTTCCGCTAAACGCTATCTCCTGGGGAGGCGAGCTTCAAGCACAAACTGATGAAGCGGAGGAAGACACCGTAGACACCCTCGGTGAAGATGACCTTTCTAGCGACATTGGCTACCTCACACTAGACAACACCGATACAGAGCCGGCCTTCCCAAGCGTCAACGAGAAAGAGCAGGACAACCTCGACCTTCTGCTACAGCTCAAATTCCAAAAAAGATTCCACGAAATTTCCAAAAATCTGCGGACAAGCACCCATACAGGTGAAGAATTCACCGAACTCGCAGATACGGCGAATCAGGAAATACAAAAATGCAAAAGCCTCTACCAAGAAGCAAAAACCCTCGAAAATCTTGGCAGTGCAGCCAAGGCAGTTAAACGATTTGAAGTTATCAAAAGCATAGTAAGCGATTACCCGTCAATAGAGTCTGATATAAAGAGGGTCCAACAAACCTTAGAATTACTGAAGGATCTGGATCCCGACCATTTGGACGAGCACCAAGAAATCTCTGCAGCCGAGCCAATTAGCACAAATAAGAAATCAGAAAAAAATAAGGCCGGAAAAGAAACAAAACAAGCTACCCAGCAAAAACGAAATCGAAAATCCTTTTTTGATAAAGGAGAGCGACGCAGTAAAGTTCTCACATTTGTCATGGTTGGCCTTGGTATTGTTGGCATCAGTGGCAGCGGCTTATACTACTCCCACACAGGCTCAATACTGACCGAGAGTGAGCAGAAGTACCAACAATGCAACGCCAGCCTCAAGGCCGCACAATTCCAGCAAGCCAAACAGACGTGTGAAAACGGTAAATCCCTCCTCGATAACATTTTACTTTTCCACCAGGCCGATTCCAATATATTGAGAACTAACATTAATCAGATCCTTCTTTCAGAAACACTGACTAACGGCCTTGAAGGAAAAACAATTTATGAGGGAATATACCTGAGCAAACAGCAGATCAAAGAATTTGGGCAGATCAAAGAGATTGTTGCCCTGGCCGACTCTCTTTTCAGCCAAGGCAAATGGCAAAAAGCATCAGAACAGTATTCTCTTCTCCAGGAAAAAGTCTCTCTTGTCAGAACATATTCACCCGATCTACTTACGTCTATTGAAGAAAACAAGTTTCTCTGCCTATTTCAGCTAGCAATCGAATCTGTAGATAAATTTATCGCAGAGGAGCAGTGGCATCTTGCAATCGGCAGTCTTAGCCACACCCAAAGTTTGCTTTCTGGTCTGCCTGCTCAGACACGGACTATCTATAAACAAAAACTACAAGATGAACTGAGTCGATGTAAGTTTGAAATCGCACTCAAGACAGGTGAATCCGCCTTCGATCGAGGCAATTGGCATGATGCAATTATTTCCTATGAATCCTGCCTGGACATCGCACGCACATATAGCGCCATAAAAGCTACACAGATTCGAAGGATATCTAATGTTATTGACAGATCTAAACTTTATCTGATCATAGAACAAGGCAACAGTGCCTTTGCGCTAGGTTCGTGGAATAAAGCAATTGAGGCCTACGCCCAAGCAAGCGCAACACTCGCCGACAATCAGACACTCATTGATGAAGCTAAGAGAGATATTAACAGAAAGAAACTGGGAAAGATCATCCTCCAGGCCTCAATCATACGGGACAAACAAACTGTCAAATCACAGTTAAAAAATAAGCAATTGTATGAAGCTGGAAAATTGTACAATCAAATTCTTAACTCTATTGAAGGAAGTAAATATTCCGAAGAAGAAGAGTTTATAAAGGCAAGGCAAGAAATTCACTCGACGCTTGCAGACCTTAATGAAGAAATTTACATCTCAGAGAAAAAGTCGTATCTGCACGACAACTACCAAACTCTTTTTATAAGCAACTATACTACAGCGGTACGAGAAAACCTGATAAAACCTACCGTCAGCTACGTTAAAGAGGTAACGGGAAAACTGATCTTTCGCATGCAATGTACCGAAAAAAGACGTGGGAGCCGCCCACTAACCCTCGTTATGTTTTACGCCTACGACAAAACAAATGGTCAATGGGAGCTCTCTGCAGAAACATCAGGGGGCTGAGGCACAGTATTACAACTACAACCGAACCCGGATTTTGAGGGGTTCGGCTGGCAGCCACCGTCGTTTCCCAGCACATCTCGATACCACTTACCTTGCCGCCTGATAAGGATATCTGAGGACCTCAGTTAAACGTAGCAGAGATTCTGGCTACACCAAAAATCGAAACTCACCTTTACCGAGCAGATTGTGCAAATGAAGAAGCCCGAGGAGCTTGCGACTTTCATCTACAATAGGTAGTGCCGTAATTTCATGTTTTTGCATAATAGAGAGGGCATCAGCAGCCAAATGATCAGGTCCTATGCAGATAGGGTTTTCTGTCATAATTTGCTCGGCGGTAGCATTCTGAAGACCTTGGTCCTTAACAACACATCGGCGCACATCTCCATCAGTTACAATCCCTAAGACATTGTTATCAGCGCCAATAACAAGCACTACACCAGCATCATTTTCATTTAGAGCAACGAGAGACTCCATCGCAGAAGACTCTGGTCGAACCTTTGGGATATCCTTTCCATGAAGCATTACCTCGGTTACCTTCACCTTGAGTCGCTGCCCTAAACTACCACCTGGGTGGTTATGACGAAAATCTTCCGCCTGAAATTTATTTCTGTTTAACAGGACCACAGCCAGCGCATCCCCCATGGCCAGCGTCGCTGTAGTACTTGTTGTTGGTGCCATACCTAATGGACAGGCCTCTTTAGGGATATTAATATCCAGTACAATATCTGCCGCAACCGCAAGTGATGAGTCCCTACCGCCGGTCATCGCAATTATCTTATTGCCTCTTTTTTTAAGGCTGATGAGCAGACTGTTAAGCTCCGCTGTTTCACCAGAATAAGATATTGCCACAACAACATCTCCAGCCATAACCATACCAAGATCACCGTGCATCGCTTCAACAGGGTGAAGAAAAAAAGATGGAGTGCCTGTACTATTAAGGGTTGCTGAAATTTTCTGACCAATCAACCCAGACTTACCAATGCCTGTAATCACAAGACGGCCACGGCTTGCTAGAATGACCTCTATAGCATCTACAAATTCTACCCCTATCCGTTCCCTTACAGCGGCCAAGCCCTGCTCCTCGGTGAGAAGCACTTCCTTAGCAATTTCAATTGTCATGTCCCAATATTCCTTACGTACTTTAACGATATATAATCTATGCAACCCCTATGATCCTTTCGGAGAATTGCATTATGCCAACCTCTTCAAAATTCATAGACAAGCCCCTAACACACGAAGACAACCTCGATGGTAATCACTGTTTACAGCCGGGGCAAGAACCCGGTGGAACATATTTTATCAATAGAATTTTTTGTAATTATAATAGTTATTGGTTATTCATTTGATTAGCGATATAATCGGTAATATTTACACCTCTTTTCTTGCAAAAATTCTTCTTATAACTACAATGTTATAGTAATTTTTGAATCTATTCGTAGTTTAATACATTGGAGTTTTTATGTCAGATTACCTTTTCACATCTGAGTCCGTTTCAGAAGGCCACCCCGATAAGGTTGCCGATCAGATTTCAGACGCCATCCTTGATGCAATACTTGAGCAAGACATCCATGCGAGGGTTGCTTGCGAGACAATTGTAACAACCGGTATGGCCCTGATTGCAGGCGAAATTACCACTACAGCCTGGGTCGACATGCCTGAAGTTGTCCGTCAGACCATCAAAAAAATAGGTTACAACTCGTCCGACATGGGATTTGACTGGCAATCCTGTGCTGTTATGACATCCATTGACAAACAATCTCCAGACATTGCCCAGGGAGTCGATGAAGGTACGGGTGTTGATCTCGACCAGGGTGCTGGTGATCAGGGCTTAATGTTCGGTTATGCATGTAACGAGACCGAAGTGTTAATGCCAATGCCCATCACTTTTGCCCATCTTCTCGTCAAAAGACAAGCAGATATTAGAAAGACAAATATCTTACCTTGGCTACGACCGGATGCAAAAAGTCAGGTAACCATAGAATATGAGAATAGCGTCCCAAAACGTATTGATGCGATCGTTCTCTCAAGCCAGCATGATACAACCATCTCCTACGACGATCTTAAGGAAGGGATAATGGAGGAGATCATAAAACCTACCCTTCCTGCTCACATGATCGATAGTAATACAAAAATCTTCATTAACCCCACCGGACGTTTTGTTATTGGTGGTCCGGTCGGTGACTGCGGGGTTACAGGTAGAAAAATTATTGTTGATACCTATGGGGGCAAAGGTTCCCATGGTGGCGGTGCCTTTTCCGGTAAAGATCCGTCCAAGGTGGATAGATCCAGCGCTTATTATGGACGTTATGTAGCCAAAAACCTGGTTGCAGCGGGAATTGCAACAGAAATCGAATTACAGGTTGCCTATGCGATCGGTATTTCGCAACCAGTGTCGATTAATGTCAATAGTTTCGGTACAGGCAAGATCTCCGACGCCAAGATCAAGCAGCTCATCTTGGAACATTTTGACCTGAGACCTAAGGCCATTGTACAACAGCTTGACCTTCTCCGGCCAATCTATCAGTCAACGGCAGCCTACGGCCATTTTGGACGGGAACTGGATGCTTTTACCTGGGAGAAAACAGATAAGGCCGACATCCTAAGAGATGCCGCCAAATTGCGCTAACCAACTTAATATTACAAACTGAATTAAGGATACATTAATGAGTACTACATTTACAGATTATAAAGTCGCAGATATGAGCCTTGCAGAATGGGGCCGTAAAGAGATCGCCATAGCAGAAACAGAAATGCCTGGCCTTATGGCTCTCAAAGAGCAATATGCCGGTAAGTTCCCCCTTAAAGGTGCTCGTATTGCTGGTTGCTTACATATGACCATCCAGACCGCGGTGCTCATGGAGACATTGGTAGCCCTCGGCGCAGAATTACGCTGGTCCAGTTGTAATATCTTCTCTACCCAGGATCACGCAGCAGCGGCTATGGCAGCTGCTGGAATTCCTATTTTTGCCTGGAAAGGTGAGTCCGATGAAGAGTTTTGGTGGTGTATCGACCAAACCATCTTTGGAACCGACAACTGGAACCCTAATATGGTCCTTGATGACGGTGGAGATTTAACCCTTATTCTTCATGATAAGTATAAAACAGAGCTAAAGAACATCAAAGGTATCAGCGAAGAAACCACCACAGGAGTGCACAGACTTAACGAAATGGCAAATGAAGGCATCCTTGCCTGTCCAGCCATTAATGTTAATGATTCTGTTACAAAATCAAAGTTTGACAACCTCTACGGCTGTAGAGAGTCACTCATCGACGGAATTAAGCGCGCCACTGATGTAATGATCGCCGGTAAAAATGCAGTAGTAATCGGTTACGGAGACGTAGGCAAGGGCTGTGCTCAAGCTCTCAAGGGGATGGGCGCCAGCGTCTATGTTACAGAGATTGATCCTATCTGCGCCCTACAAGCCGCAATGGAAGGATACCGTGTCGTCACCATGGATGATATCGCATCTATTGGCAATATTTTTGTAACCTGCACAGGCAACTTGAATGTTATAACAAGAGCCCATATGGACGCCATGCCAAACCAGGCGATTGTTTGTAATATCGGTCATTTTGATTCTGAAATTGACATAGCGGGCATCAAAGACCTCGAGTGGGATAATATAAAACCCCAGGTTGATCATGTTATTTTTCCCGATGGCAAACGAATTATTGTTCTTGCCGAAGGAAGACTTGTAAATCTCGGATGTGCCACCGGTCATCCCAGCTTTGTTATGAGTAACTCCTTCACCAATCAAGTCCTTGCTCAGATCGAATTATGGAACAACTCAGGAAACTACGACAACAAGGTCTATTTTCTGCCTAAAACCCTTGATGAAATGGTTGCCCGCTTACATCTCAAAAAAATCGGCGTAAACCTGACAGAACTTTCAAAAGAGCAGGCTGATTATATCGGAGTCAAAGTCGAAGGCCCATACAAGCCAGACTATTACCGCTATTAGCGGTCCTACTTCAGATATTTTCTCCATGGGACAAAATATCTGCACAATAGGAAGCGATGATTTGCTCGTCACGAATGGCTCTATCCGTAGTGCCCCAGAGGGGCATCTGCCCTCTCCCCACGGATAGATCAACAGAGACAACAAACATACGTAGTATACATCTTGGGGAATCCATCAGCTCGCGCTGATAGATTCCCCATTGCTCTTTTCAGAGCAGACCAGATGCACATGAAGGATACAGTCCTTGTCCCCAAGGGGGCGTAAAACGCCCACTGTCCACACCCTAAAGCACCAGCCCGCCGCACCTACCCTTTTTACCTGTCTATATCATAATACCACACGGATATACCCTCACCTTGAAGCCTCACTCCAGGTTCTCATGTCGACACTACTATAAAGTAGTGCAAAGGATTGGTGGCCTGCAGATTACGAAGGAAACTCACAGCACAAGATGAACCAATGGAAATTATGGACGATAGATGAGTCTGTTGGGGGATGGTTATACAGAACTGCTCAAAGAATAAAAAAAGGCACAAAGATCAGAAGATCTTTGTGCCTTAAAACTACAGAACTTTAAAAGCTATAGAACTTTTATCCTTCTTCGTTTTGAATACGACTAGGAATACCATACATAGTCGTGGATCCAGAAGACCAGAACATCAAACGACCTTCACGAACCATTTCATTCGCAACGTTTTTAATAACACGTGGCTTAGAATCAGGATCACACTTGTAAAAATCCTTAATATACAACTGTGGTTTTGGAGATTTTGTAGCTTTCTCCTCAATGGCGTCTTTTAGAGCGTCAATTTCCAAGGCCATAATAATACTCCTCAAGTAACGGTCGGGAAGGTATCAGTTGATCAGGCCAGGAGTTGGGCACCCGATCAACATAAAACATCCTACCGCTACCTATTTAATGTGGTTGGTGTACTTGAACTGAGTCGTTGTACGCCAAGTGTCATAAGCAAGACGATAATCGTCAATACTTTTATCGGTAAATGGGATATCGCATCTTTCGAAGAACTTCTCCCAACCGATTCTTTCTGCCCAGTCACCAAGACGCTCATACTTGTTCGCACCGTCTGCATAGGCTAAAAGAATTTTCTTAATAGCCGCTACAGTCTCTGGCCAACGAGGAGTAGTGTTTGGTAGGAATGGGATAACTAGCTTAGAAAATTTAGGCTCACTGATTCTATTGGAAACCTTACCACCAACCAAAATAGCGATACCATCACCTTCTGGATCGGCAAGTGGCATTGCAGGACACATAGTGTAACAGTTACCACAATACATACAACGATCAACGTTTACCTTAACGGTCTTGATCTCTTTACCATCTACTATAGCCTTAGCAGGCTTAACAGCACCTAAAGGACAAGAAGAAATAGCAAGAGGAAGCTCACATACACCGCTAATACGAGAGTGATCGATCATTGGTGGCTTACGATGCACACCAAGGATTGCGATATCGGAAGCATGAACTGCACCACACATGTTCAAACAACATGCAAGAGCAATACGAACCTGGGCAGGAAGTTTCATGGATGTGAAATATTCGAACAACTCATCCATTACAGCTTTAACTACACCAGAAGCATCCGTTGCAGGAGTATGACAATGTACCCAACCCTGGGTGTGAACGATGTTCGTTACACCAGCACCGGTTCCACCGACAGGGAATCTATTGTCACGGGTTTTAAGGTTGTCGAGTAAAGGCTGAACCTTTGCCTCTGCATCAACCATAAACTCTATGTTATTACGTGTAGTAAAACGTAGAAATCCGTCACAAAATTCATCTGCGATATCACATACTTCGCGAATATACTCTACAGAAACAAGACGCGCACAACCAACACGAATGGTATATACTTCATCGCCTGTTTCAGATTTGTGCATCAATACACCTGGTTGGGTAATTTCGTGCCACAACCATTTTCCCTTATTTGCCTTAATGACAGGTGGGAAAAATTGTTCGTAATTAGGAGGACCAAGATCTGATATACGTCCGTCCATTGGTTTATCTGGATTATAACCCATTGTAAAATCTCCTTATATTTAATATGATTTTTCAGCTCAAATTAAAACAGTATTAAGCGGCGTGGTTGCGACGGAATTCGTCTACGTCACGTTCAAAACCACCCTCAACTTCTTCTTCTTTCCAGAAGATATAAGGATTGGAACGAGGCTCTTTAACATGCTGTGGAATTGGCTTAATACCCATGACCTTAAGAAAAGTCGGCAACCCAACGCGTTGCATAGTCTCACCTACGCGCTCACGGTTTTTACCTACTTCCATCCACCAGTCCCAGATAGTCTCGATAAAGTCGATCAGTTCTTCAAAGTCATTTTCTTTCTCGATCTTCATGAAAGGAACAATGAGGGTTGAGAACTGTGCACCATCAAGAATTGGAGCTTTTGCACCAACACAGATAGAAGCACCCTGATCGGCACCAGGACGTAAGGCGCGTGGCATTACGTTGATACAATGCATGCAACGAGTACACTCGCTATCATCGATCTTCAGTTCTTCACCTTCCATCCACATACAGTCAGTAGGACAAAGATTAATTACTTCTTTCTGAATATCAAAGGCACCCCAATCTCTACCGGAAAAAGCACCACCGTTAGCAGGGTAGTTATCAGCTACATATTCTTTAACGGCAGCCTGGTCGATACGAATATTATCTCTCCAGGTACCGATAACGGAGACATCTGAACGTGCTATTGCAGCAACACAATCATTTGGACATCCGGAAAACTTGAATTTAAACTTGTATGGGAATGCTGGACGATGAATCTCATCCTGATAATGCATGGTCAAATGATAACATGCTTCTTCAGTATCATAACAAGACCACTCACAACGAGATTGCCCAATACAGTTAGCTGGTGTTCGCAGGTTAGAACCGGAACCACCAAGATCCTGCTTCATATCGTGGGTAAGATCCCAGAAGAAAGGCTCGAGGTTCTCAGTGCGGGTACCAAGAAGAATAATGTCACCTGTAGAACCATGAAAGTTGGTCATACCGGAACCGTACTTCTCCCAAAGATCCATCAACTGACGAAGATTCTTTGTGGAGTAATACTTGGATGAAGGCTGGGCAACACGAACTGTATGAAAATGCTCAACTCCAGGAAACTCTTTAGGCATATCAGCGTAACGACCAACGATACCACCGCCGTAACCAAAAACACCTACGATACCACCGTGCTTCCAGTGGGTAATCCTCTCTTTGTAGGACAGCTCTAGAATACCAAGAATGTCCCAACACTCAGGCTTAGTCTCAGCCTGCCTTTTAATGTCGGTAACGAAGCTTGGCCACGGGCCAGTCTCCAATTGATCCAACAAGGGCGTCTCATGCTTTGCCATGATTTCCTCCTTTGAATTACTGTTTAAACTTCTACCTTTTACTCAATTCCTTACTAGATTAGAAAATCTGCAACCAATATTTGGTTTATCATTTTCACTGTAAGTCTCGACCATCAATCTCATCTGCAGTCTGTTGCAAAAATGAGTCACCAATGATCTTGAAATTTCGTTCAGCGTGTGAGAATATCTTTGCTATGCAATTTTGTCAACAAAAATCAAATAACTTTCGTCCACGGAACTGAAGCACAATTCAGCTAATAATATCAAGCAATCCTAAGAGTACAACTGATTCAGAAATTTATTTTCTAATGTCATAGCTGAACAACCAGTATCACCCATTGCAGTAAGGAATCTATCCGCCAGTACTTTCCCTAATTGTACGCCTTCCTGGTCAAATGAATTAATATTCCAGGCAAAACCCTGAAATACTATTTTCGACTCATAAAGCGCCAAGAGTGCTCCCATAACTTCAGGGGTCAACTTTTCAGCTAGGACGAGAGACGAGGGCCTGTTGCCTGGAAAGTTTTTATTTGGGTTTTCTGAACGTTGGCCAATGGCCATGGCCACCATCTGAGCGTATAGATTTGCCAGAAGTTTCTCCTGGGACGTCGAACCATCCACAGAAAGATCTTCACCATATTGACTCGCTTTAAAGCCTATAAACTCCACCGGCACAATCTCTGTACCTTGATGTAATAATTGATAAAAAGCATGTTGCCCATTGGTACCGGGTTCCCCCCATACGAGAGGGCCAGTCCGCACCTCCACAGGTTTTCCACTTCGCAGCACACTTTTACCATTGCTTTCCATGTCACATTGCTGAAGATGGGCCGGAAACCTGCTTAGTGCCTGACTGTAAGGAAGAACTGCCAGAGTAGCATATCCCAGAAAATTATGATTCCAGATGCCCAAAACGGCCATGAGGAGTGGAATATTTTCTCTGATATCCGTTTTTTCTGCCAACTGATCAATTGTAGCTGCGCCTCTTAAAAACTCTAGAAAAGCATCTAAGCCGAGATAAAAACTAAGCACAACCCCGCCAACCATTGAGGTAGAACTGAACCGGCCACCGATGTAATCAAACATATGAAAGGAACGCAGATAATTTTGGGGATTGTCCATGGGACTCCCCTCTCCGGTAATAGAGATGCAGTGATCCTTTGCACGTAAGCCGGCTTTTTCAAAAGCCATACCAACTATTTTTTCATTTGTCAGTGTTTCAAGGGTCGTTCCACTTTTAGAGACTATCGCCACGAGGGTCGTTGCAAGATCGACTTTTTTTAACACCGCCGCCGCATCATCCGGATCGAGATTAGATATAAAATGGACATTTCGCCCATTCTGTCCATACACCTTAAGACCCTCATACATGGCGCGAGGCCCAAGGTCAGACCCTCCTATCCCCACATGAATCATGGTATCAAAGCGCTGCCCAGCACTACCCGTCAAGACCCCGGAATTGATTTCTTCCAAAAACTGCTGCAACTTTTCCAACTCTGATTTTGCAGCGGCAACCGCCTCTGGTGCTACTGCGCTCTCGGCAAAAATATCCCTGCACGCTGTATGTAATACCTGCCTGTCTTCACTCTTATAGCCATCAACTCTGTTGATCACTGCGCCTCTTCGCATTGCCTTAAACTGCGACACAAGCTCAAGCTCATCGGCAAGTATTTGTAGTAAATCCAGAACCTTATCGTCAACCCTTTGGGTTGCATAATGGTAATTCAACAAAGAGCTGCGTGAGGCATACCGACCAAGCCTGTCACTTTTAGCGAGCGCATCAACTCCGGTTAGATCAAATGCTTCCACCGCAAGTTTTTTTAGCTTTGCATATACACTGGTACAGGTAAGTGACTTAAATTCCATGCCCATGTTTATGACTCCTCCCTGCTAAGACTGGTACCGAGCAGCACCTGTGGCACCAGTTTTTTTCAGAGCAACTATGGTTTCTTTATAATCTCTACTTCCGTAGACAGCAGACCCTGCTACAAATACATTAGCACCTGCCTCTGCCACGTCTGCAATAGTATCCGGACTAATACCACCATCCACCTCAATATCAACCTCCAAGCCCATGGCATCAATTCGTTGCCTGAGCTGCCAGATTTTAGCTAGGGTAGAGGCAATAAACTTCTGACCACCAAAACCAGGATTAACAGACATGAGCATAACTACATCAACATCCTCCAGGATGTAGTCAAGTGTAGCCAATGAGGTCGCGGGATTTAACACAACCCCCGCTTTTTTACCCAGTTCTTTAATTCTTGCAACCGTACGATGCAAGTGGGTACAAGCCTCAACGTGTACCGTGATCCAGTCTGCACCAGACTTGGCAAACAGATCAATATACTTATCCGGATCCGATATCATAAGGTGCACATCAACAGGTCTTGAGGCTATCTTTGCTACGGCATCGACCACAAAAGGTCCGATGGTGATATTAGGGACAAAATGTCCGTCCATCACGTCCACATGAATAAGATCCGCTCCGGCCTCTTCAACTGCCTTTATTTCTGCACCGAGCCTGCTAAAATCTGCTGACAAAATAGATGGTGCTATCTGAATTTCCCTGTTCATAATACTCCTGTATCTCTTATAAAAGATAATTAGCGCTATAGCGCCAATTATTTTTGCCTATTTATGATTTAATTTTTCTCAACTTATCTCCGGGCAACATCTCAATAAACCCTTCCAATTCCATAAAGAGTAACAGCTCACTCACTCTGGCAGGAGGCATCTTTGACAATAAGATTAGATCTTCTTTGCCCATAGCATAAGGCTCAATGCATTGCAGCAATGCTAATGCATCTGGATCAAGATCGATATTGTTTTTTACTGGCTCGTGATCCGTCGACCTTAGAGTTGCTGTGCATAAACCGTATTCATCCGCTATATCAGCGGCACCAAGAACAATTTTTGCACCTTGCTGCAAGAGCCAATGAGCCCCTTCGCTTTTATACGAATCGACCTGTCCCGGTACGGCAAACACATCGCGACCTGCATCCAAAGCAATTTGGGCAGTTATCAAGGATCCTGACCGCCTTGCAGCCTCTACCACAACCACACCCGCAGAGATACCGGCGATTATACGATTTCGCGCAGGAAAGCGAAATCCTTCAGGCCGCGTACCAAGAAGGTATTCAGTTACGACCGCTCCTTGCTTGGCGATTTCCTCGAACAGGTATCGATTCTGCTTTGGATACACAACATCCAAGCCACAACCGAGAACCGCCACCGTATTCCCCCCACCACTGAGTGTCCCGCGATGGGCTTCAGTATCAATTCCGAGGGCAAGTCCTGAGACAACAGACAGCGAGTAACCAGCCAACCCTTCTGCAAGTTGAAACGATATCCTCCGACCATAGGCTGTCGCCGCTCTAGAGCCAACAATAGCGATGGACTGTTGTTGCAAGATTTCAGGATTTCCAAGAACAAAAAGAAGGAGCGGGGGGTCTATAAGTTGTTTTAAAAGAGGAGGATAGAGCGGTGACTCATACGAGATAACATGGGCGCCAAAAGAATGCAGTCGTCGTAACTCATACTCTGCTTTCTGCCGCCAATCCGCCCCAGAAAGAAGTCCCTTAAGCTGACCTTTACGCATCCCCTCAACCTTCGAAATCACTGCAGGTAAACTTTGCAAAACAGCTGAAGGTTGTTTGAAATGGCGTAACAACCGCCATGCACCGCCCAAACCAAGGCCGGGTACAAGGGATAAACTTAACCAGTCGAGGGTGGAGTCCATTGCCGACATACGTTCTCTTCAATACAAGCGATCCCCGGTAAGCCGGAGATAAGCCGGGATAAGTGCCCTGGTGGTAATTAAAGTTGCATACCAATAACACAGTTCGGTGTTTGTTCCTGCAAGGAAATCTGGAGTACACCACCTACAACCGAACATTTCCAACGCCAATTAAGGGGCGTATTACAGGCACACACCTTTCTCCGCAACAGCTAACGTCGCCCCGGAGTGCCTCCAAGAAGGTACGTTGCCCGTCCTTGGGGGCTAAGAAGCCTGCAGACACCTAAAAAGTGTGCGGCTAGGCTGTCACTTAGGTGACTATGCCTTCATTATGAGACCTCGATTTGGGATAAGAAAATGAATATTCTCGGACAAGGCCCTAGTCGGTCATAAACACCTTAAGCTCCTCTACGCGTGAGGGATGCTTTAACTTCATGATCGCCTGCGCTTCTATCTGACGTATGCGTTCTCTTGTTACGGCAAAACATTTACCTACTTCTTCAAGGGTATGATCACAGTCAACATCTATGCCATAGCGCATCTGCAACACCTTTGCCTCTCTGGGAGAGAGGGAGGACATCACCTGATGGAGGCACTCCCGGAGGCTGCTAACCATAGTCACTTCATCGGGCCCGAGCTTATCCTTATCTTCTATAAAATCACCCAAAAATGTCTCTCCATCATTACCTACTGGCGTATCTAAAGAGATGGCATCTTTGGCAATCTTAAGCGCCGATTTTACCTTACCTACATCCGTGCCTAACTGGTCCGCCATTTCTTCGGGAGTCGGCTCACGATGTTCTTCAAGAAGAAAATCTTTGGAAACTCGGAGAAGGCGATTAATGGTTTCAATCATATGCACAGGCAAACGAATGGTACGGCCCTGATCTGCTATGCCCCTAGTAATTGCCTGCCTGATCCACCATGTCGCATAGGTACTAAACTTATAGCCACGATGATAATCAAATTTTTCCACGGCCTTCATCAGGCCAATATTACCCTCTTGAATAAGATCAGAAAACTGCAGTCCTCGATTGACAAATTTTTTCGAAACAGAGATAACGAGGCGGAGGTTTGCCCGAACCAGACCTTCCTTTGCCTGTTTATACATATCCCAGCCAGCGTCAACTTCATTAAGTATCGTGCGAAGCTGTTTTTCATCAACCCCGGACTCCTCCATCATCTGCCTGTTCACCTGGCACTCAATTTGCTCTGGGGACACTTCCTTCGCATCACCACTCTGCCCACCTACATATTCCCCCATCACTTCCACAAAAACCTTGCGAAACCGTTTGGACAAATCTTCAAGTGCGGCGGCTATCGCCTTTATACATTCAGCACAGATAATTTTATCATAAAAAAGAGCCCTGATCCCATCACCCACCGCTTCAATTTCACGAAGTATGGCCTTTGATGTAGATGTATCCGGGGCCTCTGCCAAATATTTTACCAACAACTTTTGCCTGTCTGCATCAAGGACTATCGCCTGCTCAATACGAGCTAAGAACTCCTTACTTTCCCTTGCCACAACTTTTGGCGTATTTTCGGTAATACCCGAAATAATCTGGCATATTTTTTCGTCATTCTTTTCAAGACCTTTGATCACTTCAATCAAGGCCGGAATTGCAATAGGTGTTTTCAATACGGCGTTTTGAACTATCTGCTTACCATCCTCCATCATCTTGGCGAGTTTGAGTTCTTCCTCATGCTTAAGCAGAGTCAGGGTACCCATTTCCCGAAGATAGATGTTCATCGGATCAACAGAAGATTTTATCCTATCAGACTTTCCGCCACTATCCCTAGAGGCCCTGCGTCGATCTTGCTTCCTTCGATCACTAAAGGTATTAGTACGCCTCTCAGGCTTATCATTGCGTCGCTCGTATTTCGAATCATTGTAATCCACAGGCTCGCGAAGCTCACCAGCAGAATCGTCTCTCAGGTCGTAGGACGGCGCATCTTTCACATCACTGTAATTTGTCATTGCTTCATCCATCCCCCTGACGACGTCGTCGTCACCGCCGGCCAATGCCATACGCATTCTCCCTCTTCCGAAATCGGTTTTAACTTATTTCAAGCGCAATTAGTCCACTCAAACCTAACAATCAGACGTCTCACCCTAAGCCGTCAACCTACCCACAATCAAACGAAACGAAGACAAATGTCAAGTTCTTTTTACCATTACATTAAAATACTCTATTTCGCCACGATCTCAATTTGTTACATTATTATTTAATCTCACCCATGCAGTTTTTGGCCAAGCCTAAGTTTTTCTATCAGCAATTCCTGGACCAGTGGAAGATTATTATCCTCTTGAGCTCGCAGTATTTTCTGCATTATTAGGGCGCTCTCTCTTTTCACCTGGTCTGTTCTTAGAAACTCAACAAAACCCGCAAGCTCCCTTTCCATCTGACCCTCATCGTCATCCCTGTCCTCGGCGGCTCCCAACAGTAGCTTTGACACGAATCGTCGTTCGGCCCCCTCCGGAAGGGCTGTTAATAACTCTTCCGGCTCAGCCTCTGCATCATTGCCCACCACCTTGCCAAGTTCAAGGAACAGAATCTCTCCGATACTCCCTTCAAGACAGTCACGAATTTTATTTTCCGCAAGATCGCTATAGGTTGCCGGATTCAAAATCATAAATTCGACCAATTGCTTTTGTTGAATCGACAGAGTTTCAATCCCCGCATACTGTTTTTGTCTTGTCATCTTTTCAACAACGGGTGCATGACTGACCTTCTTCTGCTCAAGGTATCGCTCAAGATCAGCCACCTGCATATCTAATTCTTTGGCAAAATGTGCCAAGAAAACTGCCCTCTGTAACGGAGAAGCCGCAGCCGCGAGAAGAGGCTTTAACTCTTCCACAATTCTGCGTTTTCCATCAAGCCCAAGGCCATATTCATCTATCCATCTTCCTAAGACAAATTCCGGTAGATTTTCCGCCGTATCCAGCAACTGATTGAGGGCCGTTAATCCCTGTTCACGTACATAGGTGTCAGGATCATGTCCCGTTGGTAAAATAGCAACTTTCCCAGTAATCTGCTCAGCAAGAAACAACGGCACACCTCTGGCGGCGGCTTTACCACCCGCATCATCCCCGTCAAAAAGTAAGGTAACCTCTTCTGTGAAACGCTTAACGAGCCGTAACTGCTCCCTTGTCAGCGCCGTGCCTAAAGGTGCCACAACATTTTCACACCCATTTGCAACCAGGGAGATGAGATCAAAATTACCTTCTACAAAAATAGCCCGGTTTAAGCGGCGGATATGATCTTTTTGCTGATAAAGACCGAGTAAAGACTGGCTCTTGTTAAAAACGGCACTCTCAGGAGAGTTGAGATACTTCGGCTGACCCTCCCCCACAATCCTCCCACCAAAACCAGAGATCTGACCTCCAATATTGTATATCGGAAAAACAATCCTGTCCCTAAAACGGTCATAGGTCCCCCCCGTTTCCTTGGCAACCAAAAGACCCGTCGCAATTGCCGCTTTATGCTCGGCCCCTTTAAACTTTGAGCCTAAAAAATTCCAGCCAGCGATTTCTACATCTGGGGCATAACCAATACAAAATTTTTCTTGTATTCCATGACTTACACCTCTTTTTGCGAGATACTCTCTTGCAGCAGATGCACCCCCTGATTCTTTAAGGTATGTATGAAAGTAAGCAGCTGCCATTTCATTGACCTTAAACAACAGCTCTCTTTGCTTTTGTCGCTCTTGATCTTCCTTTGACCGCCTGCGCTGGGGTAGCTCAATACCATACCTTTCCGCCAGAAGTCGTAAGGCTTCGGTAAAGTCTAAGCCCTGCTGTTTCATCAGGAAGCTAAAGACATCCCCTGACTCACCGCAACCAAAACAATGAAAAAACTGCTGGCCTCCGTGTACAGAAAAAGAGGGCGTTTTTTCACCGTGAAATGGGCATAGTCCCAAAAACCTCACACCACTGCGCTTTAAATCAACATGTTCACCGATTATCTGCACAATATCCGCCTGCTCTTTAATTCGTGCAGTAATATCTTCCCATGTATCATTTGAACCCATCGTACATTCCTTCATAAAACAATTTTATTTATCTACCCGCGATTAACGAGAGTCGTTTCCCTGCCAATGTTGGGCCTACGGCCCACCCGCGGGGACAACAGGCCTTGTGTCTATTCATTATAAGTACTTTAAAGCCACCGTCCCTTTTCTTATTTATTTTACCAGCCAGCAAATAACAACATTTGCAACAGCTATCGTCTCCCGGGAAAACCTCTTTCCCCTTGGGGATGATATGTTCAGTAATATAGTCGAGAAAGCGACTCCAGTCATTAGATTTGCCATATCCTCGAAAATCGCCATTTCTTAATCGACCACTCTCATTTATAATGATTTCATCAATCACAATAGTCTTATCAATTGTTTTTGACACCACCCTCACAACACGTTACTGTCAATGATAAACGTTTTCTATAATTGTACTGCTACACACGTTACAGAGATGCCAGCCTGTACCTCAATTTTTCGCAGAAACAGGTCGATTTTCCTGGTTTAATTCAGCCCCAATATTTGACAATGTCACAACGAGAAATCCAGGCAATCCAAGATCAGATAACCTCTCTGCCAAAGCTGCCTGCAACGGTCAACCGAGTTCTTGCGACCACCGCCGGCTCAAAAAGCAGGACCAACGATCTCGTGCAGGCAATACAACCTGACCAGGCCATGTGCTCCACAATATTAGACATTGTAAACTCCACCGCCTACAAGCTACCAAAAAAAGTTCAGACCATAAAACGGGCCGTGGAGGTTCTTGGTTTTGATGAGATCAAAAACCTTATCATAGGCAAAGCAATTTTAGCGTTTTTCCCCAAGCATGGTAAAGACTATATCCAAGGTATTGGAGTATTCTGGGAACATGCCTTCACCTGTGGGATCATGGCCAAAATCATAGGTGAACACTACCTACTTTCCCCCAGTGAACTCTTTATAAGCGGCCTCATCCATGATATAGGAAAGCTGGTTATGCTTTCAGCATTTCCCAACAGGTATCCTCTCCTTGAAGTGAACTCCCTTGCAAGCCATTTCCAGGCCACGGGTGCTGAACTTGAACAATTTGGGACCAAACATGATGCTGTTGGTTTGCAGCTCGCAAAACACTGGTCTCTCCCAGAACAGCTTGCCTCTGCCATCGGCTACCACCACACCCCCGATGCCGCTCCCCATTTCAAACAACAGCCAATGATTGTACAGGTGGCGGACATCCTGTCTCTCATGTACTGCTGTTCAGAAATTACAGAGGCGAGGGATGTACAAAATATTTTCGAAGATTTCCTGGCGGGAACAAGAGAACTCTGGGAAAGAAACGGCCTCACTCTACAACCTGACACCCTGGGCTTATGGTTCGAGATCCTTCAGGATAAAAGAGAAAAAGATCAAGAGATACTCACCCTGCTGAGCGCATAAAATGAAGATCACCTCCATAAAAAAAACCATCAGAAACACCAAAAGATTTGCAGAAATTGTCAAAGTTTTGTCTAAATTTGGTTTCCGGCAACTCGTCCTAGACACCGGCCTTAATCGTTTCATGGGACACGCCAAAAACGATATTGAAGTTCCCATAACAGAACATTCTAAAAATCGTCCCGCCCAGGTCAGACTCCGTCTGGTCCTCGAAGAACTGGGGCCAACCTTTATTAAACTCGGCCAGCTTCTTTCAACCCGGCCAGACTTAATCCCTCCCGAATGGGCCAACGAGTTCAAAAAACTTCAGGACAACTGTAATCACGTTCCTTTTTCTGAAATTTATGAAGTACTTAACCTTGAGTTTCCCGGTAGACTGAATCTGCTTTTCGCATCAATTGAAGAGACTCCTCTGGCAGCGGCATCTATTGCCCAAGTACATAAGGCAACCATGGTGGATGGTACCGAGGTAGTTATCAAGGTACTCCGGCCCGGTGCAAGGGCCCTCATTGAAGAAGATATGGATCTTGTAGAAATGCTGGCGCAACTCCTCCAACAGCACTTCTCCGATCTTGGCTATAGCCCCACTGCTGTTGCAAAGGAATTCTCACGGGAACTGCATAAGGAAATTAACTTAATAATTGAAGGTCAGTCAACGGACAGGCTGCGTAGATATTTCGAAAGCGATGCAAATATTAGCTTTCCTATAATTCACTGGTCTGCCACCACCAGAAACGTCCTCACCATGGAGGAGATCAAGGGACGTCTTCTCTCCACCATAAGCCCCGACACCCTCAGCCTAAAAGCGAGAAGAGCGATAGTTGCCAACGGGACAGACGCCGTTTTTAAACAATGTCTGCGCTTTGGTTTTTTCCACGCCGACCCACATCCTGGCAACATTTTTTTACTCGAAGACAACAAACTCTGTTTTATTGATTGCGGGATGACGGGCCGACTGGACCGTAAAACAAGCGATCAACTCATCAATTTAGTGGCCGCAACAATCAAGGGTGATATCGACAAACTCTGCCGGGTATTCCTTGAACTTACCAGTATCAATCCCAGCATAATTGAGAGCAGAGAGTTTCGCATGGAACTCAGACACCTCACGGGACAATTTCAAAACACCGACCTGCAACACTTAAATATCACAGGCCTTCTTTCAGAGTTTTTTGCACTGCTCCAACGCTACCATATTCAATGCCCCGGTGACCTGATGCTGCTCACCAAGGCACTGACAACAATCGAAGCCGTCGCTGAACACTTTGACCCTGAATTTGATGTACTCGCCCACGTCGAACCGCAGATCCAAGAGATTGTTATGAGAAGGTATAGTATGGGTGCGATCAAGACCCGTATTTTTAAAACCTTAGCCAACTCGCTCGAACTCCTTGAAGACTTACCAGGAGAACTCCAGCGCTTCCTCGATCACGCGAAACACAGTAGCTTCACCCTCAATCTCGAACTCAAACGAATCGAACATCTTTCGGAAACGATAGATACTTCGAGCAGAATCATGGGTATCGCCATGATAATAGCGGCCCTGATTGTTGGCTCTTCAATACTCCTCCTCGCCGACCGAATGTCCCGAGAGCCTGGATTCATTGGAACCTTAGGTGTTATTGGTCTTATCCTCGCGGGCATTAATACCACTGGATTTATTATCTCTTTCCTCCTGCCTCGAAAAAAAAAATAGACTCCTCCCGCTCTAGCTGAATAACCTGCCCAGTACAATGAATCGGTATGCCTATTTATCTTAGAGAAAAAGCCCCAGTGAGCGGCCGAATACTATCTGCTACTCACTGTTAACCTCTATCCCTTCGCGGCATCCTGCGCGTACCCGCACACCTTCGCAAATTCATCCGCCTCCAGACTGGCAGAACCCAGAAAAAGTCCATCCAGCCCTTCTATTGCAAGATAATCCCTGGCATTTTTACCTGTCAGTGCCCCCCCATATATAATGGGGAAGGCAGGAAAAAAAGCACGAATTCGCGTTACAGCCGCAGCTATCCGCTCAACAGACTCCGGTATATTAAAGTTTAAAGCATCAACTGGAGTATAGGCTATAATCATTTCTTTACAGTCGATATCGGCAAAGGGCCTTAGCTGTGTAAGTAAACTGGCGTCCTCTACACAGACTATTGGAATCAAACCATTATCAGCTGATTCCATCGCCTTGTTTATCACATCTTGAAAGGTTTCATGAAAATAGCGACGTCGTTCTGAATGGCCAATAATGACATAGCGAGCAACCCGCTTTAGCATATCAGCCGCGATTGCACCCGTGTACCTTCCCCTCGGAAAGGGTGATACATCTTGGGCGGCAAGAGAAACACCGGCAAGTCGCAACTCGGCCAAGGCCAAAGAAATACGTTCAAGACAGAGAAAGGATGGGGCGACAACAACATCAACCGTATCACTTGCCCTATACCGTTGAGAAAACTGCTGCAACCATTGCAAGCCATCATCGGTTGTTTTATGACATTTCCAATTACCAATCACATATTTTTTCATGCCCTTCCCTCTTATTAAATAAAGTTAAAACTATGCCGTTGACCTTTCCTGTGTCGGCCACATTCCCCCTCCTCCATAGTGAAGGTTGAAAAACGGGAGAACGAGCCCCAAATAATCATTATGGGGCCAAAATAAACAGCAACAATATTTCCAGCTAAACGAACCCTCCAGCCATAACGGATAACCGCTGCGACAAGATTTTCCAAGCGAAACGTGGCAGTACGCCAAGGGCCACCGACAAGTCCCGTACTGGACGTCACTTATGGGCGGCGGAAGAGTTACAGATAAATTAGATGAACGATTGAATGATTTCCCGAAGAGCTGCTGCTGATACCGAAGAGACAAGGACTGTCTTTTTCCTCGACTGTAAACCCGCCTTTATAACGATGTCTTTTTTACCTACCCCAATAACAGAGGCGAGAAAACGAACCACCTCTTTATTTGCCTTACCGTCTACAGGGGGAGAAGACACTGCAATTTTTAAGCGCTGATCATGGAGGCCAACGATTCTGGTCTTCGATCCTTTGGGCTGAACGTGTAGAAAGAGAAGCTGTCTACCATCGGAGGCAGTTGTAAGATATGGCATATAATTTACGAGCAAGCCTGCCCACACACCTATTGCAAAATAGCCTTAAACGACACGACCGTGGAGAGCGTATTGCCAGCTACTGGAAGTAAGGTCCTAGTCCTGGTCAGTATCCGGTATGTCTATACTTTCAAAAAGGTCAGACAAATCGTCACCTTTAGAGCGATCGTCCCCTTCTGGAAAATCATTAAGACCAGAAAGATACGCGAGTAAGATGTTTTTCAACTCTTCTTTCACCATACCTTTCTTTTCCTTAAGCTCAGCAATTTCCTTTGGAAGATGGGCTAGTTCCGCCTCTGACTCTGCCTTAAAACTTGCAACTTCAAGATGGGCGTCTTCCAGCAACTGTGCAGCCTCAGCTTCACTGGTTTCACGCAGACTGTCAGAAAAGTTCTGTGCGGCCAGAATAGTTGTTTTAAAGTCAACACCTTCCTTTTTCAGCTCACTGTTCTGTTCTTCGAGAACGGCAACACGTGCACGTAATTTTTCAAGATCAGACCGATCCTGCTCACCTATGCCTATATCACCTGCCAACTGCACTTCGAGTTCTTTTATTTTCTCAGTATGGACGTTAGTTTCTTCCTGGAGCTTCGCCGCCCGACTTCCCGTGGACTCTAGCTTTTCTTTAAGCTCTTCGATTTCGAGATCCTTATGCTTATACCCCTCTTCGATATCCAACTGTATTCCGTCTGCGTTATCTTGGCTCACCTTAACTTCTGTCGACAAAATCTCTTTATCTCTTACCAGGGATTCCTGCTCGGCCTGCAGAACCTCGATTTCCTCTACATGAACACGCTTTTGTTCAATTAATTCAAAGAAATCCTCAGCCAAAAGTTCCAGGTATGCCTTTACCTCTATAGCATCATAACCTCTGAATTTATTTTGGAATTCCTGATCTTTTATCGCCTGTGGTGTCAGCATCATCTCCCCTTTTCAGCATCTAAAATTCGCTATCTTTTGATATCTCGTGCAGAAATTCTAAGCATCCCGCTCGCTCAGTATCGGTTCATTCATCGCCAGTAGCTGTTCGTCAGTGCGCTGCTCAAATATATCTACTGCAAATCAACCAATACCCATAGCCACCTGCTTTAAGGTCTGAACGACAAAACTCTGCACAAACATAATCCCTAAGATTAAAATCATAGGAGAAAAATCAATCCCCCCAAAGCTCAAAGGTACATAGCGCCGTATCCTTCTCAATACCGGCTCCGTCGCCTCATACAAAAACTTGACAATGGGATTATGCGGATCGGCATTCACCCAGGAAATGACCGTACGACCAAGAATAATCCACATATAGGCCGTCAACACAAAATCGATCAACTGAGCTACTGCCATCATAAAATTATTAACAACAAACATACTTTATCTCCCTCTCTATCAAGAAACCTTGCTACCGGTTGCAATGGGCCCGCTTACCGTCGTAAGTATCAAGCTCTGTTTTTCTCCGTCCACATCCTGTGCCGCAAGTACCATTCCATTGGAGACAACGCCCATGAGCTTTGTCGGTTTGAGATTGGCAACAATTATCACCTGACGCCCTATTATTTCTTCAGGACTATAATGCTCGGCAATGCCAGCAACAATTATCCTTTCCTCGGGTGCTTTGACCGTAAGTTTAAACAATCTATCTGATTTCTTTATGGGTTCAGCAGCCACAATTTCTGCGACCCGAAGATCCAACTTTTTAAAGTCATCAAAGGATACGAGGTTGTCATCTGCAACAACAGCCTTTTTCTTCTTCTCTTTTTTAAGCTGTTTTTTAGACACTTCCGTCTTATCTTCCTTCTCTAAACGGGGAAACAGTGTAGCCAAGGCCTGCAGCTCCGTGCCGGCCTCAAGCAAGCCCCACTCTCGACCAAGGGGAAGCAGGCTGATACGTGGGTCATTTGGCGCTAAAGACAGAGCCTCTCCCATCTTCACAGTGGCCCCCACCATCACAGGTCGTAGGACGAGGGTAAGTAGACGAAGACTTTCAAGAATTGTATAGAGCACCGTATCAAGACGCTCCTTCTGGCCCTCATCTTTAGCAAGCCCCCAAGGCTCACTGGTTACAATGTATCTATTAACAACTCCCACAAAGCCCCAGATGGCCTGGAGCCCTAAATGGAAGTTAAAACGTCCCATCGCTTCCTCGTAGTTGGCCAACATCTTATCGGCTGCCAGTCGCAAGGCACCATCCGCCTCGGTGTAAGCTCCAGGCGCAGGTATCGTTCCCTCCCGATATTTCTGTACCATAGCTAAAGCCCTGCTAAACAGATTACCAAGATCATTGGCCAGATCAGCATTCTGCCTTACCACAATAGCATCGGAGCTAAAGGATGAATCGAGACCAAAGGACATCTCCCGCAGGGTGAAATACCTCAGCGTATCAACACCATAGGCTGCAACAAGCTCTTTAGGCCTAACAACATTACCGATACTCTTTGACATCTTCGTATCATCCACGTTCCAGTAACCGTGTACGTGGAGTTTCTGATAGAGTGGCAGCTTCATTGAAAGCAGCATGGTTGGCCAGTAAATTGCGTGGGGTTTGAGAATATCTTTTGCGATAACGTGCTCAGCCACCGCCCAATTTTCCTCAAACAGATCGCCGTCGGGATAACCGATACCTGTAAGATAATTGATAAGAGCATCAAACCAGACGTAGGTGACAAACTTATCATCAAAGGGTAACTCAATTCCCCAGGTAAGCCTTGTTTTAGGCCGTGAAATACATAGGTCTTCCAGTGGCACACTCAGAAAAGAAAGGACCTCATTTTTGTAACGTTCCGGGGTAATAAAATCCGGATTTGCATGAATATGATCAATGAGCGGCTGCTGATACTTTGACATACGGAAAAAATAATTTTCCTCAGCAATCTCCTCGGGTGCTTTCTGATGGTCGGGACATTTACCATCCACCAACTCTTTTTCCGTCAAATAGCGTTCACACCCCTGACAGTAGAGACCTGTATATTCATCAAAATAAATATCACCGCTATCGTAAACACTCTGGAGAATTTTCTGCACAACCTTTACGTGGTCTGTATCGGTCGTACGGATAAATTTATCGGGTTCAATTTCCAGAACCGGCCAGGTGCTCTTAAACATACCGCTGATAGTATCAACATACTCTTTCGGAGCAACCCCTTCTCGCTCCGCCGCCTCTACAATCTTGTCACCATGCTCGTCTGTTCCCGTCTGGAATCGGACATTGTCGCCGCAAAGGCGTCGAAAGCGGCTATAGGTATCCGCCACAATAGTGGTATATGCATGTCCAAGATGAGGCTGGGCATTCACATAATAAATAGGGGTCGTTATATAGGTTCTCATAATGTTATATGTGGAATTAAAATCGGATATATGATTACAGAGATAGACAATTATGCAGGGACATGCCCTTTACTTACCACTGTTCTTTTTTTCTTTTTTTCTCTCAGGACTTTGACGTTTTACCGGCTGAAAAGACCGCCACTGCTCTTCTTGGAGGGTCACCTCTTCACCGGAACTATTCTCGACCAAAACCGCATTTTTGAGGACAATTTGACGTTTGACAAGGTAAATCTCTCCATCAATCTTGATTCGTTTACCCGCCTTTGGCATATTCTTCCGTTGTTTTTTATACGTATCATACTCATATGTCAAACAACAAAGCAGGCGATTACATAGTCCTGAAATTTTTGTCGGATTGAGTGGCAGGTCCTGCTCTTTTGCCATTTTGATGGAAACCGAGTCAAACTTCTTGATAAAAGAGGAACAGCACAGCTCTCTACCACAGGTGCCGACGCCACCGATCATCTTTGTCTCATGACGGACCCCAACCTGACGCATTTCAACCCGGGTCCTAAATTCCTGCACAAGATCTTTTACTAGGCCACGGAAATCGACCCTTTTGTCAGCAGTAAAATAAAAAACCATTTTACTGCCGTTAAAAAAACGTTCAACCCGCACAAGGTGCATATTCAACGTATGTTTTTTAATCAATGAATTACAAGACGCAAAAGCACGACTTTCACTGATTGCAAGATTAGCAAATTTTTCTAGCTCATTATCATGGGCAACCCGCTTTATCGCGTAGGTTGCCTTACTATTTTTTGATTTACAACCGCACATGGGGGAATCAGCCGCTATCTTTGCAGGCTCTAGACCATGATCAGTCTGCACCAGAACGGTCGTACCGGCAATAAGATGATTCGCCACATAGGAGGCAGTAAAATGCTGGCCATCATCACGAAAACGAATACGATAAAAATGTTCTTCGTTTTCAGCCTCTTCTTTGCGCGATTCTTTTTTTTCAGTTTCTGACATCAACCTTCGTCCTCATTCATCCTTATATGACTTCAATCGTTTGGAACCTCTACTGTAACGTAAAGAGAAGCACCTCACAAACAAGATTTTTATTACAATTTCGCCCAAGCTCTTGCTCAGCACGGTCTATTGCCTGTAGTTTATTGTAGAGTTCTTTAGAGCTCCAATTTTTAACACCAATACCGATACCTGAAAGAGTCAGTATCTCCGTTTCTTCAAAAAGTAGATCGCGAATCCACAAGCGGAGCAAACCTAAAAATGTAGGCAGGGTTTCCTTTAATTTTGCTATCTTTTCAGCCAAACACAACAATTGCCCAACATCTCTATTTACATGTATAGCAGGATCGCTCAAAAAACCCACTACTTCCCGCCACATCACTACCATTTCATCTCTATGAAGGGTCAAAGCCACGCCGGGACTCCCCTCTGACAGGCGCGCAAGAATTCGGGCATCTGTTTCTTCAAGCCCATGGGTCATCAAAAGAGTAGTTGTTATATCCACGCCCAGAGTAACAAAAGGGACCACCTGGCATCTTGAGGTAAGTGTTGCCAGCACTTCCCTTGAGGAATCCGCTGTTAAAATAAAAAGATTGCCAACAGGGGGCTCTTCTAGTGTCTTCAACAAACTATTCGCAGCTTCCCGTCTCATGGCGTGTACATCTTCTAAGACAACCACACGCACGGGTGATTCATAGGGGGGATAGCTTATTAATTTTACCAGCTGACGAACCTGGTCAATTTTGATAGCACCTTTGTCCGGCCTTATAACGGTGTAATCCGGGTGGTTACCTGAGTACAATTTACGACACGATGAACAATTACCACACGCACCAATAGTGGTTGTATCTTTACAGTTTATTGCAGCTGCAAGTCCCCGGGCATACAGACACTTACCAACGCCATCAGGTCCTTTAAAGAGAAACCCATGGGGTAACCGATCACTGGTCAGCGCTTTACCAAGCAACTGCTTGACCTTTTCCTGGCCCAGGAGATGATTATAACAAAGGGGAGAATGTGACATGTAGTACCTTACCCATAGAAACCTGTCATTTAAAACCTAAATCTTGCGTACACAGCATGCGTATAAAGACAGTTTAACACCGCAAAAACAAGACACTATAGCCATAATAATTATCTTACAACTCACTCTTCATTACTACTTTTATTCTTATATTGAGCAGCCGCCGCCTTGACAAGTTTCAGCGAATATGTCCCGCATCCAAAGAGGTAAGCCTTACCCTATGTTTATTGCAAATAACCCAGAAGAAAGTGGTGCCCATGGGCTGCCCTTTGCTAGATGTTGAACGCGTTCCTCTTTAGAAAAAGAGGAAGAAATAACTTCATGCCCCAACCGCCGACCTGAGAAGAACAAGACGCTTATAGAAGTAAGTGAATTAGAACAACGTTGGCTGTCGTGGAGATATAAATTCGGCCTGCATTGAGCCGGAGCTCTCCTTCCCAAATCCACCAAGATAAAGATACCGCTCAAGGCTTCTTTGATAGTCAGTCCAGCTCAATTGTTCATTTTCCATCTTACTTCGAAGTTGCTCAATGATATTCATTTTGGCATCAAGATCATCGAGAAAACTCAGCAGAAACGCCTCTACAGTCATGGGTACGGTTGGCGAACCAAATTCCTGTCGACCATGGTGACTCAAGATAAGATGCTGTACCTGGCTCACTAAATCCTCCGGGAAATCACGGATTTTCGCAGCGGCATTGCCAACCATTTCACTCCCAATAACAAGGTGGCCTTTCAACCTCCCCTGCACCGTATAATCAACCACACCGCATTCCATTTTCAGCTCTACTAGTTTTCCAATATCATGGAGCAAGGCCCCGACAAGCAGCAAAGAACGATCAATGCCTTCATAGTGAGAGGCAAGAGAATCTGCGGCCTTACATACGGAAAGCGAATGTTCCATGAGGCCGCCTATATAGGCATGATGGATACCTTTAGCGGCAGGGGCCTCTTGAAACTGTGACCACCACTCGCTTTTAATAAAAAACAACCCAAGCAATTTTTTCAAAAAGGGGTTCTTCACACTACGAACAAGTTGTTGCAGCTCAGCGGCCATCTCTTCCCGGCACCTCCTAGAGGTAGGGAGAAAGTCGCTCAGATCAACACCATCTTGTGACACACTCCGAACGTCATCTATTTTAAACTGTGCTTTATCTCGGTACAACTGCACACTCCCCAGACAATGCACAACGGTACCGACAACGCAAATTCCTTGGTAATGTGCGGCATTATCCCAGATAGGTCCAGAGATTTCACCACTTTTATCCATTACCGTGAGGACGAGATAAGGCTTTCCCGCACGGGTTTCTCCATTTTTTACAGCTTTCACCAAAAAAAGGTCATCAAGCAGATCACCTTCATGGAGCATATGTATAAATTTTCTTTTTGCCATCGGTTCCCAAACGTTCCAGTCGAACTACTTAAAATTTATGACACCCACAATACGGAGTGGAGCTGTCCAAATCCATCTGTAATAAATATAGATCACACATCTTCAACAGCCAGATAATCCGCTGAGTTAATTTTATCCACAAAAAATGTTCACAAAAAGCAAGTGATACGCTTCGACTTCAGGTAAATTGATACCTTACTAACATACAAACATTGGAGATAAAACACTCACACTTTCAAAAATCGTCAAGAGGCCAACTGCGCCTTCAAGCCGCGGGCTGGCTAACACTTGTTTTCTTACTTGCCCATTTTGCCAAAAAATGGAATAATGGCGAGTTCTGCCAATGTTCAGAGAACCAACTCACAACAGAGAAAAAACACTCAATCAATTACGCCGTACAGGAGTACAACAACGATGAAGAAACAGATGATCATTTCAGTTATGTCCAAGGACAGACCTGGTATCATAGCAAGCATCACCGGGGCAATTTACCAACTTGGCGGAGATGTAGCTGACCTTAATCAAACCGTGCTTTGCGGCTATCTGACAATGATACTCAACGCTTCTTTTGATGAAGAGGTGACTAAAGAAGATCTTCGTGCTGCTATTTCCCATGTAAAAACAGAATGTACCTTTGAGGTATCAATCAAAGAGATTCAACCTGGGGAACAACTAGAAGCCGCTGGACCACCAAAAGAAACGTATATCTTAACGGTACAGGGACCCAACAAGGCAGGCATTGTGCATGGAATTAGCCTGTTTTGTTCTGAACACAATGTGAACATCTTCGACCTTGCAACCACGCTCCAAGACGACCAATATACAATGGCTCTTCAGTTGGACTTACAAAAGTGCAGCTGCGAAATAGAAGAGCTGCAGCATAAACTAGATGCTTACTCCACAGCCAACGGCCTAACAGTAATGATCCAGCATAACGACATCTTCCAGGTAACCAACGAAATCACCTTGCATTAACAGGCCGTACCAACTACGGACACCACTTCAGGAGACACCAAAACAATGTTACGCTCTGACCAGATCCTTTCCACCGTCGAGATGATTCAAAAAGAAAATCTCGACGTTCGTACGGTCACAATGGGGATAAACCTCCTTGATTGCAGATCAGGGAATTTAGTAGACACGTGCAACAATATCGAAAACAAGATTGCAAGATTTGCTGGAAATTTTGTCGCAGCTTGCAATAAAATGTCCAAGAAGTATGGCATACCAGTCGTCAATAAACGTATTTCTGTTACCCCTATTGCCTTCGTAGGGGCGGGCTTTAAGAAAGACGATTTCATTGAAATTGCCAAAACACTTGACCGTGCAGCCACAGCAGTAGGGGTAGACATCCTCGGTGGCTACTCCGCCCAGGTTGAAAAAGGAATGACCGATACCGACCGGGAGTTTATTGCATCAATCCCTGAGGCCCTTGCCCAAACCGATAAAATTTGTGCCTCCATTAACATCGCCACCACCCATAAGGGTATCAACATGGACGCCCTGGCGATCATGGGCCATACGATCAAAGAGCTCGCCGAACAGACAGCAGACCAAGGTGGCTTTGCCGCCGCAAAATTTGTCGTTTTTTGTAACCAGCCGGGGGACAATCCGTTCATGGCTGGCGCCATCCATGGCGTTGAAGAAGCTGAAGCAGTCCTCAATGTAGGCGTCAGCGGACCTGGAGTTATTGCCCGCGCCCTTGAAAGACTCATTAAAAAGCATCCGAAACCCGGTAGCCTAAAATTTGATGAACTCGCAGAAGAAATTAAGCAGACAACATTTCGAGTCACCAGATGCGGTGAGCTCATAGGCCGTGCCGTTTCAAAATCTCTTGGGATTGAGTTCGGTGTTGTTGATCTTTCCCTTGCGCCAACGCCCACCATCGGCGACAGCGTTGGAGAGATATTTAAGATCCTTGGCGTTGATTCCGTAGGTGCTCCTGGTTCCACTGCTATCCTTGCCATGCTCAACGATGCAGTGAAAAAGGGCGGTATCTTTGCCAGTAAGACAGTAGGTGGACTGAGCGGAGCTTTCATCCCGGTCATGGAAGATGCGGTTCTGGCCGAAGCTGTAGGCGATGGCTCCCTGACCCTTGAAAAACTCGAAGCAATGACCTGTGTCTGCTCCGTGGGACTTGATATGATAGCGATCCCAGGATCGGTTGACGCGGATACAATATCCGCAATCATCGCCGATGAGATGGCTCTTGGGGTAATTAACTCAAAAACCACAGCGGCACGACTCATCCCCGTACCGGGAAAAGAAGTCGGCGACCACGTCAGTTTCGGTGGGCTCTTTGGAGCAAGCCCCATAATGCCTGTCAATAACATTGGCAAATCCAGCAGATTCATTGCCTGGGGTGGCCGGATGCCTGCACCAATTCACAGTTTCAAAAACTAACCTTACCTTGCCCCCATTGTTGCCGTGATATTTTGCCACGGTAACAATGGGCCTCGCCCCCTTGCCCAAAAGGTGCAGGCGCTAGCCTAATGACTCACCTGCGGCCACGACAATGTCCTGGGAGAACACGGGCTAGCGAAAACAAACACGGTTTTGCCCCAGCCCATTCGCCTCGACAAGAGCAGCCTCCGCCGTCTCTATAAAATCCAGCATATCCGCTCCCGCTGAGGGCTGCGTCGTCGCCCCGCCAATACTGATTAAGGCACAGCCAGAAACAGGTGCGATTCGCTGATCCTTGTTAAAAGAAGCAACACTTGTCAGCATTCGCCCTGCGACAAGCTCCGCACCGGCCCTATTGGTACCAGGAAGGATCACAGCAAACCGCTCATCCCCGTATCTCGCCACAATGTCCACGGGCCGGAAAAGGGCCTGGTGCAAGGTCGCTGCAAGCCCACACAGATAATCCTCCTCACCTAACCGACTATATTGTTTATTTTGGCCTTTCCGATAAGAGGTGTCAACAAAGAGCAACGATAACAGCTCATCAAAACGCACCGCCTGTCGCCACTCTTTTTGCAGATTGTCATCAAAATAATGTCTATTAAATAAGCCGGTGAGCGGATCAAGAGAAGAGAGCAATTCCAACCGCTGATCTTTTTCTTCAACTTCCTTCTGCAACACCTCAAGCTCAAGAATCTTAGAATCAAGCTCAGTTGCCTGATCTCTTACCCTCTGTCTCAAGCGATACAATTTGACCAGCAAGCGAATCCTACCGCCAAACAAGGCGACAGAAATGGTTCTGGCTAAACAGTCAACCGTCCCTGAGCCAAAGGCTGCATATAACTCACCAGCCTCTTGAATATCTTCAACAATGAAAACCAGAGGAACATATTTCCCCTCTGGGAAATTTCTTATACACTGACCAGTAGCACGAAGGTCCTGCCCCCCTGTTTTATCAACAACAACAAAGGCATATTTTTGAGCGACAAGTTGGCGATCGACCCCACAGAGGTCTGTAGCACACACCAACTCAATATCAGGAATACTGGCAAAAGAGACAAAGATCTTTTGGGCCAACTCTGTCTCCGGGTTACACAGGATGAGAACAGGTATTTTTTTCATTGCTCACCTCATCACCTCATATCAACACTAAACGATGGACTCCCTAGACACCCTTGTCACCTCGATGCCGATAGCGCGGCCTCGGCAATACGGGCAAGAAGATACTCAGCAAGTACTTCATCATTATTTACCACATCAAAACAGTAGCCATCACTACCAGCCAAGCCCCCCGGTATAAGTTCACCAAGCTCCTTGGGGTCGGTGATCATGTCTCCATAAAAGCAGATAGAGAGCCAACGGTCACTCGGGTCATCGTCTATCACATCAACAATGGCAAAGAGATCCCTGTCATGCTGGTTATGGTGCTTGGGTCGCATGGAATAACTGACGCCTGCCCGTGCTGCAAATTGCAGTTCAACATCTGCAAGACCTTTCAACTCATCATAAAAGCGTTGAAACAATGTACGCATAGGCTGGTCATCACCCTTCCAACCTTCAATAAACGATTCAATCTCCGCTGCTGCACCATTTTCTGACATACCAACCTCCGTTAGAAGAACATGTCTGTGATCATTGTAATTGAAACAGACTCTGCCAGGGCTGTATCTTTCAACAGTTCAGACGCGGCCTGAGTTCAGTGTTTTTTTTGCAGTTGGCAAGTTTACCGGAGATGTGAGTCATTGTGGGGCACTGGCACATAAACAAAGTGCAATGCCACAATAACAGTGCAGGTTCGGTGAATTTGTCCCATAGGAGAAGAATATTGTTCTTAAACAATTTGCATGACTAACGTTGATTATTAGAATGTAATAACCTATTTTAATGCTAAGTAATTCTTCTCAAATGATGTATGCAAAACCTAGGTTCAATATAAACTTCACCATCATTATAGTTTATTAACTCATCATGCCAATTCTTGAAACAACTTTATGCAACTCATAACAGCCCCATCAAAAACGCAGATATTCAACGGCCGACAGCACAACACCTTTACAATTCCGACCTGCCTTGCCACCAGTAAAAGTATAAATAAGACCCTTAGAAAGATGTCCACAGAAGAGCTCGCGACACTCATGAAAACCAGCGACAGGCTCACAGATTCTACCCACCAGCGTATCCATAGTTTTTCCACACCATTCACCTTGGACAATGCCAAGCAGGCCCTGTTTACCTTCCAGGGTGACGCCTACGATGCAATTAGCGCAGACACCTACACAGAAAGTGAACTGCAACATGCTCAGAAGCATCTCAACATCATCTCAGGACTCTACGGCCTGCTCCGGCCCTTAGACCTCATGCAACCCTACCGCCTGGAAATGGGCGCAAAACTGGCCGTTGCTGGTTGCAAAAACCTCTATGTTCTATGGAAAGATGAAATCACCAGGCGTCTCAACAACAGACTGCAACTATCCGACGACGGGACAGTGGTAAACCTTGCTTCCACAGAATATTCAAAGGTGATTGACAGGCAACAGCTGGAGGGAAAAATAGTTGAGGTCGTATTTCAGCAGAAGCATAAAGGTATAATTAAAACAATCCCAATCCACTCTAAAAGGGCACGTGGACAGATGATTCATTTTGCCATCAGCAATAAAATAGAAAAGGCCCTTGAGTTAAAAAACTTTGATCTGGATGGCTACATATTAGACAAGGCCCAAACAACCGAAGAACGTTGGCTTTTTCTCAGAAAATAAACAAACAACGGCTACTGGGCTGCGGGGCTGCTGTATTGACTGCTTTTTTTTGTAGGGGGGGGGGCAAGGATATACAACATATCTCCCCCTCCCCAATCACCCACCGAAAAACAACACACGCTCCATGGGCCTAACGGCTCATCTGCTAGCAAGATCAACAATCAAATCAACCGCTTTCGGGATAGCCACCAACACCTCGTCACTGAGGCCAACTCCGAGCCTATCAAAACAACCACCCTCCACCCCCACAAGAACAACCCTTGCCGGACAACGCCCGGAATAGAGGGTGCGGGTAACATCGATGGCATCACGCAGGCCTATACCATGGCCGCTGACAGGTCGCCCCTGGGCCACGGGTAACTGGTCCCATTCGAGCTCTACTACGTCCCCCACCTTGCCGCCAAGTTGCACCCCATCCACGACGACAAGCAGGTCTTCCCCCTGGAGCTCCTCAATCAGATCAATACCCCCTAGGCCTAGAAATAAGAGGCGAACACCAGTGCCAATTTCTTGGTGACACAGCTCCTGATAAATCACCTGACCTATGCCGTCGTCTGCAACCAGCTGGTTGCCAATACATACAATCAGTACCTTCTTCACAGCCGCCTCGAAGGCGCACCACTGAAGGCGAGGGAAAAACAGCACTCAGAGCCCACAGTCAGGGTCTTTGGTCTGGCGGGCCTACCGACAAGTTCTGCCATGATGCCTGCGAAATAATAATGAAACATCTGACAAGCCTGGCCACCAAGCTCATGGCCTCGGTTATGGCAGACACTGCCAATGGGACAATCGGTGAGCTCAAAAATAACACCCGCGCCTTCCACCGTCCCTTGAATTTCCATCTGCTGCAGACGAAACACCCGAACGACCTCAGAAAGAACCTCTTCAATACTATTTTCCTTAATGTGTACCGGCAGATTGGCCGCCATTTTTCGACCAGCGGCTACAGCCAGGGCCGGTGTCGACTTACCAACAAAAACGACAATGGTCTCTATAAAAATATCGAGAAGAAATGCAATTTCGGTAAAGGCCTTATCGTAATCTTCGACGCTGAGCGACAGTTCGTTATTGTTCATAAAAATTTCTCCATCCGCCTGCTAAATTCGATATTGCGATAAAAGTTTTTTACCTGATGATGGTTTTTATGGCTGATGGCCAGGGAGGGACAGATAAAACTGCAGCTAAGACATTCAATACAGTTTTCCACCACGGCAACCTGCGCCTTCTGTGTTACTTCATCAAAAGTAAAGCAGTCGGTGGGGCAGACATCTAGGCAAAGCTGGCATCCCCTACAGGCCTTTTCATGGATGGTCATTTCAAGCATGGGAACCCCTCTGTATTCTTCGTGTTACCTTTCCATTGTGACGAACCTCTATGTCGAGTCCCATCTGCCCTATGGCATGGGTAGAACAGGCAAGACAGGGATCATAACAACGAATGATAAATTCGATACCGTTGAGCATCTTGGAATCAACACTGTTTGTGAGCAAGGCATTTGCGCCTTCTTTTATTGATTCATTAATTGCCGCTGTATTCTGCTGGGTCGCAATAATCATATTGGCAGCCCTGACGATTCCCTGGTCGTCTATTTCGTAATCGTGGATCAGGGTCCCACGGGGAGCCTCGATATGGGCCACACCACGGCCAGCCCTGATGGGCGCCTCAACCCGTGTTGTTCCTCTTATAGCCGGGGTTTGGCTGAGCTCCACGGCATGTTCGCAGGCATACAACAGCTCCACAAGCTTGGCATACATTTGCAACACAGCATTGTGGCATGGCCGTCCAAAGCGCTGTTTGAATTTTTCAAACTCCGCCTGGGCAAGGGGGGTCTCTATGCCGTCGATTACATTAAAACGGGCAAGGGTACTAACCCGGTACATATGCTCTGCCCCCTGATGCTCAAAGTAGACCTCTTTGGCATAGGAATAGCTCACCGCCCGCTCAACAAGATAATCTTGATATTCACTGGCCTGGAACTCCTTTTGCACAACCCCTTCCTCGTTTACCACCCTCAAGGTTCCATCATAAAAATTAAGGCCCCCATTGGAATTAACTGAGCCCATATACCAGGTTGGAATATTAAGCTGGCTGAGTAATTTTGGATTGTTGTCAAACAGTCCCAAAAGAAGATCCCTTGTCTTTCCGAAAAGATCCTGCACCAGTGCAAGGGCTTCTGTGCTAAGATCCTGCAAACGCTTACACTGGCCATCGCTGATGGCAAAAGAAAGTCCGCCTGCAACAGCTGTTACCGGGTGTATACCCCGCCCGCCGATAACCTCATTGATCTTTTGCCCAAGGGTCCGAAGGCGCAGGCCTTTCTTGGTCAACTCCGGTTCCCGTTGGGCCATTCCAACAATATTTTGGGTTGCAGCATCCCCACCGAGACCAAAAACAAGATCAGGCCCGGCCAGCACAAAAAGAGAGAGGGCATGGGAGTGAATCACATGTCCCATATACATAAGTTCTCTTAAGAGCTTTGCGGCCTCAGGAATTTCAACGCCGGCGCAATTATCCAGGGCTTTCGCCGCGACCAGATGATGAGCCGTGGGGCAAACACCACAAATCCTCGCCGTAATCTGTGGCAGGGTGTGAGCCTCCATGCCAAGAAGAATCCTTTCAAAGCCACGCAACTCATTCACACAGAAATTTGCCTGGGTAATCCGACCGCCCGCGTCACAATCAAGCAAGACCTTTGCATGTCCTTCAATGCGTGTAACAGGATCTATCTTTATGGTCGTTGTCATAATACCTCTCCTTCTGCAATCCATTTTTGGATCAAAAACGTAGGCTTATTGCCAATCATCTTTGTTGCCATGGCATACGCGTAGTGGGTTTTTGCCGATTTTTCAATATGGGTTTTAATGGTGTCATATGGGATTTTAGTAAGCCTTGACATGCGGTCACTAATTTCAGTTCTGATATCCCTGGTGGGCTCTGTGAGGACCTGCATTGTTGGCCCGGCACAGCCGCTACAGGCTATACCGTGGTTTGGGCAGGGTGCCAGACAACGATCGAGGGTCACGGAACCTTGACAGATATAACCCTGGCTAAGAAAGCAGGTTTCATTATCGGCAAAACCCTCGGAAGGAGATTTAATTTCTGTAACATCCGTCTTTTTCATTACCCGGTTACAAGCGGCGCACACCGTTTCTCTTTGCACCCTCGGTGTTGTTTCGTTAATAAGGCTGCTCAGCCCTTGTAGAATATAATGGGCATGTGGAGGACAACCAGGCAGGTAGAGGTCAACCTCAATAACTTCATCAATTGGTGTTACCATTTTAGCAAGGGCGCTGATGGAATTATGGGGAATGGTGTCCGTTTTAGTGGTTGGACTTTGGCGGTACACGTAATCCATTATCTCTTCACGGGTGTGGGCCAGCCCAGCACCATGCAAACCGCCATAGACTGCACAGGTTCCAAAGGCAATAATAATTTTACACTTTTCTCGCATGGCCCGGACAGCAACCAGATCATGTTCCGTCCGCACGGATCCTGTAACAATGCCGATATCCGCCTC
Source organism: Desulfotalea sp. (assembly GCA_002733995.1). Taxonomy (GTDB): domain Bacteria; phylum Desulfobacterota; class Desulfobulbia; order Desulfobulbales; family Desulfocapsaceae; genus Desulforhopalus_A. Next base: position 26,635 of record NVXR01000035.1, on the reverse strand, counting down.
CGGATACCCCTTCTCGTCTGTCAGCACCGGGCACTTTAAGATTTCAACCGACTGCAGCACCTCCAGCATCTTCTCGTGCAGGTCAACAAGGGCCACATGGCAGCCACCGCAATCACAGAGCCATTCCGTATTCAAACGAACCTTATTTCCACTCATACCTTCTCCCAGGGCAATCAGATGTTACGATCACATTTTCACTGTCAATAGCTTCAGACAGCTGTTTTCACCTGCATGCTTTATCTCAAGAGTTGCTTTCTTGCCCATTATCGCCTCCAGGGCACCGGCAAAAAAACCGTACATCATATTGCACAGGGAGCCCTGCTGGGGATGTCCGAACCTGAGAAGAGCCTGCCGAATCATACAGTCACGAAAAACCAGCAACAGCTGGGCGTCCCCCTCTGGGGTATATGTAACAAATTCCCCCTGGGACTTTGGCTTGAACGGCTCAAAGCCCCAAAGGCAGTTATTGGCCTCAAGGATATTACGCACCTCATCAATGGCCTGCATAAGATCCTCGGTTCGTTTTGCTTTCGCCGAAAACGAACGTCCCAGTTTCCTGCCCGCCGACATAGTCATACTATTTGCCCCACGGCCTAAAATCGGTTCTATGCCCGCCGACAGAGCCGCCATGAAATTCATAGTTTCTTGAAGGGTGCGTCGTTTCTTTAAAATCTCATCCACGCCAGAACTCCTCTTTGTAGTGCAGTTTTCGGACCTAAAGCAGATGGAACAGCAGCTAATATCAGAGCGCTGAACAACTGTTAAGAATGTCTTATGTTATGTGGACTTTACAACAAACTCAAGCAAAAGATGCACCCTAACTTTCTCTAGGTGCCCCCACTAGCAACATAGGAGTCATCTTAAACAGAGCCCCTCAAATCATTACATTAAGCAAAAGAAAATAAAAATGGAACGCCCTCTATTTATACGAGGCCGCTGTTACCATGAACATGGTGTTGTTTGCAGGTGAGCGATGGCTGAAATATGCCTTTTTTTCTTACATCGATCCAAGGCAGAAGAATACCCGGAGGGCAGCAAAGATCAGTGTGCCTATGCCACCCTTTTCTTCAGTACTTTTGGCAATGCGCCATAACTCGCTATGGTGCATTGCCAAAGATTTGTACCTGACATCGCCGCAACTGATGAAAATGTGGGACTAGAGAACAAGCTTGATAAGAAGAAAGCCTGCGACGAGGAGAACTACGAAACCGATGGAAAGGATATTAAAATAACGATCGATAAACTTTTTGATCTGGGGACCGAATTTCCAGATAAGTGTTGCAACCAGAAAAAATCTTGCCGATCGTGCGACAAGCGAAACAATCATAAAGGTTACAAAATTAGAGTGTACAAAACCGGCCGTTATGGTGAAAAGTTTGTAGGGAATCGGGGTGAACCCGGCAGTACCCACAATCCAGACATCGTACTCTTTAAAATATTGTTGCACCATCCCGTACTTATCGCTGAGACCGTACCAGTCTATGATGGTCATGCCAACCCCATCCATAAACCAGAAGCCAAGACCGTAGCCAAGGGCTCCACCAAGTACCGAGCCGACGGAACAAATGGCTGCATAGCGAAAAGACAATGCCGGCAGAGCCACACACATGGCAATAAGAAACACATCCGGTGGCAGCGGAAAAAAAGAGGACTCTATAAAGGCAATAAAGAACAGGGCCCAAACCCCATAGGGGCCACAAACCCATTCCATACAGACATCGTAGAGCCTGCGAATCATTCCCACCGAGTCATCCTTCTCACTTACTCCAGCCATGTTCTCCCACCAAGTCAACAAATCGGACACTGGAAAGACAAGATATCTTCACCTGGCCTTCATTTTTTTCAACTAATTGTAATTCCTGGATCTGCTGATCACCCACAGGAATAATCAAACGTCCACCCTCGGCCAACTGATCCACAAGAGGTTGAGGCACTTCAGGACCGCCTGCTGTAACAATTATGGCATCATAGGGACCATTTCCAGCCCAGCCCATGGTCCCGTCGTCAAGTTTTGCCCGTATATTATAGTAGCGTAATTTGTCAAAGGTTTTTCGTGCCCGTGCAAGGAGAGAATTGATTCTCTCAACGGTATAGACCTGGCAGCAAATCCTAGACAGTACCGCCGCCTGAAAGCCGGATCCCGTACCTATCTCTAGCACTTTTTCATCGCCGGTAAGACGCAGGGCCTGGGTCATAGTCGCCACAATATAAGGCTGGGAGATTGTTTGCCCTGCACCAATAGGCAAGGGATGATCTCCATAGGCACGTCCCTGCATGGCATCGTCGACAAAAAGGTGCCTAGGAACTTCTGACATTGCCGCGATGGTTTTCGCATCTACAATATCTCTATTTAAAAGTTGCTCCTGTACCATCCGCTTACGGCTTGTTGCAAATTGACCCATCAATTTTTCTTCTGCCAAGAATAATCGTCGGACCAGTCGAGCTCGTCCTTATCAACAGAGGAAAACGTCGTATCGGACACGATTCCACTGGCAAAGGTTATCACCACCTGATTCACCTCAGGACTGCCAAAGTATTTACCAAGGAAAGGGGTTTTCTCCATACCACTTGTCTTTATCTGAGTATAGAGCCACTTTTCAGCTTCAGCACTGAGGACCTGTTGCTCATCAGGGTCTCCTAAGAAGATGAGTACATCTTCTCTTGTGGATTGTCCAACCTGCACAAGAGCAATATCCGCAGCAAGGTGGCGTACGGGAGTAATATAACAGCCAGCCAGCAGGAAAACAGCCAGAAGCAGGAATAGAATGAATTTTTTTGAGGGTTGCATGAAATCTCCAGGGCATCAATTATTGTTGAATTCAGCACAAATCTATAGTCTGTGACTGTGCATTTTTCAACATTTATGCCACAAATTACTTGATATCCGTCACATTAATCAATGATTATTGTTTTCCAGTAAGGGTGGTCGATACATTTCAGAACAAAAACAGAGACCACTCTTTTTCAATTGGTGTGTTTACTCAAAAGAGATACAACCTGAACTGAAGCAAAATACGGACTAGACTTGACTATTTAAATGCAAAAGCCGGTATTATCAAGACAATAGTTTTCCCCATATACCATTTGCACAACTGAGCTCCCAGACCAGTGCCTGCAAACAAAAAAACTCCCTCCCCGAACAATGTCGAGAAAGGAGTCTTTTTTGCCGTCCGATTTATACGAATTAGCTCTGTACTACCCGGGTCAGAATCTTGTAATTCCGCTCCACCATTTCAAGAGGGTCAACAATGAGACCTGCCTGAATCATAGCATTATCATGGATCTGATGAGCTACCTGGGCTGCAAACTCGACATCGCTCTTCTGCAGTTCAAAGAGTTTAACGATGAGATCGTTCTTTGGATTAATCTCAAGTTTCTTTTTACTCGCTTCCATTCCGGGAATACCCTGATCCTTCCGATTAGCAGCCATAATGCGCTCCATGGATGAAGTCATATAACTATCAGGATTCACAATCATAGCCGGAGCATCCACAAGACGTTTGGAAATAGAAACCTCTGAGACATTATCAGCAAGCACTTCCTGCATCCACTTGATGAGAGCGTCCATATCCTCACCCGCCTGCTTTTCTTCGTCTGTCGTTTTTTCCTCGTCTTTTTCCTCTTTTTCATCCTTGGCAAGAGACAGATCTGCACGATCAGCAGAAACGAGCTTTTTGCCATCAAACTCACCGAGGTGATTAAGAACGAAATCGTCAATAGGCTCAAGGGTGTAAAGAATTTCAATGTCCTTTTCCTTGAACATCTCAACGTAAGGACCAGCAGCGATGCTTGCCCTATTAGGTCCGTTGATGAAATAGATCTCTTCCTGATCCGGATTCATCCTCAAGACATAATCGGCAAGAGAGACGGGTTTACCCTCATCGGACTTGGACGATTCAAAGCGGAGCAGTTTACCGATTTCCTTCTGATACTCATAGTCAGAAGTCGCACCTTCTTTTAAGTAAATCCCAAAAGTTGCCCAAAACTCAAGATATTTTTCAGGATCTTTTTTCGCCTGCTCATTAAGATGCTTGAGAAAACGCTTGGTGATAACTTTGCGGATTTTTGCAACAAGGGCATTATCCTGGAGTGCCTGTCTAGAGATATTCAGAGGCAGATCTTCACTATCCACCACACCTTTTAAAAATCTCAACCATTCGGGCAGGATGGTTTTAGAATGCTGATCGATGAGAATCCTCTGGCAATAGAGATTAACACCAGGCTCAACCTTACCAAAACCAAAACCCTCAAAATTTTCTGTGGGCACAAACAACAGGGCGTTAATAGCCAGTGGGGCATCAGCGGAAAAATGCAGCTGATACATTGGGTCAGTGGTAGCATTAGCCACAAACTTATAAAAATCTGTATACTCTTCTGTGGTGATTTCGTTACGACTTTTGGTCCAAAGAGCCTGTACAGTGTTTACAAGTTCACCGCCTAGCTTGATTGGAAAAGAGACAAACGATGAGTATTGTTTAATGATGGAACTTATCTTCCACTGCTGGGCGTAATCCTTAGCATCATCTTTTAACTCAATGATGATCTTTGTGCCCCGATGCAAACCAGTCATCTCAGAGATAGAGTAGGATCCGGCCCCATCAGAAACCCATTCATTGCCCTCGCTCTTATCCCATGATCGTGTTTGTACCCGAACCGTTGTTCCAGCCATGAACGCGGAATAAAAACCAACACCGAATTGTCCAATAAGGCTCACATCTTTTTGTGCAGCCTCAACCAAATCTTCAAGGAAGGAACTCGAACCGGAATGAGCAATGGTTCCAAGATTATTCTCAAGTTCTTCCCTCGTCATGCCAATACCGGTATCGGAGATGGCCAGGGTGTTTTTTTCTTCATCAAGCTCTATAGTAATCTCGAGCGGTAGATCATCATCGAAAACATCTGTTGCTGTTATGCTTTCGTGTCTGATTTTTTCCAACGCATCTGCCGCATTTGAAATAAGCTCACGGACAAAAACATCCCTTTCGGTGTAAAGTGAGTTAATCACAATATCGAGAAGTTTTTTGGTCTCTGTCTTAAATTCAAAAGTTGTTTTCTCAGCTGTCATGTTACACCTCGTTTGATTCAATTGATGAGGAAAAGAAAAAGACCTTTCCTTTCCATTGATTTTTTCTATAAAGTCGGCCAAAATGTTAAGCATCGATAATTCACTGTCAAGAGTCAGCCTTCACCGCCGACTCATACCCCAGAAGTTGCAGGCAAAACTATGAGAATCATAGCCGTTGGCGATATACACATGGCGCCGGAGCATCTAGATACAATACCAGAAATAAGAGAAGTCGACCTTGTTCTCCTCAACGGTGACCTCACAAATTATGGCGGAATCAAAGAAGTTCGCCAGGTGTTGAACCACGCCATGGAATTGAACCCAAACATTCTCGCCCATTTCGGCAACCTCGACAAACCCGAAGTCAACACCTACCTTGAGGAGGTTGGTATTAATCTCCACGGCCAGGCAAGACTTGTCAATAATAGCGTTTGTATCGTGGGCATTGGTGGCTCCAACGTCACCCCATTTTCAACACCCTCTGAATTTTCAGAAGCGGACATCTTCACAACTGCTGAGGCGGCCTACCGTGAGGGCCTTGACTATGTTCGCCTGGCAGAACCACTGCTTAACAGAAAAATACCGATCCTTCTTCTCTCACACACGCCACCCATAAATACCAAGCTGGATACGATACGCGGTGGCAAGCATGTCGGCTCCACAGCCATCCGTAATCTCATCGAGAAACACCAGCCAGCGCTCTCTATTGTAGGTCATATCCATGAGGCCAAAGGGCAAGACACCATAATAAATAGCCCCGTCATCAATCCCGGCATGTTGCGGGATGGTGGCTGGGTCTTCATTGAAGTAAAAAATTCAGAACTCCACACACACCTGCAATGAACGATACTTACCATACATTGATATTAGGCGGTGGTCTTTCAGGACTCACCGTAGCCCATAAACTTAAACTGCATGCGCCAAAGCACAAGTTTTGTATCCTAGAAAAAAGCAACCACACCGGCGGGGTTATAAAAACCCACAGGGAAAATGGTTTTATTACAGAGATCGGTCCCCATGGTTTTCTGGATAACTGTGAAGAATCAAAACGTATTTTACAGGAAACCGGCCTCGACCAGGAAACGGTCAAGGCCCCTCTCATGGACTTTGTTCGCTATGTCTACCTAAACGACAAACTCAACCTCATCCCCCAGACGCCCAGAAAGATCCTCATGGCTCCCCTTATCCCCTGGCAGGCAAAGCTACGGGTGCTCACAGAGCTGTGGAAGCCGGTTCTTCAGGGTGAACCAACGGTTGCCAAGTGGATCAATCACAGGTTTGGCTCAGCCTTACTCCCCTATGTCGATGCTGTCTTCACAGGAACCTATGCAGGGGACTTTGACAAACTTACAATTGACAGTGTTATGCCAGGTGTAAGGGCCCTTGAAAAAGAACATGGCTCTGTCCTTCGCGGCTTAATTTCCACCATGCGTAAGAAGAAAAAAGAAGGCGGCCCAAAACTTGCGATGCCCGCAATGACCAGCTTCCCAAAAGGCATGGTACGACTGGTTGAACGCCTTGCCGAAAACCTAGATCCAGCAAGCGAGCTACAACTCAACTGTGGGGTCACTGCCGTTACAAAAACGGCTACGGGTTGGGAGGTTATCGCAGGCGGTTCACAGTACAAGGCCCAGAATATTGTATGTTGTCTGCCCATCAATGCGGCGCTCAAACTTCTACAGGGTGTTGATTCAACAATCCCTCAAAAATCCGTGCCCGAGGCACGTATTTTATCCGTCGTTTTTGGCTTCACCAATGATGTTGTTATCCCACCTGGATTTGGTTTTCTCATCCCGGAAAAAGAACAACGGTTCACCCTTGGGGCTCTATTTTCATCAAACATGTTCCCCGGACGCGCCCCAAAAGATCATGTGGTATTTGAAGCACTTGTCGGGGGAAGAAGACATCCCGAAAAGCTCGAACTCGACGCCGAAACGCTGACAAGAAAAGCCTTGAAAGATATGCAGCATATCCTTGGCATCGACAAAGAACCCGTCTACACCACCATACTCCGCTCCGCTGGTGGCATCCCTCAGCTTGAGCGCAATTACCCGGAACTCCTTAAGTGGCAACAGTCAGCTCAAGAGCAAGATCCATCCCTATTTATCAGTGGCTTTGGCTGGGGCGGTATCGGTCTCAATGATATGATGAAGAGTGGTACAAGGATTGCTGAAGCTCTGCTGAATTCGTCTGGGAAAAAATATGGAGCAGAACTCAAAGGTGTATACTTCTAGTCCATGTTTTTTGAGAAACAAAGGTGGGTATCCTAGCCACAGTACGTAAAAAGCTGTGGCTAACCCGCATCTCCCGTAAAGAAATATTGCTCTTGGCAGCAGAAAAACGGCTGCCAAATGCGGGTTAGAAAAAATGCGTTTAAAGCTGGCTTACCTTATCACTTAATATTTCAAGTTGGGCATTGACCGAGGTATCTCGAACCAGTTTATTAGAAACAACCTTTATGGAGTGGAGCACTGTTGAGTGATCCCTGTTAAAGGTCCTGCCAATATCAGCAAGAGAATTTTCTGTGAATTTTCTTGAAAGATACATTGCAATCTGTCGAGGCACAGTGACGATTTTCTTCCGCGACTTAGACTGCAGATCCTTCACACTCACATTAAACTGGGCGCTCACCAAATCACGAATCATAGATGGGGTCAGTGCCTGACTAATTCCAACAACATTGCTCACAACCTCACGGACGAGGTCCATATCAATGTGACCACCAGTGAGTTGCGCTCTGGCCCTCAGAGTAATAAGTGCTGATTCAATTTTTCGCACATCACCTTTTATGTGATTGGCAAGAAAATCAACAAGCTCATCATTAAGCCCAAGCTGCTTCTGCATCGCCTTCTGCTCAATGATTCTGCACCGCGTCTTTACATCTGGAGCCTTAATTGAAGTAACAAGGCCAGAACTCATGCGGGAGCGGAACTCATTATCGATACCAACGAGATCTCTTGGACTGCTATTGGAGGTCAAAATAACTCGCTTTCCCGATTTTATAAGCATATCGAGAACATCGTTGAGCTCTTCTTGGGTTTTCTTTTTACCGGTGAGGGAATGTATATCCTCAACCAGCAAAATATCACAGTTTTCCTGATACTTTCTTTTGAAATCATCCATGGTATTGGTCTGAATCCCACGAACCATCTCTGCGGCAAACTGTTTGGCAGTGAGGTAGTGCAACCTAGTCATAGGGGACTCAGAAAGTACCCTATGGGCCACGGCATGGGTAAGATGACTCTTACCAAGCCCTGTACCGCCATTGATATAGAGACAGGGACCAACCAGACCATCTGCGGCCACAACGGACCTACAGGCGGATTCCGCCAGAATATTAGAATCTCCAACCATGAACTGATCAAAGGTATAACGGGGATGAAGATTTCTGGTTTTTGATGTATTTAAAGGAACATTTGGGAGCCTCATCTGCCTGCTCACCGGGGCTTTCTTTTTCTTTACCACAGGAGGGACTGGCTTTGACACGCGCTTCTCACAAATCACAAGTTGGGTTTGTTCCAAGCCACTTGCCACAAGCTGTTTTTCAATAGTAACAGAGAAATTTTGCTTCACATAGGCGCTAAAATAGCGATCGGGACTTTGCAGCACAAACTTCTCACCCTTGAGCTGTTGAAACTGCAACGGTTCAATCCATAAATGGAAGATGTTGTCCGCCATTGTTGTTTTAAGATTCTCTTTAATTTTGTCCCAAACCATGTGTAAAAACTTCCCCCAAGTCGCAATAATAAATCAATTTCAAACAAATCAACACATCCCAAAGCCAAGGCAAAACAATCTCCCTAATAAATGAAAGAGCTAAAAGCAATAGCTTCAAGCCATTCAGATAAAACAAGAGCCAACCATCAACTTAGAATGAATATCTAAATTACTAAAATAAGAACCAGTACAAGGTGTAATCTACAACGACAACAGACGCATCTGATGGAATCACCCGATGTATTAATTATGAAGTGACTTAACTCTAATATCTTTTTTTGGTCAAAGACGATATCGACAAATTTTGGCAAAAGACAGAACGTTTATAGACACCTCGCTACAGGCCCCGAAAAGATTGAAAGCAGAAATCAAACTACCCCTTACCCCTTATTTTTCCGGCATTAGAAACAAATCAATTTTTCTTGCGATATATGGCATGCTTAGGCGGCTTTCCACAAAGTTACTAACAATTTACCAACTTCATAAAACTCAATTTATGTCCATTTTACTGAAAATACCTCAATATCTCTTACTTTAGCATTCTTTAAACATATGTAACATCGTCATTACGCGGGCTTCAGTCTATTAACAAATAATTTATCGTCCAATAATAAATAATTCCATGATCTCACCTACCACTCTGCGCCACTTCGACCCTTGCAAAAGTGAGTATGACAACCTGCAAGGCTCCGCCAGCTAGGAGTTCCTTTGCACACGCCGAGACTGTTGTACCCGTGGTATAAACATCGTCGATGAGACATATCGAACAGCCCGATATATCAATGAGCGGGTTAACTCTAAAAACATTTTTCAGACTTTTCCTCCGCTCTCTACCACCGAGGGAAACCTGGGGGACTGTATTTCTAGTTCGGCGTAAAACCTCGACATTTATTCGCCTATCCCCCCTGCCAAAACACATTTTGGCGAGCAATAAAGCCTGATTAAAGCCTCTTTTCTGGATTCTTTTTTTATGCAGAGGTACCGGAACAATATAATCACAAAAGTCAAACAAACTGAAGTCATAGACCTTTACCAACTCGGAAATAGCCAACACAACCGAAGTGTCTTTATTATATTTTAAGCGCGAGATAAGAGCTCGAATTTCTACCCCATAACGAAAAAGAGAGATGGCAAAGTCATAGGGCGGTGATTTTTTAAGACACTCTCCGCAAACAACATGGGTAGAGCCTTGTGCATAAACCTCCGTCCCACAAATCGAACAAACCGGTTCTTCCACAAGCCGCACACCACTAACGCAGGCAGAACAGATCCCGCTTGCAGCACCTATTTTTCTGTAGACATTGCACACGGCACAACGCGGCGGAAATACAAGATCAAGACATCCATCGTACAATACTTTAGCCCACATATTTGGGTCACTCCTTGCACATCTGTGGTAATGTTGACACATGATAAAAACCATACTCTTCTTACTATAGTATGCATATCTGATAGATTTCACTTGGAGCGCACTGCAAAGTTTGCTATTACTCTCAAACATGGCAAAATATATCGTCTTTTTTATAACAACTTAAACTCAGCTATCTGTATGGCCTTACCTCCCACTCCAAACAGTTAAATGAAACAACCTTTGGGTTATTGCTGTAGACTGTCTTTGATCTCATTCACAGGAAATTATTCATGACATCACCAACTCCCCAGTTATCACATCGACATGTGAAACAATTCCTTTTTTCGTATCTTTTTGTACTGTCTTTCATCTTTTTGACGGTATCTAACGGTTGGGCAGTTTCGGGAAAAACAATTTTTTTACCACTCAGCATCAAGAGTGCGAACATGGTTGCGCAACTCTCCGCTGTAGCCGATGAAAAGTTACAGCTGAGTACAGCAAAAAACGGCCTTTCTTTCGTTCCTAGGGATGAGGCACGAACTCTTGCAGACTACACAGGAAACTGGCCCCCCGTTGCAGAAAGCTTACAAGAGATCGCCCTCCAGACCGGAGCGGACAATATCGCCGCAGGCAATCTGACGGTTATCGGTACAGAGGTTGCAATTGATGTCAAACTTTTTGACCTGCTCGCACCTTCCACCCCTACCTATTATTTCAAGACAGGCCATTCCATCGACGAGCTGCCCGGCATGCTTGCTGAGATTACAGCTGAGATAGAGCGCTACCTGAACAAAGATTTCCGAATTGGATCTATCGCGCCGGCGGGAAATAAGCGCATCGATTCAGGGGCAATCCTCCGAAAGATCGAAACCAAGTCAGGAGATATTTACAATCAAGTGACCCTGCGCAAGGACCTGAAAGCCATTTACAGAATGGGCTATTTCAATGATGTTCAAATCGACGTAAGTGATGGTCCGAACGGAAAAGACATCATCTTTCGAGTCATTGAAAAACCGGTTATCAAGTCTGTGTTTTTTACTGGCATAGCCGAGCTGAAAGAAGAGGATGTCAAAGAAGCGGCAAACATCAAGGTACACTTCATCCTTAACCCGGCAAAGATCAGTCTTGGTGAAGAAGCAATTAGACAACTCTATAAAACCAAGGGTTTTTACAACAGTAAAATTTCCTCCTCTATTACCTACCCCGATGATAGCGGGGCCGTTGTTGAGTTTATCATTGACGAAGGAGAGGAGATTTATATTAAAGAAATCACCTTTGAGGGCAATACAACCTTTGATGACGATGATCTTTTGGATGAAATCGAGACGGGTGAGCGCTGGTTTATGTCTTGGCTTACCGAGTCCGGTCTTCTTGATATGAACAAAATAGAGCAAGACGGCCAGCGGATCATCGCTTTTTATAACAATAATGGCTTTTTAGAATCAAAGATTGGCGATCCAATTATCACCCAAAAAGAAGAATGGCTGTACATTAAGTTCGTCATCGAAGAAGGTCCTCGTTTCCGAGTTGGCACAGTCGATTTTAGCGGTGATTTGCTCAACGGTAAAAATGAACTTCTCAACCTTCTCTCCATCAGAAAACAAAAATACCTCAGCCGACAAACCGTCCGCGGAGATATATTGAAGATGACAGACTATTATGCTGAATCGGGCTATGCCTTTGCCAGCATCAGACCTCGCATTACCAAGTCTCCCATCGGGGACCGCATGGATATTGTTTTTGATATAGACAAGGCCAATCTAGTCTATATCAACCGAATTACCATCACAGGTAACACCCGGACCCGCGACAATGTTATCCGCCGTGAACTCCGAATCGCAGAGGGTGGCATCTTTGATTCCAAGGCCCTCAGAACAAGCACCCAGGCCTTGCAACGCCTCAGCTTTTTTGAAGAAGTAAATATTATCCCTGAGCCGGCTATTGATCCTGATCGAATGAATATTATTATTCAGGTAAAAGAAAAGAGTACAGGAACCTTTAGTATTGGAATGGGGTACAGCTCTGCTGATAAACTCATTTTAATGGGTCAGATTTCCGAGAACAACTTTCTTGGACGGGGCGACACACTGTCACTTTCTGCAAATGTCAGTGGCTCAAGTTCGCGGTACAACCTGGCCTATACCGATCCCCATCTTAACGACTCTGCTCTTTCCTGGGGTATTGATTTATTTAACACAGAACGTGAATATGACGATTACACCAAAGATTCCAAGGGCGGGGGTATCCGTCTGGGCTATCCCGTTTTTGGCCATTGGAAGGTCTTTGGTAATTACAGTTTCACAGACACTGACCTTACAGATGTTTCGGAAAATGCTTCCTATGTTATCCGCAACTCTGTTGATCTTCACATCACAAGCGCGGTTAAGTTTTCCCTCGTCCGTGACACAAGGAATCTTCGCTACAATGCAACGAAGGGTTCCCGTAACGTTGTCAGTGTAAAATATGCGGGTGGCCCTCTTGGTGGAGATGCTGAGTTTACCAAAGTGGAAGGTTCCACCAGCTGGTACTTCCCCATGTTTCTTAAAACAGTCTTTCACATCAAAGGTGCCGCGAGTCAGGTCTTTGAAAACGAATCAGACAAGCTCCCGGTTTACGAACGCTTCTATCTTGGCGGGCTTAACTCCGTACGTGGTTTTGAATATGCCACCATCAGTCCTACGGATCCAGAAACCGGTGAAGATATTGGTGGCGACAAGATGTGGTACACCAATGCTGAAGTAATCTTCCCAATTCTTGACGCCCAGGGGATCAAAGGGGTTCTGTTCTACGACACCGGTCAGGTTCTTAACGACGGTGAAGAATTTTTCGATTCAACCAGCTCTATTAAACAGGCAGCCGGTCTCGGATTTCGCTGGCTCTCTCCGATGGGTCCTCTACGCATCGTCTGGGGTTACAATCTTGACCCAGAAGATGACGAAGATGAGTCGGTCTGGGACTTCAGTATAGGTGGCTCGTTTTAACAGAAACACCTCAATACTTTAACATCATGCCGGTTATGTCCTTCACATGACCGGCAATTTTTATTTATGATATACGATAAAATTTCAGCCCAACTACAGGCTGCATCAAAAACAATCGTCCGTGGCTTACGGGGCAGCAGTCCAGCCCATCTCGCAGCCTCCATCGGTAAGACACGGCCATGTTGTTGCATTGTCCCCGACGAACACCTCATCCAAGGGTTTGAAAACGATCTAAAACTTTTCACCGATCGAGAAATCCTTGTTTACCCCGGCCAGGAAATTCCACCCTACACCCCACTCTCTCCAGACCAACATATTACAGCCCAGAGACTCTCTGCACTGTATCGACTGCGCGAGGGCGAAACCCCAATCGTCATAACCTCGATCGAGGCACTGCTCCGGCGGATCATGCCAAGCCAGATCCTGGCAGACACGGCGGAATACATCGAAGCGGGTGAAGGTTGCGACCAGGATGACCTGTTAAGAAAACTAGACCTTCTCGGCTATGAGAAAGTCTCCCTGGCCCAGTCCATTGGCGACTTCTCACTGCGTGGAGGTATTATTGACATCTTTCCTCCTCCCTTTGTTATAGAGGAAGGTGTCGTCCATGAAGGACCTATCCGGCTTGATTATTTGGGCGATATTATAGATTCTTTACGATCGTATGACCCCTTCACCCAACGATCAACCGGCGAGATTAAACAAGCTACATTTTTGCCGGTCACAGATATACTTCTGAGTAGAAATAAGCCACAACAGAGAAAGATATCCAGGGCCTTTGAAGAACTCGGAGCCACCCACAACTGGAGTAGTGAGGAGACAGCACGCCTCATGGAAAGAAGTAGCAACGGCATGCGCTTTGCCGGTATGGAATTCTTCCTTCCTCTCTACTATCAGGATAACAAAAATAGCAGTTCAACCGCCCTTGATTTCCTACCAAAAGATAGTGTCCTTATCCTTCTTGATCCAGACGGAATACGACAAAGCATGCAGCTCTGCTTTGAAAGAATTGCCACAAATTATCAGGCCGCCTGCGACAAAGGCACCCCGGCTCTCCCCCCCATTGAACTCTTTCTCGATAATGATGAGGTCGAAAAATCCCTGTCAACATTTCCCCAAATTATTATCAGTGACTTCCCAGGGCAAGACGAGAACAGCTGCACCGTTTCAACCAGCAATCATCAACTGTTAAAACAGGAAATCTCACTCAAACGAGCAAAACTCGGTCTCCTCGCGCCATTGACCGAACAGATCAATATCTGGCAAGAGCAGAAGGATCATGTGGTCATCTGCTGCCGCTCATCGAGACACACCAAAAACCTTGCTGAACTCCTCAGGAAACATAAGCACACAGTAAAGCTCACAGAGTACCCCTTAAATCTCGAACAAATTGCGACTTCAGCACATCCAGAAATATTATATCTCTGTGACCACCCCCTTTCTGAAGGCTTCTCCTTTGCCGGGGAAAAAATCCATCTTCTCTCGGAAAGTGAACTCTTTGGGGAGATGCGCATAGGCGGTAAATCAAAGCGGGCAAACAAAGGCGAGCCGGTTCGTTTTACAGAACTCAACGAGGGCGATGTCATCGTCCATCGTGACCATGGTCTTGGTCTCTACAGGGGACTTGAAACCATTGCGTTTCAGGCGGTAAAAAAAGACTTCATGCTCATTGAATACCGCGATGGCGATAAACTCTACCTGCCCGTGGATAGGATGAATCTCATTTCTCGATATCAGGGGCTATCAGATAAAGAACCTAAAATTGACAAACTGGGGTCCCAAGCTTGGGTAACGACCAAATCCAAGATCAAAGAAGAAGTATGGAAGGTGGCCCAGGAACTTCTGAATATCTACGCGAAGCGAGAGATGAAAGAAGGCCGACAGTTTTCTCCCCCAGGGGCACTCTTCCATGAACTTGAAGAGTCCTTTGCCTTTGATGAAACCCCCGGTCAGGCAAAATCCATTGACGACGTTATTGCAGATCTCACCTCCGACAAGCCCATGGATCGTCTGGTCTGTGGAGATGTCGGATATGGTAAAACAGAGGTTGCAATCCGAGCAGCCTTTAAGGTTGTGGAAGACGGTTTCCAGGTGGCAATCCTTGTACCCACCACCGTACTGGCCGAACAGCATGCTAAAACATTTACTGAACGCCTGAAGGGTTTTCCTGTAAACATTGGCTGTATCAACCGCTTTCGATCCGGGGCCGAGCAGCGCAGAATCATAAAAGACATCACAGCGGGCAAGGTTGATATCGTCATCGGCACCCACCGAATCCTCTCCAAAGATATACAGTTTAAAAATCTTGGCCTCTTGGTTATAGATGAGGAACACAGATTTGGTGTAGCCCACAAAGAAAAGTTAAAAAAACTTCGGGCAGAAGTCGACATACTCACCCTCACAGCGACCCCTATCCCCCGCACCCTACAGATGTCTCTGCTCTCCATTCGCGACCTGTCTGTTATCTCGACACCACCGGAGCACAGACTGCCGGTAAAAACCTTTGTGGCACGTTTTGACGAGCTTGTCATCAAGGAGGCTATCACCAAAGAGCTTCGCCGTGGAGGCCAGGTATTCTTTGTTCATAACCGGGTCAAATCGATCCAGGCAATGGCCTCAATGGTGCAAGAACTTGTGCCGGATGCCAAAATTGCAGTGGCCCATGGTCAGATGGCCGGCAAAGAACTCGAAGATATCATGGTCTCCTTTGTAAACAAAAAGATCAACGTTCTTGTTGCCACAACAATCATCGAATCAGGCCTCGACATTCCTTCAGCCAATACCATCATCATTAACCGGGCAGACCGGCTTGGGCTTGCTGAAATTTATCAGCTAAGGGGCAGAGTTGGCAGATCCAGCGTACAATCTTTTGCCTACCTGCTGGTACCATCTCTTGACAGCCTGACCAAAGATTCCAAAGAAAGACTACGGGCCTTAATGGATTGCAATGAACTCGGCGGCGGCTTTAAACTTGCCATGAGTGATCTACAGATCCGTGGGGGGGGGAACCTGCTTGGTGTTTCCCAAAGTGGTAATATTGCAGCCATCGGCTATGATCTCTACCTTGACCTCCTGCAACGGACGGTTGCAGACCTCAAGGCCCAGGCAGAGCACGGCGACTCAACCCTGATTAAAGAGGATATCGATCCCGAGGTAAATCTACAGCTTTCAGCCTATATTCCAGAGAGCTATATTCCAGATATCAGTCAGCGGTATATCACCTACAGACGTATAGCGGCCCTTACCTCTTCAACCGCTGAGATGCACGATGATTTAAAAGATGAACTCATCGATCGATATGGACCCATCCCCACCGAAACGGACAACCTGCTACGAGTAGTTAGCTTAAAGACTGACTTGGCTGTCCTGCGCATCAACAAACTGGAACAGGGAAGAGACTCCGTTGTCTTTAGTTTTCTAGATGACACCCCCCTCACCCCAGAGTTACTGATGTCTTTTTTAGAAAAACACACCAGTAAAAAAAGAAATATTATTCCTAAATTCACCCCGGATGGACGCCTGGTTTACCCCGGCAAACTGACCTCCGTCGAACAGATTTTTGCAACAATAAGCGAAGCACTGCATTCACTCCATCAACTGGCAGGTACCACCGGCTAAACTATGACAAAACAGTGCATACAACCATTTTCATGGGAAAATATTGATCGAATTTTTCTTGATCTGGATGGAACTCTACTTGATAAATACTACGATGACTACTTCTGGGAAGACTACGTGGTTCAGACGTATTCCAACAAGAATCAGGTAGAGCCGAAGAGTTGTCGAGAACTTATGCTTGCCACCTACAAGAGTGTTGAAAACACCCTTCAGTGGACCGATCTCGATTATTGGTCCGAGCGGCTGGGCCTAGATATTGCCGCTCTTAAAAAAGAGATCTCTCATCTGATAAACATCCACCCCCATGTGCTTGACTTCTTTGACCTCGCCAAAAAACGAGGAAAAAAACTGTATCTTGTGACCAACGCACACCCGAAAACCCTTGCCGTAAAGCTTGGTAAAATAAAGATTACTGATGTTTTTACCAAGATCATCTGCTCCCAGGATGTAGGATTCGCAAAAGAACAGCTGGAGTTCTGGTCAAAGCTGCCAGATATCCAGACCTTTGACAAAAATAGAACTCTCTTTGTGGACGATACCGAAAAGGTGCTTGATGCGGCCAAAGAGTACGGCATTAAGCACCTTATTCATATAGCCAAACCTAGCTCAAAGCTGGCCCCGATATTCTCTCGTCACTATCCATCGGTCAAAAACTTCAAACCACTCATTTTTTAAACAAATGGCCACCGACTCTACGTGCAATTAAGAAACTCTTCCTTATAGTTAATTCAAGACATACTATCCCCATAATCTCAAGCAAACACAACATAATGAACTCTCATCTAAGGCTTCTTGCAACGGCCCTTTACTTCTGTTTGACTCTTTATCCACAAGACGCACCTGCCGGTACAGATATTACAATCCTCCGGGCGGGTGATGACGCAGAATTGAGTGGTGACAGTCTGGTCTCAACCGCTGTAGCCGTTGCCCGGGGTATCAAATTCCTTGAGCTGCCAATTAATATGAGCGCAGATGATCAGTTGATCGTCTTTAAAGACACGACACTCAACAACTTAACTGACGTCTCAGAACTCTTTCCCGCCCGGCATAGAAATGACGGCAACTACTATGTGATTGACTTTAGCTTAAAGGAATTACGTCAACTTCGCCTCAAAGATGTTTTTTCACAAGGCACTGTATCCCTCTCCACAGCTATTCCAACCCTACGAGATGAGCTCGCCTTAGTCAGAAAGCTCAACACACTTCTCCACAAAGATACAGGCCTGGTGATATCTCTTCAGCAACCCGCATTTTATACTGCAGAAGGTAAAGATATGGGTGCGAAACTGCAACAAACCCTTTTACAACTTGCCTATGGCCCCACGGACAAACTTTATTTACAGAGCACTGACCCCGACGAGTTACAAAAAATATCCCGATGGCCCCGAGCCGATGCGGCCAAGAGGTTTGCCCTTATTCAAGTCGTGCAGGTTAAAACCAACAACTACCCAGACAGGAGCAATGCACCACCACGCTACCAGCATGAGTGGCTCTTTACCAATAGCGGTTTACGCATCTTGGCTTCATACGCAACCGCCGTCGCCTTACCCCCTGTAATGGCCGAGGACAAAAGCCCTGTAACGGTAAATTTCTTAAAATCTCTGCGCAACTACGGCATTAGTATTGTGACTCCCCCCCCCGCAAACACAACGCAAACAGTTGGCCAACAACCCACCAACATAGCCACGCAGACGCCCACCTTGCTCAGCATCGACACCCCCAATATTGACGCTGCCTCCGTGGATTTTGGTTATGGGCGAGAGCCCGTGGGAGACACTTCAGTTGCAGCACCGTCGGAACAGATCAATTCCTCAGAAAAGTCATCAACTCTTCCCCCATTTTTTTCAAATCTTGGCTTATCCCCACCAAAACATTTAAACAAAACAGAAGACTCTGCCACCGAGGGTGGCTCAACAATAAAGCCCTTAAGTGATGCCAATTATTAAGCCATTACACAGAAAAAAAGGATGTGCAATTGGAAACGCTAGGTTAGAGTTTCACTGTAATTCATAACCCTTTTTATTTAGGAGACACCACAATGAAAAAAATAATTTTATGTTTACTTCCCATCCTCATTCTCACCCTCAGCTCCTGTGCTAACCAGCAGTTCAGCAAGGGTTCTCAAGGGGCGGGCATAGGTGCTGCAAGTGGGGCTATTATCGGTCAGGCACTTGGTAGAAACACAGAGGCAACCCTCATAGGTGCTGCAGTCGGAACCATGCTTGGCTACATTGTTGGTAACGAGATGGATAAATTCGATAAGCGTGAGCTAAACCATGTCTATGAATTCGGTCCATCCGGCAGATCTACTGCCTGGACTAATCCCGATAGCGGCAATTCATACAAGGTAACCCCACAACCTGCTTACACCCCACCACAAGCCCCCCAAGCACTCTGCCGTAGAGCTGAAATCCTGGCCACCATTAACGGCAAAGCGCAGACAACATACACCACGGCCTGCAGAAACAATTCAGGACAGTGGGAACTGCAGAACTAAGATATTAAATCAGCCAGCATTTTTTTGGTAACCTTGGAAGCTCAAGGTTACCCCAGAGTCAACACTTCGATATAACCAATGACATCCCTTTTCAGCGGCAAGCGCCTCTCTCTGCCAATCCTTGCCCTCGTTACAGCGATGGTTCTCTGGTCCAGCTCTTTTATTGCCCTCAAAATCGCTTTTCGTGCCTACGATCCAATGTTTGTTATCTTTGGTCGAATGCTCGTTGGCTCTCTCTGTTTCCTGCTCATCGGTAAGAGAATCACTCGTTCTCTAAAGTATCAAAAAGGTGACTACAAACTGATCCTTTTTATGGCCTTTTGTGAACCCTGCCTCTATTTCATTTTCGAGGCGAAGGCGATTGAAAACACCACCGCTTCCCAGGCTGGAATTATCACCGCCATGCTGCCTATTCTGGTCATGATTACTGCGGGATTATTTCTTAAAGAAAGGGTGAGCAGGAGAGCATACTTAGGTGCCCTTACGGCAGTTACAGGAGTTTTGTGGCTTACCTTCGCAAGCAGCCCCAGCAGCGATGCTCCAAACCCAATGCTTGGCAACTTCCTCGAATTCCTCGCCATGGTCTGTGCAACCGGATATACAATAGCGTTAAAATCGCTTACCAACAGGTATTCGCCCTTCTTCCTCACAGCAATCCAGGCCCTTCTAGGCACTATTTTCTATTTTCCCTTACTCTTTCTGCCTTCAACGCAGCTGCCACGACATTTTGACTCCACCTCTGCAATGGCCATAGTCTATCTTGGGGCCGTGATAACCCTTGGGGCCTACGGTCTTTATAACTACGGCATCAAATACGTTCCGGCAAACAAAGGTGCAATCTACGTTAACCTGATCCCTATTTTTTCGGTCATCCTAGGCTGCCTCATACTAGATGAATCCTTTAGCATCTACCAATTTTTTGCAGGCTCCCTCATCCTAACTGGGGTATATCTGTCTCAAAAATAATGGCGTTGTAAAGGCAAGCAAACGTTTTTGGGGGAAGGGGCATACAGGCAAACGAAGAAGACAACTAATTACTACAAACAGGTGAATAACCAGAACGATTATCACCTGTTTCGCACAGCCCCTTTAGAGGCTGCCATTCTTTTTGTTCAAGGCCCTGGTGGCCTTTTTATACAAACTTTCCGCATGGTACGAAGAGCGAACAAACACCCCCGAGGCAACGCCAGGAAAGCCGTGCTCTAAGGCCAATTCAGCATACTGGTCAAATTCCTCAGGGGGCACATATCGCTGCACCTCAAGATGGCTCACACTGGGCTGAAGGTACTGGCCAATCGTAAGAATATCTGTGGCCGAGCCAAGAATGTCCTTCCAGGTCTGGGTCAACTCTTCCACAGTCTCGCCAAGACCAACCATAAGACCTGACTTGGTTACCATCTGCGGAGCTATCTCTTTGACTTTTTTGAGGAGCGCGAGTGAGCGACTGTAGATAGCCTGGGGGCGTACCTGGGGATAGAGCCTGGAAATTGTCTCAACATTATGGTTGAGAACATCGGGTCCAGCCTCGACAATTTTCGCAAGTGCTGCCCAATTCCCTTGTAAATCCGGAATGAGGACTTCAATTAAGGTATCAGGGCTCTTGCTGCGAATGGCTTCAATTGTTTCTACAAATAAAGCCGCTCCACCATCTTCTAAATCGTCACGGGTAACCGAAGTAATAACGGCGTAGCGTAATTTCAAAAGCACCACAGCTTCTGCCACCCGCTCCGGCTCTTCCGGGTCAGGAAGCGATTCAGGCGGATGCCCTACTGCGCAAAA
This sequence comes from Desulfotalea sp., assembly GCA_002733995.1. Lineage (GTDB taxonomy): Bacteria > Desulfobacterota > Desulfobulbia > Desulfobulbales > Desulfocapsaceae > Desulforhopalus_A. Next base: position 5,627 of record NVXR01000035.1, on the reverse strand, counting down.
GCGACAATTCCTCGTACACTTTTCACCCAGAATCATAAAGGTGGCGGTACCTTCCCCATAACATTCAAACTGATTTGGGCACTTTGCTTCCTGGCAGACAGTGGTAAGCGAATGGTTCTTCAAGAGTCTGCGAATCTTTTCATACTCAGGCCCTGTTGGCAGGGTACGACGCAGCCACTTGGGCTTGCCAACACGGATTTTATTTTTGCACTCTGTCACCAAAAGGTACCTCCGAAACAACTGATATTGACCGCCCGAACACCGCTGCCAAGATGGCGGACAGCTTCTCTTTGACAGTGCTAAGGGTAAGCTCATGCCCCAACTCCCTTGCCAAGGTTGTCATACAAACCCCCGTAAGACCACAGGGGTTGACCCAGGAAAAAGGCTCAAGAGAAACGTCCACATTAAGAGCGAATCCATGGAATGAGACACCATGGCGAATTGCAATACCAACACTGCCAAGTTTTTTATCCGCCACCCAGATTCCATTATTGCGCCTATCCCGAGTCGCAGAAACGCCATGGGCCGTTGCGAGTTGCAACATAACTTCTTCAAGCAGGGCCACATATTCAGCAACTTTCACCCTACCTTTTCTAAGATCAAAGATCGGGTATAAAACGAGCTGTCCCTCGCCATGGAAAGTAATATCTCCCCCCCGTTCAATGTGCACCAGAGGAATATTTTTCTCTTCAAGGAACGCCTCAGAAACCTTCAGGTTTTCATGGCCTCCCCGCCTGCCCAAAGTAAACGTTGCAGGATGCTCTGTTACCAGAAAAAGATCGGTGTTGAGCACACCGCTATTTCGCCTGGCAACAAGATCCTGCTGCAAGTCATAGGTCTCAGCATAGTCACTAAGACCGAGATCGAGCAGCAGAGCTTCTGGCAGATCCTCAGCCACAGAGACACGGTCTCCTTGCAGCCTGGGTTTCATCAAGCCGTCGAAGCTTGGCATTGACCGGCGCCTGTCTAAGACTTTCTGGATCTGTTTTAGCCTCGGCGACCACCGTTTTCATAGCCGCAATAAACTGATCGATATCCTCTTTACACTCGGTTTCCGTAGGTTCAATCATTATTGCACCGTGGACCACAAGAGGGAAATAAATGGTAGGTGGATGGTACCCATGATCGATGAGCCGCTTGGCGACATCCAGGGTACTAATTTTATATTCCTGTAACCATTCATCGGAGAAAACGACCTCGTGCATACATGGCCTGTCATATGCAAGCTTGAGGGTCCCCCGCAACTCTTCCTTAATATATACTGCATTCAGTACGGCTAAATGACTCGCTTTTTTAAGATTTTCAGCGCCCATTGTTCTGATATAACTGTAGGCCCGCATGAGTACGGAGAAGTTACCGTGGAAGGCATGGATCTTACCTATAGAATCAGGACAATCATATTCCATCTTATAACTATCCCCAACTTTAATAGCCCGGGGAACTGGAAGGAATTTTTCGAGTTCTTTGGTCACACACACGGGTCCTGCACCTGGCCCACCACCTCCATGGGGGGTAGACAGGGTCTTATGCACATTCCAATGCATTATATCAACACCGCTTTTACCCAAATCAATCACGCCCATGATCGCGTTCATATTGGCCCCATCACCGTAGACGAGACCGCCTTTAGAATGAACGATATCCGCAATTTCACGGATGTTGGTCTCAAACAGGCCAAGGGTGTTGGGGTTGGTGATCATGATACCCGCCGTCTCTTCGTCCATGGCGTCAATCACAGCCTGAATCGGCAAAATGCCGTTAGCTCCGGATTTAAGATGAACTGGCTTGTAACCACACAATGCCGCACTGGCAGGATTTGTACCGTGGGCGGTATCAGGTATTAGGATTTTAGTTCGCTTAGAATTCCTGCTCTTATGATATGCTGCAAAAATCATCATTCCCGTCAACTCGCCGTGGGCGCCAGCGGCCGGCTGCAACGTAACCCCGGGAAGACCAGAAATGGTTCCAAGATAGCTCTGTAACTCGTAGATCACCTGTAGATTACCCTGCACATATTCATCTGCAAGCATGGGGTGAGCTGCGGCTAATTCTGCCGTTGCTGCGAATTTTTCGTTAATTTTCGGATTATACTTCATGGTACACGAGCCAAGGGGATACATGCCTGTATCAACACCAAAATTCCACTGTGAAAGCCTGGTATAATGACGAACAATATCCACTTCACTCAAATCCGGAAAGTCCGGCCCGGCACCAGTAAGGGCTGCAACAGGGGTTGCAGCAGGAACATCAGAATCAGGAATACACATTCCAGAACGTCCCTTACCACCCTTTTCCCACAACAAAGGCTCTTCAATTATCAGTCCGGTTAAACCTGGATTTTTGGCCATTATTTCACCTCCGCAACAACGGTATCTATCACATCTTTTGATACCGTTTCAGTTACACAAAAAAGATATTTTCCGGCAAGCTCCGGATAGTACTTTCCTAATTCAAGTCCTGCCACAATACCCTTTTCAATAAGATTCTCGAAAACCGGTTTAAAATCATTATTGAATTCAACAACAACTTCATTAAACCCAGGGCTATCAAAAACAAGACCTGCGCCCTTTGCAACCATCGCAGCTTTGAAATACTCCATTTTATCAAAGTTTAACTTGGCCAAATTTCGCAGACCGGTTCCACCAAGAGATGCCATATACATGGCGGCAATAATGGTACAAACACCTTGATTTGAACAAATATTTGATGTGGCCTTTTCCCGCCTGATGTGTTGTTCCCGGGTAGAAAGCGTAAGCACATAGCCCCTTTTTCCATCAACATCTACGGTTTCACCAACCAGTCTACCCGGCATATTCCTGGTGAACTTGTCTTTACAGGCAAACATGCCAAGAGCCGCGCCACCAAAAGACCTTGGCATCCCAAAACTCTGCCCCTCGCCACAGACGATATCAGCACCACATTCTCCTGGATTCTTGTATAAACCGTAGGCCAGTGGTTCTGTAAAAGTAGAGATGAAAAGTGCTCCAACATCATGGATTTGCTTTCCAAGTTTTTCTTGATCCTCCACCACACCAAAAAAGTTTGGTGACTGGATAGCAACGGCGGCAAGCCCTTCAATTTCAGCCAAAGCGCTTAAATCAGTTCTACCATCTTCATCATAGGGTAATTCGATCAACTCATACTCGGTGGGACGCAGATAGGTCCTAGCGACCTCGCGATAATGAGGATGTAAAGCTTTGGAGATAGCGACCTTTTTCTTTTTCTTACCAATGCGCAACCCCATGAGAAGGGCCTCGGCAAGGGCTGAAGCACCATCATAAATCGAGGCATTGGCAACATCCATTCCCAAAAGTCGCGCCGTCAAAGTCTGATACTCAAAAAGCCCCTGCAGGGTTCCTTGGGCAATCTCCGGCTGATACGGGGTGTAGGCAGTAAGAAATTCAGAACGGCTGATAAGGGATGGAATAGTCTCGGGAATATAGTGGTGGTAACTACCCGCTCCGATCAAGACCTTATGTTTATGGGTGATTTTCATTGCCCCAGCTAACTCACTTGCGTGATCGATCAGCGCCCACTCACTCATGGGTTCAGGCAAATCCATTGCTCCGTCGTGCCGACACTCATCGGGGACAGAGCAGAAGAGCTCATCCAGGCGTTTACGCCCGATAACCTTCAACATCGCATCTATTTCTTCGTTAGTATGGGGCAAGTATCGCATGATATTATCCTTTAAGTAGCTCTTTGTAAGCTTCCAGAGTCAATAGTCCCTCAAGCTCACTTGGATCAGATGGTTTAATTTCCACAAGCCAATTTTTATAAGGATCCTCGTTAACCGCTTCTGGCGCATCATCAAGATCTTCATTTACCGCAACGATCTCACCGCTGATGGGTAAATACAATTCAGAAACCGCCTTTACAGATTCAATAGTTCCGAATTCATCACCTTTCTTTAATTCATCCCCCACCTCGGGACCTTCGACAAAAACGATATCGCCCATCTGGTCCTGGGCATAATCCGTAATCCCAACCTTTACGGTATCCCCACTGGCGGTTACCCACTCATGATCATCTGTGTAACGTAGCCCTTCTACAAAAATCAGTTCACTGAGTTCCTTCACAAGCCACCTCTTTGCTTTAAATTAGCCCACCATGGTGCCCATGGCACTTCTGGCAGTTCTTAGTGGACGAATATCCGCCCTGATTTCAACTTTTATTTTTCTTTTGCCATCCGAGAGAAAGACAACTTCTCCCTGTTTTACATTTCTATCCAAGAGAACAAATCCACAACAAAGCCCTTTTAGTTTAAGCTCTTTATCCCCGGCAATAGACTTAATTTCACCATCCACACGGCCGATGGCCATATCTGTGGTACAGGTGAGAATCTTACCAATTTTTTCGCCGTTAACATCGGTTACATAATTGGCCTCTTCTGCACCTATTTTTCTTGGATCAAAACCAGCGAAAGCCAAGGTATGTTTTTGCCAGTTGCTTGCAGCAAGAGCTTTGGCACCGTAGAATTCTTTTTTGTAATTTCCATTTCCATCTTTTTCCGGAACAGCAAACCCCCAGGGAGTATTGGCAAATGGCCACCCACCTATATCCTGGTGCGAAAGCGGCAAGACCGCTCCAGCCCTAAGAGAATCTCTTGAAGCAAGGCCACAGGGGATAACTGAAAAATCTTTTCCTGCTTCAAGCAGTTGGTTCCAAAGAGAACACAAATGTTTCACATCACAAAACAACTCAAAGCCAAACTCACCGGTATAGCCGGTACGAGACACCATAACGTCGGTCCCATCCAGCAGCTGAACCGTTGTCCCACCGCTACAACCAGCGAAGCCTCCTTTAAAGGAGAAGTACATCATCTTGGTAAAAAGCTGTTGTGGATCCTTAACAATCTTCGCCAGCACCTTCGCCGAATCGGGGCCTTGGATATCCATCTTGCCGACCAGGTCAGTTCGATCTACTATCTCTACAGACTGATCCTGACACTGCTCGCCAAGATGCTTTGCAATGACACCGCCCATGCCAGCATTAACCACAACCATAAATGATTCATCACCGAGGTGATAGACAATCGCATCATCTATCACAAAGCCATCTGCATCGAGGAAAAGACCATAAACACAGCGCCCCTGAACCAAAGGACCTTTGCTCATACCAATACAGCTATCCATATCCTTTGTGAGACAGTGCTGTAAAAGCGCCCTTGCCCCTGAGCCTTTCAGCGTAATCACCGCCATATGGCTGGTATCAAAGATTCCGGCGGTACCTATAACAACAAGATGCTCAGCTTTGGCACCGGTCTTGTACCAGAGCGGCATATCATAATTACCAAAAAGCGCCATATGAGCACCTTCCTGGCAATGAAAATCATGAAGTACTGTTTTTTTCGTCGTTTCCATCATTTACTCCATTAGCAGAGGACATTTCAAATTCTTCCAAAAGTTTACACAGATGCTCAAGTAATTGGCAACGGCACTTTCAAATTGAAACTCTTATACACCACAAAAGTTTCAACCCCGCGCACATTGTCAAGCCGGGCAACCTCTTCGGTATAAAATGTGACCATATTAAAATCTTTTGTAAGGAGAACTGTGAGAATCAGGTCAAAGCGCCCCGTAACAACGCACACGGAGATAACGCCGCGAAGCTTGCTAAATTCCTCA
>NVXR01000034.1 GCA_002733995.1 Desulfotalea sp. | reverse complement strand
TATTCTACTCGTGTCCGTTCTCCTTCAGTATTTAATATATACCTGATAGAGTTGCCTTTATGGTCGGTGATACGGGTTAGGCGGCGGCCACTGTCGTAGGTATAGGTCTCGGTTCGTGCTGCCGCGGTGCCATATAGTCGAGTCACGGTTTTGATTTCGCCGGTGGCAAGATAGGTAAAGCGACTGGTTCTACTCATGCCATTACCTTTGGCGGTTTGAGTTTTCCGGCGATCATTATTGGGATAATAGGTGTAAGATAATGATAGACCGTCAGGCCTGTCTTCGCTTACTATCCTGCCGGTAACGTTATATTGAATATTGGCACGGATCAGTGTTCTACTGGCATCTTTAACCTCCCGCAGACGGCCTCGCTTGGAGATCGCTGCTGACAGGGGATAGTAGCGAAACCAGGTAAAATCATTGACATCATTACGTGGTCCGTCAATACGACTAAGCTGAGACAGCGGCCCGTCGTATTCATAGCTTGTGGAACTGCTGACCGCAGTGCCGTCAGGCTTAAAGCCATTAATGGTTACGTTTATCAGCTTACCCTGGTCTGAGTAGACCATTGCAGTGGTTTTATTCGCCCCGGTAGAGACAGACGGCTCAGTAATTCCGGTTATTTTATTAAAAAATCGTCCATCGTAGACATAACTGGTTTGCCTGGCCTGGGGGGTGTCGGCAGCCTCAACGATAATACCTGGGTTATTATTGGTATTGTAATTGCCGTATGTCGTTATATGCCCGTTGCGGGTCAGCTTACTTAGCTGATTATCACCTGTGTACTCGAAGTGTGAAGTGTCTGCCTCATCCTGCTGAACCAGGTAAGTAACTTTGGTTATTCCTGAATCAACATCGCCAATATAAGACAGAACCTGCCCGAGGCTGTTTGTTACTTCTGGAAAATCCACACCATTGCTGGCTATATCGATATCACGCCGATTTATAGTATCCGCATGCTCAGTTGCTTGGGCTCGGCCATTTTCGTCGTAGTAATAGTAGGCGTAAATGGAGGAAACCCCATCTTTGTGATCGCTAATACCCATCAGCGCAGTCGGGAAGTTGGTGTTCGTATAATGGTATTGTCTGGAGCTGCCATCAGGGAAAGTAACTGCAATCAAACGTTCATGATCATCCTGCTGATACTGCCACACCCGACCACTTTCCACATGCTGTATCTGTGCGACAAAACCATTTTCCCCATAGCTGAATTCAAGTGTCTGACCAAGATTGTCTCTCACATATTTCAGTTGCGTTTTCTCACCTTCGCCGTTGTCTTCATATTCCATTTCAAGCCGGTACCCGGCGGGATTTTCTTGCCAATCCGGCAGACCGTCGGTGTTAAAATGAATTTGTTGTTCATCGCTGCCGGTATACAGCCATTCGTTATGGTCTTCTTTTATAATACTGGCGTTTATATCCGAAGCACTCTCCCACTTCCCATCGATCAACGCAAAATGCAGGTGTCTGCCGCTCTTTTTCTGCAGACGTACTTGATACTCGTCATTCACCTCAATCTTTTGTTCGAAACTGTGAAGCCAGCCCTTGCCGAGACGCCCCGTCCCTACTGCCAAAGCCAGGCTGTTGTAGCTCCTGGTAAGCGTAAGTCCCATGTTGCCGGCGATAGAAAAATCCGTGTCCTTATTGCATTTGTTGCCGGTAAAAACATCAATGCCATCTGTCGTATTTCCCAGTATAGTTGATGGCCTTTTATTACCTTCACAACCCAGTTCAGGGCCTTCCAGATAGTGATAAAATGAGCCATAGGTATCCGTTACCAGATAGTAACCATATCCGGGAATATACTTATAATGGTGAATGGACCAGCCGCAATATGATTTGACAGGGGTTTCAAGAGTAGGCCCCCCCTGGGAATAATGGGGAGCATCCTGCGAGTAATATGTATCCAGGTATTGTACCCGCGCAGAAATTTCGCCGCTATTACAGGCCTCCTGATAACTCTCCCAGTGCTCATGCATAAAGCCATCTTCCCAGTAGTATTCTCCGTATGAAGCGACAGGAACCAGCAGGAAAAACACACTGCAGACAATAGAGACCCATGCGCCTGGCAGACTAAGGCTTAGTTTCCCTAGGAGATTTGAAACACAAGGTTGCAGATGAAAAAGTTGAGATAATCTGGATATATGTATTTTTGTCTGGGACATAATCTACTTCTCCTTGTAAACTCATCCCCATGCAAGACTTTACAGCAACACGGGGGCTACTCCCTGTTGGGATGTAATTCATTTGTATGGATTATAGTATTTATGAATACAGCATCTCTATTTCAACGTCCTGATATCATCCACACGACCTGAACCACGGATCAGAAAACCGAGAACAGACACCAAGTTATTGCCAGGCTGAGCGTCATGTAAATCATATTCCAGATCACGGATAATGGTATGCCAGTCGCCATCCTTTATGGCAGAGCCAAGGCCATGATGGATATACGTGTCGTCGCCCAGATTGTCATAATCAGCTGCGGTGTAATAGATATAGCGGAAGCCTTCACTGGTCTGGACAGCAATATAGATTATTAGATTTTCTGCATAATTCATCGACCATTCAATGGTCTTATGCGCACCGTTGTTCCACCAGCTCCCGTCAGGGTTTCGCAGCCTGTATCCGTTATCTGTTCCTGTACCGGTAAACTCAATCACTTGCCCACCATGCTCGGGGGCAGCGATATTATTTATTACAGCTCCTGCGGGATCGTTATCATAAACAGTCCAACCGCTGACATTGCCATCTTCGGCATCTTCATAATTGAGAGTTGCGCTTACAGAACCTGCATCACCTGGGTCTGTTCCCTGCTCAATTTCGTCACCATCGGAAATACCGTCATTATCGGAATCGGTATCCAGAAGATTGATAATGGTATCACCGTCGATATCATCACTCCAGGCTGTCCCCCAGTATGCAAGCTCATCACCGTCATAGATGCCATCATTATCAGTATCTGCATTGTACGGTAATGTGCCGTAGATAGTAATTTCGTCAATATCAGTGACACCGTCATTATCACTGTCCTGATCGGCCGGAACAGCCGATAACGTCCTGATATCATCCACACGACCTGAACCACGAATCAGAAAACCGAGAACAGACACCAGGTTATTGCCAGGCTGAGCGTCATGTAAATCATATTCCAGATCACGGATAATGGTATGCCAGTCGCCATCCTTTATGTCAGAGCCAAGGCCATGATGGATATATGTGTCGTCACCCAGATTGTCATAATCAGCTGCGGTGTAATAGATATAGCGGAAGCCTTCACTGGTCTGAACAGCAATATAGATTATAAAATTTTCTGAATAATTCATTGACCATTCAATGACCTTGTGAACGTCATTATTCCACCAGCTACCATCAGGATTTCGCAGCCTGTAGCCGTTGTCTGTACCTGTGCCGGAAAGCTCAACAACCCGACTGCCTCTGGACGGATCAATAATTGCGGTTATAGCGGCCCCAGCAGGATTGTTATCATAAACATCCCATCCGGCAACATAACCACCCGAAGCATATCCATACTTATTTTCACCATTTTCATAGTCAGTAGCCAGTGCTTCATTATGATCCTTACTTAACCTGTTCCCGACCAGGTCATAAGAGTAAGTGGTTTTTCTGCCACTACTGTAGGCAACGTTATTTAACCTGCCTAAATCGTCATAATGATATGAAATCGTGCCACCAAATATAGCTTGCGGTAAGAAGAACAATGAAAGAAATAAAATAAAGGAATAATAATTTTTCATGACTATAACCCTGGCTGTTTATGATTTGGTTAAAGACAGATTGATAATTTATTTGCTCATAATAATGTAATCAACATACAGTCATTTGAACTTTACATTAGAGCTGAGTTACAACTACGAAAGATGAGTATAGGGGGTGAATAATGCATTTTCCTGACACAATGCCTAACAAACGCCAGTAAACCATATTTGTATTTCTCTTCATGTGATTCAAATCACATGTTACAAAAAAAATCGAATCCCCCATGAACTCAACCAATTTCCTGAGTCTCATGGGTATCTGTTATTTCCCACAATCTGGGCATAAGATAGTCGTTTTTTCCGAATTGAATCTGTACGGTTTTTATTTTCTCAACATCATTAAATTGAGAAAAGGCCACTCCTGCTCATACCGGTTTTCTTGACTGAAAAAGATATCTGCTTCTACTCATAGTAGCCTGTTTATTGAATCAACATTTCTTGATAGGAAATAACACGATTGAAAAAAAAAGGAGATGGTTTTGCAGATCAAATATTTTTTTGTAGTGTAATATTGTTTCTGTAAATTGAATTTCGGCATTGTTGAAAGCAGGCCACGGCTTAATTTTTCTGATCCCAAAGAGTCAACTCAACCCTAAAGGATACAACAATGACCTGCCACACAGAACAAAACCAATTTACCTTAGGAGTTGTTCCTAAATAACCTTTATAATCTTATTTACTTTTGGGTTCATATCCAGCGTTGCGTAAACAGTTATACTAGCCGAGAGAGAAACATACAGGGCGTGTCGACACGAGACGATGCTGTAATTACGATAAAATTTTTGCTTTGGCGATAAGCTCATCTGACGTAAGTCGTGCCAGAAAATCTTTAGATGATCAACTCAAGAACTGACCTGATTGTGTGTGGGGCGTAGTCTTTAATATGCCTGAAAAGCATTGGCAACGGTTGTGTACTAACAATATGTAGAAATACCACAGCAAAGCCCATGATGGCAAATCGGACAACCAAGTGGCAAAAAAACTTTGCCCCATGGCCACCGACAGATGGCGTTCATGGGGCAAGGGAATACTTAAACAATCTCGACTTGTAGAGTCTACAAGCAGCAACTAGAAACCATCGACCATCCTGATAATCTGAAAGTTGTTGGAAAATGCTGTCCGCAACACAGTAACATAGTTATATTGTGCTCTTGAAAGACTGGTAATAGCATCTAACAAATCAGATTCCCGCTGCAAGCCTTCGTCATACTTCAACTGAGTAATACGAAGGTTTTCCTCGGCCTGCTCAATGGACCGAGTGGCCACATTCACATTATCAAGGCTTACTTCGAAATCGATAAAAAGGTTATCCAGATCGTTACTAAAACTATCTTTTAATTCTGTAAGTTCGTACCGTCCAGAACGCGCAGACAGCTTTGCCTTGGTAACATTTGAATCGGTGGCAAAACCACTAAACAGATTCATAGAAAGAACCAGCTGGGCGCGGAGCTCATCATCATCATATTGACCAGAGCCGCTGATATAATCATCGTCATAGAACGTGTAACTTCCCACAAAATCAACCTTGGGATAGTAACCACTTTTCTTACTCTTAACTTGGGCGTCACTCACCCCAACCAGAGTCTCAAGCGCTTTAATCTCGCTTCTTGTCTCAAGCATGGCTTGCGTATACGCCTTTTTATCCATGAGCGGTGGCAATTCTTTAAATTCAGCATAATCGAGATCAGCAAAAGCGATTCGACTACCAACCTGACGAGACAAAACATTGATACTTTTTTTCAAACCCGCTTCAGCCGCTTTTAAAGTGATATCCGCATTATCATAATCCACTCGAAACTTCAGAAGTTCATTTTTACCAATCAAACCAACCTTAAAGCGACTGTCTCCATCACTGTACACCTTGCCAAGTGTCTCAAAGGCTGACAGAGCAACCTTCTTGTTTGCAAGTCGTTCATATACGGAGAGGTAGGCAAGTGCGACGCTCAACTGCAGATCCTGCCTTATGCCTTGTAGACTGTATTCTTGAACAACCTTTAGCAGTTGGGCAGATTCTACATTATACTTGTCGCGAAAACCCGCAAAGAGGTTAAAGCTCACACGCCCTTGAATAGTTGAGTTTTCTTGTTCTTCAACACTACTCGCTTCATCAAGTGAATTGACGATATATCCCACATCAACAGAGGGGTAATATGGCGCTCTGGCCAAAGAAATATCCTCAACACTTTTCTCTAGACTGGTAACATACTGTTGGACAACCTGTCTGTTGCCAAGGGCCATCTCCTGCATCTCCCCCAGACTGACGGCCAACGCAGAAGAACTAAAAAACAACAATAGGATAAAAACAAAAACATTAAATAACTTCATCAGTTCGACTCCTTTCATATCGGATTACAAAGGCGAGAAGCGCCGGAATTACAAACAGGGTAAATATTGTAGAAACAGTCAATCCGCCGAGTAAAATAGATCCAAGACCACGGTATAGTTCACTACCGGAGCCCGTGGAGACAACAAGCGGAGTCATCGCAAGCACACTGGTTGTCGCACTCATAAAGATTGGACGAATCCTGGTTTTAACAGCATCAGATATTGCATCCAACCCTTCAAGCCCATTATAGCGAACATTATTCAACGATTGGTGCACAATGAGAATCGCATTATTCACGACCGTACCGATCAAAATAATAAACCCAAGCATGGCAAGAACATCAAAACCTTGCCTGATAATAAAGGTATTTACCGCCAATAAGCCAACAAAGCCACCGGCAGCCGCCAAAGGCACAGTAAAAAGAATAATCAACGGGTAGAAAAAGTTTTCAAAAAGTGCAGATAGCAGAAGATAGGTAATGAGCAATGCCAGCAGCAGATTCGTCTGCAACGCTTGGCCAGTCTCAACCAACTTATCTGCATTACCACCAATTGTAACAATAACGCCATCAAGCTTACCACTAGCCCTCAGCGGCGCAACAAGATCATCCTCTATAGCTTCAATCGCGCTCTGCAAAGGCAAGGAGAGAGGTGGTGTCACCTGGAGAGTGATTGTACGCCTTCTCTCGAGATGATTAATCTGGGGCATACTCTGGCTATATTTGAGACTAGCAATATCTCCGACTTTGATCAGATCCCCATATTTATTGACAATCGTCGCATCTAAAATAGACTCTGGGCTGGTGAATTCAGTATCACTTCCCTTAACCACCATATCGATTTTCTTTAAACCCGCAGGGCTAAAATCACCAATACGCCTGCCGTCCATAAGAATATCAACATACACGCCAAGATCTTTTTCTGTGAGCCCATTTGCTGCAAGTTTTTGTTTATTTGGAATAACTAAAATTTCAGGATAACTCGTTTCAAGAGACGGAATCGGACGAATCTGTGCGCCCTGTATTTTCTGACCAATGCCACCATAAAGAGTCATCGCGGCAGCGGCAATGGTGTCAATATCCTTACCTGAGATATTGACTTCAACAGTCCGCCCTTCTCCCAGGCCGTGTTCAAAAATTCCAGCCTGAATACTTACTCCAAAAATACCTGGAATAGAATTCATAATCCTTGAGAAAAGCGGTATCAGTTCAGCGGCCCTGGTCTCATGGGTGGAGGTGGCACCAAAAAGAGTAAACCGATCAGCTCCAACAAAAAACATCTGCTTTAACTGGGGAAATCCATCCTTATTGTCTTCCTTAAAATAGGGCAAAGACTCATTATAAATGCCTTCTCCAATCTCTTTTAACTTATCAACAGAATAACCGGGTGGTGGTATGAGAATATTTAGGATTAGATTTCTGTTACCCTGGGGCAGATATTCAGCAGGTGGCTTCAACACATAGATCACCATCACAGAAAGACTGGTGGCCAGGACTACAGTGAAAATTCTGGTAAAAACATTTTTAAGACAGAAATCTGAAATACGCATAATAAACGCAACAAGAAGAGGGCCGACATAGCTTTTTTGCAGGCTGTTTTTTGCCTTTTCCGTTGAATTCTTATACAACTGGTTAATGAGAGTTGGTATCACTGAAATGGAGACGAGCAGACTAATCACAATAGAAAAGGTGATTGCAATTGCGATATCTCGAAATAGCTGCCCCGCTTCTTCCTGCATGAAGATTACAGGCAGAAACACTGCTACAGTGGTAGCAGTAGAAGCAAAAACTGCCCCCCACACCTCTTTGGCGCCTATATAAGCGGCATCATAGGCCGACTTGCCCATTTGACGATGCCTGTCTATATTTTCCAGAACAACAATGGAGTTATCAACCAACATCCCCACGGCAAAGGAGATACCCGCCAGACTCACAACATTAAGGTTTCGTCCTGTGACCCACAAAAACATGAAAGTACCAATAACTGAAATCGGTATCGCCACAGCGGTTGCAAAGGTTGTCCGGACACTTCTAAGAAAAGAGAGGAGAACAATTACGGCCAACAAGGACCCTATAAGAACATTCTTCTTCACCAGATCAATGGAAGTTTTAATGTAACCACGCTGGTCATAAACAAGCTCAATATGGAGGCCATTCTCCCCCATAATCCCATCATTCAGCCTGTTTATTTCTGCTTCTACAGCGTCGCTCATTTTGAGAACGTTCGTTCCTGTTTCCTTTCTTAGACCAACAACTAAGATCTGCTGTCCATTGTGCAAAACGGCTGTAGACTCTTTCTGATATCCTTTTGTAACCGTCGCTACATCTCGAAGATATACCCGCTTAAGCCCGTCATCATAGATAACAACACCTAAGGCATCTTCCGCGTTTTGAAATTGACCGATGGTGCGTATACGATAATTTTTCCGACCAATACCCAACACACCAGCCGAGGTTGTGTGATTCGAGTCAACGACCACCCCGATCAACTGATTGATGCTGACCTTGTTCTGAGCCATCTTCTCCATATCTAAGGTGATATGCAGTTCATCTTCCGTCCCTCCGAAGACAAACATTGAGCCAACGCCCTTAATTCGTTCAAAGTTTTGGCGTATATTATTCTCAAAAAAGGTCATAAAGTGGGTGATATCTTCATTATTGCCCTCTTTGGGTTGCACCACCATCCAGATTATGGGAGAACTGTTGGCACCGGCCGCCTCAATAATCGGCTTATCAGCATTGTCCGGGTAATTTGAAACTTCATTAAGCTTATTGGACACCCGTAAAAGCGCATCAGAAACCTCAGTCTCTAGAGCAAAAGAGAGTGTCACCTCACCAAAACTGTTGTAACTGGAGCTTTCCATCTTAATAAGCCCCTGCAAACCTTTTAGCGATTCCTCCTGCTTTTCTATGATCTCTTTTTCAATCTCAAATGGCGTCGCACCACCCCAGACAGTCTTTACTGTAATTTGAGGTGTTTCAACATCCGGGGTAAGCTGTATAGGCAACTGCATTAAACCGATGACACCAAACGTAACCAGCAAAATAACAGCAACCGCCACAGAAACCGGTTTTTCAAGTGAATACTTGATAATATCCATTACTTACCTCCAACAACCATCACAGACTGGCCAGGTCGTAATCGTTCATTGCCTTCAATAACAACCTGAGCCCCCGGAACTATAGACGGGCTATCGGTTGCAATCATCTGTCCCATATAGGAAACAATATTGATTGGCATGATCTCCGCCTTGTCCTCTTTTACTGTGTAGACAAAATCCTTACCCTGAAATTTGATTACAGCGGCCCGACTAAGAACACTCAACTCTTTCTTGAAACTGCTTGGCACAAGCACGCTGGCCGACATATTCTGAGCAACAATAGCCATGGCTGGAATTTTAATTTTCAGGAATATATTTTTAGTCTTAATATCCGCCACCGGGTCTATACCAATTAAGGTACCTTCAATCTCTTTATTAAATGCGTTTAAAATCACCGGGATTTTTTCTCCCACCTGAATAAAGCGCAACATATTTTCAGCAATCGGAGCCCGCACAAAGAGATCGCTGGAAGATCCGATACTCACAAGGAGTTTACCCTGCTGTACCCACGCCCCTGAATCAACCCCTTTACTTAAAACAACTCCACTAAATGGTGCCCTTATTTTTGAACGTTTCTGCTCAAGAACTAGCTTGGCTAGTTTGTCTTGCCCCGCCCGTTTTTCCATTTGAGCATCCTGATAGGCAAAGTACGCATCGTCGTAATCTTTTTCACTAACACCAGAACTGTTAAACAGTCTTTCAAGCCGCTTGTAGTTCTTTTCCTTGTTCTTTATACGTAGTTCGGATTGAGCAATGCGGGTTTTGGACAGGACTATTTCTTGTTCTAGAATTTCGGTATTGAGACGAACAAGCAACTGCCCCGCTTTTACCTGATCTCCCTGGCTGACCTTTATCTCTTCCACCAACCCAGCGACCTCGGTAGAGATGTCACTCACCCTCTCATAATACAGAACACCAGTAACTGATTGTGTAGTGGCGACCTCTTGCTTTACAACCTCACCTAAAACAACTTTGGCTGGGGGAGGCCCCGCAGCATGGGCTATTGAAGCCAGCGAACAAATACCAATCATCATAATTTTTTTTAACATTTCTTCCCTCACTCTTTGTTTACAGAAACACATTCAATTCGTTTTTTTATTGTCCTCAAGACATCACTGACCTGCTCTCGTTTTTGCTCATCTATATCCTTTAACAACTCAGACCGCATTTCGTCAAATCCCTCTCGGACTTCTTCACGGATGCGTAACCCTTCTCCGGTGAGAAAAACAAGACTTGCCCTTCTGTCTTCTGGATTCTTTCGCCGTACCACATATTTTTTATTTTCTAATCGATCCAATAACCTTGTAATATTTGCAGGACTCTTCACTGCAGCATTGCAAAGCATCCTCTGGGTTTGTCCTGATTCAAAATCCATTTGCTTGAGCACAAGTAGCTGCTCCAGTGTCAAATCATACTTCCTTAGCCATTGATCAGCAAAACTGCGCATCACTTGCCCAGTCATACCTATCAAATGCAACAACGTCTCTCCACTACATGAATCTTTCATTATTTGCCTCATTAATATTTAACATGGCAACTAATACTTTCTTCCCTTGATGTTGTCAAGACCGGCTAAGTTCATTGAAGGTGTACAGGGAACACCAACCATCGGTCAGGACATTAGTTCATTGCAAGATATTGAAAGCATTCGGTTACGTCTTCACTCTCCCCAAAGAACAAAGGCCTCTATGTTCCTGCTTTTACAGCACACAAAGAAGAGGATATTATCCTTTGTGCAAAGGATAAAAGAGAGAAAAACAATCCGCAGGATTGTTTAGAGGTTTCAGGCCAAACCATAGAAAAAAAGCAAATCAGTTCGATCGAAATGTTGGAGCAGACAGAAGGTATTACAGGAGTAATACAAGGAGCGGAGTGAGAATGATGCAAGATAATTACTAAGAAACCGATATCATACCAACGAAGCGGGTAATAGAGTCTCTCGGCACAATTTAATTATTGCCCCGCATTTGAATTATACTGTTAGTGAGTTTGGCAAGGACAATAGGACAGATGCAAAACTGAGGACGAGTAGAGCAAGAACGTGTCAGAGCCAACCCGTGGAATTGGATTATATTTAAATGTTGCGATGGAAGAACGTCGCTGAAACAGTTAGCCTACACTTAAGACTTTCCGTTTGAGCAACATAAACAGACAACCCAAAGATCAGATCTAAGCTTGGTCGTGTTATTTTCGCACGCCCTTAGGTAACAGCAAAATGGCCACTGCTGGGCATTGGCCATAAGATGTTCTCCATTCATATTGAAATAGAAATCTACTCGCCGCCCTCTCCCTCAAGAATATCACGGCACCAAGAGATGGCTGCCATGGATTGCGGAAAGCCGATGGTAGATATCAGCAACAGCAGGGTGTGGTAAATTTCTTCCCTGGTAGCCCCCGCTTTTTTGGCCATTCTGGTGTGAGTGTGGACTGAACCTTCAGATTTTGCGGCAGCCGCTGCCGCAAGCTGGATAAGATGACTCATCTTGTCATCAAGAGGTCCACTTGCTCGTACTGTTGTTCCCAGTTTTTCCAGAGCACTGATTACATCCGGATAACGCTTTGAAATATCGTGGTACGTTCTACACGGAGCGTGATCTCTCGTCATGACAAATCCTGTTGTTTGCTATTAACAAAATTCCCGGTGCCCCCTCGGTCAGCATCGAGTTCCTTTTCTCATTTTTACTACAGCACATCCAGAAGAAAAAGAAAACGCTTTTATAAGAAGATTGCAAACTATTTTCCCTACCAAGAAACTACCAGATCAGTCTGTCTTACCTGAATAAATTCAAGACTTCATCTGGCCAGAGCCCTCTCAATGTTTCACCATAATCTTACCACCGATCCTACCACTCATTTTTCATGAGTTCAGATGGTGGCGCGGGTAAACATTCGTCCAATATACAGTCCCCACCCCGAAGAGTATTCCAATCAAAGCGAGCACAAAAACACCTAACCTCTCATAAGAGTAACACTCGTCCATGAACTCCATTCTTCATAAAACGTTTTCAGCCCGCGCCTGAGCACAATCCAGCCCCGGCATCCACCAAAACAATTCCCTTATATTTCAAGCCATTACAATGAATCTATCATTACACATCCACCCCTAAACCCCACTCCAGTGTTTATTTATTTCCCAAAAAATTTAAGTAGATTCTATATTTACAATTGCTGCCAGAAATGGTTGAATTAGATTTAGTACCACCTTATGATATTAGCAGAGATTGTTCTAATCCAGCTATCTCAGCCCGTGGCATTACGCCGCTCTGGACCTACGCCCTCAAACAGCTTTCAGAAGACTAATCTCCCAGAGGTTTTCCGTATAATGAAAACAATTCACCTAAAAAAAGGTCTCGACATCCCTATCTCAGGAACTCCGACTGGTTCTATTCGTAGGGGAAACAAAATCGACCAGATAGCTATCGTTGCCGATGACTATATCGGCATGAAGCCGACCATGCTTGTAAAAGAGGGGGACAGAGTCGCTCTCGGAGAAGCTCTCTTCATCGACAAAAAAAATGAAGGGATAATCTTTACCTCACCAGGTAGCGGTATCATCTCTTCAATAAACAGGGGCGCGAAAAGGAAATTTCAATCAATTGTAATACGCCTTGATGGTGATGAGGCTATTGAGTTTTGTACCCCTAGCACAGGACTTCAAGCATACACCCCGGAAGAAATCAGAGAAATCCTCATCAAATCAGGACTATGGACAACTCTGCGAACCCGACCATACGGCAAAAATCCAGCAATTGCCTCAACGCCTTCCTCTCTTTTTATTACTGCTGCAGATAGTGCGCCCCTTGCCGCTGATCCCCAGGTCATAATTGAACGCTCACCTGAAAGTTACCTGCTCGGCCTCAAAGTTTTACGCAAGATGCTCCTCTGCCCTATCAATTATTGTACGGAAGCCAACACCCTGCTTGACTGCGAAAAACTTGACGGGATTGACTACTATTCTTTCCAAGGACCACATCCGGCCGGCCTGCCATCCACACATATTCATTTTATCGACCCTGTCAGTGAAAATAAAACCGTATGGCACGTAGGCTATCAGGATGTTATTGCAATAGGCCATATGTTTAGATGTGGCCAGTTGCCAACAGAAAAGATCGTCTCTCTCTGTGGGGCCGGAACCATTGATCCAGCCCTTATCATTACTAGAATAGGAGCAAGCCTTACCGAACTATGCCGTCGCGAACTCTCTCTTGAAGACTGCAGAATAATCTCAGGCTCCGTGCTGAGTGGGCGTGAATCCGACGGTGTTACCGGCTTTTTAGGCAGATTCCATGATCAGGTTTCTGTAATTTATAATTCTTCGGGGCGTTCCATCTTCAACTGGCTCACTCCCGGATTCAAAAGATTCTCCCTGCGACCCGTTTTCGCCTCAGCTTTTTTCAAGGGCCTCAAACTCCCTATGAACACCGCACTATGGGGAGGCGGCAGAGCTATCTATCCACTTGGCACCTACGATGAGGTTGTGCCTCTTGATATCATAGCAACCTCCCTGCTAAAATCGATCTCCACAGGAGATACAGAAAAATCCGTAGCCCTTGGCTGCCTTGAACTGATCGAAGAAGATCTAGGACTCTGCGGTTTCGTCTGTCCAGGTAAGAACGAATTTGGCCCGGTTCTACGTGACGTACTCACCACAGTAGAACTCGGTGGATAATGTGTATTAACCAACAATTTCTTCAGAAGGTAATAACTTACTTATGAAATTTTTAAGCAAATTCATGGAAAATCTTGGGGTACATTTTGAAAAAAATGGCCCGCTTGAGCGCTGGTATCCACTCTATGAAGCATTTGACTCCTTTTTGTTTGGCTCAAATCAAACAACGAAAATCGCCCCCCATGTTCGCGACTCCATTGATTTGAAGCGCATCATGACCACAGTACTCATCGCCCTCCTGCCTTGTACCCTTATGGCCATGTGGAATACTGGCTATCAGGCTAATATGGCACTTGAGGCTGCCGGGATGGCAGGCTTTGAGGGTTGGCGGGGGATGGTCATGGGCTCCATAGGTTGTGACTCGGGGAGTTTCACCTCTAACTTCATCCACGGCTCCCTCTATTTTGTGCCAATCTACATCGTCACCATGCTTGTAGGATCAATATGGGAGGGGCTCTTTAATATTATCCGCGGCCATGAATTTTCCGAAGCCTTCCTGGTAACCGGGCTACTTTTCTCCCTGACTCTACCGGCAACAATCCCACTCTGGCAGGTTGCAGTCGGCGTCAGCTTTGGACTCATTTTCTCCAAAGAAGTGTTTGGCGGAGTGGGGCGTAACTTCATGAATCCCGCCTTGGTTTCCCGGGCCTTTATTTACTTTGCTTACCCGGCTCAAATCACAGGAGATGCAGTGTGGACCGCAGTAGATGGGGTCTCCAGTGCTACACCGCTCGCCCAGGTCGGCGCAGCCGAAGTTGGCAGGGCGATGCAAAGCCTTGACGTAACATGGATGCAGAGTTTTCTCGGCACCATTCCCGGCTCCATGGGAGAGACATCAACATTAGCCTGTCTTTTCGGTGCCTTTGTCCTTCTTATAACCCGAATTGCCCCCTGGCGGGTAATGGCCTCCACCCTAATCGGCGCTCTGCTCTGTGCTACCTATTTCTACGTACAACAGAGCGGAACCAATCCTCTTTGGGCCATTCCTCCCCACTGGCACCTTGCCCTGGGTGGTTTTGCCTTCGGACTCGTTTTTATGGCCACAGATCCTGTATCTGCAGCCCACACTCACACCGGGCAATGGCTCTACGGTTTACTTATCGGGAGTGTCGCCATATTGATCCGGGTTGCGAACCCCGCATACCCCGAAGGTATAATGCTCGCGATACTTCTTGGAAACGTTTTTGCTCCACTGTTTGATTATTTTGTAATCCAAGCAAACATCAAGAGAAGGATGATACGCCATGGCTGATGAGAATCCCTTAAAACCTTTTTATTCAGTGCTGATTCTGGCTTTTGTCTGTTCTGCCTTGGTGGCAGGTGCGGCGGTTGGCCTTCGACCCATGCAAGAAATCAACAGAATCTTGGATCAGAAAAAACATATACTCTATGCAGCTGGCCTCTTTGATAGCAGCAAAAGCATAGAAGAGATGTTTGCCCCCATTCAAACCCGAATTATTGATCTAGCAACGGGGCATTTTGTGCCTAAAGATGTTATCGATCCAGCAACCTTTAACCAGACGAAATCCGCTTTTACCACAGAATTAGGCAGGAGCCTCACAACCGAAGAAGACATCGCCAAATTAAAACGTCTAGAAAAATACTCCGTGGTCTACCTCGTCAAGAAGAACGGCACAACGGAGCAGGTAATCCTGCCGGTTCGAGGCAAAGGTCTCTGGTCCACCATGTATGCCTACGTCGCCCTTGCTGCAGATATGTCCACCATTAAAGGGGTGTCCTTTTACGAGCATGGTGAAACACCGGGGCTTGGAGGTGAGATCGAAAATAAACGTTGGCAGGATAGCTGGCGGGAAAAAAGAATTTACTCTGACACCGACAAGATTGCACTCACATTTGCCAAAGGAGATTCATCGGCATCAGGTGAGGCTGCTCTCCACGAGATTGACGGTCTCTCCGGGGCCACATTAACCACAAAGGGTGTGGATAACCTTATGGAATTCTGGTTTGGCGATCATGGCTTCAAACCTTTTATAACTACAATGAAAAAGGAGAACTCCAATGGCTGAAAGTAACAAGGAGCTTCTCTCCCGCTCCGTCTTCAAACGCAACCCCATTGCCCTTTTGGTGCTAGGTATATGTTCGGCACTTGCGGTAACTGGTCAGATGACTACGGCTTTCGTAATGTCAATCTGCGTGACACTCGTTGTTGCTTTTTCAAGTCTAACAATCAGTATTGTACGCTTCCAGATACCAAACAGCGTACGGATTGGCATTCAGATTACTGTTATTGCCACGCTGGTTATCCTGGTGGATCAGGCCCTGAAAGCCTTTTATTTCGACCTTTCCAAACAGCTCTCTATCTACGTTGGTCTCATTATCACCAACTGTATTGTAATGGGACGTGCCGAAGGATTTGCCATGTCAAATCCTCCAATTCCAAGCTTTGTAGATGGCCTAGGTAACGGCCTTGGTTACGGATTCATCTTGATGTCTGTAGCCTTTGTAAGAGAACTTTTGGGTTCGGGCTCTCTCTTTGGCTATGAAATTCTGCAACTGACAACCAACGGCGGCTGGTATGTACGCAACGGATTTTTAGTACTCCCTGCCAGTGCCTTTTTCCTCATAGCCCTGCTCATCTGGCTTCTTCGCAGCATTGACCCCGAACAACAGGAGAGCGAATAATGGAACACTATTTAGACATCATCATCCGTTCGATTTTCCTGGAGAATCTGCCACTGAGCTTTTTTCTCGGTATGTGCACATTCCTCGCCATCTCCAAACAGGTAAAAACTGCAATGGGTCTTGGCGTGGCGGTACTGTTTATCCAGGTTATAACGGTCCCCATAAACAATTTAATCCTCACCTACCTGCTCAAACCAGGGGCACTTGCCTGGGCCGGATACCCTGATCTTGATCTTAGCTTTCTCGGCCTACTCACCTATATTGCAGTCATTGCTGCTGTCGTTCAGATCCTTGAAATGGTCCTCGACAGGTTTATCCCCACCCTATACAACACCCTAGGAATTTTCCTGCCTTTACTGACGGTGAACTGTGCCATCTTTGGCGGTACTCTTTTCATGGTGGAACGGGACTACACCTTCCCTGAATCTATAGCCTATGGCTTTGGCTCCGGCGCCAGTTTCTTTCTTGCAGTTGTTTGTCTTGGTGGAATCCGAGAACGACTTGAATACGCCGACCCTCCAGCTGGACTCCGGGGGCTTGGACTCACCTTTATTTCAGTAGGCCTGATGGCAATTGCTTTTATGGGGCTTGCCGGATTGGAAATATAGACCATTTTTACCCCAGTAAGACCGCTTGAATAATTGGCTTCTTCGCTCGACACCACGTGATGTGTTAACATTTTTACCATAGACATATGGTTAGCATTATGGGGTAACATTTTCACACATCGAAGGGGCTTGATAGAAAAACAATTATTCAAGATGACCTGTAAACGAGCACACAAGGAAATCAGATAATGACAGAAATATATTTTGGAGTGTTCTGTTTTTTAGCAATCCAGTTCATCCTGGTCACTTTTATAGTAGTTGCTAAAAAGACACTGCTGCCAAGCGGTGAGGTTCAAATAGAGATCAACGGCAACAAAAAATTTGCGGCAAAGCCTGGTGGGAAACTCCTCACTACCCTTTCCGACCAAGGTGTCATCCTCTCTTCCGCTTGCGGCGGCGGTGGCAGTTGTGGCCAGTGTAGATGTATTGTCACCGATGGCGGTGGCTCGATCCTCCCCACTGAAAAAGGCCAAATCAACAACCGGGACGCCAAACTGGGCATGCGGCTCTCATGTCAAGTTCCTGTTAAAAGGGACATGAAAATTAAGATTCCTGCCGATATGCTGGATGCGAAGAAATGGCAGTGTAAAATTGTTTCGAACAACAATGTTGCCACCTTTATCAAAGAACTGGTCATAGGCCTCCCTGAGGGGGAACAGGTTGACTTTAAAGCTGGCGGCTATATTCAGATTGAGGTACCACCCCACACCATCGATTACCAGAACTTTGAAATCGACGAACGTTTTCTCTCGGATTGGACCAAGTTTAAAATGTTCCAGTATAAATCCCACGTTCACACCCCTGTGACAAGAGCCTACTCCATGGCCAACTATCCGGGAGAAAAAGGGATCATAAAACTCAACATACGAATTGCCAGCCCACCGCCAGGCCAAGTCGCAATTCCGCCCGGCCAGGTTTCCTCATATATCTTTAATCTCCAGCCGGGCGATAAGGTAACTATCGCCGGCCCCTTTGGAGAATTCTTTATGGATGAGAGCGACTCAGAGGTTCTGTTGGTTGGTGGAGGTGCTGGAATGGCACCCCTTCGCAGCCATATTTTTGATCTTTTTAAAGGTAAAGAAACCGATCGTCTCGTCTCATTCTGGTACGGGGGAAGAAGCATGAAGGAATGCTTTTATCTCGACGAGTTTGCAGAAATCGAAAAAACCAATGACAATTTTTCCTTTCACCTGGCCCTGTCAGATCCGCTCCCCGAGGACAACTGGACCGGCCACACAGGTTTTATCCACCTTATTCTCCTCGAAGAATATTTAAAGGACCATCCTGCCCCAGAAGACATCAACTACTATCTCTGTGGCCCCCCCATTATGAACCAAGCTATTTTTGAAATGCTGGATAATCTAGGCGTTGAGAACGACAACATCCACTTCGATGATTTTGGCTGATAGCAAAACAGTGCTTAGAGTAAACTTATGGCAACATTTATACTATATCTCTCTTTTACATTCGCATTAATCCTCAGCACTGCTGTGCTCATCAGCTATTGCAAGAGAAGACAGTCAAAAACGAACCATGGACTCACCGGAATGTGTCATAAATCCGGTGGGGCCATGGGAAGTTGCTGCAGTGCAAAGATGTTTGCAGCAAAGAAACCGCGCTGTAAACGCTAGACGAGCAAAAGGGGGGGAAGTGAAAGCCCTCTCCTTTTGCCTCTACTGTTTCTTTCTTGTCTGATTTCAGCAAGATGAATCCGTTCTTAGTATGTATCATCGCTAACCCCTCCAGCCCTCCTCGACTACTAGTGCCCAACCCTTATCCATGCAATACGGTCACAGCCGTTTGCAACAGCAAAACAGAAGTGTGTTTTGTACAAAGATAATCATTGCCAATGTCCACCAAAGGCCAATCCATCCTGCACAACTTTCTTCACTTTATTTTGCAATAAATTTGCTTCCTGCAGTCTAATACCTAAAGTTTTGAACCGGCTACCAGCTGTACGGATGGGATTTTCGGCAAGAGACACCGGGGTAAATGTTTCCTCGAAAACACCAACAGCTCCTCTCACATCAATAACAGTTAACTTTGTTATCTTGCAGTAATTGTGTTATTTATTGACATATCCACATATTTGAGGTTTAATTTTTTACATATTCACAAATACTACACAAAGAGACTATGGAAATTGACGAAACAAATATTGAGATTCTTCGGCATTTAAAAGATGGAAGAAAATCATTCAAGCTCGTGGCTGAAGCTCTATCAATAACTGAGAATACAGTACGAAGTAGAGTCAACAAGCTCCTTGAGGAAGGCATCCTTAACTTTTCAGGAAATGTTGAAGTAGATTCCCTCCCCGGGCATAGCCTCTTATACCTTGGTGTCAAGCTGCGAACCATGGATCTAAAAAACAAGGCATTCCAGTTCAGCGAACTAAAAGGGGTGATATCGGCAGGGATTGTTACCGGCAGGTATGACATTATCCTCCAGGTACTACTCGGGAACAACTACAGCCTGCTCGAATTCATAACAGAGCAAGTTGCCACCATAGAAGACGTACAAACGGTTGAAAGCTTTATTGTTTTCAAAGGATACAACCTAAAGGTGCCTTACATCCTTTAGGAAATACTGGTTTATCTGTTCAAAACAGATGCTGTCTTGCAGAACGAACAGAAAAACTATTTTACTCACACCAAAGGAGAACATTATGATTGTTGGAATTTTAAAAGAAATTAAAGTCCTCGAAAATAGAGTCTGTATGGTTCCTTCCGGCGTTGCAACCATGATTGCAAATGGCCACAAAGTAGTCGTTGAAAAAGATGCTGGCTCCGGTGCTGGTTACCCCGATGCTGACTTCATTGCTGCTGGTGCAACAATTGGTGACACCCCTGCAGACGTTTACGCCGCAGCTGACATGGTTATGCACGTTAAAGAGCCACAGCCATCTGAGTACGCTATGATCCGTGAAGGACAGATCGTTTTCACCTACCTCCACCTTGCTGCCGACCTTCCACAGACTGAAGCCCTGATCAAAGCAAAATCAATTAATATTGCGTACGAAACTATCGAAAAAGAAGATGGTTCTCTGCCCCTGCTCGTACCTATGAGTGAGGTTGCCGGCCGTATGGCTACCCAAGAAGGCGCTAAGTACCTTGAAATGCCACAGGGCGGCATGGGCATCCTCCTCGGTGGAGTTAAAGGCGTTGCTCCTGCCACTGTCGTTGTTATCGGTGGTGGTGTTGTTGGTATCAATGCCGCAAAAATGGCTGCTGGCCTTGGTGCTCAGGTTTACATACTTGATACAAACCTTGAAAGACTTGCCTATCTTGACGACATTATGCCAAAAAATGTATTCCCTATAATGTCTAATCCTGCAATCTTAAAAGAATACGTAAATAAAGCTGACCTCGTAATCGGTGCCGTACTTATCCCAGGTGCTAAAGCTCCTAAGTTGATCACCAGAGAGATGCTTAAAGACATGAAAGACGGTTCAGTTATCGTTGATGTTGCCATCGATCAAGGTGGATGTATTGAAACCTCCAAAGCAACAACCCACGCAGATCCAACTTTCGTCGTTGAAGGTGTTGTTCATTACTGTGTTGCCAACATGCCCGGTGCCGTTGCTAAAACATCAACCCTGGCACTCACCAACGCAACCCTTCCATACGCCGTGGAAATTGCCAATAAGGGTTGGAAAAAAGCGTGTAGGGAAAATATTGAGATAGCACGCGGACTCAACGTCGTTGAAGGTAAGATCACCTACAAAGCCGTTGCAGAGGCTTTTAAATTTGACTACACCCCAGCAGCTGATGTAATCAAATAAGTCGTCTTTAAAAGCATATAGCACTAACAAAAAAGGCCGTCTCTGTAACAGAGACGGCCTTTTTTATATCAATCATACAGACACGTTTATTTTCCCAAAAGCAGATACGCTTTGATAAAAGGATCAAGATTTCCATCAAGTACAGAATCAACGTTACCAGTTTCATGCTCCGTTCGATGATCTTTTATTAAACGATACGGCTGAAGCACATACGACCTGATCTGACTGCCCCAAGAGATGCCTTTTTTATCCCCTGACAGCCCTTCCTGACGCTGGGCATTTTTTTGTTTTTCAAGTTCATAGAGTTGCCCCGCCAGCATCTTCATTGCCGTCTCTTTATTCCTGTGCTGAGACCGCTCGCTCTGACACTGAACCACAACCCCTGAGGGCAGATGGGTGATACGAATGGCAGAGTCTGTTTTATTAACATGCTGACCACCGGCACCACTAGCCCGATAGGTATCTATCCGAAGATCCTTATCCTCAATCTCAACATTGATAGAGTCATCAAGTTCCGGCAGAACCATTACAGAGGCAAAAGAAGTGTGGCGTCGACCGCTGGCATCAAAGGGTGAAATACGAACTAATCGATGTATTCCCAGCTCAGAACGAAGGTTACCATATGCATATCTACCAGAAAACATAATTGTAACACTTTTCACCCCAGCCTCATCCCCGGCAAGATAATCGAGAATACTGGTCTTAAAGCCTCTACCCTCAGCCCAACGCAGATACATTCGCATGAGAATTTCAACCCAATCCTGGGCTTCTGTTCCCCCTGCACCGGCATGTATTGCTACTATTGCATTGGCTTTATCGTGTTCTCCATTGAACATACACTCCAGTTCCGCGAATGCGAGTTGTGCGTCAATCGTTACAAGTTTTTCAGCAACTTCCACCTCTAGTTCAGCGTCCTTCTCCTCGGCCACCATCTCCAAGAATAACTCGGTTTCCTCAAGTTCTTTCCACTGCTCATCCCAGTTATCGATCACATCCTGAAGCTGACCAAGTTCTTTCTGTACAACCTGAGCGCCATCTGCATCATTCCAAAACCCCGGGGCAAGGGTCTCTCGCTCAAGAGCTTCGAGCCTTTCTCTTTGCCTGGTTAAGTCAAAGATGCTCCTTAAGGGCCAGTAAACGAACTTTCAAAGCCCCAATCTTTTGCTTAGAAACTGCAGCACCTGTATCTATTGCCATAACATACTACCTCATATATTCAATTATGATGATGTCATAAAAACACTTCAACCTATTCGAGACATGCCAACATCCCATGCAACAAATACGAGTTTTCTATTAAACCATCTCCGTTTTTTGTTTTTGTGTGACCTTAAAAAGAATACATCACTGAGCCGCATTTCCCCTGAATATTGTCTTGCTTTTTTACGGTAAGCCAGAAAGTTATTCTTTACGTGTACCTCTATGCAACGATCACAAGATCACCACGCCCACCACAGGTCAACCGTGGCAGGCAAGACACAATAAGTACTCAAAGCAACTCTTTTATTGCATCAATCACGCTCTGTTTTCCAAGCCAAGACCCCAGCCATTAACAAGCCGAGTGCGGCAAGTCCAAGACAGAAAGGTGCAAATGTGTAGCCTATACGAACCCAGAACGTCTTTTCTGTGTTCAGTGTAACTTCTCCTTTTCCAGCCCAGGGAACAAAAAGATCAGACCTACTCGTAATCTCACCAAGGGGAGATATGAAGGCTGAGATCCCGGTATTAGCAGAACGAACAATACTGCGTCGTGTCTCTACTGCCCTGAAAACGGTCATAGCTAAGCTCTGAATAGGGGCACTCGACTTACCATACCAGGCATCATTAGTCAAATTGACGAGCATGTTTGCCCCCGCCTCAACCCATTGGCGCCCGAGATCTGGAAACACAGATTCAAAACAGATAAGAACCCCTGCCTTGATATTGTTTTGTACGAGGGGGGCCTCTATTTTTCCAGGCGTAAAATCGCCGACCGCCTCAACGAGGGGGGCTAGAAAAGGTAAAAACCTTTTAAAGGGGACATATTCACCAAAGGGCACGAGGTGCGTTTTATAATATTTCCCGTGATACGTACCATCACCACCAAGAAGAATTGCACTATTGTAGAACCTAATTTTACGCGCTTTCCTGTCAACTATTTCATACCACGGTGCACCTGTCAGGATTGAGCTACCGCTAGCGCCAACAAAAGCAAACAAGCCTGCCATTAATTCACTTGACGGTGGGTAAAACGGCAACGCCGTTTCAGGCCATACGACAAAATCCGCTGGACCATCAGCGAGAAGGGACTTTGTCATATCGGTGTAAATAAAAACCGTTTTTTTCTGCAGTTCTACTGACCACTTTTGCTCCTGTCTGATATTTCCCTGTATCACTCCAACTGTAACATTTGATTCTGTGTGAGCCGCAATCATCTCTTTCACTTCACTGTATCGTTGTCCTGAATAATAGAGAGCTGCGACAAGAAAGAGTACGCCGGGTATAAGTACTGCCACACGCCGTAATGTTAATTGATTTACCAGTAGAAAGAAGAAAAGGGTATTACAGAGAACAATCATAAAGCTGACAGCATGATGACCGCCCAAATCAGCTATTTGAATGAGGAAAGGGCTTTCATACAGCGAATAGCCAACATCCATCCACGGCAATCCTGTGAGAAACAGACCTCGAATCCAGTCTATACCAACCCACAATGAAGGCACGAGCCAGATGGCTAACGAAACCGGCAAGGCGGACAGAAAAACCCTCGAAAGAACGGCAAAGGCAATGAGATAAAAGCTCATGTATAACGACAAAAGCACTAAGCCCTGAAAAGAAACAAACCAAGGCATCCCCCCATATTTCCCAAGAACAATCACAATCCAATAAAGTAGCAGTGAGTAATGGAGCAATCCACAGGCAAGCCCCGCCAATAGACAATTTTTAAGAGAGCTGTCGTTGATAACAAAAAGCAGCGGAATGAGAGCAACAAACACCAATGGCCAAAGCCCACCACCACCAGGAAATGCTATCCAAAGCAGAACAGCTGAGAGAATGGACAGAAAAAAGTTTTTACTTAACAAAAAAGACACTCTTTAACACTCCTCCAAGAGGCGTGTGACCCGTATTTTTGTGATCCGTCGCGTACTGGCACCAATAACAGAAAACTGAACCCCTGAGGTCTCTACAGTGTCGCCAGCCTGGGCTAAACGTCCTAACAGATGAATAACAAGTCCACCTACGGACTCGTAAGGACCATCCGGCATTTCTATATCAAAATGGTCCTCAATTTTTTCGATATCCATCCACCCATGAACGTCGACAGTAGTTTCGTCGATCACATCGAGGCCCTGCTCTTCATCGTCATATTCATCATCGATTTCCCCAACAATCTCTTCTAGAATGTCTTCTAAGGTAATCAACCCCCGCATGGTGCCAAACTCATCAGTAACCATTGCCATATGAACTTTACGTCTCTGAAATTCTCGTAAAAGGTCAACGATGGGCTTATCTTCCGCAATAAAGTAAACAGGCCGTAGATATTCAGAAAGATCCGCCACCTCCGAGTCCCGCCCTGAACAGAGCCGTAACAGATCTTTAGCGTGAATTGCTCCGATCACATTATCGGGATTTTCTTTGTACACAGGAATCCGCGTAAAACCAGATTCAATCACAACTTCAATAATTTCAGTCATGGGAGAAGCCACATCAAAGGAGACAACTTCTGCTGCGGGGGTCATAATTTCAGAGGCATCCGTTTCCCTAAACTCAAGAATCGAATTAATCATCTTCTCCTCAAGGGGGGAGATTAAACCATGCTCCTCACCCTCCTCAAGAAGTTCTTGAATTTCGAGATCTAGATCTTCCTTGGTACCGGGCCTACGAAAATCAATCATAGATATCAGCTTTCTAAAAAAGCCCTTATCCTGGTCAGAATCTTGCGTTTCAGATATTTGTTCTTTATCCATTGAAAGCCAGTGTTTTAGCAACTCCTACATGTTGTTTTTACGGGTATATGATACTAACCCCCGCAAAATGTTAGTGTCTTACAGGTTGTCTTGTTTGACAAAAAGGTAATCCTGTCCCGACGGTTAAGCAGACCTAAAGTTTAGGCATATTTTCCCTAATCCGCCAGCTAATAAAGCCAACAATGCCAAAACAAATGGCTTGCAGCTCTCTCTACAAGAGTTGCCTGGTGGATAGAATTTTAATTACGCTCCCATACACATCAGTACTCTAATTTTTAATGACAGAAAAGCTAGAATAAGGCACTAATAACATGAGATACAGAAAAATCAATCACGACAGAGCAGTTCAACAAAAACACAAGCGTTTAGAAGGGTCTGAGTTGTCAAGGAGAAAGAGGAACATTTCCTCAATTTGCTACAGGTACAGTGCAAAACCGACAAGCAATCAACATTTTTTCTTTTCTAATTAACATCACGTGACTATAGTAGCGTCGATTTTAGTAAAAAATGTACAACTAAGAAATATGCACCTGTAAGAAAGTAACGA
The DNA here is from genome assembly GCA_002733995.1 of Desulfotalea sp. GTDB lineage: Bacteria > Desulfobacterota > Desulfobulbia > Desulfobulbales > Desulfocapsaceae > Desulforhopalus_A. Next base: position 149,308 of record NVXR01000034.1, on the reverse strand, counting down.
GACTTCAATTACTTCATTTTCAATTTGACTTAACGAGGAACAGTTTGGAAGGAAAGGTTCTTATAGCCAATCGAGGCGAAATTGCCATCCGGATCATGGAAGCCTGCAAGGATCTTGATCTTGATTTTATAGTCGTTTATACGGACGCGGACAAAAACTCTGAGCATGTCCGCTGCAATATTACCAGTGGTCCAGAACAGAATGCCTGGCGAATTACCAGCTACACTGAGCCCAATGATCTTTTTGCCGTAGCCGACCACACCAATTGTACAGCAATCCATCCGGGATACGGTTTTTTCTCAGAAGATTTCCGTTTCGCCAGAAGGGCAACAATACGGGAACGATCACTTACGTTTATCGGACCCAACTGGGAAGTAATCAGAGATCTTGGCGACAAAATTAACACAAAACGTGTTGCCAATAAGCTCGGCATCCCGACTATTCCGGGTACCGATGCACCCATCTATAATGAGATGGAGGCCGAAGAGATTGCGGCACAGCTCCTACAGACCCAGAGAGAAGACGGAATCGACAATCCGTCAATCCTCATCAAAGCCGCAGCAGGTGGTGGCGGCATGGGCATCGAAGAAGTAACAGAGATTGAGGAGTTCAGAAGGGTATACCGACAACTGCAGAGCTATGCAAAAAGACAGTTCGGCGATGGTGGGGTTCTCATCGAGCAATGTCTAAGAGATTACAATCACCTTGAAGTTCAGCTTCTTTGCTCCATACACGGAGACAGGATACACTTCAGTTCCAGAAACTGTACCATCCAGTCCACGGGACGGCAAAAACGTGTTGAGGCAGCTCCTGGATTCCACGATTCGTGCTTTGACTATGATTTTGATGAGAAGAAGGTCCTTGACCAGATCGTACAATATTCTCTAAAGCTGGCGAACTATGTGAAGTATGACAACGTAGGCACATGGGAATGGATTGTCAGCAGATCAGGACAACCATACCTGCTTGAGGTCAACACCAGAATCCAGGTAGAAAACGATGTTTCAGCCCGCATCAGCTATATTGATGGCAAGCAGCCCAACCTAATCCGAGAACAGATTCGATTAGCACTGGGAGAAAAAATCGGCTACAAGCAAAAACATGTGAAATTCAAGGGAGCGGCTATTGAGCTTCGCATTGTCGCAGAAGACACGCGCAGAGGTTTTGCGCCATGGATAGGTACAATCACCGAATTTAAATTCCCCGATTATCCATGGTCAACAGTCTACTCCCACGTACCAACAGATAGGCCATATCCAATCCCCAGCGATTTCGACCCCAACCTTGCACTCGCACTGGTGTGGGGAGATTCAATGGATGATGCCAAACAAAAAGCGGCTCAGTTTATTGACGAAACTGTCATCCGCGGGGAAGATTCGAGTGGTAACAGTATCATAACCAATCTTGAATACCTTAAAAATAACCTGGACCGTCTCCTCGCATTCTAGGATCAGACCATATAGTTTTATAATGAACGAAATACTCAAGCGACTTATTAAAATTGAAGAACGGATTGCCTACCTGCTGCAGATTAAAGATTTTTCTAATTGGGGAAATCTAGACGGCTTTAAGATAACCTGCGAAGAGCTCAAACAGAATATATACGAATATTCTAAGGAGCTGCTAGCGGGCGAATTCCGAAAGCTCGATGAATCTATCAGTTTTCTCGAAGAGCGTGCAGAAGAGAACCTTACCCCCATGGAACGGGTTCGCATCGTGCGCTCCAGCCAGCGTTTCAGTCTCAAAGATATCCTTGAAAATGTGTACGAGGATTACACCGAGTTGGGTGGAGAAGGCGACGCAAATGTTGATCCAGCGATGATCTGTGCCAAGGCCACCATCACCAGGCGCATCAAAAACAAACCAATTACCGCCTCTGTCATGGTTATCGGCCAGGAAACAGGACACGGTGAAGAGTTCCGCAATGGTGGCTCCTGCAAACCACAGGGAAACGAAAAAGCACTTCGCTATATGAAGGTTGCCGAAACTGAAGGTATTCCTATCCACTTCTACATCTTCACCCCTGGTTCATACCCGGTTGAAGAAGGATCTGGAGCGGCACAGCAGATCGCAAGAAATATCTACGCCATGACTAAGCTCCGCGTACCCATGATTTCCATGATTTCAGAAGGTGGATCTGGGGGGGCGGAAGCGATTGGTCTGACTGACTACAGAATTATGGCATCCCATGGCTACTATTCTGTTATTTCTCCAGAAGGTGCAGCTGCTATTGAGGGTAAAATCCGTGAAGGCTCAAAGGTTCCCAAGGAACTCATTGAAGTCTGCGCCGACCGCTTAAAACTCACAGCAAAAGATAACCTTGAGTGGGAAACCATCGACAGAATTATCTATGAACCGGCCCTTGGAGCACGGCGTGACGATTTTTCATTTTTTGCGAAAATACGCGCTGAGATGCTGCGTGCAACCGACAAAGTGGTTCTTTCCGTAAAAAGTTTTAGCGCCATGCGAACCTACGAAATCAGACGTAGAAAACACAAGCCTGCGGAAGAAGAAGAACTGCAGCTTGAACTTCCCTGGGATCTGAACAAGGAAGAGATTAAACGCCTTCTCGCCCTGCGCTCAAAGAAATATCTCAACATGGGCAAGAATGGTTTTTCAGGCCAGGCAGAGCAGGAAGCAGGGCTCTATAACCTGGCTAAGGTAAAAACGGAAAAGGTATACTACACGATCCGCTACGACGTTATGAAAAACCATAAACGTCAGGTGAGAAAGGTCATCAACGATGTTTCAGGTGAAGGCTCTGTGATGCTGAGAAGAATCACGGAACCAATCAACGCATTTATGGATCGATGGGGAAGAAAAAAGGGCAAAAAGCCCCAGAGACTCCTCACCTATTCCGGCGCCAACGGCCTTCCAGAAGCCCCAGCTCCACGCGTGGACCCACTGGAGCTCACAGACACGTACACCAGCCCTCTGGCCAATTCGGACAGGACAGTCAGTTGTCCCAATACGGAGAAATGTGGTTGTAAAGATCTTTGGATACCGGACCTTTATGGCGAATTTGCAGGTGTTTGCGAAACCTGTGGCCACCATTTTCCACTGGAGCACCAGTGGTATCTGGAAAACATTTTCGATCCAGGTTCCATCAAAGTTTTTAACACAAGTATCACCTCTGGAAACCCGCTGAACTACACCGGGTTTACCGAAAGATTACAAGCCTCGCAGACTAAAACAGGTCAACACGCTGGCAACATGACCTTTCATGCTAAAATCAACGGTATCCAGATCATCGTTGCCATGTTTTATTCCGATTTTCGCAATGGCACCGTAGGCTCTGCTGAAGGTGAAAAATTTGCCCAGGCCTGTGCTCTGGCAAAGCGTAAGAAACGTCCATTCCTTGCGTACATACACACAACAGGGGGAATAAGGATACAGGAAGGCACCCTAGGAGTTACTCAAATGCCTAAGTGTACCATGGCGGTCAGAGAGTATATCGATGCGGGCGGACTGTACCTCGTTGTTTACGACAACAACTCCTATGCAGGACCTGTGGCTTCTTTCCTCGGCTGTTCTCCATACCAGTTTGCCATACGTTCAAGCAGGGTTGGTTTTGCTGGTCCCAGAGTTATTCGAGAGACAACAGGAGATGCCATTCCACCGGATTATCATTCGGCGAGGAATGCACTTAAGCGCGGTCATATCCAAGGCATATGGGATCGTCGCGATTTTAGACGCAATCTCCATAAAGCACTTCTCACCATGGGAAGTCCAAGCCTTTACTACAGACAGTAAACAATCAAGAAAGAAGGTTCGGAGTCAAAAAATATCCGAGCCTTCTTTTGACTATCAACAGATTGAGAACCATCTCTCACATTTTTTTCATCTCATGTTTTTCGTACCTCCGCCCCCCCTATAACCACCGACAACGAGTAGAGGTAACTACCCGGCTCTACAACAGTGGCCTTCCAAGGTACTAATGATGACGCCCCCAACTTCGAGCGACGTATCTTTAGTTCCCCTAACATTACTTCCCGGATCACATCCCCACAGAATATCGTCCCCGAAGTCGATGCCAGCTAGCGCCTGCCCCCTTCCATCCAAGCAATGGTGTCGGCAGTAAAGCCACCAAAATATCTTAGACAATAACAACTAGTCGCTCTTTGATTTCTTTATTTGCGACAATCGTATTAGCAGGAATATTTTCAACAACGCACAACACATAAAAATATTATTACACGCATCTATTCCACAACATATTCCTGATAAAAACCCCAGTCCCGAACGCCAGGTCTACTGAAACGATTAGCGGATAGGTATTGTTATTCCAATGCGAATCCAACGCCTACCTCCTTACTGTAATGCTCATTCACATTGGCTCAGCAACATGAAAGATGCGTCAAGCCAACGCCCAGGCAGCAGTACATCCATGTGGCCAAAGCCGTAGACCGCGGGGAACCACAAGAGAACATAGATAATGCCACGCAACTATAGACGATGAACTAAGCGAGAAAGGACAGCTCTATGAAAGAGGTACAACCTAGTCATCACTATACGCTCGGCAACAGACGAGATTAATCTCCAGATCACAAGAGAGAATCAGAAGAACATCACCACCTTTTCATGATCACCAGCAGAGTCACAAATTACAGAAACAAATAAGACCAGACTTTTTATATACGTTAGAGGAAACACAACCTAACCATCCTTTCACGCTACAACATAATTATCACTTCATACAAATGGCTACAAACAGATAGATTACACCGTCTTCTAGCGGCGAAGATTCCTAACAACACCGACCACAGCTAATCCGTTCAATTTATTTAAAATATTTAATATATTTACAAGCCACCATATCCACGATATGTTATATTAGATAGACAATACTTATTCTAGGGAAATCAAAGATGGATACTATTTCAAACGAAGAAATCTGGGCGCTATTTGACAACAAGATAAACCTTCCCTCTCCGCCTGCCATTGCCCTCCAGATTCTCAACATTGTACAACAACAGGATTTTTCCCTCCATGATTTAGAGAAAATCATTTCCGCGGACCCTGCACTAACGAGTAAAATGCTCCGCCTCGCGAACTCAAGTTTCTATTCCCTCCCTAACAAGGTTGGCAATATTAACCGAGCCCTTGCAGTTCTCGGCACAAATGTCATAAAAAACATTGCCCTTTCCTTTGTCTTTACCGCCGATCTCAGGAACACAGAAAGATCATACTTTGATTTTGACTACTTCTGGCGACGCTCGGTAACAACAGCTGTAGCTGCAGATTTGGTTTTTGAAGCAACTGGAGCAAAGGATGAAGATATTTTTGTCACGGCTCTTCTCCAGGACATCGGCATCTTAGTTATGTTTTTAAGTCAGGGCGCGAGTTACATCAAGGTGTTGAAAAAAGCGGTATCCAATGACGATATCAATCTGATGCAGGCGGAAAGAGAAGAGTACCGATTTGATCATCAACACTTTGGTGCACTCCTTCTTGAAGACTGGGGGATTCCCTCTACAATTACAGCCCCCATGCGCTACCATCATGAACCGGAGCTTGCCCCTGCCGAACTCTCTAAGAAAGCTTCTATTCTCGACGTAGCAACACTGCTCTCTTCAATATACACCAACAAAAAAACAGCACAAAATGTCAAAGCATTGCAAAAGAAACTTGAATCGTTCTTTCCCATGGATTCGGACAAGACAAGAGACCTCCTCGACAATGTCGCAACCAAATCGTTAGAAATACTAAAAATATTTGACATTGACCCCGGCGACATCAAGCCCTATTCACAGATGTTACAGGAGGCAAATGATGAACTTGGAAAACTCAATCTGTCCTACGAGCAACTTATTCTTGAACTCAAAGAGAGTAAGGACAAGGCAGAACTTTTTGCCAGCGAGCTCCGATTCGCCAATGAGAAACTCGAAACACTTGCCTTTCGGGATGGCCTTACAAACCTATTTAACCATCGATATTTTCAAGAAGCACTTGTAAAAGAACTATCCAGGGCTAAACGTTACGGGCATCCTCTATCTCTGTTGCTTTTTGACATTGATCATTTCAAGAAAGTTAACGACAACTATGGACATCCGGCTGGCGATCAGGTTCTCGTGAATATGGCAAAGGCGATTATGAATGCGGTCCGTCCAAGTGATATCATAGCCAGGTATGGAGGTGAAGAATTTGGCGTGATTTTGCCTGAAACAGATTTTTCAGGCATGAAAGTTTTTGCCGAAAGACTACGAAGGTGTGTAGCCGCCAATGTGACAGAAACCGGCGAGCACTCCATTAAAATTACAATCAGTTGTGGAGGTGCCCACTTCTCCCCCGGAGAGTTTGCATCTGTTGAAGAGCTGTCTCCAAGTTTATTGATAAATACAGCGGACAAAGCTCTATATATATCAAAAGACAATGGTAGAAATATGGTCACAAACTTTTCATTAAAAAAAGCTGACCTCAAATCTCATAAACAATAAACAAGACCTACCACTCGCTCCTTTGCAAAGTACAAGCAGCCCTGCAAGGCCACACAAAAACCGGTCCAGAAGTAATGCTTCGGCCGCCATCGCACTGGTTTCTCCTGCTGTAAACAACTACATTGACGATGAGTAAAGTAAGATACACCGAGATTACCGCTCAAAAAACGCTACAAACAAGAGCTCAAACAAGGATTTATCTCCTCCTCACACCGGCATTACTTGTAATTTTCATCCTCTTTGGTGGTGGCCTGACCATCGGTTTTCTACAGGCCCTGGGCTACCAACCGACCACGGGCTTACAAGCGCTAACCTCCCAGCATTTCACCTCAATTTTAACAGACCCTGATTTCAGAAGAAGCCTCGGCTTGACCTTTTATATTGCACTCACCTCTACCATTATTGCCGCCACTATCAGTATATGCTTGGCACTATCAATAAATCGCTGGGCCGCAAACTACAAGATTATACATTTCATCCTCCAGATCCCCCTCGCAGCCCCTCATTTTGTCATTGGTATTGCTATGATATTGCTCATCGCACCAAGCGGTCTCATTTCGAGACTGGGTTCACATTTTTTTGGCAGCGATATACGTACCAATTTTCCTATTCTTATTAACGATCCAGGATCTATTGGTATTATTCTTGTGTATATCTGGAAAGAGATTCCATTTATCACCTTTATGCTCCTGTCTGTTCTGAAAAATATGGGAAACGAACTTACAGAGGTAGGCGCAACGCTCAAAGCTGGGCCTATTCAACGCTTCAGATTTATCACCTTACCAATCATACGCCCCAGCCTTAACGCCTCATGCTGTATCGTCTTTGCCTACACCTTCGGCGCCTTTGAGATTCCCTACCTACTTGGCCAAACCTACCCCCTTACACTACCGGTATGGGCTTACAAAAACTATAGTGATATAGATCTTCTGGCACGACCTGAAGGAATTGGCATCGGACTGATAATTGCGGCCATTGTCATCTTTTCCGCTCTTCTCGCAGAACGTTTGCTTGCTACTCCATGGCAGAACAGATGAACAAAAAGTTTACCCCTAAACTACCCTTACTACTGCTTATCGTCTTTACGGTGCTGCTCCCCTTTATACCACTCTTTCTCTGGTCACTCAGTGAGCAGTGGTTTTACCCCGCCATCCTACCGCAAAAATTTGGCATCAGGGCGTGGCATTACATTTTCTTCACAACGGGAGAACAGATACTAGACGCGCTGTTGGCCAGTGTTTCTGTGGGGCTTACCACAAGTATAATCTCTCTTCTATTCGGTCTCCCGGCGGGGCGAGCCCTTGGACTTTATCATTTTCCGGGTAAGAAGTTTTTTTCTCTCCTACTGCTCCTCCCCATCATTGTCCCACCACTTTCGACATCCATGGGCCTGCATTTCTGGTTTTTACAACTCAATCTCACCGAAACGTTTATTGGGGTTGTCCTTATCCATCTCACCTTCTGCCTTCCGTATACTATCTTTGTTATCTGGGGTGTTTTCACGGACTTCAACCCAGACTTTGAGGCCCAGGCAAGATCCCTTGGCGCCACTCCACTACAAACCCTGACACGGGTGACACTTCCTATGATTTACCCCGGAATTACAGTGGCTCTACTCTTTTCCTTTCTACTTTCGTGGTCACAATATCTAAGCACCCTGATCATAGGAGGCGGCAAGATACTGACACTCCCCATCCTTCTCTTTTCGCTTATGGACAGTGGAGACCGTCCAGTGGCTTCCGCTGTCAGTCTCGTTTTCATTATTCCGGTAATTGTGGTGTTGCTGGCAAGTGCCCACAGCCTCGGTCGTCAAGGCTTTAGGGGGAATCGCTAATGGGAGAACTACAGCTAAAAAACATGACAATTGGCTATAATAATCAAGTTGTCTTAGCCAATCTAAACCTAACGGTTAACGACGGAGAAATTCTTTCTCTTTTGGGCCCAAGCGGGGTGGGCAAAACAACCCTGCTCAAAACAATAGCGGGCCTCACGCCACCTATCGAGGGGAATATAGCCATAGAGGGCAAAGACATAACCCATGTTCCTGCGAATAAACGTGACACAGTCCTGCTTTTCCAAAAGCCACTCCTCTTCCCTTTTCTCAGTGTATTAGATAACATCGGCTTTGGCCTGCGGATGCAAAGAATGGACCCGCAACAGATAAAAGCCAAGACCGTAGCAGTAATGGAACGTACTGAAATCTCGGATTTAGGTGCTAAAAAAACGGACGAACTCTCAGGCGGCCAACAACAGCGAGTGGCCCTTGCCCGGGCACTCGTGCTAGAACCCTCCATCCTTCTCATGGATGAACCCTTCAGTAGCCTCGATGCCGATCTTCGTCAAAAGATGCAAGCTCTGCTTCGCACCCTGCAACAAGAGACGGGAATAACAATGCTTTTTGTCACCCATGATCAGAGTGAGGCCTTTTCTATTAGTGATCGTATTGCCCTGCTCATTGATAAAAAAATAGAACAGATAGATACACCAGAAAGACTCTTCACCTTTCCCAAAACACCTAACGTAGCCCATTTTTTTGGCAATCCAAATATTATATCCGGACATATTTCAGACAACATACTGTTCAGCCAAGACCTTGATTTCCCGGTGCTTCATCCCAACACGACTCACATCACCGCAACTATCCGCCCTGAAAACATTTCTATCTCCCAGCAACACACACAATACAGTAGCAAGGCAACTGTGCTTGATAAACGATTTGAAGGTGTGTGTACCAGGCTAACAGTTCAGCTGAGAAGCCGTATATTTACAGTCATTTCCCTCTCATCTGACTTTCAATCAGGACAACAGGTCTGGATACATTTCCCCCCTGAAAAAATACATTTCATCCCTAGTCAGTGATTTAAATTTATAGGTTCAATACACTAACAACCAACCCCCGTCGGAAGCGGAGGTGGGTCAGGATCGCCTAGTCTCTTCGGCCTCTTTTAAATAGGAGACAGCGCACTATGCCCCAAGGCGAATAACGGTGCAGCCACCAACGCCTAAACATTTGATTAATCTGTCACTATATGATAGCAATGTAGTGTACATTACCGTAGCTGCCCCACTGTTTCCTCCTCTCCAAAAGAGAGGCAGAGTATTTTGTCAGATGAGCATCCATTTAAAGCTGGCAGCATATCCTCTTCTAGCAGTATGAGACGAGCTATGCTGGGTAACGCCCCGACACTCTCGTTGCGACAGCACCAAGAATGTCCGGGTACTCACTACGTAACGGAATAAGCCATCCCATGACTATTAAACAGTACGACTTCATAATTATAGGCACTGGCCCCGCGGGGCTTGCTGCGGCAATGACCGCAATCAAATCAAACAAAAAGGTCCTTGTGCTTGAAAAGGAAGGATCCCTTGGTGGGGTTTGTGTCAATACCGGCACATTTCCCAGTAAAACGCTCAGAGAAGCTGTACTTCACCTCACCGGGCACCTTAAAAGAAAGGTATTTGAGGAAGATTACTGTTCCACCAGAGACGCAGAAATATCAATGGAGCGTTTAAAACTGAGGCTCTATAATGTTCGTCAGCAGGAGCACTCCATAATTGGAGCCCAGCTTGAGCGCAATGGTATAGATATTATACGGGGTAATGCCTGCTTTAAAGACCCACACACTCTCCTGGTCAATCAAATTGAAGATGGAGAAAACATCGAAGTTCGTAGCGAGAAGATCATCATTGCCACAGGCTCTCAACCACGCAACCCCAGCGATGTCCCCTTTGACCATGAAACCATTGTTGATTCCACCTCAATTTTAAACATCAAACACATCCCTAAAAGCCTGATTATTATGGGTGGTGGGGTTATTGGCTCTGAATACGCTACAATTTTTGCGGCACTGGGAGTCAAAGTCACCCTCTTTGACCGGGGCGATAGACTTCTCAAATTTCTTGACCATGAGATAAGTACAGAGCTGCAAAAGCATTTCCCCAGAGACAACGTCGAATATATAAAGAGTTGCGGCGACTTCAGCATAAAAAAAGTCAATGGTAATGCGCGTGTTACCTTAGAAAACGGCCCAGAGTACACCGCGGAATGTCTCTTTTTCGCGCTTGGCCGCGAGGCGAATACAGCAAGTCTTACCATCGATAATGCCAGTATCAAGCTCAATGAATATCACTATATCGAAGTCAACGACCTTTACCAGACATCAACCCCCCATATTTATGCTGTCGGCGATGTCATCGGCTGGCCAAGCCTTGCGGCAACATCAATAGTTCAAGGTCGCCTTGCTGCTCTCAACGCACTCAAATCCAGGGTCGAATCATTCCCGACTATTTTTCCTTTTGGCATTTACACCATCCCTGAAATCTCTTATGTAGGCATAACAGAAGAAGAAGCCCACGAGCGCGACTATAAATTTGTTATAGGTAAGTGCATGTACCACGAACTCCCCCGGGGACAAATATCCGGTGAATGTGAAGGGATGCTAAAAATGATCGTCCACAGCGATACCCGGGAGATTTTAGGAGTTCATATTATAGGTGGTGGAGCCACCGAAGTGATACACATCGCCCAGATGGCTCTTTTGCATAACGCCAAAATTGACATTTTCATCGACAATATTTTTAACTATCCAACCTACAGCGAAGCCCTAAAAATCGCGGCTCTCTCTGCATCCAACCAGATGTAACTCCAGAAAATACAGGAATTATTCTACCATGACTACCTTAAGGGCCCACCTCGCCTGTATGCTTGTTGTCTGCATCTGGTCCGGCTGGATTACTATATCCAGATACGGTGTACATTCCAGCCTGCAACCGGCTGACATCACTCTACTTCGTTACACAACAGCACTTATCATAGTTTTTCCACTTATCCTGCGATACAACTGGTCAAAGTTTAAACTCTACCAGTATCTGATCGTAGGCCTTGGTGTCGGCTTTCCATATACAATGGCAAGTTTTTACGGCCTTCAGGAGTTAAAAGCCGCCCATGCTGGCGTGCTCGTCAATGGCATGCTTCCGATATTTGCGGCAATTGCAGCCTGGTTCTTACTTGCACAGACAGTTTCAAGAATGCGCTACATAGGAATTAGCCTCGTCTTTCTCGCAAACTTTATCATGACTGGAGGCGATACATTCTCCGGTGCCCACATCAGCGGAATAGTTCTTTTGCTTTCCGCCGCAATTTTTTATACCACCCATATGGTCTGCCTCAAATTATGGCATTTTGACTGGAAGGATGTGATTGTCACGGTACCTGTCGTCAATGTACTGATATTCGTGCCTTTATGGTTTTTCTTCCCCACCAATCTTTTACATGGGGAAGCCGTTGATATTGTCAGTCAATCTTTTTACCAGGGAATTATGGTAAATATTATCGCCCTGATGTGTTCCACATATGCAATCAAACGGCTAGGAACAATCACCGTCTCTATTTACATGTCCGTTGTGCCGATATCTACAGCCCTTCTCGCTTGGGTTCTTCTTGGTGAGGCACTTAATAATTTCGAATTCGCTGGTATCGCAGCCTGTTCTCTCGGTCTGTTCATCTATTCGCGCAGTCAAATCAGTGAAAACAAGCACCAATCATCCCGCTTAGTCAGCGAAGTACCTCAGATGAAATAATACGACCAACTTTACAAATACTCATTTAATACGCATTATAAATTATCTTGTTAAATGTCCATGCAGAGAGCCGCTTGGATCTCACATATATTTTTGTACCCATTCCCATCACAGATAAAGAGGAGTTGCATCCATGTCGAGTAGTTTTGGTAATCTGTTTAGAGTAACAACCTTTGGCGAATCACATTGTAAGGCAGTTGGCGTTGTTATTGATGGCTGCCCACCTGGTCTCTCCCTGACAACAGAGGATATTCAACCTCAACTGACCAGAAGGCGCCCCGGCCAAAGCGCCCTTTCCACCGACAGGCAAGAAGCCGATAAGGTCATTATCCTTTCAGGTACCGAAAACGGGAAAACACTGGGAACACCCATCTGTCTACAAGTTGCGAACAAAGATCATCGCCCGGCAGACTACGGTGACATGCGTGATATCCCACGACCATCCCACGCCGACTACACCTACCAGATGAAATACGGCATCAGAGCATCTTCTGGCGGCGGCAGATCCAGTGCCCGGGAGACAATAGGCTCAGTCGCCTCCGGTGCTATTGCGGCAAAGATACTACGCGAAAGATATGCCATTGAAATAGTTGGCTGGGTAAGCAGTGTAGGTCAAATTGATTCCCAGGGAATTGACAGTGCAACCTTGACAAGAGAGGTTGTTGACCAGAATATTATCCGCTGTCCCGACCACGCAGCTGCCATTAAAATGGAAAAACTCGTTGCACAACTCAAAGAAGAAGGCGACTCTGTCGGTGGTATTGTTTCCTGTATTATACGTAATGTACCGGTAGGAATTGGCGAACCAACCTTTGAAAAGCTTGAGGCCAAATTAGCCCAGGCAATGCTTGCAATCCCAGCCACTAAAGCCTTTGAAATTGGCTCTGGCTTCGCAGGAACCAGACAAAAAGGCTCTGAACATAACGATCTTTTCATTATGAAAGATGGAAAGATTGGAACAGTGACCAACAATTCTGGTGGCATTCAGGGTGGCATTTCAAATGGCGAGCATATCACCCTACGGGTTGGATTCAAACCACCAGCAACCATTTCCTTGCCCCAGAAAACAGTTGATTTTAATGGTGTAAGTGCCGTTTTAGAGGCAAAGGGAAGACACGACCCATGTGTTGTCCCCCGGGCGATACCAATTGTTGAAAGCATGGCTGCCCTCGTCATTGTCGATATGCTAATGCACCAAGAGGCGAGAAATGCCTTTAACTACCGCGAACCTGTCTGAGAATAGTTTTTGCCAAAAATAATGTTTACAGCGAAGCAGGCGAAGCGAGACTTCATTATCAATTATATAATTGTGCTTCGTTGTGAACATTGATTAGCGTCAGTCCAAACAGTTCACTACGAACAAGCAGACCAACAGGACCAACAGGACCAACTTTTTATCGACACCCACATTTGCCACGAGCATCACACCCCCAGCAAGTGATATTCCTTATGATAAATCAGCAACATACGGCAACTACCGACAAATCCTAAATAAGTAAAACCCACCATCCCCCCCCTGCATCTGAGTCCAGACGGCACCACTTTCTTCAGCCTTTCTTTCGCAAAGAGCATAGCTCACTATCATTTATAGCCAAAATATAGAACCGACATTTGCCCCCCGGAGAAATCCCAGCTAAAAACATATTTTTTATCTATTTTCCCCTTGAAAACAACGGTCAAAAACGTTATTTTAATGGGTTCGGCGTATACATATTGCGCCGTGTTGTTGTACTGTTTTTCTTCACTCAATTATTGTCATCCGTTTTTTAAGGCGGAGGATTTTTTAGGCAATTTTTGAGGATTTCAATTCTTTTCTGACGGACCCACGATATGACTCCGAAACAACCCACCCTTAGTTGGTGTCTCGACCGCTTCTCACCACCTGAAGGGCTTCTTTTACTTATTTTAAGCGTTATAGTAGGAGCAACCACCGGAGTTGCATCCGTATTTTTCGTAAAACTTATTTTTGCAATCCAGAATTTTTCCTACGGATCTGTATCTGAAACTATTCCTTTTCTTGGCAAATGGATCTATGTGATTATCCCTGTTCTCGGCGGGTTACTCGTCGGCCCTCTCATCCTCATGGCCCAAGAAGCCAAAGGTCACGGAGTTCCAGAGGTCATGCAGGCCCTCATTTTACGAGGTGGCCGCATCAGAGCCAGGGTGGCGGTTGCCAAGATCACAGCCTCTGCTCTTTGTATTGGAACAGGAGGTTCTGCGGGCCGAGAAGGTCCAATCATTCAAGTTGGTGCAGCACTCGGTTCTTCACTGGGGCAAATTCTACGACTATCAGACGAACGCATCAGAAACCTTGTAGCCTGTGGTGCTGCAGCCGGTATCGCTGCGACCTTTAACGCTCCTATTGCCGGCGTGGCATTTGCCATAGAAGTTTTGATGTGTGGCCTGCAAATGCGTGCTTTTGGTAATGTTGTTATTGCTGCGGTATCCGCCTCGGTTGTCAGCCGTTCAATTATCGGTGACAAGTTTGCTTTCCAGGTCCCGGCTTACAGCATGAACAGTCCTTACGAAATCATTCTGTATCTTATTCTAGGCCTCACTGCTGCAATTGTAGGTATCATGTTTATGAAGATGCTGAACTATTCAGAAGACATCTTTGATAACTGGAAATTCCCCCAAATTTTTAAACCGGCCATAGGAGGCTTACTCCTTGGCATCTTGGGTCTGGCCTACATGAACCTGCCGGGCCTCAGCTTCCCTCCAGGGTCCGCAGCACACGGCGCAGGAATGGATACTGCTATGCCACATATGTATGGTGCAGGCTTTCCATTTATTGAAGCAGCGATTCAAGGCAATGCTTCCCTCTGGATTCTAGTCGCTCTAATATTTTTAAAACCTATTGCCACCTCAATGACCCTTGGTTCTGGAAATTCAGGAGGGGTTTTTGCACCTTCTCTCTTTACAGGAGCAATGCTCGGTGGTGCCATGGGCCATCTCTTTGGCTACTGGTTTCCATCAGTTAGCGGCAACACCGGAGCCTTTGCCCTTGTCGGCATGGCCGCTCTCTTTTCCGCCACCGCTAGGGCGCCATTAACTGCAATGCTCATTGTTTTTGAAATGAGTAATGACTATTTCATGATTCTGCCCCTCATGGTTGCCGGGGTAGCTGCGAGTTACTTCTCCCAATGGCTACATCCAGAATCCATTTACACTATGAAACTTGCCAAGCGTGGCGTTCGCTTTTCCGAGGGCCGTGACATGGATATCATGCAAGGGGTCAAGGTGAGTGAGGTAATGAAGAGCAAACCTGTCACAATCCAACAGGACGGCTCATTTTCCGAACTTATGGCTCTCTTCCAGGAGAACAATCTCCTGGGATTCCCTGTCATGAACAATAAGAACAAACTCTGTGGTATTGTCACTTTGCAGGATGTTCACAGGGCTCAATCAGCTGATAACTTCACTTCCAAAGGATTGACCGTAGTCGACCTTGCAGTTGAAGACCCTATCACAGTCTTTCCAGACGAACCCATCTGGATCGCTATTCAAAAAATGTCACCTCGGGATTTAGCGAGGCTACCTGTTATCTCTCGGGATGGCAGCGGTACCCTATGTGGGCTTATCAGCAGAAGTGATATCCTCCGCGCCTATGATGTTGGTCTTGTACGCAAACAAAGAGGCCAGATCGTAGAACATCAGGTGGAATTGCGCAAAACCAAAGAAAATGGCTATGTGGAGTTTGTCCTGAAAGAAGAAGATATGTGCAATGGAGCCCTGGTGATAGATCTTTCACTACCAGACACCATTAACATGGTCTCTATCCAGCGCGGTGGAAAAATGATAATTCCACGTGGATCTACGGCCCTTAAAACCGGTGATGTTATCACCGTATACGGGCGCCTGAAAGACATTGATAGAATAAAGGATATACTCAACACCTGCACGGTGAAGCCAGCCACAGAAAACGCTTAGCCGCAACAGCCTGCGCGGGGCAGCATGTTAACATGCTGCCCCGCTTTGTCACATACCGCTTACCCCGTCAGCCCAGCCCCAACTGTCACCACACTTCCCGTCGCAACCCTGCTCAAAACAGCCCCACACCACTCCACTTATATGGGCTTTTCTACTGCCTATCCGATAATGATATTTGGGTGAAGGAACGGACTCTGGGAAGCACCTTATTGCCCTATGTCCCAGCCTTCTACAACCTGCTTGTTGCTCAATTATCAGAACATTCCTGATGACAATTAGCCTAGGGCTAATAATGCTATTTAGAATGTTATCTTTTTTACACTTTTCATATGCTCTGGAGAACCACTATTTTTGACCAGAAGAATCTCGCTCATTATCGAAATGGCTATCTCTTTGGGCTGAATTGTGGCGACATTCAATCCCATTGGGGCGTACACCTTTTCAATCGTCTCCCGTGCAATACCGCGTTCCAGAAGAAACTGTAATGTCTTCTTTATTTTACTGGTACTGCCAATCATACCAACATAGCCCGCGCCGGACTCTGCCACTGCAGCCACAACCCGCATATCCAGATCATGGGAGTGCGTTGCAATAGCGACATAACAGTTGGAATCGATCTCGCATTCGCTAAGTTTTGTAACCGGATCTCCATAAACCAGACAACCAGCATCGGGAAAACGATCCGGCGTAACGATACTTTCCCTGTCATCAAAGATTTCTACCCGGTAGCCCTGCAAAATCCCGAGATGATAGAGTTCCATTCCTACATGACCACCCCCCACAATGATAAGTCTTGGCTGAGCAGAAAATACCTTAATGAAACAATGGACCTTACCACCACAAGACATACCTAGGTCACCACCTTCGGCGAGTGAATACTCAACCTCCTGGCTTCTGCCGAGTCGAATACACTCCCGTGCCTGACCAACAACTTGTAGTTCAAGGCTGCCACCCCCAACGGTACCACAAAGTGCGCCAAGGTTGTTCACAAGCATTACAGCTCCACACTTTGCTGGAGACGAGCCACTGTTACTGATCACAGAGACCAACGCTACACATTCGCCTGCTGCAACACTTTCCGCTAGACTAGCAACGACATTTTTTTCCATAATTGTCACTCTACATGTTTTCGCTGTTTGCAAAAATTACCTGCATCTTTAGACTGCCCATAAAAACACTATACTCCGGAAGACTGGCTTGCAGCTCTTTTGCATAGTATTTATCCTCTGTCGACTCCACCTTGTTAATATAAACAAGCAATTTTCCAGTACCATGGAAGAACAGTCCCTGGTCGTGGGTTACCATATTTTGCAAATGTTCAACTGTTACCGATTCACCCTCTTGAGCCCCTGTGATCCTGCAAAAACAATCAAGCCTGTGCACAAGGTCGTCAGCCACTTTTTGGCCAACTGCCTGTATATCTATGACTCCAATGGTATGTGTAGTAAAATGAGGAATTACAGGTTCGCTTTGTAGCCAGCCTTTTAGTGACTTTGTGGCAGCCCCATCCGCCTCCAGTAGAGTCAGATCACCCCCCCTGGTATTTTGCCAAAGAATATCTTCAGCCAGACCCATCATTTTATTAGAGGACAGCTGCTTTCCGGCAACATATATACCCGCTTGTTTTTGAGCTCCCACAAAACCGTGCCCGGAAAGATCAAGGGCATCGACCTGCACCCGATCTGGAATCATAATTTTAGTTGTGGTTGAAACAAGAGTCCTGTAGCCAAGGCTGCGGCCTTCGCCCGCCAGATGCATCAACAAACTCGTCTTACCACCAGCACCCACAATACAAACAACTCCTCCCATACCAAGGCCAAAGGTCTCTATAAAGGAGGCGTTAGCTGCAAGCATGATATCACTCAATGCCCATTAGAATTTTTTCTGCAGTCACAGGCAGATTGCGACAGCGCATCCCTGTTGCATTGTAGATTGCTTCAGTGATTGCAGGGGCCGGCGTATTACAAACCACCTCTCCTATCGATTTTGCACCGTAGGGTCCTGTGGGTTCATGACTCTCTTCAAAAGCCACTCTAATTTCACCGATATCAAGCCTGCTGGGGATTTTATACTCCATAAACGAGTTGGTCGTCAGGCGGCCTTTACCACTATAACGAACCTCCTCAAACAGCCCAAGTCCAATGCCCATAACGATGCCACCCTCAACCTGGATTCTTGCAAGATTCTCATTGATGACAGTACCGCAATCGACCACTGCCACATAATCTATAACCTTACTTTCACCCGTCTCCAGATCGACCTCCACCTCTGCAAAACCAGCGATAAAAGGTGGTGGTGACGTTTCTCCTCCGTAGGTCCCTTTGCTTATAAGTTGATCCATTCCCGCAAAGGAACAGAGGGTTGTGGCAAGCTCCGAGATACTCATTTTTTTGTCAGCAGATGCGCTCAGAAGACCGCTATCATAAGCAACAGCCTCCGCTGAAACATCTAAAATTCTAGCGGCGGCCCCACGCATCTGCGCCACCATCTGTTCCGCCGCAATAACAGCTGCCTTGCCAGCAACATAGGTACCACTTGAAGCATATGCCCCTGGATCATAGGGCAGTGTATCAAGATCAAAACTTGCGACTATAATCTGATCCATTTCAACCTCAAGTACCTCCGCTGCGATCTGGCAGATCATGGTATCAGAGCCCTGGCCCATGTCAGAGGCGGCATGACTGACGGTGAAAAAGCCATCTTCGTTGAGCTTGATAGTCACCGAACCCGTATCTATTTGGGCGATACCGGAACCCTGCATGGTAACTGCCATGCCATACCCTCTTCTTTTATTTGCACCTATATCCTTGGCGGGAAACGAGTTTTTCCAGTTGATCAGCTCCATTCCTTTTTTAATACACCGATCCAAACTACTGCTGGCAAGAACGGCAGGACGACCAGGAAGCGAACCACAAAGAGCCTCGTGGGCATCATTTTCTTTTATCAGGTTTTTCAAACGTAATTCGGCAGGATCCATCCCGAGTTTCTCAGCAAGCTCATTAACGGCGGATTCAAGGGCAAAGGTTCCCTGGGTTGCGCCATAACCTCGCAGGGCACCCCCGGGGGCTTTATTGGTGTACACCGCATGTCCGTGATAACGACAAATAGCTGAGTAAAGAGGTAGTGTCTTTTGACCTACAACCCAAAAAACTGTTGGGGCGTGCTCTCCATAGGCTCCGGTGTCTGACAGGGTGTGGATATCAACCACCTTTATATTGCCCTGCTTGTCTGCACCAAGACGAACCGTCAGAACCATGGCATGACGACTGGTCGTACAGCAAAATGTTTCCTGTCTGGTATAGACAAGATGCGCGGCTTTACCGGTCTTCATGGTAACGATTGCCGGAAATATTTCAACAGAGGCGGTCTGTTTACCACCAAAGCTACCACCCACCCGTGGTTTGAGTATTTTTATTTTACTCTTAGGTAGCCCAAGAATAACCGAAAGATGCCGACGCACATGGTATGGAATTTGGGTGCTCGTCATCACCTGCAACCGCCCATGCACATCAATAGAGGTCGAGGCACGGTAGGTTTCCATCATCGCGTGTGCCTGGGCCTGGGTGCGATAGGTCTGCTCAATGACGACCTCGCAACGGCTCAGCTCCGCCTCTACATCTCCAAATTCAAGGCTGTGGGCGGCCGCTACATTACGACTGGCATCACAGCCAACATCAAAATTGGTGTGGGGCTGCGTTGCATGTACTTTTAGTTCATTATCCAAGGCACTTTCAACATCCAAAACCGGAGTAAAAACTTCGTACTCCACCTTAATTTTGGCAAGTGCGCGCAGGGCAACTCGTTCATTCGATGCAGCGACAATGGCCACCTCATCCCCCACATAGCGTAAAACAGGGTCAAGTATCCTGCGATCGTAGGGAGAAGGTTCAGGAAAAGATTGTCCTGCGAGGGTAAATGCTGTTTCTGGAACATCCTTATAGGTGAGAACACACTCAACACCCGGTACAGCCATAGCATCGGTGGTATCAATATGTATTATTCGAGCAGATGCGTGGGGACTGCGCAAAATTTTGACAATGAGCGCATTGTTATTAATTGCCAGATCACTCGTGTAGGCGGGAACCCCCTTAACAAGGCCAACACCATCTATTTTTGGAATTCTCTTACCAATGTACTTCATTATTCAACTCCCATATATTTTACTATGGCTCGCATCTGACCTTTATAGCCGGAACAACGACAAAGATTACCTGCCAGGTAATGATTAATCGATTCCACAGTCGGATGTTTAAGCTCTCGTCTCATCGCCAGCACCGTCATAGTAAAACCTGGAGCACAAAAACCACATTGTTCAGCTCCCTCTGCCACCAGAAATTGTGCAAACTCTTCAGCCTCTACATTAAGGGCCTCAATTGTTGTAATTTCATGATCTTCCATACGCGCGGTAAGTGTAGTACATGAGAGTACGGGGGCACCATCAAGCCATACCGTACACAGGCCACACGAGCCGGTATCACATCCTTCTTTGACGCTGAGATAGCCATAACGTCTAAGGGTTTCAGCAAGAAACTCTCCCCCTGCAAAATCCAGTACTATCTTGTTTCCATTAATCGTTGTTTCAAGCTGCATCTAAAACCTCCAGAAGGGCGCGTTTTACAAGTACAGGACAGATTTTTTTACGGTACTCTCCACTCCCCCGCGGATTATCACCAAATTGTAGACTTTCGGCGGCCAGTTCCCCGGCCCGCACCGCACTCTTCTTAGTCAAACCATTTTCTCTTAGAAAGTTTTCAGCCGTTGTAACACGCAGTGCTCTACTCGGCCGACTACCAACGACGACACGGTAATCCTGGCCACTCTTGGAAACTGCACAGTTGAGTACCGCATAATCTGTGACGGATTTACGCACACTGGTAAAAGCAGCTATCCATTGACGTTTTGGGACAATTATCTTGACCAAAATATCACGCCCCCACTTACCCTCTAGGTAATCCTGGAGGGAGATTACTCCCCGCCCGTGAAACAGCAGTTCGGCATCAACAGCCATCAGTGCAGTAATGGGATCTGAAAATGGGTACCTTCCAGCCACACTGCCCCCAAGAGTCACGCATTTTCTCAGCTGTACGCCAACTATGTTCTCCACAGATTTCGCCAATACTCCTCCGGCCAAACCCACCGTGAGCGCATCTGTTTCAACATCTCTCAGAGTCACCATTGCACCGATTTCAACGGTGTCCGCTGTCTCAACAATTTTATCAAGACCTAGCCTAGCGAGATCAATCGCAGTCCTTATTTTTCTGGAACCAAGACGCAGATAACCACAACCACCCAGGACAACACTCCCCGGGATACCACGAACCGTGGCTAAGGCCTCACCGAGATTTGCAGGGAAGATAATATTTTCAATTTCTAGCATAACGCAAAGAATCCTTTTCTGAAAAAACTACAGATCAAATAAGCAACACAACATCAGTAATCAAGCGTAAATATTCTAGGACAGAAGACGATGAAATGCAAAGAAATACTGTATCTATTCAGAGGACACGCCGGTATAGGCTCCACCCCGCCTTGTAACTGTTCATCGGTGTTTCAAGTCCGTTGCATGGGCATGAAGAAGCGGGAAGGGGCTCTTTTGGAAAACAATCAGTACAGCGCTAATCGGTGTAGTTCTGTATTTTGATACTTATCATAGTTTTCTTCGGATACATCACAATTCACATAACAGTTTTACACATCTAAGTATTCCAGAATACTCTCTGCGCCAATGCGACCTTCAGCAATTGCTGTAACAACGAGGTCCGCGCCCCGCACAACGTCACCACCGGCAAAGATCTTTTCGTTTGTCGTCTGATAAGGCAAAAGACAATCGTGGGGTGCGACAATAAGGTTCCGCTCACTGAGTTTGACGTCATTTTCCAGCAGCCAATCCGGCGGACTCGGCCTAAAGCCAAATGCCAATATTACACAATCCGCCCCAAGAACTGCTTCGGAACCAACGATTTCAACCGGCTGCCTCCGTCCCTTCCCATCCAGCTCCCCCAGATCAGTGGACACAACCTTTACCCCGGTTATCTTCCCGGCCTCATTAATTTCAATCCCCTGGGGCTGCAAATTAAAGAGAAAACGAACCCCCTCGTCTTCTGCATTTCTAACCTCCCGCGCCGACCCAGGCATATTTTCACGGTCCCGCCGATAGACACACGCCACATCCCGTGCCCCCTGACGGATAGCGGTACGCAGACAATCCATAGCAGTATCCCCGCCACCGAGCACAACCACCCGTTTTCCTTCAAGATTTACATAGGGATACGCGGCTCTTTTAAAGCCCATCAGATGGTCAGTATTGCCGATAAGATAATCCAGGGCATTATAGACATTTTCGACATCTTCATTTTCAAGCCCTGCTCCCATGGGGGTATAGGTGCCGGTTGCAACAAAAACGGCGTCGTACTCCGCGAGGAGCTGTGAAAACTGCACATCTTTACCAATCTCAACTCCGAGACGAAAATCGATACCCATTTCGGTAAAGATCTTGCGTCGTAATTCCATCACCTTTTTTTCAAGCTTAAATTCGGGAATTCCAAAGGTGAGCAGCCCACCAATCTCAGGATGCCTGTCAAAAACTACAGGCAAAACACCATTGCGAATCAGGACATCAGCACAACCAATACCAGCGGGACCAGCCCCCACCACAGCCACCCTCTTGCCAGTCGCTACAACCTTTGATAAATCAGGCCTCCAGCCCATCTGAAAAGCGGTGTCCACAATATATGATTCAATACTGCCAATGGTCACTGCACCAAAATCATTATTGAGGGTACAGGCACCTTCACATAAACGGTCCTGGGGACAGACACGACCACAGATTTCCGGCAAGCTATTTGTCTCGTGGCAAAGCTCGGCGGCCTCGATAATGCGCCCTTTATTGGCAAGCTCAAGCCAGTCAGGAATATAGTTGTGTACAGGACACTTCCATTCACAGTATGGATTTCCGCAGCCAAGACAACGATCCGCCTGCATCTGCACCTGGGTTTTCTGCAAGGGATTATATATCTCCACAAACTCATGGCGACGTCGCTCTATGCCTTTTTTTTGCGGATCACCCCGTTCAACTTCTATAAACTGAAAGAGATTCTGATTCATAGTCTACCTTTAATGCACCACCGCAAGGGTTTCTCGCGGGGAATTACCACGATGGCCAAGCAAGGAGTTTACAGCCGAGGTTTTAGGCTTCACCAGCTTAAAAAGAGTCACATAATATTCATCAAAACCGGACAAGATACGCTCGCCCCTCTGGCTCCCGGTCTCCTCCACATGGCAATTAATAATACCCCGCAAATGCGCCTGTAAGACCTCAAGTCCTTCAAGGGAAAGCACATCAACAAGCTCTAAATTCACCCGTGATTCCAAGGTCTCGGATTCGTCCAGGATATAGGCAAAGCCACCTGTCATACCAGCACCAAAATTAACACCTGTGGCCCCCAAGATAGTAACGATACCACCGGTCATATACTCACAACCATTATCACCAATCCCTTCAACCACAACCTTTGCCCCGGAGTTCCTCACACAAAAACGCTCACCCGCCGTTCCAGCGGCATACAACTCCCCCCCCGTAGCCCCGTAGAGACAGGTGTTTCCAATGATTACCGCTTCATGACTCTTATAGCAAACACCCAAGGGAGGACGGATAACGAGCTTACCACCAGCCATACCCTTCCCTACATAATCGTTAGCATCACCGGTCAAAATCATGTTTAACCCTCCCGCATTCCAGGCCCCAAAGCTCTGCCCTGCGGAACCGTTGAAAAGTATATTTATCGGCTGACTACTCATCCCTTTATTGCCGTGGATCCCGGCGATCATCCCTGACAGCAAAGCCCCCACACTGCGATCGGTATTGCGGATGGCATAACTGCCCCCACCACCACTTTTTTTGGCCACCGCTTGACAGAACCGCTCCGATATCTTCAAGTTAAGTACGCCTTTATCCTCGGGAATATTAGGTTCTGAGTAAAACAGACCACTCGTACTCGGTGCTACCATCGATTCAAGCAGAGGCGCCAAATCAAGCCTTTTTTGCTTGTCTGTAACACCATCAAGCTCGACCAAGAGATCCGTCCGGCCAATGAGATCTGTGAGCTTTGCGACACCAAGCTCTGCCATGAGCATTCTGGTTTCCTGGACCATGAACTGAAAGTAGTTCATAACCATCTGCGGTATCCCTGCAAAATACTCCCTTCTCAATGTTTCATCTTGGGTTGCAACCCCTGTTGCACAGTTATTCAAATGACAGATCCGCAGGAATTTGCAACCAAGAGAGATCAGAGGCCCGGTACCAAAGCCAAAACTCTCTGCCCCTAAAATTGCCGCCTTAACAATATCCCGCCCCGTTTTCAGTCCACCATCGACCTGCAATCGGACCTTATGCCGCAAGCCGTTGGCAACCAACGCCTGCTGGGTTTCCGCAAGGCCCAACTCCCATGGACTCCCCGCATATTTCACAGAGGTCAAAGGGCTTGCCCCCGTGCCACCATCGTAGCCTGAAATTGTGATAAGATCAGCGTAGGCCTTCACAACACCCGTGGCTATAGTCCCAACCCCCGGCTCTGACACCAGCTTCACACTGATCAGGGCCCTGGGATTGACTTGTTTGAGATCAAAAATGAGTTGGGCAAGGTCTTCAATAGAATAAATATCATGGTGGGGTGGCGGGGAAATAAGAGTCACCCCAGGTACAGCGTAGCGCAAGGCGGCAATCTGTGGCGTCACCTTGTGACCGGGCAACTGCCCACCTTCACCGGGTTTTGCCCCCTGGGCCATTTTAATCTGAATAACCTCCGCATTAACGAGATAGTGCGGGGTGACACCAAAACGACCCGAAGCCACCTGTTTAATCTTCGAAACCCTCTCGGTACCAAACCGTTTACAATCTTCTCCCCCCTCCCCACTGTTGGAAAAACCACCGAGGCGATTCATGCCGATGGCCAATGCCTCATGGGCCTCTTGACTCAAAGCGCCAATAGACATGGCCGCCGAATCAAAGCGACGGTAAAACGTAGCCGCAGGCTCCACTTCAGTAAGAGGAATAGGCACGGTATCCTTTTTTAACTCCAGCAGATCACGAAGACAGGCAATCGGCCTGGTATCAACAATTTTTGAATATTTCTGGTAATCACTGAACTCCCCACTACCCACCGCCTTTTGCAGGGCCACAACCACATCCGGATTATACGCATGGTACTCACCGCCATGTATATATTTATACAGGCCTCCACGCACCAGCGGCTTATGTTGTCGTTTCCAGCTGAGCCTTGCCAATCGAGACTGCTCGGAATGAAAGTCCGCAAAGGTGGCTCCTTCAATCCGACTCACAACGCCTGCAAAGCAGAAGTCCACCACCTCTTTTGCAAGACCGACCGCTTCAAAAAGCTGCGAACATCTGTACGAGGCCACGGTGGCAATCCCCATCTTAGAAAGGATCTTCAAAAGCCCCTTATCTATCCCCTTGCGATAGTTGAACACCGCCTCATTCTGACTCAACCTAACGATTGACTCACTAACGAGCTGACCAATAGTCTCGTAAGCAAGATACGGATAGACGGCTGTGGCTCCCATGCCAAGAAGTACAGCACACTGATGGGAATCACGAACGGAGGCTGTTTCAACGATAATATTCGTGTCACAACGAATGTTATTCTCAACCAAGGTACGTTGCACTGCACCCACCGCCATGGCCATAGGCATCGGCAGGCTATCTGCTGAAATATTTTTATCGGAAAGGATAAGAAGCACCGCGCCTTCCGCACTCGCAATTTTGACTCGTCTGCAGAGATTTTCAAGGGCCGCCTTCAAATCATCTCCAGCCGGGTAATTTATGTCAAAGACAACGTGTTTATAGTGGGCCTGATCCAACTCTAGCAGCTTGTTCATATCGGTTTCGACCAGAACTGGTGAGTCAAAAATCACCCGATACGCATGGCTCTGAACCTCGTCGAACACATTTTGCTCCTGCCCCACACAGGTTGTAAGTGACATAACATGTCGTTCTCTTAAGGGATCAATGGGGGGATTTGTGACCTGGGCAAACATCTGCCTGAAATAGTCGTACAGGCTACGCTCTTTACGGGATAAAACAGCCATGGGGGTATCATCACCCATTGAGGCAATGGGTTCCTGACCTGTTGCCGCAAGTACCCTTATCACCTCTTCAACTTCTTCATTTGTGACAGCAAACAGTTTTTGGTAGATGAGTAAGGTATCATCATCTAAAGAACGCTTGCCGATCTCCACCTCTTGGTCCAACACAAATGGGGGCAACCGCTGACAACATTTTTCCATCCACTGCTTATAAGGATGACGACTTTTTAGTTCTTGGTCAATATCCCAAGATGTCCAGCGGGTACCCGTCAGGGTGTCAATCACCAACAATTCTCCGGGTCCAACCCTGCCTTTCTCAAGCACCTCATCCGCTTCATAGTCCCAAATCCCCACCTCCGAGGCAAGGGTAATCCATTTGTCTTTGGTCACCACATAGCGGGCGGGTCGCAAGCCATTACGATCAAGTCCACAGGCGGCAAAACGACCATCACTCATAACAATACCGGCGGGACCGTCCCAAGGCTCCATATGCATGGAATTAAAATCATAAAAAGCCCGCAGATCCTCGTCCATGTTAGGGTGGTTCTGCCAGGCCGGTGGAATAAGGAGACGAAAGGCCCGAAAGAGATCCATGCCACCCGCCAAAAACAGTTCCAACATGTTATCGAGGGCTGAGGAATCAGAGCCGGTACTATTAACAAAGGGCGCTGCTTCAGCCATATCCGGCAAAAGTGGTGATTTAAATTTATAGGACCGAGAACGGGCCCATTGCCTGTTACCGGTAATGGTATTTATCTCTCCATTATGGGCGAGAAATCGAAAGGGCTGTGCCAGTGGCCACTTCGGCAGAGTATTTGTCGAGAAACGTTGGTGAAACAAACAGATGGATGATTGCATCCTGATATCTGCAAGATCTGGAAAAAACTGCTGCAAATCAACTGGTCGGCATAAGCCTTTGTAAATAATCACCAGATTGGACAAACTAACAATATAGAAATCGGAGTCGTCTCGTATGCGTTTTTCAATACGCCTCTTGACCATATAAAGACGACGCTCAAGATCCTTTGAGCCCCAGCCAAAGGGAGCATTAAAAATAACTTGAACGATACGCGGCATAGTTTTTCTTGCAAACTCACCAAGCACCTCAGCATCCACCGGAACGTCACGCCAGCCAAGAACCGTCAAAGACTCAACCTCTAGCTCTTTACTGACTATCTCTCTGGCTGCATCTCTCTTTTTGGGGTCCTGGCTGAGAAAGATCATTCCCACGCCATATCTGCCCCCAAGACTCCATCCCTCTTCCCTGGCGATGGCCTGAAAAAAACCGTGGGGCTTTTGCAGTAAAAGTCCACAACCGTCTCCGGTTTTACCATCGGCGGCGATTCCGCCTCGATGGGCCATCCTGGCAAGAGATGTAATCGCAGTTCGAACCAGTTTATGGCTGGCTTCACCTTCCATATGGGCTATCAACCCAAAGCCACAGTTATCTTTTTCCAGCTGAGGGTTATATAAGCCCATTCGTTCCCCTTAAGCTTTTCTATAAAACCAAATTGATCCGTCATTTTGCAACACTAATGCGTAAGGAATCAGTGAACCATATCCCTAAAACCATGTCACTATTCTTTTTGGCCAGCCCCATAAGCACCCGCATGGAGCAGATATCAAAGAAGAGCCCCACCCGTCTATCTACGGCAGTTTATTCGGCTTTAGCCCACACACTATCCCAATGTACTGGGGGCCATAGTATTTAACCTCGCCTCAGGTTTACAGTCTACTCGGCCTGTTCTTCTTAGAAGTTCGCTCATTCAGAGTGTTACTAAATCTATTATGAAATTTACAGGCCTTTAAAGAAGGCATTAATCCTAGGGGAGCGAATAAAATATTTGCCATCGCCAACAGTAACAATGCTAAAGTTGTGGTGCTTGAAAAAACGGACAATCCCAACTGCGGTTGCAAACAAGGAGGTGGATGAATCTATAGACGTATCAAGTGCACCAAGAAAGAACATGTGCCGGGCAGCGCGCCCAATGAATTGACTGAAGAATAACTACAGAGACTCTCCTCTCATGTTCATCAAGGCTGGGAGGGGGATTAGCATGGGGCATGGGCGGGGTGACCAGGTGAGTAACACCTCATCGAGTAGGTACTAAGGACACAGAAAAGGAGGCATTGGGAAACGCCCCCTTTCCCGTGTTTATTCGTTCTTCTACTTCACAGAATCAACGTCAAAACCGGCACCCTTCCAAGCAAAGATACCACCTGGGTAGCGATATACATTTGTATATCCCAGTTTTTTGGCCCACAGCGCACCGTTGTGGCTTCGGGTACATTTCACAAAACCACAATAAACAACGATCTTCCTTTCTTTATCAGGACCAAGAAAGGCTATGAAATCGTCTTTTGTCTTGCCAGCAGTCTCTTCAATGTCCCAGTCATTCATTGTAGGAATAGGGAAGAGGAATTGAACGGCACCAGGGACATGATTTTTTTTATAACTTGCCTCATAGGGCATAGTATCAATCACGAGAATATCTTCTCCAGTGGCTTGCAACTCAGCCAGTTCAGCTGTCGTTATTACCCCATAACCACCTTGAGCAACCTCACGTACCAGCTTTACCGCTCCTGCTTCTATTTTAACCTCTTTTTTAAACTTTGAGCTACCAAAGGCGAAGGCGCTGGAGGCTGACATGAGCAAAATAAGCACAACTGCAATAACGTTTTTCATTTTCTACTTCTCTCCCAATAAATAATTATTTGATTCCTGGTATTTTTCATACCAGAGTGAAGAAACAAGGGCTACAATCATCACAGCATCTCTTACTATTGCAATACGCAAACCCTGAAATGCGCGATGCTCCGGGTCTTCCGGCCCAAAGCAGCCACAATCAATATCCAGACCTTGGGCCATGGCAAAGGTGAGAATTCCGATAAAAAACAGCAGGAGAAAGATTGTCAGATACTGGCTCGTCCGTATTTTAAAAAATAGACCGATAGCAAGGCCAATCTCCGCAATGGGCAGAAAGACAGCAACCGGCAGCACAGCAAAATCCGGCAACAGGCCATAGGCGTTTATTATAGCCGCGAAATCATCTACATTGAAAATTTTAGGGATAGCGGCCGCCAACAACACGACCATAACAATCCAGCGACAGATTTTTTCGGCTAAAAAAAGAACCCTGCCTTTTTTTGCTATGACTTGTTTCACTTTTTTTGCCAATTAAATGGAATATTCAACTTCACGACCCGTTTCATTGACATAACATGCCGTAACCACACCTATCTGTCCAATAGTTTAAGCCTATGCAAAACAGTTCTCGTATCGGTTCTATGTATAGACTCCAACAACTCTGGAATTTGTTTTGTACTTTTGGGCTTTAGTGGGAACAAGAGGGTGATACAAGAGTCAAAAATGGGGTACTAGGGGAATTTCCAAGAATTAGAAATTGGTGCAACGTTACGATTTTCAACAACAACAACAACAACAACAACAACAACTAAACAAGACCTTGTGTACTGGAGGGTTTAGGACACCATCAATACCTGACCTCACTCAAGCTCTAAGCGCTGTAACATGAGATCTGCACTGTCGTCATGGATTACGACAAGCTTTGTCTCCTTCGTCTCTTCATACTGAGAAGCCAGAACATTAAAGCCAAAAAGAAACGATTCCTCAACAATCCCTGCATTTGTGCCTATGGATAGTTCAGCCATTCGCACAGTTTTCATTTCATGTTGGCGGACAAGGTCCAGCAGTTGAGTGTGCAGACCTTGTGCAAGGGTAAACTCATGCATATGTGGGCTCAGAGAGTTGGATTTCCAGCATCAACGCATATCAGTGAGATGACGATCTTGTCGCCTGTACATGATATTTAAAATAGGAGTGGCAAATTCCTTCGTCGGAAATCATACAAGGTCCAATAGGCGACTCCGGCGAACAAACCATGCCAAAAGCAGGGCAGTCAGGCGGTAAACCTCTACCGGAAATAATTCTATTGCACTGACACATACACGATTCCTGCCCCTCTTTAAAACGGACATTAAAACGCTTTGTGGCATCATAGAGTGAAAGCTCATCACGGATTACAAAACCGCTTTTCTCTATGGTTCCAAGACCACGCCAATCTGTATCCACGGTGAAAAACACTTCGGACACCATCTTACGGGCCTTGCGATTATCCTCTGAGGAATAGATAAAGGCGGAGGTATCGTCAAAGACAAATTCATCATTTCGAATCTGACGCACAAGACTCACAAGGCCTTCAATGATATCAACAATCTCAAAACTTGCGATATAACAAGACAACTTATGTTTTTTTGCGAGCTCAGTATACGCCTCTGTATCGGAAATCGTGTTAATGTGATCCGAACACAAAAGGCCACGAATGTTGAGTTCTGGGTCCATCATAAGTAAATCGATGGTTGGCGGAAGGAGTCGTATCGAAGGAACAACACAAAAATTTTCCACGCCTAAACGAGCCGCTTCAAGAATAGTTTCCGCAACACTCGGCGCGGTGGCTTCAAAGCCCACGGCCGGATAAACAACAATATGATCAGGTTCCCTGCGGGCAATATCGAGAGCGTCCATAGGTGAAGTGATAAGCTCAACCTTAGCACCCCTTTCCTTAGCAGACGCCAGGGAATCTTTACTTCCAGGAACGTTGACCAAATCTTCACAGCTTGCAGTAATCACATCAGGCTGCATCGCTATTTTCACAAATGCATCTATGTGCCCAGCAGGCATCACACACACACTACAACCAGGCCCGGCAACAAGGTCCAGATCTTCAGGAAGCTGCTCACGAAGACCGTATTTTAAAATTGCCTTATTCTGCGTGCCACAAACAACCATGAGGCGCATGGGTCGATCAACGAGTTTATGTAACTCACTCAACAACACATTTTGACGTTCAAGATCCTTACCCAAATCCGGCTCCCTATGGCATACCTAAAGCCCAGGCAACAACTATCACCTGGGCTTCAACATTACGTAAGCAATTGAGACAAATAACTTCCCAATTTTCCTAGAACAATTACTTTTTTTCGGCTTCCGCCTCTTTCTTCATTTGTTGATAGCCAGCCGACTCAGATATCTTTTCGGCTTCAAGCTTATCAATTTCTGCACGGGTCAGATGAAACGTACCACAGGCAGGACATGTTCCATCGAAATCATCACCAACAGCACGTGCTTTAAGCTCGTCTATGGTCATATGTTCAAGCTTACCACATGCACCGCTTGGGTTTTCTGCACGAACCTGAGTTCTACGTGGGTTTGACATTAAAGCTTCCTCCACTTATATGAGTCACCCGATAAACGGAAGACATTATAATTAAAACTATATTACCTTATCATTCAAAAAAAACAATAAACGCATGCGAGATAAATCATCTTCACATGACGTCTTTATGCTCAACCCGCAGTTATATTTATAACCACGGGCGCTCCACAGGAGATCTCTTAACTAACGATATTGTCAATCTCATTACCCTTGGAATCTTTAATGCTCACGGATACTGGTATGCCGCCATCCAGGCGGTGAGTTGCGCAGGACATTCAGGGGTCATAGGCGCGCACCGCCATTTCGACCTTATTCAGTAAACCCTCGTTATAAACACCATCTTTAATAAGAGAGGTTGCAGCCTGCCTGACACTCATGTTCATTGGTGCAATATTATGCGTCGTACCAACGATGAGATTTGCCTTTGTTATGCAGCCGTTTTCATCCGTTTGATAATCATGAATCAAGGTACCGCGTGGGGCTTCAACAACACCAACTCCACGGCCCGCCTTAGGCTCTACCTTTGCTCGAACATTAGGATCGGTGATACCTTCCCACTCAAGCAGTTCGATGGTGCGCTCACATGCGTAGATCATTTCGATCAATCTGGCATAATGATACAGGAGGGTTTGCTGGGCAGGACGGCCAAAAGAGGCACGAAACTGTTCCAGTGCTGCCTGGGCCCTTGGAGTGGATATCTTTTCACAGACATTTATACGGGCAAGAGTGTTTGACCGATAGATACCCTTTGGAGCGGAAAGTTTCATATCAAAACCTTCATTCCAATTCTTGGCATATGGCATTTTTGAGTAGCCCCAAGGCTCCACATGTTCACCAATATGTTTGAGGTATTCATCTCCCTCAAAATCATCGTAGCTACCATCAGCTTTCATTAAACGTAACTTGCCGTCATAGAGCCTGAGTGAGCCATCATCACGGTCAACAGTACCTAAAAATCCTGTGGTAATCACACCAAGGTCACTGATAACATCCATGTATTTTGAAAATACATTTTCAAGGGCATAATCAAGAGCATAGGTGGAGAAATCGAGAAGAGTGCGGGCTCCTTCAAGAAGCTCCAGACGCTCTGATTCCACCATCGGCTTTGCAAAACCGCCGACGACGCCAGCAATGGGATGGATTGCTTTTCCAGCAAATTTATCCAACATCATCTGACCAAGCTGACGCATCTTCACAACCTTTGACGCTAACTCTGGTGCAGCCTTAGCAAGACCGATAACGTTTCGCACTGAATAATCAGCATCAGGGCCTAAAACAAAATCGGGTGCTGCAAGGAAGAAAAAATGCAGAATCTTATCATTGATGTGGGCCAATACCTGGCACATCTCTCGGAGCTTATGCCCAGTGAGAGTAGGAGTTACACCGAACGCCGCATCAACCGCCTTATTGGCAGCAAGATGATGCATCCACGGACAAATTCCACAAATACGATTGACAATGCGTGGTACTTCTTCTGCAGGCCTGCCTTCAATAAATTTTTCAAACCCGCGAAGAGACTGAATGTGGAGAAAAGCGTCCTCAACATTACCATTATCATCAAGATGTATTGCAATCTTGGCATGGCCTTCTATACGAGTAACGGGTGCTATAGTTAATACCTTTCCCATCTTAATCCTCCTCTACGACCTTTTTTTTCAATGGTCGAAGTGTTCCGTGGGCTCCTGAAAACCTCAGTATTGAACGACGATCTATAACTGATTTATAGTCTATGCCATTACTTGCAAGAGCGTTCATCATATCAAGCAATTGATTTCCGCCTTTTCGAACCGGCCCAAAGCAGCCACGACATGGAACTCTTGCACTAATACAGCTTGGCGCTCCTCGTTTAGCACAACCAGCAGCGGTCACAGGCCCCAAACACAGGTATCCCTGTTCAAGCAGGCAACGCATTTCATCAATTGGCTCCCCTGGCTTAAACTCAGCATTGGTCAGAAAACGTTTCAACGTCTTCACATCGCCCTTACCTTCTCGCTTGGTGGGACAACTGTCACAGACACTTTTACCGGGTAAAACCGGATCTCTACCCTCAACAAGAGACATCACAACTTCCGCAATTTGTGCCGGATTTGGAGGACAGCCTGGAAGCTGCATGTCGATTTTGACCTTCTCATCACATGCATAGACACGATCTAAAAGCGCCGGCACTTCGACATTTGGAATCGACGCACCCGGATCGGTTGATTCGGTGCTGAAGATATCCGCTACGGCTTCTCCTAAATCCTGCCCGTTCATCAGCGCCGGGATACCACCATGGGTCGCACAGGTGCCAAGGGCAATAAGCACCTGACATTTTTTGCGCATCTCTTCAAGAACTTCAATATGTTCCTCATTACTGACGCCTCCTGTTACGATTCCCACAACTGCGTTGGGAATAGTCAGGGTAATACCTTCACCGCACTGACCAAAATACTTATGATCCATCAACACTGGCGCATGAACAATCTCCAGCGTTTCGGTAATAAGTGGAATGAGATCTTCACCGATATTCAGGAAGGCAATCTCACATCCCGCACAGGATCCCAGCCACTCTAAAGCTGTAGTTACACCCATATCTCCCTCCTATTATGCCGCTGGAGCAGCTTCACTATTTACAGGACCCAGTTTTTTGACCCGGGCAGTCATCTTAGTGACTGCTTCGACAAATTTATCAGGTTCCGCTGAAGATACCCAGTTAAGGCTGAATCTCTCTGCTTCATATCCAAAATCTTCTAACAACTCTACGACCATATCTGAGCGGGTCATCGCTTTATAATTACCATCCAGGTAATGACATTCACCGAGGTGTCAGCCAAGAACCATAACCCCATCAGCACCCTGGGAAAGTGCATCCATTATAAATTCAGGATGAACCATGCCAGAACACATAACTCGAATAATCCGCACATTATGTGGATACTGCATTCGAGCAGTACCCGCGAGATCAGCGGCGGCGTAGGAGCACCAGTTGCAGCAAAAAGCAACAATTTTAGGCTCAAAATTCATGTGATCTACTCCTTCTAACTTTAAAGTTTATCTCGAAAATCCTCTCCCTGCCGCGAAAAGAATCTCTTCGCGGCCGGAGAGGCATCGATTTATTTCAAGATAAAGATCAGACGGCCAGAGCTGCTTGTATCTGCGCACTGATCTGTTTCATCGTGAATCCTGCTACAAACACACCTCTTTTCGGACATGTACCCTGGCAAAGCCCACAACCTTTACACTGGGCTTTATTCACCCTGATAATCTGGCCTTTACCTTCAGCCCTATCAACAAGAGTGATCGCACCATATGGACAAACGTCAACACACAGGGCGCAGCCGTCGCAGTAATTTTCATCGACAGTCGCCTTTATTGCATCAAGAGAAATACTGGTCTTGGCCAATAAGGTCGCAGCCCTTGCAGCTGCGGCAAGAGCCTGTGCGACTGATTCTTCAATGGGCTTAGGATAATGAGCAAGCCCCGCAACGAACATACCGTCGGTTGAAAAATCAACGGGACGAAGTTTAGCATGTGCTTCCTGAAAAAAGCCATGGCCATCAACAGGAACCTTGTACAATTTACCAAGATCGGCTGCATCTGGCATTGGTCGAATGGCTGTAGCCAAAATCACCAGATCACACTCGATCTTCAAAGGTCTGTGTAGGACATGATCCCAGACCTCAACAGTTATGATATCACCATCTTCAGTAACTTTCGGCTTACCGTGCAATTCATAGTTGATAAAAATTACACCGAGTTTTCTAGCCTGGCGATACAAGGCCTCACGCTGTCCATAGGTTCGCATATCCCTGTAGAGGATATACACATTTCGATCGGGTCTTTCTTGCTTTAGTGCAATTGCGGACTGAACGGAATGTGTACAACAAACTTTGGAGCAGTACATGTTGTCACCTTCTCGGGAGCCAACACACTGAATAAAAACAAACTTTTTAGCAATTCTGACATGCCTTTCTTTAAGTTCAAAAAGCTTATCAAACTGAACTGAGGTAACAACACGGGTGATGTTATCATAGTTATATTCCTGCGGAATAAAGACCTCACCACCTGTGGCAATAATCCCTGCACCGTGGTCGATAACCTTACTCTTGCCATCTTTTGTGCTGATGGTGGAATGGAAGTTACCCACAAAACCTTCAACCGCTGTTACCCTTGCTTCTTTGTGTAGAATAATTTTCTCATTCCAGAGCACCTTATCAACAAGCTTTGCAACTTCGGTAGGAACATGTTCTCCAGCCCAAGTATGCTTAAGGTTTAGAGCATTACCGCCAAGGGTATCAGTCTGTTCAACCAGATGTACATCAAACCCCTGCTCAGCCAGATTAAGCGCAGAAGTCATTCCGGCTACACCGCCACCAATAACGAGGGCTGTCTGGGTAATAGGCACCGAGATTGGCGTCAAAGAGTCACCGAAGGTAACCTTTGCAGCGGCCATTCTCACAAGGTCTTTTGCCTTTGCTGTCGCATTTTTTGGATCCTGAATATGTACCCAGGAATTGTGATTCCTGATGTTCGCCATCTCCACCAAATACTCATTAAGTCCCGCAGCTTTCAGAGTCTCTCTAAAAAGCGGTTCATGGGTTCGTGGTGTACAAGCCGCAATAACGATACGGTTGAGATTTTGCTCCTGAATACGTTTGGTGATCATATCCTGGGTATCTTGGGAGCAAGAAAACAAATTACGCTCAACATAGACAACATTAGGTAGAGTCTGTGCGTACTCCTCCACCGCCTTCACATCAACAACTCCGGCGATATTAGAGCCACAATGACAGACAAAGACACCAATGCGTGGATCTTCATTGGAAATATCTTTTTCCGCAGGAAACGTTGGTTCCGTGGTCAAATTGTGCCTTGACGGTGAAAGCAGATCGGCAACAGCCGCCGCCGCAGCAGATCCCTCGACAACTGACTGGGGAATATCCTTGGGTCCTGAAATAGCACCACAGGTAAAGATACCTTCACGAGAGGTCTGCACCGGTGCAAAATCTGACGTCGCTGCAAAATTATCTGCAGTGAGTTTGATGTCTGCGGTTTTGGCAAGTTCAAGAACATGTTTCGGAGTCTGTAGGCCTACGGAGAGGACTACCATGTCATAAAACTCTTCCAACTGACGACCGTCTTCGTTGACATAGCTCAGACGGCAGTCACCACCCTCACCATCGGTTTCAACACCGTTTACACGGCAGCGGACAAAACGTACACCCGATTCATTCTTGGCACGTTCGAGATACATATCGAAATCTTTACCATGGGTGCGCATATCCATATAAAAAATGGACGCCTTGAGACCAGGTACGTGATCCTTAGCAATAACCGCCTCTTTGATCGCATACATACAGCAGACAGAAGAGCAGTAGCCATTGCCACAAAGGTTTTCATCCCGGGAGCCAATACACTGCAAGAAGGCAAGCTTCCGCACAGGCTTTCCATCAGATGGGCGAACCAAATGTCCCTCTGTTGGACCTGAGGCAGAAAGATATCTCTCAAGCTGCATAGCAGTAATAACATTTTTATTTGTGCCATACCCCCAGACGCCAGCATCAGTTGGATCATATGCTTCAAAACCAGGGGCAAGAATAACTGCGCCCACATTGATCTCGTGCATCTTTTCGGTGTCATTAAAATTAATGGCACCAGCATCACAAGCCTTTTCACATAACCCACAGGCCCCAGGCTTTTTCAAGCGGATACAAGCATTGGGATCTATCTGGTATTTAAGAGGTACAGC
Source organism: Desulfotalea sp. (assembly GCA_002733995.1). Classification (GTDB taxonomy): domain Bacteria; phylum Desulfobacterota; class Desulfobulbia; order Desulfobulbales; family Desulfocapsaceae; genus Desulforhopalus_A. The sequence goes on along the minus strand of NVXR01000034.1, from coordinate 112,295 downwards.
CTGGGCATATTTTACATAAATCGCTTTACGTTTACCCGTTGCTGCATCGTATTCACTATCTACTTTTTTTGGACATTTATCTGTACAAGCCCCACAGGCTATACACTTGTCCATATCCACGTAACGTGGAGATTCTTTAACTGTTACATTAAAATCTCCAGCATTACCATCTACTTTGACAACTTCGCTGAGCGTCATCAACTTTATATTTAAGTGCCGACCGCACTCTACCAATTTTGGCGCGATGATTCACATCGAGCAGTCATTGGTCGGGAAGGTCTTGTCAAGCTGAGCCATGGCACCGCCAATAGCACCTGACTTTTCAACCAGATACACATAGTATCCAGAATCAGCGAGATCCAGGGCTGCCTGCATCCCTGTAACTCCACCTCCCACGATCATTACCGACCCAACTTTCTTTGTGTCTAGCATGACGGGTGTCTCCTGTCGAATAGTTCTATAGATATCTTTTTACATAGGTAAAAAGATATCTTATTTCTTAATATGCCCAACCTCAGAGAAGATCCGAGCACGTCCTCTTATCCCCTATAAACAAGCTACTGCTTATTGGGCATAATCAATGCGTCTGAAACAAGCTCCCAGAGATACTTCACCTCAATGCCAAGATCATATTCTTTATTCAGAGACTTCATGATTTGGTCACGGCAGTTGTGACATGGTGCAACAATCAACTTCGCCCCCGACTCAGTAATCTGACGAGCCTTAGTCCTTCCGTAATAGACTCTCTCAGCGGAATAGGGCAATGCCCACGCACCACCACCAGCGCCACAGCAATAAGCGCCGTTACGATTGGGGTTAAGTTCACGCACATCATCACAGCAAGCTTTAGCTACAGCACGACCTTCTTCAAAGTAGGCCTTACCAAATGCTTTAAGTGATTTACGTCCATAATTACATGGATCATGATAGGCAGTTGCTATGTTGTGTATAGACTTATCAAGCTGAATTTTACCCTCTTCTATATATTCGAGGAGAAGATCAAAAACAGTTACAATTTTGAATTCTTTGAGTGCTTCAGGAAACCATTTGTTCAACCCAGACCGGGTTGCAAAGTATGCATGGCCTCACTCGGGGAGGAGGAGAACCTTACAGTTCAGCCTCCGCATATTGTCGACTAAACGTCCGACAATCGTTTTCATGGATTCGTCATCACCGGAAAAGAGTCCCCAGTTAACGCCTTCCCAATTTTCAGTTGGAATGGTCCAGGATTCACCTGCGGCATAGAATATTTTCCACCACCACTTCATGTCATCAGGTTCACCAAAAGGTTCTTTGGAGTTTACCGTGACCATGACCCTTGCGCCGTGTACATCAAGAGGTGCTGTAAACCCAGGACAACAATCCTCAGCGAGTTCCTCGGCAAGGTCTTCGCACAAAAAGATAAAATCGTCTTTAGGAATACCTAGATTATTGCCGCGCTCAAGGCACATGACAACGCCTTTATGTATTGGACCAGGTACCTTATCACGCTCCCTTGCCCCACGAATCTTGCGCATCAGTGCTACAATTTGAATATTTTCAGGACAGGCTTCCTCACACTTACCACACATGGTGCATTTCCATGGCCATGTAGAGTCAACCAATTCTTTATCCAGACCAAGTACCGCCATGCGCACAATCTTTCTGGGGTCAAGGCCATCAACACCGGATATAGGACAGGCACTTGCACAAGTACCGCAGGTAAGACAAGAGTCGGCCCATGATGGATCTAAAACCAATTCACTTTTCACCCCATTAATCAATAGGGGGGCGATGTCTGTTTCTTCAAGAGTTCCCAATACTTCAGGATCAACATGGTTGGACGGATTGACATGCGGTTCTCGGCCGAACTTTTCGCAGAGTTTCTGGTAGTCATGAAACTTCATAAGATACTTTCTTCCGGGCCCTTCTTTTGCGGGCAGGGTACCGGCATTAATCCAGTTTCTTATGGTATTTCGATGAACTCCAAACTCCTCTGCAAGCTGGCTGACTTTAAATTCATACATCATAAAAGGTCACCTCACTTGACTTTAAGAGAAAGAACTTGTGAAATCTTCTCACACGCTATGTTTACGGCTTTTGTTATTGCAGGAGAGAGGCCCGGAGCAATTTCCTCTGGGATGAATTCAATTTGTGCAGCTAGAATAAGAACCTCAATACCGGTGTTCTCTTCTAACTCCTGCAATAAATTAACGGTGGGGAATTGGTGAAGGGAAAAGTCATGGATCTTTTTGGCAGGAATTTCAGTTGGACGAATTTCGAAAACATCGCCCGGTGTTCTATCTGTAAAATCGACAGCATCAAGAATAATAATTTTATCTGGACGCCCTTCATCGGTTAACAGATAATCAAACAGATATTCGCGCACACAGGTACCTACATCTACAGCCTCTACGTGATCAGGAATAATATAGGTAGCGTTTAATTGGTCAACAACAGAGGGACCGTATGCATCGTCCCCCATAATGACATTTCCACAGCCAAATACTTTAACTACTTTTTGCGATGTTTTCATTGTGCAAACAGTGCCTCGTGTTCAAAGTTTCAGGGAAAGTACCACCAGAAAATCATTAGCGCAACACCGTTTTTCTCGACAATAGTAGGAGATAGAACATCATTACAAACATATAAACACAACTCAAGCATTCCCACTGCTCAGTGAACAGAATAGAATTAACAAAAACACCAACGACAGACAAATAGTGAATTATCGGCAACTTAAGCAAGACGAAAACAGACAAACGGCGCAACAAAAAAAGTATGCATTAGTTTGCTTTCATGGAAAATGGTACCACTAAAAACAAGCCCCCAAATCGCAATTGAAATGGGGGATAAAAAAACAATTTATTTTTTAAAATTATTGAGATACGCCCTACAATGACTACATAATTTCTCTTCCATAGCCGTTAGGATTGTTTTGCTGCCACCGCCAAGTATCTTCACACATTTCATGGAGTCCATACTGAGTTTGCCAGCCTAATTCGCGCAATGCCTTTGCAGGATTTGCATAACACGCAGCAATATCTCCCGCCCTTCTGTCGGCGATCTTATACGCTATTTCCTTACCACTGACCTCGGCAAAAGCTCTAACCATTTCGAGCACACTGTACCCCTTGCCGGTTCCAAGATTACAAATAACAACCCCAGGATTTTGCACAATCCTCTCCACCGCTTTCACGTGGCCCAGTGCAAGGTCAACCACATGTATATAATCTCTTACACCGGTCCCATCCTTGGTCTCATAATCACCACCAAAAACTGAGAGTTGAGCGAGTTTACCGACTGCAACCTGAGAGATATAAGGCATAAGATTACTAGGGGTACCATGGGGATCTTCCCCAATCAAACCGCTCTTATGGGCACCGACAGGGTTAAAATACCTGAGCAAACAGACGTTCCATTGCGGATCTGCCACAACAATATCTTGTAAAATTTCCTCAACCATGAGTTTTGTACGACCATAGGGATTGGTGCAGGAAAGTGGAAAATCTTCCGAGATTGGGACTGTTGCAGGATCACCATAAACGGTTGCAGAAGAACTGAAAATTATATTCTTCACACCATATTCTGCCATCACTTCAGCGAGTACCAGAGTCCCGGTTATATTATTATGGTAATAGAGTAAGGGGTTTGCAACCGATTCCCCCACCGCCTTTTTGCCGGCAAAGTGAATCACGGCATCAAAACGAGCATCACAACTCTTAAATACCCCACGCAGCCCCTGCCTATCGAGAAGGTCGACTTTACAAAAGTTAACCTTCCGTCCAGTTAATGTCTCAACACGGCTGAGCGATTCAATACTGGCGTTGGACAGATTATCAACTACAGTTACCCTGTGACCACAACTCAACAACTCAAGACAGGTGTGGCTGCCAATGTAGCCAGCCCCACCAGTTACTAGAATGTGCATATCGTAGTTCCCCCTTAATCAGTTAGGTTCAAGATGATCTTTCCACCGCCCTGACAAAAAGACACGCTTGCCATTCCATCTCCACAACGGGGCCCGAAAAAATCACTTTGTCAGCGGACTAAAAACAGGTACTCTACAACAGATTGACACATCTGTCTGAACACTTGCAGTCGCCCGGCATATCTACTCTGCGCATAATAATTGCTAGAGAGAAAAACGTGACCACTAAAGGTAAACAGACATTAATATTTTAAGATACTACAGGAGTTGTAATGCCATACGTAAACATCAGAGTTGCAGGAACCTTGACCAAAGAACAAAAGGCAGAAATAGCACAGGGCGTCACTGAGGTTATCAGCAGAGTTGCCAATAAGCCACCAGAAGCGGTCCTTCTTTTCATCGATGAAGTCCCCCATGAAAACATCGCCAAGGCCGGAAAACTTCTCGAACCACCAAAGTGAGCATAGTCCGTGTCTGCCCCTCAATGGGATATCTCGCCCTACGGTAAGGCGCCAGACAACCCAACCGTCACCTAAGGGACAGACATTACCTACTCGCCAATCAACTGAAGATACTCAGATTCACTGAGTATCTTCACTCCAAGATCTCCAGCTTTTTTCAACTTTGAAGCGCCTACCTTTTCACCACAAACAAGTAACGTTGTCTTGCCGGTAATAGAACTTCCGATCTTAGCTCCAAGGCTTTTAGCCTGCTTTTTCATCTCATCACGACTCCCCTGCATGGTGCCGGTAAAAACAACAAGTTGGTCCGAAAGGAGGCCTTGATCCAACAGATCCGTTTCCTCTAATACCGAAGTCCTGACAAGGTTAAAGCCAAGGTTATACAGTGCAAAGAACACCTCCTTCACACTTGCAAGACCCGGTAGAATCTCATCGGCTATTTTCTCGCTAAAGCCCTTTATCTTAACAATTTTCTGCCGATCAAGAGCAAAGATATCCTCAAGCTTGTAGGCACTAAGCAGCTTTTCACAATTTCCCATCCCCATACGATGGATGCCAAAAGCAGCCAAAAAACGCCAATCTTCAATGGACTCCTGTCTACTTCGCTGCAGCTGCGTCACCATATTCTCGGCCTGTTTTGGTCCAAAACCAAATGAGACAAAGGCTTCCTCGTCAAGGGTGTATATCTGGGATAGACATTGCACTCCCCCTGCATACATCTTTGAGATAGAAGAAGGCCCAAACCCATCAACATTCCCCAGCACTTTAAAGAAGTGTTCGATGGTATGGGTTTTCTGTGCGGTACAATTCATCACATTAACACAGATAAGATAGTCACTTTCCCAGACAAGGGCAGCGCCGCAACTCGGGCAGACATCAGGTAAAGTTGGCTCCACAGACACCAGCACCTTTTCTATTTTAGGAATAACTTCGCCACTTCTGGAAAGCTTGATCAGAGCCCCCGTGCCAATACCTTTATCCCTCACCATCCCATAATGATGGGCAGTTGCCCGACTGATAAGCGCACCACTCAACCTCGTGGGTTCAACTTCAGCTACAGGATTTACCCGCCCTGACCGTGAAGTTTGCGCCACCACCCCAAGAACGCGGACCTCCGCCGTCTCAGTATTCTGCTTATAGGCAATCTGCCAGCGGTGGTGGTGCCTTGTGGCCCCCATATGATCTTTTACCTGCCGGTCAGTTATCTCAAAGACAATACCGTCAATATCAAAATCAACCTCGTCCCAAAGCTGCTCCACTATCCCATCAAACTGAGGAGAAAGTTCAGCCCAAGTCCCCTGCCTAGAAGGCAGCGCCCTAAACGGATAAAACAAAGCTGCACCACAGTCCATGGCTTTTGCAGCAGGCTCTTCCAGTTCTTTTTCTTTGATAAGACTTGCCTGAAAGTTACGCGAGTTTTCAAAGTGCGTCTGCAGATGCTCCCTGAAGTAGGACTTTTTCACCACAATCTCACCGGGCCCCTGGCCCCGGCTCCCTTCCTCTGCCACCTTTAGACCACGGGCAAAAACCCGGCTGATATCCGTCCCCTTTCGACCATTGCCACGGGTATAAAAGGTGGTACCGTCATCATAAGCTGCATAGCCATCAAGTTTAGGGGTGGCACGAAACTGGATCTGGGTAAAATCTACCCCGCACTCTTTTGCCGCCTTTTCAACCCTCTTCGCCCATCGCTCGATGTCTTTCACGCCATACGCCTTATCCGTTGAAAGCATCCGCTCCGGCAAAAGAACAGTTTTTGCGCTGACATTTGCCTCCGGCTCAACCTCCAGCAAAAATGGATGCCCAGGATTCCGCCTTTTTAATTCGGCAAGGAAGATAAAGTCATACACATCATCCGCAACACAAGGCGCACCTCCCCGATAAAGCAGGTTTGCCGCAGTCAAAAACTCAATCAGCATATCATCTGTCAGCCCAGAGACATCTTGTTCCAGATGTGCGACTTGCAAAAACAGCCCGTCAGTCAATACGGAAAATTGAAACCCGGTCTGTTGTAAAATGCTACTCTGTTCTTTACTTAATTCCATACTCATAAATATATCTCTTTGATCATTTTCACGTTACCACACCCCTTTATTATATAGCGAAAGCGGAGGATATTGTATTATTACTAACCTTGGTAAACGAAAAAGCAACCAAGACGAGAGGGCTAAAAGTCGACCCTAAAGTCTGCCTGTTGTTAGCGTTAAAATTGTTACTTTTATATACTCTCTAAAAACTTGTTTTTCATACCTGCAATTTAAAACTAGGCACTACGACCAGCGGAGATACATAATCCTTTTTTACTAGAGAAACAACAAGACGAAAAACTATGCAAAAGATAATTGATCTGCGCAGCGATACAGTAACAAAGCCATCAAAACCGATGCGTGCTCAAATGCTGGAAGCCCCGGTGGGAGATGACGTATATGGCGATGACCCCAGCGTCAATCTGTTACAGGAAAAGATTGCTGAGCTCACGGGTTTTGAAGCATCTCTTTTCGCTGCAAGTGGAACACAGGCAAACCTCATTGGTATTATGAGCCACTGTGACCGGGGGGACGAGTACATCGTTGGCCAAACAGCACATACATACAAGTATGAGGCGGGTGGGGCAGCAGTTCTAGGCTCAATCCAACCCCAACCACTGGATTTTGAGCCTGATGCCACCCTTGATCTTGCCAAGGTAGAAGAAAAGATCAAAGAGGATGATTTTCATTTTGCAAAGACCAGACTCCTCTGCCTTGAGAACACTCAAAATGGTAAAGCACTGCCGCTTTCGTACCTTAAAGAAGCCTCTTTATTTTGCCAACGGCATCGGCTCAAGCTCCATCTTGACGGTGCACGATTATTCAATGCAGTTGTCGAACAAAAGACCGAGGTGCAGACAATTACGCAACACTTCGATTCAACATCTATCTGTCTCTCGAAGGGGTTAGGTGCTCCGGTGGGATCGGTTCTTTGTGGAACAAAAACGTTTATTGAAAAAGCACGACGGTGGAGGAAAATGGTCGGTGGCGGTATGCGTCAAGCAGGCATCTTGGCGGCAGCTGGAATCTACGCTATTGAGAACAACATTAGCCGCCTTGAAGCAGACCACGACAACGCAAGGCTTCTGGCCCATGGCTTTAAAAATCATCCTTCTATTGCCGTAGACAGCGTTGACACTAATATGGTTTTTCTTAGCATGAACCCTACGACAGCAGAGGAGCTTGCGCGGTACCTCGCCCAAAACCATATACTCATCAGTCCCGGGAAAACGACGCGACTGGTAACCCATCTTGATATAAATACTGATGATATTACTTTGGTGCTGGAACGGATTGCAAACTTCTTCAAACAGTAAGCATTCAGCTGGAGGAACTAACGGCACAGACCGAGGCAGAGCCATCTCGGTCTAAACGTTGGAAAAAACTTTCAATCACATCAACAATCCAGGCCTGCTTCTTATTGACATGATCCGCCGTCCACACCCAGTGCACAGAAGAGTCAAAGAGCGGCCAATTTGAACATGGAGCAGCGCGCAGAGGCGGGTTGAGGACAAGCTTAAACTCTTCCACGGTGGGGAGACGCCAATCTGTCTTCCCTTCCCACCCGAGCCTGTTGAGATAATCGATATACTCATGGGCCTGCTGCCAGTTAAGACTGAACCCCGCCCCTCTTCGTTGCCAGAAAAGGCCACTATTGGTATCTAGAGCAAGCCCATCGGTCACCGCAGTAAAATTTTGTCGATGATACCTTACAGGCCGAAAGAGCTCATCCAGACCGAGTAGTTCCCGTATATCTTTGAGCATTACCCGGGTAGGTTCAGACCTGATTTCTGCTGAAAAATGGGGATAAGCAACCGAACAATCTAGTTCATCTTGGGACACCTCAACCTGGGCCACCGGTAATACAGCCAAAGCAAGACGCATTGACTCTGCACTTTCAAAACGATTTGCGGCTAAGGCCGCCACCGATTTTTGCAGAAACACCTCCCATGGCTTTCGGACCTCTGGATGCAAGGCGGCGAGGGATGGTTTCTTTGCAGAACGACTAAAAAGAGAGCCGGTCAACATTCTATAGGCAAGAACTCCAACACTATACAAATCTGCCCTGGCATCAGCTTTTTCAGGGGCACGTTCCTGTTCAGGCGCTGCATAGTATGGCGAGCCCACCTGCATGCCCGCAATAAGCATCTTTTCTTCACCCCTCACCCGGGAAAGGCCAAAGTCTATAATCTTCACCCGATCATCGTTGGTAATCATCAGGTTGTAAGGCTTAACATCCCTATGGATAATCCCTCCAAAATGCAGGCGTTCAAGGCCGCTCAAGGTCTGATCCAGATACTGCTTGGCCTTCCCCAAAGAGATTACCCTGGAAAGATCTTCAACCCTGTATGCCTCACCAATAAAATCACCTATAGAGTGAGCAAAATATTCGAGCACCATAAATGGCTGACCTTGGTGCTCGTCACAATCTATAATTTTAGCCACATGATCATGGGAAACAGCCCCCATGATCCTACCCTCTTCAATAAAGATATCCCTCAAACGTCTGTTGCCCACTAAAGACTCAAAGATAGAATCTCTTGGCTGTAGAACCTTAAGAGCCACTAAACGGCCGGTGACTGGAGCCTTAGCCTTGTACACAGTACTCATGGCTCCCCTGCCAAGACGACCAGTTATTTCATAGCGACCTATTTTTTTCATCACCTCACCCGAATTTTACCCCAGTACAGGCGTTGCCAGATTTAACGTTTTTTGGAGCAATAACTCCTTATAATCGATTTCGCCCAGGGTACGGCTCCCCATACAATGGTTAACAGACCGATTTACCTTTGCCAAAGATAGAAAATATTGCCTCTTTGCAAAGGGGCCAGCGGTAATTCTTGTCTCCTCAACAGATGGGGACTTGTTAAGAAACAAGGACTAGCCTAAACGAAGCGCATACGCCTGGGGAAAACCGCACTTTCTAATTTTTTCCATGGTCTTTTGCGCATCGTAGGCCACAAACCGCACCTCAATCGAAGCAGCGACAGTGTCCCAAAGAACATATTTTGCTGATCTGTCACCATCCCTTGGCTGCCCCACACTACCACAGTTAACGATGTATTTTTTGTGAGGCTCCAGGACAAGCGTTTCTTTTTTCAGCTCGCGGCGCACAATAGCCGCATCTTCCTCGAACACAAGCTGTAGTGCATGGGTATGCCCCACAAAGAAAACCGAGGAGCTATACGCACGAAACAACTGCACAATCCTAGCATCATTTTGCTTTGACAGATAACGAAACACAGACTCTCTGGGGAAAGCATGGACAAAATAACCGCCCTCAAACTCCAAAGTTAACGGAAGCTTACAAGAGAATTCGAGGTTCTCTTTACTCAACAACCCCTTGGTAATCTGATTATTTTCTGCAGCCTGAAAATTCAGCCACCTCCGGGCCCGGGGGTCGCAAAGGGCAAATTCATGGTTTCCCAAAACAGAGTCATAGCCATGCCGACGGATAAAGGTGACAACCTCGTCGGGCTCAGGCCCGTAACCGACATTATCACCAAGACAGACAACACGATCCACAGCAAACTGCCTTACATCTTCCGAGACAGCTTCCAGGGCCTCGAAATTGCCATGAACATCAGCGAGGATCGCAAATATCATCTGTCAGTCACCCTGCAAGTTGAGCCTCTAACTCGTCCCAACGGCTGTACAGCATTTCGATCTCACCCTGGGTGAGTTCAATTTCCGCCCAGGTGGCGGCAAGTAGATCTTGGTCTGACACCACTTCCGGCAAATCCATTTTTTTCTGTAGCCCTGTCACCTTCGCCTCTGCTTCGGCGATTTTTTCTTCGATCTGGTCGTATTCCCTTTGGTCCATATAGGAGAGTTTCCCACCTTTCTTTAAAGCCTTAGCAGTAGCTGTTGCCTTTTTCGCTAATTTCTTCTCTTGAGCCCCATCCGGTAAATCAGCAAGCCATTGCATGTAATCCGCATAATAGGTAACCCCACTTTTACCACCAAAACCAAGTAAACGATGACAGACACGGTCAAGTAAAAATCTATCATGGGTTACGAGGACAAGGGCGCCGGGGAAATCGATCAGACTTGCCTCCAGGACATCCAAAGAGGCGATATCCAGATCATTGGTCGGCTCATCAAGCAAGAGTATATCGGCGGGAGACCTCATGAGACCAGCAATAAGAATCCTCGCCTGCTCTCCACCGGATAATTGACCGACTCGAGTTTCCAGCTGATCTGGCCGAAAAAGAAATTTCTTTGCCCAGGAAACGACGTGCAAAGACCGGTCGCGAAAAACTATGGAATCGCCCTCCGGTGCCAGGGCGCGTTTTAGGGTTATGTCGGGATCTATTCCTTCACGATCCTGATCAAAATTAACAATCTGCACCTTATCGGCAACCCTTATCTCTCCATGGTCCGCGTGCTTGGAACCTTCTTCTCCAGCAGCCAGCATCTTCATAAGGGTAGACTTACCACATCCATTTCGCCCAAGTAATCCTAAGCGGCTTCCGGGTTCAAGAGTAATATCAAGGTTTTCAAAAAGGAGATTGTCGCCAAATGACTTTGTCACTCCAATCATTTCAAGAAGCTTTTTGGTCTTTCTACCCGTTGCTTCAAAATCGATCTGCACATTGGAGAGTGAACGATTCCTGGCCTTGACTTCGGCAAGTTCTCCTGTCAGCTTATGTGCCTCTTCAATCCTGTATTTCGCTTTTGTCGCCCGGGCTTTTGGACCACGTCTGAGCCACTCAACTTCACGCTTTGCCTTATTGGCTAGCTTGAGCTCCTCCTCAGCCTGACCACTCAAAAAGTCTTCCCGTACTTCAACAAATTTAGAATAAGGCCCCTGAACCTGTAGCGTCCCATTCGGATAGACAGATGAAAGTTCTACTATTCTATTTGTACTGCTTTCAAGAAAGCGTCGATCATGACTGACAATAAGATATGCCGCAGGCCCGTTACCATTGGCAAGTATTTTTTCTAACCAGAGAATACCCTCAATATCGAGATGATTGGTGGGCTCATCCATCACTAGGACATCCGGTTTAGTAAGCAATGCCCGACAGATTGAAAGCCGCTTACGCCAGCCACCAGACAGGTTTTTAACCAGTTCATCATCGTCGGCAAAATCAGCCCTGCTGAGAATGGTATGAACCAGTGTATATTTTTCGGCATCCTCAAAGTCCAAACCATCGAGTGCCGCGAGTAGATTATCAAAAACCGTTAGCTGATCGTCGAAGAGATCAGTTTGAGCAAGATAACTCAGGCGAACGAATTTTTGGCGGACGACCTGGCCCGAATCGGACTGTTCAAGGTCACATAATATTTTCAAAAGGGTCGATTTACCAGAGCCATTGGGACCGATAACTCCGATCTTATCTCCAGAATGAACTATTAAATCAATATTTTGAAATAATTCCTGAGGCCCAAATGACTTTGAGACTCCTTTACAGACAATAATATTTGACATGGGTAATAAAAAGTTTGAGAGTAATACAACAAGATTGAATGCGACAAAGGTTCGGCTACTTAAGCCATCTCCCGGCGAAAAAAAAACAGACTGGGACAACCTCCTACAGTAAGATTTATTTCTTAAAAAACAAGAAACACTCTATAAACCACTAAATATCAGACGGATACAAGACTTCTAACAAAACGTTAGACCACTGTTTCAGGACGTTTTAGATTGAATAAATTAACCTATCCGAGTATAAACTAAAGGATTTTGGACATTGTTTTCACAATATCGAAATCCTGACCCCAACATACTTTTACTTTTTTAAATTAACAACATTTTTGGATCACCACATGGATGACCAGCTCCATATCATTATTGCAGGTGATAGAGGAAAGATTTTCAAATTTCCATGCTCACGCAAGAAAATTTGTATTATTGCTGCATCTTCCATCATTACGCTTGTCTTTCTCACGGTAACAAGCCTCTTTTCCATTTCTTTTTTCACCAAACAGCATAATTACTCAGAGAAGATAACCAAGCTGCAAAGTCAATTAAAACAGAGCGCAGAACAACAACAACGACTCGACATTACAATTGCCGAACTTAAACAAAGTAAGGCAGAACAGGAAACCGCATTTAAAGAGGAGAAAGAACACCTCATCTCAACTGCGGTGAATGAACTTACTGAACGCAGTGATCTCATCGAGAAAATTGTAGGGTCGATAGGAATAAAAATACCCAAAAGTACACCAAAAGATGGACGCAACAGCGGTGGACCCTTTTTTGCTACCAAGGCCGAGCAACAGGATGAATTGCTCTACAGAGCGGACAGATATCTCAAGACCATACGCCTGCTCCCCTTTGGCAGACCGGTTAAAGGTATAATTACATCCAGATATGGCAAGCGAAAAGACCCTCTCAACCATAGGTCTGCTTTTCATTCAGGCATCGACTTTCGGGGCAAACGCGGCGAACCTATTAAAGCGACGGCGGATGGGGTTGTAAAAAAAGCATTCAGAAATGGTGGTTACGGCAATTACGTGCTAATCGACCATGGTAACGGTTACACCACTTCATTTTCTCATATGAAAAAGTACCTGGTGCATCGCGGCGACAAGATTAAACGAGGACAGATCATTGGCCTAATCGGCAATACAGGCAGGTCCACCGGACCACACCTGCACTACGAAGTGGCCCTCGATGGTAAAAGAATTAATCCCTACAATTTCATGAAAATTGCGAAATTAAAACACTAGACGAAAGTTTTGTATTACGGAGACAACTAAGACATGGGAATGTTTGGCAAATCTGCAGACATGGAGCAGCAAATGAAAAAAGTAGAAAGTGAAGCCATTTCTTCAATAATAGACAAAAGCATGACCATTACTGGAGAAATAACATTTAAAGGCAAAGCCAGAATTGACGGAACAATCATCGGCAATATTGATGGCGAACACCTCATCCTTAGCGATACAGGAAAAGTGACAGGTGATATTACCGTGTCTTCTTTTAACTGTTACGGGGCTCTGGAAGGAAACGTAAAGGCCGGGATGCTCACAGCCCGCAAAGACTGTTCCATCCATGGGAAACTTGAGGCAGCAAGCCTCACCGTAGAACCCGGTGCCAATATCCAGGGTGAGATTTATGCAGCAGCAAAAGACCCAGCCCCCGTAAAAAAACAGCCGGTAGTCAAAGCAAAAAACGACACAAAGTAACATCACCTAGAATACAAGGAGGGTTGCCCGAGGCAACCTACATACATGTCACTTTCAGAACCAAAGGTAGCAAACCTCATCGTCTGTCCCCATTGCGGAAACTCTTCTGAGTTTTTTGAGATTTCAGACGATGTTATCACTACCACCCATTATGTCCAGAACGCAGATGGCAGCTTTACCATCGAAAGCAAAAGTGCTCAGTCCCTAGGAGACGTCAAACTGTTCTGTGGAAATTGCGAAGAAGACCTCAGCTCCTTCCACCAACGTTTTTCGGAAATGATTTTCTAACGATCCGCCGACGGACGAAAAAAACGGCGGACTAGAAGAACTGTTTTCAGTAAAAAGCCAACATCCAGATAAAAAACAAAAAAAGGGGCATTATGCTTTTCAGCATAATGCCCCTTTCAACTTACAACTTTCAGACTGTGTTAATTATACACAACCTGTAGGCTTAGGAAGGCCAGCCATTTTACATGCTCCCTTACCTGGTCCTGATGGGAACAGTTCGTAAATTCTCTTGAGTGGGAAACCAGTGGTCTTGGAAAGAATACGAACCATAGGTGCAATACCGTTCTTCTTGTAATATTCTTGAAGAGCGTCAATTACTTTCTGGTGCTCATCAGTCATGTCAGAGATTCCTTCTACACCTTTAACATAATCGACCCAATCAGTGTTGAAATCGTCACCTTTGAGAAGAAATCCGTCCTCATCTACCTCGAAGCTACTTCCATTGTGTTCAAGTGTTGGCATTACAACCTCCTTAAAATATTATTTAGTACTTCTCGCCATTTTTATTAATTCATAAACTAACTAGGGCTTAATACTATAGGCAAAACATTTTGTCAAGTGAATGGCCGATCATTTAGACAAACATTTTAACCGCCCCTGACGGGCCAATAACTTTCGCTATTTCAGCAGGATAACGCATATAAAACCAACAGATAGGTAATGAAAAAAATGTCTTATTTAATACAAAACAGTCTACTTTTCCCACCACCAGATCAATTTTTCTAGTCAATTATGCTCCAGTGGACAGCCTGAGCAACAAATACTTTTATTTATTGCATATGTCAAAATCTTTTCGCAGTTTCACCTTCTTTTTCTCAGAAAGACGCTCCATCTGATTCTTCCGCGAAAATCATCAATTACCAAAAAGTATTTTTCCTTGCAGTGGAGCAAAAGAAAGGGTAAATCGAACAGATTATTTATTATTACATTTCATTGGCCTTTCCTCCTTGCTCCACATTTCGAAAAATACACGGCCTGGCCATTCTTATTAACCCATACAAACAAATCTACCCTCATGCTGCAACTACTACGCAAGAAAGCACAATCGACCTTCATACAGATTATTGTTGTTATCATTGCCCTTGTATTTATTTTCTGGGGTGTAGGCTCTAATCTTTCCGGCGACCGACAAGCAGCCCTTGTTATCAATGGTGAAGAAATTTCTTTTCAAGACTTCCAGAAGGCATATGACAGAGCGTACCAAAGGTTCAGTGATCAATTTGGCGGCAATATGTCAAAAGACCTTGCAGAATCTCTGGGCATCAAGCAACAGGTCATAAATCAACTCATCCAGACAAGCCTCCTGAGACAGGGTGCAGCACAGATGGGGATATACGTGAGTGCAGAAGAAGTACGCACTGCCATTGAAGGTATGGTTCAGTTCCAGGAAAACGGTGTGTTTAATATGGACCGTTACAAATTAATACTCACAAATATTCGAACGGCGCCTACAAAATTTGAAAAATCGATGCGTACAGATAAACTCGCGGAAGTTGGTTCAAGAGAAATCAGAAATTTTGCTTCCATAGCAACAGACTCTGAAATCAAAGAGATTTACAGCCAACTTAACGAAAAAGTTGAAGTTGAATTCATTTCTTTTGCCCCTACCGATTTTGAGAATCAGGTGAGCATATCCGACGAGGCCTTAGCAACGTGGTTTGATACCGTTAAAGAAAGCTACAAAACAGCACCTCAGATAAAGCTGACCTACTTGACCTTCACCAATGAGAACGTCGCGACTAAAATCGAAATTGACGCCGCGCAAATCGAAAATTATTACAAAAAGAATCCACTTCTTTTCACCCAGGCAAGTGAACGTAAAGTTGCCCACATCCTCTTTACAGCCGGACCTGACGATTCTAAACAGCTCCATGCAGAAAAAAGAAATAAGGCCGAAGAGATACTCGCATTAGCTAAAAATGGTTCTGTGTTTTCTGAACTTGCCCAGAAGTACTCAGAGGGTCCATCCAAGACAAGTGGTGGAGAACTTGGATTTTTCGCACAAGGCCAGATGGTACCCGCCTTTGACAAAGCAGTATTCTCCATGGACAAAGGGGCTATTAGTGATGTCGTAAAAACCCAATTCGGCTACCACATCATTTTCCTCGAAGATATCAAGCCAGCGACTAAACACTCCCTTGCAGACAGCACCCAGCAAATCTCAACAATGCTGCAGAAAAAGGCAGCGGAGAGCCTCACTTTTCAGCTGGCCAACAGTGCCTACGAGAGTATCATCAGTAAAGGTGGACTTGAGCAATACCTTGCATCAACACCGGACGCAGACCTTCTGACAAGTAGTTTATTTAACAAAGACAATGCCCCGGCAGGACTGAAAAATGACCCGATATTCCTCGAAAAAGCCTTTGAGCTTAAGAAGGGTGAATTCAGCTCGTTGATCAAAGGAGCCACCGGTTACGCCATCTTTTTGGTGGACGAGGTTAAAGATCCTGAGATTCCTGCACTCGATAGCATCAAGGATCTTCTTGTTGACGATTTCAAGATAGCGGCTTCAAAGAAACTCGCCAAGAAACATGCAGAAGACGCACTTAAATCCCTTATAGATGGGAAGGTCCTTGTGGACCTCGCAGCTGAGAAAGGCTATTCTGCGAAGAGCTCTGGCCTACTCGGCAGAAATAGCAAAAATACAGACACTGATTTCCCGCCCTCGTTACTGGAAAATGCCTTTCTCCTTTCAGCAAAGGCACCTCTTCCTCAAGAAATCGCCCAAGCGGGTGGTAGCTATTATGTGTACAGTTTCAACAACAGATTAACCCCAGAAATGCCAAAAGATTCAGCGGAAGTTGATAAATACAGAGCAAGTTTGCTCAACTTCAAACAGCAGCAGCTCATCTCGTCTTGGCTTCGCAACCAGGAAGCCCAGGCGACTATTGTAAGGCAACAAAGCCTTTAATTAGCCCTGCTAACAGTATCCAACAGCGGCTGACAAATATTTTGTCAGTCGCTGTTCTTTTCCCCCTGCTCAACCGCTTCGCCCACCTCTTTTTCATTGCAAATCTTACAAACGACCAGAATTAATCTTACAATTCTCCTAACTTGTATACTATTCCCTGTAACATTAGTACAAAGCCATCCTCTTCTAAGAGGTCGCTTACACATCATATTTTTCCTTAAACAAAGGCACACCCTCCTGCGCGGTACCAACCTAAATCGTTGGGTAAAAACAAACCGCCACACCAATATCATCACGCACCCTTCGATCTTAAGGAAAAGTCAGAATAACTATCCCGGGACACTTCAATATCAACTCAAGACGGCCTTATCACTGCTCATCATTGGCTCAAGTCCGTTGACCTTGGCCCCCTGAGCATACGGGTGCTATTGACGCAGCCGACAGTGAACACCGTTGGTGTGGTATTGATTAGTTACGATTTTGGTTCACATTAAGGCTTTTCAATGCTATAATGGCTGATTGCCGTTTCGCCTTTTCATTAAACTCAAAGCTGGCATTTCAGCTTTTTCAGATTTTCTACCAAAAGTAACTATGCAAAACAACTCCTCACTTTTAGAGCAATACAACAAACTATCTCAGTTCGAGCAGACTCTTCTCCAATTTCTCTCGATCACTTATGAACCGGCCCATGCCACTCTCATTGTCAACTGCCTGAGAAAGTTAGACCTCAAAAACCCGAGGGGTAACAAGCCCACAGCTGCAAACTTGACCCACTACTTCAACAAATTTGAAGAACTTGGCCTTCTCACCAAAGACAAACAAGTCGTTGAGAATGTGGTCGAAGTACTAAGTAAGATCGCCGTAAAAAGCGGTACTTTTGAGCTTTTTGCCACAACAATCCAGGAGGAAGCTCCTGTCTCGTACTACTATGGTAAATGGACCACCCGTTGTTGGCGGGGAATGCGTGAAATGCGTATAGGCATATACACACAGCAGTTTGATCTGATTGACGATGCCTCTGAATTTATCGAGAGTCAATGCAGAGAACTTATCGCCGCCCCCCCTGCAACAGTCCGGGTTATGACCCAACCATTTGATCCTGAATGGTTCAGAACCTTACCAACGTCCTTTCAATTTTATTTACTGAGTAATGTCCTACAATATGGCCAGTCTGCCCTTATGGACTACCCTGAAATCATTAATTTCCTCACCTCGGAAGACGAGTTTGCAAACCTCACAGTGGATGAGGTACTCCCCTTCAAACGTCTCCTCTTTAACGAGTTAATATTTCGCGGTAGAATCGATGACGCCAGGAACCTTGTCATAAACCACAAAGAATCTTTTAGTGGGACCGGGGCCTTAGGAGCCGTCGATTTTCTGCAGGGGAAAAGTGAGCAGGCAAAAGTTGCCTTTGATGAAGATATTACCTTTTTGCGCAAATACAGTAGTGACGACAAAGTTGCCTTTTTTGGACCAGCAGGACTTTTCTACATTTTGGCCCAACTCTCACTGTGTAAGCAGGATGAATACTATACCATTGCTGACGCCATCTCTACTGCCCTATCCCAGTTCCAGGGTGCCAGGGAGAATGACGCATACACCTATCTTGCGGCGGTAATGAATTCACACATTAATAAAGGCTGTAGTGGTGAAGATATCATCCTGCCGGATCTTCCCGAGCAAGATGTACTCACCGTCGCCTTTGCAGGCATCTGTCAATATTGGCTCAACAGTGCCGTTTCCACTGTTGTAGAAGAGGAAATGCAGGTTTTTTACCTCCAGGCAAAAGAACAGGGATATTCTCTACTCACCCTGCTCCTTGGTGAAACTCTCAGTACAATTCGCCACAGTAACACCGAGTATAGCGACACAATCGAGACACTGAGAGAAGTTACAGGCATCATCCCAATACTCCCACTACTCGTACCTGAAGAACCCTGGAAAAGAAGTCTACAGGCCCTGATATTTGCCACCACCGAAGAGACCAACCCCGCCCAGCAAACCATACGTATGATCTGGCTGGTCGCCTTTGAAGGAAAAAGTATCGCCGTCTCTCCTAAAGAGCAAAAGCTATCCCAAGACGGACTCTGGAGCAAAGGCCGGCCTATTTCTCTATCCCGCCTGTACCAGACCAGAAAGTTTGACTACCTCACATCCCAGGACCGAAAAATATGTGCTTCAATTAAAAAAACGCACAACCCTGCAACAAACGGTACTAACTACACCTTTGACATGGAAAAAGCCCTCCTCGCAATGATTGGGCATCCACATCTTTTCCTCGCGGACTCACCGGGAACACCCATGGAATTTGTCCCCGGAGAACCAGAGCTCCTGGTGGAAGAGCGGGGAGATAATCTACATATACGCTTTGCTCACCCAATTTCTGCGGAAAATATCAATTTTAGCAAAGAGACTCCATCCCGTATTAAGATTATCAACATAAACGACAATCACCGTCGTATAGCACAGATAACTGGCAAAGATGGCATCACTGTCCCCATGTCTGCAAGCGATGAAGTACTCACCGCCATTGGCAACATCTCTTCTTTCATGACGGTACATTCAGCCATCGCAGCAGACAGTAAGACCAGACAGACGAGCAATATCACCTTTGTTGAGGCGGATTCATCCATCTACATGCACCTCCTACCCTACGGTACCGGCTTTCGCCTGGAGATGTTTGTAAAACCTTTTGTTGAAGGCGGTCATTACCTGAAGCCAGGACAGGGCGTCGAAAACATCATGGCTGAGGTGAACGGCAAAAGGCTGCAGACAAAACGCAACCTCGCCCTCGAAGAAGAGAAGGCAAGAGACATTGAAGAACTTTGCCCTATCCTTGACCTTGCCGTTGATATGGAGCAGGAAAACGATCGAGAATGGCATCTCTACGATCCGGATGATTGTCTACAGGCCCTTATGGAGCTTCAGGAAATCAGAGAAAAGGTTATTATAGAATGGCCCGAAGGTGAAAAACTATCCATTACCCACAGGGTCTCAATAGACAATCTCAACCTGAAAATCCGAACCAACAAACAGAACTGGTTTGCCATGAGTGGTGAACTGGTCCTGGATCAAGAACAGATTATCGAGCTCAAAGAACTACTTATTAAAGTAAAAGAATCTTCTGGTCGCTTTGTAGAAATAGCTGACGGCCAATTTATCGCCCTTACCCAAGAGTTTAGAAAACGCCTTGAAGATATCAATCTCTTCTCTGATGGCCATATTGACGAAGAAACAGGCAATGTCCTTGTCCACCCCCTCGCGGCCATTCAGCTTGAGCAGATCGCCGAACAGGCAAAAACCCATGCCGATGCTGGCTGGAAAAACCAACTCCGCAAGATCAGTGAAGCACAACATTTCAAACCAGAATTACCAACAACCCTACAGGCGGATCTGCGTGTCTATCAGCGTGAAGGTTTTGAGTGGATGGCACGCCTCGCACACTGGGGTGTTGGTGGCTGTCTCGCCGATGACATGGGACTTGGAAAAACCTTACAAGCACTCGCCATTGTCTTAAAATTTGCTACCAAGGGGCCATCACTGGTCATTGCACCTACATCGGTATCAACGAACTGGCATTCAGAGGTTCAACGCTTTACCCCTACGATCAACATTAAATACCTCGGCAGCAAAAACCGAAAAGATGACATCGATTCTCTGGGTAAATTCGATCTTTTAATCACCACCTATACCCTACTCCAGCAGGAAAGTGAACTTCTGGCCCAGGTGAAGTGGCAAACAGTTATTTTAGATGAAGCCCAGGCCATTAAGAATGCGGCCACCAAGAGGTCCCATGCAGCAATGGGCCTCCAGGCTGAATTTAAGCTTATCACCACAGGAACACCAATTGAAAACCACCTCGGTGAGCTCTGGAACCTGTTCCACTTTATCAACCCCGGCCTTCTTGGAACACTTAGCTCTTTCAACGAGCGATTTGCTGCACCGATAGAACGATTCCAGGACAGAGACGCGAAGATTCACCTGAAAAAACTCATCCAACCTTTCATTTTAAGAAGAATCAAATCCCAGGTACTGGAAGAACTTCCATCTCGAACCGAGGTCACTCTAGAGGTTGAATTAAGTGAAGAGGAAACACACTTTTATGAGGCACTCAGGCAGAACGCAATCGATCTGTTGGAGCACTCAAAAGAGAAAAAAGGCAGACATCTACAAATTCTAACAGAGATCATGAGGTTACGACAAGTATGTTGTAACACGCGACTGATCGACAAAAACAGTAGTATAGAGAGTTCTAAACTGCGGGTCTTCTCCTCTGTTGTGGAAGAACTCCTCGCAGGGAAACATAAGGCCCTCATCTTTAGTCAATTCATCGGCCATCTGAGTATCATTCGAGAGTATCTGGATGCCAAGGGGATCTTTTACCAGTACCTCGATGGCTCTACAACGACCAAGCAGAGAAAAATACGGGTTGACGCCTTCCAGGCGGGCAAGGGCGACCTCTTTCTCATCAGCCTAAAGGCAGGTGGACTCGGCTTGAATCTTACCGCAGCTGACTATGTCATCCACATGGATCCATGGTGGAACCCTGCCATTGAGGATCAGGCTTCCGATAGAGCCCATAGGATCGGCCAGACTAGGCCGGTAACTATTTACAGACTTGTATGCAAAAACACCATAGAGGAAAAGATCGTCAGACTACATCAAGAAAAACGTGACCTCGCGGGAAGTTTGCTAGAAGGCACAGATATAAGTGCTAAAATGACGTCTGAAGATTTACTGGACCTGATAAAGTCGAAGTAAAAACAAGAAACTATTCAGCAGCACTCCAACTACGTCCATTCTGGCCGCCCCACAGAGCACTCGTCTGCTTTACGGCCTAATGTGAACCGATTTGAAGTGCTGCGGAACAGCTACTACTGTTGTATCGTTTCTTAAAAATCATTTCTCCGCCCTTCTCTTACTTCACAACGGTGAAGTGAAGATATCTCGTCCGGCCTACACGCTAACCTAGCGCGGCTAGCCAACCGTTAAGAGCAGCCTCTCCCATTAGAACAAAGCAACAAACAACCCCACCGAGCAACTGGTAAATGGGCCAGAGGCCTCAAAGGTTTCTCTATGCCTACTCTCTGCTGGTATAATTAATTCAGCCAACAATGCAAAGGTTGTTTCTCTTTTCCCTGCCCATTCATAAAACACCCCCCCCCTATGTCCCATCGAATTGAGCCGATGCCACAGGACCTGATCTTTACTGAACATTGAGGAGTTTTATCGCTATTCTTTGAGTTTATTCAGAATAAGTCCCCAGAATGAGGAGGAACCTGAATCAAAGAACCAACCAAGATGAGACTGACAGCCGGAGCAGAGAGCAAAGGTCCAAAGATAACCGTTGAACCAGGAGAATTCTGAGGAGGGGACACCCACAGCTTCACAACCATGAGCTTTTTTGTAGCATCCGAGTTGAAAAACAATCCCTGTAGGGTTGAAAAAGGTGTGACGAAAAGAGGTATTGACCGTGAGTTGCTGGTCTATAGTCGTGATTGCCTGTGCACACGCCTTGCAGTACACAGCGCTCGAAAGAGTACCACGACTACGGCGTTTGCCTTGGCTACAAGGTCGACCGAAAGAGTTCTTCCGGTCGACCTTGAAACTGTATACTTTACTTGCTTGAATCGCAACTGTAGTAATCCACAACGGCATCAACCATGTCTGTTATGGTGAATTGATCAGGCTGCACATGCACCTCAAGACCATTATCAGTAACGCTTTTAGCCGTTATTGGACCAATTGCCGCAATCTTAACTCCTTGCAACAGCTGCTGCAACTCTTCCTGATTCTCTGCATCGAGTAGCGTAAGAAAATTACGTACTGTTGAAGAGCTGGTAAATGTTATCATATCCACCTTATGATCGGTGAATTCAGCACGTATAGTGGCCTTATCTCCTTCAACAGGGCAATTTTGATAAACCGGAGTAACCGTCACCTGAGCACCGGCTCCACGAAGCGTTTCCGGAAGTATTTCTCGGGCCTGTTTAGCCCGGGGAATGAAAATATTCCGACCTTCAACGCCTTGATCGAGAAGGCTTTCAGCAAGCCCTTCACCGGTAAAGGTCGATGGAATAAGATCCGCATTCAGACCATACGTTAAGAGCAAATCAGCCGTACTTTTACCGACAACAGCAATGTCAGGTCCATTAAGATCTCTGGCATCCATACCTTTTTCATAGAGTCTTTTGAAAAAGTATTTCACTGAATTAAGCGATGTAAAGAGTATCCAATGATATTCTTTTAAACGTTCCAATTCTTCGTCGAAAGCGTCGTAGGATTCAACAGGAACAATGTTAATTGTTGAATACTCCAAACAGTTTGCCCCATACTCTTCCAGACCTAGAACGAGTTCACTTGCCTGCTCACGGGTACGGGTTACAATAATCCGCTTGCCAAAAAGAGCCCTCTTTTCATACCAATCAATAGTATCGCGCAGATTAACAACTTCGCCTACGATAATAAGAGCAGGGGGTTTGATATCAGCATTCTTCACCACATCGGTAATGGTCTCAAGAGTCCCCACCACCGATCGCTGTTCAGGGGTTGAAGCCCAACGTACAACGGCAACCGGAGTCTTAGGGTCCCTACCATGTTTGATTAAATTCTCAACAATTGTGGGCAGGTTTTTAATACCCATATACACAACGAGTGTTCCTGCGCCGGTGGCCAGTTTTTCCCAGTTAATGTTTGAGCTTTTCTTGGTCGGATCTTCATGTCCAGTTATGAATGTCACGGATGCTGTATAATCGCGATGGGTAATAGGAATACCAGCATACGTTGCTGCCGCTGTAGCGGAGGTGACCCCAGGAACGACCTCAAAAGCTACCCCCGCGGCGTACAACTCCTCAAGCTCTTCCCCACCTCGACCAAAGATAAAAGGATCTCCACCTTTAAGACGAACAACTACCTTGCCGGCCTGGGCGTGATCAACGAGCATCTGATTGATTTCTTCCTGGGTATATGTGTGTTTTACACCACCTTTTTTACCTACATAAATCAATTCAGCATCGGCTGGAACATGCTTAAGTAGTTTTGTAGTAGCCAAATAATCATAAACTACCACCTCAGCACGCTCGAGTAAGCTTTTCCCACGAACAGTTATAAGACCAGGATCACCTGGACCTGCACCAACAAGATATACCTTTCCGGTTTTCTTCATTTTCGCTCTTCTTCCATTATTATTACGAATAGGCAGCAGCCAAACATTAAATACAGTGTGTCTGCGCGTAGCCTGCCTGTAAAACCTGTTTCATATAGAGCACTTACACAGGTCGACTACATTGAACTTAAAAGACAAAAAGGGCCTTCCCAATTTTCAGGAAAGCCCTTCAACAAAAGAATGTGATAAAAATCAGTCAGGCACTGATTTCATTACATCACTTACAGCTCTTTCATGACAGCGTCAGTAACCTCACCAATTGATACAGAACCATCAACTGAGATTACCTTAACACCATCACTTGCTTTGAAATAATTTACAGCGGCCATAGTGCCAGTTTCTTCGTCATAATAAATACCATGACGTTTAGCTATGGCGTTTTCATCCTGATCATCAGCGCGGGTATTAAGATCACCACCACACACTCGACAGATAAGCTTACCGTCTTTTTCAACAGGCTTAATTGCATCGAAAGCGATATGATTTGGATGATTGTTATCATTTACACAGAGGCGACGCCCCATGATACGTTCTTTAGCAATCTCCCGATCAAGAACAATCTCAATAACAAAATCCAGCGCCAATCCTTCTTTTTTAAGCGTTTCAGCAAGGGTTATAGCCTGGTCTTTTGAACGGGGAAAACCATCGAGAATCCAACCAGCTTTGCAATCATCTTTTTGCAATCGGGCAATCATCATAGGGATGGTGATTTCATCTGGAACCAGATCACCTTTATCGATGAACACTTTGGCCTTTATGCCAAGCTCTGTGCCCCCCCCGATGTGCTCTCTGAAAATTGCACCTGACTCAATGTGAGGGATATTGAATTTCTTTTGAACAATGGCTCCCTGAGTACCTTTTCCACTACCATTTGGTCCAAAAAACAGAATGTTCTTACCCATAGTTCCAATCTCCTTTTAAACTTTTCATTAATGACTGCGGTATCTAAAAAACTTTCGTTTTTGTATGTAGCTTCGGGAACCAGCAGCCCCGCTCTTGGATTGATTAGGCTCTGGGGCTGATCATAGCTTTTCAAATTATTACAAACACAATACTATAGACCAAAATCAATCTATGGGCCATAAAAATATCTTGGCTAATTTTTGACTTTCGTCCAGAAAGCGGTTATTTTCAAGACATTGCTACCAAGCAAAGATAAACACCACAGTAACTAAAACATTCATACGCGCCAGCACATTTCCCCCCACAGGCGTACTCTATTAACCAAGAACATATATAGATCACCATGAAAGAAATACGCGTTGCTATCATCGGATTCGGTACAGTAGGCCAAGGACTAGGCCAGACAATGTTGGCTCAACATGAACGCCTCCTCCAGCGAACAGGAATATCATATGTATTAGCCGCTGTTGCTGACACATCTATAACCTCGTTACCTAAAGGCTATGAGCACGTAACATTTAGCCAGGATGCGAATGACATATTCGCAGATCCTACCATCGACATCGTCGTTGAACTCATCGGTGGAATGGAACCCGCAAAATCTTTTCTTTTAAAGGCTATTGAATGCGGTAAGCATGTTGTCACCGCCAATAAAGCATTGCTTTCTGTACACGGCAAAGAAATTTTTACCGCTGCAAACAAGAAGAATGTAGAGGTTGGTTTTGAGGCCAGTGTTGGCGGCGGTATCCCCGTCATAAAGGCATTGAAGGAAGGCCTCGTTGCCAACAAAATCAACTTTATCAAAGGTATTTTAAACGGTACGGCTAACTATATTCTCAGTCAAATGACTGACCATGGAACGCCCTTTGACGAAGTACTTGCCGAAGCACAGGCCCTCGGTTTTGCTGAAGCCGATCCCACCTATGATATTGAAGGTATTGATACTGCCCATAAATTGGCAATTCTAATGTCAATTGCCTACGGACTCAATGTCCACCTCGACGATATCAATGTTGAAGGTATTTCCTCCATCAAGCCTATCGATATCGAATTTGCCCGACAGTTCGGTTACCGCATTAAGCTACTTGCCATCAGTCGTAACCATGGTGACCACGTTGAGGCTAGAGTCCATCCGACCATGGTTCCAGCTGAGCATATGCTCGCAACAATCAACGGAGCTTTTAACGGTATCCAATTCCAGGGCGATACTGTTGGAGATGTGCTTTTATATGGCCAGGGTGCCGGTATGATGCCTACAGGAAGCGCGGTTGCAGCTGATGTTGTCGATATAGGCAGAAACATCGTCAGCAACGCAGTCAACAGAGTTTCACCGCTCTCGTATCTCCCTGAAAACATGGGAACACCACGCATCACTCCCATGAGCGAGCTCGTCTGTCCATTTTATTTCCGTATAACGGTACAGGACAGACCCGGAGCATTGGCACAAATAACAAGTATTTTCGGCACCCATGGCATTTCAATTCAATCCATGATGCAGCAAGCTGATGAAGACAACGACCCTGTATACATCGTATTTCGCACCCACCTCACCACCGAGGGGGGCGTAAACAAGGCACTTGCTGAAATTGATGCTTTGGACGTGTGTACTGCACCGACTGTTAAAATCAGACTGATGAATGCCGAATAGGACCCCATCTGAACCCATGGGAAATACGGGGTAACGGAGGCGGTTACCCTAGGCAAGGCAACAGGCCGAACTCGGGGGAGAGAATGTCTCTCAAAAATGCTAGCTTTAGGCATCTTGTCATACGACACTTTCCACTGGTTTTATTTTTTATTACAAGCTTTAAGGAGTAAGGCGCTCAAATGAAATATCTCATTCTCGTAGGCGATGGCATGGGAGACTACCCACTGGATGAACTTGGTGGCAAAACCCCTCTGGAAGTGGCGAACATCCCAATGATCGACACACTTTGCGCAAAGGGAAAATTTTTCCTCAACCATACTATTCCGGACGGTTACCCACCTGGAAGCGATGTGGCCAACATGTCACTTATGGGCTATAATCCTGCTTCATACTATACCGGAAGAGCGCCGTTGGAAGCTGCTGCCATGGGGATTAAGCTCGCCGAAGATGAATTTGCCTATCGCTGTAATATGGTGACCATTGATCAGAGTGAGAATGGTGATTTAAGCATGCGCGACTTTAGTGCAGGTCATATCACAAACGAGGAATCGCACCAACTTATTGCGGCCTTAGAGGCGGAATGCGCAACAGCACACTTCCGCTTCGTTGCAGGCGTCAGTTATCGACACCTGCTGGTCTACAAAGGTGAGCACCCTGGCTTTGAAACGGTCCCCCCCCACGACTTTATAGGTAAAGATATTACCAGCCACTACAACAAATATCTTACCCAGATTGAATGGAAAGAGCTGCTGGTGAAAGCCGGCCAGGTTCTTAAGAACCACCCGGTGAACCTGAAACGAATCCAAGAAGGTAAAAATCCTGCCAATCTTATCTGGCTCTGGGGCGAAGGAAAAATGCCGTCGTTTCCAAGACTCACAGATAGATTCAATATCACAGGAAGCATGATCAGTGCAGTGGACCTACTCAAAGGCCTTGGAATACTAGGAGGCCTAGCACCTCTTGATATCCCAGGTGCCACAGGTTACATCGATACGAACTACGCTGGCAAGGCACAAGCAGCGGTTGATGCCCTCAACAATGAGGACTTTGTCTTTGTTCACCTCGAGGGACCAGACGAAGCAGGCCATAAAGGCTCCATCGAGGACAAGATCACCGCGATTGAAGATTTTGATGCCAAAATCGTCACCCCTATTGTGGACCAGTTACGCAAAAAAGGAGAGGATTTTCGGGTTGTCATCACCATGGACCACTTCACCCCTATAGCTTTACGAACCCATGTGTCAGACCCGGTTGCCACCATCCTCTACGATTCACGGGAGCAAAGCCCAGGCTCTGGGCAGGCCTTCAATGAAAAAAGTTGCGTTGCCTATGATGCAGAGAAGAAGAATAGCATTACCAGTGGCTATGAAATGATCGAAATACTTTTCAACACTTCAGAGTAAAACATATATGTCAGAACATGTTTTTAGCACAACAGTCCGGGTTCTATACGGTGATACCGATGCTGGCGGCGTTGTCTATAACGCCAACTACCTACGCTATTTCGAAATCGGCCGAACGGAGCTGATGAGAGAATGGATCTGTTCCTATAGCGAGATAGAGAAATTAGGTTTCGTACTCCCGGTAACGGAATCATGGTTACGCTATAAAGCCCCTGCTTTTTACGATGACCTACTCACCATAGAGACCACCATTGCAGAACTCGGCCATATTAAATGCAAATTCAGTTATAAGATTTACCGCCAGCAAGAACAAGAAGCCCGCCCCAAACTTCTTGTTAAAGGATATACGGTTCATGCTGCAATCACCAAGGCGGGTAAACTGACCCGGCTCCCAGAGCATATTCTTGAAAAAATCGGTCACTATGCCAGTCAAACTGACAAGAAGACAAAACAAGGTTAATAGTTGTTGACATATATTTTTAAGGGTGTATAGTGACGGAACTTAACGCGGGGTGGAGCAGTCTGGTAGCTCGTCGGGCTCATAACCCGAAGGTCATAGGTTCAAATCCTGTCCCCGCTACCAAGACATATAAAGGCCTTACAGCATAATTGCTGTAAGGCCTTTTTTGTTTGCTGAATATTTTCCTTCTAGCCCCCAACCTAAGGTTTGAACTCTCCTGATACATAGAGAGCCCCAAAAACATGGGGGGGGGGTGAACCTCTTTACCTTGTGCTTCAATCATCTTTTCTTTTCATCCTTCTTACTTGATGCCTGCTCTAACTTATCTTTTCCCATATCAACGACCACACCATCCCCGATTACCCGAATCTTTGCATAATGAGTTATCGTCAAAGCAACCCCGTTTGCCTTTCCTTAGTTTCTAAGATCTTCGAGAGTAGGAGCATTCTTCAGATTGCCACAGGTCACTATTTGAGCAAGAATGGTCTCCCTAACCATCGCCAAAAGTTGTTCCCAAAAGACATAGAACTATTGGGCCTAGACCTCACCTGTAACATCATCTTTCCCATCACTGTACTTATCGGGCGCGGACACCTAAGAGCTAGCAAGAGTTACCCTTGAAAGAGATTTTTTGTAGCCCCAGCTTAAGGGATAGGCTATCCTGATACATTGAGATATGTTAGAGTAGGAGCTTACACGACTAGGCGAATTTACATTTTCTTCACGGACTACTATGCTTCCATTTACAAACCACTCATACTACGAAGACCACACCTTTCAAGCAGAAGAGATACAGACCGCTCCCCAGATCAAATGTGCAGAGTTTTGTGACTGTGCTTTTGTTGACTGTAAATTCCCAGGTATCAGCTTTTTTGACTGTATTTTCGAGGGTTGCTCTTTTGACAACTGCGACCTTACATCCATATCAATCAAACACACCTCTTTCCGGGATGTACTTTTTACTGAAACAAAGCTTACGGGTATTCATTGGCCAGATGCCGCCCTACCACTTGATGTGAAGTTCAAACAGTCTATATTAAACTATTCTAACTTTATAGGTGTCGACTTAAGGAGTGTAGACTTGGTTCACTGTCAACTAAAAGAAGTAGACTTCACAGAGACCAATTTAACGAAGGCCGACTGCCGATACTCAGATTTTTCAGGGGCCAGATTTGTAAAGACCAACCTCAGCTATACTAACTTGACCCACGCAACAGGTTACTCCATACACCCAGCAGGAAACACCTTGCGCAAGACAAGGTTTTCTTTTCCTGAAGCAGTATCTCTCTTAGATAATCTGGATATTATATTGGAATAAAAACTTACACCTTATGCGTTTCACCCAAATCAAATTGCCTCGTCTCCCCATTTATCCTATCCGCTATCCTGTTCAGTTCCTGTGAGCTTTCCTCCAACCTGACACAACCCACCTTAGCCTCACCCGAAACCTGACTAACCTTGGCTATATCTTCTGCAATCTCACGTGCCACAAGTGAGGCCTGTGCAATGTTCTCATTAACCTCATTTATACCTGACGCAGCCTCTGTAACATTGGAAGAAACATCACCCACTGTTATTGATTGTTCTTCAGCAGAGGAGGCAATGCTCGCAACCAACTCATTGACATTATTAATAACCGTACCAATCTGAACAATCTCCTTTACCGTATCATCTGTTGAGGACTGGATAGATTCAATTTTCGTTTTGATCTCTCTTGTAGCTTCGGCCGTCTGCTTGGCTAGGGCCTTTATTTCATTTGCGACCACGGCAAACCCTTTGCCAGCATCACCCGCTCTCGCAGCTTCAATGGTAGCATTGAGAGCCAATAAATTAGTCTGTTCAGAGATCTCAGTAATAACCTCAGTAACCTTACTAATCTCTCGAGCTGCCTCACCGAGACGGTTCACTTTCTCAGAGGATTGCGCCGCATAGGACACAGCTTCTTCAGTCATCGAACTGGCCTTGGCAGTATTTTGTGCAATTCCCTGGCCAGCAGCGGCCATCTCTTCCATGGCGATGGCAACGACATTAACATTCTGAGCCGCCTGCTCACTCGACGCTGTAACAGAACCCATATTTGCACTCATCTCTTCTGTGGCCGCAGCCACAGCATCTGAACGTAATGCAGACTGCTCGGCCGCAGCAGTAAGATTTTCAGCCGCTAAAGCAAGCTCAGTTGAAGTGGTGTGCAGAGAGTTGCCTTCTGTGACGACGTTACCAATGAGACTACGTAGCCTGCTGCTCATTTGAAAAAGCGCTTCCTGAAGACTTCCGGGGACACTTGGGCCATGGGAGACAACAGTCAAGTCACCACTGGCAACACTTTTAGCTAAGGCTACCATAGCAGCTGGCTGCCCCCCTAGAAGTTTCAAGATCGACCGAGCATTGAGAAATAGAATACCAAGCACCAATACTAACCCGGCAAGAGAACTCCAAATATAAAGATTACGCGTCTGCACTCCCAAAGAGTCACCCATGGTCTGAACGTCGTCTACTGTGACTGCAGATCGCCTTGTAATATCATGTTGAATCGTTTTTACCACGTCTTGAAATGTAGCATTAAGCCTTGCAGCCTCCTTCCCTAAAAGGAATTCGATACGCTCACTGTTATCTATAACGAGCTCGTCAAACTGTGTATTGATTATTTCAATTTGACGGATAGATTCCGCTATATCAATACCAAGGGTAACACTACCAACCACCTCTCCATCGGATTTGATAGCTTCATACAGTACCAGAACATTCGCATCGTCTTCACCTGCCTGAATAATTTTATCTATATCTGGTCGTCCCTTTGGAAGGTAAGATTGCAGTCTTTTATTTTTACGATTCAAATATCTGGTGAGAGGTTTACCATTGTCATCCCGATAAAATAAAAACACTACATCTTTATTTCCATGGGCACTTCTTACATAAGAATTTAAAGCGGAAAAATCTCTTGTGAGTACTGAGTTTACAGCAGAAACAGAGAGTAATTGCACCAGATCATCACCGCTTTGCCTACGTAAAGCATGAAGATTCATACGCATTGATGAAGCCGTCTGCTTTAAGGTATCCGAAGAAGCCTTGGCAAGCTGGGTTGAGACATCCCCCTCCATCTGTTGCAAAGCGTGGGAAAACTTGCTGGAGAGCTTACCTAAATCAGCCCCAACAAAAGTGGCAATATCCGCAAAAGATTCTTCAATTTGGTTATTTAAAATTCTGCTTGTCCACTGTTGCGCTGCCACTGTGAAGCTAATGGCTCCAACAATCATAACAAGAAGAGTAATAGCCACAGGTACGATGAGTTGAGCACGAAAGTTATTGCGAAATAATGATTGAGACATAGGGCTCCCCAAAGGTAAATCTGTTAATTACTACACATTGTTCAACAAGAAGGAGACAGCATAAAATCAAATATAACTTTTCAGATAACTCTCCAATATCGGCCAGCCCCGACATGCGGAAAGGTAGGCAGGAACAACAATCTTCAAAAAAATATTATTAAGTAAGAGAAAACAAGAAAACTCATTTCTAATGAGATAACCTGTAACTGTTGGTCATTGCTTTAAACGAGACAATGCGCGCTGATATAGACACGGATGCTGATAGCCAAAGCCTGCAATGTACAGTGTTGAAATACTGAGAGAATATTATCGAGCGTACGCCCCAAGATGCAGGGATTGCTGCAAGGCTTCTACACCTGAATAATCAAGAGGATCGGTCCAACCCACAATTTTAGCGGCCTTTGCAGCCTTATCATCTGCTTTTAACTCCTTCAAAGCTGCTACAACTCTTGCTGAAAGAAAAGCACCTGTCGCCGCAACTTTAGCAAGGGGCCATTCTGGATAGAGCTGGGTTGAACAGACAAAAGGAAAGTCACCTTCCTTTTTTGCTTCGATAACTTTAAACTCCTCCATGGAAACAGCACCATTTGCCACCATTCGCTCCAAGGTATCAGTTCGCACTGTACCCGCGTCGACGTCTTCGTTCTGCACGGCAAAAACGACATTGTCATGTTTACCCAAAAAGAGAAGGGAAGAAAAATCCGTAAACGGATCAATCCCTTTGGCAGTCATTTCTTTATAGGCCATCTGCCAGCCTCCAAAAGAATTTTTCTTTACAGCAGCAAATTTTTTACCTTTCAAATCTTCAAAAGAATTAATTTTGTCATTGTATGCAGAAGTGATAACAACTCCACCAAAAGATTGCAGGGCCTTTCCTTGGCGGGAATTTATCATTGTTGCAACGGGAGTAGCGCCGTACTTTAGCTGGAGAGTGACAAACATCGAAGAATTCACGAGAAAAAAATCAACATCCCCCGCCACAACAGCTGGGGTAACCTTATCAAAGTCTAACGGTATAATTTTAACTGGTTCTCCAAGCTTTCCTGTGAGATAATCGCCCGTCAGCTCCCATTTTTTCAAAACTTTCGCCGGACCATTTTTGGCAAGAATTCCAATTCTAACATCAGCCATAGTAGGCGAAAGGCCAAACAAAGAGCAGCCGCAAACAGTTGCAACAACAAGTAAGAACTTTCTCATAACACCTCCAGTTCATGAACTTTAAATGTCGATCTATATATTTATCTTAAGAAAGTCTCTCACGAAAAGGTGGAGTATGTCAAGATTTGTTTTAATATGAGATTACGCCACAAAGAGAGAGAAGCTGGAGGGGGATTTGACAAAAAAAATGAACAGCCCACCCTTGGGAGGGCAGGCTGTACATTCATTACGACATGCTTAATAAATCTTTCTTTTCCTGAAACTAGAACCAATAACATCAAAACTATTTTCGACAATAAACAGTGCCTCGGAATCAATGGAAAAGACCTTTTCCTCCAACCGCTTAAGCTGAATATTATTAGTTATAGTCATCAGTATTTCTTTATCTACTCCTGTATATGCCCCCCGCCCTTTTATAAAGGTTGCACCGATATTCAGCTCTTTGATCATACAATCAGCAATTTCAGACGATAGGTCGCTAATCACATATACGATTTTCCTCTGATTAAACATAGCGAGGAGATAATCCATACAATTTGCGGTAACATATGTAAGAATTATTGAAGCAATCAAAATATCTGCACTGTAGTTCGTTACAACCATTGCAAACAAAAACAGATTAAAGACAAGAAAGGTTTTACCCAAACCAATATTATAATATTTATAGAGAATGATAGCCACAATATCCATCCCTCCCCCAGCCCCTAAAGTCCTGAAAATAATGCCAACGCCTGTTCCACAGACACAACCTGCTGCAATGGCAGCATACAGTTGATCATGGATACCCAAATCAAGCACTATGGTTTCCGCGGCTACGGTGATAATCACACTGCAATAAATGGTGTACAGGACAAAACGTCTACTGACGAAAAACCAGCCTAAAATGAAAAAGGGGATATTAAGTACTAAATACAAGATTCCAGGAGATAACAGATCCGTCTTATAGGAGATAAAAAGACACAAGCCATATAAGCCACCGGGAATAAAAGAATGATGAACAACAATACCATTAATCCCTACGACATACACAATTGCACCAACCGTAAGGAGAAAAAGGTTCCAGGGAATTGAAAATTTAATATCTTGAAATTTACTACCCATGACACGCTCCCAAAAGAGATATGAGTTACACTAATGATAACAATACAGCATGAACACTTCTTTATAGCCTCCGTATAATCCGTTAAACAGACGCCGATAAAAAACGGCCCCTTCATTATCTTAATTGTTAGATTAAGTCAATCCAATAATTTCACGCAACATTTTTTTACCCAAGCCCAACCTCCAAAATGCAACACTATCGTTGCACCAAAACAGATAAACATTCCTGTAAAAACATAACATACCGTCTTGTCGTTATTTTACCCACTGCCACATCATTGATGCACCTGCGTCCCTCAAGATATATCACGCTGTAGGATACAGTTTTTTATTTTGTCTGTAATCCCAACACCTAAGAGACATACAGAGCGCAACGAGTGCAACATTTTTATGGCACATGCTATTGTCAAGATATGCGCTAAGACAGGAAACAAGAATACTGGCTACACTTTCTTCACATGTATTCCTTTGATATTATTGTAAGTTATAAAGGAAGGCACACTATTTAAAGCATCAGGCACAGGAGATGCAAAGCAATGATCTATGAGGAATCTATGAAAATTTATCATTTTATACACATACTATCTGTGTGTCTATTTATTCTCTTTGGCCTGCCCGAGAATAGTTGGGCCCTCCAGTCCCACAGTGCGCCTGAAGGTATATACGTCCATCAAATGGCCCACCTCCTTTTTATGGGGGCCTTAGGCTATCTTTACTGGCACACGAGAAAATCCCCTGCCATAAAGAGTAAAGGATGGAAATATCTACAGATTTTTTGTTTTTTCCTCATTGCATGGAACCTCATCGCCTTCACCGGTCACCAGGCGTTTGGCCAGCTTACCCCAGCAGATTTTATAGACAAAAGTAGCTGGAAAGAACAGTTAGCACCACCGATCACCTGGATAAAGGTTCTCTATTACTTTACCAAGATGGACCATTTTCTTAATGTCCCAGGACTTTTCGCACTTGTTATCAGTCTACGAACATTTTACCACGAAGCACTGATGGAGGAAAATCGATGAACGGTATACCTCTATTACCAGCTGTAACCGTCGAATTCGTCGGCTCTGCCCTTGCCATTTTTTTCTCATTCCTGGCTCTGCGCTACGCCTGGTCTCTGGTACGCTTGCAACCAAGTAATTTTATCTGGGGTTTTCTCTTTTATTTTTGCATTGCCATGGCAGCTTTTTCCCTGTCCCGTGGAGTGGGACATATGGTGCGAATAATACTCGTCTATAGTGACCAAAGTGACCTCTGGAAGCAGCTTTCTCCAATTTCTGGCGGTTTTAATACCATGCTGATGATCTCTGTTGCCGCCGTCATCATCTATTACCATAAAGGTCTTGCCGCCTATAAACTGATCAGGAAAGAAGCGGTGAAACTTTTCAACGCCAACACCCAGCTCGCCTCTAGTGCCGACCAACTTAAGGAGCTGAATATCCACCTAGAAGAAATGGTTGAAATTCGAACACGAAACCTTTCTGAATCTGAAAAAAAATTCCGTAACTTTTTCGAAAACTCGAAAGACATCATCTACTTTTGCGATAAAAACGGCACAATTACCAATATTAACAACAGCGGCATCAACCTTCTAGGCTTTGACGTACCATTCCAGCAGGTTAATTTCCATGACCTTTTTACCGATCGTAAAGACCTAGACGCCTACTTACTTAGCCTGAGGAAAAACGGTTTTATCAGTGACTTCGAAATAGAATGCACGGGCACTAACAAAGCAACAAAGCATATTTTACTTACGGCCAACGCCATTTATGACAAAAATGGTCATTTCATTGGCTGTGAAGGCATCGGTAAAGATATGACTAGGCTGCGCAACATGACCGAACAACTGATTAATCAGGAGAAGATGGCATCCGTAGGACAGATGGCTGCTGGTGTCGCCCATGAGATTAACACTCCTCTCGGTATCATTTTGGGCTACACCCAACTGATGATGGATGATTTTGAGGAAGAATCTGAGGCCCACAGCAGCTTGCTCGTCATGGAACGCCAAACCAAGGCCTGCCGAAGAATCGTTGCAGACCTCCTCAAGTTTTCCAGGCAAGCCGACAGCGCCAAGACCTCCATAGATATTAATACCATTATTGGTGAAGTACTCGCCGTCACAGAGCACACATTAAACATCAACCAAGTTGATATTATACGCAACTTCTGCGAGGAGTTGCCCCAGGTTGTAGGAGACGCCGAAAAACTCCATCAGGTGTTTATCAATCTGTTCAATAACGCCCAGTTTGCAATGGTAAATGGTGGTAAAATATTTATCACAACCAAGCAATTAGGCAGCGAAGTCTTAATCACCGTTCAGGATACCGGCACAGGGATTCCCAACGATATTAAGAACAAGATTTTTGATCCATTTTTCACCACTAAAGACGTAGGCAAAGGGACCGGCCTCGGCCTCTCCGTTACCTATGGCATCATAAAGGATCATGGCGGACGCATTACTGTTGAAAGTCCAGTCATTGATCTAAATTCAACCGTAACAGTGCAGGGTACAGCCTTTCACATCTGGTTGCCAACAAAGGCAATCCTGAGCGACGACGACAGGGAGCAACACTAAAATGGCAGAAATACTCGTTTTAGATGATGTATTGGACGCAGTTATTCTCATAAAAAAGATCCTCACCAGGCAAGGCCATGGGGTAGTGACCTTTACCGAGGAAGAAGAGGCTATTGCGCACGCGGAAAAGCATAGAATTGACTTGGCAATCCTCGATATAAAGCTAAAAAAGATGAGCGGCATCCAGGTACTCGAAGAATTGAAAAAGACTACTCCCGAGATGAAAGTGATCATGCTCACGGGGTATCCCACCATAGAAACAGCCCGTGAAGCCATCGAACTTGGCGCAGGGGAATATTGTGTAAAACCAATAGACAAAACAGAACTTGAAGAAAAAGTAGCAGGCATTTTAGCAAGGTAAAGCTATACAACCGGAAAAAAGAATGAGGAGATTTTAATGAAGAAATCAGTCTACTCCATATGCGGGATGTGCACTGTTCGCTGCCCTATCCGTGTGGAGTCACAGGACAACGAGGTTACCTGGATCGAGGGGAATCCTCATCAGCTCAACGGTGCTCTTTGTGCTAAAGGGACGGCTGGAGTTGCAATGATGAACGACTCTGAACGCCCCCAGCAACCACTCATCCGTGTCGGAGATAGGGGCGCTGGCCGCTGGAGAAAGGCAAGCTGGGACGAGGCTTTTGATTTCATCGCCGACAAACTCAAAACCATAAAAAAAGATTTTGGTCCTGAAGCGGTTATTCTTTCTTCCAGAGGCGGCCCATGGCAAGGTATGTACAAGGCTTTTATCCACGCA
Source organism: Desulfotalea sp. (assembly GCA_002733995.1). Taxonomy (GTDB): domain Bacteria; phylum Desulfobacterota; class Desulfobulbia; order Desulfobulbales; family Desulfocapsaceae; genus Desulforhopalus_A. The sequence goes on along the minus strand of NVXR01000034.1, from coordinate 75,062 downwards.
TACGGCTCACCTAATTACACAAACCACGATAGCACATGCGGCCGTAACACCCACCATGCCAGCCTCTCTATAAATGGTGTCGGCCGTAAAGGCTTTGCCTATGACATTAAAAATGCAAAGCACCTCGTTCTTTTCGGTCGTGACATGTTTTCATCCCTACGAATCGCAGAAAACAATCAGACCCTGGATATGCTCGACAACGGTGGTCGCCTAACCTACGTTGACGTACGCCAGACAATGACCGGTGTCAAAGCCACCCGTTTCTTCCAGGTACGTCCCGGAACCGACTACGCTCTAGCTCTTGGTGTTATCCATCAGGTTATCAAAAAGGGCTATTACGACAAAGACTTCCTAAAACGTTACGTTACCGGTTTTGATGAACTTTGTACCTTTATTGAAGAATACACCCCCGCCTGGACTGCAAAAGAATGTGATGTAAAAGAAAAAGACATCATCGCCTTCGTAGAAGAGATCGGCGAAGATCGCCCCAATGTGATCTTTCATCCAGGTTGGAACCTTGCACGCTATAACGACTCATTCTACGCCAGTCGTGCCATGCACATCTTAAACGTCCTCATGGGAAACATCGAAATGAAAGGCGGACTTTTTATTCCAAAGGGTCCTGGCGACTGTGGCAAAAAGGGTATACGCAGTATCGATTGCGCTAAACCAGACATCAAGCGAGCCGACGGAATTGGTTGGGAATACAAGCACTTTGACAAGGGGCCGGGTCTTGCACATCTGTTCATCAATCGAATGATCGCTGAAGATCCCTATCCAATCAGGGCATGGATTGCAATGCGCCACGATCCGTTCAGCGGCATGCCCGATCCAGAAAAGCAGAAGATTGCCATGGACAAGTGTGATCTTCTGGTCTCCATCGACACTAACTACAGCGAGTTCGGCTGGTATTCAGACATCATCTTACCTGAATCAACCTACCTTGAGCGGGATACACCAATTGTCCTACAAAAAGGACTTAAGCCAAGGCTTGCCGTCAGAAGAAAAGCAGTGGAACCCAAAAACGACAGCAGGTCCTCTTGGGAGATTTTCACTCAACTTGCAAACCGCCTGGGACTTGAAGATACCTTCGCGTTCAAAACCATAGAAGACTTATGGAAGTGGCAGCTGGAGCCAACGGGCTACACCATGGCTGATTTTGAAGAGAAGGGTTTTATCGAACTCAGCGATTCTCCCATTTTCTACGATCGCGACAAACTCGATGGTCAATTCAAAACACCAAGCGGCAAGATAGAAATACTCAGTGAAAAACTGGACAAGGCCAATCTACCATCCCTCAAACCTTTTGTGGCTCCTGACAAAGCCCCTGAAAAAGGGATGTTCAGACTGATTTACGGCAAAGTGGCTGTCCACACCCAGGGACATACGACGAACAATCCCCTTCTTTCTGAACTTATGCCAACCAACACCCTGTGGATCAATAGCAAGCAGGCAAAAAAGCTCGGGGTTGTAAGTGGTGATCTTGTTGAGATTTCGTCAAAGGACAAGTCATACAACGCAACAGTTGCCGCACATGTAACCGACTTCGTCCATCCAGAAGCTGTCTTTACTACCCATGGATTTGGCAAAGCTATCCCAAAACAAACGCGTAATTACCTGTCTGGAGTCAGTGACCAGAAACTGATGATCGGTAAACTCGATGACTGGGATAAAGCAGGTGGCGGAGTTAACCTCTGTGAAGCTTTTGTCTATGTGAAAAAGAGTATCCGTAACACCAAGGGGAGAGCAGAACTGTGAAAAAATATATGATTCACCTCAACACCCGCAGATGCATTGCCTGCCACGGTTGTGAGGTCCATTGCAAAGTAAACAAGAACTTACCAGTAGGACCTTTTCTCTGCGATATCAGCTGTACACCTCTGAAAAAGATAGGTGGAGTTCCTCGCCTTGAGATAACCTTTTCTACCTGTCGTCACTGTGAGGATCCTCTCTGTGTTCCTGTCTGTCCAGTAGGCGCAATGGTTCAGAGAAAAGATGGCATTGTTTACATTGATCAGGAAAAGTGTATCGGTTGTATGGCTTGTAAAACAGCATGTCCATGGGACATTCCAGTACAAAACCCGGATGATGGAAAAGCAGTCAAGTGTGACATGTGTATGGATCGCCTGGACGCAGGGCTTAAACCAGCCTGTGTTTCCAAGTGTACAACCCACGCACTGCAACTTGTTGAACTCAAGCCTGTTTAGGCTGCAACGAACCGTTTTTATCAACCAGTGTTCCGGTAACCATGTTTTTTGAGGCTACCGGAACCAAAATTAACAATGGACTCAAAACAGAAACATAGCGATTACCTGGAAGTTTTTCAGGAAGTTACCAGGCTTATCAGCAGCCTTCACGATCCACAGCAGGTTATGGATCTCGTGGTTAGGCGTTTGCCGAAACTCCTCGAAGTGGATGCTGCGACAATTCGACTACTCGACGTCGACACGGACAGCTTTATCCTCGGAGCGGCCTATGGTTTATCTGAAAAATATTTATCCAGATCAACAATCGACTCAAGTGAAGTGATGGCCGCCCTGAAACAAGGCACCCCTATTGCGAGAAAAAATATCGATGTTATTTGTGACCATGACAGCTGTATTTTTGTATCCCAAGAGGGTGTAAAATCAGCCATGTCGCTGCCTATCATCTTCAACAATGAAGTGATCGGCTTGCTCAGGCTGCTAACCAAGGACTCCAGAGAATTTGCCAAATATGAGATAGCTTTTGCCATGTCACTTGCGGAGCAGGTCGGTATGGCTCTTACCAATAGTCGACTGTTTCAAGAACTGGAGGTTCAGGTAAAGTTTTTATCGGAGCTCAGAGAGATCTCAAGTCTTGTAAATTCTACACTGAACCTCGATGAAATTCTCAAAATCATCGTGGATAAACTGCCACCCCTTTTACAGGTAAAAGGGTGCACTGTGCGCCTCCTTCATCCCGCCACAAATCGACTTGAGCTCGTTGCCGCCTCAGGAGTCTCCGAGGCCTATCTTAACAGAGGCAGCATAAGCCGGGAAAATGCTTTTTTTAAGGCCCTCAGCGGCGAACCCGTTGCCATATATGATGCGGAGAATGACCTGCGGGTCGACTACCATGACGCCATCCGGGCAGAAGGTATCAAGTCTATTCTTGTGATACCTATAAAGAATGGCACCGATATCATAGGCATCCTCAGGTTGCTGACAGCAGAGCCCAGATCTTTTACACCAAGCCAGATCGACTTTACAGTCACCGTCGCAGAAGAAGGCGGCAGCGCAATCCAGAAAGCCCGGACATATCGACAAATCACCCTGTTATTTGCACAAATTGAAGAACATGAAAGATTTCTTCAGACTATTCTCGATTCCCTCTGGTTGCAACTTCTGGTGATTGATCCGGACAAACGCATCATTATGGCCAACAGATTTTTCCTTGAAACCAGAGGTCTTAAGGAGAATCAAGTCCTCGGTGAACTCTATCACAAAGTGGTTCCCTGGCATAGAACGGAGAGTTCAAACTGCCCTCTGAACACAGTTTTTCAAGAAAAAAAAGCATTGGCTGTTCTTGATCATCTACAAGATCACAACAATTCCGCAGAATCGAAATGGTACGAGAGACACCTCACCCCCATCCATGGCTTGGATGGCAGCGTCGATTTCGTGATTGAAGCTGTACGTGATATCACCGACCAGCAGCAACTCGCACAAGAAAAAATGGCCCGAATGAAGCTTGAAGGTGTTGTCGAAATGGCGGGCACTGCAGCCCATGAATTAAACACCCCACTTTTTGCCGCCCTGGGAACAGCCCAACTCCTGCGCGATGACCTCCCGTCCGAGGAAATGATTCAAGAGATGGATATGATTATCCGCAATATGAAGATAATGGGCAAGCTGACCCGGGAAATGACAGATGTAATTGGCTTCGAGTCACGGGACTACGTAGGAAACACCAAGATTGTCAGCCTGAAATCACGAGGTTCTAAATGATTGATATCTATTTAAATGGAGTTCAAACTACAGTGGAAAAAATAAAGCACTTCATGGGCTCTCCCGCAGGAATTTTCCTTTATGTATGTGTCACAGGGGCCGTGGGTATCATAATTCTGCTTGTATTTTTATCCATGTTTATCTCCCCCGCAGCTCTACCTATGGCCCTGCCCGTCATCATAGCCTTTAACTGTGCAGCTGGCGGTTACAACCTCACCAATAAAAATGCGCTAGAGACACCACCTGGCAAAATAACACTCGGACTCACTGCACTCGTCCTCACAGTTACAGGATGTGGTGCAATCGTTTTCTTTTGCCCCTGGGAACCCATCTTTGACCCAGCTAGATGCCTTATAGCTGCGACAGCAGCCCTGATCTTTACCGTTTTTGGCGCCTGGATTGCCTATAAAAGCAAAAGTCTAAATAGGTCATAATGATCATTAATTTAGAGGAGGAGGTCATACAAAAGATACAAAACCAAACACCTGTTCAACATTATTCTAACCAAATAAATAAGGAGAAAACAGAATGAAAACAGTGCGCACCCCGTTTATCACAATTGTAAGCGTCGCCATGTTTCTGTTGGTAAGTTACAATCTCTGCCTTGCTGAGACTACAGTAACAACCAACGCCAAGGCGGGCGACACCATCACCATCGAAGGTACTATTGAGCCCGGCCAGGAACTCTACCTGACAGTTGCTCAACAGGAAGAGTTTAAGCCTTCAGATGCGACAATGCCCCATGAAAAAAAGAAATTTGCTAAAGCCACTGACCAGAAAGGCTTTGGAATGGACACATCGATTCCACCCCTCTACTACGTTCTGACCAGCAACCCTACCGCCTTTGGTAAACGAGTTGATGACACCAGATTTGGTGGTCCCTCAGTTTTCCTTGGTAAAGGTCGGACTAAAGGTCTCTACTCCACCTACAGTTACCTCCTGACGAAAGATTTCGATACAATCGATGCGGACGCCAAGACAGGACTCGGACCGATTAAAACTGCCGATCAATGGCAATTCCTCAAATGGGCCAACGAGTCTAAGTACGGTATTAACACCATCGTAAAAGAAGGAAACCGCGTAGGTAAAATTGTTATTTTTTCACGAACCATCCTCGCCGACGAATCCAGCAACAACTACTGGGACGAAGGCACCAAGATTGCTCTTGATAAAACCACAGGTAAATTTACCGCGACCTTCACTTCTTTTCGTCACACCCCACCAGACACCACATTTGACGTCTATATCAACGGTGCTAAAGAGACCAGTTTTTCAATCGCAGCTAATGGTTTCTGGCTGACTAAAGGTTATCGCTACATGAATCCACTCTGGATTGTTTTCGGCGCCACCCTCGTTGGTACTTATTTTTCCATGATCGGTGCTGCCGGTGGTATGCTCATGGCCGCGTTCCAGGTTCTCATTGTTAATACCATGGGACCTGTTGGTGTTAATGCTGCAAACGTTCTCAAACCTTCTAATATGGCACTTACTCTCTTCTCCCCTCTCGGATCTTTTTACAGATTTGCGGTGGTTGAAAAACGTGTTGCATGGCCAGTAGGTCTCTCCTTTGGTGTTGGTATCTTTATCGGTTCCATCTGGCTAGGAAAATACGTTTCTGCCATGTTACCAATGGCCGCATACAAAGAATGGCTGGCTGTCCTTGTTGTCATTATGGGAGTTAAGACTCTTACCGAGATGACCCCTGCTGCGATGAACAAGCGTAAAAACATCAAAGCAATGACCCAAAAATTTAACGCTGCCGTTAAAAAAGCCAAAGAAACCGGCGAAGCAATGGAAATGGGGGCAATCGAACCTATTAAAACAGGACTAACTGATTATCGTTTTAAGTTCTGGGGAGAGGAGTTTACCATTAACCCTCTGCTTTTTGCCTGCCTCGGTGTAGTAATCGGTATCGTATCCCGTTCATTTGGTATCGGTGGAGGCTTCCTCCTCGTGCCTGCAATGACAAGCATTGGCGCGCTGCCAATGTACGTTGCTGTACCAATTTCCCTGATCGGAACCTGTTTTTCCAGTATTGGTTCCTTCCTCGGTTATGTAATGATCGGCTACTGGCCTGACTGGGTTCTCGCTGGGTCCATTGTTATCGGTGGTTTTGGTGGTGGTATGCTTGGTAGTCGTGCACAGAAGTTATTTAGTGAAATGCAGTTAAAGATCGTTTTAGCCATAACCTTGTTCTTCCTGTTCTTCCGTTTTTTCAAGATCGAAGTTTGGATCTGATACAACATACGAAGAATACACCGTTGCAGGTCGGGATTTAGCTCCCGGCCTGCAGCATTTTTTGCAATGAGAGAGTACTAGCAATGGATGCAGTTTTAGATACGATGTGGGAATATTTAGCAGCAGGATTTATCTTTCTTGCGAATCTTTTTTATTCATTTCTACAAAACTTCCATTTTCTTGGACCCGTTGTATTAATCTTCCTTCTTGCTTTGGGAACCATTGGTCTCATCAAAGCTCTTACCAGGATTATTACGACAAAACGCTATACCGAACTAGAAGAGACATTCAATTACTGGAAAGATCTCCGGGATGAAGCCATGCGGAGTGATGACCACGAGAAAGGTAAAAGAATGGCTCGTAATATTGACAAAGCAGAACTCAACAAGGCGTACTACGATTATTTTTTTGAGGGCTTTATGCTTGGTATTGCCCGGAAGATTATTCCAATCTTCTTCATGTTTGCCTTTATCAATGAGTACTACAGAACAGAAAATCTCACAGCATTGTTTGGACAACCCTTTGTTATGATGGTGCCAAGCAACGGTGAACCTATTCTCATAGGAGCTGTGTTTTGGTACATAATTTCTCTGTTTTTGGGTTTTGTTGCCTGGTTCGCTGTGGAGAAGATAGTTGCCCGCCAAAGACCTGCTAAGTCGGCAACGCCCCCTTCTCGTCAACAGCAGCTAGAGGAGACAAGCTGCTAATATAATGCCTTACAGCAACGTTTTTATCTGGAGGAATAATGCAGCTGAATTCACTATTTAAGCACTGGAGCTACCGAATCATCGCACCTGGTACACTGCTTCGCGAAAAATATGAGGCCCTCAAACAACTTCTTAGCTATGACATCTGTTGCCACGAAGAAATGGCAGAATTCCAAGACCTACTCCACGATGGCCACCGTGAAGATTTTGCACGCATAAGAAAACGTTTCGCACACCTTTCCGCCCAGGTTGGAGGTATGATCCAGGCCCTGGAAACCATGAACCCCGGGACGTACACCTCTCTTAGAGACTATCATAAAAAATTTGATTTCTATACTCGTTTTCTTATCGCCCCCCCCGCTATAGACTTTGCTCCACCCTATGTATTCCCGCTCGAAGCTATAACCATCGACGACAAACGGATCGGCAATAAGGCTAAACACCTGGCCGAATTAACAAACAGACTGCACAGCTCGGTCCCCCGCGGTTTTGCCATTTCAAGCAGCGGCTACCACTATTTTATAGAGTATAACAATCTCCGCATAGCAATTGAAACACAACTGGCAGATCTCGATATAAACTCCACCAATTCACTGCACACCACGGCCAAAAACCTCCAACAACTACTCATAGAAGCGACACTGCCACCAGACATTGAAAAAGAAATCCTCGGTGCCTACGATAGGTGGGAACATAGGCATAATCAAGCAGTCAAAGTAGCCGTAAGATCAAGTGCCATAAGTGAAGATGGCGACTCCTCCTTCGCCGGCCAATACGCAACTGTTCTCAATGTTTGCAGGTCAGACATCGGCACCGCCTACAAAGAAGTACTTGGATCAAAATACTCACCCGAAGCCCTCTTCTACCGAATAAGTCAAGGAATGGGCGACGAAGAAACCGCTATGTCAGTACTGGTCCAGGAAATGGTTGCTGCCTCCAGCAGTGGAGTCCTCTACACTACGGGCGTCACCCACAACACCACCGACAAGGGCCACCTCCACTTACATATAACCAAAGGACTAGGCGAACAACTCGTCTCTGGAGCGGTAAACCCTGACTATTATGTTCTTGACAGGCAAAGCCCCCATACCATAATGTCAAAAGAGACACTGAGCCCCATTATCAGTGACGAACAAGCCTGTAACATAGCGACACAGGGAATGATAATTGAAAACCATTTTACTACTCCTCAGGATATTGAATGGGCCATCAATGATCAAAACCAGCTCTTTATCCTCCAGGCCAGAGAACTACATATCTCCACAGAGATTGAAGCCTTAGAGGACCATCAATTTAAGGATAATATTCTACTCAGTGACTGCGAGAAAGCATCAGGAGGTGTGGCTGCAGGAATTGTGTTTGTGATAAACAATGCCCGCGACCTCGAACACGTTCCAATGGGGGCGGTGATCGTTACCAAAGACTCGCCACCAGATTTTGTGACAATTATCAATAAAATCTCGGCAGTGATGTCTGAACGTGGTAGTCGCGCCAGTCACTTTGCTACTGTCGCTAGAGAATTTGGTGTACCTTTTCTTGCAGGAATTAAAAATGCACGATCCCGTTTTGAGGCCGGAATACCTATTACTGTTGATGGGAACAGAGGGTTAGTCTACAGTGGGATTATTAAAGAACTCATTAACAACCACATAAAACCGCAAACAAGCGGTCCCTATCACCGTGTTCTTTCTGAGGCGTTAAAATTCATCACCCCCCTTGAGCTCACAGATCCGACAGCAAAGAATTTCACTCCTGAAGGTTGCAGGTCTATGCACGATATCATCCGCTTCTGCCATGAGAAAGCTCTCTTTTCCATGTTCACAACCGGCAAGCCAGGAACCGGGCGTGGCTCCCTGCGCCTCGATGCAAACATACCTCTCGATGTTTTTCTCTTTGATGTAGGTGGAGGAATTAGTACAAAAACCACAAAAGGTCAGCCCGTCCCCTTGGACTCTGTCTCTTCAACTCCGTTCCAGGCCCTCTGGAAAGGCCTTTCCCACCCCGACGTCCAGTGGAAGCAGAAACCGTTCGATTGGGCCGCCTACGACAAAATTGAATTGGCAGGTGGGGTACCACCAAAGAGAGACAGCTTTGCCTTTGCGAGCTATGCTGTGGTGAGCGGCGACTACCTTCACTTCAATCTGCGCTTTGGCTACCATTTTACTATTGTTGATGTGTTATGTGGAGATAACGACGCCGAAAATCATTGTATGCTGCGTTTCGCAGGAGGTGGTGGTGATTATAACCAGCTTTCCCTGCGTATAGATTTTCTCTCCGGTATCCTTGAACGCCTCGACTTTAGCGTGGATAAAAAAGGCGATCTCTTAGAAGCCAAACTTCCCGGGTTTGCTAAAGAAGAGATGATTCACAAACTCGACCTGCTCGGCCGCCTCTTGGGTGCCAGCAAACTGATGGATATGGTTCTTAATGGAGATGAAATGGTTGCAAACTGTGTTGAAGAGTTCTTTAATGGCCGTTATTCATTCTCCCAAGAAGGCTAACTTAGCCTCCTGAAGCTAAGGCAGTACCACTCTTGCAACGGCTCTTCCCATAGGTTTCTCAAAAACATTAACCCCCGGACACATATGTCAGGCTATCAACTAACGTGGATCACAAAACATCTTGCCATCGGCCATGCCCCCATGTCCTATGCCGAACTTGACGACATACACGGGCAGGGAATTGATGCAATTGTAAACCTCTGCGAAGAATTTTGTGATCTTCACGAACTGGAAGAAAATTCCGGGTTTGAGGTATTTTACCTGCCAATAACCGATGAACGAGCCCCCAAAATGGAGGAGATGGAAAAAGGTCTTGAATGGATAGACCAGGCAATGTATCTCGGTAAAAAGGTCCTCGTCCACTGTAAACATGGGGTTGGGCGAACAGGCACCTTTGTCACTGCATATCTATTACGGAGGGGAATGGGACTAAAAAAAGCAGAAAAGCTCCTCAAAAAAACCCGGGCAAATCCAACAAATTTCACCCAGTGGTGGCTCCTGAGAAAGTTTGGTAAAAAAGAAGGCACTCTTAAAATAGCTGAGGCCACAGCCGACAACCGAAACGGGGTTGATCTCAGCACGTTTTACAGCAGGTATGAACAACTGTTAAGGAGAGTCGATTTCATCGTGCAAGCACAACTGGCCAAAACCACTGAAACTGACCCCAATAGGTGCTGCATGAATGACTTTTCCCTTGCACCAATCGAGGCACTCTATTTAAATGATAAGGTTAATATCGGATTATCGGCAAAAGAGAGACAAGAGGTCATCAACAGGACATCTGGCGCCCACGGTTCCCAACCTTTAATCGATAAAAAGTCAACCGCTGTCGCCAATGGAGTGTGTCCTCTTTTAGGTGAGGATAGCTGTATACTCCCGCAATACCGGCCCCTACAGTGCCGTCTTCGTGGTGTTGAATTTAGCGAGGAACAACTGACAGAAATCAGCCTTGAGCTCAGTAAACTTTCAAGTGAAATTTTCCACGCCCTTTTTGGCGAAAGCGGGGCGATCCCCCCTCCTTCAGTAGGTCGATCCGAAGCAATTTCAGGAAAGTTTATTCAACAATATTTTCAATTTCTCGCAACTCAGATCAAAAGCAAATGATTGATAACAAACACGATGGTATACGCATCCAGAAAAAGCTGGTGCTGGTTGTAGATGACGAGCCGGACATGCTCTCTATGTTGCGGCTGGTGTTGAAAAAGAAATGCGGCTGCGAGGTTTTAACCGCAGGCTCCGGCGCGATTGCCCTTTCTCTCCTCCAGCAACACAAGCCTGACGTTGTGCTATCTGACATTAAAATGCCCGACCTTGATGGCCTCCAACTCCTGAAGAAAATACGAGGATACGACCCATCTATTTCCGTTGTGATGATGACGGGATACGGAACCATCGACATGGCCGTGCAATCCTTGAAAGACGGCGCCTATGATTTTTTGCAAAAACCGTTTGATAAAGACCTCATCATACGGGTCGTTAATAATTGTATCGAACGCACCCTTCTTTTACGCACAAACCAACAACTCAAGGAAAAAATAAGCACCCTCTCCCCCCCCCAGGGGTTTATTGGCCAGGGCCCCGCGCTTACAAGAGTTATAGATCTCATTACCCGAATTGCCAACACCGATGCTACGGTACTCATTCGGGGAGAAAGCGGTACAGGCAAAGAGGTTGCAGCCCGCGCTCTACACAGCCTCAGCTTTCGCAAACAAAAAAGGATGATCACAGTAAACTGTCCAGCCCTCCCGGAAAACGTTCTTGAGAGTGAATTGTTTGGCTATAGTAAAGGTGCCTTTACTGGAGCAATGCGAGACAGAAAGGGCCTTTTTCTTGAAGCCCACGGCTCCACCATCCTCCTTGACGAAATTGCGGATATCCCCGTTTCTATACAGACGAAACTGTTGCGAGTCTTGCAAGAGAAAGAGATTCAACCACTCGGTCAAAATAAAACAATTAAGGTTGATGTTCGTGTGGTCGCGTCTACAAATCAAGATCTTGAAGCGAAAATCAAAACAGGGGAATTCAGAGAAGATCTATTTTACCGACTCAACGTCGTCACAGTGACAATGCCAAACCTCAGGGATATGCGTGAAGATATCCCTCTTCTGATCCACCATTTTTTCTCGAAGTTTAAAAAACAATATAAACGAGAAAATCTTATCGTTCCCCCGAAAGTTCTTCAGCACCTATATCAAAGAACATGGAATGGCAATGTCAGAGAATTACAAAACAGTATTAATAGAATAGTACTCCTCACCGCCGGCAACACAGTTGAGAATTCAGACATACAAGAACTTCTTGAAAACAATGAAGATCGAACATTAAAAAAAGGTGATTTTTCAGGATTTAACGACCTTTATGCCACACCCTACAATGATGCCAAAGCAGAAATAGTAAAAAGGTTTTCAACAGAGTACCTGCACAATCTTCTGACTAGTTACAATGGCAATGTGACCAATGCCGCAATTTCATGTGGTCTTGAGCGCCAGGGCCTACAACGCATCATGAGGAGATATCACATTATCTCCGCTAACTATAAACAGAAGAAACCAAACAACAATTAAGCGTTCCTATAAGAAACGAAAAACGGACCATAAACCTAGTTATCAAGTATTTCTCGAATTTTGTCAGACATTACTGCTCCGGTAAAAGGCTTTGCAACAAACTGCAATTCTTCATCAAGGATGCCGTTATGGCCTAGAACATTTGCAGTATAACCCGACATAAACAGAACCTTTACGTCAGGGACAATTTTCCGAACCTCCTCACTCAGCTCTTTACCATTCATTTCTGGCATCACAACATCCGTGAGTATCAGATCAATTTTGACATCTTTTTTACGGGCAAGGCGTAATGCTTCGCCGCCACCATTTGCCGGCAAAACATTATAACCAGTTTTCCCAAGCATCGTTCTCGTCATTTCAAGTAGGGTCAAATCATCCTCCACAAGAAGAATTGTTTCATTATGCCCTTTATTTATCTGCGCCAGACCGCCTTCTTTATATTGCGAAAGGGGGGCCTTACTTAAAGGAAGAGAAATGGTAAAGCTGGTACCTTCTCCTTTTTTACTATTCACCGTGATTTCCCCATGATTTTGCTGCACAATTCCATACACGGTCGACAGGCCCAAGCCGGTTCCCCGGCCTATTGCTTTAGTCGTAAAAAATGGTTCGAATATTCTTTCCAGCTCATCTTCACCGATACCAATACCATCATCACTAACAAGCAACCGTACAAACTCAACTCCTGTAGCAAACAACTCTCCCCTTTCAGGAGTCGTCTCCTCACATACAACTTTTTCCGTTGTTATCGTCAGCCTACCAATGCCCCGTATCGCGTCCCTGGAATTAACGCACAGATTGGCAAGGATCTGATCGACCTGGGAGGGATCAATCTTGACCGGTAAAGAGCCCGGTTGTGGCTTCCAAACCAGCTCAATGTCCTCACCGATGAGCCGCCTCAACATGATAAGCATTCCTTCCACAGCGGCATTGAGATCAATAATCTTAGGGGCCACAGCCTGCTGTCTCGAGAACATCATCAACTGACGAACAATCTCTGCGGATCTATTTGCAGCATCATAAATAATCTTCAGGTCATTATAAAACTTATCCGTCGACTGACTGTTACGCAGGGCCATGCCAGCGTAGCCTAAAATCACACCCAGAATATTATTAAAATCGTGGGCAACTCCACCGATTAAGCGACCGACCGATTCCATCTTTTGAGCTTGCTGCAGTTGCGACTCAAGCAAGAGATGTCCCGTGATATCACGTTTTATTGCTATATATCTGACAACATTACCAAGTTTATCCACAACAGGTGAAACTGTGACTTCTTCCGTATAACAGGTATTGTCTTTACGTTTATTCACCATTCGACCACTAAACGTATGCCCCTGGGTAATGGTCTGCCAAAAATCATCGTAGAATTTCTTGTCTTGCTGACCACTCTGCAGTAAACGTGGATTACGACCAATAGCTTCATCTTTTGAGTAGCCCGACACTTTCTCAAATGCCGGATTAACATACGTAATATTACCGAGGTAATCGGTAATCACTACCACATCGTTAACCTGTTCAATGGCCGCTCTTAGCATGAGATTCTCCTTTTCCTCCTTCTCACGCGAAGAGATATCCCGGACAATTCCGAGGTTGCCGATCCACTTGCCTTTACGGTTAAAAAGCTTTGCGCCAAAAGCCTCTCCGAAAAAAATACGCCCTGAACGATGTCTGTATTTTGCACTATGCGGATACTCATTTTTATCAGCATCCACCGTAAACAGTTTTTCCCCCACCTCTTGAAATGCATCATGTTCGGCGAAAAGCATCTCTGTACTCTTGCCAATCAACTCCTCGGGTCGATAACCAAAGGTTCGCCGCACCCCCTTACTGGCTATCTGTATGATTCGACTAGCATTGGTAACAACAACACCACCACTAATTGAATTAAAAATAGTTTCAAAGAGAACCTTTTGTCGAGAGTGCTCTTGCTCAACCTTTCTCAAGGTATCAATATTTCGGGTAACAGAGATAGCATGGGGGATATTATTGAGAGAAACTACACTGGCAGAGATGACTCCAACCAAAACAGAACCATCTTTTTTGCGAAATTTAGCTTCCAGGGAGTCACAGGTCCCTGTTGTCTGCAGCCGTCTCTCAAACTCTTCACGGTCTTGGGGATCACACCAAAGGTTCACCTCTTCAACGGTCTTACCCATAACTTCTTTTTTCGTAAATCCAGACCATTCAAGGTAGCTATTATTTACCTCAACAAACCTCCAGTCTTCCAGGCGATTAATATTCACCGCATCTGGGCTAGCATCAAAGACCAGGGCGTATTTCCTCTCACGCGCCTCCTGCTCCTTTTCGGCTTTTCGACGCTCTGTGTAATCATAAACCAAAGACAGCAGAACTCGCCCACCGCCATAAGAGATCTCCTCCGCAGACCAGAAAACATCTCTTAACTCTCCAGATTTAGTCGTTAGCTTAAGTGCAAGTTCCTTAACTGAAGCACATCCTTTCATCTTCTGGAGCAAACTATCACTCTGATATCTATCCGCCAATACCTCAAGAGTTCCGATAGAATGACCAACCATTTCCTCGCGCATGTAACCAAAACAATCGAGGAAACTCTGATTCACATCCAGCAACAGGCCTGATTGTAAATCAGAAACAAGCATAGGAAGAGGATTTGCATTAAAAATCTTGGCAAAATAGTCCTCCGTTTCAACCAGAGGGGTCTTCGTTATTTTTTTAGCAATATGAAAGAGGTAACTGTTGCCTCCCTTAGGAGCCGAAATACGAGACAGTTTTATATCGAATAATAGCCCATTTTTTGCATGCACCATTTTAACCTGGCTCACATGCTGATCGGTTGAAAAGTGGAGGAAAGGACAGAGAGAACAGACTTCACTTCGACCTGCAAAGAGTTCATAGCAATAGCTATTTTCCAGAGCATCCGCCGAGACTCCAAAACAATCAAGAGCCGCCGCATTGGCCTTTAAAATCCTGAATTGATCATTTTGAACCGTGACGATATCATCTACGAGGTCAAAGACATCCGACCAAACAGCAGCAATTTCTTCAGCTACAGCTGCTCCATTGTCTTTGTTGTTTACTTCAGATCTTTTTTTCAACTTACCCACACAGCATAACGGATGCCCCCAATGTAACTATTCTTTATGGAAAGAACTCACACATTTTGTATTATGGATTGCAATCATACCTGCCAACAGAGCTTAGTAAAAGGATTTTTCTACTTTTGGATTTCTGCAAACGATGTTCTTGCATGAAGTAGGAACATTGACGATAGTAGATGTGTCAAAATCCACACAGACCACATAGCAAAGCGATTGAGCCGCCAAACGTAAACCATGGAGTACTCCATACAACCATACCAGTCCCTCGCCTAGCGGTAAAGGTTTCCCTCTCTAAGCCATCCTACCGCTCTACCAACACCAGAAAAAACAGAAAACCCAGACATCATCATTGCTCACAACGCAGGTACCCCTCCGCACAGGGAGCAAAACGACTAAATTGCTGAATCAAAGACAGTCTTTACAAAAAGGGCAACAACAAGCCCTAGCAAAAGAATACAAACTGGCTCGAAGAAAGCGTACGCCATCATTATTTTCTCAGTTCCCCACCGATCATGGTTGACATTTTCACTGAATCTGCTTTTTTATTGAGGAATTATACGTTATGCATCAGTTAGTTCGTAGGTTTGCATGTCTACTACACGTGCCAACGACATAGTACAAATACAATCCTTTTGACATTTTTTATAACAGGCCTTCAGATGGCTCTCCCTCCCTCGAAAACTGAGATAATATGACTAAAAATAATACGTCCACAGGTTCTGGTAAAACAGCTGCAAGAATACAAGAGAAAAGACAAATGAAGGCACAAGAGAAGGCTCAAAACCATCAACCAATGCTACGGGCACTGGTCTGGTACAAGGAAGAGGACTACGAAACCCTGCTTACCATTTTCGATGATGTCAAGCTACTGCCACGTACCTTCGCAGACTGGTTTGCCCGGGCAGAAGAAAAAAGAATTGAACTGGAAACCGCTGGTGATCAGGTCATAAAAGTATTTATCGATCCAGAGACTTTCCCAGAATGGTGTGCAAGTAAAAACCTACCAAAAGACGCAAAATCAAGATCTCAGCTCGCACTCGAAGTCGTCCAGGCCAATAACTTCAGCCTTTAAACGAAACAGTCGGCCCACTAATTTGCAAACAATACGCACTGGACTGCCGTGTAAAACCGCCTATAGCGTTCAGCAAAGGTTGGAACATGCGGCACCACTGTCTTCAGTCTCTGTGGCAAGTTTTTACCTATAACGCACTAACAAGTCAGCCCAATGATGATTATTTAACTAGGCATTGGAGACAGAGGTGGACAGGTTACATTGCTTTTTGTAACTGTTCTGTAACACTCCAACGACCTACATTGTGATCTTCGCAGGTAGCGCTCGTATGCTCTAAAGCCCCCAATTAAATGATGCAGCACCGACAAACAGGAACCAGGCGGGCTTTAGCCGATACTAGAAAACACAGGATTTATTAGGCTTCCTTAAGACAACCGCCCTATCCGGCAAACAGGAACTATGCTGGGGGGAAATGCCTTACACAGCTATTTTTATAACAAATTTTAAGCTGCGAGGAATACTAACTTAATCCTATTTTATTATTCAGAATAAAGAGGCTATTATGGCTTGGCTTGTAGTACTTGACCCCCTTGAAGGTTTGGCACCAAAAACAGACACATCTCTTGCCTTAATTACCGAGGCCAGAAGACAGGGTATTACTGTGGACACTGCGACAATTGCGGATCTCTTTTTTGAGCATCATGCGGCGGCGCTGGCAACAGACAGATCTGGGAACAAACAGGAAAAACGGCTCGGCGACTACCGGCTGATTCTCATGCGCAAAGAACCGCCCTATGACCTCGCCTTTCATTACGCCACACACCTGTTGTCTCTCTCCGGAACCCTTATAGTCAACAGCGCGACAGCCCTTAGAAACTTTAATGAAAAGCTCATCGCTCTTCCCTTTAAAGAATACATGCCTCCAACCATGGTCAGCTCCAATATCCAGACCATAAATGATTTTATTCTACGAAACGGCCTCTGTGTGATTAAAGCTCTAGACAGCTTTCAGGGCATCTCTGTGGAAAAAATTCAGGAAAACGACCTCGACAAGATAAGCAGTTTCACCGGCAATGGCTCCAGACCTGCGATGGTGCAGCAATTCCAGGACCTCGTCTATAAAGGGGACAAACGGGTTCTCATGCTTGGGGACAAGTTTATTGGTGCCGCCCTGCGTAAACCCCGAACCGGCTATCATGCAAACTTTGCCAGTAGTGAAGCGCTGGCAACCTCTCTCACTAAACGGGAACAAGCCGCTGTGGACGAAATTGGTCCATGGATGCTCAAACAGGGTATTCACTTTTCAGGTCTTGATTTTATAGGTGAGCAACTGACTGAAATCAACATCACCTGTCCCACAGGCATAATACAGATCGGTGCCCTTGACGGTAGAGACATTGCAAAAGAAATTGTTAACTATTTCACACAACTCAGCCAGTAAAGAGACACCTATGGATGCCTTAAGCATCAACAATTTACACAAAACCTACAACAGCGGCTTCCAGGCTCTGAAAGGGGTTACCTTTGACGTCAAAGAGGGCGACTTCTTTGGCCTGCTTGGCCCCAATGGTGCCGGTAAAACCACCACCATCGGTATCATCACCTCTCTGGTCACCAAAACTGAAGGTACGGTAAAGGTTTTCGATATTGATATCGACCACGATTTTCCGGCGGCCAAAAAACTTATAGGTGTCGTCCCCCAAGAGTACAATTTTTCTATCTTTGAAAAGGTCCAGGACATTGTCACTCAACAGGCGGGTTACTACGGAATGGAGAGAAGCCATGCCCTGAGAAATGCTGAAAAATATCTCAAGCAACTTGGACTCTGGGATAAAAAAGACATTATTGCCCGCGAACTATCGGGGGGAATGAAACGACGGCTAATGATAGCAAGAGGCCTTATCCATGAGCCCCGCCTCCTCATTCTTGATGAACCTACAGCCGGAGTTGATGTCGAACTCAGACGCGGAATGTGGGATTTCCTCGCCCGGCTTAATGCCCAGGGCACGACCATCATCCTCACCACCCACTACCTGGAGGAGGCTGAACAACTCTGTAATCAAATAGCTATCATCAATGATGGGGTAATTGTCGTAAACAAAAGTAAAAAATCCCTGCTTAAAAAATTAGACAAAGAAACATTTATTTTCGAAATCAAAGAGCCCCTAACCTCACTTCCTCCTGTAGGAGACACCGTGTTTCACCTTCTAGATGAGACAACTATTGAGGTTACCATCGGTCAACAGTTTGCGCTCAATGCTGTTTTTTCCCACTTCAACCAACATAACATCACCGTGGAAAGTATGCGTAACAAGTCAAACCGCCTCGAAGAGCTTTTTCTGGAAATGGTGCACCAATGAGGCAAAACTTTATTTCCCTCCAGTCGATCGCCAGAAAAGAGATCAACCGAATATTTCGTATCTGGATACAGACACTCGTACCTCCAGTGATCACCATCTCTCTTTATTTTATTATTTTTGGTAGCTTCATCGGCTCTAAACTCGGCGAAATGAACGGCTACAGCTATATGGCATATATTGCACCGGGCCTCATCATGATGGCTATTATCACCAGTTCATACTCCAACACGGTTTCTTCTTTCTTCAGTGCAAAATTCCAAAGAAACATCGAAGAATTACTCGTTAGCCCCACACCTAGTTGGGTTATCATACTGGGCTATGTGGCAGGTGGAATGACCCGTGGTCTGAGTGTTGGCTTTCTGGTTTCAATCGTCAGCCTCTTTTTTATTAGAGTGCCAATATATAGTTTTTTTTATGCATCTCTTTTCGCAATCCTCACCAGCTTTGTCTTTTCACTCGCCGGAATGATCAATGGAATATTCGCCAAGAAATTTGACGATATTTCCATTATTCCAACCTTTATCATAACCCCGTTAACCTATCTAGGAGGGGTCTTTTACTCAATCACACTCCTACCTGATTTCTGGCAGACAGTCTCAAAGATAAACCCTATTGTTTATATGATAAACGGCTTTCGCTATGGTTTTCTCGGCACCTCTGATATCAATGTATACATTGGTGCGGGAATGCTTGTTCTTTTTTCTATCGTTCTTTTTTCTGTAAACCTCTATCTCTTCAAAAAAGGCATTGGCATACGCACATAAGCGTATTCAAAACACATAAAAAGGTAAAAACAAAAAATGATCCAAATTTACGTAAGAAAAGGCTGTCCTTTCTGTAAAAAAGTAGAAACAGCTGCAGCAACTATGGAACTCGTGAGCGGGTCTGATTTTGAATTGATCGATGCCGCCCTTGGAACACCGGGCCGAGATGTCGTCCTCAAGGTCGGGGGTAAGACAATGGTACCGTTTCTCATCGATGGCGACACCTCTATGTACGAGAGTGCTGATATCATCGAATACCTCAAGACGAAACGATAAGGAAGAATCCTGACACGAAGCACGGCCAGCAAGCTCTCGTTCCGTGTCAGGTAGATAACACCTACCACCCCGCATTATCCTAATTACTCCCTTTTTGTCCCAGCACGTCCTCTCAAAAGCACACAATCACCTCACAATGATTACGGCCTAATTGAGTTTTTGCTCCCCCCCCCACACAACCAAGGCTTCTGAGCTCAGCCACTCCAGGCGGCTGGATATCACATCCTAAAACGCCAAGCCAAAGGCTTCATCCTTCATCTCTTCTGCCGTCGCGAGCAAATAACTGTTTATTCTCGAAGCACATTTACCATGTATTTCCGCACAAATCCGCATAGCGCCTTGTTTTGAATACAACATTTTTTATGTCTTGACAAAGAAGCACACATCTCGTTACCATTACACTAATCACTGGTTAACGAAACAGGTGGGCGTTGGAGAAAAAGCTACGCCGCAATCTTGAATTTCACGACATAACATATTGCTAGACAGGGGTTTTGATGAATACAATTGAGAAATGTTTGGAGAAGATTCTCAACGGTGAAGATCTCAGCTTTACAGAAGCACAGGAATTAGCATTACAATCTGCCCCAGAAGATTTGTACAAAGGTGCCGACAACCTGAGAGCGAGGCTACATAATAATCGCTTAGATCTCTGTTCAATCGTAAATGCAAAATCAGGAATATGTACCGAAGACTGTAGGTTTTGTGCCCAATCAATGCATTACGATGCTGAAGTGACCAACTATGAACAGGTCAATACAGCACACGCAGTATTGCTGGCTAAAGACAATGAGAAGTATGGAGTAAGGCGTTTTTCTCTTGTTACGGCAGGGCGTTCTGTTTCCGAAAAACAGCTAGGTGAGTTACAAAAGATTTACCAAGAATTGCAGAAACACACCAAGCTTTCATTGTGTGCATCCATGGGGTTTCTGACAGCACAAAAAGCATTGCAACTCAAGGAAATGGGGGTGAGTCGTTACCACTGTAACCTAGAGACTTCCCGTAGCTACTTCCCTCAGATTTGCACTAGCCACAGCTGGGAGGATAAATCAACAACTATAAAAATCGCGCAAAATGCAGGGTTGGAGGTTTGCTCAGGTGGCATTATTGGCATGGGGGAGAGTTTTGAGCAAAGGCTTGAACTTGCTTTTGAACTGAAAAAACTCAATATTTTATCGGTCCCCATCAATATACTATCACCGATAAACAACACTCCATTTGCCGACCTCAAGCCGCTGTCTACTACCGAGATACTCACAACGGTTGCAATGTTTCGCTTCATTCTCCCCAAGGCCGTTATAAGAATAGCAGGGGGAAGAGATATCCTAGGAGACCAGCAACACAGACTATTTACCTCCGGTGCAAACGGCTCAATTGTCGGCAACTATCTCACAACCCTTGGTAAGGGATTAGAAGCAGACGTGAAAATGTTCCAAATGCTTGGATTCGAGATACAGGGGCATAACCATATTTCCAAAGCAGCTCCTTTAGCACCCCCTCAAGGAGAACAATGTCGGTGAACACAAACGAACGAGAGCTTCTTGAATTTGACTCAAAGCATCTTTGGCACCCTTATACGTCAATAGAAAGGCCAAACCCGACCTATCTTGTCGAGTCTGCCAATGGGGTTCGTATCCGCCTACAAGACGGCCGTGAGCTTATAGATGGCATGGCATCGTGGTGGTCAGTTATTCACGGCTACAATCACCCTGTACTTAACGCGGCAATTTGCAAGCAAACAGCAAAATGTGCCCACGTTATGTTTGGTGGCTTAACCCATAGCCCCGCAATCGAACTTGCCAAAAAGCTTCTCAGGATAACTCCGGCCGATCTCAATCGCCTGTTTTATGCAGATTCCGGTTCTGTTGCAGTTGAGGTTGCCATGAAAATGGCGATTCAGTACTTCCATGCTAAAAAGAGAACAGGTAAAAACAGATTTCTGACGGTCAAGTCCGGCTATCACGGGGACACCTTTCACGGAATGTCTGTTTGCGACCCGGTAACTGGTATGCACAACATATACAAAGGAGTGTTGCCGGAATACTATTTTGCCGACAAGATTCGTTCACCCTTCCATGCTGCTTGGGACCCCGACGACATTAATTCTTTGCACACTCTTTTAGAAAACAATCACCAGCAAATATGCGCCGTTATACTTGAACCGATTGTGCAAGGAGCCGGTGGTATGAGATTTTATCATCCGGAGTATTTACGTATAACTCGTAAACTTTGTGATGCTTATGAGGTGTTGTTGATTGTTGATGAAATTGCTACGGGTTTCGGCCGTAGTGGGGAGCTCTTTGGCTGTAATCACGCGGACGTAACTCCTGACATAATGTGCCTCGGCAAAGCTTTGACCGGCGGTTATATGACTCTTTCAGCGGTCCTGACAACTGAAAAGGTTGGCAGAGTTATCTCTGAGGGTGAGCCCGGGGTCTTTATGCATGGGCCGACATTTATGGGCAATCCTCTCGCTTGCGCTGTAGCGGCTAGCTCAATTGATCTATTATTGTCTGTTGACTGGAAGGACAATATACAAAGGATTGAAGCTAAGTTACGCTCAGGCCTGGCTCCCTGTAAAGATTTGACGGGTGTTATTGATGTGAGAATTTTGGGAGCAATTGGTGTTGTTGAGCTGAAAAATCCCGTTGAGCTCGCATCCATACAGCGTCTGTTTGTTGAAAAAGGGGTTTGGGTACGTCCCTTTGGCTGTCTGGTGTATATCATGCCACCCTATATAATTACAGATGAAGATTTAGATATTCTTACCAGGGCAATCTGCCAAGTCGTAGAAAAGGTACTGTAACTATGGGTATGACTGGGTTGTCCGATGAATTAGCTCACTTAAAGAAACATGGCCGGTTGCGACAACTAGACGCTGTGTCAGAAAAACAAGGCTGTAATGTTGTTATTCGGGAGCAGAAATTACTGAACTTATCCTCCAACGATTACCTTGGAATTGCCGGAGACAAAGAGCTACACCATAGATTTTACGCTTGTCTTAATTCAGACTCCCTACTTGTTAATTATGGAATGGGGGCCGCATCTTCAAGACTGCTTACCGGCGACACGACAAACAGTCATTTACTAGAAGATTTAATTAAAACCTCATATGCAAAAGAGGCCTGTCTTCTCTATAACTCCGGGTATCACGCCAATATTGGAATTCTCCCAGCTCTTACGGGCAAAGCAGACTTAATTCTTTCCGACAAACTCAACCATGCCTCAATCGTAGACGGCATGCGCTTGAGTGCTGCAAAGTTCATAAGATATCGACATTGTGACTATGAACACCTGCGGGCCTTGCTTGAAAAACAGAGAAAAAGCTACAGACGGGTGATCATCGTCAGCGAATCGGTCTTTAGTATGGACGGTGATGTTGCTGATTTAGGCGCGTTGGTCGAAATAAAAAATCACTTTGCTTGCCAGCTCTACATAGATGAAGCGCATTCTGTTGGTCTCTATGGAGAAAAGGGCTTGGGGATGGCTGAACAGCAGAACCAACTAGAAGACATAGATTTTCTTGTGGGGACATTTGGCAAAGCATTTGCTTCTGTGGGGGCATTTTTACTTTGCTCGGAAAGAGTAAATCAATATCTGATTAACAAGAGTCGATCTCTGATTTTCACAACAGCATTGCCGCCGATTATTACCAGTTGGAATATCTTTATATTTAGTCAACTGGCACAGTTTTCTCAACAACGAAAAAAGCTTAAACGAATCTCCGACCTCTTAAGAAAAACTCTCCGGGACAGACAGCTGCAAACGGCTGGTACAACAAACATTATTCCTGTCATTATCGGAGATGACCAGCGTACGGTGAAGTTAAGCGAAGCCATGCGGGAGCAGGGTTATTTAATGCTACCAGTTCGGCCCCCAACAGTACCAGTTGGCACATCTCGTTTCCGAATATCTCTTACCGCCGGAATGGACTGGTGTGATCTTGAATATCTCGCCGATAAGATTGCTACCCTGGTCAACGCGAATGACCCATGTTGATTATTGAATTACAATGAAATCGTACTGGTTACATAAAAAAGGGCGGGAAGATCTCATCATTTTCTGCAACGGCTGGGGAATGGATCAACACCCTATACTCCATATGAAAAGTGAAACATTTGATGTGTTAACCTTATGGGATTATAGCGATCTTAACTGTCAGGTGAATATTGAAGAACTCTTGGCCCACTATAGAAGTTATGCTTTAATTGGTTGGTCAATGGGGGTATGGGCAGGTCAAAAACTGTTTTCCAAATTTAAGAAAGGCTTATCACGAGCTATTGCCATTAATGGCACTCTTTGCCCGATTGACGACCATTTTGGTATTCCTACTGCTATCTATACTTCCACGCAGGAACAGTATAACGAGCAGAGTAGATTAAATTTTTATAAACGCATGTGCCGCAGCAAATCGACCCTCGATACGTTTTTACTGCGACAACCTCAGAGATCTGTTGCAGATCAACTGTATGAATTAGCAGTACTTAAAAACAGTGTCAATTGTTTAACCGCTAACGATTCAATATACCGAGAGATCCTGATTTCAATGAAAGATCTGGTGGTACCTACTAAAAATCAGCTTTCGTTCTGGCAAACAAGAAAAGACTGCAAAATCATTTTATTAAAGGAAGCCCACTACCCTTTTAATAGGTTCGATAATTGGGAACAGATAATGGACATGTGCTTGCTTGGATTGCCATTAAGTCCCGAGCACGAATAATTCTGGTGAGACATGAATAGTTTGAGCAAGAAGGATATCAGGGTAAATAAAAACTGTGTTGTTGATTCATTTAGATCAAGTCGCAACACCTATGCAGAGAATGCCATTGTTCAACGACGAATCAGCCAGCGCCTGGTAGACCTTCTGCTGACCAGCAACAGGTGTAAATATAACAGTGTTCTTGAGGTTGGGTGCTGCACCGGCTTGTTAACAGATTTTCTCTGCGAAAATTGTGAGATAGAAAGTTTGTACCTCAACGATATTGTGCCTGAGTTCTGTAAATTAACAACAGCCAGGCCTTCTCTTTGTCAGGTAAGAGACGTCTTAACTCTGCCGGGTGATATTGAGCACTGCTCTCTTCCTGGGGAGTTAGATTTAATCATTTCATCGTCAACATTCCAATGGATAGATGACCTGGATGCTCTATTTGAAAAGTTTCATCGTAGCCTTAAAGAACAAGGCATTTTGGCATTCTCTTTATTTGGACCTGGAACAATGGGTGAGGTGCGCAAAATAACAGGAAAAGGCTTGCAGTATCTTTCGGCAAAGACCCTCCTCCAGTTAGTCAGCAAAAGATTTAAGATAATTGTTCAAGAAGACAAGATTGACCGATTGTTCTTACCCTCTGTCCGCGCTGTTCTTCGACATATTAAGGATACGGGTGTGGGTGGTCTCGGTGGTGAAAAATGGAGTCATTCTCAATTAAGAAATTTTGAAAAAAGGTATCGAGAGGATTTTATGACTGAGCAAGGAATTCCCGTATCGTATTTTTCTACGACAATAATTGCCAAGAAGGAGATATAAGCAGATGGGAAAAAACGTAACTGGAGACAAACTATTTTTCGTAACTGGCATTGACACAGGGATTGGAAAAACAATTGCGACGGGGCTAATGGCCCGATCATTCCTCAAAAATGGGATCAATGTCATCACTCAAAAAATGGTCCAGACCGGGTGCCTTAAGATGAGTGAAGATATAGTTACGCATCGTGAGATAATGGGAATTGAGCTACACCATGTCGATAAAGAAGGGACCACCTGCCCCTATCTCTTTAAGTTTCCATGCTCGCCGCATCTTGCCGCAAAACTAGAAGATACAAGAATAGATTGCAGGCATATAAATCAAGCAACATTACAATTACAAAAACAATTTGATGTCATTTTTTTAGAAGGAGCAGGGGGACTTTCTGTGCCCCTGATGGATGATTATACCATTCTCGATTTTGTAGAAGAACATCAGTACCCTCTGATACTAGTCACGAGTTCAAGGCTTGGCTCAATTAACCACACATTAAATGCCCTTGAGCTTGCAAGAAGTAGGAAACTTGTCGTTGCAGCCGTCGTCTATAATATAATTGAGGATACTGATATTAGAATTGTTCGTGATTCTCGAGAAGTTATTGCAAGATACTTAAAGATCAACGACTTTCACTGCCCAATAATAGATATGGATGCCCTCGACAAATACTATAAAAACAATACATTCCCAGACTTCTTCAACGAGCTAATGAGGAGAAAACAGTTCACCGCCTAACTCTCTGCAACCGAGCTCATCCCATGCGTAAGTTAGCGTTATAAATAGTGCAAAAGCCAATGAAAGAGAGCAACATATTCTCGGAAGCCAGAGCATAGCGATCATTTTCAAAGGGTGAATCTGGAGCATGTTTCCTTCTTTGTCTTTTCATTAGCCCCTCCATTTTAAAAACTAACATACCTGAGGAAGCATATGCCTCTTCTATAACTTTACCAGTAGTCCTAATGGGGGTAACTATCTCAAAGAGTGGCAACATAAAAATTTTCTTTGCAAAGAAAAGAACATCCCCGACTCGCCAAATACCAGCCCATACGCAGCCACTATATTGAGCCATTTCTACCGAAGAACAGCCAATTACCAGCCATCCACAAACTTTCAAGACAGTTACAATCACAACTGATAGTTGAGATGGGCTAGATGAAATTTGACTATTCCACCACTTACATCATATATTTAACTATCATAGTTTTAAAATTGGATACGACCCAGGTACTCAGAGTAAAGTTGTAAGCTATGACGATCACAAAACCAGCCTCAAAACGGTTTTTCTAAAAATGTGCACACCCATGAACAACCTCAGATCACCTCTTCAACATCGAAGTCGTACAAAACTCCTGTATCTTTTCATTTTCTATCTTACACTTTCCGCTCAAGCGGTACTTGCCAGCCCCCCTATAACCGTTGGAATCTACAACAATAAGCCTACTATCTTCGTTGATGAAAGTGGGCGTCCAGCTGGAATTTTCATTGATATCTTGGAAGAAATCGCCTCAAAAGAGCACTGGGAGATAACCTACAGGAGCGGGTATTACAACGACCTACTCAACCAACTCAAGGATGGTGAAATTGACATTCTTCCAGCAGTTCCCTACTCTAAGCAACAAGAGAAATTCTTCGATTTTAACAATACAACGGTACTCGCGAGCTGGGCTGAACTCTACACCTCAGAGGGATCTGAAATAGGATCACTCCCTGGACTAAAAGATAAAATTATTGGTGTCAAAGCTGGAGATATTCATTTTGAAGCATTGAAAGATACGCTAAAGAAACTCAACATCAAATGCAGATTTTTCGAAACAGATGCGTATGTAACCACTTTTGCAATGCTCCGGGCAAAGATTATCGACATTGCTGCCGTCAACAGGCTTTACGGTGAAAATAATAAGCTCTCTTATTCTGTTAAGGGAACATCCATTCTCTTTAATCCCATTGAAATGCGCTATGCCTTGGCCAAAGGGACACAGCAAAACATATCCCAAGCCATGGATCGCTACATCAGCAAGTTCAAAGCCGACAAATCGTCTATCTATTATAGAACAATGAACAAATGGCTCAATGTGGATAGCAAAACTCCTGCCCCCAGCGGACTTCTGCTCTCATTTTACGCAGCATTAGCACTTACTCTTTTTCTTTCCGCCACTCTCATTCTCTTCCGTCTTCAGGTTCGTAATCGAACAACAGAGCTTCAAAGGGCCAACAAGGAACTCATAGACCAGGTATCAGAACGTCATAAGGCCGAAGAAACCTTACAAATGTTTGCCAGGGTCATTGAAGCCTCAAGTGATGCTATTGCCATTATTAATAGTAACAACAAGCATATATTCACCAACATTTCCTATCAATCAATAGTGACACCACTTAAAAAGCCACTTGAAGGAACGTCGATTATTGATTTTTTAGGTGAAGATTTTTACAACCTTGAATTAAAAGAGGGCGTAAACCGTTGCCTAAGTGGAGAAACGCTACAGATCCAAACACGACCACGTCCAGGGCATAACAACGATTTTTACTGGAACCTCACCCTTAGTCCCTACTATTCAGATGCAAACAAGTTAGAGGGATATGTCATGAATATCCAGGATGTTACCGAACAGGTAGAGTTGCAAAACCGACTCAAAAACTCCCAAAAGATGGAGGCAATCGGTATGCTGGCAGGTGGCGTTGCCCACGATCTCAACAATATCCTTTCCGGCCTGGTGAGTTATCCTGATATGCTGCTTATCGACAGAGGTCCGGAAGATCCAATGACAACACCCCTGCAAACCATTAAAAAAGCTGGGGAACGTGCGGCAACAATAGTCCAAGACCTACTCACCCTCGCCCGGCGTGGTGTTGGCCATCAGGTTGTTACTAATTTCAACACCATCATCAGGGAGTTTTTAATCAGTCCCGAGCACAGATCCATTACCAAGCCGGTGATGGGCGTAGAATATATTATCTCCCTTGACAACGAACTTTCCAACATCAAAGGTTCTACTGTCCATCTCTCCAAGATATTAATGAATTTTTTTACCAATGGTGTAGAAGCGATGCTTGAGGGCGGTGTATTAACCATCTCTACTAAAGCAATTACCCTAAAAGAAGAATACGCGGGCTACGAAATCATCCCACCAGGCCAATTTGCAACCTTAACGGTTTCAGACACGGGTATTGGCATGTCAACAGGAGAAATCAACCGCGTATTTGAACCATTTTATACCAGTAAAGTAATGGGCAGAAGTGGAACCGGACTCGGTATGGCGGTTGTCTGGGGAACGATAAAAGACCACGACGGCTATATCAACATTAAAAGTAAACCGGGAAAAGGAACATCATTCACAGCCTACTTCCCCGTAACAAACGAACCGATACGAGAGCAGACGAAAAGCCCCTTGCACGACTTTTTAGGAAACAAAGAAAGGATTTTAATCGTTGATGATCTGGAAGAACAGCGCGTTCTCACCCATAGCATACTCGAAAGCCTCAACTATCAACCCGAGACCGCATCTTCGGGACTTGAGGCCATTGAAAAATGTAAAAATACAAACTACGCTCTTCTCGTGCTCGATATGATCATGCCAGGAGAATACGATGGACTGGCAGCCTTTGAAATAATCAAAGCAACTAATCCCCAGCAAAAAGCTATCATCGTCAGTGGCTTTTCTGAAACATCCAGAGTGAAACAAGCACAGGCAATTGGTGCGGGGGCATATCTAAAAAAGCCATATACAGTCGACCTACTTGCCACCACAATATACAATGAGCTTCAGGACCACAGTTGATCTGTTGTTTGGCTACCCCAAAGAATACATCCCGTGAAATTGACAGACCATGGACCCACTGGTCGTCAATTTCACCTATACAGTTACCTATTTATCACCTTTTTGCCATTGCACATAAGAGTCCAGGTCAATATCATTTTCAGCCAATAACCCCGGGTTATACAATGGATCTATTGTAACTCCACGTTTTCGTAACAAACGTTGAAAACGGCCTCTCTCTCTTTGAATCTCCTCTGACTCCTCTACGCTACTGCAGACGCAATCGACCTCAATATCACCATATGCGTGGGGTGTATAGACTATCCTCTTGCCACACGCAACCAGCCGCTGACAGAGATCGGCCATGGCAAACACCTGGGGAAAATCTTCACAGGTAAAGCCTCCTACAGCGAGATAAGACTCCCGCCGTAACATAGTAAGATTCCATCCTGCATAGCTCACATCCTGCGGGCAATGCAAACCCGCCATATGCCTCGTGCTTGAGCAGAGAAACTCTTGCAGATAAACAGCCGTTGTATTGCCCGTATCCGGCAACAGATATGAGGTCCCATCCTGGCCATTACAGGTGATCTTGCCGCAGACAATTGCAACATCCTCCTGGGCAAATACGCTGGCTAATTCCGTCCGCCAGTTTAACTCTAGCCGCTTGATACCACCATCGAGCAGAACAACAAATTCTCCACCAGCACGACTAATCAACCTATGTAATTGTCGCGCTTTGGTTTCATCCTGACTGTGCAGTATGACTTGCCAATTTTCATGCCCCGAATCAGCCAGAACTTTCGCAAAGGAGGCATGCTTCTTTTCTCGCGCTATCAGAACATACTCAACCTTTGCCCCCACACCTCGGGCCACAAGAGACGTAATGAAATCCAACTCAAGTTTTTCCAGTTCTACACCCCAAATCAGAACAGTATATTGCGCCTCGACATCAGCACCTCCGGCAAGATGATAAAAATAATTCAACTTTGTATTGCACACCTCATAGGGTAGTCCACGACGTGCAACAGCCGCCTCTAAAGCCAACCGACCAGCTTCATTGGCATAGCTTTTTTGATCGTGATTGATACTGGTGGAGCTTTTAGAGGCCCTCCAGTGATACAGGACTTTAGGAATATGGACAATGTATTCACACAGCTCTGACAGTTTAAGCAACAGGTCGTAATCCTGCGCCCCATCATACTCAGAATCGAGACCACCCACCTCTTCAAAGAGAGACCTTTTCACCGTCACAAAGTGGGTTATATAATTATGGGACAACAGCAAACCTCTGTTAAATCCAGGTTTTCGAAAAACAGACAAGCGAGTGCCATCATCGCCAATAAGATCCTCGTCGCTGTACACCAGATCGGCATGTTGGCTATTAATTGTCTCAACGACCTCAAGTAGACAATCAACAGTCAGCTCATCATCATTGTCCAAAAAACTTATGTATTTGCCTGTAGCCAGTTGAGAGGCTCTATTGGTCGCGGCTGCAATCCCTCCGTTTTCTGAGAGATATGTGACCCTGATGCGAGGGTCTTTTTTAGCCCACTCCTCTAATAGCGGTCGCACATCCGCCCGCGAGCTACAATCATCGGCCAAACAGAGTTGCCAATGGGGGTAGGCCTGATAAAGAACAGAACGGATACAGTTTCTGAGAACAGCGGGATCCGGATTATAAACAGGAACCACAATGGAGATCAGAGGTTTACTGACAAGCGATGCAACTCGCTTATGGCAGTAGATACCAGCAAAAACCCCTTCTGTGACGTAGTGGATCAGGGCATCTTTTCGAGCAAGTTGTACTCCACACTCTTTTATATAGAACCTAGGATCAAACAACCTTCCTGGAAGATATTCTGCATTCTCCGGCAAGCTCAAATAATGGGATAACGGGTCAGAGACAAGGCCACCTTCAGCTCCAAGTTGCTCTCTATAAAACTGTGGGTCAAACAGCGGCAGAGGGCTCTTGCCAATTGCTGCACCATGGAGTTTGTAATGTTTGATTATTTCATGATTAACATCCGCAAGAATAGGATTTTTGTCAAAATAAAATTGAAAATCAAAATGTAAACTGGGGCTCTCTCCTTGCTGCTGTCCACCATGGCAGTAGTGGCTGAGAGGATCACCGTCGCCGGCCTTCCAGCCACATCTTTCTGCATAAATCTCTGGATCAAAAAATGGCCCAGGCCTGTATCCCTTCTTCCAACCCACGCGTAAATAATGGCTGAACGGATTTTCCTTCAAGCCGCCTGGAAAATAATTCAACAGATAGAAACTCGTATCAAACAATGGATGCGGATCGGCCTGCTGGCTCCACGAGCTTGGACCAGTTGCCAGAAGATTTGCACACGCCCCAGCGGTTTTGACATAGGTCCAAAGCGGATCCAAATCATCGGTAATCATCCCCTGTGTACTAAGATAATAACCGGAATCAAAAATCTTAAGCCTTCTAAGATATCGATAATTCTTGCTTGTACACAGTCGCCAAAAAACCAGAACCACTTTTTTAATATTCATAAATATCGCTAAGGATGTAGTAGTTTCAAATCAAGTGGCGCCTCTACAACTCGACGGGCCGTGGTATCAACGAGCTCGTGAATAATCACCTCCATCACGCGCCACACCTTAAAACCAGAACGAATACAACCGGTGATAGTTTCACCCTGCCTGCCACAGGCCATGTGCATATGTAGCAAAGGTGTCCCCTCCGAATCACAAAACAATGTTCCTGTGCCGGTCACTTCATGGACGTTTTTCAACTCACGCCTCATTTTTTTAAGAGGTAAGTCCCTGTCTGATTCCGGCCCCACAACAACTATACTTCCATCATCAGCACCACCCACAACTATAAGTGATGCCGCGAAAATTTCATGATCCACAGCAAATTTTTCAATTACCTCATGGACTATTTCACCGTCTTCAAGGCGGACAACAAAGACCCTTCCCTGACGTGCTTCTGAATATTTCATATTTCTATCCCCTTATGTGAATACAACGTAATCTTTCTCTCCCCCCTACAAAAGCGACAACCTACTGCCTAAATTGTGCATATGCCATATGAGAATAATTAATTATCTCTATATACAACGGCGACAAAATATGAAAACTCTAATAAAAAGCCCTTCACATCAGGCCTTACACTCTTTATTTCAAAGCAATATCATGTTAGGTTGCAAGTTGTATAGTTCGTATTTCCCATGAGCATTGTCTTGTTCTCAGATGAGCGATTTAAAATCGTAAAATCATTTTTTACAACATTTCAAAATGTTCAGTCAGATTTTACGTGATTTAAAAGATCATACCCAACTCTTGTTAACTAGTGCTATTTCCACATGCTGGAGGGATGCACAATGGCAGATTTTATTTCAAAAAAGGATGTTGAAGAGCTCTATTTGTTCCAAAACCGAAACCGATTGCTTTCCGCTATCAGGGAACAAAGCCTTCAGGACCCGGAAGATCAGGATAGATCTCTAATCTTTCAACACTGCTGTACTATACTCTCTGATGCCCTTGGCTGTCACTTTGTGTGGGCTGGCGACATCGACGCGAACACCTGCCACCTCATCCCCTTCGCCTCCACCCCGGCACCGACAGCACACCACAAAATCAAGCAAGAACAACTCGCTGCAATTCTAATAGAACGGTACAGCTGCAAACTGACTGATTTTACGTCTCCCTGTTACCTGAGTTTGACAAGCGATGCAAACCAAGAATTTTGGCCGTCCCATTGCGCTGTCTGGCCCATTGCATACCAGAGCAGCAGGTACGGATTTATTGCCATGCACTGCCGGGAGGACTTCAATCTTGGTGAATTGAAGTGTCAATTTATCTCCCATGTGATGGACGATATCGCCCTTGCCATTTACTCCCAGGACACCACTCTCAAGTTAAAAGATGAGAGAGACTTTAACAAAGAAATTGTTGATACCATTCAGGCCCTGATGGTGACCATTAGGCCCTGCGGCACCATTCTCTCATTTAATAAAAGAGCTGAAGAAGTTACCGGCTATCAGGAAGACGAGATCAGAGAAAAATATTGGGTCGATGTGATGGTCACCCCGGACAATCGACTCCAGTTTCAACAAACATTTTCAAAAATTCTTAGAAACACCCAGAACAACATCAATTTCATGGCTCCTCTTTTGACCAAGTCCGGTTCCCAGAGATGCATCAGTTGGCACGGATCTATCCGCCACGACATTGAAACAGGTCAGGTTGGTTTGGTAATGCTTGGGATTGATGAAACCGAAAACCTCTTTGCGGGGCAGCAGCTTAATATGTTTACTGCCCGCTGGGAAAAGATTTTTATCGCCATGCAAGACCCGGCACTACTTGTTGCAAGCGACAACACAATTATAGAGGCAAACCCAGCAACCTTTGCCGCCGCCAAAAAGAGCCGGGATGAGGTCATCGGCAAAAATGTCTGCGATATTCTTCACGGTGACCATGGGGATTTGCGCCAATGTCCTCTAGAACAACTCATTGGCCATCACAAGACCCAGATCTCAGAGACAGAACTCCACGGCCTTCACGGTAACTATATGCTCACAGTGAGCCCACTTATCGAAGAGGATGGCGAAATAAACGCAACACTTTTGCTTGCAAGAAACCTCACAGAAGAAGAGGTTGTACGCGCTGAAGCAATTCGCGTGGCCCAACTGGCAGCCATCGGAGAATTGGCCTCTGGAATCGCCCACGAAATCAACAACCCTATCAACGGCATCATCAACTATGCTCAAATCATCATCGACGACCCCACTGACAGGGAGGCAAACGATAATCTCCGCAATATCATCAGTGAGGGCAAACGTATCGCGGATATTGTCTCCAATCTTCTCGACTTTGCCAGACGCCGAGAAGAGATCCCAACTCGTTCTGATATTGCCAGGATCATAGAAAACAGTATCCAGCTGGTAAGCCACCTTCTGAAGCAAGATGGCATCACCTGCACCACCTATATCGACAACTTACTCCCTTCGCTCAAATGCAATGAGCAACAGTTGCAACAGGTTATGCTCAACATAATCAGCAATGCCAGGTATGCCGTAAATCAAAAATTCCCAAAACCATGTAAGGGCAAAAAAATTATTATCAAAGCAAGCCTTCTCAACAAAAAAGAAGGGGATTTTATCCATCTTACTTTTACAGACACTGGCATTGGTATTGTCCCGGAAATCAGAAACCGCCTATTCGATCCGTTTTTTTCCACTAAACCAAAGGGTGAGGGTACCGGCCTTGGTCTAAGCATCAGCCACGGTCTTATTAGAGATCATGGAGGTATAATCCGCGTTAAGAGCAAACCGGGAGATTGGACAACATTCATCATAGACTTACCTATTACCCCCGAATAGCCACCATGATAACAAAAATACATCCTCAATTCATGATTGCAGCCGAATTTATCATTTTTGCATTGTTTGCAAGCCCTTTGTTATACAATAATAGTGAAAACTCCCCTGATCATGGCCAAACTATTGCCCTCGCGTGCCTTCTACTTCTCCTCTTTACAATCATCCTCGTCACCTTGCAGCTCACCTATGGCCGCTTACAACACAGCAAAAGAGAGGTACAGGATAAGCTCAGAGAAGAAAGGAAAAAGAATTCGACTCTACAGGAACAGTTGCAACAGACAAGCCAGGAAAAAATCTACGATCTCCAGGTCGCAAACGGTGCCCTCAACCGAGAAATAGCAGAACGTATCCAAGCAGAAGAAGAAATTCGAGAATTGCAAAAACAACAGACACTGATCCTCAACTCTGCAGGAGAAGGTATTCTCGGGTTGGACAAAAGGGGCAGAGTTATCTTTATGAACCTGGCAGCGTCACTGATGCTCGGCTGGAAACAAGAAGAACTTCTTGGCTTAACCCACCACAGCATAATCCACCACACCCATCCGGATGGGACCGAACATCGCGAAGAAGACTGCCCCATCTACCAAGCGTATAAGGATGGCAAGGTTCACTATAAAACAGGGGATCTGTTCTGGTGTAAAAATGGCTCTAGCTTCCCAGTAGAATATGTCAGTACTCCCATAAAGGACCGGGGCATGCTCACCGGGGCTGTTGTCGTCTTTCGAGACATGAACACGTATAACTAGCGGTACAGTAGTCATAAAATAACGTTGCAAATGGTTCAATAGATAGACACAGACCTTGATTGCTTTATATTCGAGGCGTGTAAATTTCATTATCACTATGAAGGTGCATAGGATGACAAAAGACAATAACGGTATCTCAATCCTTATAGTCGATGACGAAGCGAGCCTGAGAAATACCTTCCGTATTTTCCTCTCCCGTGCCGGTTACGAAAAAGTTCAGGCGGTGGCCAGTTTTGACGAAGCCATTACCGCCGTTAGTTCCGAAAGATTTGACCTCATCATCTGTGATATTGTGCTGGAAAGTAAATCTGGCATTGAGCTGTTGCAAAGATTCAACGAAATGGGTGTGATCTGTCCTGTCGTTATCGTCACAGGTTTTCCCCACGTTGAAACCGCATCGGATGCAGTCCGTCTTGGCGCCTTCGACTACCTCTCCAAGCCGGTGGACAAAGAGACTCTTTTAAAAACTGCACGCCTTGCCCTGCGACAATATAAACTAGAGCAGGAAAAACGTGCAGCCGATAGAACAAGAGATGAATACCGCACCATGCTGGAAACAATTTTCAAAAGTGTTTCTGACACCATTATTACCGTGGATCAAGAACTCTCCATTGTAGAAATTAACCACACAGCCTTCAAATTATTTTCTAAAAGAGAAAAAAGAATCGAGCCAGGAACAAAACTCCATGACTATTTTCAACAAACAGACCTGAGCATTCTGAGTAAAATAACAGCAGAGGTTTTACTCACAGGGGTCGCCGTCGCTGACCAACGCCTAGAGTGCGACATCAAAAATGAAAGAAAGCTTCTGAGCATCTGTATCTCGCCTCTCAAAAACAGACCAGAAGCGGAACAGCTGGCAACAGGTGCTGTTCTCGTTTTACGCGATATAACCTATAAAAAGAAAGAACAGCATGTGACCAGCGACAGGTTGCATAAAATGATTGGCATCAGCCCGGCCATGCAGGAAGTTTTTACACTTATTAGAAACATAGGCAAGGTAGACACCTCTGTTCTGATAACAGGTGCCAGTGGTACGGGTAAAGAACTTGTCGTCGATGCCCTGCACCAGGAGAGCAAACGCAAGAACAAACCCCTCATCAAGGTTGACTGTGCAGCTATTGCTGACAACCTGCTTGAAAGTGAACTCTTTGGTCATAAAAAGGGGGCTTTTACAGGGGCTACAGAGAACAGAAAGGGACGGATTTTCCAGGCAAATGGCGGCACTCTTTTTCTGGACGAGATAGGGGATATTTCCCAAATCATGCAGCTGCGCCTGCTTCGTTTCCTCCAGGAAAAGACCTATTACCCCGTGGGCTGGGACAAGGAGGTCCATGTGGATGTCCGGGTAGTTGCTGCCACAAATGCCGATCTCAAAGAAAAGGTCCACAGCGGCTGTTTTAGAGAAGACCTCTACTTCAGACTTCTCATTATCGATATCGCCCTGCCACCGCTTCATACCCGGCATGGAGATATTCCTCCTCTGGTAAGTCTTTTTATCCAGCGCTTCAGCGCGCAAATGCAAAAAGATATTACCGGGATTTCAGATCAGGCCTTGACCGCCCTTCGCAACTACTCATGGCCAGGCAATGTCAGGCAACTCGAACACACTATTGAACGGGCCTGCGTTCTCTGCCCCGGTACCACTATATCCTCATCCCAACTGTCAGACGATATAATTACAGGAGAAAACTCCGTCCATGGTCCCTCCACCACCCTCAACTCTTTCATCTCGGAAGCAATACCCGCAAGCACCATACATTCATGGGACAAGGCGCCATCCTCAACAGCCACAGAGACAAAACAAATTATCGTACAGGCCCTAAAACAAACGGGCGGAAACAAGGCAAAAGCGGCTCGAATTCTCAATATTGACAGGTCAACCTTATACCGTAAGATCCATGAGCTTCACATTGATCTCCATAGTTTTCAGATCTGACCCGGCGCTCTCAACCATTCGGGTGGTTCTAGCTTCCTAGCGAATACGAGCTCCACCCGGGGCGTTTGGAGTAAAACGAAAAAAAACCTTTCCTGCAAAGTTTTCTTCTTCTCTTTGACAAAAATCAGTCAGAAAAAGGCACGGCATACCACAGAACTGTTGCAACATTTATGTAGTGCAACACCTTTCAACCACAGCCTCCACATCAACTCTCTGCTTAAAACTTTTAGTTAACACCGCTATTTTTCCTGCTTTATATCAAGCACTAAAGGCATCCACCTGTCTCCAGACACATTCTCTTCTCATAATATAAATCCTGGCATTACATATGCTATTGAATAATTGAAACAGGCAGGTAGATATCGCCTCAACCGATGAAGCAGCATGGCCTATGGAGGAAACAGGATGGCTCCCGGTGAAAGTTCTCAGCACAATACACTTTTTGCAACCGATCAAGATTGTATCTCCTATCTCTTCCAGAAACGCTGGCCTAACGGCTTTCGCTGTCCATTCTGCAATAGATTGCAGAGTGAAATATCTCCGGCCCACACCATCGTCTGTAGATATTGCAGGAAACAAAGCTCCATCACCGCAAATACCCTCATGCACGGCAGTAAAAAAAGCCTCACGGAATGGGTGCAGGTCGCAGCACAATTTTGTTTTTCCAAAGAAGGTGTCAGCGCCCGCTCATTACAAAATTCTTTTCATATCGCTACCTACCAAACTGCATGGAACTGGCTAAAAAAACTACGAAAAGCCGCGGCTATTGCTGAATCAGCACCACTTACAGGACCTGTTCTTCTCTTTGTCACCACGACTGGCGACGCTGACTCCCCCCTTAGATATATTTCCAACATAGCCTGTCTCATGGAGGTAGCTGATCTGCCAAAACAGCCGACGAGAGTACGACTTGTTTCACTTTTGGGCACACCACAAAACCCACTACCACATATCGTCAAATATTCGATACCCACAAGTGCAACCATCATAACCTCGGAGTCAATTGCCCTCAGCCTCGCGGATATTCGCCTCGATTACCACATACAAACCACAGATTCAGAAAATCAAAAGGCCATCGAACTGCTCCAAGAACTGCAACAGTGGATGAGTCGTATCTACCGTGGTGCTACCGGCGCAACATACCTGCAAGGCTATCTTGATGAATTTTGCTTTCGCCATAACACCGCGACCTGGAATAACCGTCTGGCCATACTGGATCACCTGCTCACAGGCATCATGTCTGGCCATGCAATTCCGCAGGACAAGACCACTCTGGATAAATGATGAACACAAAATTCCAAGCAAGTCTCATACTTATCGGCGTTACCCTGTTGGGCCTTCTGGGCTACAACGTCTGGTTACTCGAAACGACTCCCCCCACCAGGGCCTATACAACATTTATAACTGAACTGGGGGAAAATAGCATAGACACGCTTGAGCTGAGAAATGGGACCATCCTGGGACAAGATAGCATCGGTCGCAAATTTATCACCTTCTGCCCAGATGTTCCTGCTCTTATGCCTCTTCTTTTGAACTCAGAGGTCAAACTGATAACGAAGGCGCCAGCGAACCAATTACGGATCCTTTCCCCCATCATCTTCTGGTTTTTCATACTGACGTTTCTCTGGATGTGGCTTACCCGTAAAAGTAGTTCCAAAAGTGGCTTTTCAGAGATAAATCTTCTGGGAGACGGCAACCGGGCAGGCGAAAAGAAAACCTTTGCTGACGTGGCGGGCATCGATGAAGTCAGAGAAGAACTTGTTGAGATTATAGACTTCCTCAAGAATCACGAGAAATACAACCGCCTCGGTGGACATATCCCAAGCGGGGTCCTGCTCCAAGGCCCCCCCGGTACCGGTAAGACTCTTTTAGCACGGGCTCTTGCGGGGGAGGCCTCCGTTCCCTTCTACTCCCTTGGAGGCTCAGACTTTGTGGAAATGTTTGCAGGGGTTGGGGCTTCAAGGGTACGAGAGTTATTTCAAATTGCTAAGAAAACCGCCCCATGTATTGTTTTCATCGATGAAATCGACGCCATCGGTGGCAAAAGAAGTGGGGGCATGAACGGCTCCCACGAAGAACGTGAACAAACCCTCAATGCCCTCCTCGTTGAGATGGACGGTTTCTCCAGCCACGACGCAACCGTTATTATCATTGGCGCAACCAATCGTCCGGATATCCTCGACCCTGCACTACTCCGCCCCGGCCGATTTGACAGGCAACTCACAGTATCCCTGCCTAACCTTAAAGGTCGGATCAAGATATTGAACGTTCACGTCAAAAATATCACAACCGCAAACGGTATAGATCTTGGAAAGATCGCCCAAGGGATTCCTGGATTCAGCGGAGCGGATATAGCCAACCTCGCCAATGAAGCCGCACTCATTGCCGCAAGAAAAGAGAAAATCGGTGTCGAACTTGAGGACTTTGAGGAAGCAAAAGATAAAATCATCATGGGCCTTGAACATAAAAACTCCATGATAAGTGACCATGAACGTAGAATTATCGCCTACCATGAGGCGGGTCACGCCATTGTCGCGGCACTGCTGCCCGGAACAGATCGCCTCCATAAGATCACGATCATTCCACGGGGGCAGGCCCTTGGCCTCACCCAACAAATCCCCTACGAAGAACATTATACCTACTCACTTGTTTACCTGCTCAACCGGATCAAAGTGCTCCTTGGCGGACGAATATCCGAAGAAATTGTTTTCAACCAACTTTCCACGGGGGCTGCCAATGATATCAATATTGCCACAGAAATCGCCCAAAAAATAGTCTGTGAATGGGGCATGAGCACAGCCATGGGGGCGACGGTCTACCGCGCCTGGCAACCAAGTGATCATCACCCCCCACCGAGTGAACAAACAACGAGAGAAATTGATCTGGAAATCAGGCGTATCATCCATGACTGTTACAGCGAGACAGAGGCGCTGCTACGCGAACATAACACCCTCATTCATGAACTAGCAGAGATACTTCTCATCCACGAGACGGTGGACGGCGAAGAGATGGATATTGTCATCGACTGCTACCTCAATAGAAATAAAAACAAACTGTCTAAACATAATAATTCGTATCTGCAACCAGAGCATTCCCCGCGGTTAAAACAAGAGGAGCAAGAACAATGAACAACACACCGAGTAAACTAATAATCCTATGTATCCACCTTTTGGGGTGTATCCTCTTTACCGCAAGCAATAGTTGCGCCCAACCACCACCAGAAGAAGTGATAATAGACCAACTCGCAGACCTCTACCAACCGGTAGTCTTCGACCACTCCATGCACTCAGAAATGTACGACTGCAGCCTCTGTCATCACACCAATGACAATGCTTGGCAAAATAGATCATGCTTTCGCTGTCACCGTGAAAGGCTTGTTGACGATAAAAGCCGCTGCTCCACCTGCCACTCAACCACCAACTATAAAGAGGCAGAAACGACTACTACACGCAACCAAGATCCCAAATACCATATTGACATCCCCGCCCTGAAAGGTGCATGGCACCTCCTTTGTCGTAACTGTCACGTGCAAGACGACGGACCAACTGACTGCCAGGGTTGTCACGTCTTCACCGCGAAAGGGAAAAGTTTTTTTAATGAAAAAAAATAGCACTCCACCCGTATTTTACCAAGGAGATTGTCATGACTATCAAGATTCAAAGAAGATCGCTGTTAAAAGGCGGACTGGCCGGAACCGTGCTCTCTATACTGCAACGGCCCAAATCGACTCAAGCACATAATATTAAAAAATATCCGGATAGTTATGGCGTTCTTGTCGATCTTAACCGTTGTATCGGTTGCAGGAGTTGCGAAGCCGCCTGTAATAAAGAACAAGGCCTCCCCGAGCCAAACACACCTTTTACCGACCAATCCATCTTTACCCCCGACGAACACGGGCAAAAACGGCGTACCGACGCTACCGCATATACGGTCGTCCAACGCTATGATTTTCCAGGCCAGGATCACCCATTATTTAAAAAGGTACAATGCAACCATTGCCTTGAGCCTGCATGTCTCACCTCCTGTTTCGTTAACGCTTATACCAAGACACCCGAAGGGGCTGTCATTTACAATCCGGATGTCTGCGTTGGTTGCAGAACCTGCATGATCGCATGT
Source organism: Desulfotalea sp. (assembly GCA_002733995.1). GTDB lineage: Bacteria > Desulfobacterota > Desulfobulbia > Desulfobulbales > Desulfocapsaceae > Desulforhopalus_A. The sequence continues at coordinate 34,163 of NVXR01000034.1, read as the reverse complement.
CCGTTTTATATTCCAACCTTTAAATACTCAAGTGGTTTTCATCCCAGGATAATGAAGTGCATTTTCTGCTACGATACGAGACTCAAATACGGTAAGCCTCCTGCCTGCGTAGAAGCCTGCCCGCAGGAAGCATTGCTTTTTGGTAAACGTGATGACCTGATAAAAAAAGCCCGCAGACGAATCGAAAACAAACCGGACCTCTATCAGGATCACATTTATGGAGAGTTTGAAGCGGGTGGTACATCCTGGCTCTACCTGTCACCGGTACCTTTTGCAGAAATAGGCTTCAACCCCGACATCTCGGATGAACCTGTACTGGATTCGGTAAAAAACTTTCTAGCCATCGTTCCCATGGTGCTGACCATCTGGCCAGCGCTGTTTGCCGGCTTCCACCTGCTTGCAACAAGAAAGGATTTGCAGGCCCAGACCACCGATGATACATCCGGAGAGGACAAAAGATGAAGAACATTGCTACCAACCTCAACCATTTACCAATAAAAAGTTCCGTCAAACCCGATGGTTCACTGTGGAAATTTAAAGAACAACTTCTCCTCGGCCTTCCATTTCCTGACTATATGCAAAAAGTCACATCCAGTTGGCTCAACCGGGTACTGTTTGTGATTGTCTCCGTCGGTCTCTTCTTTTTATGCCAACGTTATCTCTTTGGTCTTGCTATGATAACCCACGCATCCAATGATTACCCCTGGGGGCTTTTTCTCGGTTTTGGCCTCTTTGCCATGGTTCCCCTCTCCGCCTCGGGATTTTTGCTTGGAACCACAGTTATCATCTTTGGCAGACATGATTTTGAATCCATTGAACGTCTCGCCCTACTCAACGGTCTTCTTGGGTATTTCTTCGCTGTGGTGTACCTAGAGGTAGATCTTGGTATGCCCTGGCGTCTGGCCTACCCTATGTTTGTTTCTCTTGGCCCAGCTTCAGTGCTTTTTCTGGTGGCCTGGCACGTGGCAACCTATCTCTCAGTGCAAATTGCAGAACTCCTGCCTCCATTCTTTTTGTGGATAAATCGCCCCGGCTGGATTCACTACATCAAACGAATCACCCTTGGCCTTACCATCGCGGGTATCATCCTCTCAACCCTGCACCAGGGGGCACTTGGAGCACTGTTCACCTATGCTCCAACAAAAATTCATCCCCTGTGGATATCCATTGAGTTCCAATGGATTCATTTCTTCTGTTCATCAATCTTTGGTGGTCTATCAATGGTCATCGTCAGCTCCACCCTCATACATCACTTTATGCTCTGGCGCTGTAGCAAAAAATTTACTTCGGACCTAGACCGGATTACCTTGGGTCTTGCCAAAGGTGCAAGCTACGCAATATTTACCTATCTCATCATCAAACTAGTCGCCATCGCCCATGATAATGAATGGGAACAACTCCTCACAGGATGGGGGGCCTATTATCTGCTTGAAATCGGTATAGGGGCTGTATTGCCAATGATTTTATTTGCCAAAGCAGTCCGTGACAGACAGGTGAAATGGGCAAGAATTGCCGGTTTTATAGCTGTCTTTGGGATTGTCTGGAACCGGCTCAATACCAGCATTGTCTGCTTTAACTATCAACTGTATCAAGAAATCCCCCACTGGAAAGAGATCTGGGTTACCATCGCCATCTACGCTATATATTTTATAACCTACAGATTCATCCTCTACCGACTCCCCATTGTTTTTGACTGGGAAGAGGAAAACTCCTAACAACAAAACTGTTGTATAACCTGTATAGCAGGCTATACAACAGTTTTACAGAAGTGTAGTACATAACCGCTCTTCCCTGTCTTTCTGTTCTTTCCTTTTTAACTCCCCAGACAAGCCGGCCAAAAATAAATATATTTATCGCTACATATCAGCTAATTACCACACCTGCGCCGTGTTCCACTATCTTTATCTATATCCCATCAATTCATCTGCATCTGGCACGATTACTGCTTCTCTATCGTTAAAGCGAAGTACAACAACAATGAAACACCAGCAAAGGAGGCGATGATGAAAAGCTCTATTATAACAAAAGAAAACATCAAAGTTGATGCAGCTGATGAAATTCTGACTTTGGGACTCAGAACTGGTGCAGTGGTTTGTGCACTTATCGGTACAATGGCCCTATGCAGTCTTATTGCAGCATTTGTCATTGAGGGACCCCTTGATATGCTGCGAGGCTATATATCTGCAATTACAGGGGTGTAGTTCACTGAAGGTTGCCTTAAACCGCATTTCGACTGGACATTGTTTTGTTTCCAGGCAAACGATTGAGAATCGTGAAATTACCTTTTTCATCTTTTCAAAATGGGAACCTCACAATGTTCATCCGTTCTTCAAGTTCGTTCAGTTGGACATTTAGAGCATACGAGTACTACCGGGGAAGACGACAAGAAACGCAGTGGGGGGCTGCTAATAGTCACAGAAAATAACAGCATAATTTCAGATACAGGAGAATACAATGCGGACGCATACAACAAGCAACAAAATTACCTTTGCCATGGTTACCCTAGGAGCTTTCTTTGGCCTGTGGGCAATGGCTGTCCTAGTGGCTGGCCTACATCGGGTTAACTGGCAGGTAACAGAACTGATACGCCACTACCTTGTCGCATCGGGGATGATTACGCCAATGCATACCGTGGTTGATTTTTACACACATATAAAGGGTATTGAATATCTTATCTGTGTCGCATTTTTCGTAGCCTTTCCAATGTTTTACAAATATGTTGAGAAGAGCGACAGCCAAACAAGGGCCACCGTACAAGCAAAACAATAGAGAGGTTATCCAGCAAAGCTTACTGCCCATCGTTGTTTTTCTTCTGTCCCTGAAACCGTTTGAGATGATTTGCCCGACGGGTAGCTTTCTTGGCAACAGAATGACCAAAAGTAGCAAGAGGACGTCTTGCTAAAGAAAAATACTCACCATGGCAGTAAGCAAGAAGGCCTGCTTTGGCGAAATCAAACTTGCCATCTTTATCAATGATGCTCTTATCCACCTTATTGCGGACTATTTCTGCCAGGAAAAGGTCATGGGATCCAAGCTCTGTTACCGAGCGAACTTTACACTCCAAAGAAACCGGACTTTTGGCAAGAGAGGGGACGTTTACATCTGATCCTGCGTCAAGTTCTAGGCCAAAATGTTTGATTTTGTCCACTGTTCTTCCGGACCTGCAACCACAAAAATCTGTCATCTTCAGCATCTCTACAGTGGTGAGATTAATGACGAACTCACCTGTATTTTTGATATTTTCGTAGGAGAGACGTTCTTTTCGCACAGCAATTGTCACCATGGGCGGATGGGTACAAGCAATCCCGGTCCAGCCAACAGTAAACACGTTTACCTTACCAGCAGCATCAACGCTCGTTACTAAGACCGCGGGGAGAGGCCCCATAAGTACAGAACCTTTAAACAACTCTTTAGCCACACTATTACCTCAGTTATAAATGATATGGAGAGACCAGGGGGACAACTAAGCATCCCTCTCTTCGTAACCTGTATCTATGGTTGTCGGTTTATTACGAGCAGCAGCCACAGCAAGTGTGTCACAACGTTCGTTTAACTCATGGCCAGCGTGTCCTTTAACCCAATGAAAAGTGACCTCAATGGTGCCAAGAAGATCGAGAAGTTTTTGCCACAAATCAATATTTACCGCCGCCTGACCATCACTCTTTTTCCAACCTCTGGATTGCCATTTCCGCGCCCAACCTTTTTCCACTCCATTCACCAGATAACTTGAATCCGAAAAAAGATGTATACTTTGCTTGGTTGCACCAATCTCATAAAGGGCAACGAGAGCAGCGGTCATTTCCATGCGATTGTTGGTTGTTAAACGAAACCCTCCACTGTACTCCTGACGGCCTCCATCTCTTTCGACAACAGCACCATAGCCACCGGGTCCAGGGTTATTGATACTTCCGCCGTCGGTGTAAATGATAATATCATCTGCAGAAAAACGTATTGCAGCAGTGGGCTTGTGGCCAGTGGTTTTAGCCGTTTTTTTCTCGTAGACAGGGGCATTCATCCAGGATAACGCCTCTTTTTCCGAAGGGAAGCTTTTATACTTCGCCCCGGCAAAGCCCTTTACCTGTTGCTCCGTGGTGGTCCAATCGGTAAATACTCCTTTTGTACGACCTACTGCAACTGCGTAGAATTTCTTTTTGGCCATGCCTTACAGCTCCAAATAATGGGTTATCAACGCGTCTCAGACCGAGACGATTCCGGTCACCGTATTACCCTTGTCGTTAAAGAATAGCTTGTCAAAACTCATCATATTAGCCATGGCTATTCCCCGTCCATGGCTGTGGGTTGCGCGTTCAGGCGCTACCTGCATGTATTTTTTCCAGTCAAAGCCATCGCCTTCATCACTGACCACCAGGAAACATCCCTGGGCTTTTTTCTCAAAAGAGACCCGCACCTGCCTGTGTTCATACTCGGGGCGAGCAAGCCGTACTTCGACCTCTTTACTCAAACCATCCTGCTCAAGAAGCTGCCCTTTTTTCTGATAACCAATTGCAAGATTGCCGTGCTCTACTGCGTTGAGAAAAAGCTCAGACACCCCGGTAAACACCTGTCCTGGGTCTGGAAAAAACTGACTCAGGAAGACCGCTAACTTCTCCCCCTCTTCAAGAGTTCTAAAGCTGCAATTAAGCGTATGAACCAGAGTCATGCTCTCCTGGCGATCAAGAAAACGATTCCTCTGTTCCCGGTACCTATGGATTTTTAGCCGAGCTGACTCCACAATGGAAGAGAGGGTCTCGCTATCAAGGGGTTTCACTAGATAATAAAAAACACCAGCCTCAATGCCCTCTTTGATTTCACTGGGACGCCCTGCTGCCGTCTGCATAATGACAGGGATACGCCGAAATCGAGGGTCAGCTTTAATTCTCAGACAAAATTCAATCCCATCCATCTTGGGCATGATACGATCGAGTAAGATGATGTCGACCATAAGCCCATGCTCTTCCATCACCTCCAGGGCATGCAGGCCATTAACCGCCGTAAGAACGCGATATTTGCCCCGTTCCAACATCGATTCAAGCAGACGAAGTGCTACCGGATGATCATCGACGGCCAGGACCGTTGTTTTCTTTGCTGGAACAATATTTTTAACATCGAAGGAATCCACGCTCGTTTCATCTAACCTCTACAGCCATAGGCACAACTACTCTTAATGCATGATAACTGTACTCTATCGTCTGGACATGATCGAAAAAGAGCAGAGCCCCTCCAATGTCACCCACACAACACCAGTGCCATGAGCATTTAACCTGCATGATTATCTTAGCAAACCGTTGAATACACCACCAGCCGAACTGATAAAAAATGTGAGAAAAAGATAACATGTGGAGACACGACAAGTAATACCCACAAAAAAACCGGATACTCCTTAAAAGAGGTATCCGGTTTTTGTTCAACTTTACAACCTGTAAAGGTTAACAGCCTTTGATACCTCAGCCGCCGATGCTTTTCTTCTTTCCTTCTTTTTTAGGAGCGCCATCCTTACCTAAAGAACCAGAAACTGCGTCACGTGATACTTTTATCACGATGTCTCTTGCAATCTCAAGACTAATAACATTGTCAGCAATCCCGGTGATTACACCGTGAACACCACCTTTTGTTACAATCTTATTGCCCTTCTTAAGATCGGTCAGAAAGGCCTTATGCTGCTTAGCCTGCTTTTGTTGTGGTCGAATCAATAGAAAATAAAACACAACAAAAATAAGAATCAACGGAATAAAAGAGGCAAAACCTCCAGCTGCGCCAGCAGCGGGCCCAGCCGCATGAGCAATACCTAACATAATAGTTCCTCCAAAAGAGTTGCTGTAATTTGTATACGCTAGCTCAGGTGAGCTCTCGTCACATCTAATATATTAAAACTGGTTGCAAATTAATCATTCATCATCAAGCTTGCTATAAAAATCTTTACGAAACTGTACAAAATTATCATCCTCGATAGCCTTACGGATATCAGCCATAAGATTAAGATAAAAATGAAGATTATGAATCGTATTGAGATGTGAGCTCAAAATCTCACGGGCGTGGAACAAATGCCGCAAATAGGCACGTGAATAATTCCTGCAGGTGTAACAGTTGCACTGATCATCAACAGGTCCGTGATCATCACGAAAGCGTGCATTTTTAATACTAATCTTACCCTTTGAGGTAAAAAGAGACCCGTTTCTCGCGTTTCGGGTGGGCATGACACAATCAAACATATCCACGCCTCTGAAGACACCTTCCACAAGATCGGCAGGTGTGCCAACCCCCATCAGATACACGGGGTATTCTTTTGGCAGGGCGGGAACCGTTTCTTCAGTCATATCAAACATCAGATGCTTATCCTCACCCACACTCAAACCACCAATAGCATAGCCGTCGAAACCTATATCTATGAGTGCTGCAGCATGGTCCCGGCGTAGCTCAGGAAACATCCCCCCTTGAACAATTCCGAAAAGCAATCGATCTCTTTTGGTGTGCGCAATACGACAGCGGTTTGCCCAGCGGGTGGTGAGATCCGTAGCCTTTATAGTCTCATCTTTTGTTGCCGGATACGGAATACAGGTATCAAGACACATCATGATATCTGAGCCAAGTGATTGCTGCACATTAATCGCATCTTCCGGGCTGAGAAACAGCTTTGAACCATCGAGATGAGACTTAAAGGCCGCCCCTTCTTCAGTAATAGTTGCAAGCTCTTTCAGGCTAAAGATCTGAAACCCGCCACTATCGGTCAGAATTGAACCTTTCCAATTCATAAATTTATGCAGGCCACCAAAACTTTCAATCAACTTATGTCCGGGACGAATAAAAAGATGATAGGTGTTTCCAAGAATAATCTGTGCATTCATTTCCTGCAGATTTTCTGGGGTTACGGCCTTGACCGTGCCTTGGGTGCCAACAGGCATAAAAACAGGGGTCTGAATGACTCCTTGCCTGGTTTTCACCTCTCCCCGCCGAGCTGCGCATTCTGTAGACTGTTTGTGTAATGTGAACGGTGAGTTATTGATCATTGTTTTTTCTATTATTGTTTACTCAGTGGTTGCGTAGATTTTTATGCATCAATTTGCAATGCCGCAAATTTTGAAATACGCTATAGCATCCCGATAAACGGGACTAAACCCGGGAGAATTCCCTTTGTAAATCCAGCTACGGTCATAGCATTGGTAGCCATAATTTGCAATGGTGGATAATTTAACTCCCAGTAAATACATAGTGCGTTACTCGCAGCTAAAAGCCTACACAATTCGGCCAGATCACCGCTCAGGGGTAAACGAATTAAAGCAAAAACAGTACCATTTTCACAATTAACGTTAACCTGCCAACCCCAATCAATTGGCACAGTTGGATATTATCCTTCCTCGCTCAAACAGATACCGCCTAGGACTTGTCACTGTACTTTGTATAAATACGTTCAATGAGCTGACGAATTTTAAATTCCTGGTTCACTATATTTTCACAGAGAGCCAGCTGATTTTTGGCTCTCTGTAGATTTATTCCATGTCTTTTGACCTTGAAATAAACATCTCCCTTGAGGTGATCGGTAAAGAAGCGAACCCCCAGTTCAAAGCATATGGCGAGCAATCCATCATAAATTGAGGCAGGATTAATCCTGACGCGACCTGTACTCCCAGCACAACAGTAGCCTTGCAAAATACCCTGACACAAATTCAAATCAAACATTGGCTGAACGTCTCCCCCTGCATTCTCTTGAATTGTACTACATGCAGAGCGCAAACAGTCCCCAAGATCATGGTAAACAATTCCGGCTCCGACCGTGTCCAGATCAAGTAGGCCAACAGCCTCTGCCGCCTCGTTAAAGATAAAATTATCTATTTTGGGATCACCGTGAATTGGCTGGAGGGGCATTTCATTTTTAGCCCTCGCTTTTTCAATGGCAGATGCCTGTTCGCGAAATCTCTCTATGCGTTGGTGGCAGAACAGATTATTTTTATCCTCTTGCTCCAGGCGATTACTGGCGTGCAGCTCGTAATCTTTCAGGTAAAGAGAGAGGTGGTGAAAGCCTGGCAACGGATCCTTAAGGTTATCAGGATGGAGATTTGCAAACAACAGATGAAAGCGTGCAAGAGTTCTTCCCACCGTTCTAGCCTGCTCAACAGAACCCAGGCGTAAAGTGGACGCCGTCTTTATGTAGCGCTGGGCGCGCCAATAGCCCCCTCTCTTATCCTTAAAAAAGAGTTTTCCACCCCTTGTTTTCATAGGCTCTGCCATCACAAAGCCACTGCGAAGTGACGGGTTGGCCCCCTGTAGATGTTCGTAAATAGTGGCGAAGTTTTCTATAACAATGAGAGGATCAGCAAAGACATCTCCATTGAGTTGTTGCAAAACGAACGGCTCAGGAGTTGAGTCAACAAGATAGGTTGCATTGATATTACCTTGACCGAGTGGCCTAATGGCAACAGAGCTGTCACAGGCAAAAGCGGCACATATTTCCGAGTGTTCAGCTATCACAAACCTTGTCCCTTTTCTTTTAGAAATTCGGCAAGATATGCCGCTGCACCTACAAGAGCGGCATCTTTATTCAACAGAAGCTTCACTGGAATCTCCGCCATCACAGCCGACATCGGACCTTTATTCAAGAAGCTTGCTCTAAAGCCATCAAATTTCACATGGTTAACAAGGCGGGGTAACAACCCACCCCCGAGATAAATCCCGCCTTTGGCGTATATTTTTAAGGCCAGGTTACCGGCCTCACTCCCAAGTATCCTAAGAAACAGTTGGATAACTCTCTGGCACAGCGGGCATGGTTGCGGGGCAATAGCTCCACGAACGATTGAAGGCGTCCTGTCCACCTTGCCCGCCATATCGCCCAGGACAACCGCAGACTCATCCATAGAGTGATAGTCTTTACAAAAATCGTACAAGCGTACAAGCCCAGGTCCCGCCACCAGTGACTCATAACTGACAGGCGTCTGCCCTTTCTGCATCCAGGACAAGAGTGCCATCTGTTCAGCATCAACAGGGGCAAAATCCGCATGCCCCCCCTCGCTTCCAGTGACAAATGTTTTCCCTGAAAGCTGGACAACATACCCCTCTCCAAGACCCGTTCCAGGCGCGACGATGCCTGTTACAGCTCCACCCACTGTACCACCGCTTAAAATTGTATAGACTTCGGAAGGATTGTCTCGATCGAGAGATGTAAGGCAATTGGCAACTGCGGTGAGATCATTGATAAGAACAACGGAGGTAAAGCCGAAACGAGCCTTCAGATGCCCACAATCTAACCGCCAGGGAAGATTTGTCATCCGTGCCCGGTTTTCATCTACAATTCCAGCTACAGCAAAACAGGCCACAGCAGGAAGACTCCCTGCTATCGCCATGAATTGCCCAAGAATTTCTTCTAGTCCGGAATACCTGGCATTAATAAAGCGCTGGTATTGTAGAGGTGTACGCAGATCAAGGGCGTTAAAAATCGCCATATCCGTCTTAGTACCACCAACATCAGCCACGAGAAAAGTAGTTGTTTTCATCGTCACCTCAAGATCATCAATCTACTATTCAGCCTGCTGATAAATATGCACATCCTGTTGCGGGTAAGGAAAGGAGATACCCTTTTCATCAAATGTGAGTTTAATTGTTTCATTAAGAGCGAAATACACAGCCCAATAGTCAGCTGTTGCCACCCATGGACGAACTACGAGGTCAACCGAAGAAGAACCGAGTGCAGTAACTGCCACAAAAGGTGCTGGGTCTTGTAAAATTCTGCTGTCATCTGCCAGAATTTCATGAAGAACCTCCTTGGCCAGCCGAATATCGTCGTTGTAGCCGATACCCACTACAATATCTATGCGTCTGGTTGGATTCGCGGTGATATTGGTGATGGTTGAATTGGAAATGGTTCCATTGGGTATAATTTTCTTCTGATTATCTGGGGTGTTAAGAATTGTGGAAAAAACTGAAATGGCCTCAACCGATCCGGTTTCGCCACCAATGGTGACGACATCTCCAACCTTAAACGGGTGGAACAAAATAAGCATCACACCGGAGGAGAAGTTAGCAAGAGAATCTTTTAGGGCAAGACCAATAGCAAGAGAGGCCGCACCGAGCACTGCAAGAAAAGAAGTTGTCTTGATTCCAAGCTGACCCGCCACCGCTATAATAACACTTGCCAGAAGGGCGTAATAAAAAATTCCTTCTAAGAACTTAGTAAGAGTAACATCGACATCTCTACTCTTCATAAGTTGCATTATAACGTTGGTAATCCTTCTGGCGATCCACTTACCAATAAGAAAAATAAGTAACGCCGCAAAAACCTTACCACCATAGGAAATCAAAAGTGGCTGCAGGTTTTCAAGCATTTTCGGATCTAAGGTAAAGTCCATAAGTCCTCCCTGTCTTCAGAAATAAATAATTGATGAGTATTCGGTTGTTAAAAAAAGCAGCAACCAGACAAACTACAAGAATTCATTGCCGCTACGAGCTCTACTCGTCCAACGCCCGAATATCCCACGCCTCAGTTCTACTATTATTGTCAGGATTTTTAACAATAGTAAACTCAAAAATCTGAGAAGAATCATTAAACAGCGAATCATTAATATCTACAGCTTTAGAACAATGAAAAAACACAGACTCGGGCAGAAGCCCTTCTGGGGTCAGGTTGTAGAAACGCATAAAACCAAAACCCCTTTCAGGGTTATAGTTTATAGCGATTCCACGTTTTCTTTCCTGACCATTTTGTGCTGGAATCGGAAGCAACCCCGGAATAAGAAAACCGGAGAGAAAACTGTCCGCCGTCTCTTTGAGCTCATGGCTGACATGATTAAAGCCAATCACCTCAACTCGACAACCCATATTTTGCAGAGCAAGTACAAGACGAATAAAATCACCATCGCCTGTGAGCAAGACGACTCTATCAAGATTTCTTGCCTGAAGCAGTGCATCTATGGCCAGATCCATATCCGCATTCGCCTTTGTCGTTAAGATACCTTCGTCATCGACAAAATGCTTAACGATTTTCTTAATAACCTTAAAACCACATTGGCGAATGACATCATGATATCGATATAACTTCTGTTTATATTCCGGGTCGTCTTTGGTGCGTTCTCTATCTTCAGCAAGGTAGGAATTCGCCCGCAAAAGGGTAGAATAACCAGCACCAGCAAGATCAACAAGGACATCATAACGCATACCATAACCACCACACATGCGTATGTTCTCAGCGTCTACATAGATTCCAGTTTTCAGCATATTAATCGTTAACTCTCAAGATACTTCTGTTAAACAAGGTTTTTTTATTCCCATTCAATAGTAGCAGGCGGCTTAGAAGATATGTCATAAACCACTCTATTGACGCCTCGAACTTCATTAATGAGACGGGTGGAAATATCCCCTAAAATTTCATAGGGAATTTTACTCCAGTCAGCGGTCATTGCATCTCTGGAATCTACAGAACGGATAGCAACAACATGTTCGTAGGTCCTGCCATCACCCATGACCCCAACGGTCTGAATAGGCAAAAGAACGGCAAACGATTGCCATACCTTTCTATACCAGCCGGATTTTTTCATCTCATCAAGTACAATGGAATCGGCCTGACGTAAAATACGCAGTCTTTCCACGGTCACAGCTCCTATGATCCGGATACCAAGCCCAGGTCCTGGGAAGGGTTGTCTGTAGATTGCTTCTTCAGGCAGACCAAGTTCGAGGCCAAGATCTCTGACTTCATCCTTAAATAGCTCCCGTACTGGCTCAATAAGGTCAAGCTTCATCACCTCTGGCAGTCCACCAACATTGTGATGGGACTTAATAGGTGCTTGCCCTCTGAAACTCACAGACTCAACCACATCCGGATACAGAGTGCCTTGGGCCAGGTATTTTACCTTGCCTATTTTTTTTGCTTCTTCTTCAAAGATCTTTATAAAGCCAAGGCCAATACGCTTTCTTTTTACTTCGGGATCCTCTATACCTTCAAGTTCACTAAGAAAAAACTTTTCCGCATCGACGTCTATGACTTTTAGTTTTGATTTTTCTTTAAAAAATCGCAATATGGATTCAGATTCACCTGTACGCATAAGGCCGTTGTTTACGTAGATACAGGTAAGTTGATCTCCAATAGCCCTATGTAGGATTGCAGCAACGACAGAGCTATCAACACCACCAGAGAGGGCGCAGATAACATTGTCTTCACCCACCTCTTCGCGAATGGCTTTCACATTCTGCTCGATGAATGAATGCATGGTCCACTCGGGCTTACAACCACAGAGGCCAAAAATGAAATTCCTGAGAACATCTGTGCCTATAAGGGTATGGGCAACTTCAGGATGAAACTGAACGGCAACAAAAGGTTTTGTATCATGACGAAGCGCCGCATAGGGAGAGTTTTCGCTTACCGCACTGGCCTCAAAGCCTTCGGGGATCACTTCAACTCGGTCTCCATGGCTCATCCACACTTGATGCAGTGCAGGCCCTGTCTCAAGACCTGCAAAAAGTCCTGCAGTATACTTGATCGTAAGATCAGCTTTGCCAAACTCTCGTTTTTCAGCATTTTCAACTTTACCACCTAACTGCTGTATCATCAATTGAGCGCCGTAACAGATACCGAGCACAGGAACCCCAAGATCAAACACACCAGGATCACTCAGAGGCGCATCGTCATCGTAAACAGAGCAAGGGCCGCCCGAGAGAATAATTCCCGTCGGTTTAAGTGCTTTAATCTTCTCAAGCGAAGTTGAAAACGGATAAATTTCACTGTAAACCTTCTGCTCACGGATGCGACGTGCGATCAACTGGGTAGTTTGCGAGCCAAAGTCGAGGATAATAATTTTTTCGCTATGGATATCCATGGATTTTCCTGTAAATTCTATATTTTCTGCACTCTGGCTACGCAGTTCTGTAGTTTGGTGCTTCTTTTGTAATAATAACATCGTGAACGTGTGACTCTCTGAGACCAGCTGGAGAAATCCGCACGAACTTTGCTTTTTCTTGTAATTCCTTAATCGTGGCAGCGCCGACGTATCCCATACCGGAACGAAGGCCACCCATCATCTGGAATAAAACTGAGGAAAGCGGTCCACGGTAGGGAACCTTACCTTCAATCCCTTCGGGTACGAGCTTTGAAGAAGACGTTACCTCAGACTGGAAATATCTGTCCGCAGATCCATCCGCCTGACTCATGGCACCAATGGATCCCATACCACGATAGGACTTGTAGGTCCTTCCCTGGTACAAAAATGTTTCTCCGGGAGTTTCATCAGTTCCAGCAAACAGGGAGCCCAACATCACCGAAGAAGCGCCAGCTCCAATCGCCTTTGCAAGATCACCAGAATGCTTAACTCCGCCATCAGCTATAATTGGTATATTGTACTTATTGGCAACTTTTACACATTGTTGCAACGCTGTCATCTGGGGTACACCTACTCCGGCAACCACGCGTGTAGTACATATTGAACCCGGTCCAATACCTACCTTTACCGCATTGGCTCCGGCCTTGATGAGGGCCTCAGTTGCCTCACCGGTTGCAACATTTCCCGCAATTACAGAGAGGTCTGGAAATGCCTTTTTAACCCGGGTAACTGCAGCCATTACACCTTTTGAGTGCCCATGCGCAGAGTCAACAACAACCACATCAACACCTGCATTAACTAATTGTTCAGCATGTTTTTCAATATTTGGTCCAACACCCAAAGCTGCTCCGACAAGAAGACGTCCAAACTTATCTTTCGCCGCACAGGGGTATTTCCTAATCTTCTCAAGATCCTTTATTGTGATAAGGCCTTTTAGGGCACCATCATCATCGACAACCAGAAGTTTTTCAATTCTATGCTCATGGAGGAGAGCCTTAGAGTGTTCGAGAGAAATACCGGGCTTTGCTGTAACGAGATTTTTGGAAGTCATCACATCAGAGACACGCAGGCCATCATCAGAAACAAAGCGCAGGTCCCGATTGGTAACTATGCCCGCAAGTTTCCCTTCGTTGAGCACAGGTAAACCAGAAATCTTGTAGATACTCATAATCTTCTGCACTTCTGCCACAGACTGATTCTGAGTTACCGTAATCGGATCAATGATCATTCCCGACTCTGATTTTTTAACCATCTCCACCATCAGCGCCTGCTTATCAATGGGCATGTTCTTATGAATAATACCAATACCACCCTCTCTCGCCATGGCTATGGCTGTTCGATACTCAGTCACGGTATCCATAGCAGAACTCAAAAGCGGTGTTTGTATATTAATCGTGTCAGTCAATCTCGTAGCTAAACTCACCTCATTAGGCAGCACGTCGGAAGCGGATGGAACGAGAAGTAAATCATCAAATGTGAGTGCAGTTTCTATCTGGTCTGGTAACATGTTCCCTCCTTATCAGGGGATTGAAGTCAAAAACTACCTCAGAGTAACCTTTCATAGCTAAAATGTGATTTCATCAGCCATGCAAGAAGCTCATTTGGCCCTTTTGTATTTCAAATTATGCGCTATATTCTTGAGAAGTACAGTAAGACATCTCTCTAAATAATCTTATTTTTTTGAATGCCCTATTCCACGTATCAACGATACGAGCAACAGGCACCAACAACCGCAGAAGGATAACTCGTCAATGCTGCTTCAAATAAACCCTGTCAATCCACAGCAACGCTTAATAGATCGTGCTGTAAAAATGCTTAAAAGCGGCGCAATTATCTGCTATCCAACTGATACCGGCTACGGAATTGGCTGCGATCTCCACAACCCCAAAAGCATAAAAGGGATAATGCAGCTTAAAAGAAGGCCAAGACACAAGCCCTTTTCTTTCATGTGCTCAGACCTAACCGATATTAGTCAGTATGCCCATGTGTCCAACACCGCCTACAGGCTTTTAAAGAAAAACCTGCCGGGGCCATACACCTTCGTACTACCTGGAACTAAATTGGTGCCGAAGGTTATGGCAACCAAGCAAAAAACCGTGGGAATAAAGGTTCCCACCCATCCGATAGCAAGGCTTCTTTTAGAGACACTCGGAAACCCTATCGTCAGCACCAGTGTTCAAATTGAGAATGACGATGCAATACTGGCAGATCCTTTTGAAATCGAGGAATATATCGGCAACAGAATCGGCCTTATTATCGATGCCGATTCTATCTATCCCGACCCATCCTCAGTTATCGACCTCACGGGCGATTACCCGGAAATACTACGCGAAGGTAAAGGAGACGTTAGTCCGTTTCGCTAATCAACGCCTCTTTCAAAGACTTACTCATGGTAAAATGCAGAGTCTTTCGATTCGGAATCTCCATAATTTTTCCGGTGCGTGGATTTTTGGTTGAACGCGGCTTGCGGCTTCTCACAGAGAAACTGCCAAAACCTCTCAACTCAATACGTCTGTCTTCTACCAACGCTTTTGACATTGTGTCTAGCATGATATCCACAGCAAGGCTAACATCTTGTTTTTGCATGGACAACTCAGAACTTACCTTATCTACGAGATCTTTTTTCAACATACCTAAAACAACTATATAAGAGATTACCAGTACCTATTTCCCGGCACCAAAAAAATATAAAAAAGGGTTGTCTTGCCAATACATTGACAATACAACCCTTTATGCCACATCAAAAGCACCTATTAAGGCGCCGTATTACTCGCTTTCTGTGGTATCGTTACCCTCAGCAGCCGCCTTCAGGAGGTCGCCGAAAGTGGATGGAGCGACTTCAGAAGCAACCTTCTCAGCCTTCTTAAACTTCTCTACTGCAACTTCCTCATCATCACCCTCAAGGGTTTTAACAGAAAGGCCGATCTTACGATCTTTAGCAGAGACGTTGATCACGATAGCTTTGAGAACATCGCCCATCTGATACATTCCAATAGGTGTCTTCACCTTGTCTTTGGAGAGTTCAGATACATGCACGAGACCTTCGATACCTTCTTCCAACTTCACAAAAACGCCGAAGTCAGTAACGTTGGTAATCTCGCCTTCAACAACAGTTCCGGATGGATAGTTGTTGTAAGCTGCCTGCCATGGATCTGGAACCATCTGTTTGATACCAAGGGAGAAACGCTCGTTTTCCTTGTCTATCTTGAGGACAACTGCCTCAATGGTCTCGCCTTTCGCATACTTCTCAGAAGGATGCTTGATACGCTCAGTCCAAGACAGATCCGATACGTGAATCAGTCCGTCGATACCTTCTTCAATGCCGATGAACACACCAAAGTCAGTTATATTTTTAATCTTGCCTTCAATAACAGAACCAACAGGATAGTTATCAGTAACCAGATCCCAAGGATTAGGCTGAAGCTGTTTCATACCAAGGGAAATCCGTTTGGTCTCGGTTTCAATATTGAGAACCATGATTTCAACTTGATCACCTACAGAAACCATTTTTGATGGATGACGTGGCTTCTTAGACCAAGTCATTTCAGATACGTGGATCAGGCCTTCAACGCCTTCTTCCAGTTCAACGAATACACCGTAGTCTGTGATAGATACAACTTTTCCAATGGTAGTTTCTTTTACTGGGTAACGGTCAACAACGGTTGCCCATGGATCGTCACGAAGTTGTTTAACACCGAGGGATACACGATCATGCTCTCTGTCATACTTAAGTACTTTGACTTCGAGATCTTCACCAACTTTATACAGTTTAGCTGGATGGGACACGCGTCCCCAAGAAAGATCAGTGATATGACAAAGTCCGTCCATGCCGCCCATATCAATAAAGAGACCGTAATCGGTGATATTGGTAATTGCACCGGTGATGATCTGGCCTTCTTCGAGTTTGGAACGCATTTCTTCACGAAGCTTATTACGCTCTTCTTCGAGGATTGCGCGACGGGAAATAACGACGTTATTTCTTTTCTTGTTAAACTTAAGAATTTTAAAGTCCATGGAATTGCCGATAAGCGCATCCAAATCCTTAACTGGACGAAGATCGATCTGAGAGTATGGTAGGAATGCGGGAACGCCGATATCAACAGACATGCCACCTTTGACACGACTTTCGATTTTACCGGAGATGGTTTCATCCGCTTCCTGAATCTCTGCAATCTTCTCCCAAACCTTAATTGCAATGGCCTTTTCGCGTGACAGGAGGAGTCCACCCTCTTCTTTACGACGTTCTACGAACACTTCGAATACGTCACCGATCTTTATTTCTTCACCATCTTCCAGGCGGAATTCAGATTTGGCGATATAGCTCTCTGCTTTATCTCCAACATCAACAAGCAGATAATCATCGACTGTGCCGATGATCGTTCCCATGGCGACATCGCCAACGGCAACAACCTTGTTGTTTTCTTCCATCTCAAAGAGCTCTGCAAAGCTCATCTCTTCCATACTGTCCTGGGTTGATTGATTAAGTTGTTCTGTCATGGATTATACTCTTCCTGTGGACCTAAGGACCAATTGGTTAAAGGGCATCTATCTAGCACCACTGCAGGGAGACTAAATAGAAAGTAATAAAGGCCACACTCCCTAGCGGAGAGCAACCTTCTCAGATTTGAACCATACTGTATATCAAATTTTCAACGATAGGACAACTACTTCTTGCAAAAAGAATACTTTTTTTATTTAGCCACTCATTTCAACTCCAGAGAGCAGCTCCCAAGAAATTAGCTTTTCCTATCTTCCTGATTTTATGTTTTTTTCAGCATACAGTATATTTTATTTCGAGCTATCACTCTGGCGTGTGTGCTGGGTTTTCTTAGGATATGACTTCCTACGTGGCCTCGGTTTCTGCTTCTGCCCAGGCCTGCCGCTACTACTGCGTACTGGTTGAACCGTAGCCTTTGGCGCAGGTACAAGCAAAGACTCCTCCGGCATAACACACTCTAGCTTTCGCCCGATATACTCCTCAATATCTGGTAGATAGAACGAGCCCTTCTCACAGGCAAAACTAACGGCTTTACCTTCGGCTCCAGCTCTTCCGGTTCGCCCAATGCGGTGCACGTAATCTTCAGGCTCGTAGGGCAGGGTATAATTGACAACAAAGGTTATCCCATCGATATGAATTCCACGCCCGGCAACATCCGTTGCCACCAGAATTTTAACCTTACCTTCCCGAAATCTTTCCAGACGGGTCATACGTTTATTCTGGGCGACATCTCCAGATAGAAGCACACAGTCTATGGCATTTCCTTGCAACCTTTCTGCAAGTTTTTTTGCTTCATTTTTCATATTTGCAAAAACAATGATTCGATCGTCTGGGTGGGCCTGAATCAAGTTGTACAACACCGAATATTTTTCTTCTGCTGTGGTCAGATAAACCACTTGCTCTACAGTATCGACAGCCACTTGTTCCGGCTCTGCCTCAACTACCCTGGGGTCTACACACCACTGGGACGCAAGACGCTGGACATCATCTGGAACCGTGGCAGAAAACATCATCGTTTGCCGTTCATTCTTAGGCGCAACACGGCCAATAATTCTCCTCACATCAGGGATAAATCCCATATCAAGCATCCGATCCGCTTCATCTAAGACAAGGATTTTACAGCGACTCAAATCGACAATTCCCTTACCGACAAAGTCTAGAAGCCTGCCCGGTGTCGCCACAAGTAGATCGCAGGTTCGATTGATTAAGAGCTCCTGCTGTTTTTGATAATCCACCCCACCATAGGCCGAACGGACGGTAAGATTACTGTATTTTGCAAACCTCTGGCCGTCCTTTGCAATCTGCACAACAAGCTCCCTAGTGGGTGCAAGTACCAATGCCCTTGGTTGCCTTTTCTTATTTTTCTTTTCATTGATGAGCCTTGAAAAAATGGCCAACAAAAACACAGCTGTCTTCCCCGTACCGGTATTTGCCTTACCAACCAGATCCTTGCCAGCCAAAACGTCTTTTAGAGCCTTTTCCTGAATAGCCGTACAATACTCAAATTTCTGATCAGCTATTGCCCGCATTATCTTCAAGGGGATATCAAAGTCATGGAAACGTGATTTACCATCTTCAGGACTGACAACAAACTGATCAATAGTCCAGGCTGGCTCCCGAGGCTTGCGCGGCGGCTGCCCTGCATTTTTCGTTCTCACCTCAGCCTTCACTGTCTCTTTAGCTGTATCCTTAGCTGTATCGTTAGTCACCGAGGCATCAGTTACAGTTGCAGCTCCTACCTCCTCTAACGTTACCTTCTCTCCAGCTCCTACAAACTCATCGAATCGTTGTTTGCCCGCCTGGAAAATCCGCTTCATTTCTTTGAATGCGGAGAGGATGATATTTTTCATTTTTAGAACTCAATTTAAAATGGAATTACAAAGGGCCTTTAATTCCGAGCCATTTGCAAAAGAGAGGAACTCAACACCGGCCCACCATAGTAGGAGCGAGGAAATATAACACCTAGATTTTACGATTGGTAAATTTACCGGAGGCATGAATCGTTGGGGCTGCGCCCACACAAGCACACAGAAAAGCCTCAATAACAATGCCTATTCGACGGGAAGGTCCACCCCGAAGAGTGTGAAATTATAAGAAAAAAAATATTGTCTTCCACCTAATCCCCCCATCAGGTCAGAGGCAACCAACAACTGCAAAAAAAAAGTAACAGCGCAGAAACAGTCCTTTGCTGGACATTATGCATTTTCCTGCCTGCAAAGTGCACCCACGGGCAGCGTAGACAAACCTTCAAAGCAGATACTACATCTATCTGAATGAGCGAACAATAGACGGAGATAAAATAGCCCCGCCCTCAAAAAACTGTTACAGCATAACTCCAGGATCATTATCCCCTGCCAGAATCACGCAACTCATCCATCAGGGGGCCAAACAGCGCCTCGTACTCCGGGATCACTTTTTTAAGCACGACCCCGACATGTTCAAGTTCGGAATCATTGATAACAAGATTAGCCGAGTAGGCCATGGCCTGAAGATCGTACAACGTCTCGAAGTCAGCGCCCAACAGGACATACAGAACATATCTCCTGCGGGTCATGCTCATGGCACGCATATAATTGTGAAATTTCCCGGATTTAATCCCCCCATGTTCATAGCGACTATGGAGAAACACAGCCGCATAATTCACAAAGCGCACCTTCTCAACCGCCTCGTCGGCATCGGCTATCTGATCAACCTGATAACCAAATTCCACGGCAGCTTTAACCACAGTATCCCGTGCTGGAATATCAGGCATGAGCACCAATGCCCTGGGGATATCTTCAACAATTTCGTGATCTTCAAAAAGACCTTCTGCCAACCAGTTAACATCAGGCGGTGCCGGTGGACGAACACCGTTCTCACCAGACACTTTTTGTCCCTGGGATTTTTCTCGCCTGCTTTCTTTTGGTGCAGCAGTCACACCTAGACTTAGGGCGTCCAGACCAAAAGGTTTTGCGCAGTAGACGCATTTCACTTTTATCTTTTGACCTGGCGGCAGTCTTTCTATGTTCTCTCTGATCTTACCACTCAGCTTCAGCTGTTTTTCACAGTGGGGACAGTTTACTTGCATGATATCCTCATAACTCCAACTGATTTTCCAAACTTTTCGCGCTTATCTTCACATGTAAACATCTTATTACCGTCGAAAACCACCATATCCCTGATCTTCCTCTTCCTCCATAGCCAGGCTTGTCAACTTCGTTGTAGCCTCGCCCCGTTCAGACTTAATTCTATCGAGGCCACGATTCATCTCGGCCCTCTGTGAACAAAAAGTGACGGCACTCTTCTCTGTCACTATCCCCCTGCTGTATAGCTCAAGAATATGCTGATCAAATGTCCTCATATCAAGGGCGGAGCCTTCACTGATGATGTTGTAATAGGTTTTTTCCTCTGACTCGCCATTTATGATGAGATCCTTTACACGTAAACTGGTCCTCAAAATTTCCATTGCAGCAACACGACCGCCACCAACCTTGGGTAACAAACGTTGACTGACAATCCAGCGCAGGGTATCAACCAGACGATTACGAATCTGCGGCTGCTCCTCCTGCTCAAACATACCAAGGATACGGTTAATGGTTTGCCCCGCATCGATTGTATGCAGGGTTGAAAGTACAAGATGCCCCGTTTCAGCCGCAGTCAAACCGATTTCCATGGTTTCACGATCACGCATCTCGCCAACCAAGATCACCTTGGGCGCCTGCCGCAAAGCCGCTCGCATCCCTACAGCAAAACTAGAAAAATCATTTCCAAGCTCCCGCTGATTAAAGGTCGCCCGCAACTGCTCATGCACGTATTCGATAGGGTCTTCCAAGGTTACGACATGCACAGCACGCTCCTGATTGATCCTGTTGAGCAGGGCTGCAAGAGAGGTAGTTTTACCGGTACCAGTTGCACCAGTAAAGAGGATGAGTCCGTTGAGTTCTGCGGCCATGGTGCCAAAAGCCTCAGGAAACTGCATGTTTTCAATGGAGGGGACCTCCGTTTCAAGCTTTCTCAGCACAGTGGTAAAATAACCTTTCTGGGTAAAGATATTTACCCTAAATCTTGCCTTATCCGAAAGAGAGTAGGAAAGATCGCAGGAACCCGTCTCCACAAGCTCCCTCAACAGACGACGATTATTACCAATCAGGTTCAAGGCAAAAACCTCTGTCTGAAAAGGCGTCAACTCTTTAACAGGCGGTGCCACATTCACCGGCACCAGCACACCCGCAGACTCAACCTGGAGAGATTTACCCACGGTTATATTTAGATCCGACACGTTGCTGTGAGATTCTAGCATCGCCGCAATCCAATAATCAATTTCCGTTTTTTTCATGCTACTCCCTTGAAAAATTATGCACTACCAGCAGTTTTCATAGTATATTGGTCAAAGTCTAACAATTTTTACATTCTTTTTGCAAATATTCTACACATTTCTTCTTGTTACAAATCTACAATTAATAATCCGGAGTATATATCATGGCAATACAACTGCGTAGCGCAACCACAACCCAGGGAAGGAAAATGGCAGGAGCCCGAAGCCTCTGGCGAGCCAATGGGGTTAAAGATAAACAGTTTGGCAAACCGATAATCGCAATCGTCAACTCCTTTACCCAGTTTGTCCCGGGACATGTACATTTGCATGAAATTGGCCAGCATCTCAAAAAAATCATCGCAGATGCGGGTTGTTTTGCCGCAGAATTCAATACCATTGCAATTGATGACGGTATCGCAATGGGCCACTCAGGAATGCTCTACTCCCTTCCATCCAGGGATCTGATTGCAGATTCCGTAGAGTTCATGTGCAATGCCCATACAGTAGATGCAATGATCTGCATCAGCAACTGCGATAAAATCACCCCCGGGATGCTCATGGCAGCCATGCGCCTGAACATCCCTACAATCTTTGTATCCGGCGGTCCAATGGAGGCAGGTGTTGATGGTGACAAACGTTATGACCTTGTTGATGCCATGGTTCTTGCCGCCGACAAAGGCGTTAGCGACGATGAGATTGAAAGGGTTGAGCGTTGTGCATGTCCTACCTGTGGCTCCTGTTCTGGCATGTTTACAGCAAACTCTATGAATTGCCTTAACGAAGCCCTAGGACTTGCTCTGCCAGGAAACGGCACCGTGGTTGCTACCCATGCAAACCGCAAGCTCCTCTTTGAAAAGGCGGCCCATCGAATTGTGGAAATGGCCCACGCCTGGTACGACAATGAAGACGCCTCTGTACTCCCCCGCTCCATCGGTTCTAAAAGTGCTTTTATGAACTCCATGACCCTTGATATTGCCATGGGTGGTTCAACAAACACCGTCCTCCACCTTCTTGCCATCGCCCGTGAAGCCGGAGTGGACTTCACCATGGCCGACATTGATGCCCTGTCACGCAAGGTACCAAACCTTTGCAAGGTCTCCCCCAACTCAAAGTACCACATTGAGGATGTAAACAGGGCTGGTGGTATCATGGCCATCCTAGGAGAACTGGCTAGGGGAGGTCTCATTGACACCAGCGTCAGCCGTGTAGACTCTCCTTCCCTCAAAGAAACGCTCAAGAACTGGGACCTTTCCAATGCCAGTCACACCGATGCGGCCAAAAACCTCTACCTGAGTGCTCCTGCACATTCTGGCCTTAATCTTGTGATGGGCTCCCAAGACACAATGTACAAAGAAGCGGATCTTGACCGAGAAAAAGGGTGTATCCGCGACCTTACACATTGCTACGACAAGGAAGGCGGCCTTGCGGTTCTTCATGGCAATATTGCTAAAAACGGTTGCATCGTTAAAACCGCCGGGGTTGACCCATCAATTTTTAAATTTACAGGGACAGCCAGAGTCTTTTCATCCCAAGACGATACCTGTGAGGCAATTCTAGGCGGCAGGATAAGAGCAGGCGACGTGATCGTCATCCGTTACGAAGGCCCGAAGGGAGGCCCCGGAATGCAAGAGATGCTCTATCCGACCTCATACCTCAAATCTATCCACCTCGGCAAAGAATGTGCCCTTATAACTGACGGTAGATTCTCCGGTGGCACCTCAGGCCTTTCCATCGGTCACGTCTCACCCGAGGCTGCAGCAGGCGGCGCAATTGCCCTTATCGAGGACGGTGACACCATCAACATCGACATCCCCGGAAGGTCAATTAGTCTCGACATTTCCGATGACACCCTCGCCCAGAGAAGAGTGGCCGAAGAAGCCAAAGGAAAGCAAGCATTTAAACCCGTTGGTCGTAAGAGAGAGGTGAGTACCGCCCTTCGTGCATATGCACTTTTTGCAGCATCAGCTGACCAAGGAGCTGTACGGATACTCCCCGAGTATTAACCTGGACCCAGGCCTCACCCGGCTTCGACATAAAGGGGTGTGTTTCCCTACAGCCACCCTTTTATGAAAACATGATCTGTTTTCTTCTTTGAAAAATGTGCCAAATCATACGGGCCTTGCATGCCTTTACCTGGGAACAAATCAATGTTCCCAGGTAAACACGGGCTCCCCCCAGCGAGCCAGGACAATCGACGTACCGACAGAGACTTTTTTAGTCTTTTATAACAGGAAATAATTTGTGCGCCACTACGGTTCACAACAGCCTTTAGCTGTTAATAATAAAAATTACTTTTATTTCGTTGTCGAATTTCATATTTTATAGAGACGACTACTTTATTAAAAAAGCAGACCTCACCATAACGGAGAATAAATCTTCAGCTGCCACCACCTGACGCACAGTTGGTTTCCAGCAAAGTTTTTTCTGATCAACTCTTACCAATGCTAATGAGGAGTGATTCTTGAAACCGACAAACATTGAAGATATCAATTACTTTCACAAGGTAATTGATTGCCAGTACGCATGTCCCGCCCACACCCCCGTACCTGAGTACCTACGGCTCGTCGCCCAGGGTAAATATGATGAAGCCTTCAAAATCAACTGGATATCCAACGTCTTCCCGGGGATCCTCGGACGTATTTGCGATCGCCCATGTGAGCCCGCCTGCAGACGCACCAGGGTTGAAGATAACCCGGTTGCTATTTGCCGCCTAAAGCGGGTGGCCTCAGACTATAAAAGTGCTGACACCAGCTTTCTTCCCAAAATCCCCAAGAAAAAGAATGGCAAAAAAATTGCCCTTATTGGCGGGGGGCCTGCCTCACTTACCGTGGCACGCGACCTGCTTCCCCTGGGTTATGAGGTCGATCTTTTTGATGATCAGACCAGGGCAGGCGGTTTCATAAGAACCCAGGTACCGTCGTTCAGACTTCCCGAAAAAGTCCTCAACGAAGAGGTCGATCGCATCCTTAATCTTGGGGTAAACACCCACTTCAACCACTATGTTGATAGCTTAAAAGAGATCCTCGACAAAAATTACGACGCCGTATTCATTGGTACAGGCGCTCCCAGGGGAAAAGATCTGCCAGACCTCCCCGGCAGAGATGCCGCTGACCCTTCTGTCTTTATAGGTATTGAATACCTTGCCGCCGTTCTCTATCGCCACATCACCCACTCCCCCTCCAGGGTACTGGTATTAGGGGGTGGCAATACCGCCATGGATTGCTGTAGAATGGCAAGACGCTTGGGCGGAGAAGAGGTTAAAGTTGTTGTCCGCAGTCCCCTAAGCGACATGAAGGCCTCCCCATGGGAGATTGAAGACGCCCAAGAAGAAGGTATCCCAATTCTCGACAAACATTCACCGGTTGATTTTGTCGTCAAGGCAGGCATCCTCGTGGGCATGCACTTCCAAAAAGTCGAGGCACACTACAACCCGGAAGGCAAACGAAGTCTACTGCCAATAGACGAACCGCCGGTGTTTATTCCCTGCGATCAAGTTCTTCTCGCAGTTGGCCAGCAAAACGCCTATCCGTTTATAGATGTCGACCTTGAGATGAACAAATGGGGCTTGCCTGTACTTGATGAACTCACCCATCAATCATCTATCCCCAATTTATTTTTTGGGGGTGACGCCGCCTTTGGCCCTAAGAATGTGATTACGGCAGTAGCCCACGGTCACGAAGTCGCCATCTCCATTGATCTTTACTGTCAAAAAAAAGACCTCCACGACCGTCCTCACCCCACCACCACCCTTCTCAGCCAGAAGATGGGCATGCAGGAATGGCTCTATGACAGCCATATCTCAGATGATAAGCGATACGCAGTGCCCACGGTAGACAAGGTAAAATCTCTGAAGAACAGACTCATGGAGGTTGAACTAGGCTTTAGCAGACAGACAGGCCACCAGGAGGCGATGCGCTGCCTCAACTGTGACGTCCAGACCGTATTCGACGCCGCAACCTGTATCGAGTGTGACGCCTGCGTTGATATTTGTCCTGAATCCTGTATCAATTTCATCGATAATGCCAGTGAAACTGAGCTCCGAAATAACGTTATGATTCCGGCTGAGAACAAAACCCAGTCACTTTATGTTTCCAAGCCGGTGGCGACAGGAAGGGTCATGGTAAAAGATGAGAATGTGTGCCTGCATTGCGGCTTATGTGCGGAACGTTGTCCGACATCTTCCTGGGAAATGATGAAATTCACCTTTAATTCTGCACAGGTTGGCCAAAATGACCAAGATTGAAAGCATAAACGATTTCGTTGTTCGCTTTGCTAATGTTAACGGCTCCGGCTCCGCCAGTGCCAATAACCTCTTCGCCAAGGCAATTTTCAGAGCGGGTGTTCCCGTCAGTCCAAAAAACATATTCCCGTCTAATATCCAAGGATTACCCACATGGTACGAGGTGAGGATTAATGAACGAGGTTTTCTCGGCAGGCGTGGTGGCGTTGACATGGCCGTAGCCGTCAATGGCCAGACCCTGAACAAGGATTATCAGGACCTTCTCCCGGGGGGATATTTCATCTACGATTCATCCAAGGATCTTCCAGATGACTTCCTCCGCGATGACATCACGGTAATGGGCATTCCCTTCACCATGCTTTGTAATGACGAATTCAAAAACCCAAAGCTCCGTCAACTACTCAAAAACATCATTTACGTTGGTGCTCTAGCCTTCCTGCTTGACATGGATTTCTCTATCCTAACAGACTCAATCACCAAACAATTTCAAAAAAAGCCCAAACTGGCAGAACCAAACATCAAAGCCCTGGAGTTAGGCTATAACTACGCCAACGAACACTACTCCGATGCATGTAAGCTTTCTATCCGCCCCAGTGACAGCGTTGGAGACGGTATCCTCCTTGATGGCAACTCAGCAATAGGCCTGGGAGCTGTTTATGCGGGGGCAACGGTGAGTGGCTGGTACCCGATAACCCCGTCTACATCGGTGGTGGAAGCCTTTGATCGTTACTCAAAAAAATTCCGTGTTGAAGAGGACACAGGCCGCTACAAGGTCGCCATCATCCAGGCAGAAGATGAGCTTGCAGCCATTGGTATCGTCATAGGGGCCGCCTGGAATGGAGCACGCGCCTTTACTGCCACTTCAGGCCCCGGTATCTCCCTCATGGGGGAATTTTTAGGACTTGCCTATTTTGCCGAAATCCCAGTGGTACTCGTCAATATACAACGTGCGGGACCAAGCACTGGCATGCCAACAAGGACCCAACAAGCAGATGTTTTGTCCTGCGCCTACGCCTCCCATGGGGACACGAAAAATGTACTCTTATTTCCCTGCGACCCCAAAGAGTGTTTCGAATTCAGTGCCGATGCATTTGATCTAGCAGAGCGCCTGCAGACACCTATTATTATCATGTCCGACCTCGATCTCGGGATGAACGACCACCTTTGTGACCCACTGGAGTGGGACGACAAACGCCTGTATGATCGCGGCAAGGTCCTCAGTACAGAGGACCTTGACAACCTTAAAGAAAAATGGGGACGCTATCTCGACGTCGATGGTGACGGTATCTGCTATCGTACCTACCCGGGAACTCATCCAACCAAAGGCGCATACTTTACCAGGGGAACCTCCCACAACGAATACTCCGCATATACCGAAGAAAGTTCAACATATTTGGCCGGTATGGAAAGGCTTATGGTCAAATGGGATACAGCAAAATCTCTCATCCCTACACCCAGAATAAAAATGCGCGACCCGGAGAACGGGGTTGGAGTAATTTTTTACGGCACAACGACTCATTCGACCTACGAGGCTATCAGCAGATTTTCTAAAAAAGGCCTTAAAATCAACAGCCTGAGAATCCGTTCCTTTCCTTTCCAGAGAGAAGTTGTTGATTTCATCAACAGCCACAACACAATATTTATCATCGAGCAGAACCGTGACGCACAGCTGCGCACCTTACTCATGGCCGAAGACAGTATTTCTCCGGCAAAGATGCAGTCCATCCTCAACTACGATGGTCTACCTATTACCGCAAATTTTATAACCAACAAAATAAACAACCTGCTTGCCGCAGATGAGCAACTGGTAGCAGAAGGAAAAGGAGGAGTGGCATGAGCTTTGATCGACCAAAATTTCGCCATCCAAATCAAACTAAAAACGCGGCAGGCTTCAGCAAACAAGATTACGAAGGTGCCATGTCAACCCTATGTGCTGGCTGCGGCCACGACTCTGCCACAAGCGGCATCATCCAGGCCTGCTTTGAGCTTGGCATAGAACCACACCGGGTGGCAAAAATATCAGGTATAGGGTGTTCGTCTAAGACACCCGCATATTTTTTGAGTAAATCCCATGGCTTTAACTCAGTTCACGGCCGAATGCCCTCCGTTGCCACGGGGGCCAATATGGCGAACCGCGACCTGCTCTACATTGGTATTTCTGGGGATGGGGACACAGCATCTATCGGCATGGGCCAATTTGCCCACTCGCTCAGACGTAACCTGAACCTCAACTACATCTGTATGAATAACGGTTGCTACGGCCTCACCAAGGGACAGGATTCCGCCACCACCGACAAAGGCTCCTCCGGCAAGAGAGGGGTGCCAAACCCATACACATCCATCGATCTCTGCGAACTGGCCATCGAACTTGGGGCCAGCTATGTGGCAAGAGGATTTTCCGGTGATAAGAAGCAACTTGTTCCACTCATAAAAGGAGCATTTGCCCACAGTGGCCTTGCCTTTATCGATATCATTTCCCCCTGCGTAACGTTTAACAACACATCCACTTCAACTAAAAGTTATGAATACGTACGGGAACATATTGAGGCAACCAATACTTTTGATTTTATCCCTCTACAGCAAGAGATCCTAGCCGAATATGATGAAGGAACCAGCCAGGTGGTTACCATGCATGACGGCAGCAAGATCCACCTCCACAAATCTGATTCAACAAAAAGCATTACAGACAGGCTTATAGCAGTAAACAACCTAGAATCAGAAAAAGCTAAAGGCAGGTTACTAACAGGTCTTCTTTATGTGAATCAGGAGATCAGAGAAACCCATGATATCATCAATTCCACCCATAGACCTTTAAATAGTCTGACCGAAAAAGACCTCTGTCCGGGAAACGCTGCTCTGCAAAAAATCAACGAAAGCTTACGATAACTCTTTACACCCGTAGCTTATTGTGTAAAAACAATAAGCTACGAAACCCACCCTGCCCATCAAATCCGAGGTAACCTCATTGCAAGAACTGTTCAAACAAATTCTCACGTCACGGGTCTATGAAGCTGCTATTGAAACCACGCTGGACAAAGCCGAAGCACTTTCCCTGCAAACAGACAACACCATCCTTTTAAAACGAGAAGATCAGCAACCTGTTTTTTCTTTTAAATTGCGAGGTGCCTACAACAAACTCGCCAATCTCAGCCCAACGGAGAAGCAAAGAGGAGTAATCACCGCCAGTGCGGGAAACCACGCCCAGGGAGTAGCCTTTGCAGCGAGAAAGCTTGGGATTACAGCTCTTATAATAATGCCCGAGACCACTCCTGCAATCAAGATAGAGGCCGTTAAGCTCATGGGTGGCAAGGTTAAACTTTATGGCAATAACTACTCTGAAGCAGCGGAATATGCCGACAAGATTATGCGAGAAACAGGGATGGTTGCAGTCCACCCCTTTGACGACCCCTTGGTCATTGCTGGACAGGGCACCATTGGCGATGAACTCCTACGCCAAAATCCTGGTCAACTTGATGCCGTCTTTTTGCCCGTTGGCGGTGGAGGTCTCATTGCCGGAGTTGCCCTCTACATAAAAACCCTCAGACCGGAAATTGAGATTATTGGGGTTGAACCCCTCGACAGTTGCGCCATGCACACCTCACTTGCAAAAAACGAGCGTGTCATTCTTGATACTGTGGGTATCTTTGCAGATGGTGTTGCCGTCCGCCAGGTTGGAGCCCTCAACTACGATATCTGCAAAAAATACGTGGACAGAATCATCACCGTGTCCACAGATGAGCTGTGCAGCGGCATGAAGGCTATCTACCTGGCAACCAGGTCCATAGTGGAGCCTGCTGGTGGCCTGGGAATGGCTGGCCTACTTAAATATATTCAAGAAAGCCAGTGTAGTGGCAAAACTCTTATAGCCATCAACTCCGGCGCCAACATGAATTTCGAACGACTTCGTTATGTTGCAGAACGTACTGTGGCAGGAGAACAACAGGAGGCTCTTTTTGCAGTCAAGATCCCCGAAAGCAACGGCAGCCTGAAAACATTCTGCACAGACCTCGTAGGCGACCGTAATATCACAGAGTTTAACTACCGTCTTGCAAGTCGCAGCGCTGCACATATATTCGTTGGTATTTCTGTTCGCAACAACGACGAACGCCTTGAGTTTGGCAAACAGCTTGAAACCGCAGGCTATGAGCATCAGGATATCACCGACAACGATCTAGCCAAAACCCATATTCGCTATATGGTGGGGGGGAAATCCAATGCAGTGAACCAAGAAAGACTCTTTCGCTTCTGGTTCCCAGAGACCCCCGGCGCCCTTACCCGCTTCTTAGAGGCAACCAAAGATCACCACAACATCTCTCTCTTCCATTACCGCGACCAAGGAGGCGATTTTGGTCGGGTACTCATTGGAATGGAGTGCCCCGAAGGGATTGATAGCAACCTTGAAGAAAAGTTGGATTCACTTGGTTACCGCTATGAGGAAGAGACGGATAATCCTGCCTATAAGATCTTCCTTTAGCCCCCGGTTCCCATGAACATTGTGCCGTTTTCAACAAAGATGATTGAAACCTTAAAATAATTTTTTCATCTCTTTACAGAGACAAACACACAATGTTCATCGAAATTCTTGCTCCATGGGGATAAAAGGGAGAGGACCAGCCGCTACTGCCAGACACACTACGAATCACTTCTTATTCTTCTTGGTCCCAGTGTGAGTAAAGGCACCGGAAATCATCCGGTAGTAACTGTCTTTATCCACACCTATTGGTTTGCCACACCTGCAATAGACCTTATGCCCCAGCAACTCCGCCTTATACCATTTTGAAATTCTTTCTTTATGACAACGCACCACATGACCATGTCCACGTTTTTCATATTTCCATAATTTGGTCTTGCAAGCGGCACAAAGAATCGTCAGCATTGTACTCAGCCATCTCCCATTTTCAGTTTCAGTTTCTGTTTTTTCTGTTTTCTGTTTTCTGTTTTCTGTTTTTTGTTTTTTGTTTTTTGTTTTTACACATACACCCTGAGGTATCTATTTGAGGAAAAAGGGCTCCCTGCCACCGGTGAGAATCTCTACACCAGTAGCCGTCACAAGAAGCGTATGTTCAAACTGAGCACTCTTTGAAAGATCGGCCGTAACCGCAGTCCATTTATCCTTCCAGAAACGACACTCCGCACCGCCCGCATTAATCATAGGCTCAATGGTAAAGGTCATTCCTTCTTCAATAACTTGCTTATTACCCGCCTCATAAAAATGAGCAATATATGGGGCCATGTGAAAATACTGACCAAGACCATGTCCTGTAAACTCGCGAACAACGCTAAAACCATTATCTTTGGCGTGGGCTTCTATCACCTTGCCAATACGGTTAAAAAACACCCCTGGCTTTACGACATCAATTCCCTTCAACAAACATTCCCAGGTGACTCGAACAAGTTTTTTGGACGCCTCATCGACCTCACCTACAAATACAGTTTCAGAACAATCACCATGCATTCCATCTACGTACACCGTAACATCACAGTTAATGACATCTCCATTCACAAGAGACCGGCCGTCGGGTATTCCGTGTACCACCACCTCGTTAACGGAGGTGCAGATAGACTTTGGAAAGCCCATATAATTTAAAGTACTGGGATATCCACCAAGCTTCAGGGTACGGGCATGGGCAATTTTATCAAGCTCGTCGGTGGTAATGCCTTCCTTTACACGGGCAAGAACTGTGTCCAAGACATCCCTTGCAACCTTTCCGGCATAACGCATCCGCTCAATCTGATCGCTATCCGTTTTCTTGCAAGATATCTTTTTATCGGTGGGCTTGCCGCTCATGGCATATTCAGGACGACCTATTTCTTTAGGTACAACGAGGGTCGGACTCACAGCGGCGGATAATACAGTGGGTTTCCTGACGGTCTTTGCACGACCTGAAGGAGCAGTTTCACCCTTTGCATCTGATTGTAAATGGCATTTTTTATATTTTTTGCCACTATTACACCAACAAGGGTCATTTCTTCCAATTACTTTCATGATAAACAGCCGACCTTATATTTGTTATAGCGAATGAAATCGGACTTCCATTCGCCATAGATTAAAATTAAATTTCCTTCTAAAACAGCTCATAACACCTTACCACTCTTTCTCTTTCTCATTCAATAAAGTGTGGTTAAATAAGCTAAAAAAACGGTGTTCAGCAAGTACCTCCGATAACTTTAGTCCGAGGACCAAAGGGTATGGCGATACTATTTGTCTGTACGGTAACAGAAATGGCGTGCATTAAAATCCATATCTACCGCACAATGAACTCTTTTACTTCTCCAGTAAAAGCCCTATAATAATCGACGAACGAAAACTGATTAGGCACATTACATCGACGCACTCAACAAGAATATATCATAAAATAGCATTTTAAAAGCCCTAGATCCCATGACAGCAAGGGCTCCTACCTCAAAGTAGGCGTTCTCTTTAATCACCACATGGGTATAGTAGCCACTGTTAGAAGCGGAAGAAGCAAGAGTAACAACACCTTCAACTGAAAATGATGATAAAAGATCACCCACCCCGGGTCGCTCCCATCACACCCTCATAAAATGATTATCGGCGCAAAATATCATGACACTCATTAAACGTTCCGAATTTGAAACTGCCCTACAAGACAGCGCCCCCTTACCCAAGTCCCAGGTCTTCCTCTTTTTCGGAGAGCGTTACCTCTGCCAAACAACAGCTGAGCTCCTCCAGGACCGCCTGTTAAAAGATTCTGCCGGTGCCCTCCACAATATAGATGGCGATGTAGAAGACCCCCAGCAAACCATGGCGTGTCTTATGAGTTTCAGCCTATTACCCGGTAGACAGATTTACCGAGTAGGCGACAGCCGCATCTTCCACAGCAAAACAGTCATTTCCAAAATTTGGGATAAGGCACTGCAAAGTCAGCAAAAAGGTCGCTATGATCCGGCTAAAAGACATCTCCATGCAATGATTCAAGCGGGCGGTTTGAAAGTCGATAATCCGCAAACACTGTCACAAATGACGGGCCCTGAATGGAAAAAGGTCTTCGCTTTTGAAAAACCCCAGGGAGATCTCTCTTGGGCCGACACGACCCTTTTTCAATCAAGAGATGAGGTGAAGCCAACCAGCGCCAACACCGTAGATCAGTATATTGCAGCTCTAGACAAAGGATTTCCCTGCGGAAATATCCTTATCATCACCGCCGAAACAGTAGACAAACGGCAGCGCCTCTTTACCTACTTAAAAAAGACCCAAACCATTATCGACTGCTCTGTAGCGGCCGGTGGCACCAATGCAGCCCAGGGAGAACAAAAGCTGGTTCTTAAAGAGATGATGCTAAAGACCGTGGCAGAATTTAACAAAACAATCGATCCACGGGCTGTAGATGCTTTTTTTGATAGGGTTGGCTTTCATCCGGTAGCCGTTGCAACAGAAACTGAAAAATTGGTACACTATGTAGGTGATCGACCGACAATCACCCTCAAAGACCTAGCTACTATGGTTAGCCGCAGCCGTGAAGACGCCCTCTATGAACTCACCGATGCCTTTTCCAAGAAGCAGCTGGGCAAAGCACTTGTCCTCCTTGCCCGCCTGCAGGATCAAGGTGTCCACGGTCTTGCCATCCTTGCCACCATGAGAAATTTCCTGCGAAAACTCCTTATCTTCCGCTCGCTGCAGATGGGTGCTTCCCCCCAATGGCACAGGGGAATGAATGCAAAACAGTTCCAAACCGGCTATCTACCTGCACTCAAAGCAAAGGGAGAATGGACTGACATGCTCGGCGGACATCCATACGCGCTGTTCATGAGCTTTACCAAGGCTCATGAATATTCATGCCCAGTACTCAAAAGATGGCTAGCAATGCTCCTTAAAGCCGAATTCAAGCTTAAAGGATCACCACTACCACCGAGACTTGTACTTGAGGAACTTTTTATCTCCATGCTCAAGGGATCTCCCAAGCTGCCGAACTAACCAGTATCGTTAAGCGCATTCCTACACTACGCTTCCTCCTCGTTTTGTTTAGAAGAAGTAAGCATGCAGTAAGGCACTAACCCCGGTGGATAGGCGATTAGCCAGGATAAGTGCCTGGGTGGTGTCTTTACACTCAAGAATACACCAACCTTCCTCCTCGTTTTATTTAGAAGAAGTAAGCGTGCAGTAAGGCACTAACCCCGGTGGATAGAAGATTAGCCAGGATAAGTGCCTGGGTGGTTTCTTTACACTCAATAATACACCGACCTTCCTCCTCGTTTTGTTTGCAAGAAGTAAGCATGCAGTAAGGCACTAACCCCGGTGGATAGAAGATTAGCCAGGATAAGTGCCTGGGTGGTTTCTTTACACTCAATAATACAAGACGCTTCCACCTCATTTTG
>NVXR01000033.1 GCA_002733995.1 Desulfotalea sp. | reverse complement strand
ATTAAAGTCAAGGGTCGATTCGTTTTCACCCTGGAGCATTGAGGATGCTGCGCCCCCGCCAAAACCAACACGATAGGCGGGACCACCAACCTGAACGATGATCATCCCTTTTTCTTCGGCGGCCTTTTCTATGTGCCGGCCGTCGAGCTGTCCCACACCCGCTGTGAACATAATTGGCTTCAAGAAGCCCCAACGTTCACCATTTTCAAGGCGCATATCAAAGGATCTGGTAAAACCCTGAATCAAAGGCTCACCAAATTTATTACCGTAATCAGAGGCGCCATTACTGGCCTCAACCTCAATTTCAAGGGGTGATGCGAGGTTCTCAGGAGCGGGATAATGATTTTCCCAGGGCAGTTCGTACCCTGGAATATTCAAACTACCCACACAATATCCAGCAATTCCGGCTATAACAAAGCCACCCTGACCTGTACCCAGTACGTCGCGAATCCGTCCGCCAGTACCGGTCTCAGCACCTGGGAAAGGGGCTACACCGGTGGGGAAATTATGGGTTTCTGCGGTGAGAAGAGGATTGTAATTCACCTTTACGGCAACAAAGGGGGAAGGCTTACCGGGTTCTTTAGGGATGATGGTATCGATCTCATACCCCTCTATAACACTAGAATTATCCTTAAACGCGATAAGAGATCCCTTAGGACTCGCAGTAAGCGTCTCGGTGACAAGGTCAAATAAGGTGGATTCCATCTCCTGACCGTCGATGATCTGCTTGCCTTTAAAATATCCGTGGCGGGAGTGTTCAGAGTTTGCGTTGTTTAGATCCATAATCTCAACGATGGTTGGATTACGCTTCTGCTGCTTTACAAAATAATCATAATACAGGTTGCGATCCCTCTCATCCATAGAGATACCTGGGAGCGCAGTTAAGCCATCCGGACCGTTGGTTTTCAGATCCACTTCATACACAGCCTCCGGCACAACTCCGGTTACAAAGGTGGTAAGAGGTTTCGGGTAGTGACATTCCGTCATACGATCGTGATTGCTCTCAATAAATCGCTCAACATCTTCCCCAACAGGCACCAGATAACGCCTGGATCGTTCAACACGACTAATCATACCAAGTCCGGTCGCCTCACAGATAGAGACCATGTTAGAAGACCATGCTGTGGCAAAATTCATCCTAGGGCCGACTTCAACAACCCTGTCTCCTGTCAAAAGAGGCTTTTCCTGTACCGTTTCAACCAACAGGCCGTCCGCCAAAATCAAACGGAGACGTTTCATCTCCTCTGGAGTCAGACTACGACTGGATTCAACGTTAAAACAATAGGCCTTACTTCCATCAATTTTCCGATACAGTTGTGTGACGATCACACCCATGATATTTTCCTTTATATTTAAACGCATTAAAAACAAACATTGGACTGTTGTGCATGCAAGCGGTGAACATTCCGGACTGGTATATTTTTTTGCTACAGTGTGATTAAAGCTACTAACTTATGCTACGCATAATAGCATTATTCCCCGAAAATTTCTCCATGAATTTGTTCTTCTTAGAGTCTTTTGGGGGAAAATTGTTTATACTATAAAGAGACGGGATAGACGATTTCTTGTGTTACAAGACGTAACGGAGCGGTATTTTGAACGACTCAATGAAAATGCAAAACAAAATCGACCTGCTCAAAAAAGAGTGTGAGCAGGCGCACCAAGACCTCGAAGCTGCGACAAAACAGATCCACTCTTTGCAAAAGCAAACCACAGCAAACGCAGCACTCCTACAGGAGGCCAACGACAAACTCCGTTTTCTCCATGAACAAAAACGTTTGGACAATCTTTCGAGAACAGACGTCCTAACAAATATGAGCCACGAGATTAGAACCCCCCTCAACATCATACTCGGCATAGCACATCTTCTGGCAGAGACACCCCTTACCGCCCCACAGCAGCAATACATCAAGAGCCTCAGAGTCACCGGGAAGCAGTTGATGGAGATCCTCAATAATATACTTGAGTTCTCCAAGATTGAAGCGGGGAAAATCCTCTTTGAACCGGTGCCATTCAGTCTACAAGAAATCATCAGCCAGATTGAGGCAGCCGCCCAGCCCCTCTGCCAACCCAAACGGCTCGAATTTGTCGTTTTACACGACCCTCTTCTCATCATGGAGCGCGAGGGCGATCCGTTAAAAATCTTTCAGATTCTGCTTAATCTGCTGAATAACGCAGTTAAATTTACTCAAGCGGGCACCATAACACTCACTATTGCAGAAAAGGATCAGCAGAACGAAACCCTCGCATTCAACGTCCAGGACACCGGCAGCGGCATCTCCAAAGATCAGCAAAAAGTAATTTTTAATCGCTTCACCCAGGCCAACAATGCAGTCTCCCAGCAGCACGGGGGTGCGGGTTTAGGACTTGCAATCAGCCAGAAATTAACGAAAACAATGGGGGGCAACCTCACAGTTTCTTCCCGGCTGGGTCGAGGCTCTACGTTCACATTCTGCCTCCCGCTGCCACAGGTTACAACCTCTGAAAGACAAAAAATATACTTCAACACCAAGCTCATTTTACCAGAGCATTTCCCGCAGTTAAGAATCCTTGCGGTGGATGATATTAAAGAAAACATTGAGGTCCTTAAGGTCTATCTCAAGGGATACCCGGTGGACATCTGTACGGCAAATAACGGGCAAGAGGCATTACAACAACTAGAAGATGCAACTTTTGATCTGATACTGATGGATATCTGCATGTCTGGAATGGATGGTATTACAGTAACTGACACCATTCGAAAAAAGGAAAAAGGCTCAGAGGCCCCTGCAATTATCCTTGCCGTCACGGCCCACGCCTTCCATGAACAAAAAAACAGATTTTTGCAACTTGGTTTTGACGGCGTGCTCACTAAACCTTTTTTAAAACGTGAGCTTATCCATGCCTTAGTCAAGCACACCAACAAGGGGGCACTCGCCCCATCTCCACAGAATATGGGTAACAAAGCTATCGGCTTCTGCCTGGAAAACAAGACAAAAAGTGATATTCCTGAAAATCTCACAGAACTACAACCTCAGATTTTCAAAACAATAACAGCGGACTTACATGTTATACAAAAGGCCCTAACAAACCAGGAGTACTCTCTTATTTACAGCACTTGCCACGCCCTGACAGGGGTTTGCGGCATGTTTGGATTCCGACGCCTAGCGACACTTATTACAGATCTTTCAACCAGTGTAAAAGCACAGAACTACACACTTGTAAAAGAGCTCATAACAACTCTTGAAATGCATATTTCACAACTACAAAACCCAGGTCCGCAGACAACTATCTCCGACTCAGACACATATGCTCTAGATGGGGGCCCACTTTTTTCCAATCAACACAGGGGCGACTAAATCCCTTCACATCGATAAGAGGACAACCAAAAGCGGAATCATCTACGTACACCTCTCCGTACGCCTTCGGACTATTCGTCCATGAATCCTGATCAGGGTTTCTGTTTATTCCATAAAGTTCCACACCATTTTTCTGCAAATACACAACGGCTTCCTGTAATACATTTCGCCTCTCAGGATCATCGCCGCGCATGGTAAACAGAATTATTTTAGCACCGTACCTCTGGAGCTTCTTCAACCAGCCCATGGCCCCGGGGACAGGCTCTCCAATCTCAGGATACCTATGATCAACCAGGGTTCCGTCAAAATCAACACATATATACATACACTTCTCCAAATAAAATCTTCATGATCAACTGGGGCCCCATGTCAATACGTCCTGCAGATGTTGTTACAAGACCGGCCACCTCAAACTCCAATAACGAAAAGTATATATAAAGCTCTACAATACAATTTCTTCCCTTTTTCTTGATAGGTATTTAGGGTACTGTTTTTTAACAGGCAAAAAGGATTTGCCCCTGAATACCCCAGACTAAACCGTGGAAAAAGCTATGACAATACCATATAAATTCAACCGCATGGAGTTTTCCGGGTCTCTTGGAGACCTAGGAACCCTCCTCCCACTTAGCATAGGAATGATAATGGTGAACGGAGTGTCCGTCACCGGAATCTTTTTCACCATTGGTCTATTCTACATCTGTGCAGGTCTCTATTTTGGCGTACCTGTTCCTGTGCAGCCCATGAAGGCCATTAGCAGCTATGCAATTGCGACGGGGGTATCGGCATCGCAGATCAGTGGCTCAGCTGCCCTCATCTGCCTGTTGCTTTTTGTCATCGGCATCTCCGGTAGCATCGACCTCATCGGCAAGATTATCCCCAAATCAGTCATCAGAGGCATACAACTCTCAACCGGCACCCTCCTTATGATGCAGGGTATACGCCTCATCACCGGCCAGTCATCCCAACAACTTGCAGCAGGATCAGCAGAACCCTTCCTCAACATAAGCAACTTTGGCCCTGTTCCTGTGGGAATATGCTTTGGTATCCTAGGCGCCCTCATCATACTCGGCCTAATGCATAACAAGAAATACCCCGCCGCTCTGGTACTCATTGCAGTCGGTTCCATTATTGGTCTCGTTTTCAGCAAAAGCGGTACAATCACAGACCTCAGCTTTGGCTTCCATCTACCAGAGCTTCTGCCTTTGGGTATGCCAACACAAGCGGATCTAGTCATCGCCTTTTTTGTTTTGGTCCTGCCACAACTCCCCATGACCATTGGCAATGCAATCATTGCAAACGCCGATCTTTCCAGGGAATATTTTGCGGAAAAATCGCACAAAGTAACATACAAAACAACGACGCTCAGTATGGCGTTTGCCAACGGAGTCTGTTTTCTTTTAGGGGGAATTCCTTTGTGTCACGGTGCAGGAGGACTTGCAGCCCACTATAAATTTGGCGCACGCACGGGAGGATCAAACATCATAATTGGAATGATTTTTCTCATATCCGCCCTCTTTCTTGGTCAGCAAGCGCTCTCTCTCGTGCAACTCTTACCCCTTTCAATCCTCGGGGTCCTTCTGATCTTTGCCGGAGGTCAACTCGGCCTCACAATCCTTGACATGAAAATGCGTAGTGAAATGTTCGTGGTCGTTCTCATCCTCTCTATTACCCTCTGCTCCAACCTTTCCTGGGGCTTTGCGGTGGGCCTCATCTCGGCACATGTCCTGCAAAGGGGTAATATTCGTATCTAAGATCCCGACCCCCTCAACCATTCAGCAGCAGCCATAGGAAAAACAATTTCCACAAGCCACTGAAGCAAGCCCGCCATCGGGATTCACCGCGGATAAACAGAGAAGAGCCCTCTATGTCCTCAATCGATCACCTGTAAACAATATATTCCTCAGGTGAAATACGGCCGACAGAGATTAGCCGAGGACAACGTTGCTCTTTTGGATCCCAGCCAGAGCCACAAAGATAAAACTGTACAGAGATAGCATAAACATGCCCCCCAACACAAAGACACAGGGCAGATTCTCCAATTTCTCCTTCATATGGTAAGCAAACATTGACAGCATACCTACAATGGGAAGGAGGTACCTCCCCTGGGCCTGAAAGTCCACAGCCCACGCCTGATAAAATGAGGCTATTACTAATAAAAGTGCAGTTACCAGCGTAACAAACAAGAGAGACAAGCCCTCCCATCCACCATTTTTGATGCTAAAAAACGAGATAACCAGAAACACAATCACAACAAAAGTGCGGACAAAGTCATAATATCCGTAAGACGCCGCAACCGAGGTATACCCATACTCCCCGAAGGAGGTACGAAAGATTTTCTCCCCCCAGCGATAATCATGTAAAATCGTCTCAAAAGAGACGCCCCTCTCTTTCATTTGCAAATAGAAGAATTTTTTATCGAGAGGTGTACTCGGTTTAAACATTTCGGCCGCATAGGCTTCCCGGGCCTCAAGGATTCTTTCACTCTTTTGGAAATCATTAATAGAACTATCGTACACTCGAATTCCGACGAAAATCGAGAGACCAGCGACGGCAAGCAAAACAACTCGAAGGATGGTTGCTGTACTGCATTCAGTTTTCCTGTATACCAGTCTCCAGATAAAATAAATAAAGATGTAAACGCCAAAGAAGTAAAAGTTTGGCTTCAGTAACAACAACACCCCCAGAAGAACTGCTATCAAGCAGAGTTTCCACCATGAATAACAAGATCCATCCGTTGACAGGTATCTATTCCAAGTGGACTCAGGCAACACCATTTGATAGGCAATGAGCAGGATCACCACCATTGCAAACCCCTCTGAGTTGAAATAACTAAAAATATACCAGATCTGGGGAGACAACAGCAACGGCAGAAAAAGAATACGAAACGGTTTTTTGTACGCCGCAAAGAGCAAGAGAAAGGCAAATAGCGACACATTAAAATAACGGAACACTCGGTATTCAGGCAACTGTAATGGTTCAAGAAGTTTTGCAAATTTACCTGCGAAAAAATATGAAATCTCCCCAGAATTCAGCCTCGACACCCCATAAACACTGTAGGTCTGAGCGACTGATGGGTCGAAAATTTCAGGAGGCAAATTATGCTCGACATAATACTTAGCCGCGCTCACATGTACGCCCTCGTCGGGATGCTGATTGTAGTCACTCAGGCTAGCCATAACGAAGATAAGGCTCAAAACAACCAGCCCTGCGGGTATCACAAAACGTAAGTCGTTACACATCGTTTTTGAGGCCAGCACAAGGGCAAAGGCAAAAAGTACAAGTGCGATAATTCGAAAAAACTGTTCCACGACAATATCTACTGGCTGTAGGCTTGGTAAACGGTAGAACACTTTGGGGTCATTGGATGAAGGTTTTACCCGAAAACCGTTCGCAGTATAGGAGAAATCCTCCACCCCATCACCCACCACAATTTGGCCAAACTGCTCCGGTGAATCAATACGCACAGGCGCAAAACCGGGCTGGGATATTACCAGAGACCGCACCTGCACGTTTGCCTGTTTTTCAGAGGTATCAATACGTATTTGTTGAATTTCTTTCAGGTTCCCCAGGCGCATTGAATAATGTGTTTGCCCTGGTTTCACCATGACTTCCACCATCCGCTCCTCGGACCAATTGCCGCTGGAATCACTATAATAAATTTTAAACTTTGTCCGGTTGTCTGTAATTACCTGCAAATCAACGACGGCAAGACTCATTACCAAAAAATGATACAGAGCGATAAAAATGAGAGCAAGCGATACCCCTCGAAAAATAGTTTTAAACTTACTCACACTCTCCATATTTTCTCTCTCATATATTATCAAAAAAGCTCATTTTAAATCCATCCGCGACATTACGGTATTTTACATACCACGGACGAGGAGCTGCTGTAAAGCTGTCTGACGTTTACAACTATCTTCCTGCCTGACCGCCATGGCCAAGGCCTTTCTTGTCCCAACACCCACCGCTAGTTTTCTTGCTCTAGTGAGCCCTGTATAGATAAGATTGCGAAATAACATCTTAAAATGCTGAGTGAGTAATGGAATGATCACAGCCTCAAACTCACTGCCTTGGGATTTGTGGATAGTGATGGCATAGGCAAGATCCAGCTCTAACATGTCATCTCTTTTATAGATTACTTCCCGGTTATCCGGAGCAAACCTCACCACACAGCCAAGATCAACGGTATCTATGCTGGCAATCTTACCAATATCACCGTTAAAAACATTGAGATCATAATTATTTCTCCTGTGGATAACCCGGTCCCCCTCACGAAGAATACGCTCGCCGATCACGACCTGCGCTTTTCCACCTTGTTCAGGATTAACGGCCTGCTGAATGACCTTATTCAGGTTCACAGTACCCAGGCTTCCACGGGTCATCGGGGAGAGAATCTGAATCTCAACAGCGGCGCCATAGTATTTGGGAATCCACTCGGTATAGAGACGTACCACAGAGTCAACAGCGGCAAGACCGAAATGCAGGGTTGACCATGGATGAATTTTCTTCACCACAGCTTTTAGTTCATTGATTTCTGTTTCAGCATTTGCCACTTGCAAGAGATCAACATGTTGGAATTTTTGCGGCACGACAAAAGATTGCTCGTAGGAAGAAATAATAGGCTCTGCTGTACCAAACAAAAGTGGTTCTTCAGCAGAAGTCAT
Organism: Desulfotalea sp.; assembly: GCA_002733995.1. GTDB lineage: Bacteria > Desulfobacterota > Desulfobulbia > Desulfobulbales > Desulfocapsaceae > Desulforhopalus_A. Next base: position 167,246 of record NVXR01000033.1, on the reverse strand, counting down.
ATCCTCCCGCCCTTGAAGATCAAAGCCTTTAAGGTTTTTCACCCGAGAAATGAATTTGAGCTGCTCTTGGGTTGCCTCATCCGAATCAAAAAACAGACAATCTTCTTTTTCCTGCCAAAGATTCGGGTTCTTAAAGGGCGATTCTATCCGAGGCGTTATGCCCCTATTTATATCATGGGCGTATTTAATTATCTTAGACTCTTTAGCCTGGCGAAATATCTCGGACAACTGCGACACGGAGGTAACACCAGACGCGATTATATCCTGTAGCACATTTCCCGCACCAACCGATGGAAGTTGATCAGGGTCTCCAATAAAAAGCAGCTGACAATTGGGCGGAATCGCTTTTAAAAGTGACGCGGTCAGCGATATATCGAGCATTGAACACTCATCAACAATCAAAAAATCTACCCTGAGAGGTTGTTCCTCGTTTCTCAAAAAGCCACCCCGTTGCCATTCCAACAAACGGTGCAGCGTTTTCGCCTCCCGACCGATCACCTCACTCATACGCTGGGCGGCACGACCCGTGGGAGCCGCGAGGACGACATGGGCCCCTAGGAATTCGAGGAGCCTTACTATCACAAGGGTGGTGGTTGTTTTTCCACATCCCGGCCCACCGGTAAGCACAGAAAAATTTGCACCTACGGCCGTTTTTACAGCCCTCATCTGTTCCTGGCTAAGACGAATTTCCTGTCCACTACAATAGTCGACCAACCATCGGTCGACACCATCGAGGAGTTGTCGATCTGGCGAACTGATCATTTGCCGTAACGTCTTGGCCACATAGGCTTCATCGAAATACAATGTTTTGGAGTAGTAACAGTTCGTCACCACACCGTCACCCTCAAGAACCCGTAGTTTCAACTGATTATCCGACTCCATCTGGGCAAGGAGAGGTTGCAGGCGCTCAGCAAGCTCAAGGCTCAATATCTTTCCACCTCTACTCTCTATCTGTTCATAGGTCAAAAAACAATGTCCCTCGTCTCTTGCGGCGGCTAAGACATGTCTCACAGCGGCTACGATGCGTTGATCACTATCTTCGGCAAGGCCTATGGACAATGCGACTTTATCGGCTGAGAAAAAACCAATACCATAAAAATCACTGGCCAGCCGATACGGATCTGCAATAACCTTCTCAATGGCTTCTTCACCGTATTGTTTATAGATGCGCACGGCAAATAAGGTTGAAATCCCATGCCCCTGCAAGAACATCATCACCTCACGAATAGCGCGGTGTTCCCGCCAGGCGTCTTCGATCAAGATTAGTTTTTTCTTGGCGATGCCCTCAACCTCAGTCAAGCGTCCGATATCAGTCTCGAAGACTTCCAGGGTATTTTCTTTAAAGTGACAAACTATCTTCTTTGCTGTCTTCGGCCCCACCCCTTTGATGAGCCCTGAGCCCAAATATTTTTCAAGAGCGGCACTGGTCGCCGGCTTTTTCTCAATGGCCCGGTCGGCCTTAAACTGTCTGCCGAACTGAGAATGGTGCGTCCATGCACCAAAAAATTCCATGGTCGCCCCGGCAAAGACTTTGGTCTGATGGACAGTGACGGTCTCGAGTGTTGCGGGACTGTTAAAGGGTGAAACCCGTAACACGGACCAGCCATTCTCTGGATTGTGATACGTTACACGCTCAACGATGCCATATACTTTTTCTTTTATTTCAACCATCAACCACAACCACCAAATGGCATAAGCACCTTGGCACCATATTCGTCTTCTTCCTCTTCCTCTGAAAACTACATTTTATTAATATGCTTGCAGCAAACATCATTGCAGAACATCAAGATTTTCATACAGCACCAGCGCCTCGGGGTTAGCCAAAGCACTCTTATTTTTCACCACCCGTCCATGTACCACTTCCCGCACCGCAAGCTCGACGATTTTGCCCGATTTCGTGCGGGGAATTTGTGCAACCTGAACGATCTTTGCCGGTACATGCCTGGCACTGCAGTTTTCCCGAATTATTTTGCGAATCAATGCCTGCAGTTCATCCGAAAGAACAGTGCCGTCCCCCAGAACAACAAACAGGATAATCCTCACATCTCCATCCCATTCCTGCCCTATGGCAATGGCCTCTTGCACCTCCGCCACCTGTTCGACATATCGATATATTTCAGCGGTACCTATGCGAACGCCCCCCGGATTCAAGGTTGCATCCGAGCGACCATAAATCGTCACCCCACCATTGGCTAGAATTTTTACGTAATCTCCATGGTGCCAAATATTGTTAAAGGTGGAAAAATAGGCTTCGTGGTATTTTTTACCACCAATATCCCCCCAGAAACAGGCGGGCTGGGAAGGAAAGCTTTTACAACAGACAAGTTCCCCCTTTTCTCCCACAAGGGAGTGGCCAGAGCTATCAAAGACCGCCACCGCCATACCTAAACCCCTGCATTGGCTTTCACCACCATACACAGGCAAAATGGGACAACCAAGAACAAAGCAGGATACAATGTCAGTACCACCAGAGATCGAGGAAAGGCAAAGGTCCTCTTTCACATTCTTATAGACATAATCGTAACTTTCGGGGACAAGAACAGAACCGGTGGAACAAAGTGTACGCAAGCTTTTTAGCGCATGCTTTTCCTTAGGAACATAGTTTTTCTTTTTTAAAACATCTATATATTTAGCAGAGGTTCCAAAGAGTGTCACCCCCAGCTCATCCGCATAATCCCACAGCACACTTGCTCCCGGATAAAAGGGTGAACCGTCATAGAGCACGATTGCCGCACCACAGGCAAGACTAGACACCAGCCAGTTCCACATCATCCAACCACAGGTAGTAAAATAGAAAACCTTGTCGCCCGGGCGTACATCGCTATGGAGTTGTAGTTCTTTTAAATGCTGTAGCAGTACGCCCCCCGTCCTGTGCGCGATGCACTTTGGCTTTCCTGTGGTACCGGATGAATAAAGGATGTACAAAGGATGATTAAAACCCACAGGCTGGTAGGCGATCGTCTCACTCTGAAATTCATGGAGAACCTCCGCCCAATCAAGCCCTGGCAACATCTTAAATCCAGCCAGACAAACGACCAAGGTCTGCTCAATAGTCTTGAGTTTTTCCTTAATAGCCTTGATCTTAGGTCTCACGTCAATGGTTTTACCATTATAAAAATAACCATCTGCACAGATCAGTACCTTCGGTTCTGTTTGGCCAAAACGCTCGACGACACTTTCGGTACCAAAATCGGGTGAACTAGAAGTCCAAATCGCGCCAATGCTTGTGGTCGCAAGCATCGCAACGACAGCTTCTGGCATATTGGGCAAAAGCCCCGCAACCCTATCTCCTTTCTCGACCCCCACCGAGATGAGCCAGGCCGCAATTGACGCCACTTGACGGTGGAGTTGATCCCACGTCAGGTTATACTCAGCCCTATCCTCGGCACGAAAATAAATGGCCACACCGGGGCCTCGATGGCGTAACAGATTTTCAGCAAAATTAAGCGCAGCGTCAGGAAACCAGAGGGATTGTTCCATACTATCAGCATGAACAAGGGTTCTCTCGCCTTGCCTGCCGATCACCCCCGAGAAATCCCAGACAGCCTCCCAGAAGGACTCTCGACAGGTAACGGACCAGTCATAGAGTCCGCCAAAGTCACGAACTTCGAGAGAGAAACGCTTATTTACATAGACAATAAATTTCGAAATACAGGTGGATTCGAGAGTATCTGATTTGGGAACCCAAAGAGGGGCACGTTGTGGCATCCTGGCTCTCCTTATAAGATTAAGGTGACGTGGAAGAATTATTTCATTTTAAACCTTCTGTCAAAAAAGAGTTGAAACACAGAACATGAAGCCTGTCAAACGAAGATACAATGCAGCTGTTTAGATGACCCGCCATTGTAAGCCATCTTGAAATCGGAGAATCTACGATCCATAAATTGTCAAAAGAGAAGACTTAAATTTGACCGATCCTCTGTTACTATCGAGCGTGTTGCCTAACTATTGTTACCCTTAGCTATTAGGTGTCATTCTTCTTCTATAAATGCATCATCGCTAATTCTATGAGTGAATAATACCGATACCAAAAATAGTTAAATTTCTCTTCAGTAGCTCAAGGAGATAAATCATGATTTCATCAGTCGGTTCTCGAATACAAGAATATACCACCACTAAAATTGCTTCGGCCCAAAAATCGTCTATCACTTCCCATTCTTTGGACAAAGCAACTTTTCCTGATAACAGTACTCCAGCATCAACAATAACTAATCTAGCACAAGAATACGGTAGTGTACGCGAAATATCACCCCCAGCCATGAGGGAACTCGCTGACAAATTGTGGAAGTCAGGAGAGTTGAGCTTACTCGAAGCTGGACAACTCATTACGACACCCATTGAGGTCGTTAGATCTGATAGTGGTAAAATTGTTGAAACACGTCCAGTACAATCAACAGATTTTAAGTTTGATTATGTAGCAGAAATGGAAAAAAGTCTTGAATGGGCAAAAAATCACCATGAAAACAATAAAATAGAAACTCTTCAAAATGTTCTTTCTGTTCTGGATAAACTTGAAAATGCAATGAATGGAAGGATTAATTTAGCTGTTTAATACGACAATCCCTTCTACATATTTAGAGATTGTAAGAAGGGATTATTTACTCATTTACCGGAGCCTATCTGATAGAAATTGCGTCACTATCGGTATTATATGGATAATTGAGTGATTTATTTTGGTACCTTTGTGCAGACGGCACCACAATGAACAAAGTTGGGATGGTGCTCGATATCTTTAGATCGGGCACCACCTGCATGTAAGAGAAATGTACGGAGGGAAATGACTATCTTCGGCTGGAGGACGATTCTTCAACAAGTCCCGCCATCATCTGAGGAATCTTGGCGACCTTAGCCTCATCATCGGAAGAAAAACAGTCTACCAATCGGCCATTAAACATAACCCCTATTCTATCAGATAGGGCAAGGGCCTCGGAAAGATCACCAGTAACCAGGAGGATACCAGCGGCCTCTCTCGCTTTTAAAAGTAAATTCCAGATGTCTTCAGCAGCAGCAATATCAAGGCCCTGGGTGGGTTGTTCTGCAACGATGAGCCGCGGCCTTCTGTAAAATTCTCTGGCCAGGACCATTTTTTGCAAATTCCCTCCAGACAACTGCCAGGCAAAAGCATCCAGGTTTGGAGGACGTATGTCAAATTCTTCAACGAGATGACTCGCCTTATTCCGAGCTTCTTCTCTTAAGAGCCAGGGGCCTTGGGTAAAACCACCCCGGGTTGTCAGCAGAAAATTATCCACAAGGTCAAGTCCTTGGCATGTGGCGAGTCCCTGCCTGTCTTCTGGAATATAAGACAGTGCATTATCCCAGCGCATCTTAGAAAAGAACTTCTTCCAGCTCGCACCCAGGATCTTAATACAATCAGTCTTTGGTTTACGCAGGCCACAGACGGTTTCTATAAGATTCTTCTGCCCGTTTCCAGCAACACCTACAAGGCCAAATATTTCACCCTGGCGGAGTTCAAAATTAATATTTTTAAGCAACTCGTCATTAAGGTTATCAACCTTCAACACCACCTGACGCAGTTCCACAGGAACCCTGTCAACTTCAAGCAGAACTTCACGACCAACCATACGCCCAGCGAGCTCCGCTGTTGAAGCAACATCTCGTGTTGCCACGGTGTCGACCACGCTGCCCCGTCTAAGGATCGCTATATTATCAGATATGGCCATAACCTCCTCGAGTTTATGGCTTATGAAAACTATGCCTTTGCCCTTGCTGATCATCTTTTTCATGGTTAAAAAAAGATTTTCTGCCTCCCTCGGGGTCAATACAGCTGTCGGTTCATCAAAAATGAGAACAGTAGACTGCCTGTACAGCAGCTTCAAGATTTCAACTTGCTGCCTCTCTCCCATGGAAAGATCGGCAACCTTGGCCGCGGGATCAATCCGCATTCCATATTGCTCAGCAAGTTGAGTTACCTCATCTTGCATCTTCGCCCAATTGAGCCAGAATCCGCCCTTTGTCCCGAGAAATATATTCTCGGTCACAGTCAACTCCCGCACCAGCTTGAAATGCTGATACACCATCCCTATACCACAGGCAATCGCCTTTTCAGTGCTATCGAGAACAACCTTTTCACCCCGCAGAAAGATGGAACCTGCGTCGGGTTGTAATTGGCCGGCTAGAATAGACATCAGGGTGGATTTTCCTGCGCCATTTTCCCCAAGAAGGGCAAGTATTTTCCCCTCTTCTATATCCAAAGAGACATCTCGATTGGCACAAACGCTACCAAAGGATTTTGAAATACCTGAAAGACGTATGAGAGGCTCTGCGGTTGACATGATCAGGGTTTCTCCAGCCCGGAAATAGGAGATACAAATTGTGATTCAGTATCCCATGGAAAAAGAATCCAAGTGTCCTGACTCACCTCGGTTACAAAGGTATCCACCAAGGGTCGTCCTGCTGGCTTGGCATAAATAGTTGCGAAATGCGCCTTTGGCAGAATTTGTTTTACCAGTTGTGCTGTCCGCCCAGTATCGACCAGATCATCAATTAAGAGGTAACCTTCACCGTTTCCCTCCACTGTTTTCAGAATATCTGCCTCACCTTTTTTATCCTTCCAGTCGTAACTGGAAATGCAGATGGTATCCACCAGATGGATGTCGAGTTCCCGGGCAACAATTGCAGCTGGAACCAGACCGCCTCTGGTAATGGCGATAATCCCTTTAAAGTAATCCATATCCAGCAGACGCCAGGACAGGACCTTTGAATCGCGATGTAATTGGTCCCAAGAAATGGGGTAGGTCTTTCTATACGTAGAATTTGTAGACATATGTCTCTCCGATGAACTAATATTTGAGCCTTGAAAAAAGCTCAATTAGTTTTGTGACTATTTATAATTTTTACAGGATTAAAAGCTGCTAATCAACGGGTTCAATATTAACCCCGAGTGCCGCGGGTTCCTCAGAGCTTCCTTTCTTCCATGAGGACAGCACCAACACAAAGACCGTCAAGATATAGGGTAGCATAAGCAACAGAGATGAAGGTAGTTGAGTCCCTGAGGCCTGCAGTCGAAGCTGCAATGCCATAACACCCCCGAACAGATACGCTCCATATACAGCCCGGATAGGACGCCAGAAAGCAAAAATAACAAGGGCCACAGCAATCCAACCACGACCTCCGGTAAGATTTGTTGTCCAGAGATGGGTATAGGCAAGAGATAGATACGCCCCGCCAAGACCCATAAAGAAACCACCGCCCAAAATGCCTAGCCAGCGATAAGAAACTACATTGATACCTGCCGCCGTTGCCGCTGCAGGATGTTCGCCAACGGCTCTTAGGTTAAGACCAAACCGTGTTTTCGCAAAAAACAGCCACATTACTGGTGGAATACAATAGCTGAGATACACCAATGGATCATGGTTGAAAAATATTTGTCCAAGAACAGGAATCTCTGACAATAGCGGTAGAGCAAGCGGGCTAAAGCCGGGGGCAGACAACCCTACGTAGGGGGTGCCGAGATAATTGGCGAGACCTGCACCAAGAATGGTGAGGGCAAGTCCAGACACGACTTGGTTCCCTTGGAACCAGAGGCAAACAACACCATGAATGGAGGTAGCAAGACTACCAGCTAAGCCAGCGGCTAAAAGACCAAGTACCGGGCTGCCGGTAAATTTTGACACCAGGAAACCGGCAAGAGCACCTACAATCATAGCACCCTCAACACCAAGATTCAAAACACCAGACTTTTCGGTAAAGATTTCACCGAGGGTTGCGTAGAGAATTGGAGTGCCAGACTGGACGGCGGCTGCAAGAAGAGGAATTAATAGTTCAAATGTCATTCCATCCTCCTACGTTCAATTTTATAGTGGGTAAAGAGCCCACCTGCAAGTACGGTGAGGAGGATGAGTCCCTCAAGAATCCCGCCAAATGCCGCGGGAACCTGCAACTCAAGCTGAAGGTTTTCCACACCTACCCGCAATCCGGCTAGGAGGATGGACGCAATACCAATGTTCAAAGGATTGAGACGTGCCAGCCAGGCAACGACAATGGCCGTGTAACCGTAGCCCACAATTATAGAGGGCTGCAAACGGTTTACAGTGGCCGAGGCCTCAAGAAAACCAGCCCACCCCGCAAGCGCCCCGCTTATCACCATGACTAAAATGACAAGTCTATCGTAGGGCAGACCTGCATACCGCGCTGCGGCCACATTATCGCCACTCACCTTGAGCTCAAAGCCCAAACGCGTGAACTTAAAAAAGCCCCATATAAATGTGCCTAGAACAACACAATGCAAAAGCCCCCAATTTATAGAGCTACTCCCTATCTTGCCAACAATTGCGTTATCTGAGAATTCAGGCGTCATAGGAAAGCCATAGCTGGATGGATCCTTCCAGACACCATAGACAAGGTAGTCGAGAACAAGTATGCCGATATAATTCATCATCAAGGTGACAATGATCTCATTTGTCCTCAGCTTCTGTCGGAGAATTGCTGGTATCAGCCCCCAGACTCCCCCCGCCAACATGGCCATGCCAATCATTGCGGGTAGTAGAATAAATGAGGGCCAATCGGGGAAAGAAAGGGCAACCCAAGTCGCACCTATACTCCCGAGGGCAAACTGACCTTCCGCACCAATATTCCAGATCTTCAAGCGAAAGGCAACCGCCACTCCTAGGGAACAGAGAAAGATCGGAATTGCCTTTAAAACGCTATCTTCAAGGGCCCAACGAGACCCGAAGGCGCCATAAAAAAGAGTGGCGAGACCCTCAAGAGGCGGTGTCCCCCCTAAAAACAGCAAAATTCCACTCAACACAAGCGAAAGAGCCAGTGCCAGGAATAAAACAAGACAGGAGCCACCTAAACCAAGGGGCTCCTGTCTTTTTGCAATACGCATGTGAAGCATGGGACTTCTATCCGGTTACCCTTATAAAGGGGTATAAAATTATCATGTTATCTGTAAAGACCTGCATACAGACTACGTCGACACAGCTAAAGTTCGAGACAGTACAGTCCCATAGCCATGTCTTCTGTATATAATTTGCCAATGTTACAATACTATTCCGTTGTCCCCACAACACCTTCAACAAACCAGGTCATGCCAAGCAGATCGGCATCAGGAGCAACAACACCCTCGGCAATCTTAACAACACCGTTCTGATCTTTTATGGGTCCAGCAAATACCTTTTTGTCACCCGCTACAATCTCAGCTTTTACCGCAGCCACATTATCCCGAAGCTCTTGGGAAACCATGGGGCCAAAGGGAGACAATCCAATAATACCTTCTGCAAGCCCCGGCCATTCAGACCCAGCCTTCCAAGTACCGTTTTTCACCTCTTCCACAATCTTAACATAATAAGGGCCCCAGTTCCAGACAGGAGCGGTAAGATGAGCCTTAGGGGCAAAACTTGCCATATCCGAATTATACCCGAAAGAATAGACACCTCTTTCTTCGGCAGCTTCCTGTGGTCCCGGGGAGTCCTGATGCTGGGCTAAAATATCTGCACCGACATCCAAAAGTGACTTGGCCGCCTCTTTTTCAGTGGCGGGATCGTACCAGGTTTTCGTCCAGACAACACGTACAGTAGCATCCGGGTTTACAGACTGGACACCAAGGGCAAAGGCATTAATCCCGCGGATAACCTCAGGGATAGGAAACGCAGCTACATAACCAATAATATTGGATTTTGTCATTTCACCAGCCACGATACCCGTAAGATATCTTGCCTGATACATACGTCCAAAATAGTTACCCATATTCTCAGACTGCTTAAAACCAGAACAGTGTAGAAATGCTACCTTAGGGAATCTCTTGGCAACTTTGAGCATTGGGTCCATGTAGCCAAAACTGGTTGCAAAAATCACGTCATAACCCTTACGCGCCATGTTGAGAATAACCCGTCCTGAGTCAGGACCTTCAGAGACAGACTCAACGTAAGAGGTTGTAACTCCCTCCATAGCTTCTACGGCCTGACGACCAACATCATGGGCATAGGAGTAACCAGCATCTCCGATGGGTGAAACGTAGACAAAACCGACCTTCATCTCTTTCTCTCCGGCATTTGCCGTAGAAATAAAAAGCGATAAGGTTAAAACCAGCACTGCTTTTAACATATTCATCCTCAAGTCTCCTCAACTGGGTTCGTACAAATAACGTATGGTTTTAAAACGTCCATTATCTTTTTCAAAGAACCTGCTTTAAGAAAAGCTTCGCCCGATCTTCTTTGGGGTTGGTAAAAAAGTGCTCCGGCGTACCAACTTCAACGACCTTTCCTTCATCCATAAAAATAACACGATCGGCAACTTCTCTGGCAAATCCCATCTCGTGGGTTACCACAATCATAGTCATACCTTCCCGGGCAAGTTGCTTCATAACATCAAGGACTTCTCCTACCATTTCCGGGTCAAGGGCTGAGGTCGGCTCATCAAACAACATAACCTTGGGATCCATGGCGAGTGCCCGGGCAATGGCTACACGTTGCTGTTGCCCCCCAGACAATCGTGAAGGATACTCGCCGGCTTTATCATGAATACCAACCTTTTTCAACAGGGCATATGCTTTTTCTTCTGCAACCTTGCGGCTTCTTCTACGCACCTTACGCTGGGCAAGGGTAAGGTTTTCTAGCACCGTCTTATGGGGAAACAGGTTAAATTGTTGAAAAACCATACCAACTTCTGCCCGAACCTTGTTGATATTCGTCTTCTTATCAGCAAGATCAACACCGTCTATAAGGATATGACCTTCGGTGAAGGCCTCCAGGCCATTAATACACCTGAGAAACGTCGATTTCCCTGAGCCCGAAGGACCAATCACAACGACAACCTCTCCCTTAGCCACCTCGGTGGACACCCCATCAACAGCTCGGATTATCCCGGCATGGCTATTAAATATTTTGACCACATTCTCCGCTTTAATCACTGATGGCAAACCTCCGCTCCATGTAGTAAACAATTTGTGACAATATGGACGTTACCAGCAAATACATGACGGCAATAACCAACCAAATTTCAAAAGTTGCAAACGTTGAAGTAATAATTTCCCGTCCTGATTTCGTCAAGTCTGTGATGGCAATGACCGATACAAGAGAGGAGTCTTTTATAAGACTGATAAACTGACCGGAAAGAGGCGGGAGTATCTTTTTTAACGCCTGGGGCAATATCACCTCGACCATTGTCTGGAATGAATTCATTCCAAGCGACCTGGCAGCCTCACCCTGTCCTTTCGGTATTGCCTGGATTCCCGCCCTGACAATTTCAGCAACATACGCCCCTGCAAAAAGAGAGAGGGCTCCAATACCACAAACATTCCTACTCAAGTCAAAAACAGTACCAAGAAAAAAGTACGCGAGGAAGATCTGTACCAGAAGTGGGGTGCCACGGATACACTCCACATAGATGGTTGCGAGCCCACGTACAGTGAAATTTTTAGAAATTCTGGCAAGCCCTGTGAGTAATCCTAAAACGAGGGCAAACACACTAGATATCGCTGAAAGCCACAGTGTTGTCCACAATCCCATCATAAGTGGGCCCAGACGCCATTGCCGAACAAATCCGACGGTATCTCCCTCAAAGAGGTCTTCACCTTCACTGACCTGCAGGGTGTCTGTATCAATGGAAACAGTTAATTTTTCTGCATTTTCAGAAACAAGAACTACTTCTGTTACGTCTCCGCTCGTTTTTATGGTTTGAACAATACCATCAAAAGCAATTTTCTGAGCGTCTTCAGCGTGGTACAAAAAGTATTGGGGAACCCTGTACCAACGCCATTGATATTCAATTTTCTGAACCGCGCCCCAGGTGCCGGCAGCCATTACAAGTAGTATGGCAACCAGCAACAATTTCCAGGGCCACGTTTTATTTGTGGCTATCAAAATAGTGCGTCCTTATCATTAATGGATTTCTTTCATCCAAGCATCATCCTTGAACCACTTTTTATAGATTTTGTCATAGACGCCATCATATTTGATCTGGTTCATGAAATTGTCCAACCAGTTCAAGAAATCAGGGTCGCCACGCTTAATAGCCCAGGCAACAGGTTCCTTGGTAAAGGGTTTATCGAGATGTATAATTTTACCAACACCTCTTTGCCCCAGAGCAAGGAGATTAAAGGGCAGATCATAAACGAAGGCATCTATTTTACCATTCACAAGCTCCATAACTGCTTCCTGCTCTGTCTCGTAAGAGATGTACGTGGCTTTACCAATCATTCGTTTGACAGCATGCTCGCCTGTGGTTCCAAGCTTGGAAGCAATTGTGTATTTGGGATCATTGAGATCTTTATATGATTTCACAGTATCCATTAGTTCTTTTCTTAAGAGAATGGATTGACCAATCATAATATACGGAGTTGCGAAATTTACTGAGATATTTCTCTGCTGGGTAAGGGTCATAGCGGACATAATGACATCAAACTTACCGGTTAAAAGAGCGGGAATAATACCATCCCATGCAGTGGAGACTATCTCTAGTTTTACGTCCATGGCCTTTGCCATTCTTTTCGCAATATCCACATCAAAACCGATGATCTTACCTTTCTTACTGGTCAATTCAAAGGGCATGTACCCCGGATCTAAGCCCACGCGAAGTACACCTCGCTTCTGAATTTCAGTTAAAGCGTCAGTTGCAAACACAGAACCGCTTGTAAAAGTAACCACTGCCATTACAACGGCTAACAATAAAACAATCTTTTTCATCAACGTCTCCTGTTTATCATTTTCTTATCCAAAGGGGTCCGTCCCCAAGACATCTACCCTGATTTGAAGCATGGAACAATACCAGCCACCACACCTCTTAGTTCCAAACATAAAGAAGATACAATCATTATTATTGCACTGAGCTACAATCCCATTGTGGGTAACAAACTCCACTATAAAACTCAAGAACAAACTTACATTTTAAAGTAGTTTAGCCCCCCCCATACTGTTTCGTTTGACATAAGCACAAAAAATGGAAGATAGTAGTAAATATGACCATTTGCACAGAACATGTTCCCCGCGAGGATAAAAAACATGTCCCCGAAGAGTTACTGCACGTTTTTTTGTACTGAAATTGTCTAAGAATAGGCCATTTTTAGCATGAATATTGTATTGTTTTCAGGTAAGGGGTTGAAAACAGGATACACTTCTTACTTGTTTTCATAAAAGAGAAGAGTTCTCAAGATTCACCACAGGCTAGGTGTTACCATTTTCTTGCGTGTTTATTGCAAATAAAAATTATTACCTCACCGCCGCCAGAACCGATAAACAATTCGACATAACGCAAGACGTATACACCCACATAACATGAACGGAAAACAAAAAAGGCACCCTATGAAAAACGTTACCATTTCAGGCTCTCTGGCCTACGATCGTATTATGAATTTTCCAGATATATTTTCTAACCACATACTTGCCGATAAGCTGCACACCCTCAATGTCTGTTTCCAGGTAGACGGTGTGACCGAAAATTATGGTGGAACAGCGGGCAACATTGCATATGCCCTCAACCTTATGGGCGTCAAACCACAATTTTCTGCCACCATAGGTAGTGATCATCATAAATATCTTGCATGGCTGAAACGTAACAACATCTCTTGTGACGGTATTAAAATAATAGAATCTGAGCTCACTGCGGGGGCTTATATCACGACCGATTCATCTAACAATCAGATTACGGTATTTAATCCAGGCGCTATGAAATACTCTTCTGAACTAGATATAAACAATCTATCAATTGAAGATAACCTGCTCCTCGTCTCCCCCGGCAACCTTGAAGACATGATTAACTATCCACGAGAGTGCAAAGCCAAGGGTAAAGATTATATCTTTGATCCGGGTCAAGCCCTACCTGTACTTCAGGGTAATGACCTGATTGAGGTCATTACCGATTGTTACATGTTGATCGTCAACGACTACGAGTTTAATCTTATCCTCGACAAGACAGAGAAAACCAAGAAAGAACTGCTGGAACTTGCCCAAACAACCATCATTACGCTGGGCGGGAAAGGTTCCAAAATTTATGCAGGATCTGAGATAACTGATATCCCTCCCTTTAAAGCGGCTCAGGTTATAGACCCGACAGGAGCAGGCGACGCGTTCAGAGGTGGGCTTATCAGCGGTCTCATCCAAAACAAGAGCATTGAGGAAAGTGCAATCATAGGTAGCGTCTGTGCATCCTTTGCCGTGGAGAGCAATGGCACCCAATTGTACAGCTTTACGCCTGAAGAGTTCAAAAAAAGGTCAACGGCAAGCTGACAATCCGCTTGTACCAAGCCTATTCATCCCTGAGGAGCAAGGGCTCTTTTTAGAGGACATGAATCAAGCACCTCCTCTCCTTGTCTGTACCGGGAGAGGAGCTGCATGGAAAGCCCGGCAAGTTCACGTCGAACCTCCCGCCTTCTACCTTTCACCCTGGCAATGGACATGCGATCATAGCTGGTGGTCTGATGCCTCAACCACGCCACAACAGCCTTTGCGGCCCTGTCTTCAACAGGGATCCGAGTCGTCCTAGCTACACTGCCAGAGCCCACGGGGGTTGCATGGACGGTAACAGCCAATGCCAGTTTTTCTTCAAACTCCTTATAACGGGGTGCAAAAGAGAGGAAGATGGCCACCTCACGGGAAAAAGTCCCCACGTATTCATTGTGCAGCCGCTCTTTCCTTGCAAGGTCGGTTTTTCGTTTTTTTGCATAATCTACTGTAGAACGCTTTTCTTCTATTTCCTGTGTTCCTTCAGCAATATGCGCCTTATCGGTCCATATACCTTTTGAGATAAGACGCCGACCTTTTTTCACCTGAACCAGCCAACTCGGACCTTTAGATTTGACAAGTTTTGTCAGCGGCCCATCCCCCGGCTCTAGTAATCCCCAACCATTAGGAATGCGCAGTACGCTCCCATCTTCAGCAAGCACAGTTCCTGTAACTCTTGCCGGTTTTACAATTCTATTTATATGTGGCATTAACCCGCATCTCTCTTGAACATTATATCACCTGCAGGTAAGGGCTAGAGAAGATACAACCTCCCCGCCCTGCCTTTCTATCTAGCAGACACGTTAACCACTCATTGAACCCAAAACAGAGGTGGGCAACCAATAAACGGGACAACAAACAACTCCCTCGATGCAACAAGGAGCTAGTTAATATTTTTTTCAATTATGGCTATCAACTCGTCATCTTTATACGGCTTTGTCAGATAATCGTCAGCCCCTTGTTTCATACCCCAGAATTTATCACTTGCCTGATCCTTACTGCTCACAATAACGACGTTGACATCTTTTGTGGCAGCATCACCCTTCAGCTGGCGACACACCTGAAAGCCATTTTTATTCGGCAGAATGACATCAAGTAAAATCAGATCGGGGTTGTGCTCAATTGCTGTTGCCAACACCTTGTCACCCTCCGTAACCACGACGGTCCTGTACCCCTGACTCTGGCAAACATCTTCTGCTATTTTGCTGTCTGTAGCACTATCTTCCACTATTAAAACTAATTTAGCTGCCATTTTAAACCTACCCGTTGAATTCAGATTTTTCAAACATGTTCCAAACAAATATTTACAAGATCAGGGACAATTCCCACTTTGCCTACACCAAGCGAATACACGCCCCAGAGATGTTTACTCTTTTGGGGCGAAACAAATGCATCCAAAGAAGAAAATGTTTTTGTGAGTTTGAAAAATTTTGGTGAAGATTCTGACTGCACAATAATTCTTTGTACATTCCTTTTTCCATCCACAGATCGCAGAACCATATATTTATGATTTCCACCGTTAGCCTTTGAGATATAACCAAAATATTTTTCTAAAGAGATAACAGGAAGAACCATATTCCGATATCTTGCAGCCATTTGCCACTCAGAATCCTCTGCCAACTCGAGCTCTTTTACTACATACTCCAGCTGAGCACGACTAAAAATCCAGAATAGTTCATGATTATCTTCCGTTCTGCACGATGCCCGAATTATCACAATCTCAAAATCTGTTCCCATACCCTCATCACCCTGGACTGTTATCTACCCTACAGATCATTTTCAGGGATAAAAAACCAAGAACACAATCTGCGAAACCACCTCGCCCTGCACCCACCCCTTAGCGGAGTAGCTAACCCTTGTCCGGGCCATAGCCCTTAGACTAAACTCTGCGAGTTTCTAAAAAACTTCTCTTCGAGAACCAATTTCCACCTTACGCTCCGCTTCAATTTTCTCTAAAATACGGATAAAACTTTTTTCTTCATAGGGCTTGGTCAAATAATAAGCAATACCCAACTCTCTCGCCTTTAACTGATGTTTCTCCGACGCCCTGGAGGTCAACATCACCACGGGGATTTCCTTAAACACATCCCGGTTGTTAATGTTTGACTTAAACTCATAACCGTTCATCCTAGGCATCTCAATATCGAGAATAATCACATCGGGCATATAACTTTCAAGTTGCGCCAACGCTTCTAAGCCATCAACAGCCTGCCTTTGTACCCAACCACAGGACTCAACAAGCCAGGCAACACTGTTACGCACACTGACAGAATCATCAACAATTAGCACCTTGAATGGGCTGATTTCAGCGGGTATCTCAGTCGGAGTTACTGGTCTTTGTTGCAGCTGCGGACCTACCTCCACAAGCTCTCTGAGGTTAAGAATGGGCACAAGATCTCCAGCTCCGCTCACTGTAACACCAGCAACTCCGCGAACACGGGTAAGATGACTACCTAAATTTTTTACTATAATTTCCCGCTGCTCAACAACCTCTGTCACCGACAGGACAAAACGCCTCTTGGCTCCATCGTTTTTAGTTGTCGCTGAAAAGAGGATAACCACACCGGCCCCGAGAGGGGGGGCCTCCTCACCAAGCTGGACATAGGATGCAAGACTTGCAAATGGGACAGGTTCACCTTGCACAAGAAGGCTCAGCTGGCCAGCTTCATCAATAAGATCTTCCGCCTTAAACTGCCTGATCTCGTCAATATCCTGTAGAGGAATTGCAAAAAGACTCTCGGAAACACTCACCACGACAGCCCTGTTCACAGAGAGGGTAAAAGGAATATGGATTTCAAATCGCAATCCCTTCCCCGGACTGTTATCAATATGAATTGAACCTCTCAAATCCTGTATATTTTTCCTTACAACATCAAGCCCGACCCCCCGGCCGGACAACTCACTAACATCCTTTTTAGTACTGACGCTCGGATAAAAAATATACTCAAAAACCTCCTCGTCGCTCAGTTCCTCTGGATTATCTACTATCTTTAAAGCAGACAATTTTTCCCTCAACAGATGCGGATCAAGTCCACCACCATCATCGGATATATGCAAAATAACATAACGACTTCGCTGTTCTGCGCGTAGGGTAATCATCCCCCTCTCTGCTTTTCCTGCTACAAGGCGTTCTTCAGCTGATTCGATACCATGATCTACACTATTTCTAAGAATATGCTCCAATGGGTCGGTGACCTTGGCCCACACAAACCTATCCATGTAAACATCTTCGCCAACAATGTTTAAATCAACCGTTTTTCCAAGTTTTGCGGCGGTACTGCGTACCGTGCCATACAACACCCTTGAAATCGAAGACAGGGGGGTCATGCGAATACGCATCAATTTATCCTGCATTTGACGCATAGTCAGCTGCTGCTTTGAAACCTGTCCATCTATGTCGCGGGTCAATGATCGAAGTGTTGAATAGATAGAATTGACATCCACAGAAATTTCGTTGAGAGAACGAATTATAAGATTCAATTCCGAATAACGGTCCAGTTCCAGGGGATTAAACTCTGCAAAATCCTGGCCGCCTTGCCCATCGACAAGCATGGGAGGAACATCGCCTTTAACCGGTGCTGTCCCTCCGTAAAGTGCCTGTACCTCAAAGCCGGATTCGAGTTCCTGACTTTTCCTTCGAAGATTATCTTTTACATTTTCAAGATCGCCCAAGGTGTTCGTAATTTCCTCAACCATCTTTTCAATGGCGTCACGGGCAACGACAAGCTCTCCTTCAACAGAGAGCAATTCATCAAGGTCGTCCAGCCTGACCCTGAGAGTTCCTGACTCTTCTGGAAAGCCCACAGGATCCACAACCACATGCTCGGCCTCCGCCAAGGGCCCGAGACTATCACTTTCTACAGCAATTTCTTCCCTGCCACCTTCTTTGCGTTTCTCATCACCAAGATATTTCTCAATATTTTCCCTTAACCGTTCTGCCGCTACTGGGTCAGCTGTTACGGCTAGATTTTCCAGCGTGCCTACACTTTCACCGATAAGTTGAATTTCTTCGCGCCCAATGGCTTCATTGTGATCATAAAGCCAATCGAGCATATCTTCTAGGATATGAGCTCCACGGGCAAGTACAGTAACACCGGTGATGGCGGCCGCACCTTTTAAGGTATGCACAGCCCTACGTATTTCCCGTATGGGCTCAATAATTTTCAACCGATCAGAAGAATCCAAAGCAACCTGCTGTTCAAGATGAGTCAAAGACACATTGATGCTGATAAAATGTTCTTCACACTCCTCTTTAAATATTTCAGCAAGGGCTGCCTGCTCGTTATCTGTATAAGCCTGCGATTCACCAATATCCCTATTTACGACCAAGTCTGAGTCGTCATCTCCAAGAGAATCATCCCCCTCCGCCTCTTCCAAGGTCTCTTCCGTCAAAAAGGCATATGCATCACCATTGTCACGGACAGCACCCCCGGCAACCGGCAGGTCCACCTCCAGCATGTCATCAAGAAATTCTATAGAATCATTGCTGTTTTCATGATCTTCAAAGATATCATCTGCAAGCAAAGCCCCCCTGTCACTCGGTTCACCTGCAGGACTCACGTCCCCAAAAGGAAGCAGGGCTTTAACTTGGGTCAACTGTTGATGAATTTTATGCAGTGAAGCGGGACGGTCACCACTATTTTCCGCGAATGCCACTTCCACAAAACCGAGAAAGTCCTGTATCATACCGGCAATTTCGTCCTGATAGGGATTTCCCCCATCGGCCATGGCCCCGAGCAGGCTACTGAAGTCACGAAAGAGATGACTCTGCCCCTCTAATCCCCGTGTTTCAGTGAGTGCAGCTAGGGTCGAAAAGGTGGCAGATAATTTATTATAAACGGGCCGGTTCTGCTCACGATGACACGAATCTTCGCTTAGGCAGCCAGCCAATTCACTGAGCAGTGGCAGTAAAGAACGAACCTCTCCCTGGGGGTCTCCTTCTGCATCGAAGACATCTTGCCCTTCACGGGGCCACACCATAGTTTCCACCGCCTGACAAAACGCCTCTTCCTCTGCATCCCCCAAAGGCTCACTAGCACCAAAGTCTGCCAGAAGCTCAATCGACTTATCAACCGAATCCAAGCCAGCAGTTATGACCGGAACACCATCCTCAAGAATTGCACCAAGATATTCTTCAACCACCCTAGCCCCGCGACTCAGATGTACAAGTTGAACCTGAGCAGCAGCACCTTTGACATTGTGGAAAAGTCTGTGCAGTTCAGCGACTGCCTGCATATCTCCTGTGGCAATAACCCCACGGAGACCCTTTCTCATTTCTGGAATATATGACCTGACTTCCTCAAAAAAGAGTTCCAGAAGATCCGATCTCGAAAAGTTCACCATTTCAATTGATCCTTCTTATACAAAACATACCAGACCGCATTTTAGCCTTAACTCTCCCCTGAAAAATCGACAAGCCTTGGGTGGGTGAGCAAGTTATCAACGTCCAGAATAGCATATGACCTTCCATCAACCAAAATGCTTTCTATGAACAGATCCTTACCTATCGAGGTCGAAATCCCCACCACCGAAGACAAAATTTCACTCCTGTTTTTCGTTACCGTTGCCACAATACTATCAACAGCTATGCCTACCTTCACCTTGTTGCTCCGCAGGACTACCAGCTTTTTTTGCCGTCGCTGGGCCCCCTGATCTTCTTGCAAAAAACCTGCAAAATCAACCATTGAAATAATTTCACTTCGTATATTCATAATACCAAGAATCCAGACAGGCAGATTAGGCAAAAATGTGATCTTCGGCACGGCCCCCACCTCGGCAAGACTATCGATCTGGATAGCAAGTGAATGAGAACCGACCTCAACGAGGATATATTTTTCCTTTGGCGCAGGTGCTGAGTCAAACACGCTGGTGGCAACAATGTCCTCGACTCCCGCAAACGAGCTATCAATACTACGAATCAGGTCTTGTAAATCTGGGAAAGTTGTCATTTTAAATTCAAATCCGAGAACTGGCAGGTATATATTGTGCCACGGTTGAGAGTAATTTATCAGGGTCAAAAGGCTTAGTGAGATAAGCAACAGCCCCGGACTGCATACCTTTCTGTCTATCAGTTGCTCCACTTTTAGCAGTTAACATCACTACAGGTATATCTTTAAACTTTTCAGCTTTCTTTAGTTGAACAAGAATATCATAGCCGCTCATATCAGGTAGCATTGCATCCAGTAGTATGAGATCGGGTACCCTCTCCTCTAGCTGCTGCAACGCTTCTTTCCCATTTATCGACTCTTGCAAAAAATAACCTTTACGACCCAAAACCATGGAAATAACTTTGCGGGTAGTGGGACTGTCCTCTATAATAAGGATAAAAGGTCCAGTGGACTCCAGTTGTCTTGACGGCACCTTTATTGGCACCTGCCTTGCGGGCGGACCAACAGCGACCTTGACCCTAGCCTTAACACTGGCAGGCTTTATGCCCCCATTCGCGCCCCTATCCACATCTTCTTTTGGCCGGGGGGCCGAGGCCCTGTTACGACTACCCTGCCCCAAGAATCGTTCGAGCACCTTCAGAAACTTCGCTGGATCAAACGGCTTGGTTAAATATTCATTTGCCCCACAGGCAAGACCCTTCATACGGTCTATGCTGCTTGTTTTGCCTGTCAGCATCACCACAACCACGTCTTTTAAACGTGCACTTAACCTCAATTCCGTAAGAATCTGATAGCCATCCATATCAGGCAGGACCACATCAAGCAGAACCAGGTCAGGAACAATATCCACCAGACGCGCTAACCCTTCACAACCCGTGGTCGCCTCTACTATGTTGTATCCCTGGCGCTTAAGTATCAGTGATATCACACTACGCGACGTGCTGCTGTCTTCTATTACCAGTATCGTTTTTCCTTTTGCACCCCCTACCTTTGGCTGTTTAGAAACAACTGGGGCAACGTGAGCTAGTTCACATTTTTTCTCTTTTACCGGGACAGAAGGCGCAACCTTAGAAGTCTTTAAAAACTTGGCAGTTTTCAAGAATAACTGTTCACCCGGTGAAATTGAAATGGCCTTATCCAGGAATCGCTGAGCCTGCTCCCTTTGCCCAAGAGAGAATTTCCCAAGGCAGAGACAGTAGGCGATTCGTGAATTTTCTGGGTGGTTTGCAAACTCTTGCTCGTATCGATCAAGGGAAGACTCAAGCTCTTGATAGTCAGCACGAAAACGAGGTGCCTTGGCGGAAATAGAGAGAAAGCAGTTACAGGTACTACAATAATCCTGACCGGTCTTAACGAGAGCCCAACAGAAGATACAACGCTTCACGACCGTCTCCTTGCCGGACAGTTGCGGTTCGATCTTGGCAAGTTCAGCCTTCACCAAAGCATCATGCCCCCCCCATTTCCTCATCTCGTTAAGGGCTTTACCAAGATAATCCACCCGACTCATCAAACGGGAGTGCCAGAGCCAGGCGGGGTAGTAAAATCTATTGCAACGCAGGACCTCAACCAGCTTAGCCCCCGCCTCTTTTTTACGAAACTGCAAAAAGAGATGGACCGCATCGTCAACAAGCACAGCCTCATTACAAACGCTCTTTTTTCCAGTGGCGGCAGAGACTTCTCTGCATATGTGAAGCATCTGTTCATGGTTCACCGCGACATTAGTCGTCACAGGAGTAACTGACGGGGTGGCTGAAATATCGGCCTGTTTCTGGGTGATCAGAGTAAAAAGCGCTCCATTGCCGGTGAGCCGCCCCTGGCTTGCAGCGAGGACAACTCCGCCCCTTACCTGAATGAGACCTTGATATCGTGGTGTACGAACCTCGACATCAAGGTTATCGGAGAGAAGGCGAAGAGTGCTTAAATATTCAACAATATCTCTGCCTATCCCCCGTGAAACCTCGTGTAATTCATTCATTACCAAACCCTTGACCTTATATCCCAAATTATTGTTCTATCGATAGATCAAACGTATAACTACGGGCAAACCAATTCGTGAGCCGTAAAGATTCCTTCCTCAGTTATTTTTACAACGACCGCACATTTTTCCGGATCACCGCTTTCATTAAACGTCATAGTCCCTGTCGCACCTTCGAAATCTTTAACCTGGGCCAAGGCACCCCTAAGCAACTTACGATCGGTCAGCAAATTGCCACTCAAACCGTTGGTGTCTTTAATGGCCTGGATCATGATATGCACAGCATCCCAGGTAAGGGCTGCCGGTTCATTGGGATAGTCACCATATGCTTTTCTGTACCTCTCGACAAAGGTTGCATTTATACCTTTAGCATTACCCGGTGCATAATTTCCTGTAAAAAAGAGTCCTGTACAATCACCACCACACTCACCGAGCAGATCCCCCCCAGCCCAGGAGTTGCTACCCATGATAGGTATCGTAATTCCAAGCTTTTTAGCCTGTTTTACAATAAGCGGAACCTCGTTAAAATGCTGGGGAGTAAAAATAAACTGAGCCCCCGCTGCCACTATACGCTTAAGCTGTTTGGAAAAATCTGTATCACCGGTCCGAAACTGTTCGTAGGCGACAACAGATCCAGGCCCATTTTGCGCCTCAAAGGCCTCCTTGAATGTACTTGCCATTCCCCTCGGATACGCACTCACAACATCAAAAAGCACTCCAACCTTTGTAGCATTGAACTCACTGGCTGCAAACTTTGTAATAACCGAACCCTGAATGGTATAGACAAAGCAGCTACGAAAGACAAAGGGACGATCTTTTGTGGTAAGTGGGGACGTTGACCAGGGAGTTATCATAGGCGTCGCAAAGGCCTGAGCAACCTGGGCCACGGGAATAGCCTGGCGGCTACTTAAGGGCCCAACTATTCCAAGGACCCGTTCACGGCTCACCTGACTCAAGGCAAGAGACGAGGCCACTGCAGGTATAGACCTATTGTCGCCATAGATAAATTCGACGCGGTACTTGACCCCAGCAACGGTTATCCCCCCCGCGGCGTCAAGCTCCTGACGCACCAGCTCCGCGGCATTCTTAGACTGGAGCCCTACAAGCTCAAACATCCCTGTAAATGGCAGATTAAAACCAATTCGAATAACTCCGACACGTGCAAAAACAAAAGGGGTTTCCACAACTAACAGGAAAAGGGTGAGCAAAATTATTGCAATCGTTTTTTTCATTCGTATTTCCTCTCTAGACCAAGAGAGCTGACAGACAACACAGCTCTCCTAAAATGCGCACCAAGACTGTCCCCATTAAAACCTGTCGAAAAACACAGGAGCAATAAGAAAACTATTCCCAACCCCCATGCCCCGCAGGCGGCACCAATGCCTCGCTCCCGCGTCTTGCAATGAGGGCGAGGTTCTAGCCAACCTCATTTTCGCCAATTTTAAACACGTCAACAGCCGAGCGCAGATCCCGCGCAGTCTTGCTCAGAATGTTCATTGACGCCGCCGTGTCCTGAGTAGACAAAGAAGACTCCCTACTCACGCCTCCGACCTCTTCCATGGTATGGGAGATGGCCTCGGACATTTTCACCTGCTGGGTTGTAGCGTTGGTGATCGCCTCAATAAGTTCGGCCAGTTGCCTGGAAACACTTTCGATCTCCTGCAGCTTATCATGGGCTCCATCGGCCAACTGAGAACCCGCCACAACCTTACTGATACTCTTGTCAATTCTCGTGGTAAGGTCCTTAATCTCCGCCTGAATACTTTTTACCAGGACTTCAATCTGCTTCGTTGAGTTACTCGAACTATCGGCAAGACGCTGCACCTCATCGGCAACCACCGCGAAACCGTGACCAGCATCTCCCGCCATAGCAGCCTGGATGGAGGCGTTGAGGGCAAGGATCGAAGTTCTGTCGGCTATATCATCAATAATCTGGACAATATTTCCAATCTCAAGGGAGCTTTCTCCAAGTCGCTTAACAGAACGCGCCGTTTCATTAATTTCTTCACGTATCCCAGCCATCGCCTTATTTGTTTCCAAAACAGCCTCGGCCCCCTCTTGGGCATTTTTCCTCGACTGCCTTGAAACAGAGGCTGACTGCTGGGCATTTTCAGCAACTACCTTGATCGAATCAACCATTTCATCAATGGCCTCAACTGCGGTAGTTACCCCCTTCACCTGTTCAATATTCTTCTCAGCAAGCTCCATTGTCTGGCGCGATACCTCAACTGAAGTTTCTCCTACAGCCTGGGTTGCGACCTTAACTTTTAAAATAATATCGGAGAATTGATCGGCCATAGCATTAAAGGAGTCAGCAATGGCACCCGTTAAATCCTCAGTCACCTCTGCACGCACTGTAAAGTCACCATCGGTCAGCAAACTGATTTCCTCCAACAGCTTCATGATCGAGCCCTGGATGGCATTACGCTCATCCCGACTCTGGATAAGGATAGTGATATTATCAAGCATCTTGTTCAGGGTTACCGCCATAACTCCAAGCTCATCATCACTGACGACTTCAGTTCTAGCATCATAGTTCCCCGCTTCTATCTGCTCAAGCAGGCCCATAATATGATTGACCTGATTGGTCAGGCCTCTGGAAATTCGAATCGCAATATAAATTGCTAAAAGGACCGCAATCAGCCCAACAGCCAGAACAATTTTACGAACCTTCGCCGAGGTATCTTCCATATCCCTCGTGGCAGCTGTCTCATTCTCCACAGCTCCATCGAGGAAAGAACGAATAACAGGCTCCGCACTGGCGGCGGCACTCTGATACTCTTGGATACGCTTTGCAATCTCCCCATCGGTCTTCTTCACCTCCCCATACCACTTGGTAAATTCCCCGAGGGTCTCCTGAAGAGCTACCTTATGCAAATCCGAAACAGTTGCTGAGTTGATCAAGGTTGCAAGTTCATCCTGCTCCTCTACAACCTTAGTTCCATTCCCCTGGGTCTGGACCATCAGATAATCTTGCAGGGATTCCTTGAGCAGAAAGAACTGTTTTTTCACCGCAGCTGAAGAAGCTACCTGGGAAGCCTCACCAAGAGCAGCAACACTGTCCTCGAGTTTTACGAGCTCTCCAAACTCCTTATCAACACGCTGTTCAAGAATATCAACCGTGCGGACAAAGGCGCTTAAATACTGATTAATAGAGTCCATAGCGGATTGAGCCGCCAGCTCATCCTCCGGGGCAGCTGACAGACTTTGGATTTCGTACAACGTTCTATACGCTTCCCCACCCTGCTCAATGAACGGGATAAGATACCTTTCCTTGGCCTTACGAATACCAATATGCTCGTGTTGAAGAAGAAAATCTTTTTCATAATTCTGCATAACACGCAGCGTTTTTTCTGTTTCAAGACTAAGACGCGCTATCCTTCCGTGGACATGGACGAGATCATTGATAGTTCGCTGAGCATATGTTTGCGAAAGCAAGGTTATGCCAATCACCAGAACCGTAAGTGCAATCAAGATCATAAACGACCAGAGCAGCTTGCTTTGAATTTTCCGACGCCCGACAGATTTAATATTCTCTGTTTTGGGGGTTTCTATTCCATCCGTTATTTCTTCCATCACGTCTCCATAATTTCTTTACCATCAGCAGTTACCACCACACAGAAAAACACGTTACAACGCACAATACAGTCCAAAGGAACCATTAAGATACTTGATCTAAAGTCCCCATTAGTAGGATACATTAAACAGTCATTCAGTTGCAAATTTTTTATATAAAGACAGCGAGTTCTTTCTTTGCATATACTAAAAATGGCCCGCGTTCTTATGCAGAACAAGCGGGCCATTATATATGGGAACACAATACAGTTAGTAATTCGTTTCATTAAAGTACCTACAAGCCAGCCAGGCATCAACTGTCGCAAATCACAACATTGAACGCCTTCCAGCTCGTAGCATACCCATGCAACAGACTACTTGTTTTTCATAGCTAAAATCTTCTTTTTGATATCTTCGACGCCAAGTCCCTGATGGGGCAATTGCTCGGCAACACCGCCATGCCCAACCTTACTTGTTCCCAACAAGGCATACCGAGGAGCAAGGCCTCGCTCAAGCAACCAGGTGCCATATCTTGAGCCCAGACCAGTTTTACTGTTCTGACTCTCGACGACGAGGACAAATGGACTACCACCAACCTTTGTCATCATCTCTTCATCGACAACATTCAGGGTTGGCTTGTTAATCAGACCAACGTTCAAACCCTGTTTTTTCAGTTGTTCCACAGCATCAAGACATCTGTAGGTCATCTCACCATAGGTCACCACGTAACCATCACTGCCCTCACGTACAACTTCGTCCTTACCCGGTTCGAAGACATAGCCTTCATCGTAAAGCTTGCTACCGTCTTCTTTTAGCAGACAAGGGGTTGCAGAACGGGTTGAAAAGATAAAGCGTAAACCCGCATCGGTGAATATTTTTTTCAGCAATGCCCGTAACTGTAGAACGTCGGCAGGAAAGTAAAGACGGGTCTTATCGCCCTCTGCAATGGCATTATCAGCAAAAAAGTTATTAATACCAAAATGGCATGTGTTATCAGCCATATCGTCAATACCAGAGTGGGAAAAGTGGGCCAGAACATTTGCATCATTAAGACGGGCCATGGTAATTTCAGAAACCAGCATCTCCAAAAATGCGGCAAAGGTCCCAAAAATTCCCTGACGCCCAACCTCAGAACCAAATCCAGCAGCCACAGAGTAATTATTACGCTCCATAATCCCACCCGCAACATAAAGTTCTGGATGATTTTTACGGATATGATGCATACCACAGGAACCCTCAAGATCTGAGTCTACAACAAGCACCTTATCTTTTGCATTCTCCGTTGCATCGAGTATTTCACAAACTATTTTGCCAAAATCATCGCGTACCTTACTCATCTCTGGAGTGCTTCCAAGATGGCTGGTCTTTGTCTTCTCAACCGTGAAGTTAAGAAGAAGGTCTGCTGCGGCTGTAAGGCCCTTAGCCTTCAGATAATCCACCGCAAGATTTACAGCAATAACATCGTGCCCCTTTGGCAGTCCTTCAATACCGGCAACACCAACCGCCATTGGCCGCTTGTTGACCAGCGCCACTGGACCGTCGGTCACCATGGCCTGCTGAATTCTTGCAAAAAGAGCATCTATATCCTCACCATCACCTGAGCTGGCTTTAAGACCGTGCCCCTGTAAGGTTTTTTCCACATCGTAGCCCTTCAGATACTGACTGGGGTGACCTGCAATGGTCACATCGTTATCATCGATAAAGAGTTTAACATTGAGATTACGAGCAACTGCATATCTGGCAGCCTCCGCATTGTCGCCTTCCATCTGAGAGCCATCGCTTCCGAACATAACGACGGTTTTACTTCTATCCGCCTCAGCAACACCATTCACGTAACTCCACAGATGTCCAAGCCTTCCAGAGGAGAAGAATATTCCATTTTTTTCATCACGCTCAGGATGGCCATAAGAGCCCTTGTCATACTCGCGATAATGAAACAGAGCTTCAGCATCCTGGTAACCATTGAGAACTGCCATCATGTACTGAATCGCAACCCTGTGCCCAGCTTCATCAAAATAAACAGGGTGAACGGTCGCAGAACCCTTCATAAAACCATCAACAATAAGCAACTCAGGAACAATATCAAAGGCTCCGCCAGTATGACCGCCTAACCCCTTCACATTGGCAAGGGCAGTAAAAAACACAATACTGTCACGAACAATTTCTATATTTTTTTGCAGAGTCGCTCGCTGCTCTCCAGTCAACTCAATTTGAGAGAGATCAAATTCCAACGGCGTATAACCATTCAGATCTATGGGGAAATCCATTTTTACCTCCAAGTAAAAACTTGTATTTTTTGTGCAGTTAAATTGTAACTATTCAGGTGACACTCCACTATCGGTTACCCCTGCTACGAGAGACAATAAGCCAGATAAGGACCTTCAACCTTGTAACTGTTCGTCAATGCGGCTCATTCGCTCAACTAAGGCCTAGAAACATACAGGCGCTATTGGCGAATAACCACAATGAACGTAGTTAAAATACGACTGAACAGTTACCTTAATTTTATGTAATAAATCACATGTAAACGACCAGCAACGGAACATTTTTTTAAGAGGATGCCTCGGTATCCTTGGGCAGAATAATATTGAGGAAAAGACCCAAAACACCGGCGAGCCCAATTTTTTCAATGGCAAAAGATCCTGCAGTAAATTTCATCCCTCCGATACCACAAACAAGAATGACGGCCACAATTATAAGATTGCGCGGTGTGTTTAAATCATCTCCAGATTTTACCAGAGTATTGATACCAACAACCGTAATCATACCAAAAAGTAAGATCATAATCCCACCCATAACAGGGGTCGGAATAGTAGCGAGTATCGCCCCAACCTTACCAACAAATGACAGCAATATTGCAACAATAGCAGCCCATGTCATAATCGCAGGATTAAAAGCCTTGGTCAGAGCAACGGCTCCACTCACCTCGGAATATGTTGTATTGGGAGGGCCTCCAAGCATTGAAGCGATAAACGTTGCAATACCGTCACCCAGCATGGTTTTTTCAATACCGGGATCCTTAACATAGTCCTTACCGGTAATGGAGCCAACAGCAATCACATCTCCAAAGTGCTCAATTGCAGGGGCAATTGCGACAGGTACAATAAACAGAATAGCTTCCCATTTCCACTCAGGCATGACAAATACCGGCAAAGCCAGCCACATTTTATCTGTAATAGGTGCAAAAGAAATAAGTGTAGGTGAGGTGAGGTTTGTCAGATTACCCGGATCAAAACCCGCTTGAGCAAATGCAGAGTAACCTGTAACATCGAGACCAAGAGCGGTCAGATAACCAGCTATAATACCGGAAAGAATTGGTATCAGTCGTAACCACCCTTTACCAACTAATGCAACCAGAACGGTGGTCATCAGAGAGACACCAGCGATGATCATAGCCGTCTTTTCAGGAACCAGCCAAGCAGTGCCGTCCCCCGTACGCCCCATGGCCATATGCACTGCTACAGGTGCGAGAACAAGGCCAATAACCATAATAACAGGCCCGGTCACAACGGCGGGGAGATATTTGTACAAAATCCCCGCGCCAAAAATCCTCACCACAAAGCTGAGACAAATATAAAGAAGACCTGCCGCGGCAAGGCCGCACAACGTCCCGGGGATGCCCCAGGTTTGAACCCCATAAATGATAGGGGCAATAAAGGCAAATGAAGATGCGAGAAAAACAGGCACCTTCCCCTTGGTAATTACCTGAAACACCAGAGTACCTATTCCCGCTGTAAAAAGCGCTACATTGGGATCAAGACCTGTTAAAATAGGAACAAGAACCAACGCGCCAAATGCTACAAACAGCATTTGAGCACCAAGTAAACAATCACCGAGACGAAAATGATAATCAGTATTTTGTGGAACTCCAGCCATTACACAACTCTCCTGTATACAAATAAACTACAAAATGATTTTTAAAATAAAGTACTTAAACAAATCCGCACAAAAAAAGAGCCATTACAGTAACTGTAATGGCTCTTAACCTTACTTAGTACCAAAGATTTTGTCTCCGGCATCCCCAAGCCCCGGCAAGATGTAACCGACCTCATTGAGTCGCTCATCCAGTGAAGCAATATATATTTCTACATCCGGATGGGCGTCAGTTATCACCTTCAACCCCTCAGGAGCAGCCACCAGGAAGAGTCCTTTGATCTTTTTACAGCCAGCTTTTTTAAGCGTCTCGATTGTTGCCAACAGAGTTCCACCCGTTGCGAGCATTGGATCAAGAATAAGCGCAACCCGCTCCTCAATACCACTGGCTAGCTTTACATAATATTCAACCGGCTTCAGAGTGTCTTCATTCCGATAATAACCAACAACACTTACTTTGGCCGATGGAATCAAATCGATTACCCCATCCATCATACCAAGGCCTGCACGAAGAATTGGTACAATCGTTATCTTTTTGCCTTTAAGCTGATCCACTTCAACAGGACCCGCCCAACCCTGAATAATCTTCTTCTCTGTGGGGAGGTCTTTTGCTGCCTCATAGGTCAACAACCTGGCAAGTTCAGATGAAAGATCTCTGAAATCTTTGGTTGAAATGTCGTATTGACGCATTAAACCGAGTTTATGCTTTATGAGCGG
This sequence comes from Desulfotalea sp., assembly GCA_002733995.1. GTDB lineage: Bacteria > Desulfobacterota > Desulfobulbia > Desulfobulbales > Desulfocapsaceae > Desulforhopalus_A. Next base: position 137,061 of record NVXR01000033.1, on the reverse strand, counting down.
ATGATCCGCTATGTGTACGGCCATATTTTTCTCCCGAGGAGGATTAAAAGTTAACAGACTTACTTAAGAGTATAGTATTGCAGATAATTTAAAATTACTTCAGGAAAAACCCACTACAATCAAGCGGATTCCTAGTCAATCACTAGACTTCTTCTTATACTCCCCTTTTAAGAAAGATTGCAAAAAAAGCAAGATATTTTCATCAAAAATCATTTTACAGCGTAGCATAATACTCAATTGTTTGTTAGAATTGTATGGAATCATTACTTCCTCTTTACTGGAATGAGTACCTATCCAATCGGTGTGAAAAACAAATTGAGAGACATACATTATGCAAACATTTTTTTTATCCTTGATCTTAATCAGTGGCTTATTGTTTTTTCCATCCATCGACGCCCGCGCCTTAGGAACTATTGGCATCATAAAATCAGTCTCAGGTGAGGTCCATCTCATAAACGCGACCTCCACCATTAAAGCCCTAGCTAACATGAAACTTAATCAAGGCGATTCTATCCGAACAGGGCCAAACAGCAACGTAGGGCTTATTTTCGACGACGACACCGTCGTATCCCTTGGTTCAAACAGTGAAATGTCCATTACAGAGTTTCTCTTCCACCCGGCAGCCCAAGAACTATCCTTTGTTGCAACATTAATTACAGGAACATTCTCTTTTATTTCCGGACAAATAGCAAAGCTTGCCCCGGACAAGATAACCCTAGAAACGCCGGACGCGACCCTCGGAGTTCGAGGTACAAAGTTTCTCGTCAAAATAGACTGATCTCCTCACAATTACAAGGATATAACATGATTGTTACTCAATGGTTCAATCAAAGAATTTTCTTCATTTTTATTACTCTCATTTTTGCCATAAGTGGCTGTGCAAAACAGACAACAGTCGTCCTTCTACCTGACCCCGACGGCAAACTGGGAGAAGTAACCGTCACTTCTGACGGCGGCTCTATCGCTATCTGCCACGCCCTGGAGGCTACAACGGTTAAAGGTAGACAAGGCACACCAACAACACCAAAAATTATTTCTGCTGCTGCCATCCAAAAAGATTTTGCAGAAGCCCTGGCAATCCTTCCCGAGCAACCCGTCCATTTTATACTTTACTTTCAACGAGATTCTAACAAACTCACACCTGCATCAAAAACCAGAATACTGGACGTTCTTGCCACAGCCGAAAAACGAAACTCCAAGGATATCATTGTCATCGGCCACACCGACACTGCGGGCAACCCTCGATACAATCTACGTTTATCACAAAACAGGGCAAAAGCTATTGCCAAAATACTTGTAAGCAAAGGGGTGGAGAGGCAACACATACAAACCACTTCCCACGGAGAAATGAACCCACTTATCCCGACAAAAGACAATGTACATGAGCCTAAAAATAGGCGCGTTGAGGTAGTTGTAAGATAGCAGAAGTAATACTGTTGCTTGATACCTCTCTGAACCCATTTTTGGAAAAAATGCAAAACCAACAACAATCATTTCCCCAAATCAGTTCCCGCGAATCAACAGAAAAGCCCTTGCTCCGTTCCCTTTTTTACCCGAGCGTTATTCTTACTTTTTTCATTATTATTATACATACTTACACCCCGCTTGGCATAGTCATCAATCAGAAGGCGTTGGATTTCCTGCTTAATGTAACAACAGTTGAAACCACACAATCAGAGACCATAACCATTTCAATTGACGACAACAGCCTCAAGCAGTATGGCCAATGGCCATGGTCCCGATATCGCCTAGCCAAACTTCTTGAAAAAATCCAGGAGGGGGGCAGTAAAATAATTGCTATAAATATTCTGTTTCCCGAGATGGACAGGACGTCTCCTAGCCACAGGCCTCGCTCCCTAGCCCACGAACTTGCAAACGCCATAGAAACTTCCACAGTGCCCGAGATTCTAACCGACCATGACATCTACCTCGCAAAAACATTTGCAACAGGCAACTATGTGCTTGGCTACGAATTTCTCTTCCAGCAAACGGACGACCTAGAACTCAAGTGCCGTCCACAACCTATCTCTTTACAGTTCACCAACACCGATCAACCACCACACCCTCTCTCTCTGTACACAGCAAACAACATCCTCTGCAACAACCCGACTCTTTTAACATCACATACTGCATCTGGTTTTTTCAACGGCACACCTGACAAAGATGGGATTTTCAGACGCCTGCCGCTTCTGCTTGAATTTGAGGGAAAAGCATACCCCTCTTTTGCCCTAGAAATTTTCCTCAGGTTAAAAGAAAGCCATGCTCTTTCACTAACAATGGGCAAACTTGGAACGAGATATATTACTCCAGGAAATTTCCCCATCGACCGCAAAGGCAATGTAATAATCAGCGGCTATTCGGACTCCCATGGCACGACTATTTCAGCTGCAGATGTGTTCAATGACGACTTTGATCCTGCAATTTTCAAGGACAAAATCGTTTTTGTCGGCATCACAGCATCAGGAATCGCTCAGGAATACCAACTAACCAATGGAGACAGTATCTCCATGGTTGATATCCATAAGCTGGCATACCAATCTTTAACGGCAACAAGGCATAGCGTCCGGGGAGACCTATTTTGGGTCATCGAAACGATACTCAGTTTCTTTCTCGCCTCACTCTTTGCCCTATGCATTGCACGATTTTCAACACCGTGGATCTGTGCCATCCTCCTAGCCACCCTCGGTCTTCTTGGAATAAGTTCTGTTTTTAGCGCCTGGCAACTGGGCCTTCTCTTTTCTCCCTTATTGGCCTGTAACTGTCTTCTTCTTAATTTTTTCTTTCTCCTCACCCTCAAATACAAGTACTTCCAAAAACGTTCCGCCACCGAAGCCGGAAGTGCTCTGGAGTTACTAGAATCAAGCCAGGAAAACCTTCAGTCAATCCTGAACACCATACCGGACATCATTTTTCGTCTCGATAAAAACGGTAAGATAATTTTTATCAGCTCAGCCATAGCTAAATATAAAAGGCTGCAGTGGCCTGTTCTTGGCAGCTCTATTTTCAGCCTGGTCATCCCTGAGGATCGGGAGAAGGCGCAATTCAAACTCAATGAGAGAAGAACCGGTATCCGAGCGACCTATGACTTTGAAGTGAGACTTCGGCTTACCCTTGATACCCCCCACCGCACCGGTGAGGTCCGCTACTTCAGTGTTTCGGCAGCAGGGCTTTACAAAAAAGACAAATCTGGCTCCAGCACATTCACAGGAACCCAAGGAATTGTAAAAGATATAACCCAAAGAAAACAGATAGAAGACCAGCTCCTCCAAGCAAAAAAAATGGAAACCATGGGCAACCTTGCAGCAGGTGTTGCCCATGACCTCAACAACATACTCAGCGGACTGGTATCATATCCGGATATGATCTTGGCAGATCTTGCAGAAGATGATCCTCTGTACAAAAAAATTTCGCTGATCAAAAAATCAGGCGAAAAAGCGGCCATTATTGTCCAAGACCTCCTCACCCTTACAGGACGTAATGTTCATCCTCAGGAGGTATCTAATCTCAACACCATCATCTCTGATTACCTCGAGTCAACAGAACACAACCAGGCAATGCAACAGCAACCGTTTGTCAGCATTGAAACTAAACTGGCAGAGCCTCACGTCAATATAAAATGTTCCCCCGTGCATATATCTAAAACAGTTATGAACCTTGTAAATAATGCAATGGAGGCCATGCCTACTGGTGGTAAAATCGTTATTTCAACAGCAAAGGTTTCGATACAACAGGTCGTAAAAGGCTATGAAGATATCCCCGCGGGAGACTATGCTCTCCTCAGCATACAGGACAATGGCATTGGTATACCTACCAGTGATATTCCACGTATTTTTGAACCTTTTTACACAAAAAAGCCCACCCATAAACAAGGAACGGGTCTTGGAATGGCTATTATCTGGGCAACAATCAAGGACCATTACGGATACCTTGATATCTCCAGCAGCCACGAGCAGGGAACAGTTATTTCTATTTACCTGCCAGCAACTACTGAGCAGATCATTGGACACAAAAACAAGTCTAACCACTACAAAGGCCGAGAAACCGTGCTTATACTCGACGATCTGGAGGAGCAACTGACAATCGCCGGGAACATGTTGCATCACCTTGGCTACAAGGTAATTACTGTGCAAAACGGCACCGAGGCACTGAGCATCCTCGCCAAGTCTGCCGTTGACCTTGTGATGCTTGACATGATCATGCCTGGCCAGATGAGCGGCCTGGAGACATACAAAAAAATCCTCCAGATCCACCCCTACCAAAAAGCCATTATTTCCAGTGGTTACTCAGAGTCAGATGACGTCCGAACAACCCAAAAATTGGGGGCGGGGGGCTATATCCAAAAACCGTACACGATGGAAGAGCTTGGCCACGCAGTGCGAACGGAACTAGACCGTTAGTCCGATGTCCCTCAACCTCTAACAACAGCCTTTTATCAAAAGATACTATCCTCATATCTTTTCCAGCGGCCTTGCCTTGCCAAGGCCGCTGAGGTTCAGCAACTCAACCAGTAATATTGCAACGAGAATCATGGCCGCCCCTGAGAGTTGCAACAGACTCAGACGCTCCCCAAGAAAGATCATCCCCCCCATAGCTGCAAACACCGTCTCTGAACTAAGAATAATTGCGGCATCAGCCGCGGCTGTAAAGCGTTGGCCCACCACCTGAAGGGTAAACGCTATGGCAACAGGGAAAACACCCATATAACAGATCCCCCAAGCTGCACTAGATACCTGGCTCAGCGATGGCGCCTCAACCACAAGCCCCACTGACAATCCCACAATCCCACAAATCAGAAATTGGCTGCAGGCAACAACGAGGGGAGCCCGGGTTTTCGAGGCCATAATTCCCACAAGAATGACATGACTCGCCCAGAATACGGTGCTGGACAGCACCCATAAATCTCCAATTGCAAGCTCAACACCCCTCGCTCCACTCAAAATAAAAGTGCCAAGAAAACAAAAACAGGACGCTGGCCAAATAGAAAAGTGCACCTTTCTTTTCAAAAAAATGAGACCGATAACAGGAACAAGGGGAACATACAGCGCAGTGAGAAACCCGGAGTTAATAACCGTTGTCCTGAGAATACCGTGCTGCTGTAGAGCTGCCGCAATAAAAAGGACACAACCTGTAAGCAAAAGCCCCCCCCAGTCTTTTGGCGAAAACGTACGCTCATTTGCAGAAACATAAGCAAATTGATGCAGAGCAAAAGGCAACACAAGCAGACCACCAAGTAAAAAACGTGCCCCGGTAAACGTAATAGTCCCCAACTCCCCGGTAGCAATTTGTTGTACAACAAAACTCGAGCCCCAGATCATAGCAGCTACAGTCAGCAGTAAATTTGCCTGCAAACGATTCATATTCCCTCTGTTAATTGTACCATTTTCGCATAAACTACTTTCGTAACTCGCCAGTATTCGTCCAACGACGTCCATTATGGCCTTTGCCAAAAGGTAAATCACTGCAAAGCCCCCGACCAAGGGGACGGACAGCATTGATAATGCTACTACAAGCGATGCTTTAGTTGCCTAAAACGCATCTGTCCTATGTTCTTTTATTCTCTTACCTAGAGAATTATTTTTGTGTAAATATCTATCCCGGCTTCGTTTGTCGCCTGCCTTGATTACCCGAGCGCTGGAGAGCCATTTAAATAGTTTTCATATAACAATATCTTCAACAAAATATCCCGGCAAAAGTATTCCGACGCCCGGTAAGATTTCAAGCAGTTGCCCACTGCAATAATAAAAGAAAAAAGAAGGCCCACAACAACCCACTTTCGTTTGAATTGTTTTATACGACATATAACTTTCATATGAAATACGAATTGACTTTGTTGAACCTTAGTTGAATAATAGAAAAAAAATCAACCAGTCCGATCAAACATCATTTTGCGAGGGGAACTTGTATGGAAATCCTGTCAGGCAGACAAAACAAGATTTTAGAACTCGCCCGGAAAAGTGGTCGGGTCGAAGTGGATGAATTATCCTCACATTTTACTGTTTCCCCTCAAACAATACGCAAAGATCTTAACGAATTATGCGACAAGCAGCTACTCCAACGGATTCACGGAGGAGCAATTGTAGGCTCTGGTATCGAAAATGTCAGTTACGAGGCAAGGCGCATGCTCGCCCCAGCTGCTAAAAAAGCTATCGGGGCCAGTGCCGCAGACCTTATACCTGACAACAGTTCACTCCTTCTCAACATTGGTACCACCACAGAGCAGGTTGCCCACTCTCTCAGCCAGCACAGGGGACTTCTTGTTATCACAAATAATATCAACACCATTGATATTATGAAACATTACCCAAACATTGAACTCATCATTGCAGGGGGCCAGGTCCGACGTTCAGATGGGGGAATTATAGGCGTTGCCACGGTTGATTTTATCAATCAATTCAAAGTCGACTATGCCGTTATCGGTGTTTCAGCCATCGATGAAGATGGTTCTCTTCTTGATTATGATTTTCGTGAAGTAAGGGTAGCCCAGGCAATTATAAACAACGCAAGAAACATTATCCTTGTGGCTGACTCCATGAAATTTAGCAGAAACGCCCCCATTCGTATCGGCCATATCTCTCAAATCACAACCATGGTAACAGACAAGGCCTTACATGGTAAACTCAATGATATCTGTAAACTAAACAACGTCAATGTTATTACCGCTCTGCCATAGCTCGCAAAGGGTTATTTATGGTTACAGTTCAAGCTCTGCACAGGCAGTATGGCAACCTTTGCCTACCTTTGTCGTTGCAAAAGTTTACCTTATCTTGCATTTCCACAAGAATGTATAACATCGTACTGTTTTCACTTGCCTCCGCATTTTATTTCGGTTAATTATCAAAATGACTTGCGTGTGAAAGCAGCAGCGACATAAGCTGAAACTTTTCTCCTAACTATTTATTAAATTCAGCAGAGTGCCAATCATGATGACACCTGTTTTCAATGTAGCAACAGCTGACTGGACAACCAACAGCTGTAGCATAGTTGAAAATGTTGCAAGGCAGCACTTGTCTGTAGTTTCCACCACAACCAATCTCAAAGCAGACAACAACCAACGAGAGAGCACCTTTTTCTCCGCAATTCCAAACGCTTTAACACACAGTAACGCTTCCATCCCCTTTTCCAGGTGACCCCGCTGATAAACGCCCCATGCACAGAAACGCGGCCACACAGAACAACCTTCAACGACAGTATCATTGTATGATTTACTCAGTACAAATGTGAACACCCTCACTGACTGTAATTTGGCAAATAGTGGTACAGATGCATTGTGGCAGCTGCAAATATTCGAGGTTACGGTACAAAAGTGAGAGTGATGCACTTGATGGCTACATCTAAGAACAAACCGGCGGTTCCCATACCACGGCCGCCATTGACGAGGAGAAGTAATGCAACTTGAGCTACGCAATGTAAGTAAGAAAGTTGGGAAAAGCTTCCATATTTCCAACGTTTCGTTACTTTTTGAACCAGGAGCGTTGAATATCCTTCTTGGCCCCACGCTTTCAGGTAAAACCACACTCATGCGTCTGATGGCAGGCCTGGATCAACCAACGGCTGGAACGGTTCACTTTTCCGGTAAAGATGTAACCGGCGTCAAAGTTCAAAAACGCAATGCCGCCATGGTTTACCAGCAATTCATCAACTATCCAAATCTCACTGTTTTTGAAAACATAGCTTCACCGCTGCGTATCGCTAAAATTGGAAAAACTGAGATAAAAGAAAGAGTCGATAAAGTGGCTTCTCTTTTAAAACTGGAAAACATGCTCGGCCGCAATCCAAATGAGCTTTCAGGCGGCCAACAGCAGCGAACCGCTATTGCAAGGGCCCTTGTCAAAGGTGCAGACCTCGTACTCCTCGATGAACCTCTGGCGAACCTTGACTACAAACTTCGGGAAGAATTACGAGAAGAACTCCCCCGTATCTTTGCTGAGACCGGGGCCATTTTCGTTTATGCAACCACAGAACCATCCGAAGCCTTGCTCTTAGGTGGCAGGACTGCAACCCTGCACGAAGGCCAAGTGACCCAGTTTGGCTCAACCATTGATGTATTTACAAAACCAAACAATCTCATCACCGCCAGAACACTATCCGATCCCCCCCTCAACACCTTGCCGGTTGTAAAACTCAACGGCCGTATGCTCTATAAAAGTCACGTTGAAATACCCCTTATCGGCAAGCTACCACAACTTCCAGACGACAACTACACCATTGCCTTCAGGCCACACAATCTCTACTTAAACCGGAGAAAGAACACGGATATCAGGGTGAAGGCAAAGGTTGCAATAACCGAGATTACTGGCTCTGAAAGCTATATTCACACTGACGTTGCTGGGGTTCGCTGGGTTCTGCTCGCATCGGGAGTCCACAAATTCGGCATCAATGAAACAATCGACATTTTCCTTGATCCTGATACATTCTATGTATTTGACAGAAACGAGTCTCTGGTTGTAATGCCGGAAACTGTGGCCGGCGTATAGAAGGAGAATTTAATGGCAAATATTACACTCAAAGATATCGCACACTCTTATACTGGAGCTTCTGACAACCCAGCAGATTACGCCCTCAAAAAGCTGAATCTTACCTGGCGCGATGGGGGAGCATACGCCCTGTTGGGGCCATCCGGTTGCGGCAAAACAACACTTCTCAATATCATCTCAGGCCTCATTACCCCCACCAAAGGTGAGGTTCATTTTAATCAGGAAGATGTCACTCAGCTCCCAACTGAACATAGAAACATCGCCCAGATATTTCAGTTTCCGGTTGTCTACGACACCATGACAGTGTTTCAAAACCTGGCGTTCCCGCTGAAAAACAGGGGCCGCACTAAGGAAGAGATTGAACCTAGGGTCATTGAACTCGCGGCCATGCTTGGTCTCAGCGACAACCTCTACACGAAAGCCCAACATCTTACCGCCGATGCCAAGCAGAAGATATCCCTGGGCAGGGGCCTTATTCGCCAGTCTGTGAACGCCATCCTTTTTGATGAACCTCTAACTGTTATCGACCCCCAGCTAAAATGGGAAATTCGCTCCCAGTTGAAATTTTTGCATAAGCAGTTTGGCTTCACTATGATTTATGTAACCCACGATCAGACCGAAGCCCTCACCTTTGCAGACGAAGTTATTGTCATGTATGAGGGTGAAATTGTACAGGTGGGAACCCCCGAGGCCCTATTCATGCGACCAGAACATACCTTCGTGGGCTACTTTATAGGTTCCCCCGGAATGAACATCGCCCCCTGTGAGCTTCAAGGCGACACCATTATTGTGGAAGGGTACGAGATTGAACTTGCAAACAATTACCCTGTACAAAATGATGCAGTCAAAATAGAGATTGGCATCCGTCCCGAGCATCTTGATCTTAGTGCAGCGGACACCCCCGGCGGTCTCCCTGTCACTATTACAAAAGTAGATGACATCGGCAGATATAAAATCGTTAGGGTGAAGCTAAGAAACAAAGAATTCAATGTTATCATGAACGAACTATCCGCTGTTACGGGTGACAAGGCTTCCCTCCACTTCGACACCAGTCACACCCATATCTATGTGAATGACCATCTCATCCTAGGAGAGCCAAAATGATCGAGAAACAAGTCAATCAAAAGGCATGGTTTATGGTCCTGCCGGTTTTTCTTCTGGTAGCCTTTAGTGCCATCATACCGCTCATGACCGTAGTAAACTACGCATTCCAGGATACCTTCGGCAGCAACCAGTTCTACTGGGTTGGTTTGGATTGGTTCAAAGAGATTATCCACTCAGAGAGATTCCACGATGCTTTTTTCAGACAGGTCGCGTTTTCCGCCATTATCCTTACCATTGAAATTCCACTTGGAGTCGCAATTGCTCTTGCCATGCCCAAAAAAGGCTGGGGCGTTCCGGTATGCCTCATCTCCATGGCCCTCCCCTTGCTCATCCCCTGGAACGTTGTGGGAACCATCTGGCAGATTTTTGCCCGCGTTGATATCGGCCTTCTTGGTCACACCCTCACACAACTTGGTATTAATTACAACTATACCCAAGACCCTGTAGCGGCCTGGATCACCATTATCGTTATGGATGTATGGCACTGGACAAGCCTTGTCGTGCTTCTCTCCTACGCTGGTCTCAGCTCCATACCTGACGTATATTACCAGGCAGCTAAGATTGACGGCGCCTCCAAAATTTCAATTTTTCGTTACATCCAGCTTCCCAAAATGCAGCGGGTATTACTCATTGCGGTTCTGCTTAGATTTATGGATAGTTTCATGATCTACACCGAACCTTTTGTGATCACCGGTGGTGGTCCTGGTAACTCCACGACCTTTATGTCCATCGATCTTGTGAAGATGGCCATTGGACAGTTCGACCTTGGTCCCGCTGCCGCAATGTCTCTTCTTTATTTTCTCGTTATTCTCCTGCTCAGTTGGGTTTTCTATACTGTTATGAGCAATATTGGAGAAGAAAGCTCAAACGGAGGTGTCTGATATGCGCTGGAAATGGACCATACCTGCCATCTATATAATTTTTATTCTCGTGCCCATCTATTGGCTCGTTAACATGAGTCTGAAAACCAATGCGGAAATCCTTTCCGTCTTCAGTCTCTGGCCCCAGGATCTCACCTTTGCCAACTACATGGTGATTTTTACTGACCCGTCATGGTATTCAGGATACATCAATTCAATGATCTACGTTTCTATAAACGTTGTGATTTCAGTCTGTTTTGCACTGCCAGCTGCATATGCATTTTCCCGCTACACCTTTGTAGGCGACAAACACCTTTTTTTCTGGCTGCTGACCAACCGTATGGCACCACCTGCGGTATTTGCCCTACCCTTTTTCCAGCTCTACTCATCCATCGGCCTCTTCGACACGCACATTGCTGTCGCCCTCGCCCACTGCCTCTTTAACCTGCCTCTGGCGGTATGGATTCTTGAAGGTTTTATGTCCGGGATTCCAAAAGAGATTGATGAAACAGCCTTTGTTGACGGCTATTCTTGGCCTAGATTTTTTGTGAAAATTTTCATCCCCAATATCGCCTCAGGAATAGGCGTCACCGCCTTCTTTTGTTTCATGTTCTCATGGGTTGAACTACTGCTGGCCAGAACCCTTACTGCTGTAAATGCAAAACCTATTTCTGCCATTATGACCCGTACAGTATCCGCCTCCGGACTTGACTGGGGTGTACTTTCAGCCGCGGGTGTCCTGACCATCGTTCCGGGTGCCCTCGTCATCTGGTTTGTCCGTAATCATATCGCCAAGGGTTTTGCCCTCGGCCGAGTATAGAGGAGAGCATTATGAATCTCAGCTGGATGGCCTGGACCCTCCCAACAGCCATTTTTTTTATTACTATTTTCTGTATTCTCGTGACAATGACCATCTGGGAATACAAATCCCCTGGTGGGGATCCACGTGTAGGTGTATTACGCTTTGAAACCACCCGGGGGGATCGAGTCTTTGTAAGCCTTTTAGGGTCTGCCTTTATTCATATTATCTGGCTAGCCCTCTTTCCCAGTATCAGCTTGTGGTGTGCTTTTGCCATCGCCTTGATATACGTATGCGCTGTATTCAAGTGGGTCTAACAGTTGTTTTCAAGTAACTATTCAGCATCGCACCCACGACGTCTACGTCGTGGCTAACAGCAATGGTTTAGATCCACCTGATGAGTTACGGGTTTATTACCCATAAATTCATTTAACATTGACCGTATTTTATGGTCATTTATGAATGAATTACGTATAAGCATTTACCTCCTCCCCGGATAAGCAATACACCTGGAGGAAATGCTCAACTTAGCTCCGGCTTGATTCTCTTTTACCGGAGTTGGTCTTTTCATTCTGTCGCCTTAACATGTGCCAGGGAAATCGTAAAACAATAGAGGAGAAAAATCGATGATCAAAAAGCTCGTAACAGCAACAGCCATGGCCGCTCTTCTGGCTGGTCCCGCCGTAGTCCTGGCGGGGATCAACGAAGCAAAGAGTTGGATAGATAGTGAGTTTCAACCATCCACAATCTCTAAGGAAGACCAAGTCAAAGAGATGGAATGGTTCATCCAGGCAGCTGAACCATTCAAAGGAATGAAAATTAACGTCGTCTCGGAAACACTTACCACCCACGAGTATGAGTCCAAGATCCTTGCAAAAGCTTTTTATGAGATCACCGGCATTAAAGTAACCCACGACCTCATCGGAGAGGGTGACGTTATTGAAAAACTGCAAACCCAAATGCAGTCCAACAAAAACATCTACGATGCATACATCAATGACTCTGATCTCATCGGAACACATTTTCGTTATAAACAGGCAACAAACCTCACCGACTGGATGGCGGGTGAAGGTGCAGAAGTAACAAACCCTGGTCTTGATCTTGATGACTTCATGGGTCTTTCTTTCACCACAGGTCCGGACGGAAACCTCTATCAACTACCTGACCAGCAGTTCGCAAACCTTTACTGGTTTCGTTATGACTGGTTCAAACGCCCGGAGATTAAGGCCCAATTCAAGGAAATCTACGGCTACGAACTTGGTGTACCCGTTAACTGGTCCGCCTACGAAGATATCGCCGAATTTTTCACAGAGACAATAAAAGAGATCGATGGCAAAAAAGTTTACGGTCATATGGACTATGGCAAGAAAGATCCATCTCTAGGGTGGCGCTTCACCGACGCATGGTTCTCCATGGCAGGTACCGGAGATGCAGGCATTCCAAACGGCCTACCTGTTGACGAATGGGGTATCAGGGTAGAAGGATGTAGCCCCGTTGGCTCTTCCGTCTCCCGTGGTGGTGCGACTAATGCACCCCCCGCGGTTTACGCAACAACCAAATACATCGAATGGCTGAAAAAATATGCTCCACCTGAGGCTTCTGGTATGACCTTCTCGGAAGCAGGTCCTGTGCCATCCCAGGGTGCCATTGCCCAACAAATTTTCTGGTACACCGCTTTCACCGCAGATGCGGCAAAACTCGGCACCCCGGTTATGGATGAGAATGGCTACCCTAAATGGCGGATGGCCCCTTCCCCCCACGGACCTTACTGGTCGGAAGGCATGAAACTGGGCTATCAGGATGCCGGTTCATGGACCTTGATGAATTCCACACCAGTGAAACGTCGCAAAGCGGCATGGCTCTACGCACAATTTGTTGTTTCCAAAACTGTTTCCCTCAAGAAGACCCATGTAGGCCTCACTCCATTCCGTAACAGTGATATCTTCGATGAGTCTTTCACCGAGCGTGCCCCTAGACTCGGAGGACTTGTTGAATTCTATAGAAGCCCCGCCCGCATTCAGTGGACTCCTACCGGCACCAACGTGCCAGACTATCCTAAACTGGCTCAACTCTGGTGGCAAAATGTAGCCGATGCAGTAACCGGTGACAAAACGCCCCAAGAAGCAATGGATGCTCTTGCAAAACAACAAGATAAAGTGCTTTCACGTCTTCAACGTTCAGGAATCCAGGGTGAATGTGGTCCTAAACTGAATAAGCCAATAGATCCTTCTATCTGGCTCAATCGTCCTGGTTCTCCAAAAGCAAAACTTGCCAACGAGAAACCACAGGGTATAACCATTGACTACGATGAACTCGTAAAAAGCTGGGCAACTGCCATTAACGAGTAAGTTGCTTTCCTCTCTCGAAAGTAGATTTAAACAAGAGAGAAAAACAGTACCAGCCTGTTTCAGGCAAAAAGCAGGTTGTGGCAATTGCCACAACCTGCTTTTCTTTGACCAATTTACCATTGTCCGTATTATCCGGATCCTTACATAAGGAGATTAGCGATGGCATCGCATATTCTTGCAATCGACCAGGGAACTACCTCCAGCAGGGCTATTATTTTCAACTCTTCTCTCGAGAGAGTTGCCTCTGCCCAGGAAGAGTTCAAACAGTTCTTTCCCAAATCTGGATGGGTTGAACATGATCCAGAAGAAATCTGGTCCACGACTCTGTCTACCTGCAAAAAAGCTTTAAAAAACTCTGGCCTCAGCGCGACAGATATCGCAAGTATCGGCATAACAAACCAGCGAGAAACCACTATTATATGGGACAAAGTCACTGGTATCCCCATCCATAAGGCCATCGTATGGCAGGACCGTAGAACCACCGAATACTGTGCCGAATTAAGTAAAGCAGGGCACGACAAGATGATCACCCAAAAAACAGGTTTGCGCCTCGACTCCTATTTTTCCGGCACAAAAATAAAATGGCTCCTTGATAACGTTGAAGGCGCACGGGCAAAAGCCGAGGCAGGTGCACTGCTCTTTGGTACCATTGACACCTTTCTCCTCTGGCGTCTGACTGGCGGGGTAAGTCACACAACCGATGCAACCAACGCCTCCAGAACCATGCTCTTTAACATCCATGATAATTGCTGGGATAAAGAGCTTCTTGCCTTGCTGGATATTCCGCAAAATCTCCTGCCCAAGGTTCTTGACTGCTCAGCCGATTTCGGCAAAACAGACCCGAAGCTTTTCGGAGCAACAATCCAGATTGGTGGTATTGCCGGCGATCAACAGGCCGCCCTCGTTGGCCAGGCATGTTTTCATCCTGGAATGATCAAGTCAACCTACGGCACTGGCTGTTTCATTGTACTCAATACCGGCAACAAGGCGGTTGTTTCCCACAATAAACTACTCACCACCATCGGCTATAGGTTGGGCGGCAAGACAACATACGCCCTTGAAGGTTCTATCTTTGTGGCCGGTGCTGCCGTTCAATGGATGCGTGATGCCATGGGCCTCATCGAAGAGGCGTCCGAGACAGGAAAACTTGCAAGACAGGCGGATATTAATCAGGATGTATATCTTGTCCCCGCCTTTACCGGTCTTGGTGCGCCCCATTGGGATAGCGAGGCCCGGGGCGCAATCTTTGGAATTACCAGGGCAACTGGTCCTGCTGAACTCTCTAAGGCAGCACTCGAATCGGTCTGTTACCAAACAAGGGATCTGCTTGATGCCATGCGAAAAGACTGGCCTGACATGGATGAAACCGTCCTCAGGGTGGATGGGGGTATGGTTGCCTCCAACTACACCATGCAGTTTCTCTCTGACATCTTAAATGTTCCCGTTGACCGGCCAAAAGTTTTAGAAACTACGGCACTTGGTGCAGCATATCTCGCGGGCCTTTTCGTCGGAATCTGCCCAGCACCTGAAGATATGGGGAATGACTGGCATCGGGAAAAACGCTTTATCCCTGATCTTGAGGAAGAGGTCCGTGTCAGAAAATACAAGGGCTGGCAGGACGCCGTCTCAAGAACCCTCACCAAGTAACAACAGCACTCGACAGCCATGGTCTACACCATGGCTGTCTCCCACTCCGGTGGAGTTGTGTCCCACTCTCCACCCCTTTGAACCGCCATTAAACAGGTAAAAGATCTATCATATCAGCACCTCTTGTAGTTATGAAGAAAGACAGATACGGAAGAACAAGCCCCCTGGCCAACATTCACTTTGAAGCGACTGCAGTTTCATGTGAAATTTAATTCGTTTTCACTTGAACAATACCGCAAACAAGTTTACAATTGCGACTGTATAATTTTGACGAAACTGTCGCAGGGTAGCAACGTTTTCAGCCTGCCATATCGACAACATTTCCAAACAGAGGATTGAAAACTATGGTTTCCCCTTGCGTTTTAAAGTCTTCAGGTGCAGGAGTACAAACCCTTGAGACTGAGGTTTTAATCATCGGCGGCGGTGTAACCGGCGCTGGTATAATGCGCGATCTTGCCCTACGAGGAATACAAACCCTCCTCGTGGATAAACAGGATCTCTGCGCAGGTGCATCCGGTGGCAATCACGGCCTGCTTCACTCCGGTGGCCGCTACGTCTCCAACGATCAACACGCCGCCATTGAATGCAGGATTGAGAACGAGATCCTGAAAAGACTGGCCCCACAATGTGTGGAAGAGACGGGTGGACTTTTTGTTGCTGTTAAAGGTGATGATATGGCCTTCGCAGATACGTTCCCAGGTTTATGCCAGACCGCAGGTATCCAGGTCGAAGAGCTTAGTCCCGCAGAAGCTTTAGCCGTTGAGCCTCACCTCTCCAAAGACCTGATAAAGGCGTACCGGGTTCCCGACGCAACAATAGACCCATTTAGACTTGCCCTTGAAAATGTTGCCCATGCACGGGCTTTCAACGACAGCGTGTATCAACCCCACACCCAAATCGTGGGCTTTATCACTAAAAATGGCCTTATCACAGAAGCTGTCTGCCGAAATAACAAAACCAATGCCACTATCCATATAAGAGCCAAGCAGTTTGTCAATGCAGGTGGCGCCTGGGCCATGAATATTGCCCAGTTAGCCGGCTGTACAGACGTGCACCTCTCCTATTCTAAAGGCACCCTGCTTATTAGTCATGACCGGATGGCAGATCATGTTGTCAACCGCCTGCGACCACCTGCCGATGGGGACATTTTAGTTCCAGGAGGAACTGTTTCTGTACTTGGTACCACCTCCATACGCACAGAAGAGCTCGACAGCGTCATTCCAACAGTGGCAGAGATTGACCGTAATGTCATTGAAGGCTCTGCGATGATTCCAGCCCTTGCCACCGCAAGATATATACGGGCATTTTCCAGGGTACGACCACTCCTTCAAGGAGCAGGGGCCGGAGACGACCGGGAAGCGACCCGAGGTTTTGCCCTCCTCAACCACACCACCCAGGGGCTTGAGAATTTTTGCACAATAACGGGTGGAAAACTCACCACCTTTCGCCAGATGGCACAAAAGACATCGGACCTTGTAGCCACCCGAATGGGCAATACCACCGGCTGTCAAACCAAGACCATCCCCCTGCCAAAAGACGACGCTTGCCGTTGGACAGAGCCAGGTGCAGCACCCCGCTACTGGTATAAAGAAAACAATCCAGAGGATATGATCCTCTGCGAATGCGAAATGGTTCCCCAATCCGCCATTGACGAAATTATCAAATGCGCGCCGGATACCGATGAAGAAATGACCCTTGAAGCAATCGCTCTTCGTTCAAGAGCAGGAAAAGGCCCATGCCAGGGTTCATTTTGTGGGATACGTATAGCATCATACCTCTATGATTGCGGCTACTATCAAGATGAAACCGGTTTGATCCACATGAAAGATTTTTTCAACGAACGCTTTAAGGGCATGAGAACGGTCATTTGGGGGCAACAGGCAGCCCAGATGGAACTCGCAGAAGCACTTCATTGCGGTCTGCTTGGTCTCGATACCCTGGACAACGATTAACGCCTTAGCCCCTAGGAGGTTGCGAAAGCAACCCCCTGTGTAGCACATATTTCCAGGGGTTAGATCTCAATTTTTGCGGAGAAGTTCATGATAGAAGAAGCTCGTTATTTTGAAACGGAACTGGCTGTGATTGGCTCAGGCATAGCCGGTTGTGCTGCGTCCATATTTGCCCTTAATAAAAAAATCACCACAGCCCAAGTTGGTAATACTGGAGCGGTTGCCTACACCACCGGTTACCTTGATTTACTGGGAAAACTAGAGGGAGACAAGGGGGCGATCGACAACCCGTGGGACGCAATTACGGCCTTAAAAGACCGCTGTCCCGACCACCCCTTAAACGGCATCTCAGCCGCTGATATCCGAGCAGCATTTAATGAGTTTACCGCCTTTCTAGGGGAATGTGGTATTGCTTATTCCAGCCCGGGAGATAGCAATATTACGGCGCTCAGTCCCGCTGGAACCCTGAAGAAAACCCTCTGTGTCCCAGCAACTATGGCCGCGGGGCCTAAGGCTTTTGCAGCCAAGACAGCATGTGTCATTGTTGACTTCAAAGGGCTCAAAGGATTTAGCGGCAAGCAAGTCGTCGCAAATCTTCACAAACAGTGGCCCACCCTCAAAGCCGAACGAATCGTATTTCCGGAAATGCTGAGTGGTGAAATTTATCCAGAAGTGATGGCCCGCGCCCTTGAGGTTGAGAAAACACGGGAAGCACTTGCAGAATCCATAAAAGCTGTGGCAGGTAATGCAAAGGTCATTGGCCTTCCAGCAGTACTTGGTATGCATAATCCTGATTTTATAAAAACTGAGTTGGAACGATTGACCGGTTTTGAAATTTTTGAGATCCCGACAATGCCACCGTCGGTGCCAGGTATTCGGCTACGAGAGTTGTTCGAGCAGGTCTTCCCTGAAAAGGGTATCATCCTGATCCCCCAGCAAAAGGTAAGCTCACTCACCTTCGACGACGACAGCGCCACCCTGAGCCTGACAGATAACCATGGGCCAATCACCATTAAAGCCAAAGCGGTTATCCTCGCAACTGGTCGTTTTTTAAGTGGAGGACTAGAGGCCCATATAACAGGCATTAATGAATCGCTACTTAACCTGCCTGTAACCCAACCGGCCAAACGCGATGACTGGTACTTTGAGCAGTACACCGACAGCCGTGGCCACGCCATCCATAAGGCAGGGATTGAAATTGACGATTCATTTAGACCCATAGGTGAAGATGGGAGGCCGTATCACGAGCGTCTTTTTGCCGCCGGTATCATCCTCGCCCATCAGGACTGGATTCGTAGTCGAAGTGGCGCCGGTATAGCCATCGCGACAGCATATAAGGCAGTAGAAGCTGTCGATAATTTTTTACACGCATAAGCGACAGGGAGTGTGACCAACCATGTCGGATCAAAAAACAACTACATTAAATTTTAAAGAACTCGCCATGGAACTGCTCCCCGAAGGGGCCAGTTTTGAGGCATGCCTTACCTGCGGTCTCTGCTCTTCCGGTTGTCCGGCGTCGGGGCTTGAGAATATGGATCCTAGAAAATTCATCCGTATGGCTCTACTCGGTATGGATGAAGAGCTGTCCACAACTCCATGGATCTGGTGCTGCACCCAATGTAAAAGATGCCAGCACGTCTGCCCCATGAATATTGATATTTCTCAGCTTGTCTTCATCGCCCGGGGTAACTGGCCACAGGAGAAAAAACCTTCTGGAATTGTACGCTCCTGCGAACTGATTCGCTCCACAGATTCCACAAGCGCCATGGGACTACCGCCTGAAGATTTTATCTTTGTGGTTGATGACGTCCTTAAGGAAGTCCGCGAAACCCAGACAGGCTTTGAGAAACTCGAAGCACCCATGGATAAACCAGGCACCCATTTTTTTGTTAACCAGAACTCAAGAGAACCGATGAGTGAACCGGATGAAATGGTTCCCCTCTGGAAGATTTTTGATATGGTTGGTGCAGATTGGACCTACTCTTCCAAGGGATGGGCAGCTGAAAACTTCTGTATGTTTTCAGGTGACGATGACGCCTGGTATAAGGTTATTAAAACCCGTGTCGATGCAGTAAACAAGCTGGGTTGCAAGGTGTGGCTCAATACAGAATGCGGCCACAGCTATTACACCATGTGGAATGGGATCCATAAGTTTAACATGGATGTAAATTTCAAACTAGAGAGTCTTGTCACCTATTACGCCCAGTGGATTCGTGAAGGCAAACTGCCGGTAAACTCAGACTGGAATGTAAACAATATCAAGTTTACCGTACAAGACCCCTGTATGATTGTACGAAAAGCCTACGGCGATTCCATCGCCGATGATATGCGCTTTGTAGTAAAAAAACTTGTCGGAGAAGAGAATTTCATCGACATGCAGCCTAATCGTAGTGCCAACTACTGCTGTGGTGGTGGTGGTGGCTTTCTCCAGGCGGGTATGACCGACCACAGACGCGCCTATGGTAAACGTAAATTTGACCAAATCGCGGCAACCAAGGCGGCATACGTACTCACCCCATGCCATAACTGCCATTCACAGATGGAAGATATCGGCCATTTTTATGGTGGTGATTATGGGGTAGTCCACTTCTGGACTCTGATTTGTCTTTCCCTAGGTATCCTCGGCGAAAATGAGCGTACCTACCTCGGGCCAGACCTCCTTGCCCTGCTCGACTAACCAGCAGCTCCCATAAAGATTGTGAATCACACCGTTGCGGGTAGACCATTGCCCGCAACGCCATTACCGTATCGCCCCATCTAAAATCCTCCAAGACTCTATTTAACAGTAGCACCTCCCTTTTCTTTTACCTAAGTTAGATTATTCTATATTTTCTGCCATTTTATTGTTCCGATAATGCAGAGTTTTGCCTTATTTGCTTTGAAAATTACAGATCACAAGCCTTCGCTATCTGAGCTTTGCAATAGCCCTCCACCCACTACACCCCCAAGACGTAACAACTCAAAGCAATGGACGTTTGCAAAATTTAGGTTTTACTGAAATACCATTGAAAATGGTCACAAAACAAGCTAGAATCTTCTCAAAATGAGATTTGGATTCAGATATGATTCCCTCAGAAAACTTCAACGGCGCTGTTATCTTTTGATTAACATCTTTCTCAATATCTATAGCCTTGCCTGGCGGCTGGCACTCCCCATTCTAAAACGAGCTCGACGCACCTCTTTTGGCTGGCAGGAAAGAGTTTTGCAAAAATCTCCACCAGGCCCTTTTGACCTCTGGATACAGGCGGCATCTGGTGGTGAATCCTTGTTAACAAACATGGTTCTTGAAGAGCTGGCCAAAACCTTAGATGCCACAAAAAAGCACAAGATACTCATCACTTCCGGCACCAAAGAAGGAGTAGATAGCCTTAATAAGGGCAGAGAGAAACAAGCAACGAACCACCTTGAAATAGAGGTTGCCTATTTTCCATTTGATGCTCCCTTTCTTATGGAAAAAGCCTTTTCTCTCTACTCCCCTCGGCTGGTGATTATCTTAGAGACAGAGCTATGGCCCGCCTTTCTCATTACAGCCAAAAAAAATGCAGTTCCTGTCTTTCTTATAAATGGCCGGATGTCAGACAAAAGTGCTGGAACGTATAAACGTTTCAGTCGTTTTTTCCATTCTTATGGGCCTGATAGGATCTGGGCGATCTCAGAGCTTGACCAAAAACGCTTTGCCAAGGTTATGGGGGAGGAAAAGGTTGAACTGATGCACAACATAAAGTTTGATCGCATCACTCCCATGCCCAACAAAAACAAAAACAAAAAGTTGTTGGACCTATTGCCCCAAGACAAACCATTTATCCTCCTCGGATCAATACGCAAAGAAGAAGAAGACAAGATCATTGCCACCATAAAAATTATCTTGTCCGCTCGTCCGGATATCACTATAGGTGTCTTCCCAAAACACATCACCCGGGCGGAAATATGGCAGGACACTCTCAAGTCCCACAACATCAAAAGTAGTAAGCGTTCCCAGATTTCCAAAGAAAATCCCCCAGAAAAGGTTATCATCTGGGATGTTTTCGGAGAACTCGCCGAGGCCTATAACCTTGCACAAACCACCTTCGTTGGTGGCTCTCTTGTAAATTTGGGTGGCCAGAATTTTCTTGAGCCGTTAGTATTCGGACTCCAGCCCATTATCGGCCCCTACTGGAGAAACTTTGGCTGGGTAGGTCGTGACATTGTCACAATTGGCCTAGTGACAGAAGTAGACAATGAGAATACCCTAGCCACCGTCCTGCTGGACCGACTCGATCAGCCGGTGGATAGAGAATTGATTCTAGCCCAGGTTCAACAATACTTTGAACCTAAAAAAGGAGGTACACACTTCGTGTGCCAGAAAATAACAGAAAAGCTCCACCTCATAAAGAATACATAACATGAGCAGCCTACCACCTTGCTACGCTATTATTCCAGCTCGATATAAATCCGCCAGATTCCCGGGGAAACCCCTTGCCAACATTCTCGGCAAACCAATGTTCTACTGGGTCTACGAACGTGCATCCAAATGCAAACTCATGCAGAAGGTGTGTCTTGCCACAGACGATGAGAGAATATTTACCGCCGCAAAAAAGCTTGATGTCCCTGTCGTGATGACGGATCCAAACCACCCCAGTGGTTCAGATAGGATTAAAGAGGCGGCCGATATACTTGGTCTTGAAGATGAGTCAATCGTCGTCAACATACAAGGCGATGAACCGGCTCTGGATTTGAACATGCCCCGAAAACTGGTTGAGCCCTTTGCTAATCCGGATATTCAAGTGACAACACTTGCCCGTATCATTGACTCCAAGCAGGCAGAAAACCCGGATCGCGTCAAGGTCGTACGTTCGGAAAAAGGCTTCGCCCTCTATTTCTCAAGATCAAAAATCCCCCACATCAGAGATATTGAGAAAAAAGACACAAATTACCTCCTACATATCGGGCTCTATGCCTACAGATTGTCGGCCCTTAAAACCTTCACATCTCTGCCACCAAGCCCTCTTGAAAAGATTGAAAAGCTGGAGCAGTTACGCTTACTTGAGGCAGGTATGGGTGTATATGTCGTTATGACAGACTACCAAGGCTTTGGGGTCGACCGCCCTGAAGACCTAGAACTCATCAGCGACCAGATGAAAAAGCTACAAAACCTACCGTAAAGACAGGTTTTGCAACATCTCTACGGTGGGATGTTGCATCTATTTTTGCTCTTTTTGATGATCCCGGTCAAGGTGAAAATTTACCCATGAAGACGTATCCTTTAATTCCCAGAGCCTAGGCGGAACAAACTCTGCCGTCAGCTTCTCCAACTCCCCATATTTCTTCATTCGCCTATAGGCCCGCACCCAGACGCACAACCTATCAACATTAACCTCGCAGTATCCATCTTTACTCCCACCACAAGCACCGTTTCTGGTATGCTTTGGACACCCCGACTCGGGACAAAGAAATCCGACATGCTGGATGCCACAATCCCCACACCCCTCGCAGGAGAGCATAATTTTCTTAAATGGGTCTTCAAAGAATCTTTTAAGAATCCAAGACCTTTTCGCCTTATCAAGGCTGAATGATACTTTTTTGTAAACCGGAGCAAGGCTTGCCTTTTTATCAAAAAAAATCTCGTGGGCGGTTCGTAAGAAGAGATAATGACAGCTCTCTGTCAAGTTGATCTCAATAGGCTTGGTCGCAGGAATCTTGCGTTTTGGATCAAAATCTCTACGGTAGAGGTAAAAGCGGTTCTTCCTGTCTTCTGTAAATTCCTCTCGGTACTCCTCCCAGTTGTGTTCAATTGCCTCCATCCTGTCGAGGATTTTTTCCACTGCATCAAAATTGCCATGAATACCGCCAATATGTATGCCTTTATAGCCAATTCCTTTCAAAACGACCCCAAGTCTTGCCGTTCTTTCCACAGCTTCCCTACGTCCGACATCAGGCACATCCCACTGCCCTGCGATCTTTTGCAACAGTTCTTGGGACACATGAACCCCAGGGACCTTACCAGCATTCATCACCCGTGCAGAGCCCTTTCCCAAATGATACAGAGAGGCAAGAGCTGGAATTTGCATGTCCTTGTCCCTCATAAAAAGCAGCAGCTCTTCATATTTATCGACATCGTAACCCAATTGGGTGATGGTGAATGAGGCTCCTTCTTCAACTTTACGCTCCAGTTTCTTATATTGTACCCAGCTTTCAGCTTCTGTATACTTAAAGGGTGAAACCGCACAGCCGGTGATAAATACGGCCTCGTCACCAGACCTTATGAGACGCCGGTTCAAATCCTTCAACATAGAAGTGAGGACCACAGAATCAAAATCAAAAACAGCTGCCCCACGCCCGCCAAACCCTTCACCTGCAAAGTCGCCCGTAAGTGTAAGGATATTCCTTAGACCCATATGGGCGAGTTGCAAGGCTCGACTTTCCAACCCCATTCTATTAGCGTCCCGGCAGGTAAAATGAACGATAACATCCATACCACGATCGAGGATATCACGTCCGAGCACATCAGGACTCAAGGCAGGGTTACCACCGGGATTATCCGTAATTGAAACGGCACTGATTCGCCCATCCTTAAAAGCCTGATTTGCAATTTCTTTGATACTATCCGTAGTCCGACCACCGGACTCCCGCCCAGGTACCAGTTCTAGGGTAACTACAAATTTGTCATTTGCAGAAATATCATCATTAAAAATGCGATTCATCAGCCACACTCCCTAAGAGGTTCCCCCCCTACAACAACAACTTTAGCACCCCTTAAAAACCTAACACACTTCAGGCTCAAGAAAGGGGACTTATAGAAGAAGAGCAGCAGCAACAGCCGCTCTATTTCCCAAAAAACCATACAATTATTATGTTCATATAATACACAAATTCAATGAATTATATAAAAAAGAAGAATGTAGAACGGGTCACGACCTAAGATTTTCGCAGAGAAGAGAGGAAAGGACAGGTAGTCTTTGGTATACCACAAGGTGATAGCGTCTTTTACAAGATGCGACGAAACAACAAAATATTCTGTATAGCATTACTATTACAGTGAAAAATGCGCTTATCTACACGCCTCTACTTGAAGTAAGATACAATGTAGCAAAGAACCACGAGCTAGAAGTCTTTGTACCCTTGAATGTAGAGAAGAGCTGTAAGATCCCCATAAAGGACTGAGTTTTGGGCTCTCTTTTGCAAATAGGCCTTAGGATGAAAACCAACACCCAAGCCTGCAGCGGCAATCATCTCCAAATCGTTGGCACCATCACCCACCGCCAAACAGTCGGCTTCGGATATTTGCAGATCCCTTGCGTACTGTTGCAAAAGAGACAGCTTTGTCTGGTGATCCAGGATCGGCTCCACAACGCGCCCGGTGAGCTTATTATCGCAAAGTTCCAACACATTGCCATGGTAAACATGGAAGCCAAAGTGCCCTGCAACACCTTTAGTAAAGCACGTAAAGCCACCGGAAACCAGCACACAGTAAGCACCATTTTCCTTCATAACACGAACCAGCTTCTCCCCACCCGGCATGTATTGGATCCCTGCGGCAGTCTCTCCCAGGGATGCTTGCGTAAGCCCTTTCAACATCATAACCCGGGTACGTAAAGCTTCAGGGAAATCGAGTAGCCCGCACATAGCTTGTTCTGTAATCGCAGCTATTTCTTCTTTTAAACCACAGACATCAGCAAGGTCATCCAGGGTTTCACCGATGATCATGGTATTATCCATGTCCGAGATAAGGAGTTTCTTTTTCCTGCACTCGTCATCTTTTATTACAAAAAAATCTATCCGCTGTTGAGCCAACACCTCTTCCACAGAAGAGCGTGACCACTTCTCAGGAAGAGTCTCTAGCACAATTTCAGCGGCCTTTCCTGGTTTCAACCAGTTCCATAAACGCTTTTCCGCACCTGCTAGACGCCCAACACAAATAAGATGTTCTTCTAAGAGTGGCGCACCACTAGCAGAAGAAACGAGGATAAGAATATGACCCATTACCTTTAAACCATCATTTTGTTCAAGGACTTCATCAGCCCCGGTAACCGGCAAATAAGCCAGGATAGATACCTTGAGTGACACTTTCAGCGAAGCTATTTTTCTTTGCAAACGTCTAAGTATGTTTACACGTTTGTAGCCCAACCACAACCATAACTCGCATTTTCAGCAGTTCAGGTGCTACGACATGCAAATATTTTTTTGCAATAAACCACCGTACATTTTTGTTCCCAATCACTTACCTGAAAACAATACTATTGTCATGAAAAATACGCTTTAATTGACACCATATCTGTTGAGTAACTGTTTAGCAACACTCCAACAAGGCCCATTAAAGCCCTCAGCAATAATAGTCGTGTGATTACCGCCTCAATTAAAGAATTTTGCAGCATCACTAAAGAGCTACAAGCGATCGTTTAGCCCATACAAGAGAACCCACGGACTGCATTGCAACAGTCACAGGACCAGCCAAAGACCGGTGCTTATAACAGAAGGTTGTCCGCCATGCAAAACAAAACAGTACTTCCACCACTATTGCAGCACATTAACCAAGCCAACAGACTCTGTTTAATACTACCTACGCAACAGCCATTTTACAGGAAAAAACATAGACACCCGTTCCTTGTAGCTGCGATATGAATCTCCGTGTTCTGCGAGAATTTTCCTTTCCTCAAGATAGGTTCCTAAAACCAGATAAATACTTAAAATTATTGCAACCGAGAATATCTTCTCGTCGTAGACACCAAAAGAAGACCAGACAAACAGAAACGAGCCAACATACCAGGGATGCCGAACGAGGCCAAAGACACCGGCTTCTGAAAAGGAATGTTCTTCCCCTAGAAGCAAACTATCTCTGCCCCCACGAATCTGCCTAAATCCGAGAAAATCTTGTAAATCATAACCCTTTGCTCCTTCGAGAAAACAGATCAAAGCAAGCACAAAAGCGAGCCAACGAATCCCCACAGTCCACCCGGACCAGGAAAACACAATATCTCCCGGATCAAGCCATGTAACAATAAGAAGGGGCAGTAAGGTCACCACTGACAACAGGTTGTAGATAATTCGATAATACCTCGCCTTTGTCCCCATTCGATCTTTTAAAAAAACAGTGACCCGTAGGGCAATAAGCAACGAATGCATAGCACACCAAACTATCCACATAAAACATAACCAAAATAATGTCATAACCCCTTGCCCTTTATCTCTATAACGCGTCATTGCCGACAATTCATACCTGGTTCATACTGTAGGTTTCCTTGCATAATATGCAAACCAAGCCTTAATGATATACGTAACTATTCAGCACCATTCCAGCTCTGTCTATTGCTACCTTTGCCGGTAGCACTCAATAGCGCCAAAGCTCAAATAAACAGCCTTGAGATACTGATAAACGGTTACAAAACGGTATTCTATATTGTATGCTTTATTGCAAATAACATTGAACCACGTAGCACTTGAACGGCTGATAAATGCGGGTCAACACCAACCAGGCCCGCCCAGAATAATCACTCGCGACCCAAAAGAGAGACTTCAATGAGACGAACCAAACTTCGAATATACGAATTCATGCAAGCCGAATCAGCTGCTGGTATCCTGCTCATGGCAACCGCAGCGCTTGCAATGATTATAGCTAACACGCCACTGCACGTGTTTTATGACCTGTTTATTACCACCCCGGTACATATAAAGATTGGTCCTCTTGAAATTGCAAAACCCCTTCTTCTTTGGGTCAATGATGGCCTCATGGCAGGATTTTTCTTTCTGGTTGGCCTTGAGTTAAAAAGAGAACTCCTGATAGGTGAGCTTTCCGATAGAAGTAAGATCACCCTCCCCGCCTTAGGCGCTCTTGGCGGAATGCTTGTCCCCGCTCTTATTTATATCCTTATCAACAGAAACGACCCTGCAGCTATAAAAGGCTGGGCTATTCCCGCCGCAACGGACATTGCCTTTGCCCTTGGTATTCTCTCGCTTCTTGGCTCACGCGTCCCGATCAGTCTAAAAATCCTGCTCACCTCTCTTGCAATTTTTGACGATATCGGCGCCATCCTCATTATCGCTTTATTTTACACAGACGACCTCTCGGTCAGCTCACTGGTAATAGCCGGACTGTGCATAGCAATTCTTTTTGTCATGAACCGGCGTGGCTATGATAAAATGAGTACATATTTCTTTGTCGGCTCCATCATGTGGGTAGCACTGTTAAAATCCGGTGTCCATGCGACCCTTGCGGGCGTTATCCTGGCGATGTTCATCCCCATGTACTCAAAGAAAGACCCCGAACACTCCCCAGTAATGGAACTGGAACATGATCTCCACTCAACCATAGCTTTTTGTATCCTACCAATATTTGCCTTCTGTAACAGCGGTATCAGAATATCCGGAGCCAGCGCAGATTTTTTCCTCCACGGGGTTCCCGTCGGCATAGCACTTGGCCTCTTTCTAGGTAAACAAATTGGGGTGTTCGGCTTTATCTGGGTGGGAATTAAAACCAGCATATCCAAGATGCCCGAAGGAATGAACTGGGGCTCACTGTATGGCATGGCAGCTCTATGCGGAATCGGTTTTACCATGTCCCTTTTTATCGGCTCTCTGGCCTTTACCCAAACGATGGGCCCGGTGACCTTTGACGAGCGTTTTGGTATCGTTTTCGGCTCCCTGATATCGGGGATCTTAGGGGCGATTGTTTTACACAAAAGTCTCCCAAAAACTGCGAAACTAAAAGACACCGATAAAAAAAGAAAGGTAGCGGCTTCTTCGCACTAATAACCTAGGTCGTCCGTTTTATTTGCCACATAGCATATGTGGCTACAGACAGATAGCGCCTAGCGTTGAGAATAAAACTGATTCAGTGCAACACTGGATCAGTTTTATCAGCCGGGGGAGAATGGCTTTTCTTGATGTATTCACTGGGACTGCTACCAAAATATCTTTTAAACTCACGGCTGAATTGTGCAACACTTTCATAGCCCACATACGACGCAGCTTCACCAACCCGAACACTCTGATCCAACAACAGATCCCTCGCCTTATTCAAGCGTATCTTCTTGATATACTGAATAGGAGAAGAGGATGTGACATCCTGAAAAGACCTATGGAAAGATGAGGGGCTCATATTAACAAGGGACGCAAGGCTATCAACAGGCAGAGCTTCTTTATAGCTCGAATGGATCCGCTTAAGCGCCTTATCGATCCTTGCAAGATTGGTATTTTTCATTGCCAATGCGTAAAGTGATGCCGCATTTTCACCACACATAATCCTGAAAAGAAGTTCTGAAACGAGGCCAGCACCGAGCACACTTGCCTCCAGAGGAGACTGAAGGCTCTGCAAAAGCCTGATCACCACGTCCTTTATCACAGGGGTTACCTGGGCCGTATAAAGGCCATGATGCCTCTCATTACCGGCAAGCATTGTATGGTCAACGTGTTCATCCATTTGATTGATAATTCGGTTTAACATGCCGATTTCAATATCAACGGTAAGGGCCAGCAACGGTATATCTTTTGTGGCAAAAGTCTCACATTCAGCAGGAATGGGGACAGAAAGGACCAGGTAATTCTCCGGGTTATACTCATGTACAGTATCCCCGATAAAAACACGTTTTTCACCCTGACCTACAATGATAATCCCCTGATTGTAGCACAGGGCCTCCCGCCCTTTATACTTGGATGCTTTAAACATTCTAACGCCCGAAAGCTCTGTGCTGTTCCAACCTTCATCGCCTGCAAGGCCCGCCATCAGTTTCGCTGTCTTATCCATTGTTCCACCTCTGTAATAATGACTCTTTCTTACCTCAATACAATGGTAAAGCATAACCCACAAAACCAACACAAGAAGTAGCATTAGGCAAACTTTTGCGAGGATTGTGCCTTCTCAATCCATTTTTTCGATTTAAATTGTCACCTGTAGTCAAAACAAAACTTCAGAAAGACCTGTTAAACATATCTCAAAATCGAAGGAGCATATTTTGTTGAATTTTAATTTTTATAACCCCACCCAGATCGTCTTTGGCAAAGGTCAGCTCAAACAGCTGGACGCCCTTGTACCCAAAAATGCTAAAATACTTATTACTTACGGCGGCGGTTCTGCCGAAAAAACTGGCCTTTTGGCCAAGGTGCAAAAAGAATTAGCAAAATCGGATCGCCAGGTCCTTAAATTTGGTGGTATTGGCGCCAACCCCCAATTCTCAGTACTCATGCAGGCGGTTGAAATCGTGCGCAAGGAAAACGTAGACTTCCTTCTTGCGGTGGGTGGAGGCTCTGTTATGGATGGAACAAAATTCATCGCCATCGCCGCCCATGCAGACGAGTTCATCGGCAAGGAAAGGGAGCTACTGAATTTCGGTTTCACCCCGGTACCCGTGGAAAACGTGGTACCACTTGCGACCGTACTCACCCTTCCTGCAACGGGGTCCGAAATGAACAATGGCGCGGTGATCAGTGATGGTGAAGACAAACTTCCTGTCTTCAGCGCGCACACCTTTCCTCAATTTTCTATTCTAGACCCTGAACTTACCTACACACTTCCAGCAACCCAGATAACAAATGGTGTTGTGGACACCTTTATGCACACTCTGGAACAATACATAACCTACCCTGCAGAGGCCAGGTTTCAAGACAGAACAGCCGAAGGCATCCTCCACACACTTGTTGAAATTGGCCAGAAGACAATTGACGAGCCAGACAATTACGATGCAAGAGCCAACTTAGTATGGTGTGCAACAATGGCTCTTAATGGACTTATTGGCGCAGGTGTTCCGCAGGACTGGACCACCCATATGATCGGCCATGAAATTACCGCACTCTTTGGTGTGGACCACGCAAAGAGCCTTGCCGTAATCCTACCCGCTGTATGGAAGATCCGAAAAAACCAGAAAAGAGACAAATTACTCCAGTACGGTGCAAGAATTTGGGGAATTACAGAAGGGAGTGAAGACCAGAGAATTGATGCGGCCATAGCTAAAACGGAAGAGTTTTTCCAGAGCCTTGGAATGAAAACCCGTCTTGCGGATCACGACATCGATGCAGCCGGAATCGATAAAATCTTAAATTCCTTGGAAAAACATGGCATGACAGCTCTTTCAGAAACTGGAGACATTAGTCTTCAGATCTCAAAAGAGATCCTCCTGGCGGCACGCTAGAGGCTGCGTACACCCCAGCTATAGCTTTGCAACTGGAGGCTTTGTATCAAACAGGGCCTCCAGATAAATCATATCGTTTTCAAACTTATTTTTAACCTTATAATCAAGGGTATTAAAGAGCTTTACCATCCGTTTATTTTCTATTGAGGTATAGGCTGTCAGCCCTTTAATATCATTGTTTTTTGCTGCTTCCGCCAGTTTTTTTATGATGATGGAAGAAAGCCCCTTCCCCTGCCACTCTTTATCCACAGAGAAAGCAATCTCCGCGAGGCCGGTTTCAGGGTTGAGGTAATACTCACCAACGGCAAGAATCTTCTCAAATCCCTGCAGACCCTCCACCACCACAAGGGTGAGATCCTTATGATAATCGATGATATAGGTTCGCTCGATCTGCTTATGTATAAAACTCGTTTTTTCATGGAAAAACCGTGAGATTACGTCGTTTTTATCAAGCCCGTAATAGTGCTCCTGAAGAGACCGCTCATCCGTTGGTTTTACCGCCCGAAATGTGATTTTCTGCCCATCAATCATCCTATTTTCCTCAAGACCTAAGGGATAGATGGAATGAATTTCTTCTCGCAGAATTCGTTCCGGACCAAGGAGCCCCAGTTTTTTCGCCTCATCAAAAAGCCAATCCCTGAAATCCGGATGGGAGATGGAGATAAGCGCTGTTGCTCTCTCCTGAATAGACTTACCAAAAAGATTGACCGAGCCAAACTCAGTGACAACATACTGCACCTCACTGCGAGGTACCACCACCGCACTGTTTTGCAGTATTGGCACTATCCTGCTTTCTTTGTTGTCGTCTTTTGTCGCCGTAAGCATGAGAATAGACTTCCCTTCATTTGACATCGACGCTCCACGGAAAAAGTCCAGCATCCCCGTGACCCCTGAAAAGTTGTTGAACGCCAAGGCGTCCGCCGTCACTTGCCCTGTAAGATCAATCTCGCGTCCGATGTTCATCGCCACCATTTTGTTATTTCTAGCAATTTTACGCGGATCATTAACGTAATGGGACGGGTGAAACTCCACAACGGAATTATAGTCGAGGAGATCGTACAAATCCTGATCACCTATGGCATTACTACAAATAATCTTACCATCGTTAAAACCTTTTAACTTGTTGGTCACTACCCCCATGGCCATGAGTTTCATGATGGTATTGGTCACGTACTGGGTATGAATACCCAAATCATTTTTTTCAAGAAGCGCCAGAATATTTGCAGCTGAAGTGGCACCAAGAGACATCTGCATGGTTGAGCCATCATCCACCAGTCGTGAGACATAGCGAGCAATCATGCCGGCAGATTCCACATCGGGGTAACTGCCGATTTCAATTAAATTCTCATCGTGCTCCACAAAATAATCGATATCGTTGACATGGATAGAACTTCTTCCCTGAACCCTCGGCATCTTTTGATTTACCTGGGCAATCACGATATCCGCAGCCTCCGCAGCCGAGCCTGTTACATCAACAGATATCCCCAGACTCATCCAGCCAAAATCATCCGGCGGACTAACCTGAATAAGAGCCACCTGAATGGGCAAAAGCCTTGATCTTATCAGTTTATGTACAGCAGAAAGGTTAACAGGGGTGATAAAACGCAGATCACCCTTAAAACTTTTTGAATTGGCAGAGCCAAGATAAAAAGAACGAATGTTGAGGTTTTGGGACTTAGATTTTTCAGCGATCTTCGACAAAGAGGTCGACTCTCCACTGAACATCCTCACAATTTCAAGATCAGTAAAGGTCCTGCTAGCATCGGCAAGACCTTTGACCAGATGCTGGGGCTCGCCACAGGAGGAGCCAATAAAAACCCGCTGTCCAGATTGTATTTTTGCGATGGCATCCTCCACCGACAGTCTGTTTCTCTGGTAGTTGTCCGCCCAATACCCTGACTCGTGCATAGCTGTACTCCCTGTCTAGAATGAAACATCACTCTTCGGATTCAACGTATGTGCAACTGTCCCTGCAGAAATGCCGGTCAACCTGGATAATTATCTTACATATACTATGTAATCTTCAATTTATTAGCAACACAGACGTAACCGCATCTAAAGCTTCAATATTTACAGGTATATCTGCTGAGACAACAGTTCTACCAGGGTTTTCGTTATGATTTCAGATACATTACAAAACAGGCCACAGGATCAGTATATATCAGAACTCATTTTCTAAGGAATATCAGTTTACCTCTAAGAGTAAATTTACCTTTCTTTTGAACTTATTTTTGACTATTGCTGTAACGATTCAGCACCACTCCAACTACGCCCGCTATGGACTTCGTCAAGAGTACTCGTATGCTTCGAAAACCCAAGTGAACGAAGCCGCTACCTCTACAGGACAGTTACAAGACGGTAGTGCAACGACATTGGAGTGTCGCCTGAATCGTTACAACTAACTTTCATTATTAACAGGATTTCTGAAGAAATGTTTACAAAACAAGAGTCGACCTCATTACAAAGCTACCTCGCACTCGCCCCAAACCCCGACGCAACATTCACCTACGAGGAGTTAAAAGGCTATCTTTTTGGTCTCGCTATGACCCCCGAGAAGCTCCCCCCCAACACGTGGATACCTGTCATCTTTGGCGATGAGCCCCCCTTCCCGACGCCCCAGAATAAGATTAAGAACATGAACACCTGTCTTACCCAAGTGTATAATAGGCTCAGTGTAAAATTCGAAGAAGGAAAATTGCATTTTCCTTTCAACTTAGAGGAGCTGGATACTGAAACAATTGAAGTTTTATACGCCTGGGTTTCCGGTTTTGAAGAAGCTCTTGCTCTCTGTGATCATATATGGGATCCTGAGGAATACGAGGGCATTCCCAAGCAGCTCACCCAACAGCTCTACCATAGCCTCATGACCGTCCAGGGCCTCGTAGACCCTGAAGAGGTGATGGATTTTTTCGAGAATATGCCCCAGGAAACCTTTAAGGAAGTTTTTCCTAATGAGGATAACTCCTACGACGACAGAGAGATGCAAGTCCAGATGTTCCTCTTCGCCTCACTCCCTCTAGCCGTTGAAACAATACAGAATTACGCTAGAATCGTTGAAAAAATCCTGACTAAAAGCAACTCGGACAAAAAACCAGGAAAAATGAAGAAATCGAATGTTATTAAAGTGAATTTCGGGCAAAAAAAATGAGTCTGACAAACCCTGAATTGCAGCTCGGAGACTCCTTTGTACGGGACACCGGCTGTAATGTTTTCTTAACAGGTAAAGCGGGTACTGGTAAGACCACCTTTCTTCATAATCTCAAGAAAACGTGCGAAAAGAGAATGGTTGTCACCGCTCCAACGGGTGTTGCCGCAATCAACGCTGGTGGTGTCACCCTGCATTCATTTTTCCAGATGCCCTTTGGTCCATTTATTCCCGGCAGCGAACAGACGAGACAACATAAGTTTAACAGAGAAAAGATAAACATACTCAAAAGTCTCGATCTGCTAGTTATAGACGAAATCAGTATGGTCCGGGCTGATCTTCTTGACGGAATAGACAGTGTACTTCGACGCTACCGCAGGTCAAATCTTGCCTTTGGTGGGGTACAGCTCCTACTCATAGGAGACCTGCATCAGCTTGCACCCGTTGTCAAAAATGAAGACTGGCGCATTCTCCAGCCCTATTACGAGTCACCCTATTTCTTTTCCAGCAAGGCCCTGGCAAAAACAGAACTGATCTCCGTTGAACTACAGCATATTTATCGTCAGGCGGACAACAACTTTATTTCACTGCTCAACAAAGTCCGCGACAACAAACTCGACCAAGACAGTCTTGCCTCTCTTAACACCCGTTACATAAAGGATTTTGAGACAAAAAAAGGCACTGAAGGCTACATTACTCTTTGCACCCATAACAATAGTGCAGATCGTATCAACAACACACGGCTGAACCAGCTCAGCCAACAACCCCATAGCTTTACTGCTGAAGTTGAGGGTGATTTCCCGGAACATGCCTACCCTACTCCTGCCAAGCTAGAGCTTAAAGTAGATGCACAGGTCATGTTTATTCGCAACGATGCCTCCCAGGAAAAACGCTTCTTTAATGGAAAGATTGGCAAAATAACCCGAATCTCAGGCGAGAAAATCTGGATTAAATGTAAAGACGATAACGACGAGATCATGGTGGAACCTGCCACCTGGGAAAATATCGACTACACACTTGATCAGGAAACCATGGAAGTAAGCGAGAATAAAATCGGGGCCTTTATCCAGTATCCCCTAAAACTCGCATGGGCCATCACCATCCACAAAAGTCAGGGCCTCACTTTTGATAACGCAATTATTGACGCCCAGTCATCATTTGCCCATGGACAGGTTTACGTCGCTCTGAGTCGCTGCCGAACACTTGAAGGCATGGTCTTGAGTTCACCTCTGGCCTTGAATTCTATTAAAACAGACAGAACGGTACTTCAATTCACCGAACAGGCGGGCCACAACATTCCCTCGGAAGAAAAACTCGCCCTGGCTAAAGTTCGCTACCAACAAAACCTGTTACTGGACTGCTTTGATTTTCAGCCCCTTGGAAATCTCTTTGGCCGGCTCCTCTCCCTCGTCCAACGTAACCAGGAAATACTCAGTATTAAGGGAACAGATGATCTTGCCGACATCCAAAAAAATATTTCCCTTGAAATCAGTACGGTTGGCACAAACTTTGGGGCCCAGCTCCGCAGTCTCTATCGCGATGATTGTCTGCCTTCAGAAGACCCTGTCATTTTAGAGCGACTGAAAAAAGCATCCCTGTATTTTAAAGAAAAACTCAAGATACACGTCGCCGATCATCTGAGTAAACTGACCTTTGAAACCGACAATAAAGAGATCCGGAAGAAGAGCAAAAACACCTTTAAAAATCTCATGGAAGAATCCGCCGTAAAACGGGCAGCTGTGGCATCATGCGCCGAGGGATTCGACACCGCAAAATACCTGAAAGCGATCTCAAAGGCGGCACTTACAAGCAAAACAAAAACAAGCAAAACAGCATCCGTCAGCTATACTGAAACCGATGTCGAGCATCCCAAACTCTACAAAACTCTGCGAGCCTGGAGAGACAAAAAAGCCAAGGGACAAAATCTCACCCCCTTCCAGGTCATGCACCTGAAAACCATCATCCAAATTGCGGTGAATCTTCCAGATTCAATCGCAGCACTCAAAAAAACAAAGGGTATTGGAGAACAGCTGGCAAAAAGGTATGGTGAGGAAGTTATTGACATGGTACGGGACTACAGAGAAAAAAATAACATAGAAAATGTCCAATTACCTGTAGTTCAGGACCTGCTTTCTTACTCGGAGCAAGAGGGAAACCAGATAAAAGATACCAAACGCCAAAGCCTTGAACTATTTGAAAAAGGCGTGAGACTACAAGAGATTGCAAAGAATCGTGGTCTCTCTGTTTCCACCATAGAAGGGCATCTCGCCCACTATGTTGCTTGCGGCGAATTGGATATCGAGCCCCTTGTACCCCGAGAAAAGCTTGATGCAATTGTTAAAATAGTGAAAGAGAAGAAAAGCAGAAAGCTCAGTGAGATTAAAGCAACTCTGGGTAAAGAATACAGCTTTGGCGAAATCAAGCTTACCTTTGCCTATCTGGAATGCCATCCGGACTAACAAGCATTGCCCATGAACGTGCTATTGTTTTCAGGTAATTGATTGAGAATTGTAGAGCTGTTCGTTGCTTCCTTCCAAAGAGAAAAACGCCTGAAGAAGAACCTTTTGTAGAAAAAGGTTCTCTTATTTTGTGACAGAAAACAATCTGTAAGGCACTAATTATATCAAAGAGTAGATCTGATAAATGGAGACCCCATGTACAAAAAAATAGTCGTCCTTACAGGTGCCGGCATAAGTGCTGAAAGTGGATTAGGAACCTTTCGAGGACAAGGTGGCCTGTGGGAAGGCCACCGCGTTGAAGACGTAGCAACACCACAGGCATTTGAAAGAGACCCAGCCCTTGTACAAGAATTTTACAATGCAAGACGCAAACAACTCTTGGAAGATGTGCATCCGAACGACGCACATCTGTTTCTTGCAGAGTTTGAAGACACCTTCACAGAGAACGGTGGAGAATTCCTCCTCGTCACCCAAAACATTGATGATCTTCACAGCCGGGCCGGCAGCCACAACCTTATCCACATGCATGGTGAGCTTTTAAAATCCAGATGTAGCACCAGTGGCAAGATAAGAGAATGTCAGCAAGACCTCACAGGCACAGACTGGCGTCCACACATTGTTTGGTTTGGGGAAATGCCCCTTGAGATGGAGCGTATTTACAGGGCTATTGAGCAGTGTGATCTCTTCGTAGCCATTGGAACTTCAGGCCATGTCTACCCTGCTGCAGGATTTGTAGAACTTGCCATGAATACCTGCTCCCACACAGTGGAAATCAACCTTGAAACCAGTGCAGCGTCATCCCGGTTCCACGAACAGATTATCGGCCCCGCCACGGTGTCAGTCACTGATTACTTCTCGAAACTGCTGCCCTAGCAAATATCGTTTACCCTGGTATCTTATTTTCGACAAAAAGAATGCGGGCTCAACTGGACTAATGCCCTTAGCTACAAAGGTGCTTTCATGAGTAATAACGAAGACTCCAAATATCTTACAGCCACATATTTTCTTGATTCTACAAGTTCTGTTGTGGAAGATTTCGCCCATCGAGTCTGTAAGGGGAAAAAGAGTCCATTAGAAAAGGCCATCAGCCTCTACTACGCTGTGCGGGATGAGATACGTTATGATCCGTATGACATCAGCCCTGCTCGTGAAACGTTCAAAGCCAGTAGCGTTCTCGCCAAAGGAACAGGCTACTGCGTGGCCAAGGCTATCGCCCTTACCGCGCTGGGCCGACAACAAAACATCCCTTCACGGCTGGGCTTTTCCGACGTACGCAATCACCTGTCAACCAGCCGTTTACGAGAGGTGATGAAAAGCGATATTTTTTACTATCATGGCTATACGGAGTTTATGCTTAACGGCAAATGGGTCAAGGCGACCCCAGCATTCAATCTCTCGTTATGTCATCGCTTTAAAGTTAAGCCACTCGAGTTTGATGGTCTAAACGATTCTATCTTTCATGAGCTGAACGAAGACGATGAAAAACATATGGAATACTTGCGCGAGCATGGAAGTTTTACCGATCTGCCTTTTGCAGAAATGTTTTCTTCCTATCAGCATCATTATCCTCAGATGTTTGAAAAACTTGGTAGCGCCCAGTCCACCGGTGATTTCCACAAGGAAGCTGCAGAAGAGACACCCTGAGCTAATGTAAAGTATTGGTAACTAGGACAGAGACCACAACACAACGTCTGCTCACCAGCCTTTGGGCGTCTTATTTAGGCACCTAAATAGTTGACATGTATTCTTCTTAAGCTGCCTGTACGGCAGTGAACATTTAACGAAACAAAATAATCGCTACGATCCTGTTTCTAAGCTGCCTGTACGGCAGTGAGCACCCAAACGAACCATTTCTTCAATAGTATTTCTAAGCTGCCTGCGCGGCAGTTAAATATCCTCAACAATCAATTCACTCTATTTCCCTAGGGCTCCCCGTTAACTAAACGACACAGCCCACCTGGACACCACCATTTATACCGCATATCAACACCTTACGCTCTTTAAAAAACAAAACAAACGCTTTAGAACCATGGAACAGTAGCCTTCGCACTCAAGCCGTATGCCGAAAACGATCCAGCCTGGGGCATCTCTACCACCTCCCCCTGTTGAATAAACAACTTAAACATCTGGCCAGTGGAGCTGCTTTTTATAGAGACGAATGGGTATTTTAAATTATACTCTTTGTTATTAATTTCTCTTTTTTTTATCTCTGCGTCCACCTTTGTAAGCCAGCCTTTTTTTACTGAACGCCTGTAGAGTCTTTCTATATTACTTTTAGACTGCACTCTTCTCACCACACAATACCGGTGCTCCGCAGGTACAGGTAGAACCGCTGAGATGTGCGTATAATCAGTTAAAACAGTCAACCATTTCATGCCTGCTAACTGCATCAGGTCATCATCATTGCCATGTAACCGCAGGATATCTCCCAATGTTTTTCTTGAATGCGGGAAGCTCACACCGACACAACCATTCCTTTGCTCAACAAGAGCCCGATGTAATTTACTAAACACAACGTTCATCAGGGTTGACTCACGAAACTCCGGGTCAAGAAGCAGACGTACTTCAAAATAATGATCCATTCATTGCCACCTTTATTCTGCTTTTTCGCCAAAAACACCACCACGTATCAACGTTGCCATCACATAGTGTTGCTGCTCCACCGCCGGTAACTTCCCTCTAATAACCCAACCATCCAGAAGTGTATAAAAATCGAGTTTTTCTTTTGGCTGCCGATAGGCTTTGCCCCTACTTGTTACCGAGCCATAGGGTTCAACAGCAATCGGACCTAATTCTTCTGCCCCGGGATACCAGGTATCGATAGTCCTTAAGGCATTGCCTATCTTCTGGGAATGGAGGGCGGCCACACCAGCAACCTGATACAGGGTTTTACTTTTTTTATTATCCCGACTCGAACCAAGAATCAGTTCCTGTGAAGGAAAAACCTCCTGACCGGCTCCAAGACGAGCAAATGCCTCTATCTGCAAAAACACATACTTCTCACCCAATAGACCGGACGTGACCTCCTCTGCCAACTCCGCAAAACGTCCTGAATTGTTTCCAAAAGACCGAAGGTTGAAGGCATTGCAATCAAACACCCATTCTTGCTCTGCAGACCTTACCCGCACTTCAAGTTGTTCGGCACCGATACGATTACGCCATAAAAACCGCCCATTTGCAATATTGGCAGCATATCTGCGGCCTAACTCCTGAAACTTATGTATTGCGATATATTCATTGATAGCCTCCCCAAGCGCTATCTGATACTCCTGATCATTACAGGCCGATGGCTGTTCCACCCCCCCAAGAACTCTCAAGGTATAGCTCATTTTCAAGGTATCTGTTGCAAAAGGAAGATCGGCAACATCAACCCGTTGAAGATTTGCCTTTTGAATTTCCGCATCGAGTTTAGCCGGGTCTCTTTGAGTGTTCGATTTCAACCTGTGCGAAATTGTACCCCGTACATCTTTACTTCGAATTGTGATGGGCTCCCAAGACGAGCCATTGTCACGATCTTCCCAGTTTCCACAATGTAACAAAGCATCGGAGTTTGCCAGTTTCTTTTCAAACGCCAGGACAGATGCCGTTTTAACAGCCATATTTTCCTCCTCTTTACAAATCGTTAACTTCCCACCTTACCCGCATTTATTATGAATATTGTAGTATTTCCAGGCAAACGATGGAGAACATAAAATTACTACTTACATTTTTTCAAAGAAGACAACCCACAATATTCACCGAAGGCCAGACGGGATACGTCTTATTTCTTATACTGACTCATTGCAAAGTTTGGCTTTCAAATTAAAAAGTGTTTTTGCAAAGGTACCAACCGGTATCCTGCTCTACACAATAACGCCAAATCAATTGATCTATACTTTTTGCTCGATGGGGACTTATCCATTCGCCAACACTGTACACAGACTCCACAAACCGAAAAGGTGTCACCCCATCTCTGGTACGATCCACTACACCCGGTTGATAAAGATCCGAAATTCCCCGGTAGCCAATATTAATGGGTACAAGGCAGCCCTGCCCCGGCTTGGCAACAGGGTTCCACTGCACCTTAGAATTTCGACTTCCACCCGCCTTCGCCTGCACGACCTGATATTTTAACGCTACAAAATCGAGCCAGGCATCCACGGCTTCCGCAGTTTCATCCCGCCCCCGACACACTCGGAGGTGTTCCGCAAGTATGGCTGAGCGTTGCACCAGGGCACGACCTGGAAGTAATGTTCGTATTGTATTTTGAGTGAATATTTTACGCCCTTCTGAGTCCTTGGGAAAAGCGTGGAGTTTGACCTCATCCACATGCGTTATGGTCCCCCCTGCTAGTCTTTTGTGAAGAATCATCTTTTTAATGTATTCTTCCGCATCTTCTACCTCGATACTTTCTTGCAGAACATCAAGAGGCCCCTTAAAGGGAATGAGCAGAGATACTGTCATGTGCATTCGACCTTCTTCAACAAAAGATGGCAGCTCAGCTTTCTTTGTTAAGGGATTTCTGGTGAGTGCAAATACATAATCGCCCCAGCCCCGTGGTTGGTACGCCTGAACTTCTCGACCATGGCATACAACCCCACAACCAACGAGTTCTACCTTCCATTCTTTTGGTAACTGACGGGTTACTGCATGGACAAAACCGAGAAAATTTGAGATAGCAGGAAAGCCCCAGGTCATACCAGAAATGGCGTTGGCATTCTCCACTTGAAGATGGCGTAAAACCAATAATCCGTCTTCCATCAGGCAAAAACCTCCAGATCTTCTTTAAAGAGTTTTGACTTCTTCTCTACTACAGCCTCCCACTCGGAATGTTCCGAATCACTGCCCAAATATGCCGCGGATTTTAGGCGTTTATTCAACCAAAAGACAAATTCGGCAGCAATTTCACCCTGCCATTCTTTTTTTTCTCTCTTCAGCATAAACGAACCATCGCGCCGGTGCGGATCGAGCCACAACTGTTCAGGCAATGACAATTTACAGTCAACTAGGCGGGTCCAACCTGCATGGGAGGTGAGACTCTGTATCTCAGCACCATATTGGAAAAGCGTATCAACAATTATATCCAAGAGATCATCTCGTATACTTTTACAATTTACATCGCCGTTGTTTTTATGATTCGGTTCAAAACAATTTTGCAATTGGAGGATTTCTTTATTTACCCGATGGGTAAAATCGTCCGCCATAAAGATGGATTGTACCATAAGCGGCGGTGTACTACGCACCTGCCCGCCTGGAGGACCACAGGAAAACAGATACGACCGCCCACGTCGCCTACTCGTTAACATACTGATATTTTGTGGCTTCGTACCACCATGTATCTGTATTGCCGTGTCTGGATATTCAACTTGTATATTCTCACTAAAACGTGATCTACGCCAAGCCTTGCGTGTCTCCTTAGCCTGTTCAGAAAAACGAGCCCGAGCTATCCGTTCATATACAGCATGCACAAGTGAGGATGAATAGAGGGGGGCAAGCAGATGGTATTCACGTTCTCCCACAGGAAAGTAAAGCTGTTTGGCGTATTTGTGAGACCTGAGATACGTACTGGAAAAAATCGCGCCAAAGCCTCTCATCCAATCTTTTAACTGGTCACTGTTTTCTGCAAACGGTTCCAGGGGTTTTGCATCTTGCTCCTGAATACAGGCCGCAAGAGTTTTCCCGCCATGCTCAAGCTGTAGCAGGCCAACCACATCAAGTGCAGCCGCATTACCCACGACATCAAGCTTCGCGTCAACAAGTGACGCGGTGCTCAATACCTCGCCTTCAGACATGGATTGAGGAAATTCCGCACCCTTAAGCGCAAGACAGCTGCTCCCTCCTTTTATCAATGGATTTGAGAGCTTTACAGGATGGGTTACAAATTCGATCTGTTTTGCTCGTTTAGCTGCAACAGTGAGCCAGCTTGCAGGAACATATATAGCTTCAATTTCACTTCTTAATTTAGAGAATTTCGCATCAAATTTCGCAACATCTTTTGGTTTTTCTATTTTTCGTCGCTCTTTTTCCGTTTGTTTATCATGGGTCTCTAATTTTGGTTTTGCTCTGTTGATTATGTAGTCCAGAATCTTATCTGACAAACTCGAGCATTCCATCATTCCTCCTTTGCAGAAAATTGCAGACCGATGACAAACCACCTTAACCCTAACTCTTAAAAAGATCGACATATTATTCTCACCTCATTAAAAGCCATGTTTTCTCCTTCTATACTCCCTCGGAAATAAAGGTATTATTGACAAGCCCCACCCCAAAGTCCCGTGTATACCTAAAAAGAATTGAGAGAACTAATGTTTGTCTAAATCTCGAAGAATAGCTCATTTTAGGCGGGAAAATCCTCAGCCAAGATCAATATTTTCAACCGGGCGGACGCACCCTATGCCAAGCTCCTTTTACCAGCTGGAAGAGATGGCTAAACAGTATTGAGCCTCTCTTCACAACCAAAGAGCCCCCAAAGCACCAGAGGGGCTAGCGGGTGGTCTCCCGCCCTGTAGAAGATTATAGGCTGGAGTAAAGCAAAGAGGTCAAAGTCATGGGTATGGAGGAGCAGAGCCCTCTGAGGACGATCTGTCAACGGTTTCGAAGGAACGCATTGAGTTGCAGTTCTGCTATTGCCAGGTTTTCACAAAAAAACGCAACACATATTGACTGCACAAATAGACTGTTTATTCGGATAAGAAATTGAGAACAGCAGACGACATCTGCCGTATTTATAAAAAAGGAATATGCTAAAGGGACAACAAAGGACTGTCTATGCGGCACCTATTTGTTCAGCGTTTTCTACAAACAACATTGAACAAGGCACCACATGGCCGGAAGAGAAATACGTGCTACTATAGGATGTATCGAAGTTTTCTTGTCAGTGTTGAAAGTGACTTGGAACCTTCTGCTGTAACAACCACATCATCTTCAATACGTACTCCATTTTTACCAGGTAGATAAATACCCGGCTCCACCGTATAGGTCATGCCCACTTCTAACAGCTGGCGGTTGCCTTCACGGATATATGGATCTTCGTGGCAATCAAGGCCAAGACCATGCCCTGTTCGATGGGAAAAATATTGCCCGTAGCCAGCGGTTTCAATAACCCCACGCGTTGCTCTATCCACCTGCTCACAGGTAACTCCTACACCACCCGCTTTCCTGCCAGCTCTGTTTGCCATATGCACGAGGTGATGAATTTCTTTTTCAGTTTCAGCAAGCCTTCCAATACCAAAGGTTCTGGTGAGATCCGAGGCATAACCTTTATAACGAGCACCCCAGTCAATGATAAGCAGGTCTCCATTTTGCAACTTACGGGACGATGGTTGTGCGTGTGGATTAGCTCCATTTGGACCCGCCGCTACGATGGGGGCAAATGGCAGAGAATTCTCTGAGCCGTGACGCATGAGCTGCAAAAACAGTTCTGCCGCTATTTCTTTTTCATCCACACCAATACTCATCAACGGTAGGGTTGCTTCAAGGGCAGCTTCAGCGATCTTCACAGCTTTTTGCATATCTTTGACTTCATCTTGACTCTTCACCGCCCTAAGGCCCGAAATAACAGGTGAAGCGTCAATAAACTCGGCATCCGGAACAGCACTTTTTAAAAGTTCATATTCAAGCACTCTGAACTGTCTTGGTTCAACAGCAATCTTGGGACCAAGGTTCAAGCCAGCAACGGCGTCCCGAAACAATGCTCCCCAAGACGCTGGATCTTCGCCATAGGTAAAACTGCGTACTTCATAATTAAGCGAATCAAGTTTGACTTTTTCCAATTCAGGAAGAATTATGGTCGGCGGCTTATCCTTTGTGAAAATTATCACAACCGGCCTTTCCATAAGGTGGAAATG
Organism: Desulfotalea sp.; assembly: GCA_002733995.1. Classification (GTDB taxonomy): domain Bacteria; phylum Desulfobacterota; class Desulfobulbia; order Desulfobulbales; family Desulfocapsaceae; genus Desulforhopalus_A. The sequence continues at coordinate 93,353 of NVXR01000033.1, read as the reverse complement.
GAGATCCGTAAGATAGGTTAGACTTGGCCCCGCATTAACAGCAACGGCGTCAACCCCATGGTCATCCATTAATTGCACAAGTTTTTCTCTACGCATAGTCTTCACCTTTTAATCTGTTGACTCGTAAGTACATAATCATAATATCAGGCATCCGGCTTTGGCAACGCAGGATGCCTGATAGACTATCTTTACATAAGACCAAAGAATTTTGGAATAAAAAGAGAGATAGCAGGAAACATTGCCACCACAACAAGGGCGATGAGCATAGCTATCACCATAGGCCAGACCGCCTTAAAGGTCTCTTCAAGACGAATGTCTGCAAGCTGCGTGGTCACATAAAGATTAACCGCAACAGGTGGGGTAAACTGGCCTATTGCAAGATTTAAGGTCATCATAACCCCAAACCAGACCGGATCCCAGCCATACAGAGCCATGATAGGAATAAATATCGGCAGAAAGATGTAAAAAATCGAGATAGCATCGATCAACATTCCACCCACAAAGATAAGCAGATTGATTACCAAAAGCACAACCCACTCATTATCGCTGATTCCCATGACCGCCCCTGCCAATGAATCGAGGATACCAACGGTGGAACCCGCCCAGGAAAAAAGGCCCGCAAAGGCCACTATGAGCATAACAACCGCCGAGGCCTCACTGGCATCAACCAAGATCTGATAGATCTTTTTAAAATTGAGGGTATGATAAATTACAACGCCGAGAAATAAACTATAAAAAACCGCCACAACTGCCGCTTCTGTAGGGGTAAAGACCCCCCCATAAAGACCACCAAGAATAATAACCGGAGCAAGCAAGCCCCAGAAAGCCTCTTTAAATGATTCTCCTAGACTGATATCATCATCACCTTCCTGCTCTGAACCATAGCCTTTCTTCCTGGCGATCCAAACCGCGGGTATCAAGAGTGACATTCCCGCAAGAAAACCGGGAACTGCGCCTGCAGCAAAAAGTGCGGGAACTGAAGTATTGGTTATGGCACCATAGATAATGAGGGCAATAGAAGGTGGCACAATAATGGCAGTAGATCCGGCCGAGGCTATAAGTGCAGCACTGTACCCCTTGCTATATCCTTGGGCAAACATTGCAGGAATCAGGATCGCCCCAATGGCTGCAGAATCTGCAGGCCCGGAGCCGGAGACCCCACCAAAAAAGACGCAGACGCCAATTGCCACGATGGCTAGGCCCCCTCTTCGTTTCCCCACCATAATGTTGGCAAAACGAATGATGCGCAGGGAAATACCGCAGCGCTCAAGGATGAACCCGGCGAGAATAAAAAGGGGAATTGCCAAAAGCGGGAACTTTGCAATGCCCGCAAAAAAATTCGGGGCAATAACTGCGGTACCAAGATCCGCTCCCCAGATAACCAGAAATGATGGCACAGCTATCGCTACCGCAATAGGGACCCCAAGGAGAAGAAGGACAAAAAATCCTAAGAAAAGAGCTATGCCCATTATTTCGTCTCCTTCATCTCTCGTACACTTGCCTGGATAATTCTAAATACTATCATACCACAACCTACTGGAATACAGAGAGTATACAGCCATTGGGGAGCCCCAAGGGATTCAGAAGTAATTTCAAGAAATCGTTCATCAACAATTTGCAGATAACCCAAATATCCAAGGCTTGCGAAAAGACCAATTGCGAGCAAAGGAATCATCACTTTCAGCGCGCCTCGAACACACTCTGGTAGTTTATCCTGAAAAAATAGCATACTCAAATGTTTGCGCCTTCTGAAGGCTGAGGCGGTACCAAACAGGGTCAACCATACCAATGCATTAATCTCTAGTTCTTCGGTAAAGGCGAGCGGATACTGAAAGACATAGCGGGTGATAACATTTGCAAAAGCAAGACAAGCCATTACGGCCAAAAGTGATGCCCCGAGCAACTCTTCAACGTGCTCAGAAATCCAATGTAGATTAAACAACTTTTCCTCTCCTTACTACCACAGCAATAGATTAAAATTTTCCCCTAGGGGAAGGGGGGGATTAAGCCGGCAAGACAGGATCTTCCCGGCCCAAACCAACTTAACGGGAAGCGGCAATAGCAGCAGCTGCTTTCTTCACCAAATCAGCACCAATAACCTTCGTCCATTTTTCATAGACTGCGGTTGTTTTTGCTCTAAATACGTCACGATCTTCCTGACTCAATTCAACGACTTCCATTCCATTTGCACGCATGGTATCCAGGGCGCTCAAATCTGGAGCAATCAGGCCTTTACGAACAATATCACGCTGGTTTGTAGCAGCTTCCACGGCGGCCAGACGGACAATCTCCTGATCTTCGGGGGTAAAACTTGCCATCACTTTATTATTTACAGTGAGCATCAACGGATCGATAACATAACGCCAGATGGTCGCATGGTTATGAAACTGCCAAATTTTCATTGGAATTTCAATGGCTACCACAGGATTCTCCTGACCGTCAACAATACCCTGCTGAAAAGCCACCTGGGCATCTCCCCAGTTCATGTTAACAGGATTTGCACCCAATGCTTTCATGGTCTCGATAAAAATAGGCGTACCAACGACCCGTACCTTCAGACCTTTTAAATCAGCTGGAGTCCTGATCGCGTGTTTTGAGTTTGTGATCTCTCGAAAACCATTTTCGCCCCAAGCAAGAATAGTAACACCTTTTTTACGAAGCATTTCAGCGAGATCGGCACCAACTTCACCACTAGTCACTGCATCAAGTGCTTTATAATCAGGGAAAAAGAAGGGGAGATTAAAGAGGTTCAACGACTTAATGGTTGTGGACCAGTTGATTGTAGAAGCAAAGCAAAAAGCAGCCACTCCCTGCCTGTGGAGAAGAAACTCGTTAGTCTGTTTTCCAGCCGTAAGTGCTGAGGAAGTGTAAACTTTAATGTTAATCCTGCCATCAGTGCGCTCACGTACCAGATCAGCAAAAGCTGTAGCGCCGGCACCCCATGGGAGTTTCGGACCAACAACAACGCTCATCTTATATTCTTTTTTATACTTAGAACCTGCAAGTGCAAAGCTGGGCATAAGCACCAGACATGCGATAAGCGCGAAAAGCAACGAACGAGTTTTCATACTTCCTCCAAAAATAGTGGTGTAGAACAATTGTAGTTTCACCGAGACACCGCTCGCCCATCCAGCTTATGCTATCAACAAAAGCAAAATGGACATAAAATGAAACCTTCAAGAAACCGTAGAGAATCAGAACCCCGGCATAATAGAGTATATGGTCTATTCGGTCAACCAGTTGTCACAGTAGATGTTGGGGGGATATTTTAAGCCTACAGACCATTCAACTTCCCTGGTGGATCTCCTCTGTTCCACTGGGCGATGATCAAGCTAACTCGCCTTTGTTATTTGTAGAAAGAGAGACGAGTTTTTGGGTAGGAATTTGTTTTGTTTGCAAGGAAAAACGATACTTCTGCCCCCCAACAAAAGGGGGGCGGAAGCCTATGGAATAAGAACAATTTTACCGTTATTACCATCCTGCATTACTCGTTCATGGGCGGCAGGAGCCTCGGAGAGCTTCAGCTCCCGGCTTACCGTCGGTGACAAAATGCCCTCGGCCATCGCCCCTGCAAGAGCCCTATGGGTTTCTTGCATCTCTTCTCTTGTTGCGCTAAAGAGGGCAAGTCCTCTTATATCTGTTTCTTTACCCATGGTCGCCCTCGGGTCAATTTCAATCCGTCCCCGGCTGCCGATGATCACAACCCTGCCCCCCGGAGCCAACAAATCAAGATCCATCTCAAGATTCTTATTTGCCAACATCTCTAAAATAAGATCAAAGCCCTTACCAGAGGTGTCCTGCAGTAGTTCCTTGTCGTATCCAGCCACATTATGATTGAATGCACGACCACCAAGTTGGGTAACAAGCGCACAGCCGTCTTTAGAACCAGCAGTGCCCCACACTTCACAACCCGCTCCATTGGCCAACTGAACAGCTGCCTGACCAACAGAGCCACTGGCCCCATGAATCAGCAGTCGCTCACCTTTTTGTCCATTCCCCCGGATAAACAGACCCCGCCAAGCGGTTGCCGCAGGAACCCCCAAGGCGTTCCCCTGGGAAAAGGAAAGAGTGCTAGGTAGAGAAAAGACATCCGACACATTACATATCGACATTTCCGCGTAGGCCCCAGTTACCGTAGCAACACTATATACCCGAGCACCGACTTTCAATGAGCTCACCCCAGGGCCACAGGCAGCTATAATCCCTGCAACATTTCCTCCAGGCGTATATGGCAAATCGGGAAGTGTAGGATAGGTTCCGGCCCGAATATATGTTTCAACGGGGTTTACCCCTATGGCCTTAACCGCGATCAACACCTGACCGTTACCGGGCTCACCCGGATTCGACTCAACAACCTTCATAACCTCTGGACCACCAAATTCCGTAACGACTACAGCTTTCATGCCTACCTCTCGATTTAGGAAATATGTGTTTTACGTCTAAAACGCCAAAGCCTCTGGTTCACTACTCCTTTGCTTTTCGCCAACTTTTTTCCTGACCCCGGAGCAGACGACCAATGTTTTGGTGATGCTTAAGCCAGATGAGAAGAGCGACAACAAAGGCTGCAATAACAGTGATCTTTGACGCCCCAAGAAGATACAACCAAAAAGGAATCAATCCGGCTGCGAGGAGTGAACCAACGGAGACAAAACCACTTAAAGCAACAGAGGCAACAAAAACCAAAAGACTGATTCCTATAGCAACGGGAGAGAGATAAAGAAACATCCCTAGCCCAGTGGCAACACCTTTACCGCCGCGAAACTTCAAGTACAAAGGAAACATATGTCCGACGACAGCCAGAACTCCCGTCAAAACCACAACCAACTCCTTGCCATCACCTTCAGGTAACATTGATGCGGCAAGCACCATTGGTACAATACTCTTCAAACAGTCACAAACAAGGGTAAGAAAACCTAGCTTTTTACCCAAGACCCGGCTTACATTAGTCGCCCCAATGTTTTGGCTACCCGCTTTTCGCACATCGGCTCCAACCATTTTACCAATCACAAACCCAAAGGGAATCGACCCGAGTAAATACCCGATTACTGGAAATATCATTTGCATAGCGTACCGTAATTTTTTTTATAATGAAAACAGTTCATGTTTCTTCTTTTCATGGCATGCCTTCTGGACCAGGGGCCCAAAAAACAAAGAGGCCGTTGAATGTATTCCCATTCAATAGCCCCTCATTATCCAAATTTCAGTAAATCACAATGACATCCATCACGACCTACTCTTCTTTAGACCGTTGCTTCTCAAAGCGCCTGCGCAGGCGATCCCCAACCTCTCCGCCCCTGTAGGAAACGAGGGTTACAGGACATTTATGGAACATTCTCTCCGCAACAGAGCCGGTAAAGATATGTCTAAAATCTCTGTTTTTCACCCCCATAACCACCATGTCTACATTACGATCTACCACCAATTTCAACAGTTCTTGGGTAGGCTCACCGAGACAAAATGTGTAGGTCACCTGCTCATCTGGTAAGGTAAGTTTTTCCAGAAGGACTCCAAGTTCTTCCAACCTCTCTTTCTTGACGGTTTCAATATAATGTTCAACGTCGACCTTATAACCATAGGAGGTGATCTTACTCACCGCCTCAAGATCTCTTTCATTTATCACATTTGCCACGATAAGTTCTGCACCAGTGGCGCTTGCAATCTCCGCAGCATAACTCAATATTCCACTGGAATATTTCGAAAAAACTATAGGTACCAATATCTTTTTAACCATCAACTGCTCTCCAGTATGTTTGACATACCAGCTAAATCCCATATGCGCTGGATGAAAATCAATTAACTATCGTAAATATTCAGCACGACTACAACCACGCCTACTGTAATCCTCGCAGGTAACACTCCTAGGTTTCAAAGCCCCAACCAACGGAGTGGAAGCACCGAAAAACAGTTACAGACGGTGGTTTAACCACTATTGGAGTATACCCAATGATCTACACAACAATCGGCTACTCCGGCCAAACAATCAGCTTAATTAGTTTACTTTTTCTGGGGACATCAACGTCTCCAGAACAGGTTAGGCTGTTGCTTCTGTAAGCTTCGCAGCCCTTCCCTTCTGCAGGCGCCAGACAAAAGCAAGCAGGAGCATTGCAGGAATAAACATGAACTCTTTATTGGGGCGATCTGTGGGCATCTGAATACTAAGGATTTCCTGATCAAAGTCAATATTTGCCTTTTCAGCAGGACTAGCAAAACCAACCATATCAACTATAACCTTGCCATCCTCTTCCCTTGTTGTAATCCCCATACCGTCCAGTTTTTCGAGACCGGTAGCTTCATCACCAACCTTTATCATGACCGTCATTTTGTACTCATCACCTCTCATATCCTCCCCTTTCAATCTCAAACGGAGTTGTGAGCCGGAATCAAGTGTGTCCAGAACCTGTACAAGTTCAGTTGGAGACTTCTCCATGAGGGGTGGATACACCTTATCCCAAAAGTAACCTGGTCTAAAAAGAATGAATGCAACAGCCAGTAAGGTGATGCTTTCATACCAACGACTCTTCGTAACAAACCATCCTTGGGTTCCTGCTGCAAAAACCAACATTGCAACAATAGCCCCGGAAACAACAACTGCCAAATGCCACCAGCTTTCAACACCAATCATTAATATTTCATTATTAAAGATAAAAATGAAGGGCAAAATAGCTGTACGGATATCGTAGGCAAACCCTTGAATACCGGTACGAATTGGATCCCCTCCCGAGATCCCGGCGGCCGCAAAAGCCGCAAGCCCCACAGGCGGAGTATCATCTGCCAAAATACCAAAGTAAAACACAAATAGATGAACAGCAATGAGCGGTACGATGAGTCCATTTTGAGCGCCAAGACTGACAATCACCGGAGCCATAAGCGTTGAAACAACAATGTAGTTTGCCGTAGTTGGTAAACCCATGCCTAGAACAAGACTGATAATCGCGGTAAACACGAGAATCAGCATAAGATTACCACCGGAAATATACTCTACAAACTCGGTCATCACTAGACCAATTCCTGTGAGGGTAACGGTTCCAACCACGATGCCTGCAGCGGCTGTAGCAACACCAATACCGATCATGTTTCTACCACCTGACACCATGCCGAGGATCAACTCTCCCCAACCTTTGGCGAAAGAGTACTCGCTACCCTGCATTTTTCGAAAAAACCCTTTCAAGGGATGCTGGGTAAGAACAATCACAATTAAAAGCATGGTAGCCCAAAAAGCGGACAGGGCTGGTGACAATCGCTCAACCACCAAACACCACATTAAAACAACAATGGGCAGCAGGTAGTAAAACCCAGCCTGGGCCGTAGATCCTAGATCGGGCAACTCTTTGATTTCAGTAGTCATCTCCAACTCTGGAACCTTACAGGCAATATAAACAAGCCCTATATACGAAACCATAAGCAAAACACAGATAATCCATATGGCACTGTCTCCGGCCACGGTTTTAATCCAGCCCAAACCGTAATAAGTGACACCTCCAATGATTATGAGGGTTAACACTACACCAACAAAGGAAAGAAGTGACTGGGACAACGTTTTTGTGTGTCTCTTTGGTAAGCCCTTAAGGCCCATCTTACACGCCTCAAGATGGACAATATAGACAAGAGCAATATAGGAAATAATTGCAGGTAAAAACGCATGCTTGATAACTTCAATATATGAAATTCCAACATATTCCACCATAAGAAAGGCGGCGGCCCCCATTACCGGCGGTGTCAGTTGGCCGTTTGTGGACGATGCGACTTCAACAGCGCCGGCTTTTTCTGCAGAAAAGCCCACTTTTTTCATAAGAGGGATAGTAAAGGTCCCTGTGGTCACCACATTGGCAATGGATGAGCCTGAAACAAGACCTGTCATTGCGGATGAAATAACCGCCGCTTTGGCTGGGCCTCCCTTCATATGACCAAGGCCGGCAAAGGCCGTTCTGATAAAATAATTGCCTGCGCCCGCAGCTTCAAGTAAGGAGCCAAAGAGGACAAACATAAAAACCATTCCTGTAGAAACGCCAAGGGCCACACCATATACCCCCTCTGTCGTCAACCAGTAATGCGACATCCCTTTGACAAGACTCGCACCTTTATGGGCAATAACATCGGGCATATGTGCCCCGGCGAAGGTGTAAAGAATAAAAACGGCGGCCACGATCATAAGAGGCGGCCCTAAGGCCCTTCTTGTCGCTTCCAGTAGCAGGATGAGACCAACTACCGAAATAACCAAATCAACCGTTGTTGGCTTACCAGGTCTGCCCGCAAGCTCACTGTAAAACAGAAATATATATCCCGCACAAAACGCAGCAACAAAGGCAATAATCCAATCCTGATACGGAATATGCGCCCGGGGCGACGTCTTAAAGGTCGGGAAGGCGATAAAGGCGAGAAAGACAGCAAAAGCAAGATGGATAGACCTGGCTTCAGTATCATTGATCACAAAAAAGTTCAGCATAAAAGGCAGAGGCGAAGCATACCAGAGCTGAAAGATTGTCCAGATTAAGGGCACAAAGAAAAGAACATTTTTGGAGACAGCCCCCATTGGCTTGCGGCCACCGGTATCAACCTCTGCAACCACTTCCTCCATATTATCTTGGGGAATTGGATTTTCTGTTGCTTTTGTCATATCAACACATTCTCCTGTTATTCTTGAAGCATCTCATACGATTAGACATGATAGGCATAAAAACCCCTCAGGTTTATCGAATCAACATTGGATATTTTTCGGCAAAACTGAAGAATAGAAAGAGTTTTTCCATCCTGTACTGCCAAACTGATACTCGTTTATTGGGGGGGAGCCTGAACATTATGGCTCCGTGGCGACATCGGAAGGTAAAAAAAGTAACGACGAATACGAGCACATTTTCACTATATTTTATCAAAAAGTCAAGCTGTTTCAGGCGTTGAGCAGAAAATGCTTTTTTTCCCAACCTCCCTTTTCAGCAAAAAGTAGCAGATCTAAAAGACAATAATATCTTTTGGGTCATCTGTATTTCGAGCAGACCATGCTATTAACAATAGACACGATTGTGCTTATTCTGTATGCGTGGCAGAAAAAAAACTGCTATGGTACATTGCTTTGTTTTTTATAATTATTCAGGTAACTCGAAAATATCGGTTTTCCCCGATAGCTGAGAGGACAAGCATCTTCTCGAAATCATTGCCTAATAGTAGACAACAGGGAAACTATTCCTGCGAAACTAAACCAGCGTCTGTAACTGTTCATCAGTGCTTTAAATCCGTTCAACTGGGCCTTTGAGACATACGAGTGCCACCGAGGAAGACCAGTATGGACAGAGTTGAAATACCATTAAATAGTTACTACTTTTTAGCATCAGTATTCAAATAATTTGTAAGTGAGAACGATAATAATTCAATGAGTATTCTAAAAATATACCAATACCCTGAAGCCGTCCTGCGCAAAAAGACCCAAGCTATCACAGACTTTGACGAAAACCTTAACCAGCTGGTGGCGGACATGGGTGAAACCATGTACGAAGCCCCCGGAATCGGCCTCGCCGCACCGCAGATCGGCAGATCTCTGAAACTCATTGTGGTAGATACCAGCAAAGATTCAGATACTGAAAAAGAGTTTATGGCTATAATCAATCCTGTGATAATAGCCCATGAAGGCAGACAAGTTGACGAAGAAGGCTGCCTCAGTCTTCCTGAACTCTCAGCCAACGTGGACCGCTATAAAAAAATCACTGTTTCTTTTCTAGACATCAAAGGTAAGGCCCAAGAAATAACTGCTGAAGATCGCTTTTCCGTGGTTTTACAACATGAAATTGACCATCTAAACGGCATTCTTTTTCTTGACCACTTGAGCACCTTAAAAAGAAGTCTTTATAAGAAAAAAGTTAAAAAATGGCTTAAAAATTAAGAGGAGAAAAAATGTCGACGCAACCGCTACGCATTATTTTCATGGGAACGCCCGCTTTTGCAGCAACTACACTACAAGCACTCATCGATGGACCTGATGAAGTCGTCGCTGTAATCACCCAACCCGACAGGGCCAAAGGTAGAGGCAAAAAGCTCACCCCTCCTCCAACAAAGGTTGTCGCCGAAGAGGCTGGCATTCCAGTACTGCAGCCGACGAAAATCAAAACTGAGGAATTTCGCAACGGACTGCTCACCTACCACCCAGACCTTTTTGTTGTTGCTGCATACGGTAGAATTCTACCAACCTCCATCTTGGATCTCGCCCCCATGGGCTGCATTAATGTGCACGGCTCCCTTCTTCCTAAGTATCGGGGTGCAGCACCCATTCAGCGGGCTATCATTAATCGGGACAAAGAAGTTGGTGTCACCATTATCCAGATGAACGAGGGAATGGATACAGGCGATATACTCCTCAAAAGCTCTTTAAAACCAACAGCAGACGAAACGTCCGGATCTCTCTTTATCAAACTAGCGCAACTCGGTTGTGAAGCTCTGGTAAAAGCAGTCAAGGGCTTAAAAGAAGGCACACTCATTCCGGTGGCCCAAGAACACGAACAGGCAACCAACGCCCCCATGTTTACCAAGGACGACGGCTGCATCAACTGGCAAAAGGATGCGGGAGAACTAGAAGGCCTCATCCGTGGACTCGATCCCTGGCCCAGCGCATTCTGTTTTTTGGACGGCAAAAGATTACGTCTATTTAGCCCCGAAGTCGTGCATAAAGACTCAGAGCACGCACCCGGTGTCATCATACAGGCAGATAAACGTGGTATCCTCATCGCCTGCGGCAACAACTGCCTGCTGATCCGTCAAATTCAGCCTGAAGGTAAAAAACGTATGCCTGTGGAGTCCTTTCTCTGTGGCTGCAAACTTCCCAGTGGCACCCAACTGATGTAAAAATACAACCTAAGCCAACGAAAGATACAGCACCATCATGACCTATAAAACAGCTTACATGGACTGCTTCTCCGGAATCAGTGGAGACATGCTCCTCGGTGCACTTCTTCACTGTGACCTGGATAAAGACTATCTGCTGACAGAGCTAAAAAAACTGCAGATCCCAGGACTAAAATTCAGCGCCAGCGACCACAAAGATTGCTCTATCAATAGCTGCAAGGTGGTAGTCGATCAGAGTAAGCGCCAGGACCTGCGGACTTTTTCGACCATAAAGGCTTTGCTCGAAAACAGCGCCCTAAGTCCAACTGTTATTTCGCGCTCCCTGCACATCTTCAACCTCCTCGCGAAGGCCGAGGCCAAGGTCCATGGAATCGATCTTGAAGAAGTCCACTTCCACGAAGTAGGCGCTCTTGATACCATTGTTGATATTGTCGGTGCGGTCATTGGCTTCGAACATTTGGGGATTACAAGAATAATTTGTTCCCCCCTACCCAGTGGCCACGGCTTCATTCATTGTGACCACGGACGGCTCCCCCTGCCGGCCCCTGCCGTATGCGAGCTTTTAAAAGGTGTCCCCACCTACGGTGTTGACCTAGCGCAGGAACTCGTCACCCCGACGGGTGCAGCTCTCGTCCGTGGACTGAGTGATGGCTATGGACCTTTACCCGCCATGACTGTGGAAACAACTGGCTACGGTGCCGGTAGCCAGAGTCTCACCAACGGCCAACCCAACTTACTACGCCTCCTCATTGGAACGGAACAGGTTGTGGCAGAAAAACAGGATGTTGAAATTATTGAAACCAACCTTGACGACTGGCGGAGCGAAGGCTTTCCTTATCTTTGTGAGCTTCTTTTCAGCCAAGGTGCGCTCGATGTCACCCTGACCCCGATATTGATGAAAAAAGGCCGTCCCGGCTACACCCTACAAGTGATCTCCTCCCCCGCCTACAGACAGCAGATCCAAGAAATAATCTTCAGTGAGACCTCCGCAATAGGGCTTCGATTTCGAACAGAATCACGCCGTACCCTGAAACGCAAACAGATTTCAGTGGAAACCCCATGGGGACAGGTTATGGCAAAAGAAGTTACCGGAACAGGCCGAATCAGTGTGTATCCAGAATACGAAGAATGCCGTAAGATAGCGGTTACACATAAAATACCACTCCAGGAAGTCTACCATAAAGTACAAACATACAAGGATGTGCAGAGATGAATCAACTTATCATGGCCCTCGCCACTGGCCTCTACACAGGTACAATGAAAAAGGCCCCCGGAACATGGGGATCTCTTGCCGCCTTTGTCCCCTGGTTCTTCATTAAAGATCTGCCAATGGGCTCCTACATCGGCGTCCTTATTGCGCTTTTTGTCCTCGGTTTTTTTGTCTCAGGAACGGCCGAAAAGCTCCTTGACAGCCCGGATGCTGGCTGCATCGTTATTGACGAAATTCTCGGAATGTTTATCACCCTTATTGCGGTCCCCCCCCATTTTGGAGCCCTGGTCCTCGGATTTGTTCTTTTCAGAATATTTGACATCTTCAAACCCTTTCCTGTCTCGTGGTTTGACCAGCGAATCCATGGCGGTATTGGCATCATGATGGACGATGTTGTTGCCGGAATTTACGCCCTTATCTCCCTACAAATTATTTGGTATATAGGCATCAGGATCTGATACCTAAAGACTTGAAGAGAAATACCGCCGCCAACGTTGCATCTGTCGTTTTCAGGACAGCAAAAAGCCCCCTGTCTTCCGAAGAAAACAGGGGGCTTAGCCGGACTTTTTTACATCAGTTCAAACGGTGCCGAAATCAATCTTTCTTACGACACCATCAGCCTATAAGTTGTCTGATTTTTCTAACACAATCACCGACAATTTATAGGAGGCAACAATTACAACAACCCAACCTATAAGTAACACTGCATTCATCATAATCAGCTCCTCTTAATACGCCTTTTTATCTCTAAGATCTGCCGCACCTATCTTTCTAAAATCCATTACATGCCACACATAAGCGACATAAGCAACAACACCAGGAATGAGCATTGCCACATAGGTCATAACGGTCAGAGTGTAATGACTTGACGAAGCATTATAAATCGTCAAGCTGGATTGCAAGTCAACTTTTGAGGGATAGAACGCAGTATTGTTAAAGGCCGCAGTGAAGAGAATTGCAAGACCCACCAAAACAGTACCCGGTCCACCGAACCAGATACCACTGGTACCGTTGCCAAGGGCAGTTCTGGTAACACCTATGATAACAAGAAACAAGCCAACAAGCAGCATTCCCAAAACAAGCGGCATGGCCAATAGGTTTCCAATATATTTGTTTGCCACCAGAGAAACAACACCATTTGCATCGGTGCCGTAACCGTCCATAAAAACAAAACTTATAAGAACATAAAGCAAAAATGGCAGGGAGCAGAGAAAACTGATTAAGCATGCTTTTCTCAGGCGTGTCTCTAACTCAGGAACCCCATCAAAATCAATATTATTCACAAGATACATTGAACCAAGCGATCTGGCATTAAATACCAAAAACAATCCCATGGACAGGTTAAAGAGTGAAAAAGCCGCCTCAAGCCCACGAAATTCGGTGGTCCAATTGACGTTGTTATAATCGTTGAGGGTAAAATTAGAACCGGTAAAAAAGGTACCGATAGCCGCACCAATAAGCAGAATTCCAACCGATCCGTTTATGAATAAAAAGAGCTCATACGTCTTCGCACCAAGAAAGTTATTAGGTTTTTTGCGATACTCGTAACTGACAGCCTGGATAACAAAACTGAACAGAATAAGCATCCATACCCAGTAGGCACCACCAAAACTTGTTGCATAAAACAGAGGAAAAGCCGCAAAAAGCGCTCCGCCAAAAAGAACGAGCGTGGTAAATGTTAGCTCCCATTTGCGTCCCAAGGAGTTGATGATCAGTGATTTTTCGGTTTCAGTTTTTGCCACCTGCCACAGAAGGGTTTGTCCTCCTTGGACAAAGTTGAGAGCGAGAAACAGGGCCCCAACCACGGAGCAGATAATCCACCATATCTGCTGTAGTGTTGTTGTATCAAGATTTCCAATCATGTTAGACGCCCTCCGGACCAATTTGGATTTGTTTGAGCATAATCTTTATCTCTGCAATCAACAAAGCCGTAAAAAGTATGAGAAAAATGAAGAAGGTTGCAGTGACATGGCCCGAGGCAATGTTTGTGGTTGCCATTTTCACCGGCAGCATATCCTGAATGGCCCATGGCTGACGTCCGACTTCGGCAACAACCCAACCAAATTCGGATGAAAGTAACATCAGAAAAAAGGACATCACACCAAAGACCTGCAACACTTTTTGATCGGCAAGAGTACCCTTCAGAGTAGAGCGTATTAACAGCAACATCAACAGAAGGATAGCGGATCCCGCATATACCATATAATGGAATGAGTAATAGACAGTAGCAACCGGTGGAACAATCTCTTCAGGACTGTCCAGATAACCAAAGCCCATATACGCCTGATTGGCGGTAAAACGTTCAAGAGCAGCAGCTTTTGCCGTGTCATCGCCCGCCTTGTCCGCCGCTTTATACGCAGCAAGAGCAGCAATTGCTATTTTCCCTTGGGCAATTTTATCAGCGGTGGGCATGATACCTTCCGCCTCATTTCCATAAACAATATCTTTAATTCCAGGAACAAAAGCATTCAATTCACGTTTGGCCATAAGAGACAAGCCCTTAGGAATTGTTATTTCAAATGCAAAAGGCTCCTGTCCATCACCCAACCGCTTACCGCTTGTCAGAAGACCAAGAGCGACAATATCAGCACCATTTGAGCCCTCATACAGTCCCTCATAAGCCGCCATTTTCATGGGCTGATAACGACCATTGGCAAAAGCAGACTCATCACCGGTCACCGCAGTTGCAATACCCGCAAGCAAGCCGAAGACAGAAGCTACAGCAATGGATTTTTTAGCCATTTCCACATGGCGTCCCTTGAGGAGATACCAAGAAGACACAGCAATAACAAAACAAGAGCCCACAACGAAACTTGAGGTAGTGGTATGGGTGAACTTTGCAACTGCGACAGGAGAAAAAACAATCTCCCAGAAATTTTGCATCTCAAATCGTGCCGAATCAGGATTAAACACCATCCCGACAGGAAGTTGCATCCAACCATTGGCTATCAATATCCACAGCGCAGAAAGGCTTGAGCCGATGGCAACCATCCAGGTAGAAAACAGATGAAATCCCTTTGAAGCCCGCTCCCAACCAAAAAACATGATCGCGAAAAACGTTGTTTCCAAGAAAAAAGCAGCAATCCCTTCAATCGCTAGGGGAGCACCAAAGATATCACCAACCATCCAGGAATAGTTGGACCAGTTGGTTCCAAATTCAAATTCGATGATAATTCCAGTCGCAACACCAATTGCAAAATTGATACCGAACAGAGTCATCCAGAACTTTGTTAGATTTTTCCACTCCTGTTTTCCCGTGCGCACATAAATCGTTTCAAAAAATGCACACAGTACCGACAACCCTAATGTGATTGGAACAAACAGCCAGTGATACATCACGGTCAAAGTAAACTGCGCCCTTGCCCAGTTCACTGTGCCTAGATCTATTTCACCCATTACAACATCCTCCATAATTAATTGTTTTTCACCGAGCGAGTCAGCTGTTCGATGACATGGTCGGCCCTTTGTTGATCAGTCGAAAAATTAGTTTTTAAATAATTGGGGAAAAAGAATATTTTCAATACAGCAAACATCACAAACAGTTTTATCAAAATAATTTTCCACAGCGTTTTACCAACGGTCATTCGTCTAAAGCCGTCAGCATAAAACCGATAGACACGTAACGGATAATTCACCATCATGAATACTGTCCTTGTCCGGATGAGTTTTAGGCCAGAGTATTCATTCTTCAATTATTATACAGCTCTGACCCGCAAAGTACAGATTCTGGCATTATCTAGCCAAATAATTGATTAAAATACTTAAAGTCGACGCCTCTTGTCAAGAATAATTATCATTAGCGTAGTAGAATAATTATAAAAAAACCTCTAGTGCATGGGACATGCGCTAGAGGTTTTCTTTGGCCAACACTGTAAAAGGCGTTCCAGTACAACGAGTTAGTAGCATGACAAAAGAAATTTTATATTCCCAAATACTTACCAAAAATCCGCACAAACTTTAGGAGTAATATCTCTTATCTGAAATTTAGCTGCTCAGGCGTTACCGGATTCACATTTTTTGCTCTGTTCAGGGGTGAGGTATGTTAGATCGCATCCTTGCCTCTCTCGCCAGTTCTTACCCGTATCACATCTTCAATCGGCAAGACAAAGATTTTACCATCACCTATTTTTTCCGAGTTTGCGGCCCCCCGTATTGTTTCAACGACCTTGTCCACCAGATCTGCTGCCACAACCAGTTCAATCTTTATCTTAGGATTGAAATCTACATTATATTCAGCCCCCCGATACATCTCTTTGTGACCTTTTTGGCGCCCGTATCCTTTCACTTCAGATACAGTCATTCCTGTAATGCCAATCTCTGTCAAGGCTTCCTTAACCGCTTCAAGCTTAAACGGCTTAATAATCGCTTCTATCTTTTTCACAGGCGTCCTCCCCTATCAATCTTTTGTAAATTCCGGATACGCAGCAAGACCACATTCAGCAACATCAACTCCTTCAAGTTCTTCTTCTTCGGTCACTCTAATACCGATAACCATTTTTAATATCATCCATACCACAAAGCTTGTGCCAAAGACCCAGGAGAAGATCACTGCAATACCTGTCAACTGTGCAACCAATGAGCCTTCCGGATTGGTAAAAGCAACAGCAAGCAAACCCCAGGTACCACACACACCATGCACTGATATGGCCCCAACCGGATCATCAATTTTCAGTTTATCGAGGCTAATAATTGCTACGACAACCAGTAATCCGGCAACTGCTCCAACAAAGGTTGCGACTAAAGGACTGGGAGTTAAAGGTTCTGCTGTTATTGCTACAAGCCCCGCCAGAGCACCGTTAAGTATCATAGTCAAATCAGCCTTACCAAACCAAAACTGAGAAAGCAGAAGAGCAGCCACGAGCCCTCCAGCTGCGGCAGTATTCGTGTTTACGAAAACCATAGATACCGCATTTGCCTCTACGACATTACTGATTTTCAATTCAGAACCACCGTTAAACCCAAACCATCCGAGCCAAAGAATGAAGGTGCCCAGAGTTGCAAGTGGAAGGTTAGAGCCTGGAATAGCCTTGATTCTACCTTTTGAATACTTACCCGATCGTGCGCCCAGCAAAAGCACACCCGCAAGAGCTGCAGAAGCACCACAGAGATGTACAACACCTGATCCTGCAAAGTCGAGAAAACCAAGGGCATCAAGAAAACCTCCACCCCACTTCCAATAGCCCTGTACCGGATAAATAAAACCGGTCATAACAACGGCAAAGGCGAGAAAAGCCCACAGCTTCATACGTTCTGCGACAGCACCCGAAACAATAGACATAGCGGTTGCAACAAAAACAACCTGAAAGAAAAAATCTGACATATTTGAATAATAGGTCTCCCCACCACTCTTTAACACCTCATCCACCGTATTATCAGCCCCCAAGAAAAAGCTCAGGCCCGGAATGATACTGTTTAACGCATCCCCATACATAATATTGTAGCCAACAAGCATGTACATGAGACAAGCGACAGAATATAAAGCCACATTTTTCGTTAAAATTTCTACAGTATTTTTACTACGTACAAGACCTGCTTCAAGCATTGAAAACCCTGCCGCCATCCACATAACAAGGGCACCAGACATCAAGAAATAAAAAGTATCCACAGAATAGGCGAGCTGGATTACGGTATCTCCAATGCTCGCCTCATCAGCCAGGGCTGGTACGGCAACGACGGACACGGCTAAAAAAGCAGTGCCCCCCAAAAATATGTGATGCCTCGTTGTATCGTTCACTGTATTCCTCCTTTAAGGTTATGTCTTCACCTGCAAAACAAAGTTTTTTAAAGTAGCTACACCGCTTACTTGACACTACATATACAAGTCCGATGCCACTTTGAGAAAACCAGCGAATATTCCGTTACAATCCACGTTTTAATAGCAATACCATCGGTTAACCAACCAACAATCTTCGTAGATTTTATTCATTTTTGTAATATACCTATAGACAAGTGTTACAATTTTGTGTGTTTTGCTGTTCTGAATTTACGCCACGCAATATTATTATTGGTTCAATTTGACGCAGTGAAGTATTCTACGCTATCATCATGCAATGACTGTATCTGTAAATGCTGTAGAAAACCAACAACTGCATATAAAATTTAAATATATATTTAAAAAGGAAGGATATGATACGAGACTTAGCCCTAGCTGCAAAAGCATCATGCAGTCGTGAAGATCAGGAATCCCTTGTCGAACTGGTACTCCAACTCAAATATTTCTCTGAGCTTGTCACCAAACAAGGCTTACTCGCCCTAGAGAACCAGCTCTCAGATATCAAAGATCCATTTTTAAATCTAGGGGTTCAACTCATTATCGACCGCATCGAAGAGCCCAACATCAAAGACATTCTAGACTCCGACATCTATTACAACGAATCCAATGGTCGTGAATTACTGAAAAAGGTAATCATAAGGGAAGGATTACTTCGCATACAGGCAGGGGATACACCTCGAAACGTCCTCATCTGCACCAAGATATTTCTTGGCAAGGTTGATAAGTCATCGTTCCGCAGTTAATGAGGACATGAACCACTCCAGCAGGCATGGCAAACGAAAATTGGAATAATATTGCAGCGGCTACTACAATGAGATAAGGCGATGCATGCCAGTGACATGTCACTGGCATGCATCGCCTCCAACTTGGGGAGCCTTTGCAGATAACAGTAAGCGTTTACGCTCATTTGTTACTCAGCACAACGACCTAAATTTATTCAAAGAAAAGCTGTTTCGCTTCAGAATACTCGCTACGAACTAATCTACAGAACCAAACATCTTCATAGTATGGATAATATGTTCTTCCATTGCTACCCTGGCGGCGTCAGCATTTCTATCTTTTATACATTGAAGAATCACCTCATGTTGCTCTGGGGTATAAATAGCGCTCTTTTTTGTGGATGTATAAAAAGAATCATAGAAAAATATATATATCGACGCCTGATGAAACAGTTGTTTACTCACCCGTTCCAGGTATCTATTGTTGGCTGATTCTGCAAGTAAAAAGTGAAAATCACGATTCGCCATATAATATCTGCCATCATCTCTATCTTTTAGAGCCTTTTGATCTTGCCTATTAATTTCACACAGCCTATCCATTAGAGGAGAGGTACACGATTGTGCTGCCTCCCATGCCACTTGCCCTTCAATCATAGCCCTAAGAGTAAACAGCTTTCGACCATCCCTTAAGGTAACCACGGGTATAAAGCAGCCTTTCTTCTTTTTCCGCTCTAACAGACCTTCGATGTTCATCTTGGACAAGGCCCGATTGATAGGGGTCCTACTCATACCCAAAATATGGGAAAGATATTCTTCCTGAAGAAAATCACCAGGAGAAAATTTTCGCTCATAAATCAGCTTGAGAATGCCGGCATAGGCGAGGTCCTCGCTTGGCATTTTTTTTTCTTTGGTAACCATACAATCCATTTTGAAATTTTTTTTACCACAATCTCGGCCTGTTAGCCAACAGTCAAAAAGAGTTATTTAAATATACTTAACCAATAAAAAAGCAGCTTATTTTACAATCTCATAATGTTATATCAGTAACTTACAACTTCTTTCAAGATAATTTTAAATTTAAATCAGCCTATTGTTTTTTATTGCATATATTCATCCATTCTTTTATGTATGCATATATGCATGGATAAACATAAGCGGATAGCGAAAGTTTATTTCGCTTTCTTAAGAGAAAATCTACCTCAAGGAGGCTTTAGTGATGGAACGAAAAATAGTTCTACTAGGTTATGGAATGCAAGGAAAAGCTTGCGTGTATGATCTCTGCAACTTTGGAGAATTTGACGAACTTAGTGTAGTAGATTGTTATGATGGATTTCTTGATGATTTTAGTAAAGAGAAAGATCCTAGGGTTAAAGGGTATCACATCAATGGCGCTGACCTCGACGAGATCCGTAAACTTCTTATCCCCGCTACTCTTGTTATAGAGTTTTTCCCTCCCCATTTAACATTACCAATGGTTGAACTCGCCATTGAGAATGACTGTCACGCTATAACTTCTAGTTATCTCAATAACCCGACCTATGCAAATAAGCCTGGGTTTAAAGAAAGACTTGAGTCACTTGATCAAAATGCAAAGAAAAAGGGACTCATTATCCTTGAAGAGTTTGGCATGGATCCTGGCGTCGACCTCATAATGGGCCAAAAAATAGTAAATTCGTTCGATGAGGTACATGCTCTACATTCTTATGGGGCAGGTTTTCCAGAATTACAATCAGCAAACAACCCTTTGAGCTACAAATTCACCTGGTCTGTTATCGGAGTTATTCGCTCGCACTTACGCCCAGCAACGTACCTCGACAACAAAGAGATTCGTGAGATTGCAGCCGACTCAATGTTCTCTACTGAAAATACCCATACCCTAAAACTCCAAGATTTAGATGAGAATCTTGAATGTTTTTACAACGGCAACTCCATCCAATATATGGAACATTTTGGCATAGAGAAATCCGTAAAAAGTATGGGCCGCTACATTTGTCGCTGGGCCGGACATGGCGCCTTTTGGGAAAGAATGGCTCGTTGCGGCTTTTTATCTAGCGACCCAATTCAGGTTGGTGACCAGCAGGTACACCCAGACGAATTCTGTGCCGCTCTTTTGGGCAATCAAAAACAGTTTTATTACCAAGACGATGAAAGCGATATAGCTCTTCTACGTGTTGATGGCAGGGGGCTTATCAATGGCACTCCTAAGCAAATAGTATTGCAAGCCATTGTTTTTCATGACCACACCTTGGGTTTTTCCGCAATGCAGCAGACCGTCGGCTTCCCTATGGCGATTGGCAGCATGATGATTCTAGATGGAAAGATCAAGACCCCAGGCAGAACAATGCCCATGGAGGTCCCCCTCGACTTTTACTTCGGTGAGTTAAGTAAACGAGGCATTCAGTTCACAGAAACCATAACCGATTGGGATGGCGACCTTACACCATAATATCGGTTTTCCTCTCCGGCTCAACCATACTCTTGCTGTAAAGGCTCCAACGTTACTTTAGCTTCTATATAGAACCTTTCCAGCAACGTACCTCTACTTCTTGAGACGGAGAATTTTCTAGTTTGGGTTCTCATCTTCCACCTCTTCCAGTTAACTAGGGGTGGGAGAAATGCCACTTTTCTGTAGCGATACAATCAACTCTGCGCAATGTTTTTGCTTCTCCAGTTACGCCCTTAAGCCTTTAGATATGAGTGACCACGACAAATACCTTTAATCCCGAAGAATCATAATATCTATCTTTAGTGTTGGTGATTATCAACCATTTTGACTCATAGCTTAGAGCATCCAATCTTTTAACCTTGACCATCTTGAAGGATATTATTGAATGACATCTTCTAAACCATTTCTCGGAATTCTTTGCTGGGAACAAGGAGGCAATCCTAAAGGCCTCGAACAACTCGAAAGCCTCAAAGGCAATAGTACCAATCCAGCCACCTACCCGTTCCCCGTTCATTTTGAAAAAGTCACCGGCGCAAACTACCAATCAGTTCTTATTTCTCCCGAAAGCAGTCTCGTAGCCCCCATGGTAGAAGCGGCAGAAAAAATGATAGCTATGGGCGTCAAAGCAATAATCACAAGCTGTGGCTTTAATGCTATTTTCCAGCGTGAACTTGCCCGTTCTCTTAGTGTTCCTGTATTTACATCGGCTCTGATGCAAATACCTTTCATCCGCACATCGCTCGGCTCAAAAAAAATACTGGTCATAACGGCCTCAAAAAAAGATCTCAAGCCTGAACACTTCCGCGCAATTGGCGTCAGCGATATGGCTGAAATTGAAATTTTTGGTATGGACGAAATGCCGGAATGGGGGAAAATCAGTCGTTCTCCAGACCAGCCTCTTTCAATAGAAAAGGTGGAAAAGGAAGTCGTTTCATTGGCAGTAGCCGCAAAACTGAAGCATCTGGATGCAGGCGCAGTCTTGCTCGAATGTACAGATCTTCCTCCCTTTGCCAATGCTGTCCGTCAAGCTGTCAATCTTCCGGTTTATGATTTATCTACAATGGTCGCATTAATTCGCAATTCATTTCCCACTTAACCCTTCAAACAAAAGGAGTAGATCTATGGCAACAAATGAAAAAATAGTGAAACCAAGCTTAGCGATTTTTGCAATGTTAGGACTTATCGCCGTCCTTACAGCCTGCCTTCTGGTTCTCAGACTGCCGACCCGGGGCACCTTAGTTTTGTGTATTATCTATCTCTCGATAGTGAGTTATTTCCTGGGCAGTAGCCTCATGGAAATCGAGGGATACATCCTTGACGGATTCAAAAAAGCCGCCTTTACTGTCGGCATTATGATGGCAGTAGGATGTGTCATTGGCGGTTGGATTATTGGAGGAGTAATACCATCAATCATCTATTACGGACTAGATCTCCTCACCCCATCTCTATATTTAACAACGGGCCTGATCCTCTGTAGCCTTACATCTTATTTCACAGGAACTTCATACGGCTGCATCGGAACAATGGGAGTCGCTCTCATTGGCGTTGCAGAGGGTATCGGTGTTCCCATCCCAATAGCCGCAGGAATGGTTGTATCCGGCGCACTTTTTGGGGATAAGATGTCCCCCTTTTCAGACACCACAAACTTGGCAGCCGCCACAGCCAAAACCCCACTTTTCAGTCACATATACTCTATGCTCTTTACTGGCATCCCAGCGATCATAATTTCATTAATCATTTTTGGAGTAATCGGAATGAATTTTGAGGATACGAACGCTGCGAACCCAGTAAAAACGCAAGAACTTATGGCTGCAATAGATTCTGCTTTTTTTATTAGTCCCTATCTCTTTCTCGTTCCACTATTGACGATTGTATTAATCATCAAGAAAGTTCCACCAATTTTAAGTATTATAATTGGTTCAATTTTCGGCGTAATTGTCGGCCTGATCTTTCAAGACTCATTTACGAGCAAGGAGGTCATTCTCGCCCTCTTCTCAGGTGTAAATTATGACTTCGGCAATGCCGATGCGGCTAAATTACTCAACAGGGGCGGTCTTGGTAGTATGGCATGGATTGTCACCGTTGCCCTTATTGTTCTCGCCTTTGGTGAAATCATCCAGCGATCAGGAATTCTCAAATCCCTGCTCACAGCCGTTAGTAATTCCATCAACAGCCGTTTCAAACTAATCGTCGCAACCATTGGCGCCTGTCTGGCCACAAACCTTTTTAGCGCCAGCCAATATGTTTCAATCGTTCTACCGGGTGAAACATTTGAACCGGCCTACAGAAGAATGAACATAAAAGGCAACGTCCTTTCCAGAACCTTAGAGGACAGTGGCACACTGTTTGCTTTTCTCGTGCCATGGGGCAACGATGCAATTTTCACTGCTGCAACCCTAGGCGTGTCGACCATGGATTATGCACCCTACACCTTCTTCTCTCTCATTTGTCCTGTCCTGGCTGTCTTATATGCCGCAACGGGTAAATTTATCTGGACGAGAGATGATGAAGATACGCTTGAAGCAAGCAGCTAAAACCGGCTAAAAACACTACAACGGTAGTCCATTAAGTTCTATTTTGGCAAACAGCGTGCCCAAGCTCCTGACTGGATACGCTGTTTGCCTGTAGGCAGACCTCTGCGACAAAAGCTTAACGAGCCCAGCCAGCGTCGTTGTCATCCTGACACCTTGACGCCCCCTGTCATCCCTTCTGAAGAACGACGCCCTTAACCTTTAGCTCGAAACGTTGTCTAATTTAGAATACAGATACCTCGCTGCACGGGTTGCGCCAGCCACATCAACTCCATACCTCTTTGAGTCTTTCCCATTTACATTACGCAAAAGCATAGTTTTAAGTTGATCTACGCTTACTTCGTCTTCAGATATACTGAGCAAAGCGTTTCCTAATTTTCCCTGCAAACAAGCCACATGATCCTGCTGCTCCTGATCCCTCATTTCACGAAGAATAACCAGGGTTGGCAAATCGGCCAAAAGGACATCAACAAGACTGTTATAACCTCCATAAACAACAGCGCTTTGGGCGTTCATCAACACCCCAGCGTATTCTCCTCCGGGCTGTTTAAGATGGCAGTTTTCCAAGCCGGAGAACAGGTCAACCACCCTTTTTCTCATGGCTCCCTCCCCCGTATCTACAAACAGACACCAGTCACCACAGACGGCAGGAATTATCGCCAAGGCTGCGGCCAAACACTCAAGGAAACCCAAGCTCTTTTCCCCAAGCCAAGGCACCGAGACAACACCCGCCCAAACACGCTCATTATTTTTTGTACTGTTGTACAGCAAATACTCTCCAAGTCGCGAAACATACCCACACTCAACAGGAACGATCCCATATTGTTCATGCAATAATTCGCAGTGATTTTCACCTAATATTCCAGCATCACCATACCAGAGCAGATCACAATAATAGTTTTGAAAAATCTCCCGGGTAACATCTGCTTTGGCCTGCTGTACCGCACCAACAATCCCTCGAACTCCAAGCACCCACTGGCAGTCATCGGGGGCCAGTTCAAGCGCCTGCAACAGTTCTCTATGCTTTCCCTGGGGGGTGTGGTCAACCAACACCAGCCTTGGTTGATAGTGTGTGACAATGTGAGCGAGGTCACCACTCCTCAAATCCCCCAATTCCTTATCAGAAAACATAGAATCCCCTGGAATACCCCTTGATTGCCCACCAACGACCTCTGTTTTATATGCGGGTAATTTGAGCCAATCCAACGGTGCCTTACCGATAAGATCACCCGTAAAACTACAACCTGAGATGAAAAGTATGCTCAATTCAGGGTAGAGTCGCCGAAGAGCAATGCCAATACCAAGACTACGACTTACATGCCCAAGCCCCCTGCCATCATGGGCATAAATCAAGATATCCAAACGCAATTTTTCATCCTCCTTCAAGGCGTACCCTGTAAACAAGTTGTTTTTTGCAGGTTGACCCCTCATTTTCCATGAGAGATTATATTAATAGTTAAGAAAGTGATTGAAAATTATCAATCTGCTTCTTACATCTTGGCAAAGAAAATTCCCCCACAATGTTTTCCAATGGCCAATCCCCATACCGCCCTTCCATCACTACTGCCGGAAAACACTTTTGTCCCCTGCCACCGCCTAAATAGAGGAAAATACGATTTAAAAGTTCTTTTGCAACGACAACCCATAGAAAATCAATGCACAACAGACAGATTTTTGGTTTCCTGTGCATCGAGACGCCGTATCACAACAGCGCCTAGATATTAAGAGCCTTACGCCACATCTCTAGTCATTACAACAGCAAGCATGAAGCGTGGTGACAAGCACGAGCAAAAATATAAACCTGATATCAAGCGTTATAACTGGTTACATAGCACTATGAAAATTGCGTACTACATGCCCTTTAAACCCATGGGACACCAAAACCCTTCAGGTGACTTGATTATCGGCACGGAGATCTTTGAGCATCTCCAAGATCAAGGTAACGCTATTGAACTCGCCAGTAAGCTTCGCTGCAGATGGATTTATTACAACCCCCTCAACCTCGTAAGACTCTCTATTGAAGGGAGAAAGGTCGTTAAAAATCTGCAACCTACGGCTCCTGATATATGGTTAACCTATCACTCGTATTATAAAGCCCCGGACCTTCTCGGTCCACATTGCTCTAGCAAATTGAATATTCCATACGTAATATTCCAGGGCATCTACTCCACCAAAAGACGTAAAAAATTAACGACCCTGCCTGGTTTTCTCCTCAACAGAGACACCCTATTAAAGGCAGATCACGTCTTTACTAATAAACGCAGGGACCTAAAGAATCTCTCTAGAATTATTCCCACTGAAAAGCTTACCTATATTGCACCAGGCATACACCCGGAAGATTTCACATTTTCACCGGCCGAAAGGAAAAAGATACGCCAGCGCTGGGCTGTGCAAGACGAAATAATCATCATGACAACGGCAATGATGCGACGAGGCGTTAAGACTGAAGGGCTAGCAAAGGTCATACAATCTTGCGCCCGCTTACACGGGAAAGGTTTCAGGCTAAAACTCATTATTGCAGGGGATGGGGAATGTAGAAAGCAGCTCAAAAAACAGGCGGATCGACTACTACCTAGTCAGGTGATTTTTTTAGGAAAAATTCCTCGAAAGGAATTGTATCAATATTACAGTAGTGCTGATATCTTTGCATTCCCAGGCATCCAAGAATCACTGGGAATGGTCTACCTCGAAGCTCAGTCCTGCAGACTTCCCACGGTAGCTCTTGCAGACTGGGGGGCTAAAGAAGCCATTATTCAAGGACAAACAGGGCTCCTATCTTCCGCATCAGAACCTGACCGCTTTACAGAAAATATAAAAACGCTCATTGAAGATCAAAAGCTCCGCCTTACCCTAGGTAAAAATGGCGAAAAGCATATTCGCACCAACCATAACCTCAACACAAACTACGATATGTTACTGGACAAACTCAAGGAACTGTGTAACGAAAAGAGGCTATAAACGTGCCTCCTTTTACTGACGACCATCGCTGATTACCACAATCTCTACTCGCCGGTTCTTCGTGCGTCCCGCCCTCGTATCATTTGAGGCAACGGGTTCTCTGTTACCCATACCCTTCATTTCAATCTGCTCAGGCTCAATACCTTTCTCAAGAAGCAGTTTATAAACATTCAAGGCTCTTTTTTCTGAGAGTTGTATGTTTTCAAGTGAATTCGTCTTCGAAGAAACAAAGCCTTTAATGAGAATAGTCGCCTTGGGATAGTTCTTTAATTTTTCAGCAAAACTATTAAACTTATTTTTTGCAACACGGGTAAGTTCTAAAGAATTTGCGAGTAATGGCAACATCACCTTCCTAGGCTCAAGACGCTCCTGTTGAACATCAACGTCTGCAACCGCTAATTCCTCTATCATAATTTCAACATTTAGGGAAACTGCGGCCTCAATGGCCTCCACAATGCTATTTACCGCATCTTCCTCTTCGGCAAATTGCCTGTCAACAGCGGCCACATCGTTACCTTCCAACTCAGCATCAGGGAGTTCAGACGCAACCCCACTCGCCTCTACCACCACCTCACTTAAAAGAGGTTGGCTGCCTTCCTCGTCTCTGTATGCTTTTGCCAATATTGCGGACTTCAACTCATCGGCCTTGACTCGGTTTATTTCATGATCATTTCCTTCCAGAATAACCACAGCAGGAGAGGTGGAAATATTAGGTAATTGCCTTAACGGCTCGACTTGTTCAACGATTTGAGCGGTGTTTTCTTTCGGCAAACCTGGAGTCATATATGATTTGAATAAATAGCCCCCTACAACCAGCACAAGAACCAGAGCCCCAAGGCCAAACTTCCGCCAGCTTCTGCCCTTGCCCGCATCAAGATTAAAGCCGGTAATTTTTGAATCCGGCCTATCACCAAGCTTAAATTGTGCATAATCTTTTCCAGGCACAACCCGCTGCGCCACGACGTCTTGACCTATGGAGACAGGCGCATAATCAGTTGGCCGGTCACCTTTATCTAGAGAGCTTTTAAGCAACGCAAGAGATATGGTAGATTCGCCCTGATGTGCACCCAACGATAGGGCAGCATCACATATTTTGTTTATTTGTAGAGGTACTCCAGCGGAATATTGATGCACCATCTGACAAGCCTTAGCAGAAAAAATTTTGTCCTCTGCACCTGCAACATTTAACCTGTGACGGATATACGCCTCCGTCTCATAAGCAGAGAGGGGAGGAAGTTCTATTTTTGAGGCAAGTCGCTGCCGCACAGCCCTGTTTTTAGGCTGTGCCAACATTTCATTGAAACTATTTTCACCCACAAAGAAAATATTTATTAGCTTTGTCTCGGCTTTTTCAATATTTGATAGCAAACGCAGTTCTTCCAGCATCTCTTGACTTAAAAGATGACACTCATCCACGATGAGAATAATTTTTTTATTATCGTCATCAGCCTTATGCAGAAAATGGCTGAACTGAATGAGAAACTGCACCTTTGAGGTAAACTTCTTATCTATCCCGAAATTCGCAGCGATTTCATTGTAAAAATCTATTCGCTCAAGATTTGGGTTCTCAATCACCCCCCATTCAACTCCTGCATCAAGACTTTTTATCAAGACCTTAATTAGAGATGTTTTACCAATCCCAGAATCACCAGTCAGCAGCAAAAATCCTTTATTGTCAAGAATAGCAGAGCGAAGAGTTGCAAGTGCTTCACTGTAGCTTTCTCCAAGCCAATGAAAAGATGTATCAGGGGTGGTTTCAAACGGTTTTCGGTCAAGCTTATAAAATGATTTATACATACGAACCTTCTAAAAATATCCGGAGGATCAGCCAGAGAGCAAACCTCTGACAGAGGTTAATAGACTGCAACTTTTCCCTAACACTAACTAACCAATATTGCAATTGGTTTACACAAACATAATGGTAGAAACAAATTATACCTCAATCTTGTTTTTGTATTTTTCGATTAGCCCGTGGCCAACACACGCAGCAAGCCCCCATATCGAAGTGGATTTCCTTTACCTACGAGGCGTGAAGTAACAATTGAGAACCGGCAGGCAATGTTTGGCCTACAAGCTCCACCTTGTCGTCAGAGAAAACATTCCGCGGCCCTCCCAAACAGCAGATTCGCCACATGTGTCAGTTATCCACCTGCTCCATCTAAAGGTAAATTTCCACCTCGACTCCACAGAGAATTGCCAGCATGTGACATGCCGAAGCCCCTACTGGCGGTGCTTCCTACTTCACCGTGAACAAAACAAACGCGTTAAGCAACCTTCTTATTATTTTTTTGCCTTGTAGCCATAGTATATTTTTGAATCATTAGGACCAACATTTTTAATGGTGTGTACAGTCCCTGCTGGAATCAGAACTTCAACATCTCCATCTTGTGAAAATGATTTATGGTCAATAATAAATTCGTATTTCCCCGTTTCCATAACAACAAGTTCATCCTTATCATCGTGAACGGACTCATCAACAGCATCACCAGATTTTATAGTGCCAATGCCAAATGAAAAACCTCTTTCATCCCAATCTTTTTCTAGCTTCTCTTTATTCACACGCCCCCTCCCTTTAGTTGTTTATTGGCAACGGAGATTATTTAAAGCGTACAAATTGATAGCAGACCTTCACCTCACTCACTTTTCAAACTTCAAGATGTTGCACTTATTATACAACCTCAGCACTCCTTTTAAAAATATTTACTGGCAGGCGTGTTGCGCTTCTTCTTTGAATCCAGCTTTAACTCAGCAAGTGTTTCAATACTGGTAGGAACTAGATCTTCTATCTCATCAGGAGAGAGCGGTGTTTCCCATCTGGTTTAGACCCAATACTCACGTATAAAGTTCAGCCTTTCGTTTTATCTTTTTCTTGGTTGCATTAATATCAGAGTTTGACGTGCCACGGTTCATAGCGAACCCCCAGAAGGTTATCTCGCCGATAACGAAATTCGACATATCCCAGTGCGGTGAGCTTTTTAAACACGGGAGTTCCAATAAATTTCTCAGAAAAATTGTTTTTGCCAAATCCCATCTGGCCGATATCAAAATCCCCCGTACCGTGGTAGGAATACCCCGGAGGCGCCAGAGATCTTGAGGCAAGAGACAGGTTACCCCCATGACGTTCAACCTTGTTTAGGTAGAGATAAAACTGCTTAATCAGGCCTCGAATTCCAGAGGTGAGCAAAACATCTTCACCAAGATTCCGCTTGATTTCCTGATATTTACTTAGTGAAGCCCCCTTAAACAGGCAATTACCACTGTAGGGCACTTTGTAGGTATCTTTTATTTTGATCTCTTGGGTAAGAGCGACGATCCTTTTATCACCGTAAAAGCCATAATCATTGGCATTACGATAGTAGATCATCTCAAGGAAATCGAGTTCCTCCCCGGTAAATCGTCCAACCACTGAATAGTTGCGGGCAAAACAAACGGCTTTATCAAACCCGGCCACTCCAAAATTACCATATCCCATGGTTCTATAAAGACGTTTAAAGCGGGAAACTATCCGTGCAAGCACTACCGCGTGATCAGCATCGAGGTAAACATCATTGGGGTGTGGCAGGTCCGGATGACGAATTTTCACCAGGTAATCTCTGACCATATTATCGGATACATTTTGCGGAGCGACAACAAGGGGAGAAGATCTTACCCAATTATTGTCCTGGCACAGTTTTTTTTTCTTGTCTGTAGAAATCAAAAGGACAGCAGCGGAAAGATCTAAGGGACACGTACAAGCCGTCAGTGCCACCAAGGTACAAAATTTTCTTCTGTTCAAAGCGGTATTCCTTTGACACCAGTCTCTTAAGACTCATTTAATGATACGATGCCACCTACTTTTACGGGAAAAGCAGGTGGCATTCCCAAAAACAATGCACAACTTGTTGTTATCATTTTTTAGCCCTTGCAGATTATTCTGTTTCAAAACAAGCAAACAGTCAGACAAAAGCACTTATCCCTGCGGATATCCTAGCCTAAATCCCCAAGATATACTCATTATAAAGCACAGGCAATATGATTCAGATAGTTCGAAAACCAAAAAAACTTGAGTTTTGCTGCGGTTCCTGTTAGATGTATGCGGTTGTTTTCCGATTAAAATACACAGTTACAACGGCTCATAATGACCGACATAACCCCTGCAAAAAATCGCATATGAATGATGACCTGACAATTATTGTTCCAATATTCAATGAAGAAGAATGTCTTTCGTCTTTTTTTACTGAAATGGACAAGTTTCTCAAGGTATCCCCCATCGCGACTCAGGTTCTCTGTGTAAATGACGGCTCAACCGATAATAGTCTTCAGATTATACAGGACAAGAGTACAAGTTCCAAAGCCTACCGTGTTATCAACCTTGCTAGAAACTATGGCTTAAGTAGTGCGGTAAAAGCTGGAATCGATCATTGCACCAGTTCTCTTGTTGGCTATATCGATGCCGACCTGCAAACAAACCCTTCAGACTTCCTACAATATTTTGAATGGTTTCCTGAATTTGACATGGTCAACGGTATTCGAGCAAAGCGCCAAGACAGCCTAGTCAAACGAATTTCTTCAAAACTCGCTAACGGCTACAGAAGGTTCATGATCAATGATGGCATTAAAGACACCTGTTGTCCTTTAAAAATCATGAAGACAGAATTTGCCCTCAAGATTCCATTTTTCCATGGTATGCATCGTTTTCTACCCGCTCTCATCCAGCTGGAGGGTGGCAAGGTCAAACAGGTGCCAATCTCACACTACCCCCGTTATGCTGGCACCAGCAAATACCACCTATGGAATCGTTTGATAGGCCCATTCTTTGACACCCTGGCCTTCCGCTGGATACGCAGCCGCTATATACGTTACGCGATAATAAACTCACCCCAGTAAACTGATAAAAGCAGAATACGTGCCACTAAGTCCTCACTACGCCAGCTATCTGGCGAAAATGTTTATAATTACAATACCCCACTCTTTAAATTTGTTGTTTTTTGACCAACGTTAAGGAGTAAGGCTCTACATTTCATGAATCAAAATTTTATATTCGCCATCGGCTTTTTAGCTCAAATCCTTTTTTCGGCACGACAGCTTACCCAATGGATTTCTTCTGAAAGAGCGGGTAAAATTCTCTCACCGATTCTTTTCTGGCAGTTAAGTATCTTCGCCTCTTCTCTTTTGATCATTTATGGCATTTTGAGAAACGATCCTGCGATAATTTTCGGCCAGTTCATTACATATGGTGTGTATATCCGCAACCTCTACTTCTTTGGTTTCTGGAAAAAAATACCGCGGCTTCCACGTTTTTTAGCCTACGCCTTTCCTCTTCTCGCGGTGGGCATGCTCCTTGTTGGCCAAACCCATAATTTACAAACAATTTTCTCCAACGATGATATTCCAACCACGTTATTAATCTGGGGGATTACAGGCCAAATTGTTTTCACATTTCGCTTTATCTACCAATGGTTCTACAGTGAAAAACGTAAGCAGTCTATCCTGCCACTTGGTTTTTGGATAATCAGTTTAACAGGTTCGCTGATGGTCCTAAGCTACGCAATTATCAGAAAAGACCCTGTTCTTTTTGTTGGTCAAGCATTTGGCCTCATTGTCTATAGTAGAAATATCATACTTGACCTGCGACAGAAAAAAAGTGATGAGGCCGATGATTATGCCAGCAACTAACTCAGACGAGAAGGGTAAAACCCTACAATTCCTTCTCATACTCGCCTGTTATTTTGGCCTCCACATACTGCTAAGAGTAACAGTTTCTCATTCACTCGATTACGATGAAGCCGAACAGGCCATGCTCAGCCAATGGCTTCTTCCGGGATACACCGAACAACCACCTCTGTATACCTGGATCCAACACTATCTCTTCCGTATTTTCGGTGAATCTGTATTCGCCGTCAGTTTATTAAAAAACAGCCTACTCTTTCTGACCTATGTCTTTGTCTTTCTCAGCAGTCGAATAATCCTTACAAACAACAGAGCTGCTATTCTTGCTACCTGTTCTTTACTATTAATCCCCCAAATAGCCTGGGAGTCCCAGCGGGACATGACCCATACCACCCTGGTTGTATTTGCAGCAGCTGCATCACTGTATCAAGCCATGCGTCTCATGGAAAAGCGGACCTGCTTCAACTATATACTTTGGGGATTATTTCTTGGCATCGGCTTTATGGCGAAAGCCAACTTCGGTCTTTTCGTTGTTATTCTACTCCTCACCCTCTCAACCTTCTCGGAGGGGAGAAAGGTCCTATTTAACTGGAAAATCATTTTTTCATTATCTGTTTTATTTGGCCTTGCAGGTAACTATTTTTACTGGATGTTCAACAATCAAGATATCGTCTTTTCTGCTACAAAAAAGTTCAAACGAGCGGTTGATAATTACTATATCAAGGGCAGCATCAGCCTTGTTGCTAACAGTTTTCTGTTTCTCACCCCACTTTGGCTATTCTACCTTATCTTTTTTCCTTCAGGATTCGATGCTAAATGGTGGGAAGAAAGAACCTTTCATCAAAAATTCATCGCCCGCTATATTGTTTTTTTCTTTCTCGTCCTCCTTCTGGTGGTGTTGTTTTTTAAGGTAACATATGTAAAAGACAGATGGCTGCAACCTCTTCTGTTTGCTGTACCCATACTGTTCTTTTCGCGCGTTCCCAGCGACAAACTCACTGCTGGTCGCTGTAAGGGGTTCTTAACTGTTGTTGGGATTGCCGCAACGACAATATATCTGGCATTCACCATCCGGGTGACCGGAGCCAGCTACATCGAACGGTTTTGTAGAATGAATTACCCCTTCATTCCCATGGCCGAAGATATCCGAGCCACAGGCTTCGATTCAGGACTCATCATCTCTGACAACAGGTTTCTCGCAGGAAATATGCATTTTCAATTTCCCTCAAGCCCTGCACTAATCCCTGAATTCCACTTTGAAGATCTTCCAGCCACCCAGGGCTTTAACAATGCTCTTGTTATCTGGATGGCCGACAGATCCGCTGATGTCCCGGAAAAACTCTCATCTTTTCTCAGCGACAAATACGGGATAAATGCAGAGGAATACAAGGTTGAATATTTTGAGCATCTCTATAAATTTGCCAGAACGGAAAAAGTGAGGCTCGCAGTTATATTTGTACCTCTCAAACAGCCTAGCCCGCCTATACTCAGGTAAAATACGGAGTGGAAACAGTTCCTTTTCCACTTCTGTAGATTTACTCTGCCGCGTTAATGAATACTGTTTGCCCAACATTAAACGTTGGGGAGGTTACACGACAAAGCCAGACCTGTTATAATCACATCGAGAATGATGCTACCTGTAAGAATACGACAGCATTAACCTACAGCACCACAGAGAGCAACCCATGCACGACTCGCCCACGCCAAAAAGAAACCGCAATCTCCTCATT
Source organism: Desulfotalea sp. (assembly GCA_002733995.1). Taxonomy (GTDB): domain Bacteria; phylum Desulfobacterota; class Desulfobulbia; order Desulfobulbales; family Desulfocapsaceae; genus Desulforhopalus_A. The sequence goes on along the minus strand of NVXR01000033.1, from coordinate 59,510 downwards.
CGTCTACGCCCGGTAATACGCTGGGTAATACGGCTGCGCAGCTCACCCCAAGCCATTGCGGGTGGCCTAGCCATCGGAACATTTATTGCCTTTACACCCACCGTCGGTGTCCAGCTCATCCTTGCAGTCATCGTTGCAACGCTATTTAACATGAACAGGCCAGCAGCAATGATCCCGGTGTGGATAACCAATCCTATTACTGTTGCCCCCATCTATACATTCAACTACTGGCTGGGGTCAAAGATATGTGAAGGGCCACCTCTTTCTGAGGTTTCCAGTCTGTTTATTGATATTGGAAAAACCATGGCTAGGCTTGAGTTCTGGAATATAAAAGAACAATTGTTGGCAATATTGCATATGGGCAAGGAGACACTCATCCCCCTGCTCATAGGCTCCGTTGCCATCGGGTTAGTTTCAGCTGTTTTTGTATTTTGGTTCACCCGCAAACTACTTTCAGCATTCTTTAGTAGAAGGGCAGGAAAACACCTGCTCAATAGAAGAAAATCACTCTGATAAACTGAACAGTACGGACTAGAAAGAGAATAACAACAAAACGACCGAGCCACCTGTAGACGTGGCTCGGTCGTTTTGTTTGCACTGTACGCAGGTCTTTACATGCTAGCCTCTACAACAAGTATCAACGTCCCTGGAGACGCCCAATAAGTTGTTTCAACACCACAACCTCCTCCGCAAGACCACTCGCAGCCTCCTTCACCTCTTGCCCACTTTCAGACAATTTCACCACAACCCCACTTGTGCTGTTAATATTTTCTGCGATTTTTAGGGACATGGATTCGGCTCGGCGCACATTTTCAGTCACCTCAGCAATACCTTCGGCAGCCTGAACTATATTTTGAGAAATTTCGCTGGACGTCGCACTCTGCTCCGCAACCGATTGAGCAATTTCAGTTACAACCGCATCTCCCTCCTGTATCACCTCACTCATTCGTTGAATTTCTTCAACCGTTTCATTGGTGGACTGCTGAATGGAGTTGATATTAATTTTAATCTCACTAGTCGCGTGGGCTGTCTGTTTTGCTAACTCTTTAATTTCATTTGCAACAACCGCAAATCCTTTTCCTGCATCTCCAGCCCTTGCCGCTTCAATAGTAGCATTAAGCGCCAGCAAATTTGTCTGATCTGAGATTTCCGTTATTACCTCCGTAACCTTGGTAATTTCAGTCGCCGCAACGCCCAGGGCATTCACCTTCTCAGATGAGCTTATTGCAAGGCTCACTGCACGATTAGTAATTTCCTGTGCCTTTTTAGTTTGCCTTGCTTCCTCTTCAACAGACGCGAGAATTTCCTCGATAGCAGTTGAAACAAAGGTCACATTGGTATAGGCCTGCTGACTGGCAGCCGACACCGAATTCATTCCGTGATTCATATCATCGGTGGCAACAACAATATTCTCAGTTTGTTCAGCCGCCTGACTGGTACCAGTAACGAGATTATTTGAGATATTTGTCAATATCTGCGATGATTTACTTAATGTTTCAGCTTGGCGATTAATCAGCGAATACACCTCCGTCAAGGTATTGGACATATCCACAAGAGCCTCTCCAATAACCCCAAATTCATCGGTTCCAGCTAAATCGATTGCACCGGTAAAATTACCATTAGAAATATCGACAGTCGCGTTATGAATCTTAGTGAATTTCCTACTGACACCCGCAAGAACAGAAAAGAAAAACGCGAAAAACAGCAGCATACCTACAGCGACAACCAGCATCAATATATATATCGACTGGAGAGTCTGACTCATTGCCAAGGTAGATTCTTCTTCAATTTGCCTACCGCAACCTTCAAGAATTTCAAAGGCTGCAAAAGCCGGGCTGTCATCAATTTTCACCGCACTATCAATCTCATGGGCGCTTCTTCCCTCAGCATGCATCCTTCTAGAGGTTCCAATGGCCCTTGAGTATTGTGCGGCTACACTACGCGCTGTAGATAGAGCCCTTCGCTCTTTAAGACTATTATCGAGCCTCTCATACGCATTGAAAGCATTTTGCATCTTGTCCCGATTTTTTTCAAAACGACTAATATATTTTTCACCACCCCGGAGGACATGATTTTTGAAATTATGAATAAAACCACCATAGCCAAACTGAGATTTAATTTCTGCAAGGTATGCCTGCTTTTTTAATGCAGTTTCTTGAAACATACTCCACTGACTCCCCATATTGCGAACGGCCCGATACTGAAGTAAGCCTGTTACTGAAAACATAACGATAAGAGCAAGAGAAAGAATCATCATCTTCTTTTTAACTGTCATAACATTCCTTATTAACCAAGTATCCTTCTTTTGCAGTACCATAAACGAAGAATTTTATTCTTAACACACACTATTGCGCACATACAGACATTCCAGACAAAAATGTTTTACCCTAATCTATACCTGTTTTTTCACTTCCAAAGTGAACAATTGACTGCTATTTTCTACAATGATACTTTGCACTATCAATACAATTTTGTTGTATTAGGACACTTCACCAAAAGAGTAAACTTTTATTTTACAACTCAACCTATTCCTCGGAAAAGACGCCGAAATATATACCAAAAAGCCCTCCCTGCACAGACTCTCTTGTTGCTAACTTTACCTTCATAATTACAACACATTTCTGCCATTTTTTATGACAATAAATCCGGAGTAAGGCTCACACCATGCTTATTTACATAATCCCCTTCGCTCTCTACCTCACATTCAGACAACTCTTAACCCTCGCCCCGCAACACCTCTATCCTTAGTTCTACTCAGGAACGACCCTCGGCATCGGCCAGATCATGTTTTTCTGTTACCCAAAAAAGATATCATACGGATTCGCTCTGATATTGGTGCAGGAGTTGTTTGTGGAATTGTTGGGGGATTTCTCTGGATTGTGCTGTGCAGACTACAACTTGAGCAATCGCTCGGCGGTGTTCTCCCTAGCTGGCGACAACCAGAAGAGCAGATGGCCTTCAACCCCTTTGTTGCTATGAATGCACCGCTACAACAATGGGGTTTTAGTGGGATACGCTTGGTCGGACTCACACTTCTTATGCCGATCATAAACAAGATCTTCTGGCGAGAATTTCCCCTTTATCTAAAAATCGGTTATGCTGATTTTTACTTTTCCCCACATGTAACAAAGGAGAATAAAGCGTGCCAATCTACAAATTGAATTGCACAGAGTGCGACTTGATATTCGACAAAATCCTCCTCAGTTCGGATATTTCACAAGTCAGTTGTATTAAATGCAACTCCGCCGAAATAAAAAGGGTTTTGCCCGACCAACCGACAAGGCACAAGGGCAACAGCATTCCCACAGGTGCCCTCTCAGGTGCTTCATGTTCTTCAGGGTTCTCCTGACAATGACTCTTCTCCTCCTGGATGGGAGGAGCCACACCCCAGTCAGCCCTGCGACATCACTTTCTTCATTTCTTTTTCAGGCGCAGCTGCATTTCACACTTGCTGCAATCAAAATCCAGGGCATACTCACCGGTATTATCAGATAAAAATAGGGCCCCTTCCATATCTTCTCTGCCACCCTTCATCTTCAGACAACAACCGAGTTGGGCCTTAATGCAGTATTTCGTCGTCATAAGAGTAGCATCAGGGACGTCTGCCGCCTTTACCAGGGACGAAGTACCCGTAACCACCCCGTGTTTTTTGTAAAAATCGAGTGCCTTTTTGTTACAAATATTATCCAAGTAACCAACACTATCCGATGGCCATCTGCCGGTGTCCACCCTAGGCTCTGAAGGCTTAGCCCGAAAACTATCAATCCTTAGTTCCGCGTGATGAACAAAAGATTTTCTCCTAATTTCGTTGAATATCGCTGCGGGATAAAACATCTTGGAAGGCAGATCAACGTCAACACTATCCACACTAAATTCGGTACCCCCACATTTTTTAAGCTGCTTTAGCGCAACCCCTAGAACGGCGTCAGGGTTCTTTGCCTCCTCACCCTCCGTAACAAGTACTGTGCTTGACTCTAGCCCATCTGCATCTTTAACCATGAGCACCAGACCAGCATCCGCCTCTGCTAAGGCTAGATGCACTGCAACAGTTCGACACCGCTCACTACGGCCCAATTGTTTTCTAAAGGAGATATCTGAATTTCGATACATCTCCATTCCAATTCGCAAACCAAGCCTGCGAACATCATCTTTCGGAAAGAGGTTAACTCCATCAACCCTGTTTACCCTTATACCCACAAGGGCATCAACTGTGTTAAAGAAACAAAGCCCGTCCCCGTTAGCTATTTTTTCATCCGTCTCAACCACAAAAGAGCCCTTGTCTATCCGAACCACGCAACCGATGTATTTACCTTTGGATTTTGGACTCTTGGTATCCCCAACAATGTTTCTCTTTTTCTCTACAAAGTAATCGGTCCGCCCACGATTAAAGGATTTATCCAGATCCGGCTCAAAAGCATAGTCACACCTGCCAGAAGAGGCCTGGACAAGGTCCGGACGGCGGTCGATTATAGCATCAAGGGCCTTGCGGTAATAGGCGGTGACATTTTTCACATAATTTTCATCTTTGAGACGACCTTCAATCTTTAAGGAGGAGATCCCTGCATCAATCAACGATTCCAGGTGAGATGAAAGATCAAGATCTTTTAAACTCAGAAGATAGCTATTTTTTTTAACAACCCGCCCCGCACTGTCTTTAAGGTCAAACTTGTGCCGACAAAACTGAGAACACTCCCCTCTGTTGGCACTTCGCCCGGCCACAACCTCGCTGATATAGCATTGACCGCTGTAGGAAACACAAAGGGCACCATGGACGAAGAACTCCAACGCAACAGAGCTCTCTTTACTTATTTCACGAATCTGGGCAAAACTAAGTTCACGGGCGAGCACCACCTGCTCAAAACCAACGTCCTCCCAAAACCTCACCCTCTCCGGAGTTCGATTATTCATCTGGGTCGACGAATGCAGAGCAATGGGTGGCAGATCCGACTCTAGGAGACCTGTATCCTGGATAATAAGAGCATCGACACCCACCTGATATAAGCTGTGACAAAGCGCCACTGCACGTTCCAATTCAGCATCATCAAAAACAGTGTTCAGCGCCGTATATACCTTGGCTCCAAACAGATGTGCATAAGCCACGAGTTTACCCACATCCTCAACACTGTTTGCGGCCGCGGACCTGGCACTAAAGCCAGGCCCACCGATATAAACAGCATCCGAGCCGTGATTGATCGCGGCAATACCACAGGACAGATTCTTTGCTGGAGCTAACAGCTCTATTTTTCGAACGGAATTTACAGCCATTACTTACAACCCAAGTTCTTCATCAATCAGAATCACTGCAATCCGATTTTTAGGAAATGATTTCTCTGTAATAGCCCAGTGGTTACAGATCCTTCCGGGGCTACTGCAGTCTACGCACTCAGATGTTACGGCACAGGGAGTTTTACAGTCAAGGCGCATTGCATTGGCAGGAGCCGCATAATCCTTGATGCGATACATCGCTGTTTCTACATCCGCTACTATCTTATTTCGGCCTATAAGGACAACCACCTTTTTCGGACCAAAGGCAATTGCCGCAACCCGGTTCCCTATCATATCAAGGTTAACCAACTGTCCATCTTCTGTAAGCGCATTGGTCCCTGTCAGATAAAGATCAACCAACAGACCTTGTCTTCTCCTCTCAATCTTATCTTCCATAGATAGTTTTGGATCATCAGGGATAATCATCTCGACACCTTCCATAGCCGCTATAGCCTCAAGCACACCGGTGGACTTAAGAGTCATGGAGCCACCGTATGAAACACTTTTAGGCTTACAGGCCGGCATAATTTCATGCAAAATCAATGACGTCGCTTCGGCCCTGTCTTTTGCTATGAAGGTCTCAAAATTGTTACCTTTCAACTGCTTTTGCATCTGTTCTAAACGCAATTGCCAAAACTTTTCTGTTGGTTTTTCCATTACTAACATCCTTTTTACTATTAATTTTCGTGGTAGAAAAAATTTATGAAGAAGAAAACATCAAGAGACAGAGAGAACGCCAGAGGACGACTCCGGCATGTACTGTTTCAGGCCACTTGCCGACTCTACACCCACTATGTCAAAAAGTGACCCAAAGACCTGCAAGAGAGAAGATTAAAACCGACTGCCACTAGAAAGAAATGATTTCATACCCCTCCTCCAGAAAGGTATCAATGGAAGGGTGTCCCTGCATATCACCTACAATTTCAAGTCCTTGCTTTTGAGCCTCATCAAAGGTACCCATCTTTTGCGAGCAGGCTTGGCAGATACAGGTCAACAAACCTTTTGCCTTTATCTGGTTAAAAAGCTGGGAAAAAGGTGCATCCGGCACGGCCAGTTCTGTTATGAGTTTTGTGGCAGATCCTTCAATAACAACCTTAACCTCATAGCCTTTTTTGTCGAGATCCAGTGCGTAAAGCATCACATGGGCAAAACACATCAGTTCTCCATTGTAGGCAAGCAGAGCAATTTTCTTCATTTTTTCCTCTTTTTATGGGTCCATTTAGCCCACATCTTCAGCGGTGCAGGCGGTGCCAGGTTCAATGTTTTAGCAAAAAATCAAAAACATCAATTTGGTAATAAAGCATAGTAAGATATGTTGTATTGCCAAAAATGCCGCAGGCTGTAGTCGCACAGGGCTGACCGTTGGTGAAGCTTGTGGGTTTACCCTCTATGTAAAAGGTATCTGAGGTCATTTTGTACTCTTAATCATCCACCTGTGAACAATACAATGCCCATGGCAAATGCGGGCTAGTGGGTCTTTGTGCCGATCAAACGAATTTCAAAGGACCGCGGATCGTGAAAATCCGGTTTTTCCCCTGGATGAGTAACAGCCCAGTAACCTAATTTTCCGGCCTTATTTTCAACAATACAACCGACGCCAACATCAATTACAGATGAAGCAGAAACAAGTCCAGTCAAATCAACCTCAGCCCGGAGAGTAAGGGTTTTTTTGGCTTGTTCAATCGTTATCTTCGGTTCAGCTGCTATTTTTGCCTGTTCCATCGCTTCTCTATACGAGGAAAAACTGTACATATTCCAGTCCCCAGCAGGAGAGAAGTTACACTCCAGATAGTGTGTTTTATTGCCAGTCTCTTCCCTCACAAAGAGTTCAAAGCAGGTATGACGCCATAATTCGTCGCTTCTTTTGCCCTCTAAACCTGCCCCTTCGGGGATCTCAAGATGACTAAGCAAGCCGTAAAGATCATATTCGACACATATGCATCCAGCATCTCGCCACACCCCATACTCGATACCCTCGACGGCATCAACCTCGTTACCAATAAATGGTCTTAACGTTCTCTTGATCAACTCATTCTCCACATTTCACAAACGGTTAACCAGCAACAGGTAATTACCGGCATATTAATCTGTCGAGTATCTATTCCTTCTTGTCCACATAGATATAATCGGTCCCACTGCAACTGCAAAGCAACAACTGCAAAAGCAAGACCTTCAACCTATACCTTTCATATTTACAGCTTAACCCTCGCGGCCAGCCATCCCCCCTTGATATCGTTGAAATACAGGCTAGCAGAGCCTAGACACGACATCGAGAAGCGGAGTAAAACCCTCGGACGCCCATGCCAACACCTCCCTATTTGACGGAGAATAGTTGCTACACCTCCACACTTTGACCATGTCGTGGAACGACAACATCCAGCCCCTGCGCCTGTAAATAGTCAGAAAAAGCGAGGGTTTGCTCCTCCTCGCCATGAACCAGAGCTATCTTTTTAATATTCAAATTAGAATCTTTCACAATTCGCGTCATTTCATCCCTGTCCCCATGTGCTGAAAAACCTCCCAAAGAGACCAGGTGGGCCTTGAGAGGATAGTCTTTATTATAGAAACGAACCGTGGGAGGAGCCCCCCTACGCCCATTTGCTGCAAACTTTTCTCCCTTATCCTGCAACTGCCGGCCAAAGGTGTTCTGCCCCATATAGCCCACAATCAAAACGGTATTACGCGAATCGTGGATTTTATGTCGCAGGTGATGCAGCACACGACCACCCTCACACATTCCCGAACCAGCAAGAATAATATGAGGCCTCGTGTCACGGTTTAAGGCCATTGATTCTTCAACACTTTGAACAAACTTAAGATCCGCAAAATCAAAAGGGTTCAAACCTTTACGCAAAAAGGTCTCGTGGGTTTCCTCGTCATAGGTCTCCGGATGTTCTCCAAACACATGGGTTATCTTTGTGGCAAGTGGACTATCCACCCAAACAGGCATTTTAGGAACATCTCCCGCCAGATACAACTCATGGAGAAAGTAGATGAGCTCCTGCGTACGCCCGTAGGAAAAGGCCGGAATTATAACAGAGCCCCCCCTGGCAAAAGTCTCCGTGATCACTTTTTTAAGCAGCGGCTTCATATTCACCACCGGCTCATGCAGCCTGTTTCCGTAGGTACTCTCCATAACCATCAGATCGATATCTCTGTGCTCTTCTAGAAAATCAAGGGTTGGATCTTTAATAATCGGCTTAGAAAAACGCCCCAAATCTCCTGAATACAGTACCGTCGTAGTCTTACCATTGTTTTTATATTGCAAAATAGACATGGCAGAACCAAGAATATGGCCTGCGACATAAAATGTGCAGGTCAGGTTTTCGCCAATGGTCACCGTCTCCTTAAATGGAATACCACGGAAATACTCCAACGACTCTTCGGCCTCGGCAATTGTATAGAGCGGCTGGACGACTTGCAGGTTTTCTTTACGCAGCACATTATTTATGACCTCATTTCGAAGATCATGGTCACCTGACTTCAGCGTAATTCTGATCTCTACAGCCTCGGCTTTGGTAATTTTACTTTTACCGCCACCGGTTTTCAATTTAGCTAAAAAATATTTCGCCGTTTTATAGTTAAGATACGAGGCATCACCTTCCTGGATCTTTGCTGAATCCTTAAGAAGATATTCACAGGCATGGGCCGTCGCTCTTGAACAATATATCTGGCCGGTAAAGCCGTTTTTACAGAGCATGGGAATTCGACCAGAATGGTCTATGTGGGCATGGGACAGAACCATATTGGTAAAGATCCTCGGATCAACGGGAAAAGCGCGATTCTTAACCTCGGTCTCTTTTCGTCTCCCTTGGAAAAGACCACAGTCCAACAGAATGTTGTCGTGATCCGTTGTAACAGTGTGAAATGAACCAGTCACTTCACGGGTTGCGCCATAAAATGAAACGTGCATAATTGCTCCTTATCTGACTCCCCATTTACCCCAATGGGTACCATTGATAGCACCCCATAACTCTATAGAACTCCCTCCAACATATGACCAACAACAGTATAAACCCAAAACGAACAGATAGCATAAAAAAAGAATGCTACTCCCACTAGTTGAGAGATTAACGGTACATCTATCACGGAGCAAAACATCTCTATTTCCACCCTCTTTACCGAGGTTACTTTATTTTTTCTGATACTAGGGCATCCACGCAAATTCTATAGGTTTTAGGCCCACAGTGGCCACAGCGCGTTATGGCTGAGGACAACAATTTTCGGTTTGCATCTTCGCACGCTTTTTTTATTTTCGACACCGCCCCAGCAAACGAACCCGTCTTGGCCATCTCATAGTAGTGAATATATCCCCCTTTAGGTCCCAGCATCTCAAGCGAAACCGGCAAAAAGGTATCGGCCATAGTTGGTAACGGCATAACAATGCGCTCAAACCTTTCTGCAAGTAGTGTGGTTAACCTTCCAGCATCCCCCAGAAGAAACCGGACGTTGTTGATTTTTCTATTGAGTTGCAGGTTTTTCAGTGCATATTCATGGGCCAGAGGATTTTTTTCAATGCCAACCACCTTTTTCGCATTACTATGCTTAGCGATAATTAGCGGATAGGGACCAACGCCAGAAAACATCACCAATACCGATTCCCGAGGCAGGACAAGGGAGGCGATCCTTTTCCTTTCAGTTCCACTTCTGACACTAAAATATGTTGTTTCCACATTCAGCTGTAAACGCACCCCAAATTCAGTCACCAACGTTTCTTTACGCCGCTCACCTGCAATAACCTCTAGGACAATAGTCCTAAACTCCCCATTATAATTACCAACCCTCTTAGCCACCACCCTGAGCTTGTTATTGTTGGCCAGCAGCGCTTCGCCGATAAGCCCCTGTCTATGGCTCAGCTCATCTGGAATGATGATAATTGCAATATCTCCAACCACATCATAACTTGCTACAAGTTGCTCTAACTCTTCTCCCGGCAGAACCGGGCCCAGTATATCTTTTAACTTTGCGCTCATTATCGTGACAACTACTACCCCAAATTTTTAAACAAAAAAAAGCGCCGGAGAGAAGATGTCTCAATATCTTCCACGACGCTTTTACGATAAAGTCAGCTACACTGTATGTGTACTATATCTTCTTCACATTTTCAGCGGCAGGACCTTTTTGGCCTTCCACAAGATCGAAGGCAACCCTAACACCTTCTTCGAGGGATTTAAATCCCTCCATCTGGATGGATGAATGGTGCACAAACACATCTTTCCCTTCATCTTGCGCTATAAAACCAAAACCTTTAGAATTGTTAAACCATTTCACAGTTCCTTCTACCATGATGTAACTCCTCTGCCCCAAAAGTGTATCTCTATGACTTTCCCTAGAAAAAGCCACTCCGTTTTTTTGTTATACTCCCCAAAGAAACAATAACAAAGAAAAAACCGACATCCCCATCTTGATGGTTTAGACGAGAATTTTACAGTTTCACAAAAAAACGTATCAGATATCTCTTGGGGACTATCCAATGATAGGCGTTTTGCAAAAAGACCATTCCCAGACAGACTACTCTGGAAACGGAATGCCAACCACCAGGGAGAAAGCGCGAAGCATCGGCTCAATCAATCGATCATTAAAATTATAGGAAGTATTGTGACATGGGATTGAAAAACGCTCACCGTCTCCCGCACCTATCAGAGCAAAAGCACCTGGTTTATTGTTGAGGTAGTAACTAAAATCTTCTGAAGCCATGAGGGGGATAGCCGTCTCATGGTCCTGATAGTCTTTGCCCCACACCTTTGCCAGACAACCACCAAACTCAGCCGCAGCCCCAGCACTATTGACCACCGCGGGATAACGCGGACTATAGGTTACCAAGGCCGTAACACCATAGCCTTTAGCGATGAAACAAGCCGACTCTTTGAGCAATTCACCTATTCTTTCCAAGCCTTTGGTTGATGCCATACGAACCGTTCCTTCAAGAATCGCGGTGCCAGGAATTACCGTTTTGCCACTTTTTGCATCAATTGAGGTGACACTCACCACCGCCGCCTCTTGGGGGGGTAACCTGCGACTGACAATCTGTTGCAAACCCAAAGTAATAGCCGCCGCAGCCAACACAGGATCATTACAGATATCGGGCTGGCTAGCGTGGCCACCGTGCCCTTTTACAACAATAGAAAAACTCGCATTCGCAGCCATAACAGTCCCAGGGCAGCAAACGCCTTTACCGTAGGGTATTGCAGGCCAGTTATGCCAACCAAAAATCTTATCCACCCCATCAAGGGCACCATCTGCGATCATTTCCCGTGCTCCATAGCCCCCCTCTTCCGCCGGCTGGAAAATAAGGGTCACAGGGCCCAGCAATTTTTCTTCATTCACCTTTAACCACTGTGCCGTTGCCAACATCACCGCCATATGGCCATCATGCCCACAAGCGTGCATACAACCCTTTTGCTCGGATCTATAGGGAAGGTCGTTTTCCTCGTCCATTAAAAGACCATCCATATCCGCTCGGAGGGCAATATGGGCACCCGCCGCACCTTGTGCAAAATAAGCCAGCAAACCCGTCTTACTACATGGCCGCCAATGAATATTGTATTCATCTAGAGCTGCGACGAGGTAAGCAAATGTTTTTCTTTCCTGCCAACAGGGTTCAGGTATTTTATGCAATTCCAATCTATTAGATCGAGCAGCCTCAATAATCTTCTTCCACGACATTATTCTACCTCCAAAAAGCTAGACAACCCACCCCACCACCGTAAAATGCACATCTGGCACAGATATATTGATTTTTCATCGAGATAACAAAAAGATACCCCATAGCATTTCCCACAACAATAACAATAGATGTTGATTAATACGCTACTTTATGATTATTTAATCGTGCAAAACCGACCTAGTCAGAGAAAGTTTTTGCTTGTAAAATTCAATAGTTTTTTTACACCCGGAGGGAAAAATGTTTAAAATTGTGAGACGCGAAGAGATGGCACAGGGAACTGTTATTCTCAATGAAATCGAGGCTCCCCTAATTGCCAAGAAAGCTCGCCCCGGTCAGTTTATCATCCTGAAAGCCAATGAGACAGGTGAAAGAATTCCTCTCACTATGGCTGAAACTGACCCATCAAAAGGCACCATCACCATAATATATATGGTTGTTGGAAAATCCACCGCTATTTTTAGAGATCTTCAGGTGGGCGAAGGCTATCAAGATGTTATTGGTCCACTTGGCAAGCCCACCCATCTTGAAAAGCTAGGTAAAGTCGTTTGCGTTGGTGGCGGAACAGGAGTCGCAGTACTTCACCCCATCACCAAGGGCTTAAAAGATGTCGGCAACGATGTTACTTGCATTATCGGGGCCCGAAACAAGGGGTTGCTCATGATGGAAGAACAGATGAGACGTGCCTCCCACGACCTTAGATTATGCACAGACGATGGCTCTTGTGGACACCACGGTTTTGTAACACAAGTGCTCAAAGATGTCCTCGAAAAAGAAGATATCAAGCTCGTGGTTGCAATTGGGCCAGTTCCAATGATGAAAGCTGTCTCTAATCTCACCAAAGAATACGATGTCCAAACAATGGTGAGCCTCAACCCAATTATGGTTGATGGGACTGGTATGTGTGGCGGTTGCCGTGTAACAGTCGGTGGAGAGACTAAATTTGCCTGTGTAGATGGTCCCGAATTTGACGGCCACCAGGTAGATTATGACGAATTGATGCTGCGACTCAGAGCCTATGCTGCTGAAGAGAAAAAGTGTCACAGCGATTACTGCACCATTCGCGACGCTCAATAATCGTTTTTATCATATTACTGTGGAGTTAGATGTCTACGGAGGACATTATGGCTGAAACAGCTACAAAAAAGAAGAAGCCCGGAAGAATTGCAATGCCTGAACAAGAGGCAAAAATACGTGCTCGGAATTTTCTTGAAGTACCAACAGGATACACAGTCAAAATGGCACAGGAAGAAGCATCTCGCTGCCTCCAGTGCAAGAAACCAGCCTGCGTTGCCGGCTGTCCTGTTGGAGTTGACATTCCTGGATTTATTGAATTAATCACCGAGGGTGATTTTACCGGAGCAATGCGGAACCTTTGGACAAAGAATGCCCTACCTGCAGTTTGCGGCAGGGTCTGTCCCCAAGAGGTCCAATGCGAGGGCAAATGCATTGTTGGCCGTAAAGGCGAACCGGTTGCCATTGGCAACCTTGAGCGATTTGTCGCAGACTACGAAAGGGAACATGGCACGGGAGAGCTTCCTCCAAAAGCTGACCCTACAGGTAAAAGAGTCGCAGTAGTTGGCTCCGGCCCCTCTGGGCTCACCGTAGCTGGGGATCTGGTCACCAAGGGACACGATGTCACCATTTTTGAAGCATTCCATAAGCCTGGTGGAGTCCTTGTCTATGGTATTCCTGAGTTCCGTCTCCCTAAAGCCATCGTTGCCCAAGAGGTTCATTTCCTTGAGCGTCAGGGTGCTAAGCTCGAAGTCAATGCAGTTGTAGGCCGCACAGTCTCCCTTGACGAGCTCCTCGAACAAGGTTTTGATGCCATCTACATCGGCGTTGGTGCCGGCCTTCCACGCTTCATGAACATCCCTGGTGAAAACCTCGTTGGCATCTTATCAGCCAATGAGTATCTCACACGGGCCAACCTGATGAAGGCTTATGAATACCCAAAAGTCGACACCCCAATCCCCCTCGGGAAAAATGTTGTCGTTCTTGGAGCCGGTAACGTTGCGATGGACTCTGCCCGTACAGCCATGCGACTTGGAGCTGAAAGCGTAAAAATAGTCTATCGCAGATCCAAGGAAGAGATGCCAGCACGTAATGCTGAAATTCACCACGCCGAAGAAGAAGGCATCGAGCTCTTCCTACTCACCAATCCAACCCAGTACCTTGGTGATGAAGACGGCCGTCTTATCGGTATGGAGTGCCTGAAGATGGAACTGGGCGAACCCGATGACTCAGGCCGACGACGCCCCATGGCTATCGAGGGATCAGAATTCGAACTCGCCTGCGACCTCTGTATCGTTGCAGTTGGCTCCGGAGCAAATCCACTTCTTACCAGTGAAACACCCGATATGGAACTCAACAGATGGGGTAATGTTGTCACCGAGTCTGCCACCGGAAAAACCACCAAAAAAGGTGTCTGGGCAGGGGGCGATATTGTCACAGGAGCTGCGACTGTTATCCTTGCCATGGGTGCAGGTAGAGAGGCTGCTGATTCCATGCACGACTATTTGAGTTTAGGCTGGTAACACAACTTCCTCTTCTCTCATAACTACGCGGCCTCCAAACCGAAACATCAGGTTTGGAGGCCTTTTTTTTGCCCATCACAGACAATCCTAGACTGCCAAGCTCACCCTTTTATCTATATCAATTATTTTCATAATACCTATCAATTTATTTCACAAACAAGAAGCTGGCACCAAGTTGGTGTTTTTACGCTTGTTAAGACTTTCATTAATTACCGCCTTTCTTCCCCGCTACCCGACCAACGCACACCGATCATTGGGCCTGTTGTGCACAGACACGACTAATGTCGTCACCTCTCCGAACCTCTATCAAACGGAATAAGTAGGAAAAACCCTCTGTCACCCCATATTTTAATGAAGATTTCCCCGAAACAGCGCGGATTTACGCAAGGGACAAATTGACCCAACTCGCACATCTCTTCCCCAAAAAGACGTAAGGGGCCCAACCCGCACACACCACTAACCGGCCTCGCACAATAAAAAAACAAGTCGACACTCATAACTAGCTGTTTGCCCACAAAATAATATCCTTGACAGGCAACATTAAGCACTGTTAATGAATACCTATTCACAATGGTTTTTTTTACTTTGCCATGCTCACTCTAGGGTGCGTGGTATACAAAAGCAGTAAGAGGCTAAAAGATGTCATCGGAACTGTTTTACTCTGCAGCAGCATTATTTCTTATTGCCGCTTTTGTCCCCTGCCTCATGTTAGCGACCACGGTTCTAGGACCGCGCTCCAAAGGTAAGATCAAAAATGAGGCATATGAAAGTGGTGTCGGCCCCATTATTGGAACGGTTGACCAGAAATTCAGCGTCAAATTCTATCTTCTGGCAATTCTCTTTCTCATCTTTGACATAGAAGCGGTCTTTATGTATCCCTGGGCGGTATCATTACGCGAGCTCGGCTGGTTCGGCTTCATAGAGATGGTAACTTTCATGTTACTGCTTGTCACTGGACTCATCTATATCATTAAGAAAGGGGTGCTCAATTGGCGTTAGGACTCGAATCAAACCTCGGCGACACAGTTATCACAACAAACCTCGATTTTGTTGTGAACTGGGGTAGACAATATTCACTGTGGCCATTCATCTATGGAACCGCCTGCTGTGCAATTGAGTTCATGAGCGCAGCGGCCAGTCAACACGACGTTTCAAGATTTGGTGCAGAGGTTGTACGGTTTTCACCGCGACAGGCAGATCTCCTGCTTGTCTGCGGAACGATTACCTACAAACAAGCACCTGTACTCAAACGCATCTACGAACAGATGCCCGACCCTAAATGGGTTCTTGCCGTTGGAGCCTGTGCAAGCTCCGGTGGTATTTACAACAACTACTGTACCGTACAGGGCATAGACACCATTATTCCGGTGGACATCTACGTATCAGGTTGCCCGCCACGACCGGAAACTATTCTGGATGCACTGATAAGACTCCAGGACCAGATCAAAGGCGAAAGTGTCCTGAAAGATCGCCATAAAGACTTTAAAGGGATCCTCGACTGATATGAATACGACGGCTTTAGAAAAAATCCAAGCCGCGTTTCCTGATGCGACCTGCAAAATCGCGCTGGATTCAGTGGTACTAGATGTTCTTCCGGAAGATTTGGAGAAGACTCTTTCCCGGCTAAAAAAAGATGAGGAATTCAACTGTGGACTGCTGGTAGATGTTACAGCAATCGACTACTTGGACTATCCCCAAAAACCAAAGACCAGATTCACGGTGGTTTACACCCTGCGTAACTGGGAAAAGGCTCTTCTCGTCCAGGTCAGAACCCCTGTGGCAGACCCTGAAGTCGGCGTGCCGACAGCCACCCACCTATGGGGTGCAGCACTCTGGGGAGAAAGGGAAGTCTACGACCAGTATGGAATACATTTTGAGGGGCACCCTGACCTCAGAAGGATTCTTAACCACTGGCAGTTTAAGGGACATCCTCTCAGGAAAGACTACCCCATCGAGAAACGACAGATCTGTTATGAAACAGACAGTATGGAAAAAGAAATCCGGGCAAGGTTAGATAAAAAAGGTGTTGATGATGAAACATTAAATGACATCAACACCGAGGTTATGTTCCTGAACCTTGGACCATCCCATCCGGCTACCCACGGTGCAATTCGGATTCTCACCGCTTTAGATGGCGAAACTATAATCGCAAACGTTAATGAGATAGGCTATCTCCATCGCGGTTTTGAAAAGAATTCGGAGAAGATGACCTACAACCAGATCATCCCTATGACAGACAGGCTTAACTATTGTTCGTCAATGATGAACAACATTGCCTATGTCAAAGCAATCGAATCATGGATGGGAATCACGATCACCCAGCGTGCCCAATTTATGCGCGTGGTGCTCTCTGAATTCTACAGGGTCCTTGATCATCTTGTCTGCCTGTCCGCTGCCTTTGTGGATATTGGTGGCCTCACCGGATACTGGTATCTCTACAATGAGAAAGAAGCGGCATACGACTTTATCAGCCGTCTCTGCGGGGCCAGGCTAACCAGTACTTTCACCCGTGTGGGGGGAATGTATCGTGACTTCTACGACGGTTGGCAGAAGGATTTGGAATTCCATATCAAATCCATTGAAAAGGGTATTGACGACGCCCTGACCCTCATCGCCACCAACCGTATCCTCCACGACAGGACACAAGGAGTTTGTGTCATCTCCGGTGCAACCGCACTCAACTATGGTGTCACTGGCCCTTGTCTCCGTGCAAGCGGTGTTCCTTACGATCTCCGCAAGGACGCCCCTTATTACAACTATGAATCCTTTGATTTTGAGGTTCCAGTTGGCTCCACCGGAGATGTGTACGATCGGTTTATGATCCGCTTTTTTGAGATAAAGGAATCTATTAAGATTATCCGCCAGGCCATGAAAAACATACCAGGTGGTCCAATCAACATAGCTGACAATCAGGTGATTCTCCCTGCAAAAGATGATGTGTACAACAACATCGAGGGCTTGGCCAATCACTTCAAGTTGGTCATTGAGGGGGTTAAGACTCCGCCCGGCGAATGGTATGACGCCTTTGAAGCTGCAAACGGCGAACTTGGCTTTCATTTTGTGTCAGATGGTTCTGGCAAGCCATACAAATTAAAGGTGCGACCGCCATGCTTCTACACCATGGGGTCTTTCCACAAAATGGTCGAGGGAAGTATGATTGCCGATGCAGTCATCAACCTCAGTTGCATTAATATTATTGGCGGGGAGTTGGACAGATGAGCGACCGTTCACAACTGATCTCTACAGGAGAACCATTCCAATTCGACAAGAAGAGGGATGCTGAATTTGAGCGTCTGGCAAAACGCTATCCGACACGGGAGTCAATGATCCTCCCGGCACTCTGGCTCACCCAGGAGCAGGAAGGTTGGGTAAGCCAGGAAGCAATTGCCTACATCGCTGACCGTATAGGAACATTCGCCAGCAAGGTTTATGAGGCAGCGACCTTTTACACCATGTACAACCTCCACCCCATGGGGAAATACCATATTTGTGTCTGCAGGACTCTCTCCTGCTGGCTACGGGGTAAACAGGAGATTGTAGATTATCTGCGCGACGAAGTTGGCATTACCCCTGGAAATCAAACCGAGGACGGTAGATTCAGCCTCGAAGAAGTTGAATGTCTTGGCCACTGCGGTACTGCCCCGGTTGTCCAGATTAATGGCGAATTCTACGAGAACATGGACGTAGAAAAGCTCAAATCGCTACTGGCAACGTTGAAATAGGAGGCCAAAGGATATGGAAGTCAAGATTCTCAGTGCCAAGTTCGACATTAAAAACTCCAATAAATTAAAAACCGCTAAAAAGCATGGTGCCTATCAGACCTTGGAGAAACTCTTCTCCATGGAACCTGCTGAAGTCATCGAAGAGGTAAAGAACAGCGGGCTTCGCGGTAGAGGCGGCGCGGGATTCCCGGCGGGCGTGAAATGGAGTTTTCTACCAAAAGATACAGGAAAACCGGTCTATCTTGCCGTAAACTCAGATGAGTCTGAGCCTGCGACCTTTAAAGACCGATATATCCTGGTAAAAGACCCGCATATGATGATCGAAGGTATCATCATATGTAGCTACGCCATTGGTTCCCACGACACTTATATTTATGTTCGTGGCGAGTATACCACCCAGGTGAAGGTACTCCAGGCAGCTATTGATGAGGCCTACAAGGCAGGATATCTTGGTGAGAAGGTTGCAGGACATGATTTTCGTCTTGATGTAACTGTGCATAGGGGCGCAGGTGCCTATGTCTGTGGCGAAGAGACGGCTCTTCTTGAGTCCATCGAGGGCAGAAAAGGTCAACCAAGATCCAAGCCGCCTTTCCCTGCGGTGTCAGGACTTTATGGCTGTCCCACCATCATCAATAACGTGCAGAGTATCGCCTCTCTTCCTTTTATCATGCAAGAAGGGGCAGACGCCTACAAGGCGTACGGCACTGAAAAAAGCCCAGGAACCCATCTCTTTGGCATCTCTGGGCACGTTGAAAAACCTGGACTCTATGAGCTACCACTGGGCTTACCGATACTCGAAGTCATAGACAAGGTTGCCGGTGGTGTCTGGAAGGGGCGAAAACTAAAAGCTGTAATACCAGGCGGCAGCTCCACCCCGGTCCTTTTACCGGAAGAAGCGGCCACAACAACCCTTGATTATGAATCCATGGCAGAACACAAAACCATGTTCGGATCAGGCGGCATCGTCGTACTTGATGAGACGGTGAACATAGTAGAACTTGTTCAGAATCTCATCAATTTCTACCACCATGAATCCTGCGGTCAATGTACACCGTGCCGTGAGGGTTTAGGCTGGATGAAAAAAATCACCCAGAAAATTTTGAAAGGTGAAGGCAGTATGGCGGATATCGACCTGCTGCGTGAGCTCTGTGACAACATCGAAATGAAAACGGTCTGTGTCCTTTCAGCTGCTTGTACCATGCCGGTTCGCAGCTATCTGGATAAATTCAGACACGAATTTGAGGCGTATGTTACAGCAAACGAACCTTTAGTAGCAGAAGCGACAGAGGAATAGGGCGACCAATGGCTGACAAGATTAAACTTTTTGTAAATGGAGAAGAGGTTGAAGTCGAAGCGGGTAAAAACCTGATCGACGCCGTCGGTGCTGTTGGCATTGAAATACCTCATCTATGTTACCATCCTGCGCTCGGTGCAGATGGAAATTGCCGTATGTGCCTTGTGGGCATTGAAGATGGCAGGCCTCCTCTGGTTCCCGCATGCAAGACGCGGGCTCAGGAAGGCATGAAAGTCCTCCTCGATGCAAAGCACATCAAAAAGATCCAACGTGATGTTATGGAGCTTGAGCTCATTAACCACCCCATCGACTGTCCAGTATGTGACCAGGCAGGGGAGTGCAAGCTTCAGGACTATTACATGTCCTATGACCAAGCCGAAAGTCGTATGACGGTTGCACCGGTTAAAAAGAATAAAAAAATGGATTTTGGCGGCGGTGTTGTCCATGACCAGGAACGGTGCATCATCTGCGGCAGATGCGTTCGTTTTCTCCGCCAGATCACCAAAACCGGAGAGCTTGGAATTATCAACAGGACGGATGTAGCCAGGGTAAACATCTTCCCCGGCAGACCTATTAACAACCGTTATGGAATCAATGTGGTTGATCTCTGCCCGGTGGGCGCAATGACCAGCAGTGATTTCCGTTTCAAACAACGGGTCTGGTTCCTGAAAAAGGCACTTAGCGTCTGTCACGGATGTTCCAAAGGCTGCAACCTGACAATCGATCACAATAAAGAAAAGAACAAAGACGATATCATCTATAGATTTCGTCCTCGCCTCAACGAGCAGGTTAACGGTTATTTTATCTGCGATGAAGGCCGGTTGAGTTATAAACTCGAAAACGAAGATCGCCTGACAACACCTAAGATAGGTACGGTCGAGCGAGACCTCACCGACGTGCTCGCCTCCTGTAAGAATGAAATCGAAATGAGCACCAACGTTACCATACTGCTCTCACCCAACGCCAGCCTTGAACAAATGGTTGCAGTTAAAGCCCTTGCCGGCAAACTGAATGCGAGTATCTCAGGTTTTAGTGACGGTTACATTATCACAGGGGATGGAGATGATTATCTCATCCAGGACGACAAGGCCGCCAATAGAAAAGGCCTTGAACTTCTTGGTATCGATACCTCACAGCAAGGCTTTGAACAAGCTATTGCTGAGGCTGATCTTCTCATCAACTTCGGTAATAATCTTGGCCTCTCCTATGGGGCGGATGCACTCAAAACGTTATTAACGGATACCAAAACAATCGCTTGCGCAACCCATGACAGCGAGTACCTCGCCGGGGCGAAACTAACCATCGCAGTTCGTTCATATTCAGAATATGACGGTTGCGTAGTGAACTGCGATAATATCCTGCAAAAATTTAACAAGGCTGTCACCAAAAACAATGAACTCCCCACTATCTGTGAGATTGCGGCCGAGTTTGGTGGCCCGCTAACGTCACCTGCAGAGATATTTGCAGAACTACAGCAAGCCGCCCCGGCGCTCAAGCCATATCAACCTGCCACGATTCCGGCAGAAGGATTGAACCTAAACGATAGCGAGGCTGCAAATGTCACTGCTTGATATTTTTATGATTGCTGTTCGAGTCGCGTTCAGCGCCTTTATTCCGCTCTGTTTTATCGCCGTCTGTGTCTGGATGGAACGACGAGGAGCTGGATTCTTTCAGGATCGTGCGGGACCAAACCGGGCTGCCATCTATGGCTTTAGAGCCGCAGGCCTCGTGCAAAATGCCGCTGATGGAATAAAGCTATTTTTCAAAGAAGACATGATCTCTGATCATATTAAACACAAGTTTTTCTTTGTTATGGCCCCTTTCATCGTCTTCTTTTGTGCGATCATCTCCTTTGCTGTAGTGCCTTTTGCAGACACGCTGGTACTTGGGGGAAGAGGCTACGTGATGCAGGGCATACCGATGGATATCGGTATCCTCTGGTTTCTGGCAGTTACTGGATTTTCTGTATATGGAATTATCCTTGCAGGCTGGTCATCAGCAAACAAGTTTGGACTCCTTGGTAGTCTGAGATCAGCTGCACAGGTTATCAGCTATGAAATCCCAATGGGCTTGGCACTGGTGAGCATGCTCATCGTGTACGGTACTGTTAACCTAAGTGAAATGGCTCAATACCAAGGTCAGCTTCTCTTTGGCTTCATCCCCATGTGGGGGGCCTTTTTGCAACCGGTTAGTCTCATGATCTTTGTCATCGCAGCCTTTGCCGAATGTAACAGGACCCCATTTGATCTGGCAGAGGGTGAGAGCGAGCTCGTTGCAGGCTTTCACGTTGAATACAGTGCCATGAAATTCGCAGTCTTTTTCATGGGTGAATATGTGGCGATGTTTGCCTCAAGTGCCATCATTATCACCCTGTTTTTTGGGGGCTATCAGATACCGTTTCTTAACACCCAGGCCCTTATTACTTTTGCCAAACCAGTGGCTTTCTTCATGATGATCGGCCTACCCATTGGCATGTATTATTTCGCAGGGTGGATCAGAAGAAATAACGTCAGCCATTACCCCCGTGAAAACGATCCACGTGTCACTGAGGCGAATGTCTATATCAAGTGTTTCTGGGGACTGGTTGTCATTATAGAATTGTTACTTATCGGCATTCTAATCTGTCAGTCAGGCGGTTCTGCCGCTCACGTTTTCGTGGCTTTACTACAGATCTGCACCTTTCTTGTAAAGGTGACTATGATGATCTTTGTGTACATATGGGTACGCTGGACCCTGCCTCGATTTCGATATGATCAGCTACAAAAATTGGGATGGCAGATGCTCTTACCACTAGCACTTCTGAACATCTTCATTACAAGCGCCGTAGTTATAGCGCTCAGCTAAAGGAGGATGACATGGGAGCAAAAGTCAAAACGATGGAACGAAGAGGCTCTACCTTCATTGAGAGAATCTACCTTGTAGAGATTTTCAAAGGAATGGCCAGAACCCTCTCGCATTTACTGAGAAATCTTAAAGATAACTCTAAACTCTACGTCAGGCATTACCCTGAAGTACAGCCGGAAATCCCGGCTGGCTGGCGAGGCCGACACCGTTTAACCACACACGATGATGGTACTGTAAAATGTGTTGCCTGTTTTATGTGTCAGACCAACTGTCCAGCCGACTGTATTTCCATCGAGGCAGGAGAGCGTCACGACGACAAGGCAGAGAAAATGCCCGTCAGCTTTAACATCAACCTGCTCGAATGCATCTACTGCGGCTATTGTGTCGAAGCCTGTCCTCTTGATGCAATCCGTATGGATACTGGCATATTTTCATTAACCGACAACAACAGACAGGCTTTCATTATCGGGCTCGACGAGTTACTCACAACTCCCGGCGCCTATCCAGAAGAAGACCAGAAGAAAGGGGGCGCTTGATATCATGTTTGCCGAGGTATTATTCATAGCATTTGCTGCGCTATCCATACTTGGAGCCATTGGGCTTATTCTCTTTCGTCACCCGATGAAAGGGGCTATGAGCCTGATCGTAACAATGATCTCTCTTGCGGGACTCTATGCCCTGCTGTCCGCCGAACTGATCTTTGTTCTCCAGCTGATTGTTTACGCTGGTGCCATCATGTCCCTAATCATTTTTATCATCATGTTTCTCAATATCCAAGACAATGACCTGCCCATAGAAGAAGGCCGCTATTTGTACCTGGCTGGTGGGATAGCAGTCATCATTCCCATCGCCTGTTTTATGATAAAGGTGGTCAAAAGTATTCCGGCCCATCAGGCAACAATCGTGGGCAACGGCTTTGGCGGAGTGAAAGAAGTTGGTCTGGTACTTTTTCAGGACTGGCTCCTTCCATTTGAAATCGTTTCACTGCTCCTGCTCGTCGCTCTCATCGGGGCAGTCGTACTGGCGGGTAAAAGGAGGTTGCTTAAGTGATTCAAGATTATCTCATACTCAGTGTCATTCTTTTCTGCCTTGGTATTTTAGGCGTTATTTCGAGAAGGAATGTATTCACAGTCTTCATGTCTATTGAGCTAATGCTCAATGCTGCAAATCTTGCATTTATTACTTTCTCAAGGGTTCACGAAAGTATGGACGGGCATGTAATGGCTATGATGATCATGGCGGTTGCCGCGGCAGAAGCAGCTCTTGCTCTGGCGGTGGTCATTCTGCTTCACAAGCACAAAGGTAAACTGGATACAAACGTATTCAGCCTTTTAAAAGGGTGATTTCATGGAACAAACCGCGAACTATCTAGGACTGATCCCTCTGCTACCCCTCACAGGCGCACTGGTCATTGGTCTACTACACATGCTGACCTGCACCAAAAAGCCACTCCCAGAGAAATTATACAGTGTTCTTGCCTGTATCGGCCCACTGCTGTCTTTTTTCATGGCCCTGGTTGTGCTCTTTCAACTCAAAAACATGGCCCCTGAAGATCGCTTTCTCAGCCATATTCCTTTTACCTGGTTCGCCGTAGGAGAGCTCCATGTAGATATGGGCTTTCTCGCCGATCCTCTGAGCTCGCTGATGCTGGTCTTCGTTACCTTTATCGGTTCGCTGATCCACATTTACTCCATCGGCTACATGGCGGGTGAAGAAAACTACGGAAAGTATTTCGCCTACCTCAACCTCTTTCTTGGCGCCATGCTAATTCTGGTACTGGGAAATGGACCTGTAGTTATGTTTGTAGGCTGGGAGGGTGTTGGACTTTGTTCTTATCTGCTGATCAGCTTTTACACCAAGGATACGGACAATGTATTGGCTGGCAACAAGGCCTTTATCGTCAACCGTATTGGTGACCTCGGCTTTGTTCTCGGCATGTCGTTTCTTTTCTGGGCCATCGGCTCAACCGGCTTTGACTTTCTCTCTTTAAGAGAAAACGCACACCTGCTCACCCCGGGTATCGGCTTTGCAATATGCCTCCTGCTCTTTGTAGGTGCCTGTGGTAAATCGGCCCAGATACCACTCTATGTGTGGCTCCCTGATGCCATGGCCGGACCAACCCCTGTATCCGCCCTTATCCATGCCGCTACAATGGTTACGGCTGGTGTTTACATGGTTGCCCGTTTCAGCTTTATCTATTCACACTTTCCCTCTGCCGGGACCATCATTGCCTGGGTTGGTATTCTCACCGCACTGCTGGCGGCAATTTTCGGGATGTTCCAAAAAGATATCAAAAAGATTCTCGCCTACTCAACGGTGAGCCAACTCGGTTATATGTTTGCAGGCGTTGGTGTGGCGGCTTACTCCGCTGGTATCTTCCACGTTTTTACCCACGCATTTTTTAAGGCTCTACTTTTTCTCGGCGCCGGTTCAGTCATATACGCCCTACATCACCAGCAAAATATCTGGAAAATGGGTGGTCTTAAAGCGAAGATGCCAATAACCTATGCAACCATGCTCATTGGTGCCCTGGCACTTTCCGGTTGTCCGCCTTTCTCTGGTTTTTTTAGCAAGGATGAAATCCTTTTTATGGCCCTTGCCAATGGTCATCCTGGGATCTGGTTCATCGGAGTCCTCGTCGCTGGCATGACAGCCTATTACACCTTCCGGATGATGTTCCTCGTTTTCCACGGGGAAGCACGGGATAAGCAGGCGTACGATCAGGCCCATGAGCCACCAGCGGTTATGACCGTGCCACTTATCATCCTGGCGGCCGGTGCTGCTCTGGTTGGCGTCTTCAACCTGCCTGGGATCTTTGGTGGTAGCATGTCCGTATCCAACTGGCTGGCACCAAGCCTTGTAGAACACCACCCCCACGTCAGTATATGGCTTGAGATCATGGCCATTGCAGCAAGTATTGCAGCGGTAGTCATAGGTATCACCATCGCCTACAAAAAATTTGGTCATGGGGCTGAAGAGCCTGAATTCACCGGTTTTGCAAAACTTGGTTACCACAAGTTCTATGTGGATGAAATATACAATGCTGCCATTATCCAGCCTTACAAAGCAATTGGTTCTCTCATCTCAAGATTTTTTGAGCCAAACGTCACAGACCTTCATGTTAAATTCAGTACCTGGCTTTACACAAAATCAGGAAAAGCATTCAAGGTCTTCCAGGTTGGCTACGTTCGGATCTATGCGATTTACATGGTCATAGGGCTGAGTGTTATGAGCTTCTTCTTATCTCAATCGATTAACTAGGTAAGGTGTAAGAATGTTTGAATATGCCCTTTCAGTAATTATCTTTTTGCCAATCCTTACGGGACTGGCACTGCTCCTCTTCCCACTCCGTGGTGGTGTGGCTCGAGCCGTTGGTTTCATCGTTTCGGTGATCATTCTCTTTATCGGGATTGAACTGTTCCTCGGCTTTAATGGCAAATCAGGTATGGAATACACCGAATTTCACCAGTGGATTCCTTCTCTTGGCGTCAACTACGCCCTCGGCATTGATGGAATCAGCCTCCTCGTTATGGTAGCTGCGACCTTCCTTTTCCCTATGGTCTTTAGCATCTTTAAGACCAGGACCAAGGGCTTTTACGGTAATCTTCTGCTTGCCCAGGGCGCCATGCTTGGTGCCATTTGCTCCACTGACCTGATTTTGTTTTATGTCTTTTGGGAAATCATGCTCCTGCCAATATTCTTTATGATCGGCATCTATGGTGGAGACAAGCGACTATCTGCAACCCTGAAACTGACGATCTACACCATCGCGGGTTCACTGCTCATGCTCGCCGCTATCATCTACGTAGGTACTTCGTATCATGAGCAATTTGGCAAATGGAGTTTTAACATCGCCGATCTTCAGGCCCTGAGCCTGAGTGGTGGTTTTGCCATCACCGCATTTCTTATGTTCATGGTGGCTTTTGCCATCAAGATTCCACTCTTTCCATTCCACACCTGGCTCCCAGACGGTTATACCGAAGCGCCAACCGCCACCACCTTCATTTTATCCGCAATCATGGCTAAAATCGGGGTATATGGTGTCATTCGCTTTGTTATCCCAGTCTTTGAGGTTGAATTCACCCGCTTCGCAATCCTTTTCTCACTGCTCGGCATTGCTGGCATGTTGTACTGTGGTCTTGCCGCCATTGCCCAGAAAGATATCAAACGACTGCTGGCTTTTTCTTCCGCCTCCCATATGGGCATCATCGCACTGGGTGTCTTCTGTATGAATGTACAGGCCCTTTCCGGCTGTCTCTTTCAGATCATGGCCCACGCAACCAGTACCGGTGTACTCTTTCTCTTTGTCGGGCTTATGGAAGAACGACTTGGCACAAGAAATATAGATGACCTTGGCGGTATCGCCTACCGGGCACCTATCTTTGCCACCTTCTTTGCCATCGCTATGCTGGCTTCGGTCGGCCTGCCAGGCACCAGTGGCTTTATCGGTGAGTTTCTCATCATCCTCGGTGCTATAAAGTTCAACGCGTTCATTGGTTTTCTTGCGGGAACCACTCTTATCATCGGCGTCTGTTATATGTTGTGGATGTTTCAGCGAGTATTCTTTGAAAAGGGTAAAGAGAGAACCGAATCCTTTGCGGACCTCAACGGTATGGAAATCCTTACCTTTGTACCGGTTATTCTCCTTATCATCGGCATGGGTATCTTTCCCCAGACCTTTTTAGAAAAAATCGAACCTACAGCACAGCAACATGTGGCCCAACTCACAGCGGTGAGTGCAAGCCAAATAGCGGATACAACAGTCCAGAATCCAGGACATACTAACCATAAGAATTAAGACAGGGTAAACACTATGCATGACTTTCTGTCCTTACTCCCTCTGGTCATCATCACCACAGGAGCCATCCTGCTGATGCTTTTGTCCGCCTTTGAATCTACAAAAGTGGAAATTGCATCCTATATCAGTATGGGATTTTATGGTGTGGCATTTTTTGTCCAGTTGCTGATTGGCTGCGGCCCTGAAACGACCATCTTCTCAGAGACCTTTAACGGCATGCTTGTCGCCAATAACTTCAGCATGGCCGCGTGCCTTGTGATCTTGGGTTGTGGGTTCTTCACCGCCATCTCCAGTCACAGCTACTTCAAGGTCAATCGATTCTGCACTCTGGAATATTATTCCATCATGATGTTCTCAGTCTGCGGCATGATGTTACTTACACTCACCCATGAGCTGATCTCTGCCTTTATAGCAATAGAGATCATGTCACTTGCCATCTATATTCTGGTGGGCTATGAGCGTAAAAACGTTAAGGCCACCGAGGCCATTCTTAAATATCTTATTTTAGGTGCCTTTGCCGGTGCCTTCTACACCATGGGTGCCGCACTTATCTATGGCGGTGTTGGCAGCACCAAGTTCGTTGAGATTGCGGCCACGCTCAATATCGATAAAACCATATCTCCCCTGTTGCTTGGCGGTGGTTTCTTCATCATTGTCGCCCTTTTGTTTAAGATTGCAGCCTTCCCATTCCACTCATGGGTGATTGACGTCTACGACGGAGCCTCTGCTCCAATAACAGGCTTCATGGCAACCGCATTAAAAACAGCGGCCTTTGCCCTATTTGCAAATTTTCTCGCCTTGCACACAACAATGCATGATGGTTGGGTTACTTTTCTCTTCTACCTGGCTGTTTTCACCATGTTTGGCGGCAATCTTATTGCCATAGGCCAGGATAACATTAAAAGAATGCTTGCCGCCTCCGGCATCGTCCATTCAGGCTATCTGCTGATTGCCCTTGTTGCGATGAATGCCGAGCAGTTCAGCGGCTCTGTTATCGCCTATTATCTCGCAGCCTATGCAATTGGAACGCTGGGAATTTTTGCCTCGCTCTCCTACTTAGGCGGTGAGGGTGAAAAACGTGCTAACTTTGCGGACTTTAAGGGTCTGGCCAAGGTACATCCATATTCAGCTGCTGCCATCACAGTCTTCTTACTATCAATGGCAGGAATTCCTCCAACCGCTGGCTTCATGGGTAAGTTTTACGTTATAACCAGCGCTTTTTCTGCAGGTCATATTGCCCTTGCGGTACTTGGAATAATCAGTAGCATCCTCTCCATGTGGTACTACTTACGACTGATTGTTAATATGTATTTTCATGAGGCAACTGATACATTCGAAGTCCAGGGAAGACCCCTTGCCACAGCAGGAACATTTGTCTTGGTATTCTTCGTTTTTGCCATTGCGCTCTACCCCGTAGTTGTTTGACACGAATGTACTAATAAATACGAACATATCAGCCAAAATATGGATTATTTGGGTGTAACTGTTGCTAAAAAATTTTAGGGAGGCTTCTCTATGAAAGTAAAAGATATTCTGGCTATAAAAGGAAGCCGGGTTATAACCGTTGAAAAATCTACCAAAGTGTACGATGCCATGTCCATCTTCTCATCAAACCGGGTGGGGTCACTCCTCGTGGTTGATAAAGATGATTCTATCCTTGGTATTATTGCTGCACGGGATGTGCTGATGGCCGTTGTAGAGCACTACGATACCATCAAAGAACTCGAAGTCGACAAGATCATGACCACCAATGTCATCGTCTGTAGCGAAGATGATAACATTGAATATATCCAGGCTATCATGACGGAAAACCGAGTACGCCACATACCTATTCTAGCGGGCAAAGAGCTCAAAGGACTCATCTCCATTGGTGATGTTGTAAAGAGCCAGCTCAAAGAAAGTCATGTGGAAAACAAATACCTAAATGACTACATAACAGGCAAGTACCCTGGTTAAGTAACAACTATCTTGCATATCGGGAACAAGGTCTCCTCCTCCTTTTGACTCCGTTTCCGATATGCACTCAAAACATCGTTCAGCTTAGCCTGTACGATGCTTTGAGTTTCAATATGCAGTACACCGTACTGCATATGTTTTAGTAGCACTTGTCACCTGAATTTTTCACCCCATTGCCTCGATACTTTTTCAGCCCTAACGATACCTCTCCCCCGACACCTTCCCCCGCGCAGGGGAACAACTCTAACCTGAAATGCCCAAAGCAATTCATCCACACCAACACATTTTTGTAGATATTGTTTTTAAGGCGAACTCCTCGGACCCTTCTATAATCGTTGCACCGGACTGAGTATATCACAAGAAAAATGTCTGCTCCTATCACATCCAGTTTCCTGACTCCTGTCACCAACACGGGGAATCATGGTCCTAAGCAACTGGAAAGCTTATTGCATTTTTCTATAATACAACACCTGGCGCAACCACCTCAACACAAGATCAAGGCAACGGCAACGGTACTACAAATGCCAACAAGATTGCAGCAGACCCCCACCAGCTCCCCCCCCAGAACTATTGAATTTCAACGCGCCTCCTCTTGCATGTTTTTCAGGTAACCACACCCTAATCAAGATAAATTTTATAGGAAAAACCGAGAAAAGACGCTAGATTAGGGAAAACTGTTATACGAGTTGGGATTTAATCAAATAGATTAGGTTCAGTTCACCGAGCGACTTCTTATCAAGATCTACAAAAATTCAGCATAACTGGTTGGAATATCCTATCTGGAAAACAACCTCTGCTTTATTTTCTTAAAAGAGAGACCCCATGGCGACCAATGACTATCACTTTGAGACAGGAATCTACCGTCCCCCCAGCGAAGGTGGAAGTGCTTCTCTTCTTGTCCGCTTCACCCGCAATTGCCCTTGGAATTATTGCACCTTCTGCTCCATGTACAAAACTGAAAAGTTCCAGTTACGCCCACTCAAAGAAATCAAATCTGACATTAACGCCATGGCGGCCCTAGTGGATGATCTGACATCAGAATCCAGCCGTTTGGGCAAAAACGATCAAATAACCCAGGCAGGTATTCAATCCCTGCTGAGCCGGTCCCCTGCCCTGAACTATCATCCGGGGGCCGACATGCTTATCCAATGGTTGCTTTTCGGTGGAAAAACCGCCTTCATTCAAGACGGCAACTCCATGATCATGCCTCCACAAGATCTCATTCAGGCCCTGATTCATTTAAAAACCACCTTTCCCTCCATCAACAGAATTACCACCTATGCAAGGGCAAGAACCATCGCCCAAAGAACCCCAGAAGACCTTCAAGCAATCAGAGAAGCGGGCCTAGACCGGCTGCATCTGGGCCTTGAAAGCGGTGATGACCAACTGCTCAAGCAGATCAAAAAGGGGGTGGACGCCCAGGGTCATATAACCGGGGGCCAAAAAGCCATAGCAGCGGGCTTCCAGGTCTCAGAATACTGGATGCCGGGCCTGGGGGGCAAAGAGATGACTGAACAACATGCCCTCAATACAGCCAGGGTACTCAATGAGATAAATCCACACTATATCCGTTCCCGTCCATTCAGGCCCATTGCCGACACCCCGATATACGAACAGGTCCGCACAGGGGAAATGACCCTCCTCACTCCAACAGAACAGCTTCAAGAACTCAAACTCATGGTATCTGCCCTGAATGTCACTTCAAAGGTCTGCTTTGATCATGCCGGTAACCACTGGCGCACCCCAAAAGGTGACCTGGTCTTTAGCCATGACTACGAAGGATATCAATTCCCCAACGACAAAAATAAGGTATTGGCACGAATCGACGAAGGTTTGACCTATGGCCTGTAGCTGCAAATCCATTCAAGTTAAGCCTTGAAGCATAACAGTGCTATTGACCGACCAGCCCACTGGCCCACATTGCGCGGGGACAGAAATGTTACGTTTATTGCAAAAGACTTTGGCCTGAATTCCACCTGACTGATCATAAATGTGGGTTAAGACCCTAATAGTAACTTTCAGTTCATAATTACAGCACATTACAGATTTTTTAGTTTTTATGGCAAAAACCCTGAATAAGACTGGAAAAAGTGAATAGGTTGGTGATTTTTTGATCAATTTTGTTTATTAATTCAATCACTAAAAAACACCCATAATTGTGGAGAAATTACCCACAATAGATTCATTGGGTTATCAGGAAAAAGGCGGAGCAAATTTTTGGGAAATTTGTTCCGCCTTAAAATATCACTTCCTATTATCGAGCAGGAGAGCAATGAGTTGCGAGAAGCATGGTAATAAATCTCATCCTCATATCATCCAGGACGAGTGTAAAGGGTGCGGCAGGTGTGTTGACGCTTGCCCTAAAGATTGTCTTCAATTAGCAGACAAGATAAACGGCAAGGGATATATTCCTGCAGAATATATCGGAGAAGGATGTATCGGTTGCGGTATATGTTTCTACAATTGTCCCGAACCTTACGCCATTGAGGTGTACAAAAAGGACAAGGAGTGATTCTTCATGAGAAAATTCATTAAAGGTAATGAAGCGGTAATAGTAGGTGCATTGTATGCGGGATGCGAAACGTATTTCGGCTATCCGATCACCCCGGCGAGCGAGATTGCCCATTCAGCCGCCTTACTTTTTCCCCAAAGAGGAAAGGTTTTTTTGCAGGCCGAGTGCGAAACAGGCGCCATCAATATGATTTACGGCTCTGCTAGCAGCGGCAAAATGTCCATGACAGCCTCCTCGGGGCCGGGCATGAGTCTTATGTGTGAGGGGATCTCCTATCTCGCCGGTGCCCAGCTACCTGCTGTAATTGTCAATGTCCAGAGAGCCGGCCCCGGTCTTGGAAATATTGGCCCTGAACAAGGTGACTACAATCAGGCTGTGAAGGGTGGTGGACATGGGAACTATAAGGCCATTGTCCTGGCGCCTTCCTCCGTACAGGAGATGTGTGACCTGACCATCAAAGCCTTCGAGCTTGCCTATAAATATCGTAATCCTGCCATTGTCCTCACCGATGCAGTTTTAGGTCAGGTGATGGAATCCCTAGACATACCGGACAAGGAACTGACGCCCCCCACAGTTAGTGACTGGGCTGTACAGGCCAGCAAAGAAACACGCAACAACCTTATCTGCTCTATCTATTTACAAAACGATCTCCAGGAAAAACATAATTGGCTCCTCGATGCAAAGTACGCTTCAATGGACGTTGATACTGCCTCAAAAAATTATCTTACCGACGATGCTGAGATTATTTTGACCGGTTACGGTTCCAGTGCCCGAATTGCCCGTTCGGCGGTGGATGCACTTCGGGCAGAAGGCATAAAAGCTGGGCTGTTCAGACCTATCACCCTTTTTCCTTTTCCTGAAAAAGAACTGCAAAAAGTCTCGAAAGGTAAAAAAATATTGGTTGTTGAGTTGAGTAATGGCCAGTATCGGGATGATGTTATTTTGCATCTCGATCGCAAGAATTATGTGCCCGTAGAGTTGGTCAACCGAATGGGCGGAATGCTGGTAACAACAGAAGCGGTTGTTACTGCGGCTAAAAAGCTCATGGAGGCGGACAATGATTAAGAAGGCTGAAGGTTTTTACGAATACTTCCAGAGAAAAGACGGCAGCAAGACCAAGGCAACCCACTACTGTGCAGGCTGTGGCCACGGCATTATTCATAAGCTTATTGCAGAAGCCCTTGCCGATTTTAACCTCCAAGATGATACCATTTTTGTTTCGCCTGTCGGCTGCGGAGCCTTTTGTTACTACTACTTTGACTGCGGCAATGTCGCGGCCCCCCACGGCCGAGCTTCCGCCGTGGCAACAGGTCTGTCCCGGGCACTTCCCGGTAAGGTAGTTATCTCCTATCAGGGTGATGGCGACCTCGGGGCCATTGGTTTCAACAACGCCTTTCAGGCGGCCAACCGAGGCGAAAAATTTGTCTGTTTCTTCGTCAACAACGCTATTTATGGCATGACTGGCGGTCAGATGGCCCCCACCACCCTGCCGGGCCAGAAGACGGTAACCTCCCCTATGGGTAGAGATGTGGCAACGGATGGCTTTCCCCTCAAGGTTTGTGAAGTATTCAATCAACTGGAAGCCCCGGTCTTCATCGAAAGGGTCTCCGTTGCAGATACCAAAAGAATCATGAAAGCCAAGAAGGCGATTCGCAAAGCTATCAAAATTCAACAGGAAGGCAGGGGCTACGCCTTTGTGGAAATTCTTTCCCCCTGTCCAACCAACATGAAGATTGGTGCAGTTGAAGCGGCACAATTCACCATTAACGCCATGGAGGCAACCTTTCCTTTAGGTAACTTCCGTGATCGCAGTGCTGAACCACCTCTTGTTGCAAATAAGATCCCACAAAAGGAGTTGTCTGAGCTAATAGTCGGCAGCAGTACAGCCGAGGCCGATACGAGTAATTTTACCGCAAAGGAGTTCAAATTTTGCGGTTTTGGCGGCCAGGGCATCCTCAGCCTGGGGCTGGTGCTTGCGAATGCGGGCAACAGTGCGGGTAAAAACGTTTCATGGTTTCCTAGCTACGGTCCGGAACAGAGGGGTGGAACGGCCTCATGCTCCGTCGTCCTAGCCAACCAGGAAATAGGTTCACCATCTGTGGATAAACCGGATGTACTGGTGGCAATGAACCAGCCGTCCCTCGAAAAATTTGCTCCTACGGTTAAAAAAGGCGGGGTTATTATTTATGACGAGCAGATACCGGTGGAGTTCGATCTCCCTAAGGATGTCTCTGTTTACGCCTTTCCCGCAGCCAAAATAGCCACCTCAAAAGGCGTTCCCAAGGCCGCTAATACCGCACTTCTCGGGTCTCTTCTTGCCCTTGACTTAATCGGTCTGCCGGAGGAAGTAGTCCTCGCTGCGTTGGCGGACAGTTTCGCCAAAAAGCCCGCTTTAGTCGCCAAAAACATGGAAATTGTTGAGACGGCTAAGGCATGGATGAAAGATAACATCCTAAGCTAATTGGCGTAATCGGCAAAAACATTATTCACAACAAGGAGGCTGTCTGAGAATTGTAAATTTGTGCAAAATTAAGGGTTTCCAATAAAACAAACGCAGTCATAGGATAGTATCGCAATTATTTTTTTATTGGAAATAACGCAGATTTTGAGCAAAAGATGTTCTCAAGCAGCCGCCTAGAGTCCACAGACAGAGTGGAAAAATGGAGCGAAAAGAATGAGCGACGCAGGAAAAATAGGCAAAAGAATCCACACGTTCAGAGAAAAAATCGATATGACTATCGATGATCTCGCAGAGAGAACCGGCCTGCCCAGCAGCCTTATTGCAGATATTGAGGATGGTACTGTATCTCCTGCCTTAGGTATTATGGTCAAGATTTCCCGCGCCTTAGGACAGCGGGTTGGCACCTTTATGGACGACCAGGTCGCTAAAGATCCGGTTATCACCCGATCCGCCAATCGACCGGAGGGGGTTGCCTTACATAAGGGCGAGGTACAGGGACACTATCGATACCACGTCCTTGGTGCCGGTAAAGCCGATCGACATATGGAGCCTTTTTTTATTACCGTAACACCAACCCAAGAACGGGAAAAGTCTTCCCATGAAGGAGAGGAATTTGTCATTGTTATCTCTGGCACGGTTGAGCTGCAATACGGTAAAGACACCCATCTGTTAGGAGAAGGCGATACCATGTATTATAATTCCTTGGTTCCCCATTGCTTGAGTGCCGTTGGCGGTGAAGCAAAAATATATGCCGTAATATTTACTCTTTAGAGGCTGACTACAATGGTAAGAAATGAGATTGTCAAAGAAGCGACACTCGGCCAGCTCCTTGCAGAAACCGTTAAGAAATACCCGAATCAAACGGCGGTCTCCTATGTAGACAGGGACTATAAACAAACCTGGAAAGAATTCTCCGATACGGTTGATACCATGGCCATGGGGCTGATGGCCATGGGGATTAAGAAGGGAGAAAAGGTGGCAGTCTGGGCGACCAATGTCCCCCACTGGGTGGCTCTGCAATTTGCCACCGCCCGTATCGGCGCGATATTACTCACTATAAACACCAACTATCGCTCGGAGGAAATTGATTATCTACTCAAGCAGTCTGACTGTGAGAATATTTTCATTACCAACGGCCTGCGAGATGCAAATTATCTAGAAATACTCTACGGCCTCATCCCAGAACTCAAGACCCACCAGCGAGGGGCACTGCATTCCAGCACCTATCCTTCCTTGAAAAGAGTCTTTTTTCTCGGGCCGGAAAAACACCGGGGCCTCTACTCCATGTCAGAGGTGATGTCTCTAGCGGTGGTCACCGAGGACGAAGAGTACCAACAGCGCCAGAATTCCCTTGATCCCCACGATGTCATAAATATGCAATACACCTCAGGGACCACTGGTTTTCCTAAGGGCGTTATGCTCACCCATATAAACATAGGCAACAACGGATACTGGATTGGAGCAGGTCAGAATTTTAGTCATACTGACCGCATATGCATACCTGTACCTCTGTTTCACTGCTTTGGCTGTGTGCTGGGGGTGATGGCCTGTGTCAACCACGGGGCAGCCATGATTCTGGTTGAGGTCTACGATCCTGTGGACGTGATGATGTCCATCGAGATGGAAAAATGCACGGGGGTGTATGGGGTCCCCACCATGTTCATCAACATGATGGACCATAAGTTGTTCAATAAATTCGACTTTTCTTCTCTTAGAACCGGCATTATGGCGGGCTCTCCCTGTCCGGTAAAGAGCATGAATGACTGTCTAGAAAAGATGAACATGACCGAGGTCACCATCGTCTTCGGCCTTACCGAGGCATCTCCAGGGATGACTCAAACCATGTACAACGAGCCGTCTATACAGAAAAAGTGTGAAACCGTTGGTAAATCCATGCCTGGCATCGAGGTCAAGATTGTAGACCGGAAGACCGGGGAGACTCTCCCTGCGGGCCAGCACGGTGAAGTGGTCTGTCGTGGCTACAATGTCATGAAGGGCTACTATAAGATGGACGAGGCCACCGCCGAGGCCATTGATCAGGAGGGTTTTCTGCATTCCGGGGATATTGGCGTCATGGATGCTGACGGCTATTTTACTATTACCGGACGAATTAAGGATATGATCATCCGTGGCGGAGAGAATGTCTACCCTAAAGAAATAGAGGATTTTCTCCATCATATGGTGGGAATACAGGATGTTCAGGTGGTGGGGGTACCCAGTAAGAAATATGGGGAACAACCCGGAGCCTTTGTTATCCCTTATCCCGGGGCCGATATTTCCCCAGAAGATATCATTGATTTTTGCCAGGGCAAGATAGCCTGGTTCAAGACACCAAAATATGTTCACTTTTTAGAAACGTTCCCACTTACCGCCAGTGGCAAGGTTATGAAAATGAAACTAAGAAAACAATCGGCTGAGCTATGGCCAGATGCTTAACCCACACCCCAGCTAAATAGTGTATTGGCACTCTAGCTAGGGGTTTTGCGCCCATTTGCACAAATTGAGTTTGCAATGCTGCCTGCACAACTTTTACGCAGATTTGGGCAGTTTTTGGTCATACAAATCCTTCAATCTTGGTGAAACCGGATTTTCCAAGATTTTTTGCTCTTTGATTCCTCTTTTGCCAACGCTTCCTGGAAAAAGCTAACAGCTAAGCTGCTGAGCTTGGTCAATAAGAAAAGCAAGCATCATTAAAATAGTGAACAGCCCGCTCAGGTTCTTTTTTCCAAGGCCGTAATTGTGCCCCAGATTATAATCCTGATTTTTCAGAGTGTTGAATGTCTCATGCTCAACTTTCCAACGCGCCCTGGCGGCTCGTATCAATCTATTAACATTGTCGTCAGTTATCTCGATATCGGTTACCCAACTGAAGATGGTTGTTTTTTCATTTTTGTCGATTTGGATGTATTCAAGCACATTAACCAACAAATCAGTGTTGGATTTGTTGAGAGTCATTCTACTTGTAATAGTGTGTAATTCCGGGTAAATACTGTTATATCTGGAACAGCTGCTTAGCTATAGCTGTTTATCTTAAAAAATATAATATGGACTTACATATGCAAATTATTAAGACACCGTATGTTAATCATGCTGAATCAGTCCCTCATAGTGCGTTAAGCACTAGAAGGAATGATGGGCAGGCCGCTAACGCAACCAAGAAGACCGAAACCGCCACCGTTTCAATTAGCTCTGCCGGTCGCAATGCTGAAGATAAATGGCAAGAAATTGCAGATAAATACGATATGACCAATATTTCTGCGAATGAAATAATGGGAATGGCTGAAGAACTTTATGATAATAAGTTGATTTCTAGCAGTCAAATGCTTGATATGTATACACTACCAAGTATTGATTTTAATCCAGATGAAAAAATTAATTATGTAGCTCACGTGACTAAGGAATTGGAAAGCCTAAAATCACATAATGATGGGTCAATTCAAATGAAAAATGCAATTGAAGCTAAGTCTAGAGTGTTTGATATTGTAAAACGTATTGGTTAAATAATAGGGACCACTTCTCCCAGCTACGCGGCATAAGAGCAATATGACAAGATCCACTCACCCCTTGCAGGTCACGTGGTGGCGGGGCTGTTATCCTACCTGTCAGCGGCTACGAAAAAACAAAAAGGGGCGGTTCTCATAATCGAGAACCGCCCCTTTTTGTTGGTGTAACACAAGTCTACTACTGACGAGGCTATATAGCTGTAATCCAGTTGAAGGAATCCTTCACCTTACCGTACTGAATGTCCATCATATCCTTAAACAGTCGAGCCGCAAGTGGTCCCACAGCGCCATTGCCTATGGTTATTTCTTTACCGTTGTATTTAATCTGACCCACGGGTGAAATAATAGCGGCGGTACCGGAACCGAAGATCTCTTTCAGTTGCCCCGTTGCGTGGGCCTCATAGATCTCATCGATGCTGATTTTTCTTTCAACGACCTTTACATTCCATGATTTAGCGAGCTTGATCACCGAGTCCCGGGTTACGCCGGAGAGAATAGATCTATTGAGTTCGGGGGTAATAAGCTCGTCACCGATGACAAAGAAGATGTTCATCGATCCGACTTCTTCCACATATTTAAGCTCAACGCCATCAAGCCACATGACCTGGGTGTAACCTTCCTCATTAGCAAGTTTTGTAGCATAGAGACTTGCTGCATAGTTACCGGCTGTTTTGGCCTGGCCAACACCGCCCCTCACCGCGCGAACATGATCTGTTGTTACCCAGATTTTAACCGGATCGAATCCTTCGGGATAATAGGCGCCCACAGGGGATAAAATGATGAAGAGCCGGTAGGTATTTGATGAACGTAGACCAATGTAGGGGTCGGTGGCGATGATAGCTGGTCGAATGTACAGAGATGTCCCCGCCGCACTGGGGACCCAGTCCTTTTCAATTTTTAACAGCTGTTTCAACGCATCAAGGACAAAGCTTTCGTCAAGCTCAGGCATGCAAAGCATCTGGCCTGAACCGTTAAGACGCTTGAGATTGTCCTCAGGTCTGAAAAGCTGGATGTCACCAGAATCTGTTTTATATGCCTTTAAACCCTCGAAAAT
This sequence comes from Desulfotalea sp., assembly GCA_002733995.1. Lineage (GTDB taxonomy): Bacteria > Desulfobacterota > Desulfobulbia > Desulfobulbales > Desulfocapsaceae > Desulforhopalus_A. Next base: position 20,900 of record NVXR01000033.1, on the reverse strand, counting down.
GGCCTGTCCATAATGAAGAACCATGCTGGAAGGGTCCATGGCCATCGGGCCATAGGGCTCAATACGGGGATTATGCCAACCTTCTTCAGGGTTATAATCCATATTGAACATATAATCTGTAAAGACCGTTCCAAACCCCAGGGTTGAATCTTCTGGGTGCTCCTTCAACGTTTCCGCTTTTTTGAATGTGATATCCACTGTAACCTCTGGTAAGTAAAGTTATTGAGAAAATCCTTTGCAAATAAGATTCTTTTTTATGGGGTCGAGTATACTATTTGTAGTCATGTTTAAGCAATATCTACTTTAATTCCAGCTATGGGCCGACAGTACATTTGCACAAAGTCCTATCTAAAGAGCAGAGAATACAGATAAACAGAGCTACTCTGTCCACCGCCGTTCCTGGCAAAATCCCTCAAAAGATATCGGTACGGATATGATTGTGTACAGGAAAATTCGTTCGTATTGAACGAACTGTCTCAAGATCCAGCTCTGCAGTAATAGTCGAGACACCATCCGCCGCCTGAATAACCACAAGGCCCCATGGATTAACCACCATACTTCTGCCAAAGGTTACATGATTTGGTGGAAAGGTGCCCCATTGATCCGCAGCGGCGATCCAGCAAAGGTTCTCCACGGCCCGGGCACGAAGTAGCAATTCCCAGTGATCTCTGCCTGTTGAAAGGGTAAAGGCCGCTGGCAAGAGGATGACATCGGCACCCATTTGCCGAAGCCGTCTGAACAGTTCCGGAAATCTAAGGTCATAGCAGGTGGCCATGCCAAAGATAAAATCACCAAGGGCAAAGGTGACCACCTCATTACCAGGCGAAATGGTATCCGACTCGCAGTAGCAGGTGCCGCCAGGTATATTCACATCAAAGAGATGGATTTTACGGTAGGTGCCAATCCTTTCACCGTCCCGATCAAACACCACCCCGGTATTAAACAGCTTGTGACCATCCCGTTCCAGATAGCTGCCAATATGCACAGCTGCCTTCAGTTCGGCCGCGAGATTACGTATTCTGTCAAGACTTGGTGACTGGTCGAGGGGTTCAGCATTGACCCGTTTCAAATGATCTGGTCCAAGAAAGTTGAAGTGCTCCGGCAGCATAATCAACTCTGCGCCCTTAGCGGCAAGCTCTCTGATCGATTTTTCTGCGGCTACTAGGTTCTCCTGCTTATCATCACGGGAGTTCATTTGTGACAAGCCGATTGTTAGTTGCATACCATCCTCCTGCCACATTAGGTCTCTTGGACTCCTTAGGGAGTGAGGAGAAATAACATGGCTGATCTGATCTTATGTTCTCAATCGTTTATCTGACAAATAAGATTATGTTCATGAGAACGTGCAGACTACAGGGAATTCTTATATGCCTTAAACTGGTCAACATTGGCATAGGACTTTTGGGTGCCGGGTTTCATCGTCGATAGAGAGGCATAGATGACAGCCTGTTGCACGGCGGGGATAAGCTCACCATTGGCCACATAGTGGTTGGCAAAACAACCGATAAAGGCATCTCCTGCGCCACTGGTGTCCTTCACCTCCACCTGGGGACAAGGTATAAGGGTCATTTCTTCTGCCGTAACAAGCAATGCCCCCTTGCTTCCCATGGTTACAATAACCTTCTTGACCCCTTTACTCGTCAGGAACTTTGCCGCGGTTTCAATATGCCCGAGGGTGTCTACCGGTAAGCCGGTAAGAATCTCCAACTCAGTCTCGTTGGGAACCAGCATATCAAGCTGACAGATCTTGTCCATATCAAGACCTGCAATTGCGGGCGCAGGATTGAGGAGTACTGGGATATTTTCACGCACACCTAGTTCAATAACATGGTAAACGGTTTCGAGGGAAATCTCCAGCTGCAGAACAATGAGCTCACACTTGCGAATATCTTCAATGGCCCGCTCTACATCGGCGACACTCAGATGATTATTGGCACCCTTTATAATGAGGATACTGTTTTGTCCATTGGAGTCCACAAAGATAGGGGCAACACCGCTTGAAATCCCTGGCGCAGTTTCTACATAGCGTGCATCGATACCATTGCTAATAAAGTTCGCCTTGGTATTTGGGCCGAACATATCATCCCCCACCTTGGAGAGCATCAGTACATCCGCCCCAAGTCTCGCGGCTGCGATGGCCTGATTTGCACCCTTACCACCAAAACCGAGATCAAAATCCGGAGCTTCAAGGGTCTCACCTTGTATCGGCATACGGTCGGTATAGGTGACAAGATCCACCATATTACTACCGATTACAGCTATTTTCTTCATTTCTTTACCTATGATAGTGTTTGAATAATCTCTTCCATGGCAAGGCTTTCAGCCTGGGCCAAAAGTCCTGTACGTACATGGAATACTCGGGATTGGCCGGCTTGTAGAATCTTGATATTACCCTTGGCCTTTTCTGCGCTGTAGCCCTCCGGCTCACAGGTGCCCGGCAAAACGAATGCGGCTACCTGCTGATCAGGGTTGGCCATAATCCAACGGACGGCATGGTCAAATTCCTTTGGCGAATAGCCACAATAACAGCTACTCCCATCCTTAAGTTTTAGCAGAAAATGAGTCTTGCCCGAGGAGTCCACCCCTGGATTCCGCAGAAAGAAAACAAATTCAGGATTATACTTTTCCACTTCCGACAATCGTGCCATCTTTTCAGGATGAGCAGCGACCTGCTTGAGAAAATCGAGCCATTCAGGGGTAGGATTGACGTGGCCGGGGATCGACGTTCTGGTGATGACATTCCCCGCTGTATAGGCCATGGGTTGAATCACCTCAGCATCTTTCTGGAAGAGTGGATTCAAATGGCACATGTACATCAGCTCCATCTCAGCACCACCAAGATTGGTCACAGCCATACGTACATCAAAGAGACCACTGCCGGGCCGCAGCCGAATAGAAGGTTCAGCGCGGTAGTGATCACCAAAGCCCATCACATATTCATAGCTTCCTGCTATACCCAGATAGTCACCATCACCGTCGGTGCCAAAAATTATTTCTGCAGTATCCATGGGAGCACAGGGCATCTCGCCATGGAGCGGGTGGGAGTCTGAAGGCCCCGGGCAACCGTTACGCAACAGTCCACTGTGATACAGGTAGCAGCCGTAGGTTTCAATAATAGTTGAACTGGGAAGCGGCTGGTTGAACATGTTCTTCATGGTAAGATCGACACCATCAAAAACGGCATCCCAAATCATCTGTCCCATATAGGGCAAGACAGTGATGTGACCACGGGAGTTACCGATGGTGAGCGCTTCAATACCACTGGCATAGCGCCATGTTTCGACAAAAAACTCACCGCCTTGATAGATACGATGGCGCGCTTCTGTAAAGAATTCTTTCTTGAGAACTATTTTCCCTTGCATAGAAACTCCGATATCAAAACGTTATTTGCAGGCTGCCCGTCGTTTGTTGTTGTAGTAATTTACCACCATGATAAGCAGCAGGAAGGCTCCCCAGATAAAATCCACCAGAAAATTGCTAAAGCGCATGATCATCAGGCCACTGGAGAGAAACATCAAACCAATTACGGCAATAAAAACGCCAAAAACAGTACCATAGCCACCGGCGGGATTAGTCCCGGCAAGAACAGCCACAAGCACCGCCTGTAGCACGTAGGATGAACCGTAGTCCGACTTTGCAGCATTGGTGCGTCCCGACATGATAATACCGGTAATAGCAGAGAGAACGCCGGTAAGCATATAACCTTTCAGGATAATACCATTCTTATCGATACCAGAGTACACAGCGGCTTTGGCGTTAGTGCCAATGAGCATCAGTTTTATACCAAAGCTGGTCTTATTTAAGATATACGCAGTGGCAGTGGCAACAATGAAAAAAATCCAGCAAGGAACGGCTACGCCTAATACCTTTTCGTTGCCGATCATAGACCACATCTCTGGAAAACCTACGATGGCCGGGCCACCGGTGATCACCAGAGAAAAACCAACAAAGAGTTGCCCCGTTCCCATGGTTGCCAGGATAGGGGTAATTCCCACCCTAGTAATGAGAAAACCGTTAAGCATACCAGCCAAAGCTCCCACCACGAGAACGATGACAATCCCTAACACCACATACATCAGGGTGACGGACGGAGGAAGATCTTTACCTACCAAGGTTGCCTGAAAAAGTTTCCCGGCAATGATTGCGGTAAAATTTGCGATACCCACAACAGAGAGATCAATCCCCCCCGTGAGCATGGCGATCATCATGGCAATAGAGAGGAGGCCGAGCTCTGGAAATGAAAAAGCGATGGACTCAAAGTTGTAATATCTCAGAAACTTAACGGGGTTCAGCGCACTCATTACGACAAAAATCAATACGGTAATGGCAATCAGCTGGAGGAGATTGTTATTTTTGTTAAAAAAATCTCGAATATTGGGTTGTGCATTTTTAAGCATTGGTTTTTTTATCCCTATATGCTGTGATTGCAGTAGCCGCGAGGATGATAACGCCGACCACAACTCTTTGCCAGGTGGTGTCCACCTTCATTATGATGAGGCTGTTTTTAACCAAGACCAGCATAAAAACACCTAGCACAGTTCCCAGCACAGTCCCCTTACCCCCGAAGATACTGGCACCACCGAGCACAACAGCTGCAATAACGTCCAGTTCAAAGCCCATCATGTCCCGTGGGTTAGAGAGCCAGATAAGGGAGTTGTGGAGGATTCCCGCAAAACCCGCCAGGGCACCCGCCAGGCAGTAGATAAAGGTTTGGATGCCAGGGATATTAAAACCTGCCCGCTCTGCGGAAACAGGGTCTCCTCCGAGGGCATAAATACTCCGACCGAGCATGGTATATTTTAAGAGAAAGTGGATGGCAAGGGCGGTGAAAACATAGAACAGAACCAAAACAGTAAGACCGTAGTGGGTCCCATCCGCATTGAGGCCGCTGAATATCTCAAGCTTGGAGAGATCGATCAGCGGTCTTGGCATCTTGTTGATATTGATCATGCTGGTACCAACAAAACCAAGGAGGAAGCCCCGCACCATACCGCCAGTCCCCAAGGTAACAATCAGCGGAATCATCTTAAACTTGGCGACAAAAAAGGCGTTTATCAGGCCAAAGAGGGCACCAAAGATGATGGACATAAGGATGGGCAACAACACCCCTGGTAATTGCCAGAAAACAACAAGCTTTATTGTAATGTAGGCACTGGCCACAGCAAAGGCAGGAAAGGAAACATCGATCCCACCAGAAATGAGGATCAACAGCACACCCATTGCCATAATGCCTATAACAATGTTGTTACGCAGCAGGTTGAAAATATTGTCGAGATGCCAGAAGGCGGGGTTTATCGTGCCAATAACTAGCATTGCCAAGAGCAATACCGAGCCGATAATAAATTCTGACCGGAGATGTAACTTCATAATCTTATACGAGCTCCTTCAGGCGATTATTGATATCATTTTCCTCTGCAGCCCGTGCAGGGATTTCATCTACAAATTCACCCTTATGCATTATTATGATGCGGTTGCAGTTATGAACGAGTTCATGAATATCATCGGAAAACATAATAACCGCGAGGTCACCTTCCTGAGCGATATTACGGATTCTTTTATGAATTTCCGCCTTAGAACCTATATCAACACCTACAGTCGGCCCGTTTAAGATAAGGATTTTTGCGTTGGTTAGTAACCATTTGCCAAGAACAACCTTTTGCTGGTTACCGCCAGAAAGGGTGTTAACTGGATTTTCGGGATTATTGGTCTTTATGCCAATTTCAGCCACCATCCGCGTGGCACGTTCTGCTGCACCTTTTTTATCAATAAAAAAGCTGCTATCTCCTGAATCGAGGGTGGTGGCAAGAATATTACGTTTGATTGATTGAGAGAGAAAAAGCCCTTCACTAAGACGATCTTCCGGGACATAGGCGATACCATTTTTAATCGCCTCGGAGATAGATGACAACTGGACCTGCTTACCGTCTATCAGTAACTGTCCCTTGGTATCCTTCTGCATACCAAAGAATGCCTTCGCAAGCTCTGTACGCCCGGAGCCCAACAGTCCTGTGATGCCGATCACCTCTTTTTTATGCAGACAGAGGTTGATATTCTGAAACCCCTTACCACAATAGTTGTGGGCCTCAAGCCGTGGAGTTTCCTTGGCATCGACCTCTAACATGTATTTTTCATTGGTAAACTCCTGCCCTGTCATATGATAGGTAAGAAGTTTTTCATCAAAATCTGTGGTAGGCCCTTCAGCAACCTTGATGCCATTTCGAATAACGGTGATTCGTTCACTAATATCCAGCATTTCTCTCATCTTATGGCTGACAAAGAGAACTGCTATACCGTCTTTTTGAATCTGACGAACAATGTCAAAGAGTACCTGAACCTCCTTCCCAGTGAGGGCTGTCGTCGGCTCGTCCATGATAATCAGACGTGCGTTAAACATCAAAGCCCTAGCAATAGCAATCAGTTGCTTCTGGGCCACAGGAAGGCTACCCACCTCTTTATTGAGGTCAATATCAATTTGCAATTTTGCCATTGCTTCCCGTGCAAGCGCATAGACGTTTTTCCAACTGACAAATTTCTTATTTTGGGCAAGATTGGTATTTAGTGCTAAATTTTCGGCTACCGTGAGATTGGCAAAAAGGGAAAAATCCTGATAGATCACCTGCACTCCCAAGGCAATTGCTTGCTTGGGAGTGAGGCGCTTAAGACGTTTATCACCGATCCGAATCACACCCTCGCTTGGAGCATGGATTCCGGAAATGACCTTAATAAGTGTCGACTTCCCAGAACCATTTTCTCCTGCGAGACAGTGGATCTCCCCCTTTTTAATCGTGAGGGAGAGATCGTTGAGGGCATGCACACCGGCAAAGGACTTGTGTACATGCTCAAGAGAGATAAAATCTTCTGTTTTATTCATTCTAATGACCTTGTGGTCTGTTAGTGTCTTACTTCTGCAAATCAGTCAGGAATAACAACTCATCCAATTGCTTTGTTTAACATTACAAGCACTGCTACACCCGCAAGACACTTATCCCGGCTTATTTTCCGTACCCGGGGCTGGTGTCTTACTTCTGCAAATCAGTCAGGAAAACAACTCATCCAATTGCTGTGTTTAACATCGCAAGCACTGATACACCTGCAAGACACTTATCCCGGCTTATTTTCCGTACCCGGGGCTGGTGTCTTACTTCTGCAAATCAGTCAGGAAAACAACTCATCCAATTGCTTTGTTTAACATTACAAGCACTGATACACCTGCAAGACACTTATCCCGGCTTATTTTCTTAGGCCGGAATTAGAAATTATACTTGTCCATATTTGCTTTAGTCACACCTACCCAGCCCGCTCCGTAGAGAAGGGTTGGTTTATCTGCATTTGGGGCAAGCAGATCGGTATAGCCAGCAATACCAAGGTTAAGACCAGCCTTGATTTGATCAGCTTTACCGGAAAGGACCATAACAGCAAGGGTGTTCATGGCATATCCTGCAACAGCTGGGTCCCAGAATTGAATGTAATCAATAGCGCCTTCTTTCAAGTATTCGCCCGCAACAGACACGAGGCCAGTTCCTGCAAAGAAGAGCTTGCCCTGGAGACCTTTTTCAAGGATGAGTTTACCAGCGCCTGCAGAGGTAGGCATTGGACCGCCTACAATACCTTTGAGTTCAGGATAGGTCAGCAGGGTTTCTTTCAGTTTATTGTAATCGGTGTTAGCGTCGTCATAGGTTTCAAGACGCTTGGTTACCAACTTCATGTCTGGGAAATTTGCTTTTTGATACGCTACAGCACCATCAATCCACTCATTTTGCGACTTGGAGGTAAGGCTACCAACGGTTGCAACGTAGCTACCGGTGCCGTTCATAGATTTACCGAGATGCCGCATAAGCTCTTCACCGTAGGCAAAGTTATCAAAGGCTTCGATGGTATAATCAACGTTTGTAAGATTAGAGGCTTCATGGGCAATAACGATGATGCCACGCTTGCGTGCTTTTTTCAAAACAGGCTCAAGGGCCTCAACAGAAAACGGCACAACACAAATAGCATCGACACCTTGGGCAATCAGGTTTTCAATGATCTGAACTTGAGCAGCGGCATCGGCCTGACTGGGTCCAAGCATCCAAGTGTCGTGACCTGTGTCCTTACCAAATTGCTTGACGCCATCACGCATACGATCAAACCAGGCAATGCCATCAACTTTAACAACTGTTGCGATAACAAATTCCTTTTTGGTGTCAGCTTTGCTGATACCTTTAATAAGGTCTGCGGTGTTAACAATAGGTTCCGCATATGCACTGGATGCGAACAATAATGTTATGAGACTAATGAGAAGTTTTTTCATGATTACTCCTTGTTTGGTCCTGTTAAGAATAAACGTCCATGACGTTTGTTTATAAAAAATTCATCACCGTTCAAGATGCAGAGATGAACTTTTTGCCATATCTATCAGCTTGCCTAAAAAGAGGAGCCTAAGCCATAACGCTCAGCTTCCACCCAATAAACGCAGCCATATATCCGATATTACGAGTATTATCTTGTGAATACCTTGAAGCTATTGAACAAAAGATCATTCTCAGAATGACTCCTAGTATGAAGAGCCCTCTCCTCCAGTAACAATGGCGATACCAGAGCTAGCTCCAATTCTGTCGGCACCCGCTGCAATTACGGCATGGGCATCGTCTAAATTACGGACCCCACCCGAGGCCTTAATGCTGCAACTACTCCCAACAACGGAGCGCATTAACTCAACATCAGCAACGGTTGCGCCACCGTGTCCAAAGCCTGTGGAAGTTTTAACAAAGGCAACACCAATTTCTTTACATATCTGGCAGACAGTCTTTTTTTCTGCGTCGGTTAGAAGACCCGTCTCGATAATCACTTTGAGGGGGGTCTGTCCACAGGCGGTAAAAACAGTTTCAATATCAGCCCGAACAGCATCAAGCTCTCCAGCCTTCAACAGACCAATATTAATAACCATATCAATTTCACTGGCACCTGCGGCCACGGCAAGTTTTGCCTCGCAGGCCTTTGCCTCACTGAGCATTGCTCCAAGTGGAAAACCAACCACAGAGCAAACGCCAACAGAGCAGCCCTGTAGTTCTTCTACACAAAGGGGAACGTAGTACGAATTAACACATACAGTTTTAAAAGAATATTCTCGAGCCTCTGCACACAGGGTGCGAATAGCCGCAGGACTTGCCTCTGGTTTAAGAAGGGTGTGGTCAATATACAGGGCAATTTCTTTTGGGCTAATTTTTGTGTTCATGTGACTTCCTTTAAACTTTCTTGAATGTTTTGTTACTTTTTTATCATTAAATCGCGAATAAATAGCAAATCGTAGGGAGAACTGTCAATATTGAATGCTATTTTCGTTATGTTTTTATCAAATTAATGTTCAGCTGGCGCAACCACGATTCATCGGTAGCGGAAATATCTTCATTGGTAATAACTGTATCGACTTGATCAACGTCAGCAAAATATGCCATTTTCACTTGATCAAACTTACTGCTATCGGCCACTATATAGACATGCTGGGAGACCTTCATCACCTCACGCTTAAGCTCTATCTCATACTGATTAAAACAGGTAAGCCCAAGTTGTTGGCTAATTCCAGCAGCGGAGACAAAGGCCTTGGTAATACGAAGTTGCCGTATCATATCAAGCGCTTGTGGGCTGGAAAAGACTTGCGTTTTCTCATGAAAAGCCCCACCGGTTAATAGTATCTTGCTGTTTTTCTTGGCATTAAGCAGATTGAAGATATTGAGCGAACAGCAAATACCCTTAAAATTCAACTCGTTACTAATATAATGGGCGATAAACGGAGTGGTGGTGCCGCAATCAATAAAAATAACGTCATTCTCTTCTATAAGTGCGGCCGCAGCCCGACCTATGGACAGTTTTTTTTCTCTATTTCGATCGGTCTCAATGTCCACAAGATACGTTTGCTGATCCAGAACAGCTGATTCTCGCGGCAACATTGCATAAGAGCCAAGAAGACGTACCGAAGGACTCAGCTCGGCGATATAGCGCCTGCTTGTCATCTCGGACACACCTAAAAGTCTTGAGAGGTCAGCGAGATGGATCATCTCTTCATGGCTGAGCAATTCGACTAAATCATTTTTTCGTTTTTCTTTTGTTAGTGACAAATTTCCCTCGCAAACATAATATCTCAAATTGTGTGTTTAAAATTCCACAAATCCTATTTCAACGCAAGGCTTTTTGTTACTTTTATAACATAATCCTCAAAAACACATTTGCATTAGTCTGCTATTTGCATGAGATCTTGATAGGCAACCAGATCATCGTGCATACGCTTAAAGACAATATATTTTTGTTGATGATAGCGCTGCGTTCCTGCAGAAGGCTGAATAACCTCACCGGCATGGTTCATAGCCGACATTGCAGTGAAGATACTTGGCTGAACACCGGCTGCCACTGTTGCCAAGGTGGCAGCACCGAGAAGAACGGCCTCTGACTCTTGGGCAAGCACAATTTGACAGTCAAGGATATCAGCATGCTCACGCAGAAAGACCGGATTTTTACAGTCTCCTCCACAGGCAAAGATGGTTTTTATCTTATAGCCTGACTGGTTCATACGCTCGACGATATGCTTTGTGCCGTAGGCAATTGCCTGGATGGTTGCAAGATAGGTAAGAGCGAGATCGTCCATGGTATTTTCCAGGCAAAGACCTGCCACAGCACCACGGAGCAAAGGATTGGCTCTGGGTGACCTATTACCGTGAAAATAAGGCAGGATATGTCGATTTTGGGTCAGCTGAGCCGGAAAGGCTTTGGTAGCAGCAAGAATATCAAGCCGTTCATTGAGGACTTGATAAACAGAGAGACCTCCTGCATCCGCCTGCTCTTTAACCTCCTGACCACAAGCATGGCTATTGATAATGTGATCAATAAGGGCACCCGTGGTGGATTGACCTCCTTCGTGAAGCCACATATCAGGAAGCATGGCCGAAAAATAAGGTCCCCAAACGCCCGGTATACTATAGGCCTCCTGGGAGACTGCCATATGACAACTCGAAGTGCCGCAGATGAGGGCAAGCCGCGTTTCTAACACGTCCTTTGTTACGGGTTGATTATCAAGGGAGGCACCAATAATACCAAGAGCACCTGCATGGGCGTCAATTATAGACGTTGCAACCGCGGTGCCTTCATACAGGCCAAGTTCTGCCGCCGCCTGCGCAGACAATCCACCTGTCACAGGGCTTCCCATGGGAAGAATATCTGTACCCAGACGAGAAAAATCTTCCTGGGCTAAATCACCTAGACCAATGGACTCAAAATATTCTCGGTCCCATTGTTGCTCATGACCAAGATAGGTCCATTTGCACACGGTGGAACAGAGAGATCGAGAGGTTTTGCCTGTCGCTCGCCAGGTGAGAAAATCAGGCAAGTCAAAGAAATGAGCTGTACGCTCCCAAGTCTTCGGCAAATTCTCTTTGAGCCATAGCAGCTTTGGGGTCTCCATCTCCGGAGAAATTGTGCCACCAACATAGTGGAGCACCCGATGCTCAGAGCTGTTAATTTTTGCCGCCTGGGGCGTCGCCCGGTGATCCATCCAAACAATGATATTACGTGCATCATCTCCATCCGGACTGACGGTGACGGGTTGTCCTGCCTTGTCTATCGCCACCAACGAACAAGTCGCATCAAAACCCAAGCCCTTGATGTCGCCAGGCTGGAGATTAGCAAGAGCCATTGCCTCCTGTACCGATTCACAGATAGCCAACCATATATTGTCTGAGGATTGCTCGACAAAATCAGCCCCGGTTTTCCACGTTTGGATATTACGACTGGCAACTCCAAGCATCTTCCCTGCAAGATCAAACACACCAGCCCTTGCGCTGCCAGTACCTACATCAATTCCGATAATAGCAGTCATACGACCTCCGCCTATTTAATTATTATTGCAACTGGGCCTTCAATTAACCCGCATTTCCATCGGTTCAGGCGGTGCCAGGTTCAGTGCGATTTTGGCAATAAAACAGAGTACGCTATGCCTATTACCAGCTCACACTAAAACAAGCGGTGCCGTTGGGACTAACATTTGGTGAACATTGTGAGTTTTTATCTTTGAACAGATGTAAGAAGTATTGTTTTGTCTATCAAGCACTTCTCAAGCAAGAGGACACTGGCCTGGGACAATGCGGACTACAAATAGCACTCAACCTCTTAATACCCAGACATCTCCACTCTATCCAACGCGATGGTTAGAAGGTATGTAGACTATTGCCACAGTCAAACGGAGATTTATAAATACTGATTTCTTGCAGTAACGCTTGCCTTACCGTCCCAATATGCTTGAAGCAAGCATCCCGGCAAAGTCTCGATAAAACGATCTATCAATTCTCATTTTTTTGTCTTTTTTCGACCATGTCCACAAAGGCATCGTTGCCAAGAGGACGGCCGGTCTTCTCATGTAGATAAAAAACATCGGCCTCATTGTCTGGCCTGCTTTCGGCAAGAAAGTCCTGCCATTCTATTTTAACTCGTTCAAGTAACGGCTTCACCTGCACCAATGAATCATCCTTTTTCATGATATGTGCCATTGCGCTACTCCACTTCCAATCTTGCGGTTGGTCAACGTAGTCTCTTTTAACCGGATTAATCTCGATATAACGGGTGCAGGCAACTAGATATTCTTCATCTAATAGATGCGCTGCATATCGCCCCTGCCAAAACTGTCCACTGCTGCCTGTTCGTTGGTTTATATATTTTGAGTATCGGCCATGGGCAACTCTAAGACAGCTGGCTAAGGAATTCTTTTCCTTGGGAATGGCAACGAGATGCACATGGTCCGGCATCAGACAGTAGGACAATATCTCCACACCATAACAACGGATGCTGTCAGACATTATCTCTAGATAAACGGCATAATCGTCATCACTCAAAAAGGTTTTTCGACTATGCAGTCCACGCTGAATAATATGATGGGGTAATCCGGGTATTGTTATTCTTTTCATATTTAGCTTTAACGTGCCTCCCCTGTCCCTGCGAGAACTTCCAGGACAGATGTGCTGTCACAACAACAACTTATCGGCGATAAGTACATCACTAAGACTTTCGCAACATATTTTTTAGATTGGCGAAGGGAGAATGTGTCGAAGTGGGTCCTTCATCTTTATCAAGATTATCCGTCCCCAACCATTCGGCATCGAGTGAACGTGAATGCGCATTATCATGGCAGTAGAGACATAACAGCTCCCAGTTACTACCATCGGGTGGATTGTTGTCGTGATTATGGTCTTTGTGATGGACCGTTAACTCGCGAATATTTTTACCGTTAAAATCACGACCGCAGCTACCGCAAACCCAGGGAAAGATTTTTAATGCCCGTTCCCGATACTCTACTTTTTTCATGTTCCCTACCTCGATGCTAAAATAATAATAAATTGCGAAAAGATTTTAGAAAAACCTCTCTATGACCATTTCGAATAATACAGCTATTACCAGAATCGAGTCAAGCCCCCAGAGTTGATTCCCAAAGCTACCTTTAAAGATAGAGTGAACAAAAATCTAAAAGCGGGCGCTCTGACGGTCTCTTAGACAAAATTAAGCAGCAAGGTTGTCGGTCTACCGGCAACAGTCCTTGCTACTGTGGACATGATACAGATAGTCAAGAATGGCGAGATAGTTGGTGAGCACCTCCGATGTTTTGGTCGCGGGAAAACCATTTATGACCCATGGCACTATTTAGAGCTACTTGAGCGGAAGCCTGGCGCTCTACTTGATGGTGCTCCATTTAAGGAATGGGAATTACCCAGTGGAGTAAAACAGATGCAGTGACAGTTACTGTCTCGATCTGGAGGAGATCGTGAGTTTGTCGAAATCCTGATTGCTGCCCGAAAGCATGGTCTGGAAATAACCGATGAAGCATGTCGGGAAGCTTTATCTCATGGCACTGTTCGTAGTGGGGTTGTCCTGAACCTGATCACCAGAGAATTGGATGCTCTTCCGATTGATCCTGTCAGTACACCCGAAAGGCTTAGGCTGACAGAGGAATCGCTTGCAGATTGTGGCCGCTATGACAGTTTACGTGAGGAGGTCAACCATGCAGCGATGTTAGGTAACAGAACAGCTGAAGTCGCTGAAGCTTCACGGTATGGTCAGCACTTTTGATGAAACAGTCACACGGGGAGTTAAACAGCAACTGCCGATGGTGGAGATCATTGGCTACGTGCCTTTTTCAAAGACAGGTGGAGCGTTGCTGTTTCACTTGATCAGCACTCTGTATGAGCAAACTTCGATCATCATTACCACAAATCTAAGCTTTGGCGAATGGTCGCAGGTTTTTGGCGCTGACAAGGGGTCAAAATTGAAAACTGATTGACATCATACATCTTACCTGACAAAGAAATACTTACCAATACAGACGCCCCGAAGCCAATGTGCATTGGCTTCTTCGGTTCATAGATATAGGAAACATATTAGGTTGGGGGAGGATTGCAATTGAGCAACATTTTATGCTTTGAAATTGTGCTTCGCGACTCTCAGGATTTACAGGAAGAAGGTACGGCATAATTCCGCTATCGGGATACCACCCTCTGCTTTCTTTAAAATCGCGAGTCTCTGACTATCGCTAAACTTTGACTTTTTCAAAAAATTCTCCTTTTGAGTACTACTTTTTTTCGGGGGGATTACCGAAAGCACAATAACACGAAACATGGAATAGTGTTATTTTGCTTGGCTGGGCCTTTTGCTTGTGTTATACGTTAGGTTGATGATGGTCAGAAGCGTGTGGTTATTTTTCGCCTTCTGCCACCTCTTTTAAACGTTTCTCTGTTGTGGAGAGGGATGAAAAAAAGAACCAGCACCTGAGGATGCAATCGCATGAAGAAACTGCTCACACTCATCTTACTTGTACTCTTTTCTACCAATCTATCTGCTCACGAGGGCACAGGATTTGACGTACGAACACCCGTTTGTCTTAAATCATATCCAACTGATCCTTTACTTTTTAATGATACGGTCTCTCCCTTTGTTACCCAAATTATCGAACGACATGGCCTCGAAGAGTGGAAAGCCACTCTTTTGACCAACGAAATGCATCGACACCTCGGTCTCTGGTCAATTATTGGAGCAAAAATGGGGGTTCGTGCTCGCCAGTTACTCGAGGCGCCTTTCGATCACCTGGAGGTCGTCTCCTTTGCCGGCAATACGCCACCTTTTAGTTGCCTCAATGATGGAATTCAAATTTCAACCGGTGCCAGCCTTGGCAGAGGAACGATATCCAATACTCACCTTAGTAAACCTGAAGTAATCTTTTTCTCTCATGGAAAAGAACTGCGACTAAGGCCAAAGCCAGAAGTCATAACGGCGGTAAAGCAGGCTATCATAAAGCTTTCAAAAGAATATGGCTTTCAGTCAGACAAGTATTTTAAGGAGCTTGAGAAGGTTTCGGTGAAATACTGGCTGGAGTGGGATCGGGCTGAAATATTCGAGGAAACTATAGAGCACAGTAATTAGCTGGAGTTCAGCATGGTGTTGCCATCCCCTTGAACTCTTGTCTGGTATCCGGGTAGAGTGGGATGATTTGGAACGGGGTCAGGCTTGACTTATTGACATTCTGAAAAGCTCACTATTATCAACAGCAAAATGTATCAAATGAGCTCGTCATTTGTACGTTCACCGAGTTCGGATATCTACTATAGATCAAAATCAAATCATCTGCCTACCTCTCGATAAATCGTTCATAATATTCTCTGGCCGTCATGCGCTCTGCACAGGGAAAACAAATGAATTCTTCCAGATCTTCAGAGTTACCGTAAATTCCGTCCGTCTTGTTCACATCAAAATAATCGCCACAGCCTTCACATTTTCGAACATCGTAAAGTCCTTCGCTATTTCCGACAATCCATTCTTTTGCTAAGGCTATAAATGGAATATAGCTCATAAAGCATATTGAGTCTGTTGTTGAATCAAACCTTAGTTCAGGGTAGTTGATCGTTCTAACGATAAACTTCCACAATCGTGCTTCCAAATTTACTGTAAGGGCTTGGTTTGCGGCAGATACAGAGAGTGCTTCTTCTTTGACATTTTTCATATTTGTATTTAACAATCTGATTTTGTATAAATTTGTTCCTGATATTGCAACAGTTATACTATTTCATATCGATCGTACCGATTGTTTCGGCATACAACCACAACCGAACAATTACTCAGTTTGATACTTATAGGAAAGACATGGAATTCTATCCGCTCAAGATCTAATGTAGATATGTTGACTATCGCTGCAGCAGTACAATAAGTGCAACAGATTGAAGTTTGAAAAGTGAGAGAATTGAAGGTATGGTTTCAGCTCTCACACTTAACCAAGGTCTGTTATGAAAAAACAAACATTACCAGCAACTCACTCGAGATCTAAGATACCAGATTTCTGTACTTCGTAAAGCAGGTATATCAGTCAGAGCAGTAGCCGAAATAATTGGCGTGCATTTCAGCACTGTAAGCAGAGAACTCAATAGAAATGTGACAGTACCCGGCTACTCTCCTTCACTAGCCCAACATCTCAGTGAATGCCGTAAGCGAACTGCGAGAAAAGCACATAAACGCACTGTGAAAACAGACCAGATTATTCGGGAGTGCCTTTTCTTAGGTTGGTCTCCCGAGGCTATTAGTCAACGATTAAAGCTTGAATCCAGCATGCGTCTTAAACCTTCCTCTTTTGTAAAAATTAAGCGCTATTGACGTCACTTTATTTGACTACTGCTGAATCAGCTTCTTTTATGCTCATTGCTTACGACAATATATTAAAACTCAACATCGTTATATCGAATGCTTCACTACTGACAGTGATCTTTACAAAAAATGAACCATCTTGGCTACTAACGCCAAAATAACAGACTATAAAAAGTGGGCTAAGATGGAGCGAAGCGAACAGCCCGCTGTTTTCAGTCCGTGTTGATTTTCTTGTTAGCTTGCCACTTTGCGAAATATCCATTCTAGCGGTCCAGATTTGAAATGTTTAAGCCAAAAAACACTGAAAACTATTGCACAAACACAGAAGATTAAAGAACTTAGTAAAGAGAAATCTATAGTCTGGTTATTTAGCCTATTCATGCCATCAAGCACTCCCATTCCTAATATTACATGTGCAACATAGAGAGTTAGAGACAACTGACCCGTTTGGCATAGCCATATAATAATATTACTTTCTCTAAACTTATCTGAAAGATATAAACAGCCAACCAGCACTATGCAAGCAGAGCTGCCCGCAGAAATAATATATTGAGGAAATGGAGGTATTATAGTGGTGGAAAACAGCGACACAACGTCTTCCCGTGAAATTCCAATCTCTACTCCATCTCCGATATAAATCCGAATTAAGTAAAATAAAACCTCAGTAGTTATTAAAGTAATAACTGACCATGTAAGTAATCGATTTCTTGCCGTTGCTTGGGATAGATCGACTCTTCCTAGCCACATCCCAACTATAAGAAATGTAGCCCAAGGGAATACTGGATGAAAACCATTAAAAAGAATATGTCTTATCATTCCATCGAAAGACCACAGATGCATGTATGTTAAGGTAGACCAATTCCAATTTTGATCATAATCAAAGAACAACATCAAGACAGGAAAGGATAACGCGATCACAACTGATACTAGCAACAATATTCGATTACTAGCCATGAATACTGTAGCAGCAATTAAAAAATAAAAACCATAAAAATGCAGTATATCGGCCTCCCAGATTGGAGTGTATATAAGTCCGATCATTATAAGAAATAACGCTCTTTTTATAAGAGATAGTCTACTCTTATTTACAAGCGATCTATCTTTCGATTTCCGAGCTTTATTCGTTAACAATGTTACACCAATCCCTGCAAGAATGACAAAAAGAGAAGATGCCCGTCCTTCAAATAGCGCAGAAAACCACATCAACAATTCGCTACCTGTTTCAGACTGCATAGCAGTTTTGAAATTAACGATAACCATCCCGAATATTGCTAAAGCTCTAGCAAGATCGAAACCCATAACTCTTTGCTTCATAGATACCCTTTGGAAAGCTAACGCATCGTTAAGCGGATAAAAATGGCTGGCTATAATCGCGAAACGATGGCCAACTGTTTCTATTCCGTTCAAACGACTTGTTATGCGCTTTTACTCTGAATACTCTCATTGATCTGATATATAGCTGTTTTCAATACTTGCAGACAAATTTTAGCGGTATGCATTGTGGGGTTAAACCCAGTACTCATTTGTTCAAATGGATGTATATAATTTCTAAAGTCTCTGAGAGCATGGCTAAATTTATGCACATCATTTTGTAATAAGTTAACATCTTTTGAAACATCAATAAAATTAGCTAAAGACCACTCATGAAATTGTTTTATTTTTTGCTCTTTATTTTTAGGTGCACTTTTCGCACAATTAAATAACCGAGGGTTCTTGCTTGCAACTCCAAGTAAAATTCCCTCGAGTGTACTCCCAGCTAAAAGAATAACTGATAAAGGTGCATTAGCTGTAAAGCAACTTTCTATTTCTTTTACTCTGTACTCAAGAACACTTGTTATTGAGTGATCTAATTGTAAATTAGACAGGTTTAAATCTTTAAACTCTTGGCTTAGAAAGCCTTTTTCATCATTCTTTTCTTTGGGAACATTAAACTCAACTTTACCCAACTTTTGAAAAGATATTTCAGCGTTACTTCTTACAACTTGCCACTTATCAAATGCTAGATATTTATTGAACTCCAAAATATGAAAATCTAATTTTTCAGGAGCTTCAATAAACCTAACAGGCGAAAACAAGTTTTTTATACACTTATCAATATTTGGTGTGCCATTGATGGTCTTTAGCTTCTCGTCCGTAAACACCCACCGTGAAGGAAATCCTTGTGCATAGGTATCGTTGAGACCTAACTCATTAAAAAACTGAATGATCTTCGGACCTGATCTATATTCTGTTTCTTCGTTTATAAGTTCTCGAAGTTTTTCTAATGTTTTGCTTCCTATAATCAAATCGTAAATCCTCAATATTGCTTAAGCGCATAACGCCCTGTTAACAGGAAAAAAATTGTTGGCTAAAATAAGCGACGAAGGAGCAAAAGCCAACTGCTTTTTGTCCTTGTTGAACAGCTTGTTAGCAATTCTATTTCGATAACATTTTTACTATACTTCCGTGAATCTGATCTGAACCTAGTTTTTTCTTCTTAGAAAAAGCTTGATTTGGCTCCATACCATCACGAATGAGCTGGGTAATATACCCATAAGTAAACTCAGGGCGAATAATTTCATAAGCTGCAGTTATTGAGGGATAAAAAGTATCATAAACCGTAATAGGAATTGCAATACTAAAAGTGCCTATTCCACCAATACCAGAAATAGAAGGGATAATTACAACCGCCTCATCCGCTTCTCCTTTGAACTTAATTACATCCCACTTTTTAACACCTATTGCACTAATGCCAAAAACAACCCTAAACTCACGTTTGTCGTTTTCCAAGGTAATTATTTGACATTTCTTTTTTGAGGCCATTCCATATTCATAGTATGACTTCCAATCCATAACGCCTTCTCGAACGAAGTCATTATATGTTTTATCGAGAACGTTTTTAACTCTGCCATACTCAACAGTAACTTCATCATCGTTTTGGATAATTACTTGTTCTGGAGCATTTAAGTAATAATATTCTCTTTGTTCTTGAATTTTTTGATCTCGTTCATCAATTAACTCTTGATAGCGAACTTTAGAAATTTTTAAAATTTCTTGGTTATCCCAAAATTCCACAATCTTCTTTCTGGGATATTTTTTATTACTTAATTCATCTCTAATAAATAAAGCAATATCAGTAGTATTTTTATGATAATCACAGAACGTATCCGCAATTCCTTTTGCATATGGTAAAATAATTTATTCCCCTCAAATGATGTTGGATAAGCAGCTCTGTTTTGAATTGCTAACAAGTAATTCCGCAGAAACTGGGGAACTTCCGTTTTGTAATGTTATACAAAAACAAAACGTGCTAGGCAACTTACAAGATACCACAACATGTGTCAGGCATCATGCTCAATAGTAACTGACGATCGAGCGATTTGATCTGAAAATAGTCAAATATTATTGTCAGCCAACAGCAGGTCAAGACGTCGACCGAGGTCGAAACGGTATATTGCTATGGTCGTCGAGTTCAAACAGCAGGGTACAGTCGGGGAAACCATCGTTCAATGGCATCAATCGGAAATGACAGGACAAGAAGAGTGCGTGTAGTTTTCGATTTCAGGTAGCCTTTTTTCAGCAGGTCGGATACGACGTTTCGTGCCATCCGTTCACCATAGCTGGTAATCTCGGCCGCACAGCCTCGGGGCACCTCTCCGGCCAAAAGCGCTTCACGAAGTATTGGGAATGAACCTTTTGGTAAGCGGCCTGCATCCACTTCCTCTAGAATAAGCAGACGCATCCGTCGCAGAAGATCGTTCGGTTCAAACAGCGATGCCATAAAATCGACCTTGTCGATGCAGATGGCCAGGAAGAATTCACAGAAAGCTGTCAAGGTTTCTGTCGATAGCGTTCCACGTCCGTCCAGATCTCCCCGTCGTTGCGTATCTGCAGCCATGAGGAGCTCTTTGTACTCTTTAACGTTCCTTGCCCACCCTCTTGCTACTGACCAGAGGCTACTATCAATTCCGCAGCGTATAGCGAAGCATGTGACATAAGACGTGTCACACGCCCGTTGCCATCATAAAAGGATGTATCCAAAGCAATCTGTGATGTGCAGCTCCAAGAGCAATAATTTGACGGACTCTCGACAACCTTCTTCCGTCATAAGCCTCACTAAACCGGCTCAAAAATCGCGGAAGCTCTTCGGCGTTTGGCGGGATATGCCTCCCGACCTGGACACATCATTTTCTGACTCTGGCCATCTGAAGGTTTCCTTTTCAAGCCTCTTCATCCAGATACAAAATCCGTTTTCAGCCCAATAAAGCATTTTAACCATA
>NVXR01000022.1 GCA_002733995.1 Desulfotalea sp. | reverse complement strand
TGTTTTAATGGCTTAAAGGTACCTTTTGAGCATCAAAAAGAGTGCTCTAAGGCGGAAGTGCTCGTCCGACAGGCTTGTTTTCGTTTCGCCTACGGTTGAATGTTGGTTCCGGGGCGGACCATCAGCAAGAATTGGTAGCATCTCTTGTAAAAAAGATTCACTACCTATAGCAACAGACCCACTGCAGAAGCCAAGTCGTCTTGTTGCAACATGTGAGAAGCATATGGCCTACTCACGGACTATGTGTTTTTCAGGAAAATAACAGGTAATTCTGCAAATAACCTTTTTGCATTGTTAGTCTACAGAGTGAAGATGTTTTCCTTAGAGGTACCTTTTGAGCATCAAAAAGAGCGCTCTAAGGCGGAAGTGCTCGTCCGACAGGCTTGTTTTCGTTTTGCCTACGGTTGAGTGTTGGTTCCTGGTCGGATCATCAGTAAGATTTTGCAGTATCTTCTGTGAAAAAATTCGCTACCTATATCAACAGACCCACAGCAGAAGCCAAGTCGTCTTGTCGCAACATGTGAGAAGCATATGGCCTACCCACGGACTATGTGTTTTATAGGAAAACAACAGGTAATTCTGCAAACAACCATTTTGCATTGTTAGTCTACAGAGTGAAGATGTTTTCCTTAGAGGTACCTTTTGACCTATCAAAACAGCCCTCTAAGAGAAAAAAAGGCCTTGTTTTGGCCACAATACACTGTAATTCAAGTATGTTGGCGTGGTCCGACCCCGATGTTATGCTGCCGCCATAAAAAATCCAGGATTTCTTATATTTAGGCTCATAGCGCAGGGTGTCTGCGAGGTGCTGAGGGGTGGAGGATCCGGAAAGAAAGGACTTTGGGCTGGTATCCAGGGAGTGTACGTACAGTAAGGTGATGGGGGCAGCAATGACGTTCTCAGCGTCAACGAATTGGTAATGCCACCGCAACGCCAACGCAATGGGCAAAAAGAAACCCCTAGTAAGATGCTGCTCTTACTAGGGGTTTTATATATCTGGCGGAGAAGGTGAGATTCGAACTCACGGTACTTGCGTACACACGCTTTCCAAGCGTGCGCCTTAAGCCACTCGGCCACCTCTCCACAGGTATGCTCTCAAAAATGTGAGGTACTATGTAAACCTTCACAGACTATTTAGCAATCAAAAAATAGACATCGGTGCAAAAAAGATCCACTATTTTTGTCGCTGCTCTTTTTTTGCCGCTCGCCGGGACTTGAAAAAGTCTTTGAGTAAGTCGCGACATTCATCTTTTAGGATGCCTTTGTCTAAGGCAATGCTGTGGTTGAGCAGTGTGTCATTCCCTATGTTGTATATGGAGTAGGCGGCCCCACTCTTAGGATCGGTTGCCCCGATGACCAAGCGTTGTACCCTGGCGTGGACAATGGCTCCCATGCACATTATGCAAGGCTCCAGTGTGACGTAGAGCGTCGTTTCTGGCAGTCTATAGTTATTAAGAGTTTTGGCCCCCTGTCTTAACGCCGCAATCTCTGCGTGGGCCGTGGGGTCATTGTCCCGGATAGGGCTGTTACTGCCAAAGGATATAAGCTCATTGTCTTTTACAAGTACCGCTCCGACCGGTACCTCTCCGTTGGCGGCTGCGTTTTTGGCGTGGAAAATCGCTTCTCGCATCCAGCGCTTGTCATTTTGCTCTGTTATCTCAGTATTAATCATAACGGTATGAAAATTGGAATTGCTGTGGTTGGGGATCTATTACCTTGGGAGGTAAGGTGACGGTCTGTAAAAACATATACCCATATCCTGAGGGATATACCCCTGAATCTCGTTGCTAAGATATAATGATAGGCCTCTTTTAAACAAGGGCTAACCTACATTTTTTTTCGACGCTATGTGTAGAAGCACAAGACACTGAGGCAATTGCTGCCCCATGGTTTTGCCTTTGCCTCAATGGTCAATTCTGAAGATGGGGGGAAGCGGGAAAGTGTTACACCCTCCCAAGAGGTGTATTAACTCAATGAGCTATTAGAATAAGTAATTGCCTGTCTAAAGGTGGATAGAAGGCTTTTATACATGGGGAACAGGCAAAGTTGAGGTGATATTTGTTTCTGTTTGAATTTAGTGTTAATATTTCATATAAAATTGAAATTGGTTACGATATTGAAACAATGTTTACCATCTTGTAAGACGATGCCTATGTATAATATTCTCATTTATGATCGTTCAGGAAAAACCCGGCCCACGTTGACCTCCGCGCTGGAAGATCGTGCACATCTCACAAGTATCGCCAGTGAAGGTGCATTTCTTGAGGAGATTAAATCCAAGCAGTTTGATTTGATTTTTCTTGATAATGATTCTGTGGACGGCCGTGCCGTTAATCTTCTTGAAAGTATATGCAGTAAAGATCCGTTTTTGCCGATCATTATGACTTCTGAAACAGAGAAGGCCGAGATGATTGTGCGGGCAATGAATAGCGGTGCGAGTGACTTTCTTATCCATCCAATGTCGTCCAGCAGGGTGAATATTTCTTTCGATAAGGCAATTGAAATTCGTGATCAGCGCTTCGAGATTGCATATCATAGAAGGAAGCAGGATGTTGTTTACGATTTTAAAGATGTTGTAGCTTTTAGTCCCAAGATGAAGGCTATTCTGGCAAGTCTTGAGCGTTTTGCCAATACGGATTCGACCATTTTGATTACGGGGGATACGGGTACCGGCAAATCCTTTCTTTCTGGTACTATTCACTTTAATTCACCGAGAAGAAAAAAACCGTTTGTGAAAATCAATTGCGCCAACATTCCTGAAAATTTGCTCGAATCTGAGCTTTTTGGTCATGAAAAGGGTGCTTTCACAGGTGCCGATAAACAGAGGATTGGTCGTTTTGAACAGGCGAGTGGTGGCACAATATTTCTCGATGAAATAGGTGAAATGAAACTTAGCCTACAAACGAAACTCCTTCGGGTTCTAGAAGAAAAATCGTTTGAACGGGTCGGTGGTAATAAGACCATCTATTCAGACGTGCGTATCATTGCTGCAACAAACAAAAACCTGGTCAGACAGGTAGCTGAAAATCATTTTAGAGAAGATTTGTACTATCGAATAAATGTACTCCCGGTAACCCTACCATCCCTAAGAGATCGGCAGGAGTGTCTGGTACCCCTTGCTGAATTACTTTTAAATAAATGTTGTACCTCAATGCACCGTAAAATTGGTGGTTTTACAGATAGTTCCATAGCAAAAATTAAGGGCTATGATTGGCCGGGAAATATTCGACAGCTGGCAAACACCATTGAACGAGCGGTGATTTTAGAAGATGGACAATATATTCATTCGGCAAATCTCGACCTGCCTGAAAAGGTTGAAAGAAAACAACATTTTGAAGATAATGTCAGGGCGGAAGTAAATGTTTTCCCGCTAGGCAATGGTGGCTGTAATGGTTCTCTTGCCGGACAGGAAAAAGATCTCATCCTGAGGGTTCTAGAAGAGTGTTTGTGGGTGCAGAAAAATGCGGCCCATAAACTAGGAATTAGTCCACGGGCCTTAAACTATAAAATTAGTAAGCTCGGGATTACCCATCCGCATTGGCGTCGTAATAAGCACTAAGCCTCATTCTTTGCCTAGATATCGTGCTGTGACAGACAAGCGCTTACAGAGGTCTGTGGGGGAGGGGACATGTTCGACAATGGTCTCTTGCCCCTCTTTGTTTTTATCCCCCAAAAAAGAGTGCCCGGTATTGACGAACAAAGCGATATCTTGTTGCGTTACACTCCAGGCCCTCTTGGAATAACTCGTAAAACCTCACGTAGAAATAGAAGTGTTTACTCCACCTCTTCCAATAGTTGTTCGATTACATCAAGACCACCTTGCCAGAATTTCGGGTCATCCAAGTCAATACCAAAAGGTTCCATAAGGGTATATGGTGAGAGGGAGCCCCCGGCCGAGAGTAGGGTCATGTATTTTTGCACAAAGCTGTCACCCTCTTTTTTGTAGAGACCATAAAGAGCGAGTACCAGCAATTCTCCAAATGCGTAAGAATATACATATCCCGGTGTAGAGAGAAAGTGTGGGATGTATGACCACCAGATGCCGTAGTCTTTCCTAAGCGTTACAGAATCACCAAACATTGCCTGTTGGGTGGTAAGCCAGTATTCACTGAGCTGATCGCTACTCAGTTCGCCATGGGTCCGGCGGCCCTCGTGCATAAGCTCCTCAAACTTGTTCATTGCCGTTTGCCTGAAGACAGTTGCGAAGATGGATTCCAGCTTTTGGCAGATAAATGCACGACGTTCATCCTTGTTTTCAAGGATTTCAAGCTGGTTGTTGAATACCAGAAGCTCTGCAAAGACCGATGCTGTTTCTGCAAGGGGAATGGGAGTGTCACTGTTGAAATGGCCCCTTTTTGCCGCGAGTATCTGATGTACGCCGTGTCCTAGTTCGTGGGCAACGGTGGATACGTCCCGGAGGTTTCCTGTATAGTTAACAAGAACATATGGGTGAACCTCAGGTACGCATGGGTGGGCAAAGGCTCCTCCTCGTTTACCCTGGGCTATCGGTGCATGGATCCAGCGTTTGTCAAAAAAATCAGTCGCAATTTTAGCCATCTCGGGTGAAAATGCCGCAAAGGCTGAAAGTACAATTTCTTTACATGGCTGCCAGTTTACCTTGGTTGAGGGCAATGAGGGGAGGGGGGCATAACGGTCAAAGTCTTCAAGCTTATCCACGCCGAGGATGTCTTTTTTTACGTTGTAATAGCGTTGTACAAGGTCATATCTTGAAGTGATTGTGTCCACGAGGGTGCTTACAGTGGAGTCACTCAGCTCATTGTCCAGATTCATGGAGCTGACCCAACTGCTATGGCTTCGAAGCTTATCCATGACCATTTTGTCGGCGGCCAGTGTGTTGAAGATGTGGGTCAGGATGTGATTGTTGGCCTGTAAGCCTTCGGTCAGCTCATCTGCTGCTGTTTTACGAATTTCCCGTGATTCACTGTAAAGGTCAGTGAGAACCTCTTCTTCGGTGCGCTGGTCTTTGCCAAAGCGGTAGCCGCTGAGTACCTTGTTGAACAGCGTGGTCCACGACCCACGACCGGAAACTTCTTTTTCAAGAAGAATCTTTTCCTCTGGTTCAGAGAGCTGGTGGGGGCGATGTTTGCGGAGGGCTGAAAGATAGTGGTGGTATTCTTGGGTCAGGTTGCTCGTTAGAAAAAAAGTGGCTCTTTCGTCCGTGAGATTATTCCACTCCAGCTCAAAAAAGACAGTTTCAGTGCTGCATCTGGCGTCTACTTCTCTGATCCGTTGGTCCAGGGCACCCGCTTTCGCATTGGACATCTGGGTGGTGAAGTTGAGAAAAGAGTAGGTAGCAAGCTTTGAAATCTTACAATCAAGCTGTTCAATTCTGATTACAAGTTTGAGGAAGTCTTCAGCGGTTAAGGCGTCCATTTGCTGATAGTAATCTTCGCGGATGGAAGTGGCTTCCGTTTCGCTCCAGCTGATGTCGATGTCAATTGCAGGGTCACTTGTACCGCTGTACAAATCTTCCAGATTCCAGATAATATCTGTTGTTTCCAGCTGTGTGTTGAGTGGATTTGTTTCAGTCATTGTTCACTCCGATTTGTCAATGTCGGTTGATTATTATTAGAGTCGCAAAAGTGTCACTTGATAAGTGACACTTAAGTATCGGTTAAACCACACCTTGTAAGCTCTTTGTAAGAGCTTCAGGTTCATTTTGTTGGGACTTTGGCATAACCGCATACGCGTGGTTAGCCAAGATGTCCATGCTGGACGTCGTCGGGATGATCCTGGTCGCTAGCAAAAGAAATCAGCGTAAACCGGCGATAAACGGACCCACCGCCTCAGGTCCCTTCTCATCCACCAGACGTATGGTCTGGGAACCAATTACAGCCATGTCTACCTTGCCTGTCAGGCTCGCTACATCAGCCCTGTCCTGGATGCCAAATCCCACAGCGAGGGGCAGTGTCGTGGCAGCTTTGCAACGGGCAAGATATGTGTCAAAATCCTCGTCAAATGAAGATTTAGTGCCGGTAACACCCCGCCTTGCCGCGCAGTAAATAAAACCATTGGCCGAACGGTTGAGGCTTGCCATCCTTTTGTTTGTGGATGTGGGGGCGTAAATAAGAATTGGTGCAATCTGGTAGGTTGTGGCCAGTTTGAAAAAGTTTTCACCCATCTCAGGAGAGAGGTCCGGTATGATAAGGCCTTGGATGTTTGCCTTCTGGCAGTCCTTGAAAAAACGCTCCTCACCATACTTGTACACGATATTATAGTATGTCATGAAGAGAAAAGGTATGTCATATTCGGCGGCCATCTCAGCACCAAAAGCCATACATTCTTTAACACTGGTGCCCTGGGCTAAGCTTTCCTGATTTGCCTTTAATATCACCGGGCCGTCGGCCATAGGTTCGGAGAAAGGAATCTGCATCTCAATACAGTCGACACCGTTTTCTACCATCTGAGCGACTACTTTCCTGTTGGTTGCAAAAGATGGGTACCCAAGTACGATATGGGTCATCAGAAGAATGTCTTTTTCCTGACGTTTGTTGCGTATAGTATTTTCCAGTAACATAAGATCTGTTCCAATATAGATAAAGTTGTGGCGAACCCTGGTAAATGGATGCTTTTTTAGTACGGATTATTTGTCGTATTCTTTCGCGCGATCAATGATAAACTGTTTCCATGATGGGTCGTCAAAGGCGTGGGCGATGGTGAAAATATCCTTGTCCCCCCGTCCTGATTGATTGATGATGATTGCCTCGTCTTTGCCGAGTTTTGGGGCTTCTTTGAAGGCCTGTACAAAGGCGTGGGCGGATTCGAGAGCTGGGATGATCCCTTCCATTTTCATAGTGAGGTCCAGGGCTTCCATCACTTCAGCATCTGTTGCGGACTCAAAACGCACTTTCTTTTGTTCCCATAGATCGACCAGAATAGGGCTGACTCCAACGTAATCAAGACCTGCAGATACAGAGTGGGTTTCCAGCATTTGGCCTTCATCGTTTTGCAGGAACATTGTTTTGTATCCTTGGGCGATACCAGGTGTGGCATCGTTGCCGCACAGTCGGGAGGCATGCTGGCCTGAATGTAGTCCTTTGCCACCCGCTTCAACGCCTATCAGTTCAACATTATCTTTTCCTAGAAATCCCTGGAAAATGCCCATGGCATTGGAGCCGCCACCTACGCAGGCATATATTTTTGCCGGCATCCGGCCGTGGATTTCAAGTATTTGTTTGTGGGCTTCCTGGCCTATGATGGATTGGAACCAGGAGACCATTTCAGGAAACGGAGCAGGCCCGCAGGCAGTTCCGAATACGTAGTGGGTGGAATCAACGTTGGTAACCCAGTCGCGAAAAGCCTCGTTTATGGCATCTTTTAGTGTTCGTGAGCCATCTTTAACGGGTATGACCGTTGCCCCCATTTTTTCCATCCAAAAAACATTGGGGCGTTGTCTCTGTACATCAACCTCGCCCATGTATACTGTACACTCAAAACCAAATTTAGCAGCCATGGTTGCGGTGGCAACACCATGTTGCCCTGCACCCGTTTCTGCAATGACTCTTTTTTTACCCATTTTTTTTACAAGCAGGCCCTGGCCCATAACATTGTTTGCCTTATGGGCACCGGTATGGTTAAGGTCTTCCCGTTTAATAAATATTTTTGCACCACCAAAATGTTTAGTGAGATTTTCGGCATAGGTGAGGGGGGTCGGTCTACAGGAGTAGGACCCCATTAGCTGCAGATATTCTTGCCAAAAGGCCGGATCTTTT
This sequence comes from Desulfotalea sp., assembly GCA_002733995.1. Lineage (GTDB taxonomy): Bacteria > Desulfobacterota > Desulfobulbia > Desulfobulbales > Desulfocapsaceae > Desulforhopalus_A. The sequence continues at coordinate 34,534 of NVXR01000022.1, read as the reverse complement.
CTGGCTTCAGCATAGCTGATTTTGAGTTGTTCGAATGTTTCATGTAGAATCTCTGGGATGAATGCTCCTCCCCAGTTACCAAAATAACCTTTTGTGTCCATTGTCTACTCCGTTGTGTCGCCTGCTGGAAATCACTGGTTTTGTGTTAAAATAAGCCGTTTTATGGCGTTTCAGTAGAGGAAGTGTAATAATTACTTGTATATCTGTCAGATAATTTGATAAGCTACCAAAAATAATAACTAAATTATGATCAAGGAGGATCGTATGAAAAAAGATGGAGATGTCACAGACAATCCCGCAGTTAATACCGATAAGATCGTAACTTTTCCCTTGGGAATACCGGGTTTTGAAAAATACACTACTTATATCGTTTATCACAAGGAAGAAAAGGGCTTAGCGGCCTATTGGCTAGAATCCTGTGATGATTCCGAGGTTACTTTTACCCTTGTGGCCCCGGAACAGTATGGACTCACCTATAAACTGGAGCTAAGTGATGAAGAGTTTGCCGTCCTTGAAGCCGACTCAGCCGCTGACTTGGGTATTTTCATGATCTTATCAAAAAAGCCAAACGAATACACTGGAGAGGAAAGCCTCAATGCTAATATTCGGGGGCCCATTGTTATAAATCCTAAAAAACGTATTGGAATCCAAAAACTTATAACTCGGCCCCTCGTTAATACAACTATAATGGATGTGATTTGAGTTGTCGCTAGGTAAGCTTTTGTCTACAGGCCGCTGCAAAATCTTCCGGATAGTGGCCATTGATGAATCGGAGCTGTGCTTCACTAAAGGCCCCTGGGGATTCAGGTAGGCGTGGAAGAAAAGCATATATTAATGGTTGGAGAAGAGATGTATTCTGGGCGAGTCGCGTAGAATATTCTATAGAAGTAACCATTTGTGCCCCCAAACTGGCAAGAACGTGTTGGGCTATATATATGGCATGGTCGATGGATTTTCTCATGGGGCCATCGCATTCTAAGATATTGCCAGGGCAGTTACCAGTTGTACTTATTACAGGCATTAACTGCAGTTCCCATTGTGATGTTTGTGCTTTGGGGACATGGAGAATGACTCTTGCATCTCTGTACACAATAAGGTCTGCGCTTAAATCGTCTCGTTCGTCCATTCGTTTATTATTTAAAATGGCCTTCTGATAGTCGATGAAAAATTCACTGTCGTGCTGGGATCGATACTGTTTAATAACCTCTGCGACGAGATCGCCACAGCAATACGCAGAGATTTCTCCGCAGGCATCTAAGGTGCCTCCCCGGTACTCTTTGACACTTTCTGGTATTATTGCATACTGTTGATGGACCTGTTGATGGGAGGCGTGGAGGCGATAGCCTGTTGGGGCGTAGTCAAAACCGAAATTCCATCCCCAGAGCGTTGCCTCTGCACCTGTAGATGAATGACATCTTTCTAGTATTTGCAATCTGAGTCGCTCTAGCTGGTGGACATCAAGGGTGCTGTTATGGGCAGGAAGCTCAATGCCAAGAGAGCCTGCAAGGCGAACGTAGGTCCGCTGATAATAGAGATGTCTTACGCCCTGTATATCTTCTGTACTCAAGTCAGAGATTGAGTATCTTATGGCATTCTCTGCCATGTTAGCTGCGTAGTGACCACCTGCTATGTATGAGTTTCGTCTCAGGTATTCATAGACGTGGCCCTTGTCCGTTTCTCGCCATTCACCTACAATTTCGCTACCACCCTGTGCACCTGGACGGATAACCATTGCGATCTTGTATGGATCGGGAAGGTGATAATTATTTGCTGTAGCCTCAAAGAGGAGATGGTTGTGGATGATCGGACGGAGCTCTCCTTTGCTGTTTTTTTGATAGAGCAGGCCAAATGAGTTGTCTGGATTGGTAATGATTTTGCAACTGAGATGGGCGAGATGGATGAGGTCCGCAGGGTCTGTTGAACTTGTAGCCAGAGCAAGTAAGAGAGGTTTGGGGAGCTTGTCAATGAAGGAAGGGTCAATGTCTTCCCGGTCAAGTGTCGCAGAAAGAGAAACCGGTTCAGGCCCCTTAATTGTTATTGTTTCGTAGTCATTGGCACTCGCATCTGCCCATTCTTTATCTATGTACGTTCGTCCTTTAAACGGTAGTGGGTTGGGAATCTCAAAAATCCAGTCAGCGTTTTTTACGGTTACGTTTGTCCCTGGGAAATTTCTTTTATTTTCAACATTGTTGCCCTGCTGGTCTTTCCCCAAGTTGTCGATCTTTGCCTCTGCCCTGAGGTTTGTTACCGTGTAGCTAGGTTTGTGGATACCATATTTAAAATCACCTTCTGGGGTGACACAACTTTCTATTCTTTTCATTGTTAATACACCCGTAAGAAGATAAAATTTTAGATGGCTCGGTGCATGGAATCATAGGGACAGGTTTGGCGTTTCTTGCCCTCAGGGTTTGTCCTTCCATAGAGTGAGCGCTTGCTGGTACACAACAGATTTGGAGATACCAAGGTCGGTGGCAAGCTTTTTACTCACATCCTTGAGGCTGAGCTCAGAATTGTCGCGGTACCAGCAGATAAGCTCTTCAACGGTTTCCCCCTGCACCTTTTCTTTTTCACCGGGGTAGATAATGAGTACAAATTCACCGCGCATTTGCTTGGCCTGTGCTTTTTGCAGTAATCCTGTCAGGGTTCCCACCTCAAGATCTTCAAATGATTTTGTTATTTCACGCGCCCAGAATACCTGCCTCTCACCATATACGGCTAGAGCTTCCTGTAAAAAAGCTTCAACCCGCCTGGGTGATTCGTAAAAAACAACAGGGTATTGCGAGTCAGCAAGAGACAGGAGGAGTTTTTGTCTCTGGCCTTTTTTTGAAGGGGAAAAACCTATAAAAAGAAAACCGTTGCCGCTGTATCCGGAGGCAGACATTGCGGTTGTTACAGCAGAGGGACCGGGGAGTGGGATTACAGTCACCCCTTCTTTGTGGGCTCTTAGTACAAGTATTGCTCCGGGGTCAGAAATACCAGGTGTTCCGGCATCACTGATTAGTGCGATACTCTTGCCTTCTTTTATCAGTTTAATAAGATAGACACTTTTTTCAGCTTCTTTTTCTCTGTAATAACTGATAAGAGGTGTCTCTATTTCAAAGTGGTTGAGGAGTCTTTTACTGTGTCTTGTATCTTCAGCAGCTATGAGATCAACTTCTTTCAAGATTCTCAGGGCGCGGAGCGTAATATCTTCAAGATTGCCTATGGGGGTAGGGACGATGTAAAGACATCCCTGTTCATTGTCTGTGGTTGGTTTTATCATGTTTCAAGTGGTGAGATATATAACGATTTAATGGTAAAAAATGTCATTATGATCAATTGAATTGGAAATTGCATCTTGTTTTCTTGACGGGCATTAAAAATGTGTACACTACTATGTAAGACTAAGCGATGGATTTCTGGCAACTCGGTCGCTGGAGATTTGCATAGAATATTAACTGTATCATAACGAACATAGGTTGGATAATGACATTTTTGACAGTATTGATGCTCGAAGTTTGGGATATTCTTCTTGATTCATCTTTTTATATTTTGGTCGGCATCGTTATAGCCGGTCTTTTAAAGGTGAGTCTTAATCCAAACACGATACTTGAACACCTCGGCAAGGGTCGGTTTTATTCTGTTATAAAAGCAGCATTTTTTGGTGTGCCGCTTCCCTTGTGATCGTGTGGTGTGTTGCCGGCGGCAGCATCATTGAGAAAGCAAGGAGCAAATAAAGGTGCAACAACAGCATTTCTGATTTCTACCCCTGAGTCCGGTGTAGACTCTATCGCGATTACATACGCATTGTTGGACCCTGTTATGACAATTGTCAGGCCTGTTGCAGCCTTTTTTACCGCTGTCTTTGCAGGGTTTGCTGAAAATATATTCTTCTGGAAGGATGAAGATCAACAGCTGGTAATAGATCGTAGTTGTCCCGTTGACGGCTGTTGTGATGGTGTTGACTGTCCGGATGAGGTCCATCGGCATCACCATACTTATAAAGAAAAAATAGTGGCCGGATTGCGATTTAGTTACCAGGATGTCTGGGGTGATATCGCCGTATGGTTTTTTGTCGGGGTGGTTATTGCGGCCCTCATTACCGTACTCGTTCCCGATGAGGTTATGACAACTTTTCTGGGCGGGGGGCTGAGTTCAATGCTCGTGATGCTTGTCGTGGGGATACCGCTTTATATCTGTGCAACTGCATCTACGCCTGTTGCGGCGGCTCTTATCCTCAAAGGGGTTAGTCCCGGAGCGGCTTTAGTCTTTTTGCTTGTGGGCCCTGCAACTAATGTAACCAGTATTTCGGTGTTGATTGGTATACTGGGCAAAAAAAGTAGTGTACTTTACCTTGCCTCTCTTGCTTTCTGTGCAGTTATTTTTGGTCTGGGAGTGGATTGGTTGTATCAGTTCTTAAATATTTCACCCAGAGCGATTCTGGGTGAGGCGACCGAGGTTCTTCCCATTGGTGTGAAGTGGGGCTCGGCTTTTATTTTACTTGCCTTCTCCCTGCGACCTTTACGCCTGTTTATCAAAAAACTTATGACCCCTAAAAAACAGCCAACAACCTTTATCAGTGGTTTTCCTTTGGCCGGTGAAAAGAGTTGCCAGGACAATAAAAAATCTTCTGGATGTCAGTCCCACGATCATCATTAGGCTGGTATCTGCTCTCCCATGTTACTCTAAAATTAACGATTCGGATGATACTTCAGGATCCATAAGACCTGATCCCATCTACTCGCCCAGCTCATGGGGGCCGGGGTGGGTAAACATTAAACCTGCAGAGGAATACAATGAAGCGATTAGGGATACTTACGGCGGGGGGCGATAGCCCTGGGTTAAATGCGGCTATTCGCGGAATAGGCAAGTCCGCCTTGGCTCTTGGTGATATGCAACTCATCGGTTTTCGTGATGGATTTAAAGGTCTTATAGAAAATAGATTTATGCGTCTTGACTATGAAACACTTTCATCTATTCTCACCCGGGGGGGCACTATCTTAGGAACAAGCAGGGATAAACCCCATAAGATGCCAGTGGGGAATGAATTGCTGGATATGACTGACGTAATTTGTGAAAACTATCGTAGCCATAAACTCGATGCTCTTATTTGTATTGGTGGTGGTGGGACCCAGAAAAACGCCTATCGACTTGCGCAAAAGGGACTTAACGTCATTACCCTGCCTAAAACCATTGATAATGATGTTGCCATGACAGATATTACCTTTGGTTTTCATACTGCGATGGAAATCGCCACCGAGGTTATTGATCGTCTACATTCTACAGCCCACAGTCATCACCGAATAATTGTCGTAGAGATCATGGGCCATAATGCGGGCTGGCTTGCACTGGGATCCGGGGTTGCTGGTGGTGCTGATGTGATTTTGATTCCGGAAATTCCCTATGATCTCAAGTCTGTTGCAAATGCCATTCGATTGCGAAAGCAAAGGGGAACGCATTTTAGCATAGTTGCGGTTGCTGAAGGAGCGCTTAGTCTCGATGATCATGTCATTTTTACAGGTCTAAGGAAAAAAAAGGCTTTGGCGAAAGAGGCAGGTGATTCCAAGGCGCAGAAAAAGGCTTCTGAGGGGTTAAAAGAATTTGCCAGACAAAGACATACGAACAGTCTTAGACTTAGCGAAGAACTCGAACGGATGACAGGTCTGGAGTCAAGATTAACCGTACTCGGTCATTATCAGAGGGGTGGAACACCTTCAGCCGCCGACCGCATACTTGCAACACGTCTTGGAAGCGCCTGTGTTGATTATATTATGCAGGGGGAAACAGGGGTAATGGTGGCAGTTGATGGAGAGGGGACGAAAGCAGTGCCCCTTGAAGAAGTCGTTGGTATTAAAAAATTGGTGCCTTTGGATCACCCTTGGGTTCGAGCTGCCAGAACGGTTGGTACATGCCTCGGGGATTGAGTTAAATAATCATAATACATAGACCAACAAGCAGAAAAACGAATGAACGGATAAACAATGGGTGGCTGCCGTTGCTCATGTCACCTGTTGTAGCGATAATTAATCGCTAGCGCGTCCCCCTTTAAATAGCACTGTGAAAACAGTTGTATCCAGTGGTGGAAATAGGGCGGCAGATAGCACATAAAAAAGAAGGTAGCAGCGGTTTTGCAGGGCTAATTATTGGGGCCACTGGCAGTCTACTGTGGCTTTTTGTCTCATCATTGACGTCTTCTCCTGTGACAGTCAAAGTGCCACAACAGGTTTGCCAGTATGGTGAACAGTTTTTTCGTCACCTCTAATACCCCTATGAAGGTCTGTACCAGCCGCCTCGCAAAAGTAAAAATATGTGTTGACTTACTGTTGTTATATCTTATCATATCGGCATATGGCGATATGTGAATATGTAGATGTTTGAGGGAGAAATGAAAGAATTTATCCGAGTAATGAAAGCAATGTCAGATCCCAACCGGGTGAGGATAGTCAAGCTGTTGCAGCTTAAAGAGCTGTGTGTGTGTGAATTGCAGGAGTTATTAGGGCTTGCCCAGTCAACAGTTTCAAAACACTTAAAGGTGTTGGATGAAGCGGGGTTACTCTCAAACAGCCGTGACGGAGCCTGGGTTATTTATGCAGTAACGAAGAGTGAAGATTCGGCCCATATAAACGTTCTTCTTCAGGAGCTGCGAGGGTGGGTTGACGATGATCCTGTGTATGTGGCGATGAAGCGGAGACTACCCTTTGTCGATCGCGTACGGATATCAGCCTCCTGTGGCTGAAAAAGTGCTATCTCAATTTTTTTAAATCATACAGTAAAAAAGTAGTATGGAGTGGTGGAAATGGAGCAACAGGTAGCAAACAAAAAAATAGGTGCAAGCGGTGTCGAAAAGATCATTATTGGGGTCCTTGGTATTGGACTTTGGTTTTTCGTCTATAAAAGTCTGGCACCAGTTGCTTCTTTTGTGGTGTACGATCTTGCTGGTCTTACAGCCGGGAGCCATTTGGCAGAGGCCCTTGAATTTTTTATCTATGATACTCCTAAGGTTTTGATGCTACTCACTCTTATTGTTTTTATTGTGGGTGTTATCAGGTCGTTTTTTACGCCTGAAAAAACGAGAAAAATACTCGCAGGAAAAAACGAATTTGTTGGCAATGTACTTGGAGCTATTCTAGGGGTTGCAACCCCCTTTTGCTCTTGTTCTGCGGTGCCCCTTTTTATCGGCTTTGTCCAGGCCGGAGTTCCACTTGGAGTAACTTTTTCATTCTTAATTGCTGCCCCCATGGTCAACGAAATTGCGTTGGTCTTGCTGTATGGTTTGCTTGGCTGGAAGGTGGCGTTGCTCTATATGGTTACAGGACTTTTTATAGCCATCTTTGCAGGGATTGTCATTGGCCTTATGAAGCAGGAAAAACATATTGAAGATTGGGTTCTTGCAATGCAACGCGGTCCTGCTCTTGATTTTGAAGAAAATATTTCCTGGACTGATCGGCTTAATGCAGGTGTTGCAGCTGTAAAAGAAATCGTAGGTAAGGTCTGGATCTATGTGGTTGCGGGGATAGCAGTGGGCGCAATTATCCACGGTTATGTGCCTGAAAATTTCATGGCCTCAATAATGGGTAAAGATGCCTGGTGGTCCGTTCCTGCTGCAGTTATTCTTGGTATCCCAATGTATTCAAATGCTGCAGGTATAATCCCTATAGTGCAAGCACTCCTTGGTAAAGGTGCTGCCCTTGGAACTGTTCTCGCTTTTATGATGAGTGTTATTGCCCTGTCTTTACCTGAACTGGTGATTTTGCGAAAGGTCCTCAAGCCGCGACTCATTGCAACCTTTGTTAGCGTGGTGGGACTGGGGATACTTTTTGTTGGCTATTTGTTTAATATGATAGTGTGATAATCTTGTGTTTTGGCGTAGCTTATGGCTGTTTGCCGTAGGCAAGAATATCCAGTTATGGATATTTACAATAACCACGGTTGTACGGTGGAAAATAACTTAAAAGGTGGTTGAAGATGGAAATTAAAATATGTGGTCCCGGTTGCGCAAAATGTGATGAAGCTTACTGTAATGCAATGTTGGCAGTAAAAAAGAGAGGACAAGAAGTCGTTGTTTCTAAAATTACTGATTTCCAGGTAATTGCGGGAATGGGTGTATTTTCAACGCCTGCTGTGGTTGTTGATGGTGTCGTTAAATGTGTTGGCAGAGTCGCCAGCGAAGATGAAATATTTTCTTGGTTGGATGCTTGATCTATTTCATAGGTTGCTGGATGCTTTTTGTATAGATATTACAGTTACGAACCCTGTGTTACTCTTTCCCGCCGTTACCTTTTTACTTGCTTTCCATTCAATCGGTTTTTTAGCAATAAATGCCAGGATACGAAATATCTACGAGCGTTATTGTTAAAATTCTGATTAAATAATTAATATTCAGGTTGTTTCTCTCTAAAAAAACGGCTGCTTCTTATACGAAATATGCAGATCTGCGGTGTCGTAGGTCTGCTATCTCTTCTATCACTTGTGGAGCTGTTTTTTTCATCGGCTTTATACGCTTTACGCTCGGTGGTTTTGGCAAATGTATAAAAAGAGAAGAACAAGTCACCTAACTAATAAATACTGTTGAATGCTTTTTGCAATGTATAACCGAAAAGTAGTACCTGTCGCTTTTGAAGAGACAATATCTCAGATATACTGACTTAAGATGCAAGAAATTGTTTAATTATACTTCTACTGAAGGACAAAACTGTGGCGAAGATACGACGAGACGATGAAATTCTGGGGACTAAAAAACACCGTATTCTTGTCATCGAAGATCAGGCGGAAATAAGAGATTTAATTGCCGATTATTTGTCCACCAAAGGATACGATACAAGGACTGCTGAAAATGGCCTGGATGGGCTCTTTATTCTTGAACAATGGCCTGCGGATCTTGTCACCGTTGATCTTAATATGCCAATCATGAATGGACCAACCTTCATTGAAAAAGCTATTGCCAGATGGCCAGACCTTCCTATTGTTGTCGTGTCCGGTGTGGGTGCAGTGGAGGAAGCTGTAGAGGCCCTGAGGTTGGGTGGAAGGGATTTTATAACGAAACCCATAGCAAACTTCTCCCTTGTGGATAACACCATAACAAGAGCGCTGGAGGCAGCTGAGCTGATACGTCAGAATCGCCATTATCAGGAAAATCTTGAAAAAATGGTCGAGTTGCGAACCTACGAGCTTGAAGAAACGAAAAGACAGCTGTTATACAGTCTTGGAAAGTCAGCTGAGTATAGAGATAATGAGACCGGACGGCATGTTATCAGGGTCGGTGAGATCTCTGCTGTACTTGGTAGGGCAAGTGGCATGTCGGAGCAATTGAGTAAGACCTTTGGTGAGGCCGCCCCTCTACATGATATTGGTAAGATAGGGATTTCAGACACGATATTACTCAAACCGGGTAAGCTTCTCCCGGATGAGTGGACAATAATGAAGTCCCACTGTGAAATTGGCTGTAATATTCTACGTCATTACTCAACGGATAATGAAGTCGCTGATCTTGATTTTGATGAAATCTTAGCCATGGCAGATGATATCAGTAAGTTGACGATACTTGAAATGGCCATGGTTATTGCCCTAAGTCACCATGAAAAGTGGGATGGTAGCGGTTATCCATTGTCTCTTTCTGGCGAGCAAATACCTCTTATCGCAAGAATTGTGGCAGTCGTGGATGTCTATGATGCCTTGGGGAGTGAGAGGCCCTATAAAAAGCCTTTGCCGGAAGAGGTGTGCCGAAAGATACTCCGGGAAGGAAGTGGCCAGCACTTCGATCCCGAGGTTATAGAGTTGTTTTTTGCTAACATTGATGAAATTGTAACCATCAAAAAGAAGTGGATGGACTAAAACCATTCATCTGCAAGTAAAGAGTACAGTCAACGCCGCCTGAACAGATGAAAAATATGGGTTAAATCGCATATTTTTCACTGTATCCCCGGGGGGTGATCATAATATCATTCCATTTGTATGTCTGGCTGTTACCTATAATGACCGTTGACTGCATACCAATTTCGCTGTCGAGTAAATTCAACAGGTTCGTGATAGTAATTTTTTCGTTTTCCCGGGTTGCAGCGGTTACGATACCAACCACTGTTTCAGGGCTTCTGTGTTTTAGAAATATCTCCCTGGCCCGGACGATCTGTTGGGTTCTTTTCTTTGATTTTGGATTGTATATCGCTGTGACAAAATCGGCCATTGCAACGGCTTCAAGGCGTTTTTCGATCAAGGCCCACGGGGTGAGTAGGTCAGACAGGCTGACAGCTGCGAAATCATGCATCAGTGGAGCACCTAGGCGTGCAGCACAACTGTTTATTGCTGCAAGTCCTGGAATTATTTCAATTGTGCAGCTGCTTTTTGTCTTTTGGGCCATCTCAAACACCAGACCCGCCATGGCATAAATGCCAGGATCACCACCACAGACGAGGGCTATTGTCTTTCCCTGGTTGGCGATTTCAAGGGCTTTCCTGCACCGGTCAACCTCCTTCATCATTTCAGAGGAAATAACCTCCTTATCCAGCAAAAATTCTGGGATGAGATCGAGATAGGTTTTGTAGCCGATGATGATTTCAGATTTCTTCAGGGCCGAGATCGCCACAACGGTCATATAATCGGCTGATCCAGGGCCGGTGCCTACAACGTAAAGGGTACCTGGGCGATTGCCATTGTTACATTTTTCCATTTGCGTTTCCTACTGATAAGAAGATTACTGTTCGCACTCAAAAGTGATGTTGGTTCGGCTACCCCAATGGCACCTACCGCCTTTAGAGCAGCAAAAGAAATCTCCAGATTATTTTGTGAATTGATGGTTGTGTTGTCGAAAAAGTCAATGGTCCAGCAGTTCTTCTCTGCAAACTGGAGTAATCCCACTTCATCATTCTTTTTATCGATGGAGGCAAGATTTCTTATACTGGCGTGACTGAGTTGTAAGTCTGAAAATAGTTCCGCCAGGGCCTCTTCAAATTCATTTAGCCCCGTTCCCCTGTTGCAACCGACCCCCACCACAAGATTTTTGGGATAAAAGGGTACTGGTCCGGGGGGTGAATATCTTTTATGTGAAACGATTATCTCTGCCTCTGCAAGATTATCGGTGCGTTTCAGCCCTTTTGGTAAGCTGGTTACAGCGACATCACTAAAGACAAGGAGTGAGCCCTTATTCACAAGTTGGGTTGTGATCCGTGTCAGTACGTCTTTAGCTGGAGGTGTTAAATCTTTTTCTTTTGCCCACAGGTCAAGGGCGATAAGGCCAAGTGTGTCTGATGCTGTAGTTATCACTGCCTGACCTCCGGTTATGTCTGCAATTTCAGTTGCGAGGGCATTGCCGCCACCTAGATGGCCGGATAATAGGCTGATAACGTGGGCCCCGAGTTGATCACAAACAATGACACAGGGGTCCACTTGTTTATCAACGATTAGGGGGGCTATGGAGCGTACAACTATCCCCGTTGCCATAATGCAGACAAGGCCGTCAAGTTGCTGCCAGTTGCGGGCGATACATTCTGCAATCTTTTCATCTTTATCTCGGCTAAGAAGGGTGGCTGTGCTGAGTTGCTCTACCAGCGTTGCCGCCAGCTTATGACCACCTTCTGTTACCGCTATTACCCCAATTTTCATTGAGGTTTCACCCCTTGCCGATACTCGTGGGTGAAGGCGCTGTCGTAAAGTTTAGACAGGGCTGGGGGTGGGGTCTCTGCCAGGACATTACCCACAGCAATAATGGCTGTCTTGGTGATTTTTGCATCTGCAACCTGTTGTGCTATGGTGGCTAATGTTCCTCGTATATGTCTTTCTTCCGGCCAACTGGCTTTTTCAACTACGGCCACCGGAGTCTCATCGGTATAGCCACCTTTTTTGAGGTCTTTCACAACCTCCACAATCATTCCAACGCTCAAGAAAATCATCATGGTCGCCTGATGGGAGGCCAGAAGCTCTAGGCTCTCTTTTTCGGGAACCGGCGTTCTGCCTGAACGTCGCGTGAAAATAACGGTTTGGGATACTTCTGGCAGGGTGAGCTCTGTTTGCAGTGCTGCGGCAGCAGCTGTGGCCGAGCTCACTCCCGGAATAATTTTAAAGGGTATGTCATGTTGCCGTAACAGAGCGATTTGTTCGTTGATGGCACCATAGATTGAAGGGTCTCCGGTGTGCAGGCGTACCACTTTTTTACCACTTTTAAAGCCTGCCAGGATAAGAGCAAAAACTTCGTCAAGGTTGAGTCCTGCAGAATTGTGAATGGTGGCTGCAAGCCCGGTAATGAGTGGCTTGGGGACAAGACTTCCTGTATAAATTACAATATCTGCTTCTCTTAGGAGCCGCTGTCCCTTTACTGTAATGAGCTCCGGGTCTCCGGGGCCGGCACCGACAAAGTGGACGAGAAGGGCAGGGAGATCTTGATTATCTTTGGGTGTATTCTGGTTCATCGGCTGCCTGTTGTAATGGTTATGGGGTTAAAAGGAACTGTCTGCATGGAGCTGTCTGTACGAGTAACATGTATGGTTGTGCTTGTGGTTATGAAATTAAAACCGGCGAGCAGCTTTGGCGCTTCTGTAATGGTTTTTTCAATAACACCGTTTATAACAATACGCCCGTTTACAGGTAACAGTCTGCTGGCAATCTCGGTCAGGGCTGGCAGGGTACCACTGCTACCGCCGATAAAAATTCTGTCCGGTGCGGGGAGGGGGGCGAGGCAGTCAGGCGCCTTGCCAAAAACGGGAATGATATTGTAGCAGCCAAATTTACGGATATTGGCTTTAATATTAGCAAGCTCTTCTTGTTTGTGTTCGATGGCAAAGATTGTAAGCTCTGGGTGAGAGCGTGCGGCCTCTATGGAAATGGAGCCGCTTCCGGCACCGACATCCCAAAGTACGCCTGTTTGTGGCAGGCGCAGCTGGTGTATTGTCGCTGCGCGAACTTCGCTTTTTGTGATGAGCCCACGGCTGTGAACTACCTCCTCTTCTGTAAGACCAAAAGACGCAGGATAGTTTGTCTGGTCCGCATAAGGGGTCTGGATGAGAAGGATATTAAGAGGTGAAAACGTTTCTCGACTGGCGTCTGTCAGGCTGCCGCTAAAGAGGCGTTGGTCCGTAAGACCGATGTTTTCGGCCACCATAACAGTGATATCGCTGGCTCGGTTTGTAGCCTTAATGAGCAGGAGATAATCCAAGATATTCTTACAAATTTCAGTAGGGTTGTTGGTCGCATCGGTGAGCAGGATACATTTTGCATGGGGTAAAATGAGGCCAGGGATATGCTGATTGTTCCGCCCATGCAGGCTGAGGATAGTTGCATCATCCCAGTTTGTTTTAAAGAGCGCGCAGGCTCGTTGAACCGAAGAGAGTCCAGGGTAAAAGTGGATGTTTTTAGCTGGAAATTCTAAAAGAAATTTTTTGCCGATGCCGTAAAAAAGAGGGTCTCCACTGGCAAGAACAGCAACATTGCCGGAGTTGAGGAGGTCTTTTATTGTAGCCACCGTCTCTGTAACCGGACTTATGTTATGCATTTCTATTGGCAGGTCAGAAATGATGTTTTGCAACCTCTGCGTTGCAAACACGTGGGAACAAAGGGCCAGAGTTGCTTTATTTGCCTTTGACAGCATGTTATCAGCAACACCTATCACAAAAAGATCAAACATGGGCAATAACCTTAGTCTTATGGTCAATCAGATAAATATACACCGTGGTTCCCGTCACTTCTTCGGCGTAATTCTTTGCCTTCATGCACACCTTGTGGATCAGTTCCGTCTGCTGGGTATCTTCTATGTGAGTTAGCATTTCCCTGGCGGTGTTAGAGTTTTGTAAAAGATCTAACAGGGGTGGTTTGGCGCCCAGTCTTGCAAGCAGCGCGGCAGCCGCAGCCACTTCCAGTACCCCATTTCGTACATGGGTCTGGGGGATTTTAAGGGCAGCTTTCATAACCTTGGCCCACATACCAGCGTAATGTATAGTGGTAAAACCTTTTTTACGCGCCTCCAAAAGAGAAAATTCAAGATAATCCCCCATCATGGCGTAGGCTTCCTCCGGGAGTTGCAAAAGATGCTGTGCCCCTTTTTCAGAGGTACGTCCCGTTGAAATCACTATGTCATGGAGCCCAGCTTCTTTCGCCACATCCATGCAGGCAGAGATTGTGGCGGTCCAGGCATCGGCTGATATGGGGCGAACGATGCCAGTGGAGCCGAGGATGGATAGACCTCCGAGAATGCCAAGTCGTTTGTTGAGTGTTTTTTCGGCCAGTTGTTCGCCGCCGGAAACAGAAATAGTGACACTCAGTTTTTGATCTGTAACCTCTTGGATGGCCTTGAAAATCATCCTCCTTGGAACCGGGTTTATGGCCGGTTCTCCAACAGAAATTGCCAGGCCAGGCTTGGTAACTATGCCTACGCCTTTGCCTCTAAATAGCTGGATATTGTCATGAATAATACTGGGACCTTCATGGTTATTTCTGTGCTGGAGCTGGATGATAGCAATGATTTCAGCCCGATTGGTTACGTCGGGATCGTCACCCGCATCTTTTATGATGGATGCCGTGGCGGTATCCCCATCTAAGGTGCAGGTATGGACCACAAATGATTTGCGTGAATTGTCAGGAAATCCAATTTCGACAGATTCCGGTGCTTTGCCTGTGATGAGGGCTGAAATTGCTGCTTTCGCGGCAGCAGCACTGCAGGCACCTGTGGTAAAACCGCTACGTAGTCTTTTAGCCATTTATTTTGCAGCCAATCTGATGAGTGCGTTAATGATGGCTGCAGCAACAGGGCTACCACCCTTACGGCCAAGACTTGTTATGTAGCAATTGTTCTGTTCCACAAGTAGTGCTTTAGATTCTGCCGCATTAACAAAGCCAACCGGAACGCCGACTAGAAGAGGAGGCTGTCCTTGTATTTTGGCTGTTGTTCGAATCGCTTGTACCAGTGCTGTTGGTGCATTCCCCATGGCTACGATGCCAATGCTGGCATTAAGGGTCATGGATATAGCCATTTCAGATCTGGTCTTTATTGCTGTTTTGGCGGCTTCAGCAACGAGAGGGTCTGCTACCCTGCAGATGACTTCACCACCAAATTTTTTGAGCAGCGCTTTGCTGATACCGGCAGCCACCATATTAACATCGGTGAGAATGTTTTTGCCGTTTCTGATCGCTTCAATCCCTGCCTCAATAGCTCCGGGAGCAAAACGCATATTTTCGGCAAAACTAAAATCCCCGGTCGCGTGGATAACCCGCTGGACGAGTTTGAAGGTGAGGGGATCAAAGGACGTCTCTCCCAGTTCAGCTTCAATTATTCTAAAGCTTTCAGCCTCTATATCGGCAGGTGCGATATCTTGTAACGTAACAGCCATATTCTTACTCTCTGCAGTAGTTGATAAAAGCGGTTGCCACCTCAGGTGAGTAACCGAAATGTAGGTGCAAATATCCCCCGAGAACCCGGCGGTAGTTGTAGCCTTCTAAGGTGCCATTATTTACCTGATAGATACGGGGAATTGATGAATCCATCTCTGCAATATTAGAGTAGTGAAATTCATGCCCTCGTAGTACAGTTTTTGCCGGGCCAAAACATGATCTGGCGTTAGTTGTTACCTCTCGGTAGCCAAGGCTGGCCCTTTTTGTTTGCATAGCAGCCACAACCGGAAAAGCACCAACAAGCTGGTGTTGCTGGGAATCGTGGTCAACAATACCCTGCGTGAGATACATAAACCCCCCACATTCTGCATAAACAGCTCTGTCGTTCTCTATCCATGATCGTATTGCGTGGAGCATCTCGGTGTTAGTGCTGAGCTGTTTTGCATAGAGTTCAGGATAACCACCTCCAAGATAAATACCATGAATATTTTCAGGCAGTTTTTTATCATTCAGTGGGCTGAAAAACACAAGCTCGGCACCACGATCCCTTAAGATGTCAAAATTGTCTTCATAATAAAAACAAAACGCCCTGTCACGGGCTACAGCAATCCTGCACGGGGCTGTTGTCTTAGGTGTTGGCGGTGTATCGTGTTTGTCTGCTGAAAAGGTTGAGCAGAGTTCCAGCAGGCGATCGAGGTCAATATGAGCAGCAATTGTCTCTGCAAGTAAGGCGATCTTTTCTGCTGAAATCGGGGCCTCATCCCCCGTGAGCAGGCCAAGATGCCGGGAGGGGATGGAAAAGTCGAGGTTTCTTGGCAGAAAACCAAGTATTTCAGCCTTGCAGTTGGCCTGTATTGCGTCGGTGACAAGCTGTAAATGGCGCTCACTGGCAATATTGTTTAAGATGACACCTTTTATATCTGCCCCTTCGGAATATGTTTCAAAGCCCTTGACTATGGCCGCGGCACTATCGGCCATGGAGCGCACATCAAGTACCAGAATATTGGTGATAGCAAGTCGTTTAGAGAGCTCGCCGCTGGATGAAATCCCCCCGTCGAACATCCCCATAACGCCCTCAATAATCCCCAGGTCGGCATTTATAAGGTTTGTGTGGAAGCATTTTCGCGTATGCTCTTCACCGGTCATCCAGAGATCTAAATTTCTCGATTTTACACCAGTTACCAACTCATGGAGGCCCGGATCGATAAAGTCAGGTCCACATTTATAGGGTTGCACCCTGAGGCCACGCTGTTTAAAGGCCGCCATGAGACCGAGTGTTACCGTGGTTTTGCCGGAGCCACTGGCTGTCCCTGATATGACACAGGCTGGAATGTTGCTGGTCATTGTTGTGTCTCCGACGGAGGCTTAACTGTGGGGAAAAATATTTTATGGAGTTTTTTAATACCTTCAAGTATGCGCATCGTGGGTCTTGAAACAAGCTGCTCTTCTATGAGGAATACCTTGCCTTCCCGCACGGCCCGTATAGCATTAAACCCCGGTTCATTTAGGATGATTTCTCTGGTTACAGGGTTCATGCGACCATGTTGACTGAGAAATATGTCAATGTCATCCCCCCGGCTGAGTAACTTTTCTTTACCGAAATAGGCGATGTTTGTGGAGCGTACCCGAGTGGCATCCGAGGCGATGTTGATGCCGCCCGCCATCTTTAAAATAAATATGCCTATGCTTGTCTCGGCAAAGGTCTTCATCTTTTTATGGATGGCCTCAAAGTAGACTATGGGCCGGGCGTTCATGGGGATTTGTGTCACCTGAGCCCTTAGCGATTGGACTTTTTGTTTAAATTGTTCAACCATTTCCTGGGCAAGTATTTCGTGGCCACTGAGGATGCCCAGGGTCTTCCAGTATTCAAGCATTTCTTCCGTGCTGGTGGGTTGCAGGGAGATGACCTGGATTCCCGCGGCTCTCAGTTTTTTGACAAACTCGGGGTAAGAACGTTCAACCATAGGGCGGAGGAGGATGAGATCCGGATATTGGGCAATGAACTTTTCTGGGTCTTCCCGGTAGGAAAAGCGTGGTTTATGGAGGATACTTTCTGGATAATCATCACTTCTGGAAATTCCAATCAGCTGGTCTTCAGCACCCATACGGCAAAGGTTTTCAGTATGGGCAGAGTACAGGGAGATGATTTTTGTAAATGGCTTTGTAATAACTATTTTATTGCCGTGGCTGTCGTAAATTTCTTTAACCGTTGTACCAACTGTACCAGTTGTACCAGTGGTGGATAGAATAAGGCTTAATGCGACCGCCATCAGGAGTAACACATAGGGCTGTTTGCTGTGAAGGTAGGATGGTAGCGTCATTATTTCTCCGTTTGTCTGTAACGAAAGCAGATTTGCTGAGCTTGGTTATAGGAGTCCCAGACGATAGTGCTTTCTACCCCGAACACATCTGCGATGATTTCAGTTGTCAGTGTTTGTGCCGTTGCACCACTACTGACGATTTTCCCCTTGTCCATTATTAGAATTTCGTCACAATAGGCGGCGGCGAGATTGAGGTTGTGCATAACGGCAATAACAGTTCGCTGCTGGTTTTTTACCAGATCTTTTACCAGATTAAAGATCTGCAGGGTGTATTTGATGTCAAGACTTGAGGTTGCCTCGTCAAACAGGAGTAAAGGTGTATCCTGGGCCAGGGCCCTTGCCACAACGGTGCGCTGTTTCTGCCCCCCTGAAAGAGTACTGGTATACCTGTCCCGCATTCCAGAGATGCCAATAGCTCTCATTGCTTCATTAACCCTTTGCCAGTCGTTCGGGGATGGGCTTGAAAAGCGGGGTATATAGGGGTGGCGACCCATGAGGACAACTTCTTCCACTGAAAAACCAAAGCCGGTGTCGTATTCCTGGGGGACTAAGGCCAGATGTTGGGCGAGATCTCTTTTGTTGTAGCTGGCAAGGGGCGCCTTAAAAAGATCGATCGTACCTGAAGAGGGCTTTTTGTTGCCGGTTAAGAGGTCGAGGAATGTGGTCTTGCCGCAGCCATTAGGTCCTATGATCCCATAAAATCTCCCTGTCTGCAGTTCAACGCTTATATCCTGTATGGTAGCGGATTTGCCATAGGAAAAACAGAGGCCGCTGGTGGCAAGAGCAAGAGAATTATTCATACGCTCTCCCTTTTTGTTTCTGTCGGAAAATAATACAGAAAAATGGGCCGCCGATTAAAGCAGTCAACACGCCTATTGGAACTTCGATCGGAAGGACTGCCCGTGTTGTCGTATCTGCGATAAGCAGGAGAATTGCTCCTGCAAGCGCTGATGCGGGGATCAGCTTTCTGTTATCTGGCCCGACAATATAGCGCATGAGATGGGGTACGATAAGGCCGATAAAGCCGATTATGCCGGTTAATGCCACACAGATGGCGGTGACAAAAGAGGCGCTAAGAAGCAAGATTATTCGGATTTTTGCCGTTTCAACCCCCAGTGAATCCGATGATCTATTTCCAAGGGACATGATGTTGAGGTCCCGGCTAAAATAGAGGGTGATAAGCAGACCAAATGCAACGGTGGCACAAAGAAGGAGAACACCACTCCAGGTTGAAGAGCCAAAGCTCCCCATGAGCCAAAAGATAATGATTGCAACCTGTTCGTCGGCCAGATACTTCATAAAACTAATACCAGCCGAAAGGATAGCCCCTACTATTACACCCGAGAGGATAAGCGTTTGTGCGGAAATCACCCCGTTAAAGGTGGACAGACGTATAACTATAAAAAGGGTGGCAATGGCTCCGATAAAAGCAAACAGAGGGGTGGAAAACTGGCCCAACAAGCTGAGATTGGCAAGGAGGGCAAATGATGCCCCAAAGGCGGCACCGCTACTGATACCAAGGGTGTAAGGGTCAGCGAGGGGGTTGAGCAGGATACCTTGGTAGATGACACCACTCAGAGCAAGGCCTGCCCCTACGAGGACCGCCGTGAGTATGCGAGGGAGTCGTACATCCAGAACAACGTAATGGATGGATGGCTCAATAGAGATGCTCAGGTCAGGTGAATGAAAAACATGGCTGCCGATCACTCGTAATATGTCCTGCCAGTGTATCTGCATGTAGCCCATGCCTGTGGACATAACAACTGTGCAGACTAATAGGGCTACAAGGCCGCAGGTGAGCAGTATATTCTTTTTATCCACAGTCGAAGGCATAAGTATCCAAAAAATTACATTATTTGAAGCTAAAATATATTAACGAGACCAAAATAAGACAAAAGGCCCGTGTGAGTTGGCTCAGCGCCACCAGTTGAATGGCAAGTCGTGGCGAATATATGCCTGTATAATAGGGCAATTGATGGCGAATCGCTCGGATTGGTGTGGAGAGAATATTACCAACCAGAAGAGCGATTACAACCTCATTGTAGGTGAGACTATTATCTGCAAGCAGGGCACTTGCCGCAGCAAGTCCTGCAGAAAACTCAGTTGTTACGTGGAGTAGTACTATACCAACAGCTTTAGGGTTGAGCCAGTTGAGAAAAAAGCCACTTGTTGCAATATATTGTTCTAAGGTGTCAAAAAAGCCATACCAGTTGAGGAAGAAGAAGATCAGGTAGACCGGGATAAGAAAAAGAAGGATTCTTACGATTCTCTTCTTAAGCCGTTTTATACTCTTTAGCACGGCTTCTTTAACATTGTTTTTTGTTTTGGCAACGGCTGCTGGGGCAAGGGCCTCATTGTTTGGCGGCAGTAGCAGGGCTCCGAGTGTTACGATGATTACGGTCTGTAGTATGGCGCCACTGAAAGTGAGAGCCACGTATACTATGGCTCCAAATTTAATAAAAGGTGCTGTGAGGAAAAATACGGTGGGCAGGTGGAGAAAGAATCTTGGCAGAGAATTAAATAAATTGGCAAGAATGAGCTCCTTTTTTGAAAGCTGACCTTTGTCATAGCCTTCTGCAAGAAGGGTGTTGGCAGATACACCGGAGAAAAAGGCCAGAGAAAAACTGGCACCTGTGAGTGTCGAGAGATTGCCAATCTTAATGAGAGGGCGCGCAACTGCTGCCAGCTTGTGGGTCCAGTTGAGGCTTTCGATAAAGCTGGCGACGAAAAGGCCTAGAGCTATAAAACAGGTGATTCGGGCAATGGGCAAAACAACCTGTGGCCACAGCGCTAAAAGGAGTTCCTGATCCATAAACAAACGACGGTAAATTGTAACTATTCAGGTGGCTCACCAATATCGGTTAGCCCCGGTAAGTGGAAAGAAGCCGGGATACGTATCTGCACGAAATCATTATTAAGTAATAGAAACATCTTGGAATTTCTGACGGGATAATACACCTTTAGGGAAAGAAAGAAAACGTATTTTTTCCCATAGAAGGAGCTCGGTTACATCTTTTGTACTGCTTTTGTTGTTTAGAGTGAATGCCTATTTATCCGCATATAGTTGTTGACTTTGTTGTTTCACCTTTGGTAGATCTCTACCCACGTTTCAGGAGCTAAATTATTTAGCCTATGGGGGAACTTCGTGCAAATCGAAGACGGGCCCGCCGCTGTGACCGGGGACAGAATCCACCTTAGTTTACCACTGGGAAATATCCTGGGAAGGTGTGGATGATGGCTTAATCCGGGAGTCAGAAGACCTGTCTGGGGCGTTGATGTTGGTTATCCCGTGGAGCAGGATACCGCACTCGAGACGAGGAGACAGGGAATCCCCGGATCATTCATTTGATTCGGGGGTTTTTTATTTTGAGCATGTCCAGGGCATGATGTCCCGTGTATTAGTCGTTTGTTGGTGGGGCGGTTGTTCAGGTAATGTGAAAAATAATTACCTATTATTATGTTAAATATTTCAGAGGGTAGATAGAAAATGCAAGGTACGTTTTATGTAATCGGTGTAGGTCCTGGTGATCCGCAGCTTATGACCTTAAAAGCTTCCAAAATTCTACAAAACTGTGACACCTGGTTTGTACCCTCTGCCTTTGAAAATGGTGGTAGTATGGCTCTTAAGATAGTTGAGGGAGCCGTTGACTCTAAAGGCAAGACGATTTTGAGTCATCACTTCCCCATGAAGCAGGTGCAGAGAGGTAAGGCTCCAGATGCCGAGGTTCAGGGGGCGTGGAACGAGGCTGCCAAAACTATAATGGAGTATCTTGATAGCGGTAAGGATGTTGCCTTTCCTACCCTTGGAGACCCCGCTATCTACTCAACAGGTTTTTATGTTTGTGAGACTCTTGAGGAGTATGGATCCTCTTTTAATCTTGAAATTGTTCCAGGAGTGTCTGCTATTGGGGCAACATCTGCAGCATCTGCGATGCCTCTTTGTCTGGGGGATGAACGTCTTGTCGTTATTCCTGCCACCTTTGAAGATGATAAAATTAAAGAACTGCTGGCCTTAAGTGATGTTGTTGTCTTTATGAAGGTGTGCAAGGTAATGGATAAACTTGTTGCACTCCTTGATGAATTGGGCTTGGTGGAAAAGGCTGTCTTGGTAGAGAAATGCAGTCTGGAAGATCAGAAGATCTGGCGGGATGTCAGGCAGGCTGTAGGACAGAAGATCCATTATTTTTCCACAATGATTGTGCGCAAATAGAGCGAGCCGATTGTGTCGAACCATGCCCCGCTGGAATAGATACTTCAGAGGGGCATGGACCGTGTTACCTTATAATTGTTTTTTCCTGGTGCAGGCCACCTTTGGCCGTTGTGTTTGGCATAAGAATAGCTGCTTTTGCCATAAATGTTCCTGGACTCGTGACGGAATTACAGCCTGTCTGGCACCCGTCTCCTAAGACTGCACCGAGTTTTCTTCTACCAGTGTCAAGCCATTTTCCCTCGTAAAAGACTCGAATGTTTCCCGGTAGAAACTTAAGGTTTGCAAACTTTGTCCCAGCCCCAAGGTTGGCGTCATTTCCAACTATGGAATCACCCACATAGGCAAAATGACCAGCCTTGGCATCGTTGAGAAAAATAGAGTGTTTGATTTCCGTTGTATGCCCAAGGACACATCGTTTACCGGCCAGACAATAGCCACGGAGATAGGCTCCCTGACGAACTTCTGTGTAGTCGCCGAGGATGGCGGGGGACTTGACCATGGCCCCGGTTTCGATGAGTACACCCTTGCCTATTGCAAGCTGTTTCCCTAGGATAACTGCACCGGCCATAATGACCGAGGCCCCTTCGAGAAGCGTACCTGCTTGTTTGACTTGCAGGCCTTTTTTTGTTGTGTTGCCGAACTCAATTTCACAGTCATCAGAACAGAGCATTTGTCCCTTGTGAATAATAATATGTTCTTTAAGTGGCACTCCGTCTTTGAAAAAACTCTGTTCATACTTAGGGTAAGAGTAATTCTCCATATATGTTTTTAAATCATTGAGTGGTTGCCATACGGGGCTTGTTGCTTGAAAGAGCCCTGGGTCTGGAAAATCGTCAAGATCAAAAAAGGATTGTACAGAAATCATAGGTGTCCTCATGGGATTTGATAAAAAGTATTGCAATATAGCTGATTACTATGAAAGAATTGAACTGAGAGTTCAAGGAAAAACATCTGCTTTTTTACGCTCTGCGTAAAGCTGGCTTGACTTAAGTTACTTGCATGTTTAGTATTTCGGTGGATTTTCCGGAGTGGCGCTATAACTTGGTCTATCTGGTTGGAATATGTGTAAATATAAGAAATAGTGTCGATAATTATAAGCAACATGAGCTCTGTTCCGGAGTGAATTGTTTTATGGGTTTTGATGGAGGATTGAGTGGAATTTAATGATTCATTAAGTATAGGTATGGATGATTTTTCAAATAATGAAGAAATGGAAATACCTGAAGTTCTGCCCATGATGGCGGTACGGGATGTGGTTGTCTTTAACTATATGATAATCCCACTTTTTGTCGGTCGTCCTGGATCTGTGGAAGCGGTGAACGAAGCCCTTGGAAACAACAAGTTATTGATGCTTGTGACCCAGAAAGACGCCACCAAGGACAATCCTTCAGAGGATGATCTCTACAAAATTGGTATGGTTTGTATGGTGATGAGAACCCTCAAACTTCCGGATGGACGTTTGAAGGTGTTGGTGCAGGCGATGTCCAAGGCGCGCATCAAAAGCTTTGAACAGACCGAGCCCAGTTATCAGGTTGCCGTTGAAGTCATCGAAGATGAAGAGGTGAAAGACATAAGCGTGGAGGTTGAAGCCACCATGCGTGCCGTTCGTGAGCAGACAGAGAAAATCATGTCCCTACGCGGAATTCTTTCAGCTGATCTGATGATGATCATTAACAACATAGAAGAGCCGGGTCGTCTTGCTGATCTTGTTGGTTCTAATCTCAGATTGAAGATTTCTGAATCACAAAAGATTTTGGAAGAAACCGATCCTGTTAAGCGCTTAAAGCTTGTTAGTGAACTGCTGACTAAAGAACTTGAAGTGTCTACTGTTCAGGCAAAAATCCAAAACGAAGCCAAAGAGGAGATGAGCAAGTCCCAGCGTGAATATTTCCTTCGCGAGCAGTTACATGC
Organism: Desulfotalea sp.; assembly: GCA_002733995.1. Taxonomy (GTDB): domain Bacteria; phylum Desulfobacterota; class Desulfobulbia; order Desulfobulbales; family Desulfocapsaceae; genus Desulforhopalus_A. The sequence goes on along the minus strand of NVXR01000022.1, from coordinate 10,804 downwards.
CTTGCAAAAAGAACTCGGAGATACCGACGATCGCTCCCAGGAAGTTGACGATCTTGAGAAAAAGCTAAAGAAAACAAGAATGCCTAAGAAGATTCGCAAAGAAGCGAATAAGCAATTGAGCAGGATGGACATGATGCATCCTGATTCTTCTGAAGCAACTATTATTCGAACTTACATAGATTGGATTCTTGATGTTCCTTGGAAGAAAAGCACCAAGGATATTCTCGATCTGGCCCATGCCAAGAAAGTTCTTGATGAAGACCACTATGGCCTCGATAAAATTAAAGAACGTATTCTTGAATATCTTGCTGTAAGAAAACTCAACGATGCTACCAAGGGGCCGATTCTCTGTTTTGTTGGGCCTCCAGGTGTCGGTAAGACATCACTGGGCAAATCAGTTGCCAGGGCCATGGGCAGAAAGTTCCATAGGATCTCTTTGGGTGGTATGCGAGATGAGGCCGAAATACGTGGGCATAGGCGCACATATATCGGTGCAATGCCAGGTCGTATTGTTCAGGGCCTGAAGACAGTCGCATCAAATAACCCGATCTTTATGATGGATGAGATCGACAAGGTGGGTTCAGATTATCGTGGAGATCCTTCTTCTGCTTTACTTGAAGTCCTTGATCCTGAACAGAATTTTGAGTTCACAGATCATTATATGAACATGCCCATCGATTTGTCGAAAGTGATGTTTATCACCACCGCAAATATGACTGATACCATTCCTAGTCCGCTTCTTGACAGGATGGAAGTGATTCGTCTTTCTGGGTACACCTTGGAGGAAAAGATAGTAATAGCTAGAAAATATCTTTATCCAAGGCAGCTTGAGCAAAATGGTCTCAAGCCACGTCATATCAAGGTGACTGATGCTACTCTAAAAATGATCATCACCCATTACACCTATGAGGCTGGCCTAAGGAATCTTGAGCGCGAGATCGGTAAAGTATGCCGGAAGGTTGCCCGGAAGGTTGCTGAGGGTGGCAAGGGACCGTATTCTATTTCCTTGCGTAACCTGCATCTTTATCTCGGACCTCCCAAGACTATTCCGGAGTCAGAGATGGAGAAACTGGAACAACCAGGTCTTGTTACAGGTTTGGCCTGGACCGAGGTTGGTGGAGAGATTCTACAGATCGAAGTCAACGTTATGCCGGGTAAAGGCAAGCTTACGCTCACTGGACAGCTTGGCAGCGTCATGAAAGAATCAGCTCAGGCAGCGCTTACCTATTGCCGGAGTAGAAGTGAAGATCTTGGTGTGGATGAAGAATTTTTTGATAAGGTTGATTTTCATCTCCATGTACCTGCAGGAGCAATTCCAAAAGATGGTCCGTCGGCTGGAATCAGCATGGCGACAGCCCTCTTTTCGGCAATCACCGAAAAAACCATTACGAGCCACACTGCAATGACAGGTGAGATAACGCTTCGTGGTAGAGTTCTGCCTATTGGTGGTCTTAAGGAAAAGGCCATGGCAGCCCTACGTGCCGATATCTATAGAATAATTATTCCATGGCAGAATGAGAAAGACCTTATGGAAATTCCGGAAGATATCAGGGCAAAGATGGACTTCTTTCCTGTAAAAGATATGGATGAAGTTGTTAAAATAGTATTTTCCGATGAGAAAATACCGCCAACTAAAGTCATGAAGAAAGCATAACGAAAAAAGTGACGGATTCCATAGAAAGAAAGCTGTCAACAAAAGGTATAGTCAGGAGGATTGTTCTTGTAACAATCCTCCTGCTTGCGTTTGTATGCACAGGACTTTTTGCTTATTATCAGAGTTATGTGAATTCAGCCGGCCCGATAGGGCTTTCCGCTGATGACGCAAGTGTTGTGGTAACGATACCTAAACGCAGTTCTGTAAAGACTATTGCCAGGATTTTAGGTGAACATAACATCATACGCAACGATGTACGTTTTCTTATTCTCGCAAAACTTTCCGGCTACTCTACAAGGCTACAGGCGGGGGAATTTCTGTTGCCAAAGGCTAAAAAACCCCAAGAAATATTAGAGCTTCTCACCTATGCTAAGCCTTTTTCCTATGTCATAACCATCCCCGAAGGTTTCAATGCTAGTCAGATTGCAGCTCTTTTTGCAAAAGATGGCTGGTGCGACGAAAAAACATTTTTGCAGCTGGTGCAAAGCCCTGAGCGAATTAAAACTTTCGGCCTAACATCAGGACACTCCCTTGAAGGCTTTCTCTTCCCAGATACGTATCTGCTCACAAAAGATATCTCTGGTGCCAATGCGGTTATCACTATCCTGCTGCATCGCTTTAAGAAGGTCTGGGGTGAAGAAACGGCAGGCATCAGTCCTCCACCCGATGTGGATAAGACCATCATTCTTGCATCGATTGTGGAAAAAGAAACAGCAACAGCAAGTGAAAGGCCTCTTATTGCGGGGGTTTTTCAAAATAGACTAAAGCGTGGTATGCGATTGCAGTCGGACCCCACAGTCGTGTATGGCGTAGCTGATTACAACGGTGTTATAACTAGAAAACATCTGCGTACACCAACCCCCTACAACACCTACACTCTTCCTGGTTTGCCTGTTGGTCCTATTGCCAATCCCGGCAGAGAAGCAATCTTCGCGGTGCTGCATCCACAAAAGTCTTCCAAGCTCTATTTTGTTTCGAAAAACGATGGCACACATCAATTTTCAGCCAACCTTACCGACCATAATCGCGCTGTGCGAAAATATCAGCGGAAAAAAAAACTGAAAAAAGGTAAAGAGAAACTTCGTCTTGAGCGTTGGTAGTTGAAATTATGTTTTGCATAACTGGAGAAAATTGTGAAAATCGGCTTGGTGCAAGTGAACCCCGTGATTGGGGACTTTAAGTATAATTGTGAGAGAATTCTCAAATGGTCCGTACGAGCGAAGAATTTGGGATGTGATCTCGTCATTTTTCCTGAACTTGTTATCTCCGGTTACCCGCCCCAGGACCTTCTTGAAAGACAATCCTTTGTAGAAGATCATAACAGTGCCTTAAATGAACTTATGGGCCAGCTACCAGAGCTGGATGTTATGCTCGGTTGTTTTGAAGAAAATAATCTGCCCCAGGGCAAACCCCTCTATAACAGCGCAATAGTTGTACGTAAAGGTGAGGTGGTATTTCGAACCCGCAAACAACTTCTTCCCACCTACGACGTCTTTGACGAGACGAGGTACTTTCAGCCGGGAGAGAGTAGTGATATTTACACCCTTGGTGACGCACATTTTGGGGTTACAGTTTGTGAAGATGTGTGGAGTGAAACAGTTCACGATTATAGGGTGAAGCCGGTTGCTGCCCTCATTGAGAAGGCGGCAAAGGAAGGCCTTACCCTTAACGGTATTATCAATATTTCCGCCTCTCCGTTTCAACGAAAAAAGGAAGAGGTCAGGAAAAGCATATTTAAATCGTTTTGCGAGCAATATAAGGTGCCATTCCTGTACTGTAATCAAGTTGGCGGCCAGGATTCGCTGCTGTTTGACGGTCGGAGTTTTGCCATAGATGCTTCCGGTGATATTTGCGCCCAGGCTGCTGGTTTTAAAGAAGATTGCATCGTGGTGGATACCGAGACATGGAAGGGTGACATATCCGCTCCTGTGGACATTAAAGAAGAAGAGGCGGTATATAACGGTCTTGTCATGGGTGTGAAAGATTATGTTACTAAGTGTGGTTTCTCTTCAATTGTGCTAGGGCTCTCCGGTGGAATTGATTCTGCCCTTACAGCTGTAATTGCAGCGGATGCGCTGGGGGCCGATAATGTGCTTGCCGTGGCTCTGCCCTCACCATACTCTTCGAAGGAGTCTTTTGAAGACGCAAAAGAGCTTGCAGATAACCTCGGTTGTCGCTTTGAGACAATTCCCATTGCGGAACTGTTTGCAACATTTAGTAAAAATCTGGCACCTCTCTTTGCAGGACGGGCCGAAGATGTGACGGAGCAAAATCTACAGGCGAGAATCCGTGGCAATTTATTGATGGCTCTTTCCAATAAACTTGGTAATCTTCTCCTCACCACCGGTAATAAAAGTGAAATGGCCGTCGGCTACTGTACCCTTTATGGGGATATGAACGGGGGGCTGGCGGTTATATCTGATGTTCCTAAGCAACTGGTTTACCGATTGTCTGAATATAGGAACCGTGCGGGTGAGGTTATACCAAAACGAATCATTACTAAACCTCCATCCGCTGAGCTTAAGCTGGATCAGACCGATCAGGATGATTTGCCACCCTATGATATCCTCGATGAAATCGTTGAGCTTTACCTAGAGGAAGGTCAGGGTCTAAAGCAGATCATCGCAAGAGGATTTGCCAAGGATATTGTTGAAGATCTGTTACGAAGAATTCGCATTAATGAGTATAAACGTAAACAGGCTCCCATGGGACTGAAGGTGACATCCAAGGCCTTTGGTTCTGGACGACGTTATCCTAATGTACAAAATTACCGAGGCTAACGGCCTTGGGGCCGTTTAGCGACTGACTGTCTTTTGGGCGGCTCTCTTTGTTATGGGAAAAAAGTAATCATGGGGAGAGCAAACATCCGTCTCTGGTTATTTTTTTCGTATGCATAGAACTTGAACAAAAACGCAGGTAAATCAAAAGGCGTATCCCTACTAACAGAGTTGAAGAAATCTTGAAAAACACCTTTTCATATCGGACCATAGCGGGCTACGTACTGGCTGGAGTCTTCTTATGTACTTTTTCTTACCTGATTTATAACGAATCGACGACAAAGCGACCGGACAAGCTCTTCGTAACAAGTGCTGGCAATGTTGAGATGTGTTTGAGCTGTCATGAAGATGTGAAGCTTGATCCTGCCCACGATGTCAATGTTATCGGTTGTTCGGTTTGTCACCTTGGAAATCCACTCGCTATCACCCAAGAAGCTGGTCATAAAGGTATCGTTATTAATCCCGGAGATCTTCGGGTGGCGGATAAAACCTGTTCGGTTGAGGGTTGTCATCCCACAGATCTGCACAAGGTGAAGAACTCTCTTATGGCCACAAACCGTGGGATACTAGGTACTCTCCTTTACTACTGGGGCGAGACCGATAGTCAGGATACCGATCTCACCGTGGAACAACTGCTGGAATCAGGCGAGAGCTCTCTCGCCCTTGATTACTACCGTAAGCTGTGTGCGACCTGTCATTTATGGAAACAGAAAAATGATCTGCCTGGACTTCCCGAATTCTTTAATGATAAGGGGGGAGGCTGCATCGCCTGCCATTTTGCCAATCCGGGCAGTTACAGTAACGAATTTGTTCTTGTGGCGGACGACGAAGAGGGGGACGATGATGAGGATGAAGACGGAGAGTTAAAGAAAAAGCCGCATCCCTTTATCACTAAAAAGGTAGGCAGCAGTAACTGTGTGCGTTGCCATAACCGCTCTGGCAGAATTGGCATTTCCTATATGGGAATCTTTGAGTCGGAAGGATACGGAACACCTTTTAAAGGTGGAAAGGTTACGGATAAACAGCTTCCCGGGAGGAGGTTTTATCTTGAAATTGCCGATGATATTCACCATGCAAAAGGGATGGAGTGCATAGATTGCCATACCAGAAATGAAATTATGGGGGATGGTACCAGTTACCCTCATTATGAGGATCAACTGGAGATATCGTGCAAGGTGTGCCATGATCCAAACCCTGGTAAGACCACAAAAGGTAACTATCTCACCAATATTGAAACAGAGGCAGGGAAACATTTCCTCGTGGGCAAGGTTGAAGAAAAACGACATCTTCTGAAGCCACCTAAACAGGGTGTGTGTGATTTTTCAGGGCACAAAAGAGTAACTTGTGAGGCCTGTCATTCTACTTGGGTGGCGCAGTGTTATGGTTGCCATGTCAAACGGGATGCTTCGGGTAAACACCTGGATAAATTATCCCTCACTGAAACAGAAGGCCACTGGGAAGAGGGTCGGTCTTATATTCGCTACGAGCGCCCTATGCTTGGGGTGTGGAATGATGAGATCGTAGTTGTAACCCCAGGTTGCCAGGATATTGTCACGGTTGTGGATGCCGATGGTGAAATTGAGAAGAGTTTTGACAGGTTCACCATGGCGGCAATTAGCCCACACACCACCCAGGCAGAAGGGCGGCAATGTCTGGACTGTCATGCTTCAACAAAGACAGTAGGCCTTGGTGAAGGTCGTATAAAAGAGGTGGATGGCGAATTGATGTTTGAATCCACCGAACAAGGTATTGAAACAAGCGCCGGAAAAACGGTTCCTTTTGATGCCTATGTTGGCCTAAATGGTGTTGCCAGGCAACACAGTTCCCGGCCTGAATTGCGTCCCTTTAACAAAAAGGAACTACGTTCGATTCTTCGCCTTGGTTTATGTGTTGGTTGTCATAACACCTATACAGACCCAGTGTGGAAGGACTATACGGACAAAACGATTTGCAGCCGTAAAGGCATTAAAAACTTTTTATAAGAGGTTCTACCATCGGACTGGTATCAGGAAATCTATCGGGACTTAAAACGAATCAGATAAAAGCTCTAGAACGGATTGGCAAAAAGCGGGTACAACGGGATTTAATTATTAATCCGGAAATGGCCAAAACACTTTGTCAAATTTCTTCAGAGTTAAATAGACAACTTGGCCTGCTGGTTCTGCGCTCTGGCAAGGTTGAAGCTGTTATTGTAGGTGATTATAAATCGGTTATGATTCCACAGCTCGAATACTCCCGTGCATCCGGTGGCAGACTGTGTGGTCTGCGGCTTATCCATACCCATCTGGCCGGCGAAGATATAAGCGACGAGGATCTTATGGATCTTCTCTTTTTGCGCCTGGATTTTATCTCTGTATTGAAAGTCACCGGCGAAGGTTTACCGGAAAAACTTTATACCGCGCACCTTTTACCCGGATCGAACTCCGATAAAAATTGGGAGTTCTTAACCCCTGTGCACCCGGCAAATCAGACTGAATCGGCTGAAGAGCTTATTGCTGTCATTGAGGGTGAACTCAGCCGGAGGCATAAGGTTAACAAGGTAGACAGGAAAAAAGATAGGGCCATTCTTGTCTCTGTGTCAACGGATAAAAAACTTGAAGCAGAAGAGTCGCTGGCAGAGCTGGTAGAACTTGCCCGCTCGGCGGAAGTTGTGGTTCTTGACACTGTTTTGCAGTGTAAAAACCGGATTAATCCTAGGCTGATACTTGGTAAGGGGAAACTTGCTGATATCATGATTAGGGCTCTTCAGGTGGATGCCAATCTGCTTATCTTTAATGAAGAGCTTAATCCATCACAGATTCGTTCTATAACCGATTTTACAGACCTTAGGGTCATCGATCGTACCCAGCTCATCCTAGATATTTTTGCAAGTAGGGCGCTTAGCCGCGAGGGTAAATTGCAGGTCGAGATGGCCCAGTTAAAGTATATGCTGCCCCGTCTGTCTTCAAGAGATGATGCGCTGTCACGCTTAACTGGGGGGATTGGGGCACGTGGGCCGGGTGAAACGAAACTTGAAATCGATAAAAGGCGGATTAACGATCGCTTAGCGCGCCTTACAAAAGAACTCAAGAAGGTGAGCCAGGAAAGATACCAGAGAAGGGCGAAGAGGAGGAAGAATGAGCTGCCTGTGCTTTCCCTTGTGGGCTACACCAATGCAGGTAAATCAACGTTGCTCAACACCCTCACCAACAGTCATATCGTTGCAGAAAATAAGCTCTTTGCAACACTTGACCCAACGAGCAGAAGGCTCCGATTTCCTACGGAGAAAGAGGTGATTATCACCGACACTGTTGGTTTTATACGACATCTTCCTACTGAATTAGTTCAGGCCTTTATGGCGACCCTTGAAGAGCTGGAGGAAGCGGATCTGCTGGTTCATGTTATCGATGTCTCTAATCCGTCTTTCCGGCAGCAGATGGCTGTTGTTGATGGGATTCTTGGTGAACTGGATCTTGGCGGTATTCCTGTTTTGAAACTATTCAATAAGATAGACATGGTGGACGATAAAGAGGCAATGATAGAAATCATCGGTGAAGAAGGGCTGGTTGTTTCAGCAGTAAATGTAAAGACCCTGGATGAATTTCTTGGTTTAAGTGAGAAAATGATGGGTAAATCCATGGACCGCAATTTACGGTAAGAGATAGAAACCAAGTTCTTTGTCAAAGGCTCTTGCTTCAATAAATTCGCAACCAATTCTATTTTTAGTCACAGTTCGTATAATGATTTGTCGATGCAGGACAGTCGCTTTTCGGTTATCAAGGGTAAAGTCCAGTGAGCCTTTCTGACCTACTTCGAGGGCATGAATACCACGTATTTCAAGGCATGCACCCGAAAGCGAGAGATTAACAATGCTTACAATTCCACCACCTATTGCCGGTGGTGCCATGTCATAGGTTCCGTGTAAGTCTGTACCCTTGCGAAAATATTTGCGAAATTCTAACTGTAAGCTAAAGGTGTTGCCGCATTTGCATTTTACCTTCAGGACGTGCAGCCGGTGTCGGAATGATTCGACAGATACAGTTTTTGCAGAACTACATGCCGGGCAGACGATAGTTGCTTGGCTGTCGTCTTTTACAAAGGTTTTGTTACCTGATGTATTATTTGTCATACCATCTTATATAAACCGAAAATTTAATTATCAAATGTGCCTATAGATTGATGTAACTATCCAGTGAGGCTCGCCAAGCATGGGTTCGTCCCGGTAAGTGGTAAGTATGCCGGGATAACTGTTTTCACGGAATCACTATTACGTAATAGAAAACAAGAAACATGACTTCTGAGAAACACAATCACTGCCTGTAGCTGTTTCGCAGTGCCGCAAAGCCATTAAATTTGCCTGTTGAAGCCATACGAGTGCTAGTTTCGAAGACCACAAGGGCTCGAGTTGGGCTGGTAGGCTGAATAGTTCCAAAACAATAATGATATATTGCAAAAAATACTACAATAAACTGTAACCTCTGCTGTACTAACCAATAAGAGTGAACGTGGCAAATGATGACTATTCTTAGCGGTCTAAGGAAATGTGTGTAGGGGTATATATCTGTCAGGGAGGGTGTCTGGTGTGCTTTGGCCAAACCCAGAAGGTTTCCACAAATAGGCAGGGTCATATATAAGCCTGCCTATTTGGTGTGGATTGGCCGGTTAGCCAAGGCGTAAGAAACAAGAAAACGAAGGCCTGTCGTTGATATTACTGCTATTTCCTACGACAGCATCTTCGCTCAATCGTAGACGATAGCAGTGTATTTTTCTAATATTTTCTCAGTTTCTTCGTCGAGATCAGAGGCGACTTCATGAATCTGATATTCTTTTCCACAGGAAGTACAGCGCAGGCGTATTCGCCTGCACATGCGATGGACCTCTAGCTTTGCTGAACATTTTCTACATTTCATAGTCTTAGCTGAGCATTTGTGCTTTGGTGAAGACAGATTCAAGGGTGTAACCGGCTTTTGCAAGTGCCTCGGTGCCACCTTCCTGCCGCTCAACCACGGTTGCTATTAAACCAACCTTAAAGCCTGCGGCCTCAACTCTTTCGATGACTTTAATGAGGGTGCCGCCTGTGGTAACGACATCTTCAAGAAGAGCTACGGTGCAGCCTTCTTCCATGTTTTTCAAACCTTCGATGAAATTTCCAGTACCATGGCCCTTTGCTTCTTTGCGGACGATAAATGCCGGAATAGGCTTTCCTGAAGTAAAGCTGGCAATGGAAACAGCAGTTACGAGCGGGTCAGCTCCTAAGGTCATGCCGCCAACGGCATCTATTGGGGTGTGTGCATTTTGCAACAGTTCCAAGAGTAATTTGCCACAAAGATATGCACCTTCTGCTGAAAGTGTGGTCTGTTTACCATCGATATAAAAGTCTGAAGTCTTTCCAGATGTGAGGGTAAAAGTTCCTTTCCTGTACGATTTTTCGAGAAGAATTTCTTTTAAGCGTTGCCTGTCATCCATGATGTTTTTTCTAACTCTCGCTGAAGTATTGGGGAATTTAAACTATTCTAATATTTGCAGGCGATACTACCTTTTTTAAACTATTGTTGGAAGTAAAATTTATGTATTGCAGAAAAATGATGGTTAGGCTAAGGCTCTTAACGTCAACGTGGATCTTTTTACTTCCGGTACAGATATTGCTTAACAATTTTAAAAGTATCTGTAATCAGACATGGTTGTCCCTATATAAATAAATCGAGTAACTATTTGGCAAGCATTCCAACTGCGCCCATTGTCGTCGTTTCGAATAGTACTCGTATGCTGCAAACACCCAAGTAAACGGATTTGGAGCATCTATGAACAGTTACAGGCGGTGGTTTCGTTTAGTGAAGATACATACCCTGGCTTCTTTTCCCACTTACCAGCGCTGGCGTGCGCCAAATTGAAAATATGCGGCATTATCAAACGCATATACTAGACTCCAAAACCAAACCTATTGGTTCGCGGTGCCACACCAATTGTTCAATCTTCAAGAAAACACTTCCGGTAACCTTAAGCCTCGTTGCCGGAGTAGGTCTTGGGGGCACAGCATAATGCGTTTATACAAAATTAAAAGTAAAATATTAGGGGCTGGTTTCTAGCCCCGAATTTCCCGGTTAAAATCACATAAATGGCAGATTTTCAACGCGAAGGCTCAACTCGGGGTGCGGAGTTTGCTTCTTGCTGTGTTGATGCTGATGCGATGAACTGCTTTTGGGGAGCTATTAACATTAAAATTTGATGTTTTAAATTAAGACTTTGTTAACTTAATGAATTGGTGCAAAATGCTCAAGCGGAGGGCCTAACGGAAAAAACAAGTAATACAAATTAGGGACCAGAAAATGTCTGTTCAATTGCGTACAATGGCGACCGCCTATCTAACCACAGTGTTTTTTTGATTGATCCTCTG
>NVXR01000021.1 GCA_002733995.1 Desulfotalea sp. | reverse complement strand
CCCTTTTTGATGCTCAAAAGGTACCTCTAAGCCCTTAAAACACCTGTTTTTTAGCAATTAATCAAAAGATTTTAGACAGTTGGTGTGGTCCGACCCGGAAGCAGGGGCCACAATAATGCCGTCTTAAATTAAAGGATTAATAAATACTCTTGACGGACAAAAAATAACAGGGTATAAAGCCTTCCGTTGACGCGTTGCAGAATGCGCCAGCAAGATATAACTCTCAAAAAATACTTACACAGTAATTTCAAGCGATTAGAAGTGATCGACATACTCCTTCTTCTCCGCCAGATATTGAGTTCGACTTTGATAGCCGGGCCCTGTGCAACAAGGAATCGCAAACCCCGCCAGGTCCGGAAGGAAGCAACGGTAGCGACACTTCTTGTGTGCCAGGTAACCCGGCTATCATTTTTTCTCGACTTTGTGAGTGCCTTACCCTTGAAAACCACTCACTCTTTTTAATCACTCGCAGCGCTTGGGGCTTACCTCAAGGGTAGACAAACAAGAGACTGAAGAGTATTCTTGGATTTTAGACATATAGTTACCAACAGATAGTCAACGCAGAAAAACCTTCAAGGCACTTACCCCAGCTTATTACACGCCTAGCGGGGACAACGCCATTTCATTTCCAGCCTCGGTGTAGCATGTCCTATCTCGTACTCGCCAGAAAATCCCGACCTCAGACCTTTGATCAAGTTGTCGGCCAGCGCCCTGTTGTCCAAACCTTGCGAAACAGTATCTTACGAGACCGGGTCGCCCACGCTATATTATTCTCTGGAGTCCGCGGGGTCGGCAAGACCACCCTTGCCCGCATCATGGCAAAAGCTATTAACTGCTCGGCAGAGAGTGAAAATCGTCCATGTGACGCTTGCCCCTCCTGCAAAGAAATACGCAGTGGTGCCTCCCTCGATTTATACGAAATTGACGGTGCCTCAAACAGGGGTATCCAAGAGATCAGAGAACTCAAGGAAAAGATTCGTTTTCTGCCCACATCCTCCCCGTATAAAGTAATAATTATTGATGAAGTACATATGCTTACCACCGAGGCTTTTAACGCCCTGTTAAAAACCCTGGAAGAGCCACCTGCCCATGTGTATTTCATGTTTGCCACAACAGAAATTCATAAAATCCCGATCACAATCCTGTCGCGATGCCAACAGTACGAGCTCAAACGTGTGGAGACAAAAGAGCTCTACGCTCACTTTGAAAAGCTTGCCAAAGGCGAAGGTTTTAATTTCGAGCCCGCCGCCCTTTCCCTCATTGTACGAGAATCAGGTGGCTCTGTTCGTGACGGTCTCAGCCTTCTGGATCAAATGTTTTCATTTGGTGACACAACCATTAGCGTAGCCGATGTATCCGAAGTATTGGGCCTTGTGGACCGAGAAGTACTTACAGCGCTGACCAAAGGCCTTCTTGAAGGTGATAAGACTGCAGTGTTTCAGGCAGTCCACACCGTCTTTAATTTTGGCTTGGACAACAAAAGATTTCTTGAGGATTTGCTGGCACAATTCCGCAACCTTCTCCTCTGTAAAATTGACGGCTGCTCTCCCCTTCTAGACATACCCAAAGACGAACTTATCGCTTTTCAAGAGATTGCTTCCAGTTACACCAGTGAAACGATCCACCTTAAGTTATCACTACTCATGCAACTGGCAGATGTACTTAAACAATCAAGCCAGCCACGACTAGCCCTAGAGATTGCCTTTTTAAAAATCATCGAAGCAACAAACGTTGTGCCTCTGTCTTCACTACTTGGACATCTTCAGGAGATCATGCCTGGACTACCAGCCACAAGCACCATGCAAGCCCAGGCAGTTCCATTGCAAGAAGCACCTCCTAAAAAAAAAACTGAATTGCCCCCAGTAAGCACCAACAATCAGCGAGGAAGCAGAGACAGTAGCACCCCGGTAGCCCAACGTAGCCCCACCAAACAGCCCCCTCCAAGACAAAACACCACATCCACTGGAGAGGCTCCGCCGCTACCACCTGAACCAGAGGATTTACGCCCCTCCCCCGGACCAGTGAAAGGACATGGCACAAAAGACCCCAAACGCGATTGGGCTGAATTTCTTGAATTTATCAAGGCGGACACCGTCTGGATGGCCACCAACTTAGAACGGGCCGACAGCATCTCCCACAAGGTAGCTGGGGAAATCCTTATCACCTTTAGTGATGGCCTTAACTGTTCTTTGTTACAACAAAAAGACAACCAGCAGCTGCTCACGAAGTTTGCCTGTGATTTTTTTAAAAAACCGTTAAAAGTTAAAGTTATAGTCCCGGATATAGACAACACCCTTGACGAGAGCGGCGTGGACTCACCACAGAAAAAACGCCAACAACTCCTCAATGAACAGATGGTGATGATTGCCACAGAGATATTTAACGGCCAGGTCGGAGCTGTTCGCTTAACCAGCGATTCCCGTAAGCGATGAAGAAGGAATGAGAAACGCTTTATAGATAGATCGCTTTCCAGCAAGATATAAAAACCTTAACATAAAGAATTTACGTGATGGATATCAACAACATAATGCAGCAAGCAAAGGCCATGCAGGAGAAGATGGCGAAGATTCAAGAAGATCTCAGCAAAAAAACTCTTACCGGTAGTGCCGGCGGAGGCATGGTTGAAGTAACTGTCAATGGCCAGGGCGAGGTATTAGGAATCGCAATAGAAAAAATTATCATCGACCCGAGCGAAACAGAAATGCTCCAAGATCTCGTTGTCTCAGCAACCAATGATGCTATCAGACGGGCGAAAGAACTCAGCCAACAGGAACTAGGCGCCCTTACCGGAGGCATGAACATCCCTGGGCTTACCAACCTCATGAGGCCATAACCCCCATGCAAGTTATCCCACCGGCACTTGAAAAGCTCATTGAGCAACTCTCCCGCCTTCCCGGAATAGGAAAAAAGACAGCGACAAGGCTTGCCCTAACGATCCTACGAAAGCCTCGCGGACTGGCCCAAGATCTCGGTGCAGCCCTACTGGACCTCCATTCTTCTATCCAGCTCTGCTCCTGCTGTTTTACATTTTCAGACTCTGACCCATGTGCGATTTGTGGAGATCCTAAGCGAGAGGGAAAAACTATTTGCGTTGTGGAGCAATCCGGCGACCTTATGGCTATTGAGAAAACAGGTATATTTCGAGGCCACTACCACGTCCTCCATGGGGTGCTCTCTCCCCTTGACGGCATTGGCCCTGAGGAGATCAAGGTCCGGGAACTATTAGCTCGCATAAAAAGTGGTACTATTTCAGAGGTGATAATCGCAACGAGCTCGACTGTTCCCGGTGAAGCGACCGCCACCCTTCTCGCGGATGTGATAAAGAATGAAAATGTACTCCTCACTCGCCTTGCCTGTGGCATCCCCATGGGGATGGATATTAAATACGCCGACAAATATACTCTAGCAAGGGCGATTGAGGCACGATCAGACGTTAATTAACTGACGTACCCCACAATTGTGATGGGTATGCCGCTTGGCGTGGAAGACTACTGAGACCTTTTTTCCCTAAAATTCTGTATTATTTTCAGACAAGCATCGGTGAACATTCAAGTTTTCTTTGCTTGTTGATAAAGTCACAAGCGCACAGTGCGGCTACACCCCTCTTCCATGTAACTCAGCTATCGACCGTGTTTTTTGCAACAAATAGAGCCTTCGCAGGTTGAGAGGAAAAAGCCTTAAACTCGGCACCGTTTGAGATAATAAGCTATGCAGACTACCCTTTTTCTCACAAACTCTTCATTTTTACACGTATATGTCTAAAATATATATTGCGATGAATTTTTAATCATGGTAATAAGTGGCTCTTGCGATTGCCGTACAATCTTTAATTGAAAGTTCGTCCGGCTCGCACTAGGTTTTTTAAGCAAAACACTATTTCCTCATAAGTTATTAAAAAAAACACCGCCAGCACAGACTAATCGTTGCAAGCCTTATTTTTTTATGATAACAAGAGCTTGAGTAAAATAGAATTTCCGGAAAGTCCTAGCTGTAACAGTATTTGCAGGCGCGTAGCTCAGTGGGAGAGCGCCACCTTGACGTGGTGGATGTCGTCGGTTCAATCCCGTCCGTGCCTACCAAGATAAAAGGCTAAAGTTAAACACTTTCAAAAGTGTTCGTTCTTTAGCCTTTATTTTTATATAGAAGAAGCCCATGACTGACATAACCGTATCCGTGAAAGACGGAGAATCTGTCACAATTCCTGCTGGAAGCAGTGTACAGGAAGCACTCCTGCCACTCATTTCCAACAAACAGCGAAAGCAGACTGTAGCCGCAAAGATCGGTGATGAGCTGGTGGATTTCACCACTCTGCTGACCAAGGATACGGTACTCACTCCAGTTCAGATTGGCACCGATGAAGCCTTAGAGGTGCTACGCCATTCCACAGCCCACATTATGGCCCTTGCGGTTCGGGATGTCTTTGGAACTGATGTGAAAATCGCCATTGGCCCTTCTATAGAGAATGGTTTTTATTATGACTTCGCAAGAACAGAGCCTTTTACCCCCGAAGATTTCGAGAAGATAGAAGCTCGTATGACCCAGTTGGTTCGCGAAGCCCTGCCGTTTAAACGTACGGAGATAGCAAGTTCAGCTGCGATTGAAAAATTCAAAGCAGAGGACGAAAAGTACAAAGTAGAGCTAATAGAAGATCTCGGTGTAGAGACTGTTTCCTTCTATCATGTAGGTGAGTTTACCGACTTATGTCGAGGACCACACCTGCCAAATAGTTCGTTTATTAAATCTTTCAAACTCCTTCGCGTTGCAGGTGCATACTGGCGCGGTGATGAAAAACGCGACGTGCTTCAGAGAATTTACGGCACCGCTTTTTTTGACAAAAAAGATTTAAAGAAATATCTAGCTAGCATTGAAGAAGCAAAGAAAAGAGATCATCGTAAACTCGGTAAAGAGCTTGAGCTCTTCACCATTAAAGATGAAATCGGCCCAGGTCTTATTCTCTGGCAGCCCAAAGGCGCCCAGCTAAGAAGATTAATTGAAGATTTTTGGAAAGATGAGCATTATCGTCATGATTACGAACTGCTCTACACTCCACACATCGCCCGTCAAGATTTATGGAAGACATCTGGTCACTTAGATTTTTATAGTGAGAACATGTACTCACCCATGCTCATTGATGACGTGAAGTACCAGCTCAAACCAATGAACTGCCCGTTCCATATCGGTGTGTTCAACAGTGCAAAGCGTAGCTATAAAGATCTTCCTGTTCGCTGGTGCGAGCTTGGAACCGTTTATCGTTACGAACGAGCCGGAGCCCTGCATGGCCTTCTTCGGGTGCGTGGCTTTACCCAGGATGATGCCCATATTTTTTGTACACCTGACCAGCTTGAAGACGAGATTTTTAATATCCTCGACCTTAACCTGCATATTCTGCAAACATTTGGTTTTCCAGAATATGAAATCTTTCTTTCCACTCGACCTGAAAAGTCTGTAGGAACTGATAAGAACTGGGACAAATCGACAGAAGCGTTAAAACTTGCTCTTGAGAAAAAAGGGCTTGACTATACCATTGATCCTGGCGAAGGTGTTTTTTACGGTCCCAAGATCGACATCAAGATTAAAGATCAACTCGGGCGCTCCTGGCAGTGTTCCACCATACAAGTTGATTTCAATCTTCCCGAAAGATTTAAAATGAGTTATACAGGGGCAGATAACAGCGATCATCAGCCTATTATGATTCATAGAGCCCTAATGGGTTCGCTTGAAAGATTCATCGGTATTTTAATTGAGCACTATGCGGGGGTCTTTCCTCTCTGGTTTGCACCTGTTCAGGCGCGTATTCTCAATATTACAGATGATCAGGCTGAGTACTCCGAAGGTGTTTACAAGAACCTTCGAAAACTTGGTATACGGATTGAGAAAGATCTCCGTAACGAGAAGCTGAATTACAAAATTAGGGAAGCACAAGTTGCAAAAGTCCCTTATATGCTTATTATCGGAGACAAAGAAAAAGACGAAGGTACAGTAACTGTACGTCTCCGAAACGGCAAGAATTTACCACCAATGCCTGTAGCTGACTTTGCTGCAATGGTTGATGCAGAAGTCAAAAAAGGCCGTGGTTACTAGCCCGCAAACTGAAGAAAGAGTTATTTACATTTAAAACCTTGTCTGATATAGACCGGGATGTGACAACATATTAAGCTCGTAGAAACGAGGAGGTAAAGTTATTAACAGAAGAGGAAGAGGTGCTCCGGTACAGCGTGAAGTTAAGGCACTAACGAATGAAGCGATTCGTTTCCCAAAGGTCAGATTAATTGACCATGAAGGTGAACAGAGAGGAGTAGTTTCCACTGCTGAGGCACGTAGTATTGCCGATGCCGTTGAACTTGATCTCGTCGTCGTCTCTGAAAATGCAGATCCTCCTGTTTGTCGTGTTATGAACTACGACAAATTCCGCTACGAGCAGAAAAAGAAGACCCAGGAAGCAAAGAAGAAACAGAGCACAGTAGAAACGAAAGAAATCAAGTTTCGTCCTAAGACCGATGCACACGATCTTAATTTTAAAATCAAGAACGTGAAAAAGTTTCTCGGTCAGAAGCATAAGGTAAAACTTACCATGCGCTTTCGAGGACGAGAGATCGTCTACTGTGAGACTATTGGAGTACAGGCGATGAATAAAATTGCAGAAGCCCTTGAGGGAGATGCAATCATTCTTCAGCCGCCACGTATGGAAGGTCGACAACTCGTTATGTTTGTAGGCCCGAAAGCATCAGTTTAGTTGTAAGAGCCCCGTTAAGCTCATTTATATATATAGATAATCGCTGTTGAATGGTGTCCCCTTCTCCAGCAGATACTTGAACCCACTTATAGATAGTGGAAGATATTGAGGGTAAAGGAGTAACACCATGCCAAAGATGAAAACAAACAGAGGTGCTGCAAAGCGCTTTAAGCTCACCGGTTCAGGCAAAATAAAAAGAAACAAAGCCTATTCCAGCCATATATTGACCAAGAAATCAACCAAGCGTAAGCGTGGTTTGCGTCAGTCAGGTACAGTAGATGCGAGCAATGTTAAAGGAATCAAGCGTATCTTGCCATACGCTTAATGAGCATTCACATTCTTTGTGAAATAAATGCTCAGTTAGATAGATTTTTAAACCTGTTGGAAGTTCAACCAGGTTGTAAAGGAGTTTAAGATGCCACGCGTTACTAGAGGCTTTAAAGCCCGAAGAAGAAGAAATAGAGTCCTGAAACTTGCAAAAGGTTACAGAGGTGCACGTTCACGTTTGTACAGAACAGCAACTGAAGCTGTTGATCGTGCCTTGGTTTACGCATACCGTGATAGACGTACCAAGAAAAGAGATTTCCGTCGTCTCTGGATCACCAGAATCAATGCTGGTGCCAGAATGAACGACATGAGTTACAGCAAATTGATGGGTGGTCTCAAGAAAGCAAATGTTGATCTTGACCGTAAGGTTTTGGCTAACATGGCTATTCTTGATGCAGGTGCTTTTACCAAAGTTGTAGATATGGCTAAAGCAGCAAACGCATAACTGGTCGACCTTTTAATATTTTTTCTTCGCGCCGGTTTTGGTTATTGCAACCAATAACCGGCTCGTTGTTTCTATCTGTACAGACTTTCACATTCGACATGGAAAATGAGTTACAAAGCCTGGAAGCTGAGGCCAAGAAATCCCTCTCAAACCTCGAGGATGTAAAGCAACTCGAAGAGTTTAGGATTCAATATCTTGGTCGTAAGGGACAGTTCAGTACTATTATGCGCTCCCTTGGCTCCGTACCGGCAGAAGACAAGCCGCGCCTTGGGCAGCTGGCAAATAGCGTTAAATCCGAAATTGAAAAGCTCTTTGAAGAGAAGTCGCAAAATCTTCACCGACAAAGCGCCCAGGCCAGTAGTGGCAGTGGACCGGATCTTACCCTTCCCGGTCGTTGCCCGGCACCCGGAACGCTCCACCCCATTACCAAGGTAATGCAGGAGACATGTGCTATTTTTGAAAGCCTTGGCTTCTCTGTTGCCGAAGGTCCTGATGTAGAGGTTGACTACTACAATTTCGAGGCCCTTAATATCCCAGCTCACCACCCCGCCAGAGATATGCACGACACCTTCTATGTCGGTGATTCTGTTCTTCTTAGAACACATACTTCACCAATGCAGGCCAGGGTCATGGAATCTCAGGACCCACCACTTCGTGTCATTGCTCCTGGTAAGGTATATCGATGTGATTCTGATATTACCCATACCCCAATGTTTCATCAGGTGGAAGGTGTACTCGTGGACAAAGGTATCTCTTTTGCCGATTTGAAAGGGATTCTCACCGTCTTCACCCAGAAAATGTTTGACAAAGATCTTGCTCTTCGTTTTCGTCCCTCCTTCTTTCCTTTTACCGAACCAAGTGCAGAGGTAGATATCGCTTGTGTTATGTGTAATGGAGTTGGCTGCCGAGTTTGTAAAAAGACAGGTTGGCTTGAGATTCTCGGTTCTGGCATGATAGATCCTGAAGTCTTTAAAAAGGTTGGATATGACCCGGATGTCTACAGTGGTTTTGCCTTCGGTCTTGGTATCGAACGTATCGCAATGTTGAAATACGGGATCGATGACATCAGACTCTTTTACGAGAATGATCAACGTTTTCTCTCCCAGTTTTAGACCTATCCTATACCTAAATAAATGTTATGAAGTTTACACTCAATTGGTTAAAAAACTACATAGACACTGGTGATCTTACCCCGGAACAACTCGCAGATGAGCTAACCATGCTCGGACTTGAAGTTGATTCAGTCACCCCACTCTTCCAGGATCTTGCTGCCCTTAAAACAGGCATCGTTGTCTCAAGAGAAAAACACCCGGATGCCGACAAGCTCAGTCTCTGTCAGGTGCAAATAGGTGATGAGACACATCAAATTGTCTGTGGAGCCCCTAACGTTCGGGAAGGCCTTGCTGTAGTCGTGGCCTTACCTGGTGCAGTGCTTCCTGGAAATTTCAAGATCAGCAAATCAAAGATCCGTGGTATCAAATCTTTTGGTATGATTTGCTCCGAGCGTGAACTTGGCCTCAGCAGTGAGCATGATGGTATCATGGAACTGCCTGAAGGAACTGAACATGGCCAGGTTTTTATCGATGCCATGGAACTCAGTGATCTTTGCATTGATGTCGACCTGACTCCCAATCGTGCTGACTGTGCCTCTGTCATTGGTATTGCCCGTGAAGTTGCAAGTTTCGTCGACAACAAATTATCATTGCCCGTTACTAATGCCTCTATAGAAACCACTAGTAGCGACTTCAGCGTAGAAATTGTAGACCCTGAACTTTGCCCTAGATATGCAGGCAAACTCATTAAGGGTGTCAAGATTGGGCCGTCACCTTGGTGGCTTAGAAGGCTCCTCCTCAGTGTAGGATTGCGACCAATAAACAACGTTGTTGATATTACCAACTTTGTAATGCTCGAATATGGCCAGCCACTACATGCCTTTGATTTTGACAATCTTGATGGTGGAAAAATTGTTGTTCGCACGACAACAACGGGTGAACGGACCTTTACGACCCTTGACGATACCGTTCGCACCTTAGATGCAGATATGCTCATGATCTGTGATGGTACAAAACCTATTGCTATCGCAGGTGTTATGGGGGGAGGAAACTCCGAAGTTTCTTCTGAAACGACTAATGTGTTGCTCGAAAGCGCCTGTTTTAACGCCGTTTCTGTGCGTAAAACAGCTCGCAAGCTCAACATTTCTACAGATGCTTCTTACCGTTTTGAACGGGGAGTAGACCCTGAAGGTACCATTAACGCGCTAGAACGTGCGGCCCAACTCATCTGCGAGCTTGGTGGCGGAGAAATGGGTACAGACGGTGTAGACAGTTATCCTGGTAAGGTTGAAGTCACCCCTATCTCCCTGAACATTTCTAGAACAAACACCCTGCTTGGTTTAGACCTTAGTATCCAGCAGGTAACAAAGCTACTTACCTCCATCGAACTTAGCGTTCAGCCAAAAGGCGACAATATCTTGATGGTAACGGCACCGTCCTTTCGTATAGACATCGAGAGAGAAGCGGATCTCGTTGAAGAAGTTGCCCGTCTCGTAGGATATAACAATATTCCTACCACACTACCCACCGTTGATCTCAGTTATCCAGAGCAAGACCCAAGTCGTCTCAAACGGTTAAACATCTGCAAAAAACTGACGACCATCGGCTATACAGAGGCAATCAACTATAGCTTTATAGCAGAAAAACACATCTCCATGCTTACAATCGAAGCCGGAGACAAGCGCTTTAATTCAGTTAAGCTTCTCAACCCTCTTAGTGAGGATCAGGCCGTATTACGTACCACCCTTCTTCCAGGCCTTCTTGAGAATGCAAAGCGAAATATCAACTTTCAAAGACCTGCAATTAAATACTTTGAACTTGGTAAGGTCTTCTTCCCAAAAGAAATAAACGAACAGCCAACTGAAGAAAATCGCTTGGCGGGCGTACTTTCTGGGAATTTGTATGGCGAAGGAGCACCACTCTACTTTAAACACACCGCGGTTGATATCTTTGACGCCAAAGGATGTGTAGAATTCATACTAGAAGCAATGGGCCTTGGAAATATCACAGATACCAGTGAACTACAGTTCAAGATCCCAGACAGCGCTGCTGCTGAAGTGTTTGCAACAGAGGAATATTCTCTTGAACTCTACTACAATGATGAACTCATTGGATCAGTGGGCCGTTTCCAAGATGACGTCCTGCGAAGCTTCTCCATAAAGAATGAAATCTATTATTTTGACCTTAATTTTGATGCTCTTTGTCGATTAGCTGCAAAAAAAGTAAAATTCAGCTCGCTTCCGGTTTACCCATCTGTTACAAGGGACATCGCGCTTTTAGTCGAAGAGAACGTTTCTGCCGGACAGTTGCTGACAGCAGTACAAACTAGCCGAGATAAACTCCTTGAAAACAGCGAGATATTCGACGTTTTTCAGGGTGAAAAAATCCCAGATGGTTATAAAAGCGTCGCTTTAACTATTACATACAGATCACAAACCAAAACGCTTACGGAAAAGAATGTGGAAAAGTCCCACTCGAAAATAGTACGTATGCTCACAGAAAAATTCGGGGGTAGCTTCCGCAATGCATAACAACAATCATAATCTCACCAGAAAAGAACTTACAGAAACACTTGCCAATCAGCTTGGGTTTTCCCAATCAAACTGTTCGCAGATCGTTGATTGCTTTCTTGATAACATGAAACAGTCTATGATGGAGGGTGAGTCTATTAAGCTCGTTCATTTCGGTACTTTCACCGTTAGGAATAAATCGCCAAGAAGGGGTAGAAACCCTCGTACCGGCGAGACTATTACTATAAAAAGACGTCAGGCCGTAAGCTTTCGGCCAAGCAAAAAGCTCAGAGAACAGGTCAACAACTAACATTTTGACACATCACTGAGAGGGGGAGACACTGGCATATGACGATGACAATACCAGATAAACTCTACTTCAAGATCGGTGAAGTTGCCCAAATGGCAGATGTTCCTACACATGTTCTCCGCTACTGGGAGTCCGAATTTTCGGGCATAAAACCAAAGCGAGCACGCTCTAAACAACGCCTTTACAGAAGGCAGGACGTAGAGCTTATTTTAAAAATCAAAACGCTCCTCCATGACCAGGGTTACACTATTGCCGGAGCCAAGAAACTGATCCAAAGTAGTAGTGAAATAGCAGAACAAGTAGACAAGCTAGATAAAAAGGCACCTAAGACTGTGAGTGGACCGCTGAATACAATAAAGCAGGAACTCTTACACCTACAAAATCTTTTAGACCACAAAAAAGATTAATCCTTTTCACTAGATCTGTTGACAGCTATTTCAACAAATGGTAGACATATCACACGTGTCGGAATGTAGCGCAGCCTGGTTAGCGCACTTGTCTGGGGGACAAGGGGCCGGAGGTTCAAATCCTCTCATTCCGACCAGTTGATTCTAAAGGGGTTAACAGCAATTACATGCTGTTAACCCCTTTTTTTATTGCTTTTTTATCCGTTTCCTCTCCTGTTGTTTGCTTTCACTGCTACCGCTGATATAGTATATATTGACCTGTTAACGATAAATATGCACCACGAAATGCACCACAGATTTTATGGAACTGATATATGGCTACCCCGAAAAAGCGGATCAACAAAAATGGAACGATCAGTTGGAAAATCCAAGTCCAAGTAAAAGGCCAAAGAGCCACTGCCTCTTTTGACACCCACCTCGACGCTGTTATCTGGGCAGATCGACAAGAAAAGATATTCCGTGGTGAAATTCAACCAGAAGTTGGCACAGCAGGTTCGGGTGATATGATTTTTCATCAAGCCGCCGACAAGTTTATCGTCGAATGCAGAGCAACCAATGCTGTTTCACCAAGCCAGATTCATAATTATGCGAACTCGCAACTACAGTTTTCCAGAACGTTTGGCATCAATAAAAGAATGTCAGAGATCACGCCTCAAGATGTAGCAGCACACGTATTAAAAAGAATGACCGAAGACCAGGTAGGGGCACCCAGCATCAGAAATGAACTTTCCTTTATCCGTTCAATTTTCACCAAGGCTATTGAATGGGGAATCGATTACCCATCGCCAGAGCTAAAAATTAAGCGCCCACGCTCCACCGATAAATCCAAAGAAGAAAAACTTGATCACCTTATCAAACTAGCCGAATTAAAAGCTCTGCTGCATGAGGCTACTAAGAGATCGAGCAATCTGTACCAATACATCACCTTCCTACTCTATACTGGTATGCGTCCTTCAGAGGCTGCTATGTTACTATGGGAACAACTCCCCACACAGCAGGAAAAGAAATCAAAACGTGAGTACAAACATATTGGATATGTAGATCTTGATCGCGGTGGTTTTTCTATGGTGGGCACCAAAACGAGCGACAAGAGATTTGTGCCAGCACATCCAAAGGTAATTAAAATTATCGAGGAACTAAGAGAGACCGCTCCAGAAGGAAAAAAACTGGTGTTTCTGGATGACAAACACCTGAACACAACGGTCGCCTCGAAACATTACAGAAGAACGTTTAAGACTACTTGTGACAATGCCAGAATCAACGGGGAAAAATTACGTGGTGGGATTTCACTCTACTCGTTTCGTCATACATTCCGATCAACCACTGCTAAATGCAAAATACCCACAGAAGTTGGTGAGGCGATTATTGGTCACAACGATAAGAGTTTTAAGTTCACCTACATACACTTGGAAGACGACATTCTTATCGAAGCTATTCGGCTTTTACAATATGACATCTAATAGCAAAACAAAAGTCCATCAACAGGCACCTGAGCAAGGCCAACCAGAATCAAATAACAAGCCTATATAACGCTATTTTTTCTATCCACGTTTATCCATATGAAATTATGGAAATTTTAAGCCAAAACTAACCGTCGATAAGCATCGTGATATTTTTCAGGAGTTGCCTTCCCCATGAGAGTATTGTAGTGGTCTTTTGCGTATTCTGCCAGGGCCCAGGTGTCGGAGGCGGGAGGTAATGCTCCTGGAGCGCGGCGATATTTGAGGCGAGCCATAATAGTGGCATAGATTGGATTAAACTTGAGCTGCATTAGCTTAGGAGAACTAACACCGGAGATTAGGGCAATATCTTTTTTTAGTTTCCTCCTTCCCGGGTAGTTTAAATAATTATCATATCCTCCGTAAAAAGTAGGTGGCTCCATTTGATAAAGACCTAGCGCAGGCCCTTTGATCTGATGATTGTATTTGCCCAGCCCCGATTCATGGGCGGCGGTCATCATGAGCAATTCTTCTGCCTCAGGTGACCACCAACCAAGAGGATCTAGGGATATTCTGATTATATTGCGGAGAGATTCAGGATCAAACATCAGCGACATCCTTGTGATTTGCCTGCTCGATAAGGAGTTTCATAAGCTCAGCACGCCACTGCGCTGTTTCCTTACGATCACCATCTAATTCTTTAGATAAGTCTTTAATTTCCACACGTAAACCTGCAAACTCTTCAGACCCATGTGCAAGTTCTGAATTTAGATGAAACTGACAGGTTGCCATTTTCTTATTGCAATCTTCTACATAAACAACTTTCTCCTCCTCAAGAGCCACTATTCTCGTATCATGCCCTTCCATCTTACCCTTAAGCCAGCCGGTAAAGGTGAATCCTCCACCAACACCAAGCAAGGCTACAAGGCCTGCTATAAACACTTCCAAAGTGTTTTTGTCACCATCCGTCATCCCTACCACCGAAGTACCACAGTTTTATTTTACCCAAAGCAACCCGTTTTTACGGGCCTCTCCACCACCAAAAAGAAAGGTGGCAAACCACCAGTAAATGGCCTCTTTTGTATAGCCAACCTTTTGCAATTCCACAGCAATCACTGTGGAACAAATAAAATTAGAGATCATCGTGCCATCATCCCAGGCACCTTTCAGGCACAATTCATCGTGTACCCACCAAGCCTCAGTCTCAACATTGGCGTAAGATTTGAGAATATTCTGAACAAACTTTGCCCACACACCACGCCAACCAGACTCTTTAACGCCGAGATCTCGGGCACCAGTGGCACCGTCAGACTTTCGGCCCACAGGTATGGTAATGTAGCGATTGAACATAGAGCTATAATAGACAAGCTCGGTCAATCTCTGGTACTTCATTCCATCAGGATCGTTCTTCAATCGCTTCCAGGTAATTTCTTCAGGCATTATTCAACCCTCCAGGTCAAAAGTTTTAACATCAACCATCATCTGGCATAGTGCACAAAAACTCATCCATAGGCCAACTCGGCACCGATTGCAGAAAGGTACAAGACGACACAGAGATACCTTCCTTACTGAGCCGGTAACAAATATCTGCACAGAACTCGTCTTTAAAATCAGCACCACCACCAACAAGCGGGACCGGGCAAGGATCTATAATTTTATTTTTCATTATTCAACCACTACAGGGTTAACGATATATGGCTCTGCTGTCTGGGAGGTATAACTATAGTCTCCGCTGTATCGTGGCGCAGAGCTGCCCCATGCAGACTTAACGACATCGCTCCCATAGCCCCACTTAACGAAAGTTCCACCAAGGCTAAACGCTCCATCTGCGACCTTACCCGCGAATTCCCAAACGGGGTGCCTTGACGGTTCCATTGGTAGCGGTTGGTTGAACTGGAGAGGTGCTTTGTATGAGACTTTTGGCATTGCCTCCTTGATCGTTATGGGTTCTTTCATGCCTGGATAGAACACCGTTTTCTCGACTGAAACCCACTCCATTTTGAAGCCTTCATTTTCATACGCCTTACCCCGTACAAGAGTCCGAGTATTGTGAGCATTCAATACCGCCATTTCCTTAGCGATAGATGCGTCTTTCGTGTAACCAGCTGTTATCTCAATCACCTCGCCAGCTTTATTGATTGAGACATCGCTCACAGGGATAAATCCACCCTTCCCTGAGCACCCACTCAAAAGTACTACGACAAACAATGGTATTATTAGTGCTTTCATTTTAAACCTCCAATTCATGATATGTGAGTGAGGGCGCAACACCCTGAATGATTCTGTCTTTTATAAAAACCTGCTGACCTGCAGTGTAGCCGGTGCCGATCACAACCATTTTCCCGCCACCAGGTGTATCAACTCGGCAGGAGCCATTTGCATTAACAACCGCAATAGTCCCGACCAAAAGAGGAGTGGAAGGTATAAGCGCCTGGAATTTTTTAAAGATATTTTCTGCCATTTTATCCCCGCCTTAATTTCCGAAATAACGTTCAACAGACAGCTGCTGACGAACAGAGCAGCCCTTATTCCAGATGCCTTTAATTTTTGTTGAAACAACTTGCGCCCGCCATGTACCACGCGTTCCCTGGGTCACTTCAATCAAACTGCCAGGGACTAAAAGCCCCGGAAGGTCGACGCCAGGCATCATCGGTAAATCAATTGATATATTCTGCCAAGCCCCCGACCCAGCAAGAATATTCCGACCTCGTTCCATAGCCACTTCAGTTGCCGTACAAAGTTGATCTGTAACCATTGGGGCAAGCTGATCACCTGCGGATCCACTACGTATCACCCGCGCAAGCACTCCCTGATTACGCCCCGACACATAAACGCCGTTATATTGCACACCAGGCACCCACTCCGGACTAAACGATCTGACCACAGACTCATCGATGGACAGATCAGGCGTATCGGTCGACCATGTCCATGGATTCCCTTTATATCTCGGAATAATTCGCAAAGTTTTTGTCTCACTATCTGTTTGCACAACCGCACCGGCCGCCGTCGCGATCCGCTGAACCACCTGCAGAGGCGTTTCATTTTCCACTGACAGAGATCCGCCTGCAACTAACCAATCAACAGACTCCATTACCAACGTCCATCCACTGTTTTCAAGCGCTGCCTCCATAAGCTGCACCGCTGTACGATCCGCCGACTCAAGATAGGACGTTGCCGCTGCAGATGGCGCAGCAAGTTCTGCAGACAACGACCGGCCAGAGACCCGCCATGCAGGCTTACCAAAGGCAACTGTCTCACTAGCCCGCTCAATACGTGCCAGCCAGTTACGGCCATTCATTGTGGCCCGTACAATCGTGTTGTTTGTGCCATCTGGACAGATTGCGAGATACGAATCTAGGTTGTTAATTGTTGCATCAAAGCCCCAACACCACGACCCAAGGTCACTTGAAACTGTGATATCAGTAGCGGCCAAAGGCTTGTTATCGCTTACGCGGGTGAGTGAAACAGAGTTCATAATTATCCATAATTCCTTTATTGGCGTGCGTGGATAGGGGAATTTTACAGGAGGCCTAAAGACATAGGCGTCCCGCCATCCTGTTGGTTCATCGTGCTTGCATCTGAGATCGTAGGTCAGGGCGTCGAAATGAAAGCGAATAAGTAGGCCATCGTCAACGTCCTTATTTTTCATATCCAGGTTGAAATCTATGTTGCCCCCACCTGGTACCTTGTAATCCCTGGTACAAATTTCCTCAAAAAAGCGTTTTCCCCATTTTGTAGTATGGTGGCCATCATTTGCCTTGCCCGTTTTCGACAAAATCCGCTTTGATGTATTTATCTTTTGGGCTGCTTCGGCCCATGGTATTTCTTTTTCAGTATCTTTTGCTGGTGGATTGCTCCAATCTACTAGCTTATCGCTGTCGTTTGGGTCCGGCATCCCCCAGGGCAATGTTGACCCTGCATCTTTTTCGGGCGGTGCTGCAGTAAAGGGCGAGTCAAAGGTGTAATCGAGTAAATTGGTAAACCTTGCATATTTAAGCCGCCAACGTTTTTCACATTCGCTGAGTTCCCCCCAGGGGACAATTATTTCAACGTCAGTAGACTGTTGCTTTTTTACCCATCTGATTTCCTTCTGAACTACAAGCTGGCCTGCATCCTTGAATCGTAACGTGTATTGTGCTGCTTCGTTTTTTGCATCATTATAGGCGATGGTCACGCCTGGCCGCATTTTAGGGAGACCATCTTCTATTGTCGGCGTATCCGGTTCCTGGGGCAGATAAGAAGCTATGCCAAATACCAATGGTATTGCATCGCCAAGAGGGACAACATAGCCACTTACTATCTGATGATAGAGATCTCCACCCCATCTAGGTATATAGCCGGTACCGCCCAGGATGATATTGCCGCCGTATCTTGGAAGATAGTCATCCGCAAGGGACAGATCGATACTGTCTCCTCTAGGTGGCACATATGTCATGCAGTTACCACTTGGGTGACGTAATCAGCCACCTCGGCGTTATATACTCCTGTGCTGTCGAGAGCTAAAATAATCAATTCTCTTTTTTCGTATTCGTTTATCCCCTCTACCTTCCACTCTCCGGTTGTCGGGTTAGAAAGCGTGGTCGCAATAACGGTAAAGTCTCTCCGCAGAAGTACAATAATTCGTTTTTCTGCTGGGGAGCCGTCTACAGTAACCATACCGCCAAGAGCGTGACGGTCTGTTCTTGGAGCATTTTTACCTATTGTGATAAAGTCGAAAACCATCCTATCTCCTTAATTTACGGTCTGAACCCTTCTCCAATGTCAATAAAAATAACACAATAGGGCTGGCTCCAGTAGTGTATCCTTAAACAGAGGAAATCACGCCCGTCGTAGGTGACAATCTCTTGATTTGGGAAATTTGAGGCGTCGTGGCAAGGATAATTAAAGCCGGGCATATACCCTCTGAGCGTGTACGCCTTGCTATCGTTTACATATGGCCTTGTCATGTAAAAAGCGTGTTCGGGGCCAAAATCTGCTCCACCCTTTCCGGCTACCGTTGGGGAGGGTCCGCCCCCAATGACACATCCAAAGGGCTTAGAGCCAAGATCTCCTGCCAAGTTTCTGGCTATAAAGTGGTGCGCCGATGTGACCGACGTAGCCGCCGATAATGCCCCCAAGTAAGACCCGTAGCTGGGGTGATTTGGGGCAATCAGGGCACAACCATAGTTGTCTGAAGGATGGACAGAATTGATATCCCCAAAAAACATGGAGTGTGAGGGCCGGCTCGTGTCAGCCGGGTCAGCTAAAGTATTGTTAAACCAGCAAATGAAATAAAAGCATCTTGAATCAGCAATCAGTATCCAGGGATGCTCCGTGACGTTTGCTTGGCCACCTGTGGACATGTAATAGACCCCGGTTCCCACGATCATTTGAGAAATCCCAGTTAGCTCGTCAGTCATTGACTCATAGCCATTTATTCCGGCGCAAGTTCCGGTGGCCAGTTCGCCGTTGACTTGAAGAAACATACCCGTACCTTCAACAGCATTATTCCGAAAAGCTGCCTTGGTTCCCTCTACGTTGCAAAATGGCATAGTCCATCCTGCCCCTGGTTTATCTCCATAGCCGTCAACCAGGCACGCCTTGAGAATATTGACAACGCTGTCCTGCTGTCCTCTTGCAATCGGTGCTTCTGCGTCATCCCATCTATAAACTATTGGTGCTGACATCAGTCTGCATCTCCTCTGATTTGTAATGTGAACTGGTCATTAGGCTCTGTTACTGGCCCCGGTAGGGTTGTGCGAACAATCCATAAATGATGATTTGCACTAAATGTATTAAACCGTACACAGTTTCCAGTTGCCCAACCTGCCCCCCATCCATCTTTATTTATAGTAAAATACGGCACACTGGTTGCCGGGTTAATCGGTCCACATGTTTTGGTGATAGAATGATCTTCTACGATAACACCGACATTTTCGCCGATGACATCAAAGGTGGTTGCGCTGGTAAATTTTAGCAACCATCGCTCCGCAATACTGCCTCTGTTTGTTACGACAAATGGATAGGTTACGCTGTTGTAGTTTGCCACACAGGAATCGCCTATGAGAGTATCAGACCATCTGTTCGGCCAGGTCTTTTGATCAAAAATAGTTGTCACTTTTGCAGCCAGATCACCAAATTCTATGGCTGAGGAAACATAGGTTCCGTCTATTTCATAATCGTGGTTCAGTGCAGAAAATAGGGCAAGCTGCCCATTGATTTGAGTATCTATGACTAACACCATGTCCTCTATACGGTGCATTGCTGTAAGTGGTTCTTCAAATCCTGCCAGGTTTACAGGATCACTTATTGTTACTTTTCCAGCTTTAAGATCGACGGTGTAACGCCCTGCAGACGGAACAAAAAGACCTTTTGTATCGTATAATTCTATTAAAGAAATATTTTGCCGTGTTAACGCTATTTCCTGACCCGCTGTAAGTGATGCGGGTAGTATGTCGTTTAGGGTGTTATGAACTACGACGGTGTCGCCTTTGGCTATAATAGGGACTCGGCCGTCAGTGGGGAGCCGTACGGGATCAATGCCTATCAGATCCGCATCAAGTGGCAGGTACGAATAAATGACACAATTATATGCTATGGACTCTGCAGCCACCGGAATTGGAACCCAGAGCTTGCCGTCTGGCCGTATGTTTTCCGCGCTGTACCATTCTTCCCCTTCGTTGCCAGCCGGTGAGACAGTCCCACCGAAATAGAGGTTCACAACGCCTGTTTCAACGTCAATACCACCCTGCACATAATCGCCGCTTATAACCCCGCTAAAATCTGCGGTTGCGTTCCATGGGGTTCCGTCAAGAAGAACACCGGAAACATAGAAAGAGCCGGGTCGAACTGGTGCCCCTGGTGTCCTGAAATGCGCCTCTGTAATGGACTGTTTACCTAGTTCTGTGACAAGCGATTCAAGCTTAATAGCCTTTACGTTAATATTGCCGGCATATTCCATTATGATACATTCACCGGTTGCATAATTTATAGTACCTGACTGTAGGCCCCCGCCTGTTCTCGCGTCGATTGATCGATACATTATGCCGTTTCTGTCATAGTAATGTTCAAGGTTCGATAGCTTGAAAAATACAGAACCCTCAACTATTGGCTGGCCAGTATCCGGAGTAAGATTTAATACGATTGGTGAGGTTTCAAAGGTCTTTGATCTGGTTATTACTGCAGTCTCCGCCTTACTATAAATAACATGGGCTGCACCTGTGGGTGTAAAGCCTTCCAGGGCTTTTGATTTCTCCGTTATCTTTGTCACCTGGGTGGTAATCTTTTTGATTCCTGAATCCGTGACGGTATCCGAATCAGGGGTTTGTCGTTCCATAGGCCATGGCTCTATGCGAGACACACCAGATGTTGTTTTTCCCATTTTTTTAAGCTCCGGTTGTGACTGTTTGGGTTGTTATTTCTTTTTCGAGCCAATTAATCACCCCTTCTGAATCTCCATAAAAGAAGACTCGCCCGGTGTTGTAGTTAATTGTTCCAGCTACAGGCAATGGAGTTATACTCGTTGAGCCCTCTTTTAAGGTTTCCCCCAAGGGCTTACTGAGTAGTACTTTTTGATTTGGTGGGGCTATAATATTTCCGTGGCCATCGTCTACGATTGTTATCGACTCCGTATGACCGTGACCGGTGAAATCCATTTGCATAGATAACGAACCCGGTTTTACCGGTATTTGTGAAAGGACAAAGGAATTATTGCCACTTGTTACTGTAATTTCTTCAGTGGTTGTGGCCGCACTTTTTGATTCAATCGTAATTATTGAACCTGCAGACGGCGTAATAGTTGGGTTAAACCTCACAATGCCTTTACCATAAATTACGGTCCCGATATTGCCTGTAATGCCGGGAACGTCTACAGTATAGTCCGTGTGTTTTGGTGGTAATATGTTGCCGTTACCATCATCTTTGCTGATAACTTCACCATAAGCCGATAAATAATATTTAATTTCAAGAGATCCGGGCTCTATAGTCCCGTCGTCTACGGTGTGCTCTATGGCAAAATCTGTTGCCAAGTCTTTACCGCCCCTTGCGACGTACTCGATAGGTGCTCCCCATCCAAACAAAACGGCTGTACCAGCGTCAGGCAAAGCCCCACATGTGATTACTACTGCACCGGTTGCATAATTTACGGACCCTGATCCGGAAAGCCCCCGTAGTACGCCGTTGCCGTCGTCTGTTAGTCTGTACCATTTGCCCTGCACCATATAGTCAGCGATCACAGAGCCAGGTGCAGGTAATGGGAATAATGAGGTTACGTAGTTGTACCCACGGTTCGCAAGGAGTATAGGTAATGCCTTAGAATTACCAATTCTTAGTCCCCCCGCTGCAGGTTTAAGGGTGATAGTTGCTCCATAATTCACTACAACGGTTGACATATCATCGTTGAAACGAATAACTCCGGCCCCGTGGTCAATTGTTCCAACTACCTCACTGGCATTTTCATAAATAACCTTGTTACCTTGTGTGTGGTAATTATGCCCACCAACACTAAATCTTAAGGAACCAGGCACTGCAGGAATAGGCAGATATAAGCTTGTGCCTGCAATAATTGAGACTGTTGTTGAAAGTGTGATTTCTTCGTTATCGCCTGGTATAAAACTCGACGGTACTGATCCGGCTGTAACATCTACAACAGGTGATTCACCCTGTGCGGACGGCACGAGGTTGGTATAGATTGAATCCACACTTATGGAAACATCCCCTTTCTTCATTGGGCCTGTGGGCCGCATAACGCCGTAATACCGTGCCGCATCAGCAACAACGGTGTTGTACAACATGGAGGCTTTTGTTTTGTCTTTGTCCAAGGGCTCGTATCCTGTAAAATCATAACGCAACGGGTCGGAGATCCCGCACGTTATGACGTTCAATACTCCCTTGTCTTCAAAGGTTGTGGCTGTCGAATTTACGTCCGTAAGCCTCACATACTGTTTATTGTCGCCCTGTTGAATAAAAAGAACAGACCCAACATCCGGTAGCTTTTGGCCTATATTCGTGACAATGACAATGGCCCGTGCCCCTGCAATGTGCCGGCCCCATAAATAACCGTTATACCTGGTGCCTTGGGTCACATAGGATTCGATACGGTCCCGTGCGCCTACCCGGTTATCATATGGGTTGTCTGTTGTGAACATACAGACTTTTACCCGTGGATCAGCTGTGGGATCTGTGAGAATTACATGAACCCCAAAATAGTTATCCTGGTTATCGGTAAACGCTCCGACAAAGCCCTTTCGCATCGAAGTTCGGCCCTTGGTACGGTCAAGACGTGAAATGTCAGAAAACATGTTATTGACGTTACCATCTTGAATTTCTACGCCGGTCATGCGTCCGCCGCCGTCGTCGGTATCGTCCAGACGTTCAGAGGACATGAGTTTTATATCTTCCTTGAGGATCGGCATCTAAACTATTACCTCCATGAGGCGTAAAATTATCCAGTATTTATCGTCGAGACCAGGGTCGATATCGCCAAAAACAGAAAAAGCTGAGACAGGATTACCATCATGATAACGAAACATTACTTTGAAGGTCCGGCCATCATCCAGGGTAAGGTTCATAACCTTGCCGGGGATCGCAGCCATAGCCTTAAGAGCAAGTATCGTTTTATATGGTAGCCATGCGCGTTCTTCCGAACCAGAGAGAGTGATAGGCCGGCCACCAATTTTGAGAGACGGGTTAACCTCTAGGGACCCTGTCACGTTACGTATTGGTTTAGGTTGTTCAACAGGTGACCAAGCGTGTTCGTCCTCCCAGTAGAGTTCATCTGAGAGAGAGATTGTTTCGAGAGTTATCATGCCATTGCTCCCATGCGCTGCAGGTCTGCTATGACCTTTTCAGTCGCATCCTCATCACCGTAGAGGCTGGCTGAAGGGAATTTTATCTCGATGGTTTTTTTAGTGGCTGTGTTGCTGGAAGAGGACGACCGATTGCTACTTGGATCTAACCTTGGCAAAGCAGCAATTCTGTTTCTCGCCTCGGCAGCCATACTGGGATAGCTGGCCGCTGACCTAGACGTAATGTGACCTGAATTAGGATCAACCTCAAAATCTACGTTCTTTTTCTTCTTAGTTCTCTGAGTAGCACGCGCGGCGTCAAGTTTTACAATCTCGGCGTTCAGTGCAGTTCTCTCAGCCTTCGTCTGACCAAATTCGTCTAACTTTTCAAGCTCATCTTTCTTGCTTTTTTTGGTTTTCTTTTTACTAACAGATTTCGTTTCTTCCCGATCCAGGACAACGTCCCAAGTTCCATCTTTATTTTTTTCCTTTTTATAACCACTTCCATTTTTCGAGCTTCGGATTGCATCAAGCTTTGCAAGCTCATCATCCATGGACCTTCTTTCTGATGGAAGAATGCCAAACTCGTCCGGTTGTTCAACTTCCTTTTCCTTTTTACCTTTCTTTCTCGTACCGGAATCATTACCCGAGCTAAGTGCAGCAATTTTTCTTTCCACTTCCTGCTCTATCGCCAGCCGGTCATTAGCACCTTTAAGAACTTCTGCGGTGAGTTTTTCCTGATTTTCTTTTGTACTCTCAACATGTTCATCCTGCTTTCTACCAACATTTCTGAGCATTTCAGCGGTGATTGAATCGACTTCTTCCATCCGCTTCTCAATGGCTGCAGCCTCGGTACCATCACCGGTCATTACATTCCAGAGCCAACGAATCTTCAGACCAAGCATCTGAATTCCTGCACCAAGTCTGATCGCACCCCTATGTACCGCATTCATTATCGGTTCCCAAATACCGAGGGCAGATCCAACCTGATACACAGCAATGGCAATACCAACAAAAGGAATACCTCTCATAGCAATACTTAGAGCTTTGGAAGCAATTACCCCGAGGGTCATTGCGCCAGACATGCCACCAATACCCGTAGCAATTGTTGCAAGAAGAGGCGCGCCCATAATTAAGGATGTGATAAGAGGAGCAAAAGCCACGCCCATCGCGAGGACAACAACAGTGCCTGCCCCAGCATAAACAATAAATTTTTGCATACCTGGACTAAGTTGATTGAACCAAATCACTGCTTTTTGCGCATAACCCATTAATACCTGGACAGCAGGAGCAACAGCAGAGACTATTTCCATGGTCAAAACATTCATCGTTTTACCAAGATCTTTTGTTACCGTGGCCATCTCGACAAGTTTAGTATTATCCATATCAGAGATAACGATACCCAGCTCACGAGCACGGTCGGCCTTTTCCTTCAAGGCCTTGCCGTTATCTTTAAGAAGGGGAGTAAGAAGAGAAGCGTCATTGGCTATAGATTCGAGATAAAAAACCTGACTTTCAGCCGAAATATTAGCATCATCCATGGCCTTTTTTATGGCAACCAGACAATCCGGCCCAGACATTTTAATAAGTTCATCTGCAGTGATACCTACAAGGGGTGCAACCTTTTCAAAAAAGTCTTTAAACTCACCTCCACCTGTCTCAATAAAATCACCGATTTTATCTTTCACATCCTTGCTCATATCAGCAAGTTTTTCAGCTGAGACACCAACACTTTCGACCGCATAAGCAGTTGCTGAAAACTCTTCAACAGATGTTCCTGCAACACGAGCAAAATTATCAAGCTCCTTGGCAGCAGTGCCAGCCTGCTGAATCATACCACCAAATACATAGCCGCCCGCCGTAAGCCCGGCAATACCAGCCAAGCCTCTTTTCATTAGATCAACTTTACTCACCAACTTTCCGGTTTTACCCGTCAAAGAGGCTATGTCCGCTTCCATTTTGATTTTCGCGGCATGAAGTTCTTTTGCTGCTATTGAAGGGTCTTTCTCCAAGATCTTATATGCCCCATGGAGAGACTGTACTTTCCGCTCAACACTAGCAAACGACTGAACACCTAAGGTTTTAAAAGCGGCTATCTTTTGGCCGTGAGCAACTGTTTTAGCGTCGAGTTTTTTGTATTCACCAGCCAAATCACCCATGACAAAACCTTGATCCCGCATGGACTGACTACTGGCTGACAGGTCTGCTTTTTGAGCCCTTAACTTAGTTGAAAGTTTTTGGACTGCACCCACCGCCTTCTTGTATTCAGTCGTAAAAGCATCCCCACCAGGTGCATTCATGAGTTTTTTTAACTCTCGCATCCTGGACTTAGCTGTAGTTAAAGCAGCTGTTGTACCAGCAAAATCTGTCTGCAATTTCTCAAAGCTTTTAATCCTACCCATAGCCGTGAGATCAGAGCTGAGTGCAGCCAGCTCACCCTTACCCTCATATTTTGCACGTATTGCATAAACAAACTGCTGGGTTTTACTTGCCATTCCGATTCTCCGCTTTTAACACTTTTTCAAACAGGCTCATTCCGTAACTAAATACATTTGTATGGCCAAGCCCTATCAACAGACAGGCTGTATCAATTACACACTTCCCGTGCTCAGGCTTTGAGTTAACAGCTTTTCGCCGACTACGACCATTTGCTCGACGTACTTTAAAAAAAAAGGATTCACCTCCTCAACCGCGTCATAAACATTCTCTATCTCGGTAGGAGCTACTAACAAATCCTCATCAGTGAGATCTGGCACACAAATCCGGATAGCGGAGACGGGCAAAGAGCGGTTCATCATTTTGTCCAGAATATGAACCTCTACGTTCTCAGTATTGAGCAGAGCTTCTTCCCATTCTTCGATTTGGGCAACAGTGACCTCGTTAACAGTTATGTTTCTGCCATTAAGAGTTATTTTTTTTGTTTTATTCACGACACACCAAGAAGTTAAATATTAAATATACGATCCACGTCTCTGCCTTATTAGCCTTTAGCCCAAGCATCACCCAACATCGATTTTACCGTTTCAGGAACCATGATTTTATCGCCCTTTTTACAGGGTTTCCCATTATGGGAATGGTCATCGACCAACACCTCTAGCTCAACTTCTTTCTCAACCTTCTTTGTTTTATTTTGTGCAGGCATGACACCCTCCTAAAGGGTGATGGCCACTCCAGGGAGCGGCCAAATTATTAAATAGCAAAACCGTTAATAGTACCCGGGCTGGTTTTACCTGGCAGTGTTTCAAACACCAGATCAAACTCCATTTTTTCGTAATCGGTTTCAGGATCAGAAATAAGAATGAGCGGACTTTTAGAGATAAAAACCACAGAATCAAACTCAGCTATAAACGGCTGGTCATCCTCGTCATTTTGTCCATCTATGATGAGCGCCATTCGAATAACAG
Organism: Desulfotalea sp.; assembly: GCA_002733995.1. Classification (GTDB taxonomy): domain Bacteria; phylum Desulfobacterota; class Desulfobulbia; order Desulfobulbales; family Desulfocapsaceae; genus Desulforhopalus_A. Next base: position 16,336 of record NVXR01000021.1, on the reverse strand, counting down.
CAGCGGAGCCAATATCGACTTTATAGCCACCTTGGCCTGCATACTCGTATGCAACGCTAACTACACCGGTTGTAGCACCAATTCCGCGAATAAAACCAATAACGGGATTCACCTCAAAATCTGTCCCCTCAGCCTTTCCAGAAATAAGGATAGAACTCACATTACGATGCCCCAGGCTCACCCAAGAACCATCATCCGGCAAAGTAATATCAGTTGCCGAAACAGTGCCAGAAGCTGCAGTCAACGCAACAGCAACACCAGATACTAGCATGGCAATATTTTTAGCAATCCAATTTTTAATACCGATACTGCCCGTAATCTCATCGATAATGGCACCAGAATCAATAATCTGGCCACGCATACCTTTACGGGCAGATTTCTGTTTTTTCTGTTTCAGCTTAACTTCCATATCAAACGGATATGCCTCACCAATATCAAGATAACCAGAGACCTTTTGCTTGTTTGCGTTGAGCAGTGCCCCCATCATATTGCCGGATGCTACATAGTTTTTTTGCATTGTTTATCTCCATGTTTCAGGATTATTTTTTAAAGTGGTAAAAAGCTGAGATACAACCGACCATGACAATAGGGAAAAGGTTGGGCCCCTTCGAAACCTGGGCTTTGATCCCCATTTTTAAACTTAAACGGTAGCTGCAAACGATACCCACCAACAACTCGATGCTTACACATACCTGCCAAAGAATTCACAATCTCTTTAATTTGGGCAGATCCTCGCGCCTGCTGAGAACCTGGACTACCTACTGACTCGTCAATTTTCACTCCAAAATCAATCAACACACTCATGGGATGCGGTTTGAGGCCAACGTCCACGTCATATATTACCCAACAAATAATTGGATACTCACCATCAACATCTGACGAACTTTCAGGGGGGATAGGCATCGTCTCAATAATTTGCGGGACTATTTTATCACCTGTTGACGGATTCCAATAGCGCAGGTTTTTAGTCAGATCGGCTAACAGTCGCTCAAATTCTGTTTTGAATACTCCATTCATTTTTTCGCCCCCTTACCCTTAACTAACACCTCATATTTGAGACGACGGATGAAATGTTTGTCGAAATTATCTTGCACAAAATCCTCCAGATCATAAATAGCATCGTCTACTGCATCATAGAGATTAACAACAGCAAGACGGAGAGGAAAACGGTGTGTAAAGCTACCCCACTGACTAAATTTAGATTTCCATCCTGAATAGTCCTCCCCATCCCCATCCCCATAGGCAACCCCTCCATACAATTGAGGTTTGTAATGTCGGGATTTTTCGCGAATAAATACCCGCAATGGATCGTAATTGCCGATTTGGGCCCAAAATGCCCCCCTGCGAACTATTCGCCCCGCAACAACAGACCTAGTGTTTTCGCGGGCAGTGCCAACGGTATGCACAGGCATGGGATTAGCACCAACCCATAAGGTAACAGACTCATCCGCCTGATAACGCCGCATTTTAACCCGCACAGCCAGTCTCCGTTGAGACACACCCGTAATTTTGCTAACACTTTTTTTAAGAAATTTGGTCGCAGAAACACTTGCATCATCCAACGCTCCGGCAACAGCAGCATGCAATTGCCTAGAATCGGCAACAATAGCCTCTGCAGCATCATTTGCAGCGGATAGATCAATTTGAAAACCAATCATTTGTTACTCCTCGACACAACAAAACGCCAACAGTAGACTAGATCTCTGGTTGTACCGACAACAAATCGATGCCCATCAATTTGCACACGCAACCCACGAGCAGGCACCCAAACCATCTCAGATTTTGGCACAGTAATACGGTAGGATTCAGAACCTGGCATAAGGCCAAGCTCGCGGCTCTCTTCGTAACCAAGGAAGCGCTTTTTCCCCAATACCGTCTCAATACCTATGACGATCTCTCGACCATCCTGGCGCAGATGGTTAGCAAGCGCCTTATGATGGTGATCAAAGGCCATGATTAATCCGAAATAACGTATTCTAAAATCACGTTGAATCGCCCTGCAGTAAGAGGCAACTCACCAATTGTGATGGTAGGCATCTTTGGCTCGGTGAGCTTAATGGCATTTGTTGCAGTACCATTTTGGTTACACGCTTTAATACCTGTGGTGTAATTGGTAAGGGGAAGCGCGCCTCTCACGTCAGATTCAGAAGCAAGATCAATTGATATAGTTGACCCGGCACCACCGGCAACAGCTGTATGCACATCAACCAAAGCACTAGTTAACACCGCATTCTTTGGCAGTGTTGCACCACGCAAATTAATGACACCCAGCGCACCACCGTCACGAGCAAAATCGTACTCGACAACTCTTACTTTTTTGGAAGGGTTAAGACCTTGTCCCATTGCATTTCTCCGTAAAATTTCAAAAAGATCAGAACCGAGCCAAACAACAACTCAGTTACTTATTCACTTACTTACTGGCCTTGATTTCTCAGCAAAGCTCTCCAATCCATCGCTTTGGCACCAGCATCGATACGCACCTTGTGCTCGACACCATCCACAGACCACCCTTTCTGCATTTCTAAATATGGGGCTTGGATTCCATCAAGGAAGAACACCTTAACGGTCTTGCCTTTTGGTCCGGCCATAAACCAAACCTTATCAGAATAATCGTCTAGGCGAGGTTCGTAGATTCGGGTGAATCGGTTACCAGAGTAGATGTTGTTTCTGGTCGCAGAGGTATCGGCATCGACATATTTTTCAGAGGCAAAGAATACTTCAGAGCTACCCTCAAGAGAGGTAGGTGCAATGACATATTGCGCCCGGAGATTCAGACGACGTTTGCCATTCATATCCTTCATCTGTCGCATCATCTTGATACCCTCAGCCATAGACGACTCACCAATAGATGCATTGCCCATAATGTTTTTATGACTGGACGCATGGAACAAGGCCACGTTGTCGCCCATCACTGAATTGGCAATAAGTACAGCATAAGCCACATCACCAATCTTGCGCTTGGCAGCCTCACCATGTTGGAATGGCACATCGGTCAACGCACCAAGATCATCATTGATAAGAGCCTGGCGGGTAATGGCAAAAATTTTACCGTAGGTGGCGATCGCGTATTGCTCTTTTTTCTCACTACGATCGGAGTAGCTGTACTCTTCGCTCTCTGGAATCTCGTCAAGATCATCCACCTCAGAAGCACGAGCAGCGGTATGAATCTTGAAGTCAGAAACAGAACCAGTATCACACCACTGATCCCAAGTTTCAGAGTCAGACTCATACCCCGCCATCAGAGAAAGGTTAGCTGTGGCACCAAGAACAGTTGGCATATCCGTCGAGGTAAGCGCACGACCAACAACCTCAAGAGGTCGACCCGCACCAGATTCTCCACCACGTTCAAGCAGCATTCGACAAACACCAACCAGAGATCGCCCTGCAAGCTCATCGGCACCAGGTGCAGGAGTCTCTTGATGAATACCAGCACGCATAAGAATGGCACCCTGGGCAGCATCGCGAAACTTCTCACGATCATCTGTCCCAACAATAGGGGCACGATGGCCAAAACCGCCCTGTCCTTCTGGCGGGGTCTTAGCAATTTCGTCCATCACCAATTTACGGGCTCCGGAAATATCGGTACCATCTTTGATAAGTTGGTCTGCCATGGTCTCACAACCGAACTGACGACACATTGTGTTGATCTCAAATGTGCGATCACGCTCTTCTTGCAACACCTCTTCTACACTACGACTCTGAACTACAGGTGCTGTCTTTCCGGCAGGTGGATTTCCAGGCACTTTAGCACCAGCTGGTGCCTCATCCATACGCGCCATAAATTCTTCTGCTTCTGGGTCTGTTGCGTCCTTGGGCAGTCCACGACGCTCAAGATACGCTCTCAATTTTGCATCCATGAGTTTGTCCTTTTGGTTATGGGCATTCTTGTTTGAGGGAGGTTGATCCCCCTCTTCTGCCCTAGCTTTTGCACTTTCATCTGCCCCAATTGGACAGATACTGTTTTCTTTAATTTTCCATTTAGTAACGACCTGGATCGGCCCGGTAAAACTTCGACCTTCAATCTCCATGGTGGTGGCTTCAGGAACCCAAATGGGTTCTGCAAGAGCAACCCAACCAACAGAGCAGTCAGTAATATGCCCATCACGCACTTTGACCCAAACGTCCTCAACACTTGGCACATCAGCGAACAGAGCACGACCAACACACTTATCACCCTCAATCCGCATCTCGCGAAACGATCCAATAGTGGTAGAAGTATCGTAACGGCTATGGGTATCTTGCAATGGAACTTGGCGATTCTCAGGCAACTCAAGACCGGACATCAAAAGAATTTCATGAATCCAACCACGATCCCAATCATAGACACGTACCGGATTCTCGGTGGCAGCAATCATCTCAACCGACCGGCTGGCAAGATCGAGCGATGAAGGAACACCTCCATCCATTCTCAAGGCAAATTGACGGTAGAATTGTCGTTTATTGGTAGGTGGCATCGTCTCTTCCTTATTGTCTTTTAATCTTTAGCAACAGCCGCTGGATTGTTCGCCAGGGCCGTAGACACTTCTTCCATGGTAAGGCCATACTTCTCGGCCATCGCTTTTGCCGCAGCCAACTCTTTCATAACGTCTTCAAGTTGACGACCACGACCTGCAACAATCTCTTGAGGGGATCTGAGTAACGACTCCATCTCGGCAATATCAGCCTTAGAATCACGGAGTTTATCTACAGGATCAGCAACAGGCGGTTGCCAGATAGCACGATTATATTGATATGGGTTACTGAAATAATCTGGAATATGAATGCGACCAGACATCACCGCTTGGTTTAGGTACTCTCGAAAAATCGGATCACAATTCTGGCGAACATGTCGGGTAGCAATAGGCTTTAATGACTGTTTGAAATCGGAACGAACAACACGGATAACAGCCCATGATAACTTGCGATAATCACCAGACAAAAGCTCGTAAGGGACACCCGTTGCAACTGAAATCATCAACAAGACAACATGCACAAAAGGTTCAAAATTGCCAGCCCCTCTAGGATTTGACATTAAATGGACATCTTCATTAGGGCGAAGGTATTCGATTATCCCGTTTTCAAGCTCTTCTATGGGAGCGCGAGTCTCAGCGTTTGGGTCGTTCAATGCTGCTTGACGCCCCATCGGGTCCATTGACTTCACAATAGCAAGCCACTTGGCTGCATATTTAAAACCGTCAATCTCACCTTCCATTGCATCCTGCAAATCACGAGTAACTAATACACCGGGTGTAAATGGGGAGATGCCACGGAACTGACCAGGACGAAGTGTCTCAAAGCCATGGATAATATGTCTAGCCTCAATACGTCTTGGCTTACCAATCCCGTCTGGGTCGGTGAAATGAAAGGCTGCTCTACGTCCTGTTTGCGAATCATACTCAACACCCTGTTCAATCTTGTTTGAGCCAACAGCTTTAGCACCATAGCTGGTGAGCCAATCAGCCTCAAACATCTGCAAGGCCATAGGAATATATCGTTTTGCATCTTTTAGATTAGTCTGGGCAATAATGTACTCGCCTGTCTCGGTCTCCTGATCACGAGCAAGTCGCTCCATTTCTTTGCCATGGAGTTGACCGGCAATATCAGCCTCGTCACAAAAGCGTTTATAACCATCTTCAATTTCTGCGGCGAGTTTTGGCAAATAGTTACCCTGCTTATCCACTGGACGAGACTGCAGTTCGATACCGGGGCCAACCACGAAATCGGTAATGGTGCGTTTTGCTCTGGAGAAAGGGGGGAAGTCACGGATCAATTGACGAACCCGGGCACGAACCTCTGGCCCGTTCTGAGAAATTAACTCATTAATGCCATAGTCAACTGGACGCCAGTTTCCAGATGATCGAGAAGTTTTTCCCGCAGCATATCTTTTGGATTCAACTTTTGAAAAATGGCTTTTTATAGCAGAAGGAAGGGTTTTTATTTTCGATAACATCAACCACGCCCTCCATTTTTTGCGTTAGAACGAGGATAAAAGCCATTGACCTGTTGCTTTAAGACAGACAGAAGAGTGATGAGCTGTGTGGGTGAGGCACCAGCCGCATAGGTCGTAGTATCACCATCAATTGTGATAGAGGTAATAGTCTTACCGGTGGACTGTTCGATAATAGCTCGCTCAACAGTTTCTATATCAGTTTGACTCCAAGCCACAGATCAGCTCCCCTTTGTGCGAAAAGAATTTTGAAGGATGCTTATGAAAAAAATGATTCTTCACAAGCTCACAAACCGATTATAAGGGGTGTTTTTGGCTATTTTGGTAAACAGGGGAACTTTACCGGTAAACAGGGCAACTTTACCGGTGTATGGGGTGTTTCTATGGTTGACAGTAGTTTCAAAACAGAGCGAAACGAAACTGCTTTATGGCCAAGTCTTCGAGCAAGATACAGAAAACACATTGACACGTTGTAGCCCACGAGCTACATATATTATATATGGAATTCGTAATTGAAAAAACAAAAGCCTTTGACAAATGGCTTAAAAACATGAAAGACCGTCAAGGCATGTTAGCCATATTGAAAAGGCTCAACAGGGTACAGCTTGGCAACTTCGGAGATTATAAATCCGTTGGTGGTGGCGTTAGCGAAATGAGAGTAGACCACGGCCCAGGCTACAGGCTCTATTACACAATCAGAGAAAATAAAATAGTTTTTATGCTCTACGGCGGTCACAAAAAGAGCCAGAAGAACGATATCAAAAAATCCAAAGACATGGCTAAAAACATATAGGAGGGCATCATGACAAAAACAAGCCCATACAATCCTTTTGATTATCTTGTAACAAAAGAAGAAAAAAACCAATACCTCAACGAAGCCTACATGGACGATGATCCCAGAGTTTTCGTTGTAGCCCTTGGCCACCTTGCCAGAAAAACAGGCATGGGAAAAGTGGCAAAGAGAACAGGACTCAACAGAGAAAGCCTATATAAATCTCTCTCTGCTGATGGCAATCCACACTTCACTACTATCAGCAAAGTCTCCAAAGCCCTAGGTTGTAAAGTTTCCATTTACTAAAAAAGGAGTTGTCCGAAAATTCAAGACAACTCCTTTAATCGAAACAGCAAGACGATCAGCTTTTCTACTGGGTGTTTAGTCTATCGCCTCACTTCCTTTTTTATTCTCCTCATATCGCCTAGTTCCCAGAACCATTTTTACATTTTTTAGAAATCTTCTCTTTTCGCCAATCGGTAATAAGATCCGTATCAGACTCCCATCGCCCACCGATCTTGGTGGCTGGAAAATCTTCGCTACGGATCAACATCAACACCGTCGACTCACTCTTGTTACAATGAAAACAAATCTGTTTCATTCCCTGTAGATCAGCCATTTACCACCTCGATCTCTTTACTTTTTTTGATTTCTTCACGACAGGCCCAGGAACAACACCCTCACCCGGCACCGCCCAATGTTTCACTCCTAAAACCGTCTCGGCACACAGAGCCAAATACAAGCAATCCCACAGATGGTTATCTCGTTTCTTTGGGTTATGCCAAAAACCATCTTCACCCCGTACCTCAGCACACAACTGAGCTAAATGCAGTTCCGAAACTTCACTATGCAGAGCCAAACCACCAGGATCATCCCGATTGGTTTTCAAAATCCCATCAGCCCGATCTTTATACAAAGAAGAATTCACATTTAATCGACGCAAAGCACCAGGGAATGGCTTTTTGTCTGCACCAGGATAAAACTCAACCGGACGACTGTCATAAGGAACGGCCATAGTCTGCCTACCAATAGTTGGAATAATCATTCCGCGAGTTGACTCACAGAAATCATAGACCTCAGCCGTGTTATGCCCCAACGCATCCTGCAGAGCGAGTCGTACTGGATAGACATTGTCATTCACATCCCGATACTCATCTTCTAAAATTATCCTATAGATATCAGCCATCGCAGGAACCAGCCCGCAACGTATCAGCCATCGTTGTGGACTGGTTAGTCCATAGCCAACGGCATGAATCCAATACCACAACCCGTGATCTTGCGTATCAACACCAGCGATCAAAGCTGCGACACCCTCACTTGGCACAATCCCCTCTGGACGATCATCTTTCAGGTGAATAATCGAATCCGTCTTGCGAGCTTTGGTCTCTGGCTTCCAAGCACTAGCCTCATGAGCATTGGCAAAATCTTTTTCGGCTTTGAGTCGCTCATCCGCAGGAAGCGCCGGATCTTGGCTACGCAAATAATCGTGCACCACCTCGGAAAGACTGACCATATAGCTCATCCAAGAAGGCAAAATAAAACCTATAGAGCCTGGTCTTTCGCGGTGCAGATACCGAAACAGCTCCTCACCCTTGGTTTCCGGGTCAGTCTCTCCATTATCATCCAACACCCGCAGTCGCCACGTTTCCCGCCGAATAGCCTTGTTCCGATCGTTATCATCCCAAAGAGCACCACAACTCTGGCACACATAGCGACCAAGCTCTTTTGATTTGATGGTCTTACGATCAATCGCACGCTCGATACCATCCGGCCCCAGTTCGGTAGGCCAGTAAAAACGCGATTCGCTCCAATGCATGAAAAGCTCCTCGTGACAATGAGGGCACCGCACCCACTGGACGAAAACCGCCTCGCACTCATGATCAAGCAGCACTGTGATATTGCCTGATTCTGTAGTGGGAGTAGATGACATAAATATTTTATGACCACGATACGACCGCACTCGTTGCCGAAGGAGATACACGGCTCCGGTTTCATCACCACTTTTTCCATAGGCTGGTTTATTGATTTCCTGCATATCAACAATTTTAAGCGGTCGATCTGCTGTCTGAGCCGTAGAGCCCGCCCAACCAACCTCCCAGTTTCCACCCGCCATTGAGACAGATATTGCAGTTATGGCATTACGACCCGGCATAATCTGTCTCTTTAAAGCCGGGCTCCCCTTCACCAGTGGTGCGATCCGTTCATCCATAGATCGTTTGGCCGTCACCTCATCTGGATAAAATGAACAAGCTGGGCCTTTATCAAAAATACGAGACCACGCCACATACGAATCTATGCCTGTTGTCTTGGCCGTTTGGGGTGCAGCATTAAGAATAATTTCTCGAATAAAAGGCAGAGCTGAAGCATCGAGTATGCCGCGCAAATGAGGAGTAATGTCAAAGCTCATGTAGTTTCCAGCAAAATCACCTTTAACGATTTTACGGTTCTTAGGAATCCACTCCGATGGTTTCTGAAACTTCTGTTTCCTGAACGCCCGCCTCTCAGACCGAGAGAACTTGGTGGTATACTCATCACCTAGAACCATAAGAGTATCCAGCCAAGGATATCGACCAGGCCGCACAGGGTAGCTATTTTGATTACACGGACTAAGCATCTACTCCTCCTCCATAACGACTGTGAAATCTTCAAGATTGGCATACAGATTTAACTGCTCATCTTTTTTCTTCAGACAGAAATCAAGCAGCAGAGGTGCCTTATCTGCATCACCACCCACCAAGGCCACCATCTCATGGACGAAAGCCCGAAACAAATAATCAAGACCATTATCAAGCACCACGGCACGCGCTGCCAGTTCTCGATCCATCTGATCACGGGCAATGTATTTTCCTCTTTCCACCTCAAGCTTAAAACGATCTCTTTCTTCAGCCGTATCGATACGAGCAATTTCACTCTGCAATTTTATACGGGAAAGATTTTCATCATCTTCAGGAACCGTAGTGCCAAGGCCCCCGTGAACCAACCACGTTTCGGCATACTTCTTAACCGCAGTCTTGGTATAAACTCCATTCCGATTCTTTTTCAGCTTGCCAGTGGCACAATGGCTATCGTAAAAAGTAGATTTCTTGACCTCCCACCCTGTCTCTTGCAAGAAGGTGAGCACCACCAATTTGGTAGGCGTGTTAACGAAGTTTTCCCATTTTGGTCCGGTGGGTACCGGGTTCACATCATCCTTATATTTTTCTTCTAAACGCATTTTTTCTTCCCCTAATAACCGCTTTGCTTCTGACATGTTTTTCAGATTCGCAGATGAGGATTCAGAACCAGCACGCTTCAGGCTATTTGTGTAAGCATTTTGTAAAACAGTCAGGCCAAGTGCTTCTTCTTTTGTGCAAAACTTCAGCAGATCAATAGTCTCCATCTACGCCCGTTCCTTCATGACATCAGTAAATTTTTTGCCACTCGACAAACAACCATTCTTACCCGTAAGATCTTGCCAACGTCTTACGATCACATCACAAAACCTTGGGTCTAATTCCATTGAATAATTCGTTCTCCCGGTCACTTCACAGGCAATCAACGTTGAACCAGAACCACTAAAACCATCAAGCACACTCTCCCCCACCTTCGATGAGTTTTTCACAAACTTCTCGACAAGAGCCACTGGTTTCATTGTGGGGTGCTCTTTATTTTGCAAAGGCTTATCAGCATAAACCACACTTGCTGGAGACTGTTGGACAGACAAGCCTGCACCTCTCACTCGAATCTCTTGATCACCTATGGAAATTCTCACCTCATTTTCATCTACAGAGAATTCATATCCAAGAGGCAGGTCAAGCACCGTTCGTCGCTTACGATCCCCGTACCAAAAATGAGCAGCACCTTCCTTCCAACCATAAAGAATTGGCTCATGTATCCACTGGTAATCAGAGCGCCCCAGGGTAAACTGATTCTTCTTCCAAATAAGACAGGCGGCTAATTTGAATCCAGCATTTAGAAACGCCGACCGAAACGAAATACCAATCCGCCCTGCATCAGCATGAGCAACATAAACGGCACCCCCATTTTTAAGATGAGGCGCCATACAAGAAAAAGCTGAGCTAAGAAAACAATCAAATTCATCGTCCGTCATATTGTCGTTTTTAATCTTCCCAGCACCACCTTGGTAATTGACGTTATACGGAGGATCGGTGAAAATCATATCGACTACACTATCACCAACAAGGCGGGTCATATCTTCGTTAGATGTTGAGCTTCCACAGAGCAAACGGTGACGACCGAGAGACCACAAATCACCTTCACAGCTCACAGGGGTAGACGAGAGAGGTGGCACAGCTTCTTTATCACCTTCCTCAACAGGGTATTCCAATAGCAAGGCATCAAGCTCATGTTCTTTAAAACCAATAAGACCAAGATCAAAATCCTCATCACGCAGGGAAACCAACTCAAGTTGCAAAAGCTCCTCGTCCCAATCGGCAAGCTCTGCAACCTTGTTTACCGAGATGCGAAACGCCTTTATCTGCGCCTCGCTCATATCATCAGCAACCAGACAAGGGACTTCTGTCAAACCGAGGTGCAGAGCAGCTTTATAGCGTAGGTGACCATCTATGATAGCTCCGTCAGATTGAATCAACACAGGCACCCGGAAGCCAAAGGTGTCGATAGCCCTAGCCACAGCTTCAACAGCATGATCGTTTTTACGTGGGTTGTTCTCGTATGGTCTTAACTCTGATATTTCTCTTGTTACTACTTCCATCTACACATCTCCCTACTTATCGTAGAAACCAGTTCTGATTCGTAATTCGGTAAGGGTGAGTTTCTTTTCAACACGTGCCTTAACTTGCGAGTATATGTAAAAAGACTCTTCCATCTGCTGAATCATGATCTTTGCATCAGCGATTTCATCGACGATCTGTTCCTCATCACCACCAAGCAACGCCTCTTGCAACTCTCCTAATTCTTGGCAAGCTTGAACAACCTGAGCCTCACATCCAAAATGGTTGAGGATTTCACTGCACCGTCCTTTCTGTTCTGGTGTCATTTCTTTTCTCCAGATAAAAAGCTCTCAAGTAAATTGAGATTTGCAAAGCCACCTTGAAATGATTTTCGTGCTTTAATTACCAAATCAGCAATTGCTTCTTCTACCGTACTGCCAGTGCCTTGAATAAAATCAATAATTGGACTTTGATTAACAACCGCACCCGGCAAACTATTCATGTGGATGGCAGCACGAAGATAGCTCCGACCTGTAACCTCTCCCTCTTCTTCCTTTATCCAACCAACCTCACAACCACCCAAAATAATTGATTGCCCAGTTACTGGTTCTGATTTTTTTTCTTTCAATTCAAAATTCATATTCCCCCCTATATTTCACAACCAGGTAAAAACAACTGGTTCTCTTCGCCAGGTCGCAGTGTTCGCCCACACTCATTTGTAAGTTGTGTTATCTGTTTTTGTCTTGGTGGTGCTGAGGCACGGCGAAGATCATTCGCTCGTTCGTTAATCTTATCCATCCAATCAGCATCACGCCGACGCCCACCAATGAAGCAGGTACGCCGTGGTGATTGGTCGCCACCCTCATCAAATAGACCGAGCTGCATAGTTTTCACCCTTTGCATCGCCAACCCCATTCTCTTGCAATGCTTTTTTATTTTGCATAAAATTCTCCCCTCGCAATGTATCCACCGAAAACTTCTTTTACGTCTATTGCCGCCATAGCGGCCTCATTTCGTTCTTCTGCTGTCATCGTGGCTGTAGCCACCTTGAGTGCTTCTATCTCACACCGGGTAAAAACGGGGAGCGTCTGCTTCGTCAATCTTTCCCACTCTTCACCCCTTTTATTAACTAAATAGATAATTTTTCCATTTGTTAATGGCATTTGGATAGCCACATCATCACCAGCACCACCATCATTTCCACCTATATCTTTATTTCCCCCTCCCCCCCCGTTTAGCTTACGCGCAGGGGAAAAAGCACCGTCCTGGCAAGGCAAATTTAATGGAGTAACAGCAGGTTTTGAAGGAACTGGCGGAACAGAAGGGGCAGAAGGTAGCCCTCTTTCGATCCAGGCATAGAGATCACCATCAAGTTTGAAGAACTCCCCGGCATCTTTACCCTGGGGAGTAGGCCAAAACTTGGCATGGCGAAAAGTATGCTGCCAATTTTCAATGGCCACCCGAGAATTGGCTTCGGCATCAAGAGACGCGAGGATCACCGGCACCACTTCAAGTGTGTTACGAAGTTCCTGATCCACCCCAGAGGAGAGACTGCCAATAGCAATGGTGAGAATATCCGGATGCGAAAGTGCTAAAACCATTGCATCAAGTTCAGCCTCCGCCACCAGGGCCCCACGCAATATGCCCACTGGTTGGATGGCCATTGGCATATTCCCAGAACCTTTCAGCCACACATATTTTAGATTTGGTCCAAACTTTTTGCGAGCCTCTAACGATCTGCGGATTCTTATCCGGTGAATTGCCCCACCAGTATCGAATATCGGAATAACCAATCCTTCAGGAACCCAAAGTTTGTCTTTCCCATCCGCCTCGATAGGCAGACCTATTTTCTTTTTAGAAACTTGCATCTGGTGATCAAGCCACCCAAGAGAGAACCGAGCCACACCATCAGCGTCAATTCCGCGCGCAGCGAGATACGCCATCTGCTCAGGAGTATTCAGCAATTTCTCATGCGCCTTAGCAACAAGTGCGTCTGCCCACGTGGCCCATTCAATTTTTGGATACTGTGGCACAACCACTGGAATAGGACGAACCACCGTCTCTTTCCCCTGATACGGACGAACTGGTTGACGATGTTTAGGCCGACGGGGCCTAGATGGGCTTGTATCATTTCCATTACCAAGCCGACACTTCGCTGCCACAGGGCAACTATCTTTCTGCCGACACTCACGACCTGCATGATCGTGGGCATCAGGGCAACTCATGTTCTCTCGTTTACGGAGCCAAGTGATGATGTCACCCCGAAACCCACATGAGTAGCATATAAAACCGCCATCAAGCCGAATATTGAATTTGTCAGAACGATCAGAACCACCGCATTCAGGACAAGGGCCAATGAAAAGCTTGCCACGGCTTTTCAACCCATGCTCTGCAACAATCTTATGTACGATGGTTTCTGTGTTCATTTGGTTAAAATCCTCTTTTTGGTGGCAAATCCTACAATCCTAGTCAAATCCTATTTATCACTTTTCTATCTATCTATTTTTACTACATATATTACAAACAGGATGATAGGATAGGATAACCCTCGTACATGAAAAAAATATTAGTTAAAAAAACAAACAGAGAACCAAAGATAGTTTATATGTGCACGCACGTAGGAAAGTGAATCCTATCATCCTGTTTGCAGATATATGCGTATTGTCAGACACTTATAAATCTCATTATTAGGATTGGCTTAGGATTGTAGGATTAGCGGTGGATGTAAGACTCCGCCAACCCCTGAAAATCTTCATGTGATTTCTTGATATCTGGGTGAATATCCACCTGGAAGATGTAAATTGTGCCGCCCTTTTTATCTTTATCGAAACCGTTTTCACTCAAATAAGTTGATAGGGTATTTTTATGGGTCATCTTGGCTGCGCCATCCATGTTTTCACCCCACCACCACTTGAACGCTATGTCGTAAAGTTTACCCAGAGGGATGCGCCGACGATCGCCACTGCCGTCTTCGTTGAGTGGGATCTGGATCAGAACTTCCTCGGTGAAGCGCTGCAGTGTGTTCTCGTTTTTCTCAAGATCATGGCTGCTTTGCTTGCAACATGCAGGAACATCTAGCCCTTCTTTCTTCCACAGCTGATACCCATCAACCAACCACCTTAAAATCATGATCTGATACTCTGGAGTCTTGAGCTTTTGTTTGAGCTTGGTGTCTTTCTTTTTGAACCTGCCCTTAAGAGCAGGTTTTTGCTTCTCGCTTTCCTCAATGTCATGCACAAAACGCCAATAAAAATCTATCAGTACTAACCGTTCCTTCAGGGAAAACTCTTTCGTCAAACCTGGAGGAATATTGTTGGTTTCGAGAATGAGCTTATGTGTTGCAGTATAGTGATTCTCTGAACCAAAATTCTTCCGAAAGTTAATCTCATTACCACCGGTGAGGTCTTTGATTCGACCACCATCAATATTCTGGCCCTTGTTGGTTTCAGCACCCACGACCAACCGTTTACCCTTCATGGCATACATATGTTCCGATGCCGCCGATGGTGAAGGCTCGTATTTTTGTTCAATGAAAAGTGATCGATTTGCTTTATGGAAAAACGGGCCTAAAGCTTTTGTAATTGGTTCTATTATTGTGCCTTTACCGTTACGGCCAGGGCCATAAAAAACGGTAATGATCTCTTCACTGGTATAACCAGAGCAGCAATAACCAAAGAATTTTTGCAAGAAGTGGGGTAACTCTTCTGAGCCTTCCCATTTTGGATGAATACAGATATCTTTAAGAATTTCGACCCAGGGTGTGTAATCAACTTTCGGATCATATGAAATGTCGATCCGTTGAGTGAGCAGATCGTCGGGTCTCCCCGGCACGATGATGCCACGATCTAAATCAATTACTCCATTTTTGGCAGGCAACAGGTTTGCTTTCTGGTCAAGAAAATTGGCCCGGGTTGTTATCGAGAGATCAACCTTTGGGGCGATAAACATTGCCTTGGTAATGCGCTGTATACTTCTCAGTGCATACGCTCGACTAGAATAATTTTTCATCGTCGTGGCCATCCACTTGGGGACGGGTAGCTCTTTTTTTAGGAGCTTATCAATTAATTTTTCAGCACTATCTTCATTGTTGTCTTGTTTAATTTTTGCAATAGCCTCTTCTCTTTCTTCCGTGGCCTCCTCTATTACAGTGTTTCTCTGTAGCTCAACATCCCACGCAAAATCTTCATAGGCCTGTGCTACACAATCGGCAACATTATAAAGCGTATGATCTTCGTCCTTCTGCCAGACCTGCCCTTCCCAAAAAAACCACTCACCGTTGCCATCCGGGTCATTCACATAGAGAAAGTGGTCGCGAATCAGAGCAGCCAATAATAGGCCGTCACCACGCTCGTTAGCTTTAAAGCAATCACGAATGAAATCGAGATCTAGAGCCACCTCGGTGTCATATAATTTACCGTCATCGCCTCCGAGGATTTCTCGGGCCCGGTCTTCAACCTGATCTGTAAATTCTTCACTCATATTGTTTTTTTACTTAATAAAATTAGGCACCAAGGCGATCGAAGCCGATGCATTGAAAAAATCTACAAATTCCAAAATTCCAACCAATCCTAAAAAATTCATAGCCTAAACTACAGAGCGCATTCCCCCCGTGTAAGTCTGTTTACTGGCCAAAGGACCCATGGTTTTCGGCCTCTATAAAGACTCATTCTGCGGGTTCCACCAACGAAAGGGGTGAGGGGAAAACAACAACACTCATGCAATGAGCTACACCCTCTTAGTTGTGCCGTAAAACCATTCATCAGCAGAAGCCTGATCAATCAGTATTTCTTTAGCAGGACGAAACGCCTTGAAATATTTCCCTTCACCGTTCTTCTGTTTAGCTTTAGCTCGACGACGAATACTGCCATCGCTCATTCGATAACGAGCCATAGCCTCTTTAATAGTTAGAAGTGTAGGTATCTCATTCATTGCTATCACCGCTTCTTTGAGTTGGTTTCGATCCAT
>NVXR01000006.1 GCA_002733995.1 Desulfotalea sp. | reverse complement strand
GCCAAAGACCCATGAATATGTTGCAATGGAGCCGGTGGAAGCGGAGCCATTAAAGTTCACAGTTAAAGGCGCTTCACCCGTCTGACTATTGACGCTTACGTTTGCCGCAAGGGGTGTGAGTTCCGGGAAAACAGTAATGACGTCGGTTAAATCGCTCTCCTCACTTCCGTTGTAAGCAGTCAGCGCGAAACGATAGGTGGTATTATCTTCTAGCCCAGTAACGGTGAAACTTGTCACCTTACCAAGATCGATTGGAGAAACACCTTCGTTGGCATCGGTGCCGGCAAAAGGAGGACCTGCTGAGCCAGCTTTTTTATAATAAAGCTTATAACCTTGTACAGGTTCCCCATTGGCTGACCAGCTAAAGGGGTAATCCTTAGCAACTGCAGCCGCTACCCCTAAACCATAAAGAAACACAGTACAAAGGGTAACAAGCCACAGCTTATTTATTTTAAACATCTTCATCTTAACCATTTACATCGAAATGTTATATGAGCTGAGCTGAGCTGTATATATCAACAAATTCAAATCGTATTTGAGTCTATAATTTATGGTAATTCCTCAGAGACCGCCCAACCTAGCCAATCAGCCTGTTTTTCAGAGAAGTCGTCTTGCCTACGTTCTAAAAATTTATTGAGCTCTTCCTTACTATTAAAGGTCACAGAATAATATCCTTTTGCAAAAGCACTTCGGCCTGAAAACTTTAACACTCCCCCAGTGTCGACTTCCAAAATCAAATCATAATTTCTGTATACTTTAAATCCATCAATAATTTCTTCTGTACCATAGGTGGCTTTATGAATATATTGGGACACAACGTAGCCAAGTATCGCCAACAGAACCAAACAAATGGCTAGTATTACACGAGTTATGACAACAGTATATTGAGGCAACAAAAGATCTTTCATCCTCAGGGGAACCCGAGTAGGTATTGCTCTTTCAATATCAGTCTGCTTCGCAAGCAATGGCTGAATAACCTTACCAGTATATTGCTCAAGATTACTTATTGCCTCTTCATCGCAAGGATCACCCATTGCCATCTCAAGAACATTATTTTCCTTCAAGGCAAGGGGAAGAACAGTATACCGCTGACACAAATAACGGGGCACTATTCTAGAAACCCCGGATGAATCGATCTTTGAAAGATCATAAATCTCAAGTTCTAATTGAGTGGAAAGAACGCCAACAAGGTCATCTGCAGTGATCAGTTTCATCCGAACTACAATATGTCCCAATCTGCGGTTTCCACCGACCTGAGTCCTGAGAGCCTGCGCGACATCAGCTGGACTGACAAGACCCTCAGCTATCAATATTTCACCTAATCGCTTCTTCTGTACCATCAGATTATCTCCAAACCGCCATGGGGGCCTCACCACCCAACACAGCAGAAGTAGTATTTATTTTCAGTGATGTCCGGTTAAGAACTTACGTGTGATTGCTTCAATATTCTCCGGCGTTTTGTCTTCCGTTGCCGATGTTGTGTTACAAATTTCTCTTCAGCGATCTGCCGATACGCTTCATTTCGTATTTGATTGCTGAGCTACCGCACCCGCCAAGTGAAACGGGCTCCCCGTACTATTCTTGGCTGTAGACGGCTACAAGGAGAGAGGTGATGAGCCCTGATAGAATTTGAGCCATCAAGCCATTCATACTTCAAGCAAACAGGTGCTAAACGTTACGGTGCTGTTTCCACCGAGAAAAAGGCCAAAGTTGCATTCAAAGCTGAAACGTAGCAAGGTTTTCTTAAGACAGCCAGCATTCAGGCCAGCACAAAAAAAGTAATCAATAAAAGATCCATCTATAACAACAAGGTCATCACGTTCGTTATATTGGCAAGGCAGCGAATACGACAAGAAGCAGTTCAACTCCACGTTCACTTGCTGTATCAAAGAGATACGAATGCTTAACAGCACCCGCCAAAACAACGAATTGTCTGACAGAGTCATCTTCTTGCAAGACTTGGAATATCATTATTATAGGAGTAATAATGTAAATTAATCAAGGCAAGCACAAAAAAAATTATTGACCGACACACATAATTAATACGTGATTCAGCAAGCCTTAAAAATCTTCATTATCCATAGGGTAACGGATCAACAGCTCAAACTGACAAACATATACACGTCAGGTATTTCCCCATATTGATCAGCCTGAAAAGCAGAGGCATGATATTTGCCTTCTCGGAATGGTCATTTCTTCTTGCAAATATTACACCCACAACCAAGCCTACCGGCGATGGATTAAAGGCTACGAAAGAGGCCGGATAATGGTTAAGAGTTGCAGAGAACGTCTAAAAAGTTCATCGCACGCATGAATACACAAGGCTAAGAATATTAAGTAGACAACAATAGAGCAATTGTAGGCCGTAATTTCCTTACAGTGCCTTTTTGGGCATCAAAAAGGCACCTCTAAGGCCAGAAATGAGGCTTTTTACGTGTTTATTTTGAGTAATACTAAGATGTTGATTTGGTCCGACCCCATTACCACAAATACCAACTGTTCGTTTTAAAGACATAAAGCGCAAGAAGAATATTAGTTACTGAATGTGCCACAATACATACAAGCAGATCCTTTCTTAAAATCCACAGGAAGGTCATAAGCAAGCTAAAGGCTATGGATGCAGGCCATTCATAGAAATGGTGGCCCGAGACAAATACAAGCGTAGAAATGGCGATAGCGGTCCACGACCAAGCACCTGAAGGCACATCATTTATAGTTTGTTCATCGAGTGAAGACTGTAAGGGCATATCTTTTTTCTGCCGCCTTGCTTCTCCCCATTGAAAAGCAAGCCGAAAGACAAAGCCTCTCATCAATATTTCCTCAAAAATGGGGACCAAAAGACCTGCTGCCAGCAGCCGTAACATAAACGCTGATGTAGACCAAGGCTCATTGCCAACAGAATCCACAAAGGGGACCAGCAAGAGTATCCAGAGTATAAGACCAAGCACACCAGCGGCAATACCCACAAAAACTGACGTAACAAGGGAACCAGGCCCACCCATCGGGCAATACCATTTCCAGGCCCACGCCAATACGCCCCCCGCAAGAAGCATACGAACTATGTAATTAACTTCAATCGACATAAGATTCCCAAGGACTGAGGCCACAAAAACATACGCCAGATAGGGGGCAGCATAGGGCAGGATAAGCCGACGATTAGTTATCATCTAATGTCACATCATTCTTAACAACAATCTTTCTTTTATATTCATTTTCAGCACGCCAAGTTCGAAAAAAATCTACCACAGCCCATGGCAGGAGTATTGCACTACCAACACGATTGAAGATCAAATGCTCCTGCATATCCGGCTCTGCAGAGAACCAACCATCATAGGAGAACCATGCCCCCATGAGTGCAAGGGCTACGGGAAAAAGATAGGGACTTATTTCAGGGGGAACAGGTTTACTTTTACTTTGCTCTGCCATTTTCCCTCTCAGTATTGTTTGGCGGGTAGAGTTAACGGTGTCCAGATCATCAAGAAAATATACCCTAAAGTCTAGACTATAGTGAGCCAAAAGAACAGAACAACTCGATGCATCAAAATAAATCCCTCAAATCCGCAAATCCGGGTCGGACCAAGCTAAGCCACCGAAACATCATCATTAGATGGCAATAAACAGCTGTTTGTCGAGCTTAGAGTGCCCTTTTGACCGGTAAAAACACCCCCGTAAGACCAGTCCAGGCTGTTTAAAGACATTACGACCCCGGTGACTATTATGGCCTAAAGCCATAGGATTCAGTGGACAACATTTTTGTGTTTTCTTGCCGAAATATGGGTTAGCGGATTCTACGAATTAACAATGCGGCGTTAACAATTACATCGAAGGTATGCAACAGAAAGAGATATCACAAGTATACGGGGATTTCCTTACAGTGTCTTTTGTGATTCAAAAAAATGCTTCGAAGACTTAAGAGCAGGCTTTTTATGTATTCATTCTAAGTAATACTAGACGGTTGATTTGGCCTGACCCCAGAGGATAAGTATATCACTTGAATTCAGCAGATTTCACATAAACCATTCTCAACTTTCCGGTTTTTTCAATGTTCCCTCCATATATCCGGAAATATACCGTAAAAACGATATCATATTGGTTGACCGTTTGCAAGCAACCCACAAAGACTATCGGCAGAAATGACGACCCAACAACAAGACATACTACTGATAATACAAGTAAAACGACAATAACAAGGTCTCAACATCCAATAAGTCTCAGAACTAGTGCCTACGGCCACCGTCAGCACACCCAAAAACCGTCTATCCACCTGTAAACTATGGTTTACCTAGACACTCCCCTCCCCGGAAATAACGCTATTTTCCAGAATATATATTCTATATTTTTTCTATTAAGCCACTGGCATGAATAATGCTTAGACCAACACAATTTAATATCTTTTATTGTCAGGAAGCTGGCTTTCCAACATCGAACACGGCAGGAGCACATAAATAACCAAGCACAGGGAGATTAAAAATGAAAAAGACATACGTAAAGGGTTTGATTGCAGCCGCAATTGGATCGTTAATGATTGTTGGCAGTGCATCGGCATCGAGGCTTCCAGAGTTGAGTAAAAACTTTGCCTGGAACAACGCCGACTATTGGTCGGTATCTGACCTTTCTAAAGGCCAGGCAACTTTTCAATTGACTTGGGAAAATCCTGATGCTACTTACGAGAGTAGCTTTGGCTTGTATTCTTTAGAAAATAATCCTATTTTATCGCCTAAGGTTTCTAAGACTTTTGAAGTATTTGGAGCCTTTGATGAGCCTACAAAAGCTCCTACGACAGCAAATTCAGCATCGGCGTGGTTCAGACTTACCAATGGGATGTGGCAAGTCAGTCAAACTGAAGGTGGAGTCTACAAAGATTTTGGCAACGTATTTGGTTTTTACTCTGATGTATATACAGGAGTGAAGGGAACGAAGATATCTTACACTTGGTATACAGACAGCCAGTTTAACTCCGATGGCGAGGAGCACTTTGCAATTGCTTATAACAAAACAACTCACGACACCGCAATTTATTTAGAAGACAGGGAGGGAGGATTAAAAAGTGGTGGCGAGGACAATGTTGATTTGATGGTAACAGGCTCAGACCTTGATCCTGTCCCTGAACCTAATACAATGTTACTCTTCGGTACCGGCCTCATTGGCCTAGCAGGGGTAGCAAGAAGGAAAAAAGCAAAGAAATAAACGCTGCTCTTATTAGTCACCTGGTTAATCTTAAAAAATCCTTTGATATCAAAGGATTTTTTTTGGTAACCAGGACCGGAGCAAACGAGTACATTGAGATTACACCAATAAGCACTTCTACCTTAGCCTTAAAAGCACCTTTTCGAGACGAGAAAATCAACCTAAGAAAAAGTTATACCCCACCCTCGCGCAACCCATCCAGCCCCACTTCTAACCACATCACCTTCGGCCGATAAAGTACCTGAGTTCAGATCTCTCTTGTGAGCGGCAGGTCTTCCACGAACAAACCAAAGGCACCCCTCAGGTTAAGGAAGGTTCACTGGTATGTTCAGGCTATCCAAAGACTCAAACTGAAACATTAGTGCTCCTAGCTTGTTGATGAGTGGTTTAGGGTGCTCCAGAAGACAGAGCATGGGGTCAGGATGAAGAAAAAAGGGATTAGGTACCGGTAGGTCTGTTTTCTTTCTCTTGCTGTGGCGGGGTGATTTGGTGGCATTTGGGACCGTTACACCGAAGACAAAATTATCAGGACGGCTTTAGCATACTCTTGGCCTGTTTTGGGCAGAGGAGGTGTACTACCTTGTCACCTGTAACGAGTGAACAGAGCCATTGGTCACGCCCTGCAAAGCTAAAGCGCCTTGTGGTAGTCATTGGGGCGTCAGGATGTCTCTTTTAGCGGCAGATCTGCCTCTATCATTGGTCATACTTCCAGGGGTATGTATATATGCGGGCTTCTTCTACAAAGGTTCCTTGGCTAATCTTTAGGGAGCAAGATGTAACCATAGCGGGAAGAGGTGGAGACTGCCACTGTAACGACTGTATCGACCGAGTACGTACTGCAGATCCTAAGACACAAAAAACCCGTTACGATTGATCGTAACGGGTTTATATATAAAAGCCAATGGAGGCTAATAGCGTCATGGTGGCGATGCAGGGAATTGAACCCCGGACACTACGGATATGAGCCGTATGCTCTAACCATCTGAGCTACATCGCCATGATGTGAGGCGAAAATATTTACCGTACAATGGCGTTACTGTCAATACTTTTCCACATATAAATGTAATTTAAATACTTTAAACGCAAAAAGGCCCCCCGAAACGGGAGGCCTTTTTACTTACAACACTAATCCGAACAGGACTAGACGGTTTTTACATCATGCCGCCCATTCCGCCCATACCACCCATGCCGCCCATTCCTGGAGGCATTCCGCCACCAGCAGCGCCAGCTTCATCAGGTGCATCAGCAATAACACACTCGGTAGTCAAAAGCATACCAGCAACGGATGCAGCATTCTGCAAAGCGGTTCTGGTAACTTTAGCAGGATCAATAACTCCTGCAGCGATGAGGTCTTCGTACTTTTCAGTTGCAGCGTTGAAACCAAATGCACCTTCAAGATTTTTGACCTGCTCAACAATAACAGAACCTTCACGACCTGCATTGTTTGCAATCTGACGAACAGGCTCTTCGAGAGCACGGATGAGGATGTTTTTACCAACAGCCTGCTCACCTGGGAGCTCAAGAGCAGACAAAGCATCAAGACAACGGATATAAGCAACTCCACCACCAGGAACCACACCTTCTTCTACTGCAGCGCGGGTTGCATTCAATGCATCTTCAACACGGGCCTTCTTCTCTTTCATTTCGATCTCAGTTGCAGCGCCAACATTGATTACTGCAACACCACCGATCAGCTTAGCAAGACGCTCCTGAAGTTTCTCACGATCATAGTCAGAAGTAGTATCTTCAACCTGAGTACGAATCTGCTTAACACGTGCAGCGAGCTTCTCTTTATCACCTGCGCCATCAATGATGGTGGTATTGTCTTTATCGGTAACAATACGCTTACAAGATCCAAGATCGCTAACAGTAACGTTCTCAAGCTTGATTCCCAAGTCCTCAGTAATAACCTGACCACCGGTGAGTACAGCGATATCTTCAAGCATTGCTTTGCGACGATCACCAAAACCTGGAGCTTTAACAGCTGCAATGTTGAGGGTACCACGAAGCTTGTTCACAACGAGGGTAGCAAGTGCTTCGCCATCTACATCTTCAGCAATGATGAAAAGACCTTTACCCATTTTAGCAACTGCTTCAAGTACTGGGAGGAGATCCTTCATGTTGGAAACTTTCTTTTCAACAAGAAGAATGTAAGGGTCGTCCATGGCTACTTCCATACGATCAGGATCGGTAACGAAGTAAGGAGAGAGGTAACCGCGATCAAACTGCATACCTTCTACAACGTCGAGGCTGGTGTCCATTGACTTTGCTTCTTCAACGGTGATAACACCTTCTTTACCAACCTTGTCCATTGCTTCAGCAATGATATTACCGATGGTCTCGTCGCTATTTGCAGAAATAGTTCCAACCTGAGCGATCTCTTTCTGCTCTTTGGTTGGGGTAGCAATTTTAGCAAGCTCTGCAATCACAACAGCAACACCTTTGTCGATGCCACGCTTGATTTCCATTGGGTTAGCGCCAGCTGCAACAAGCCTTACGCCTTCGGTGTAAATAGCCTGTGCAAGAAGGGTTGCAGTAGTTGTACCGTCACCGGCAACATCAGAAGTTTTAGATGCAACTTCTTTAACCATCTGAGCGCCCATGTTCTCAAACTTGTCTGTAATCTCAATCTCTTTAGCAACAGTAACACCATCTTTTGTGATGATAGGAGCGCCAAATGATTTTTCGATCAGAACGTTACGTCCCTTAGGTCCTAAGGTTACTTTTACTGCGTCTGCGAGGGTATTAACACCCGTAAGGATAGACTCACGAGCCTTTACACCGTACTTAATTTCTTTACCAGCCATTATTCTATTCTCCCTATTTAACGAGATGAATTTTAAATATAATTATACATATCAATGAGTAGCGATAACTGCTCTTATTCAATAATTCCGAGGATGTCGTCTTCACGCATGATCAGGTAATCTTCACCGTCAAGCTTTACATCGGTACCACCGTACTTGGAAAAGAGGATCTTATCGCCAGCGGCAACCTGCAAAGCAACTCTTTCGCCTTTATCGGACAACTTACCAGGACCAACGGCTACTACTTCACCCTCAGCTGGCTTTTCTTTAGCACTATCAGGGATGATAATACCACCAGCAGTTTTCTCTTCTTCTGCAAGTCTTTTCACCAAAAGACGATCATTCAATGGGCGAATTTTCATTACTTCCTCCTACTTCATTAATATTTTTTTTATATAGGGCACATCCATATGAATACGGATTCCCAACTTATTTTTACCCAATCACTGGATAGCTAGAACAAACTAGGCCAAAAATATAGGATTTCATTTTTAAAAATCAAGGGGGCGAATAACAAAAAAAGCGAGGGGAGAGGCTGCGAAACAGCGCGCACAGAACAAACCCACAAAGACAAGACATTTTTAGTAGTAATTACGCAACACGAACAACCCATTTATAGGGGTCATTCTGACGGCCATTTTGAATTGCCTGTAACTCTAAGACAAGCCGTGCTGAAAGCTCTCCTGTCACCCCACTATTTACAACATGGTTTTCACCTTGGTAATACAATTCTCCGAGGGAAGAAATACCCGCATCTGCCCCCGTAAAAAATACTTCTTCAAGGCTGCCATTTTTATTTGCATCGAGCACTTCATTTATTGCGATTTTCCGTTCAACCACATCAAACCCCCAACTTTCAGCTAAGGTAATTACGCAGTTTCTGGTGAGTCCTTCAATAATCGATCCATCGAGGAACGGAGTAACGAGTTGCCCATCTATCTTAAAAAATATATTTGCCGTATCCAACTGCTCAACAAACCTGTGCTCGCTGGTATCAAGCCACAGAACCTGGGAATAGCCTTCCGCCCTAGCCCTCTGGGACATCGAGAGTGAAGCCCCATAGTTATCGGATGTTTTCCCATGGCAGGGGCCAGCGGTAAGAGATCGAGAATAATCATCGCTCACATATATTTTCGCAGGCTTACATTCTTTTGAAGAAGCGGGAGCCACCGATGAGAGGATAATAAAAAAGCAATAGGTCTTCGATGGGCACATTCCAAGGGACGGATCGACCGCTATCATTGTCGACCTGATAGACAAACTTGCGTCGGCGACATCCGCAACCCAGGCCTTTTCCAAATAGACCAAGGCTTTGAGAGCCTTTAACACCTTTTCCACCGGAAGTCTGGGCATACACATCTTCACTGCTGAGCTGTTCAACCGCTCAAGACTATCGGCTGGACGAAAAAGGTAGAGCTGATTACCATTCCCCCTACGTGCCTTTAAATTTTCAAAAATAGCCTGGCCGTGATGGAAGATCAGAGCCGCCGGATCAAGGCTCAAATTCTGATACGGGCAGATTTTAGCATCGTGCCAGCCACCTTGACTCGACCATGTCATACGGAACATGTGATCCGTAAAATGGCCCCCAGAACCAAGCGTGTCGACGGATGGCTTTTCTCTCATTTTTTCAGGATCAACTTTTTCCAATGCAACTTCAAGGTCTTCCCTCATTCTCCATATCTCCTCGACGACGCTAATTTCTCTTTGCTTAATCAACTGAAAGTTATATACTTTTCTACAGTTTCAAAATACAATAACTGTATTATAATTCGATGCAACAAGGCAAAGTACCTCAGCGACAGGTCCAATTGCAACTCAAATTCTTCCACGACGAGCCACCTAAGCCCCCTATAAATGAGCAAATTAAGCATGTCCCAACAACGAAACCAGCTCAAAAAAGCGTCGACCGCCCCGGAAGGTACTAAGTACTTTCTCGTGGTCTTTATGATCTCGATCTTCTTTTTCGGTAAGATCCTCTGGCCTTTCTGGTCTATTCTGGTTCTCGCCTTTTTACTGACCAATCTTTTTCGCCCCATATACCTTAAGGCCAGACACAAGACCCCGGATGTGATGGCCTCGGCACTCACCTGCCTGCTCATCATAGCAATAGTCATCATCCCACTCATCTTTTTCGTCATCTCACTCACAGACGAAGCCCTCAATCTGTACAGCTGGGGCCGAGACAGCCAAGTCGGCCTCAAGCTACAAACCTTCCTCCAAGAGAGTCCGCTCATTTTCAAACTGCAGGAACAACTCCAGCAGGTGGGGTTTGAATTCAACCCCGCCCAGGTTACTGAGACCTTTTCCTACCTAGTGAAAAAAGGTGGCTTACTCCTCTATACCCAGGCCAGTGGCTGGGCTGCAAACGTCTTGCAATTCTTGTTTCTCTTTTTCATCATGATTCTGGTCATCTTTTTCCTTCTCATGGACCAGCCAAAGCTGATTGCCCACATGATCAGACTCTCCCCTCTACCCGATAATGAAAATCACTTACTCATCGAAAAGTTTCAAGAAATTGCCAACGCAATTTTAAAAGGAAACGGGATCTGCGGTCTTATTCAAGGAATACTAGGTGGAGTGGTGTTTTCAATACTCGGCCTCAACTCCCCGCTCCTCTGGGGCAGTATCATGTCGATTCTGGCCTTTTTACCGATTTTCGGCATCGGCCTGGTGATGGTACCGACCGCCGGTTTTTTGCTGCTCAGTGGCCGGCTCAACGCTGCTATTTTTCTGTTTGTCTTCTACATTATCCTCTCATTTACCATCGAATATATCGTAAAACCGAAGATGGTTGGTGAGCAGGTAAAAATGCCTACCCTGCTGGTGTTTCTTTCTATAATCGGTGGCCTGAGCGTCTACGGTATTCTTGGCATCATATACGGCCCACTTATCATCACAGCATTCTTAACGTTATCAGATATTTACCTTGCCAGATACGACAGATAACCTGCACGCCAATGCTAGCATTTCCAAGGGAGAGAATCGGCCCGCATTTCAGGTGAAATCGATGGGAATAACATCCCAGCAGGTAACCATATCCTTGTTCCAGGTAACGACACGCGTGTTGGCATCCTGGGATACGACAATACCCAGGACATTCTTATCCCGGCTACAGAGGTAATAAAAAGATCTGTGCCGGGTTCCAACACTCTCAACCAGCTCCACCTCTCGCCTGATACCTTCCGGGTCAACGGCCCTCGCGACGGTACCAGTCATCTGCATAGTACCTTTGATAATTCCACCAAAACCGATCAGCTTCAGGCTTTCTGTCGTCACAACTGCACCATCAACACCTGTGAGTCGAGCAATGAAGCGGGCATACTTAAATATCCTTTCGTCCAGCATGGAAAGCTCATCCACCTGTAAATTCACATAATCTTTCCACCCAGCGACATAATCAGGCCCGTAAAGACGTCCGCAGTGTTTACCGAGCACCGCCATGATTTCTAGGACAATATCACGGAGCTGATTTCTATTCGCGTCTTCGGCAAAGCGATACTTCAGATCAATATTAGGGTTATTGAGAACGAGCTGTTCGTCCATATTCGCAGGAAAGGTTATGATGGTACCACCGTGTCCAGACCGCCTTACTGTACTGATAATATGTTTAAAAACCTGTAGATACAGATCAGAAATAAAAGAACTGTCTATCCGAGCCCACCTGCCACCCACGGTACGCGAATTTTCTCTATGCAGGCTAAACAGCGCATCCCGCACGGCCACAAAGCGATGCTTCATCCAAGCAGATTGAAACACGTTAGCTTCGGGTGAAATGATCTTGCCCCCACTGAGTTGGGCCAAAATCTCGAAGCCTCTACAGACATTCAACCTCCCCGAACCAACAACATTAATCCCCAATGCAGCGGGCAGAGGTGTCGCCTGCTTACTGCCACCGTGAATAATATGCACCCAGCTAGAGCCAGAATGAATCAGGCCCCAGATCTGCAACCCCTCCCGACGACTGTACTTCACCCCAATGAGTGAATTATTATAATCAATAGAAGGCCCCAACTTGAGAAGTTCGTATTCGTTGTAGGGTCTTGGTTCCCCAAAGGGCAGGATAAATAGACCACTACTCTCACCCATACCATCCTCGTCTATGTCACCGGGTTCACACAGCATAAGACGAAAACGAAGGCCCCTTGTTTCCTCCTGCATCTGGCTGACCTGATAACAGGTGGAGAGCAACTCCTCCAGCACCTCAACATCAGGAAGTCGCAGATAGTTTTTGCCTTCAGTCACACTGTCATCTAAACGCCAGAGGGCCAGCAGTTCAAAAACGAGATCTTTGGGATATTTATGCAGCATGGTCTCGCTTTATGCTTTTATTGAACTCTTCTACATGTTTAACCGGATTCTTGCGGTACAATTTACTTGGTACACCAGCAACATAGATTGAGTCGAGGTAAAGGATTTTTCTTGGCAGTTGTGAGGGCGCCCCTCGGCTTACCAAAAATGTAGCCTGGGCCCCTTCCTGTATTCCGCAAAAATCAGTAAGACCCAATAATTCAGCACCCGCAACCGTCGCACAATGAACGGTTTCGGCAAGGGTATAACCCACCTTTTTAAACAGCTTCATCTCTTCCACCATCGATTCACCATGCAAAACCCCCAAGCTTCCCGCATCCGTTCCAAGAGCGACGTTAACACCAAGTTGACGAGCCAGCGTCAACTGCTGCATCTGGTGCTCCACAGTTTTCTGCATAACCTTTGCATCGGATTGCGTTCTTGTCGATTCGATATTCAAGCCAAACGCCTTCATGGTAAAAACAGTTGGCACCCAACACGTTCCTTTTTGGGCCATGAGTTGCAGGTTCTCCTCCCCCATAAAATACCCGTGTTCAATGGAGTGGCACCCGGCGGCAACGGCCCTTCGTACAGGCTCTTTACCGTTGGCATGGACCATGACTTTGTGGCCCCTCTGCTCTGCGGCTACAACCAGGTCTCTCAACTCATCTTCACTAAATTGGGGGGCGGTCTCTTTAGCAAAAACATTGAGACTGTTGAGTCCTGAGTTGACCACCTTTACCACATCCCCCACCGCCTCACTGGCAAGATAAGCGCTCACCAGACTCTCTCCGACAGGCACCGCTCTGCCGATCAAACCGCCATAACGCCCCTCTCTGTAATACGCCCTACCCGCAACTTTCAAAGCAACCTGGGGATGCATCTCAGGACGAGCCCCAAAGAGAGCCGCGCAACCTAGGCGGTCACCACCATCCCGGGCCCCCAGAATACCGTGGGAAAAGAGATCGTGTAAATGTCTGGCTATTGCGGGATTCAACTCTTCACAACCTGCTATCAGCTGCCTATCCCTAATTTTTACATCTGTTGATGACGACATGAAAAGATGCAGATGGCTGTCGACCAAAGGCGGCAAAAGAGTGCAATGTGACAAATCGGTAACAGCAGCAGGATCTACATCAGTAACGGCTGCCACGGGAAGAATCTCCCCAAACCGACCATCCACAATCTCCAAAAGAATATTATCCACAACCGGGCCACCAGTGCCATCAATCACCCATCCCGCTTTGATATATGATCTCTTTTCCATATGCCTCACCTTTTTAGTCGTTTCTTTGTAACTACGTGTCTCGTGCAATTTTTGCTACAACATTACCTACCAGCGTAGAATAAGTCAAAGCAAGCACATCCCCTCCTAAAGCCACTGCTCGCAGAATCACATGTAGAAAACCCAGCTACGCTATCAGTGACAATGCTTGAAATTGACATATTCACCAGAGGTGACGAAACACCCTGTGCCAACAGAGAGCTGCCCCAGGCCTTCTTCTACAGCCCAAGCGAGGCGAGGGTAATTATTTTTTAGTACAGCCAAGCCCGTAAGATGCCTTCAATTTGGCCTGCTCTGTTGCAGACAGCGACCCGTAGTATTTATTCCAACCGGGACACCAACCAATATGCCAGCGCCAAAGACGACCGAGAAAAGAAGCGGGTCTGTCGTCATATTTTTTCCTAAAAGTACACCGTTCACAGTTGTGCTTTTTTAGCATTGCATGCCTCTTTTATGCGGTTTATGGTCGATCTTCTTTGACCTTATGCATGTTAATGACAATAATCGTGGAAGTATAATAGAATTGAATGGCTCTGAAAGCAAATCAGCCAAAGACATACTTTTCAGGCAGCTCTCCAACATCGCTTACATCACTACCTGTTCATCTGGGCTATGACTACAAAGCACAATGGACGAAGTCGGAGTGCTACTCAATAGTTAACTCAACACAAACTATACATATCACAACACCATGCAAGACGAAAGCAGACTAAATGGCTCCCTATGGACAGAACGCGATGCCAGCAAGGCGACCACCGTCAACCCACCCATTTACAAAGGCTCGACGGTGCTCTTTGACAACTATGCAGACATGGTAAAGGTAGGCCGGGGTGAGTACCAGGGGATCGTCTACGGCACCGACAGGCTACCAACCCAACGACAATTTGAAGAGGCATTGAGAGAACTTGAAGGCGGGACAGTCACCCGAATTTTCCAGTCTGGCATTGCCGCTATTCAGACCACCCTCATGGCATTTTGTAAAAGTGGCGACCACATTCTCATCTGTGACAACAGCTATGGACCGGGGCAACATTTTTGTAAACAGGTGTTAAAAAAATTCAACATCTCACACACCCTTATCCCGCCCAACGTTGGGGCCAACATAGAACAATACATCCAGGACAACACCGTCCTCATTCTTCTAGAATCTCCCGGCTCCATCACCTTTGAGCTGCAGGACATTCCTGCCATAACGGAGATTGCACGCCATAAAAATATCGTAACAGTCATGGATAACACCTGGGCGACACCCCTCTTTTTAAAGCCCCTCAGCCTTGGCATTGATGTTTCTCTCCACTCTGTCACCAAGTATATTTCTGGCTATTCAGACGTCCTGGCGGGTGCCGTCACCCTAGGTGAAAAATATGCGGCTACTTTTGCGGCATTCTACAAAGAGATGGAAATTTACACCCCCGCAGAAGAATGTTACCTTTCTCTACGCGGTCTGCACTCCCTGGGACCACGCCTGCGCCAGCACGAACTCTCCGCGCTGACCATTGCCAAATGGCTAAGCCAACATAGTCTTGTGGACCAGGTACTTCATCCAGCACTGCCATCCCATCCGGAGCACCATATATGGAAAAGAGATTTCAAGGGTTCCTCCGGCCTCTTTGGCTTCACCTTCAAACAAGATTACAAGGTAGAACAGCTTGGAACTTTTATAGATTCTCTTAATCTCTTTCATCTTGGCTTTAGCTGGGGAGGCTACAAAAGCCTGCTGACAGCAGGAAAGATTAAAAGAAACATACCGTGCAGATACGACAATAGCACAATCATCCGCCTTAACATTGGCCTCGAAGACTGTGCCGATCTGCAAAACGACCTAGAGGCTGGTATGGCCAAGCTAGGAAAGTAAAACAAACATATTAAAAACAGAATCAATACAAGCATTAAGGTGCCAAGCCATTGTCTATCCAGCCACAACAAAGCATACACTCTGTCCCCAAAGACCAGCCATCAAGCAACCAAAACACAGCTCAGATACAACCTCCAGCAGAGGTGAGTGAAGGGGTCTGTTGAGGCCCTAAGACAGATCCACGGTCTGGTGGGTACGAAAAAGCGGGCTACGACATACTCTTTTTTGTAGAGGATTTTGTACCAACAGATGCCGGACCGGTCCCCAGAGTGGCAACCTCTCTTCAAAGACGTGATCACCTAGGCACCATTGGGGCCAGAAGTGGCTTTCTCAGAAATAACTACAAGGTACCTCCTGGTCTTTATTGTACGGGGAACCCAAAGAAGAACTCTCCAGTGCTCGTTACCGCAAACTATAAACTTAGTTTTGACGCCCTTAGAAAAGAACTCGCTGTGGAAAACTGCTGGCTCCTGGTGGTAGACACCAGAGGCATTAACGTCTGGTGCGCGGGGGGAAAGGGAACTTTTTCAGCAGAAGAAATCGCATACCAGGTCCAAAGGGCTGACCTTGCTAAAATAGTCAATCACAGACGGCTCATCCTCCCCCAACTCTGTGCAAACGGGGTGGCCATCCACAAGCTGAAGGCACTCTGTGGCTTCCGAGGGAACTTCGGCCCGATAAATGCCGCCGCCATACCAGAGTACCTTAAAACAGGCATTGCAAACGAGCAGATGCGGAGTGTCACCTTTGACCTTAAAGAGCGTATGGTTCTCATTCCTCTTGAGGTTTGTATGTTGTGGAAACAATCCATCATCCTCTGTCTTTTCTTTTTTGTGCTATCCGGTATCTCAAGGGAGTTATTCAGCCTCGACCTTGCCCTGCAAAGGGGCCTAATCATAACAACAGTGACCATGCTGGGGATCTTTTCCGGGGCAATCCTAACCCCACTGTTACTGCCATGGATACCGGCTAAACAGTTCTGGCTTAAAGGCCTTATAACCGGAGTAGTTGTAGCGGGGCTGTACTCTACCCTCACCCCTCCTGGCCTCCAACCAATAGACTCTATAGCCTTAGCACTCTGGCTGTTGAGCTGCTCATCGTACCTCGCTATGAATTTTACCGGCTCAACCGTCTTCACCTCCCTTTCTGGTGTTGAAAAAGAAATGCGCAAGGGCCTTATTTTTCAGATAGTTTCAGCCCTAACGGCCCTTACCCTCTGGCTCATCAGTGCATTTTTATAAACAGGATTCCCCATGAAAAGTATGAGATACCTTAAAGATACCGCTATCCTCAAGCTGGATGTGCAAAAATGTATAGGCTGCGGCAACTGTGAGCTGGTCTGTCCACACAGGGTTTTCAAGATCATCGATGCGAAGGCTCAGATCATCGACCATAACGGCTGTATAGAATGTGGAGCCTGTACAACAAACTGCCCGGTGGATGCAATTTACGTAAACCCCGACGATGGCTGTGGTTGTGCCACATATATTGTTAATAGTTGGCTGCAGAAAATATTCTCAAAAAAACGCTCTTTCTTGGGCGGTTGAAACAGCCTTAGCACCTTCCCACACTCTCCCCACAATAATGGCCAGTCATTTAGCCAGCAACCAACACGACCTTTCAAGCCATCAACACTATAAAAATATCCTAGCGGCATTGAAAACACTTGACGATTCAATTATTATGGGACAGTCTTCTGTATATAATATTAACCTCATTTACTCATAATCTCATTTTCCGGAAAGACCATTGAACCCACATAACCAGCGCTTTTTTGTTGCTCCCAGAACCTTGATTCGTCTTACCTTAATGTTCTGCTGTCTTTTTTTGCTTTACAGCAGCTTGCTCCCCGGTGAAACCAGCGCCTCAGTGGCCACAAGAACGGATGTTTCAGAAGCCCAGATCCCACTCATCGACGAATTGGCTTTAAAGAAGCATACTACAAGTCAATTCACACTCAGCCATACATCCATCTTGGGAATATGCTTACTTCTTGCTTTCCAGACCCTCGCTATCCTCTTTTTAATCATCACCTTCAGAAAAAAACAAACACAAAAAGACTCCCTGCAACTCTCTGATGAACAATTCCAATACATGGTCGAGTCTTCCCCTATTGGCATATGCATCGTCAGCGACAGGAGATTTTCCTTTGTAAATCAAAAGTTTGCAAACATGTTCGGATACAATAATCCCGCAGAAATAACAGGCCACCCCATAGAAGAGCTCTACGCCCCAGACGAGCATGACAGGATGCTACATTATGCCAAAAACCGATCTGTCGGCAAGCCAGCACCCGATAATTACGAAGTTAAAGGCTTGCAAAAAGACGGCACCATATTTGATATAATAGCCAAGACCACCTTATTTCAACACAACGGCGACCCTTCATCGCTTAGTTTTGTCATTGACCAGACAGAAGAAAAACTCTCCCAGATCCAACGTGCCCAGGCGGATAGACTTGAGGCGATAGGTACCCTTGCCGGCGGCATTGCCCACGATTTCAACAACATCTTGACCGCTATTGTCGGTTACGCCAACCTAGCATCCTTTAAGCTTGACGATAACCACGAAGTAAATACAGACCTTGATCTCATCAAAACAGCTGGATTTAGGGCCAAGGAGCTGATCGATCAAATCCTTACTTTTAGCCTAAAACAAAAAGAACAATTGCACCCCGTGTCCCTTGGTCCCATCATCAATGAAGTGTTAAAAATGCAGAGCGCCTCCCTGCCCCAATCAATTGACATTTGCACTCACATTGACACAAAAGACCGCATCCAGGGCAACCCAACCCAGCTGCACCAGCTATTGATGAACCTTTGCACAAATGCGGTCTATGCCATGAAGCATACCGGCGGCAAGCTTACAATTACGCTTACAGAAGTCCAAACATCTGCTACCAACTTTCAAACTGAGACACTTCTGTCCCCACCTTCTTTTCTGCAACTCAGTGTTACGGACACAGGCACAGGTATCGCAAAAGAGATTAAAACAAAAATATATGAACCTTTCTTTACCACAAAATCAGTGGGGGTTGGTACCGGTGTGGGCCTTGCCCAGGTTCACGGAATAGTGGCATCTCATCACGCCCATATCAGGATGGAAGATAACAAGCCCCAGGGGACTATTTTCAAGATATTCTTCCCCCTAAGGTAGCCATGGGAATACGCTCCACCACTTCGCCCATATTTAACATCGCATTATCCAAAGCTCTTTTGTAAAGTCAGCAACAGACCGCCCTCCTTTTGCACAAAGCAATGTGCACGTAATTGGCGGGTATCATACAGAGGGCAGACTATAGGCCATAGAGCGTAGGCACAATTTTGCTTCAATTATCTTGAAGGAGTAGCAGACGATGACAATCAACGGAAAGAATACTGTAATTGGCTTTATAGGCATTGGAGTTATGGGAAAAAGTATGGTCTCCCACCTGATGACGGCGGGATATAAAGTCCATATCTACACCAGAACCAAGTCAACGGCGGAGTCACTTCTCGCAAAGGGCGCCATTTGGCACGAGACAGCCGGTAACGTTGCAGCTGCAGCAGATGTCACCATCACAATTGTCGGCTATCCACACGATGTGGAAGAGATATATCTGAGTGAAGATGGTATTCTAGCCAATTGTAGCCCAGGAAACATCGTTATAGATATGACAACCTCAAGTCCAAAGCTAGCAGCAACAATCTACAATGCAGCCCGTGCAAAAGGTATTTCCTCGCTGGACGCCCCGGTTTCCGGCGGTGATCTCGGGGCAACGAATGCGACTCTGTCCATCATGGTAGGAGGAGATAAGAACACCTTTGACAGCATCTCTCCCATTTTTCAACTTATGGGAAAAAACATCGTCTTCCAGGGAACAGCAGGAAGTGGCCAACACTGTAAAATGGCCAATCAGATAGCAATTGCCTCTACAATGATGGGGGTTTGCGAGTCT
Source organism: Desulfotalea sp. (assembly GCA_002733995.1). GTDB lineage: Bacteria > Desulfobacterota > Desulfobulbia > Desulfobulbales > Desulfocapsaceae > Desulforhopalus_A. The sequence goes on along the minus strand of NVXR01000006.1, from coordinate 148,726 downwards.
ATCCGCTACGCAGAAAAAGCAGGACTCGACCCTACAACTGTGCTGGCCAGCATTGAAACGGGTGCCGCTGGCTCCTGGTCGCTTACAAACCTTGCCCCCAAGATGATCAAGGATGATTTTGCCCCAGGATTCTACGTCAAACACTTCATTAAAGATATGACCATTGCCCTGGATTCGAGTAAGGATATAGGTCTTTCGGCAAAAGGCCTCGCCCTGGCAAAATCGTTGTACGAGGAGATAGCCGCAAACGGCAACGACAACCTTGGCACCCAGGCCCTGTATAAATTTTACACCTGAGCTGCAACTAATCTGCGACCTCTCCAGAAGCCATTGACCTCTATCTAAGCGGGAAGATAAGCCGGTGAGTTGTCCTGCTACCGGGACAGCTCGTATGAGCCGATATCGTCAGACCCATCTGTTGACATATAATTTTTAATCACTTTGGCGGCATACTATGGATTGCAAAATCGATATCTACGAATACCGCGACTATCTGCGACAAAGATATGGTGAAACTCTCCACCGGCTGCCAATAGATACAGGCGGCAACTGTCCCCACAGGGATACAGGCGGGCATGGGGGCTGTATCTTCTGCCCAGAGGATGGCGCCCGTGCGGTTCAACTTGGCAAGACGAAGGGTATAAGGCAGCAGATTACCGCTGGTGTCACCTTTGCCCAGCGCCGATACAAGGCCTCCGCATTTATGGCCTACCTGCAAACCTACACAAGTACCTTTGCATCCCTTGAGACAATTCAACAACAGGTCGACATCATCCTTGAAACAAAGGGGATAAAAGCCATTGCCTTTGGAACTCGGCCAGACTGCTTAGCCCCCCATATAATTGACTACTTAAAGGGGCTAAACAAACATATCGACATCTGGATAGAACTTGGAGTGCAAACCTGCCACGACCAGACCCTGCTAAGAATCAACAGGGGGCACGACTGGCAGAGCAGTAAAGAGGCGATAATAAAGATAAAAAAGGCCGGCCTTTCCACAGCCGTACATCTAATACTAGGCTTACCAACAGAGTCAGCAGTCCAAATGCGCCAGACCATCGACTCGGTCTGTAGCCTGCCCATCGACGCCCTGAAGTTACACAATCTCCATGTGATACAAAACACCCGCTTGGCAGAAGAATACCACCGGCACAAATTCCCGCTCTACTCGGAACACGAATATTCTGATCTGCTCCTGGAGCTCCTGCCCCACATCCCGAAACACATCCCTCTCATTCGCCTCACAACAGATACCGACCAGGATCAACTCATTGCCCCCCACTGGACCATGTCAAAGGGGCAGTTTAGACAACATCTCAGTAAACAGATGAAGGCCCGGGGCATAGCCCAGGGTTGCGCCTTGGGTGCCCCCTCAGCCCCTGCAAAGACTACCCAGGTCCAGGATACCTCAACCGTACCTGTAACCACAGGGGATGGCTCTGTATCCTTTTTCAACAGGGCATGCAAAGAACATTACCACCCCCTTACAGGGGCAAAATCCGCAGCGAATTGCAACTATATCATTCCTGCAAATCTTGAAAATCGTTTACAAAAAGGCACGGTCCAACTACTCGACATCTGTTTTGGCCTTGGTTACAATAGCCTTCTTGCCTGTGAACTGGCAATGCGAGGGGGCAAGAAGCTTGAGATTACAGCGCTTGAAATGGACAGCACCGTGGTGAAAAGGGCCGCTCTGGCGCTACAGAGAAACGGCGGTGCCTTTGATTGGCATGAATGCCTTACAACCCTGCACAGAACGGGCTGTTGGCAGAAAGAGGGTTGCAGGATAGAAATTATCTGGGGGGATGCCCGACATACTGCAAAAAAATGTACCAGCACGTTTGACCTTATCTTTCTTGATGCATTTACACCCCAAAGAAACAGCGAGTTGTGGACGCTGGATTTTTTCAACATCCTCCACCCCCTCGTCCCAGCGGAGGGTGCCCTTATTACCTCCTGCACCGCAACCCCGGTGAGAGCAGGATTTCTCCTGGCGGGATTTTTCCTAGGAGAAACCGCCCCCGAAGGTAGAGAAAGAGGCGGGACTATTTGCACAACAACTCAGACGCTAATCGAGCGTCCCCTCCCCGAAAGGGAGCGCTTCCTCATGGCAACACGTCGAGGTGTCCCCTACCGGGACCCGTCCGGCACCAGAACCAATAAAGAGATTCTACGAACAAGGGAATTTGAGATAACCCAAAAAAAGACAGGAGTATTCCGGCCACTAGGTCAAGCCGACGACAAAGACCAGTGTCTGGGGGATGTTCAGGACAAAAAAACGACATAATCCAACAACTGAGACGCCATGCTTCAACATGTAAAAAAATTGCTCTTTCTTGCCTCTCTTTTCATTCTTTGTGGCTTTCCCTGGACCACATTCGACTGGGATTATGTAAACAAATCCATCGACAAGAAATACCCATTCGTTGCCTCAATTTCAACGCAGTCACTCAAAAAAAAGATGGGCCAACGGCAGGCACTGACAATTATCGACGTTCGAGATGCAAAGGAATTTAAGGTCAGCCATCTTCCAGAGGCCAGTAACGTCAAAGATGCCCGTGCAATCGACTTACCCCTCGATACAACAATCATTGTTTACTGCTCCGTGGGTCTCAGATCCGCAAGCTTTGCCAAAAAACTGACGGGCCGGGGTTATTCCAATGTGTTCAACCTGCGTGGTTCTATTTTCGAATGGGCCAACAAGGGCTTGCCGCTAAGACGAGGAGATCAAGTGGTAAAGGTGGTCCATCCATACAATAAAAAATGGGGACGCTTGGTCAAGGAGTCACTCCATGCCTACCATGCGGATTAGCGTTGCAGGGACGGTCTGCACCGACAGCTGCTGCTATATGGTACGTTTATCGATTTTTAATGAACTTTTCCTCGGAAAGACTACCCTAGACCAAAACCGAAAGCAGTGGCTTTCCCATTCAAGCGAGAAACCGGCTAGCAACAGCAGTGTTCTATTCGGGGCGTAAAAAAATAATGGTAGTACTACTGGCCGATCATCTGCCCTTATCCCAGAGGCCAATCATCGAAGCACCGTGGCCCGTGGCCCGTGCAAAATGGCGCAAAAAGCACAAAACTAATAGCGCGAAACTATAACTATGCCCTCACCACTAGAAAACGACCATATAGACATCTGGCTCCTGCCCATTGAAGGCTGGAATTTTACTAATCTTGAGGGACGTCAACTCAACCAGCTGTTGAGCGAAAAAGAGCAGTGTCGCTTCCAACGATTTCGGCCACCAAGAAAAAAAACTGAATTTATAGCCTCCAGACTACTCCTGCGTCACCTTCTTTCCACCTATACAGAGTGTGATGTTCTTAACACGGAGGCCGTCCCGGATGGCATGGGTCGCCCCTTCTGGTTCGAGAACAACAGAGCAACAGATCTCTTTTTCAGTCTTTCCCATACAAAAAACATGGTCTGCTGTGCCTTGAGTCGTCACCAGGAAATTGGCTGTGATATTGAGTCGCTACAACCAAGAAAGTATTTGCAGGAACTTGCAGAAAGAGTTTTCAGTGAGCAAGAGCACAACTACTACCAACAACTACCCCTGCAATCTCAATCAGAGTTTTTCTACAGGTCATGGACCCTCAAAGAGGCTTTTATAAAGGCCCTGGGCCAGGGGCTCAGAATTCCGCTCACCTCTTTATCGTTTACCTATATGGCACATCTCGGAAAGACCTTTGTGGTCTCACCAAAACAACTTGGCAGCAACTGGACATCTCGCCCCTACTTCTTTCAAAGTTGTCAGCCGACTCCTGGTTATAGCCTTGGAATTGCAACACCTATAAAGGCTGCCAGCATCAATATAATCGATGCACAGCTCACAACCGGGAACAGCATTCGGGCTATGAAAAGGGCTGACTCACAAAGCCACAACCTACCGAGTTAAGTAACTACTCCCCGGCCGAGGCAGTACCAACAGGAAAGACCACAAGGTTCCCAACATCGGCGACTATGCCAATGGTTGAGCCTAAAGAATGATTCTGGTGGCTTGAGACAAGGGCCAAGCAGGTTTCTGAGGTGGATAACTTCAGTTTATAAAGAATATTAGATCCTCGAAATGACTTATGCATTACCTCCGCAACGACAGCCGAACCATCGTCGTGAAACACATCTTCGGGTCGCACTAACAACTCAACTTCACAACCGTTTTCGCAGGGTAATGACAAATCCCCTCGCAGCTCTCCAAGACCACAAGAAACCTGTCCACCCCCAGTGACAACACCTTTTATCACAGCACCATCGCCAACAAACCGAGCAACATCAAGGGTCTTGGGACTGTGATAGATATTATAGGCACTATCCCACTGGCAGATCACCCCATCAAAGATAACCCCAATAGAGTCAGCAACGGCAAAGGCCTCAAACTGGTTATGGGTTACCATAAGTGCGGTAATGCCTGCTTCTTTTAAAATATCCCGGACTTCGACGGTAAGTTTTTCACTGAGGGTCACATCAAGATTGGAAAAAGGCTCATCAAGTAATAAAAGTGAGGGTTGCGGGGCAAGCGCCCTCGCGAGGGCGACACGCTGCTGCTGACCACCTGACAATTCATGGGGATACGCATTTTTGGCATCTTCGAGCCCCACAAGTTCAACGAACTTATCGATGGCTTGTGTTTTTGCTCTGACATCCTTTCCCCCTAGGCCAAAACCAATATTTTCACTCACAGAAAGGTGGGGAAAAAGTGCATAATCCTGGAAGACCATGCCAATATTTCTATTTTCCGGTGGAACCATTGTGGCGAGGGAAGATACCTCGGAACCTCCAATCAACACCCTGCCGCCTTGGACGGACTCAAAACCCGCAATAATCCGTAGCAATGTTGTCTTACCACAACCACTGGGCCCCAGCAGACAACCAATCTCTCCCTTCGCAAGCTCAAGGGAAACCCCTTTTACCACCCTTTGCTGTCCAAACGATTTCTGTACGTTCACTACTCCCAGCAAGGGCTGATCCACCAACATCATCATTTCTCCATCTTTCTGATAAAAATAAATACAGGAATCATCCCGGCAAGAACAAGGTACAAACCTGGCAATGCCGCACGCACCCATTCGCCCTCACTGGTCAACTCATAGATTTTCACGGCAAGTGTGTCCCAGCCAAAGGGCCTCATCATTAAGGTTATAGGCATTTCCTTAATAACATCCACCACAACAAGCACAAGTGCGGTGAACAGTCCTTTTTGCAACAGTGGAAAGTGAATTATGGTCAGTGTTTGCAGACCAGTCTTCCCAAAAATCGCCGCAGCTTCATCAAGACTTGGCTTGATATTTTGCATAGCGCTATCCACCGAGCTAAACCCGACCGCCAAAAACCTCACGAGGTAGGCACCCAACATCACCAGCACAGTTCCCTGGAAAAGTGGGCCTGTTTCTACATGCACAACCAGGAATATTATCTGTTGTAACAGGTTATCACACCAGACAAGAGGGAGAACAATCCCCACCGCCAATACGGTTCCCGGCAGGGCATATCCAATGGTTGCCAACCTGCAGAGAAATCGGTTTATTTTTGAACCGTTTCTTCTCTTGGCGTAGGAGAGCAGCACAGAAACACAACAGATGAGGAATGCAGCAGAAGCTCCCAAAATCAGGGTCCGGACTATATATTTGAAATACGTCCCCCCTTCACCCCCCTGTATCATCTCAACACTCCAGACAATCAACTGGCCCAGAGGTACGATAAAAGCTACACCTAAAACAATAGAGCAGTAGGCCGTTACCGCCGCCGCTCGCCAGCCACGCAAACGCAGGCGAACAAGGGTTGGCCCCCCACGAGAACTATCGTAGTACCTCATCCGGGATTTATAAACGCCTTCTAACAGCAGCAGAGAAAACGCCAAAACCACCAGAATAGAGGAAAGTTGAGCCGCCGCTGCAATGGAGAAAAAACCAAACCACGACTTATAGATGGCTGTAGTAAACGTATCGTAATTAAAGATAGAAACAGCACCAAAATCGGCAAGTGTTTCCATTAACACAAGGGCCAAACCACTCACAATCCAGGGTCTTGATATGGGCAATGCAACTTTGAAAAAGGCTTGGGTCGGATTGAGACCCAGGGTGCGAGAGGCCTCAAACATCGCGCTCCCCTGATTCATAAAAGACGCCCGACTCAAAAGATAGACGTAGGGATAGAGAGTCAAACCCAAGACAATAATGACAAAGGGGGCTTTACGCACCTCAATCATATAGGTCTCAAGCCCTGGAAACGTTCTCATAAACCCTTGTAACGGACCGGAAAAATCCATTATGCCAAGAAAGATAAAGGCCATAACATAGGCGGGTAGAGCCATGGGCAATGCAAGCGCCCACGAGAAAAAACGTCTCCCCGGGAAGTCGCATATGCCAGTAAACCACCCCAAGGAGACACCCAGAACAGCAGTAAAGCTGGCAACACCAACCACAAGGATGAGGGTATTTAACAATAATTCAGGCAACAAGGTTGTAGCTAAATGAGCCCAAATGTCCTTTTCAGGGGTTAGAAAAGAGCTAAAGATAGTCACAAGGGGTATGACGACAAAAGCAGCAAGCACCCAGACGATAACGTGCCAGGAACCCTTGCTGCTCTTTGGATCGATTACATTCATAAAAATTGCTTATTTATAACCGGCCTTATCCATAAGGATAATAGCCTCTGCCTGCAAACTGCCGTACCCTGCTACATTCATTGGGCTACCGCTAAAGGTACCCCACGCCGCCACAATGGGATCAGGAGAAACAGAACTATTTACAGGATATTCCATATTAAGTGCGGCAAACTGTCCCTGAGCTTCTTCACTTGCCAGCCATTCCAGTAACTTCACAGCACCATCTTTATTATTGGCAAATTTTGTAATTCCCGCTCCGGATATATTCATATGCACACCGCCATCTTCCTCTTTGGGCCAAAAGATCGCTAGGGGAAGCTCTGGTCTTTTCTTCATCAGACGTCCATAGTAATAGGTATTAACCACAGTAACCTGACCAATACCCTCCGCCACAGCAAGAAGGGCCTTGGTATCGTTTCCAAAAGGATCCGCCGCAAGATTAGCAACCCAACCCCTCACAATACTCGCCGTTTTTTCTGCACCTTTTTCACTAATAAGAGACGCTACCAACGATTGATTATACACCTTCTTTGAGGTGCGAAGAATCAACTTACCCCGCCATTCATCTCCTGCAAGGCCCTCGTAGTTCTTCAATGTGGCTGGATCTACTTTTTCGGTATTATAAACAATAGTTCTAGCCCGCACCGAGAGACCAAACCACCGACCATCAGGATCCCTCAACTTTGCAGGAACTGTTGCTTCAAGTAGTTCAGAGTGAATGGCCTGGAGAACGCCCTCATTGGCTGCATGCCATAAATTACCAGCATCAACAGTTATCAACATGTCTGCAGGCGTATTTTTCCCCTCTGCCTTCAGCCTTTCAAGCAATACACCTGCTTTACCGGTGATGTAGTTGATCTTCACGCCTGTTTTCTTTGTGTACAAATCAAAAAGCGGCTTGATTAAATGCTCTTTACGGGCAGAGTACACAATAATTTCATCATCTGCTGCGAACACAGATACAGGTAAACTTATTAAAACAATTAACAATACGGCAGCTAATCTGGGCAACATATTCCACTCCTCTTTCAATTTATGCTTAAATCGCCGGCCCCACTACAACAATGAGTGAGGATTGTAGTTTTGCAAGGCTAACTTTATTTGTTACCCCTGTCAACAGCAATCGAAACACCATGACAGGCGGGGCAGTATACCTCACTTACCTTGACTGTCAACTATTTTGATAGTCGTTCATTTTGATCATCAAACAACTTGACAGTGACTGTATTTGCGTTAATATCAGCTCAAATTACTAACAGGAGACATACTATGGAATTTGAAACGATACTTTTTGCAGCCCTACAATCCAGCTTCCTGCTTGGCTTGCTCCATGGAGTTAACCCTTGTGGACACTCCTGGCTCGTGCTTGCACCTTTTGTAACCGGAGAAAAGGATGGACGCAGGGTCTTCATACTCACCTGCTCTTTCATAAGCGGCACGGGACTTGCCTGCCTACTTTTAGGAGCAACCATTGGTGGCATATCCCAGCTGGTTCCACTATCAATTGCTACATGGCTAGAGGTTGGTACCTCAGTTATTTTGATCATTCTTGGCCTGCTCCTTATCTATAACCCACACCTACTCCACCATCACGACGATGATGACCACCATCACAACAAAGAACATGAGCACGGCCACGACGACCACGATCATCATCCCCATCCCCATGCCAATGACAACACCGCCCATGGCCATACACATAAAAAGCGAGGCCTCTTCCAGCAACTCCATCAGTTGACTCAAAACAAAAAGATGCTTCCGTTTGCTCTTTTTGGGATCGGCTTTATGAACATGATAGTCCCCTGTCCCACCGCTGCAATCATGTATGGCTATGCCTTAAATGCTGGCAGTAGTTTCACCGCAACTCTGGTATTTGGTGCCTACGCCTTTTCTACTGCAATTGCTGTGGGAACTGTTATCTTTATCATCTTTAAAGCTACTGCTAAGGCAAATTCGCTGCAAAAAGAATGGCTAGAGCCACTCATCATGCGAATTTCTGGTGGGGTTATCGTACTTTTCTCGGCCTATGGCTTGTATCAGGCCCTCGGCCAATAATTACAGGAAACGTGGTAAAATATGACTGTTGAATTACTTTCTCATCAATTGGTAGAATTCTACGACAAATTCTCTTCTTGGGAGCATTCGATAGTCAAAGACAGTGGTTTGTCGCCGGCACAAATGCACACGGTAGAGGTGATTGGCCACCATCAAAAGTTGAGAATGAAGGAACTGGCAGAGCGACTGGGGATTACAACGGGAACACTTACCGTGGGAATCGACAAACTCGAAAAACTAGGAATTGTAGAACGAAGACCCCACGAAAGCGACCGAAGATCCTGGCTCATCGTCTTAACGGATAAGGGCAAACAGATGTATGAACAACATCACAAATTTCATCAGGAATTTACAAGCGAGATCTCCCGCGATCTCAACAATGAGCAAGTCCAGACCTTCACACAACTCATGCAACTCATTTTAAAACGGCTGTAATCGACTCATTCTACATTGTCCTAGGGGAAAGAATCCCCCTAGAACAATGTAGGCAATAAGAGTTTGTAGAGCAACAACAGGGCTGAGGCTACACCCTAGGGTAGAACATAGTCTCCCCGCTTATACAGTTCATAAACGATTTCGGCCTCATGACGTGCATCATCTAAGGCTCTATGACTCTCCACATACCCGGTATCACCAAAGAGAAAATCCCACGATTCTTCAACCTTTGGCCACTTGGGTGTGGACCTTCCCGGGTTCGGTGGCAGGTTAACCACCGGGGTGGCAACAAGCATCGGGCAAGGCAGTGGCTTAAAGCTGAATGATCTGGAACGCAAAAAAGGTAGATCAAAAGCAGCATTATAGGCGGTAAGGCCAGTGGGATATTTATCAAAGACATCCTGAATCTGCTGAAACTGGTCGGCAAGTAAAGGCGCCCCAGCTACTTCTTCGTATGTCAGCGAGGAGTTACTAAAAATCCACCCATAGGGCGGTTTTGCATGCACGGGGTTGAAGGTAGCCTCCTTCACCAGACTATCAAATTCGTCTCTGATCTCCCCTGTATTTAGATTTAAACTTACAATTCCTATCTCAACAATCAAACCTTTCTGATTGAGAAATCCCGTAGTTTCAATATCTACAATTGCAATGGTTGGTTTTTTTTCGGGGAAAAGACTGTATTGAATTGCCATAATCTCAAATAGACTCACTATTTATTTAAAGGGAATAGAAACTGCAGCTGCAAAGCCAAATTATTTTTCAAAGTAGTAATCACAACCTACTTTCTGCCTGCATTTTTTCATTACTTTTCATCTCACGACAACACCACCGTATATCCCGCTCCCGCAATGACGGAATCAATTCCGATGAGCAGGACGATTAGAGTGTCATAAAGAATGACCAAGATAAAGCCAAGCGCGGAGTAGGACAGGGACAAAGTAGTAAGCTGCTGCAAGAAGAGATGACCCAAATCAGCCGTCCAACAAAGCCCCGCTTAACGCCTTGTCCCAAACATTCCAAGCCTTTCTCAAAGAGCTAGGGACTAGGAGTGACAGCCACACTTTGACCCCGAGGAACACTTACCGCCCTCAAGACCACGAATATCACTTTGATGTTTTGCTATGGAAATTATAGTATTAACAGCCTTCGCCACATCATCACTGGGTGAAGCCTGGGCAATTTTTTCAGCTTCTTCTACAATAGCCTTAAACGCATTTGAAATCTTATCTGTTGCGAGCATATTCCCTCTTTTCTTTTAGATGTTTAATTAAACAGCGTATGAACGACGAGTGACCTTGTGACGCTCGATTTTTCATACGCCATATACAAAAATAATGACGACCTTGCCAATTGTAAAACTTAGGATACAAAAATAATGATCTTTAGACCAATTGCAAAATTTTTGTTGTAAGAAGTACCTCGATTGAAGAGAAAGATGCTTCTTTTGCCCCTCCAAGGCCAACCGATGCAAAACAACTGCAAGACAGGCGAATAAACTGAGACCGGAAAGCTCTCCGAATAATCATAAAAAAAAGTTACAATATTCCTCCACTTATGCTTTCCTATAGAAATTCAAAAATAACATTTACACCAAAATATTTCCCCGGAGAAAATATATGAGCGACAACCTCATTGTACGTACCCCTTCAGCCTACTCCTACCCTCTTATCATAAAAAATATGTTTCTGGCTCCAATTGTAGATAACCCGGATCAAGAGATTGTCTACCGAGACAGCCTTCGATTCAGCTACAGAGAGTTCAAAAAAAGAGTCCGCAGATTGGCAAACGCACTCACCGCAATGGGAGTAAAGCCCGGGGATACCGTGGCTATAATGGACTGGGATAGCCATAGATATCTTGAATGCTTCTACGCCGTTCCCATGCTCGGAGCTATCCTGCACACAGTGAACGTCAGGCTGTCTCCTGAACAAATCATCTACACCATAGACCATGCGGAGGATGACTTCCTCCTGGTAAATAGTGAATTCCTGCCAATCTTGGACCAGATTAAAGGACGAATCAATACGGTAAAAGAATTTGTGATTCTCCACGATGATGAAAATGGACCCATCACTGAACTTTCCATTCCTATCCCCATCGTCGGCGAATATGAAGCACTGCTGGCAAAGGCCTCCGCACAATTTGAATTTGCCGATCTTGACGAAAACACCAGGGCCACAACCTTCTATACGACTGGAACCACAGGCCTTCCAAAAGGGGTTTATTTCAGTCACCGCCAACTGGTACTCCATACCTTGAGTACCATAGCAGCCCTTGGAACCTCTGCAAAACAGGGCAGGTTCCATCAACAAGATGTCTATATGCCGATCACTCCGATGTTCCATGTTCACGCATGGGGATTCCCCTACATTGCGACGACAACCGGGGTCAAGCAGGTCTATCCGGGGAAATATGTGCCAAGCACCCTACTTAACCTCATGAAGACCGAAAAGGTGACATTCTCCCACTGTGTCCCCACAATCCTGAGTATGCTGATAGCAAGTCCTGAATTTGAGAGCATAGACCTCTCGAACTGGAAAGTCCTCATAGGAGGAGCCGCACTTCCCAAAAAGATGTGCCGGATTGCCAAGGCCAAAGGCATTGACATCTTCACAGGCTACGGGATGTCGGAGACCTGCCCCATACTCACCTTAGCCCACGTGGGGAATGAAGAATTAAGCGATGATGCCGACACCGAAATTCGCTGCAAAACAGGGCGTTCCCTGCCTTTAACCCAGATTCGTGTGGTGGATGAGGAGATGAACGATGTACCCGCCGATGGCGAGAGTGTCGGAGAAATTGTAGTACGTTCGCCATGGCTTACCCAAGGCTATTTAAAGGACAGCAGAAACTCAGAAACCCTCTGGAAGGGTGGCTACCTGCATACAGGTGATGTCGCCACAATAAACGCGGACAACTATATCAACATCACCGACCGGATGAAGGATGTTATTAAGGTTGGAGGCGAATGGCTGTCCTCGCTTGAGCTTGAGGACATCATCAACCTACATTCCCGGGTAGTCGAGGTTGCCGTAATAGGCATAAATGATGATAAATGGGGGGAGAGACCTCTTGCCTTGATAATCCTTGATAGTGCAGGTGATGCCCCAAAAGAAAAAGACATCATCAACCATGTCCGCTCCTTTATTGACAGAGGTCTTATGACCAAACTGGCACTACTGATGAAAGTTGAGTATGTCGATATTATAGATAAAACCAGTGTTGGCAAAATAAACAAAAAAGAGCTCCGCAAAAAGCGTCAGTAAAACCTCAACAGCAAAAGAGGTCTCGCAACAGTTAGCCACACACCCCATAGGGAGGGTGTGGCTAACTGCCAGGTTCAGCGTTTTTTTGCACTCCCCCATCGGTCCCAGAAGGGTGCAGAGCAAAACTCTCTTAAAGGCAGATACTCACTAGTCAACCAGTACAAAGACCTTGCCTTTGGCTCCGCAGACCGGACATTTCTCCGGAGTGGTGCCAACCTCTATGTAGCCGCAGATTGGACAAAGATAAAAATCACTCACGTCCATATCAACACCATTCTTCACAGCTTCCAGTGCCTTTTTATAGATAATGGCATGAACTTCTTCCGCATCAACCGCAAAGTTAAACATGGTTTTTGCCCTGTGACCTTCTTCTTTCGCAAGCGCCAGCATAGGTGGATACATCTCCTCAAACTCGAAGGTCTCTCCAGCAATTGCTGCCTGCAAATTGTCTGCGGTAGAAGCGATTTCTTCAAGTGCTTTTAAATGGCCTTCTGCATGGATACGCTCCGCTTCTGCTGTAGTTCGAAAAAGTTTTGCAATATTAGAAAAGCCTTCTTTTTCAGCTTTCTTAGCAAAAGCTCTGTATTTTTGATTAGCCTGACTCTCACCAGCAAATGCATCTTTCAGATTGTCTGTTGTTGTGGTCATCTCACGTCTCCTTTTTGATTATCTGTTGGGTAAATACCACCGGTTGCTTTTCAAGCACCCCAGCTTCAATACACTCGATCGTACGATTATAGTCTCTTTTATACACCCATCATGTAAATCAGACAATTGACATCGGCTAAAACTGGTACAATAGTGACAATTCTACAAAACAATGTTCAGGGGAACTGGTAGTTGAAATGACAAAGCCTTTCCCCACCCTTAACAATCATCTGAAAGCTATCCACAATTATGGAACCTAAAGAACTGCAACTGAAGAAAAATGAAGATCGAAGACTGCGTGCTGGACACCTCTGGATATACAGCAATGAGGTCAACACTATAGCGACACCACTCAAACAGTTCTCCCCGGGAGAACAGGTGAGAATAATAAGCCATAGTGGTAAAACTTTAGGCTCAGCTTATGTAAACCCTAAGTCCCTTATCTGTGCGCGACTTTTCAGCCCCAGGGTGGAAAGACTTGACCAGGCTCTTTTACAAAAAAAAATCAAACAAGCTCTTTCTCTTCGCGACAGACTCTTCAAGGACCCTTGTTACCGACTTGTTTACGGCGAAAGTGACCTGTTACCCGGCCTCGTTGTCGATCGTTTCGGCGATCACCTCTCGGTCCAGCTGAATTCAGCCGGTATGGACACACTCAAAGATGAGATTGTAGAAACCCTGAAAAGCCTCCTCAAACCCAGCTCAATTCTCCTTAGAAACGACAGCTCCATGCGAAATCTTGAGGGAATGAGCAAGGAAGTGGTGGCCGCCCATGGAGTTCCACCAGAAGAAGTGGAACTTATTGAAAACGGGGTCAAAATGCTTGCACCACTGTACGCTGGCCAAAAAACCGGCTGGTTCTACGATCAACGACCAAACCGGGCAGAGCTGGGCCGTTTTGTGCAAGGAAAGCGTGTCCTTGACGTCTTCAGCTACGTGGGAAGCTTTGCCATACAGGCAGCCGCCGCCGGTGCGAAGGAGGTGTGGGCAGTGGATGCATCCCGCTTCGCCCTTGAGATGGCAGAGAAAAATGCCAAATTAAATGGCGTGGGCGATATCTTTACAGGGGCACAAGGCGATGCTTTTGATGTTCTTAAAGCACTTCGTGCCGAAGGCGAACAATTTGATGTTATTGTCGTCGACCCCCCGGCATTTATAAAAAAGAAAAAAGACCATAAAGAGGGCCTGCGCGCCTACCACCGAATCAATGAGCTTGCCATGCGCCTCCTTCCTGAAGAGGGCATACTCCTCTCGGCCTCCTGCTCTATGCACCTGCATAGAGACGACCTTTTGGACGTGCTTCGCAGTGGAGCCAGAAAGACCAGACGACATGCTCAGATAGTATTTGAAGGAATGCAAGGCCCGGATCATCCAGTCCATCCGGCCATTGCTGAAACCAAATATCTTAAAGCTTTTATCGCCAGACTCACCCAAGAATAGACAAGCCCCCCTGATTTTACTGGTCAGGGACCAGACTAAACGTGCCTGCAGCGATCTCTTTATCGATATCCTGCAGGGCCCGTCTCATCTGCTTGAGAGCCTGGGCCATCCTGTGCTCGTTCTCCACGAGGGCAAGCCGCAAATAGCCCTCCCCTTCAACACCAAAACCGGCCCCAGGTGCAAGGGCAACATTGGCCCGGTGCATCATTTCGATGGAAAACTTTATTGAGCCCATCTGCACATAGGGCTCAGGGATTTTTACCCAAAGAAACATCCCAGACTTAGGGACCTCAACCTCCCAGCCCATCTTGACCAGGCCGGCGCAAAGAAAATCACGACGAGTCTGGTACACTTCGACCTGCTCGATGATTGTATCATCACAATCACGCATGGCGACAATACCTGCCACCTGAATTGCCGAAAAGATACCATAATCGTAGTAGCCCTTAATCTTTGACAGACCACCTATCATTTTTTTATTACCGACACAGTAACCAAGACGCCAACCCGCCATATTGTACGATTTGGAAAAAGAACCGAATTCAACCCCAACGTCCATAGCCCCGGGAACCTCAAGCATACTGGGAGCAACCAGGCCGTCAAAGGTGATCTTGGCATAGGCAAAATCATTGATCACCATGAAGCAATGTTTTTTTGCAAGCTTTACCACTTCGGCAAAAAACTCTTTTGAGACAAGGGTTCCCGTGGGATTATGGGGAAAATTGAGCATCAAAAGCTTAGGTTTAGGGTAGAGCGATGTACACATCCCCTCAATCTGTTTAAGAAAACCCTCTTCTGTGCTGAGTGGCACTCGCAGAACATTGGCACCGGCTATCACAGCGGCGTAGACATGTATGGGAAAGGCGGGAGCAGGAGTCAGGATGGTATCACCTGGGCCTAGAAGAGCCAGGCAAAGGTGGGAGATGCCTTCTTTAGAACCAATGGTGCAGATAACATCATCATCACCTGTAAGATCAACATCATAATTTCGCTTATAGTAGAGGGCTATTTCTCTCTTAAGGTTCTTCATCCCCCCCGCAACAGGATAACGGTGCGTCTTTGGGTCAGCGGCAACTTCGCAGAGCTTTTCAGTCACAAGGGTTGGCGTGGGATCCATGGGATTACCCATCCCTAGGTCAATAACATCATCCCCCTGCCAACGTTTTTCCATCTTCATTTTGTTGATCATACCAAACAAATATGGAGGGAGTTGATTCATGCGCTCGGCATACCGAATTTCAAATTGTTCGTTCATGACAGTCCTTTGTCCTATGATTTCTGGATCATTGTTTCCATTTCTGTCAGTGCAAATTACCATTTCCAATCATTTATTGCACGCAGGACAATTTCTGCAGACCGGCAAGCATATAAGCCGTTTTTTTAAGGCTTGCCGAGACAGTCCTTTCCCTGCCAGAGATTCTGCTGCTCCATAGTCCCACGTAGCTGCTGACTGAGGCGAGCTGCGAGAACATTCCATTTAGGGGCAACGAGAAGGTCAGGATGTGCCGTAGCCCACAACCTGTGTATTGTAACAGTATCAGGTACAAGGACGAGCACCTTGAGCAAAAGGTTGAGATAAGAGTCCAGTGAAAAAAGTTCGATCTCACCCTGGGCGTAAAGTCGCTCTAAAGGCGTTTCTTTAATCACCTGGAGGTGGTGTAGTTTTAAGGCGTCCATGCCCAAGGAACAAATTTCCTGTACCGAGGCCAGCATATCATCCTCACTCTCTTGGGGAATACCAAAGATGAGATGGGCACCAACCTCAAAACAGCCATAGCCTTTTAACAGTTGAACAGCCTGGGTAAAATCTAAGTAGGAGTGGTTTCTATTGAGTAGTTTAAGGCTGGAATCATGAACGGTTTGTACCCCGAGTTCAAAGAGACAGTCCTTACCCACTTCCTTAATCAGCCTGGCCAGAGGGTCCAGAAGTTCAGCGCTAATAGCATCAGGCCTTGTGGAAAGAATCAGGCCGACACAGTTTTCATCAAGGAGGAGCTGCTGGAAGAGATCAAGTAAGCCATGTACGGGAGCTGCGGTGCAGGTTTCTTGCTGAAAATAAGCGAAGTACTTTTTGAAGCGCCCCTTTAAGAGAAACTCTTTACCCCTGGCTATTTGGGTCAAAACAGCATCGGTTTTATCAAGGCACGAAGGGGTAAAGCTAGCAGCACTACAAAAAATACAACCACCATTTTCCCGGTTGGGACAAACAATACCAATATCCACGGGGACCTTACCAACCCCCTCACCGTATTTGGCGCGACAGTGGTGACTAAATGTACGAATGGTCAGAGACATATTTTTCTTCAGAATTAAGGTTTAGAAACTCGTTTTACCTGGGGACGTAGAGCTACTCGCGGCGACAGATGTTAAGAGTTCACAGCGCTGCGCAACCACGATATATAGAGAAAATATAGAAACCTATTGCAGATGTAAACAACTTGACATAAAAAAACCCATGATAATTAAAATTACCACGGGTCCAATCCAAAACAATCGACGCTCATCCCTGAACATGGAGTTCCGTGCGCAGGCAACGCACACATCCTCTCAACGCTTTCTGGGCCGTGAAGCTTTGATCAATATCTCGGTTACAAACTTTGTTGTATTACTTGTCGTCCAGTAGTCAGTCACATACCGCTCAAAAGATTCATCCTCAAGGGTATAACCATTACTACGGGCCCAAGCTTCCATGCGTTTATAGGTCTCATTAATATTATCGTGGGCACCTATGTGGTAACATGTAACCATCATATGGCCACCAAACTGATACTGATGTCCCTCAGGACAGGGCATGATAGTCTTCTGCAACAGTTTAATATTTTGCTCGTGATCGTCTATTCTATCCTCATAGGAAGAGTAGTTAATTATGACAGGACCGGTTATTTCACAGTTCAGATCTTCAACATGTTTAGTAAATTGAAGATTGATAATCGCAGATTTTAGATGTGTGCTATAATTTTGGTCCTGAAAAAGAACACAAGTGGGTTCAACAAATTTAATAGATACTTCATGGATGTCATTTTCTATGACGGTTTCAGCTTCGAAGATAAGTTCGTACCAATCTTTCACCGAAACATGTTTTCGACGTATATCCTCTTGTTCTATCTCAAGTTCGTTAAGCTTTTCCTGGAAGGAGACCTGCATACTTTTGAATACATTTGGACTATCCCCGTCGATGAAATCTTTTATCTTTTCAAGGGTAAAGCCCATCTGCTTATAGTATTTAATTACGGGTACTGCCAACAATGAATCGTCCGTATAAAATCTGTAGTTATTGCAGTTATCTCTCTGGGAAGGGATGAGGTTGATTTCATCATAATAGCGTAGTGCTTTCTTGGAAATGTTGCAAATACAGCTCATATCTCCTATGAAATACTGCCCCTTTTTTTCCATCTTTCACTCCTTTTTCACTATGAATCTACAACACGAACCTGCGGTCTCAATCAACGAGGTGCCAGTGAAAAGACACCCCGTTGTCACTTTGAGATCTGTTACCGTCAGCCTTTTATATAGCTGTTGATCGTAGCCGCACCCTCTTCGTGCGCACGGTAATAAACACGGAGTTCATCTTTTGAATCAAGATCAAATCGGGATTCTTCAAGAAGACCATTTGCTTCAGCAGTCATCAGTGCATTGATAATTGCGTCCTTTTTAAAGGCTGTAAAAGTACTGTACTGCCCCTTTAAAGCATCCATAACGGTATCGGCGCAACCTTCATCAATCGTGGTGAAAAGTTTTAGAATTGCGTAGTTAAGAGCCATCATATTATACAGCCTCCTCGGTATTCTTTTTGAATAAGTCTAATGGATTCATTGCAATAATGAAAATGCCGATCACCATAACAAATGCAGCCATCCAGGCGATAAGTGGCATATTCCAGCCAGGTTGACCGAATATTACACCGAGAATAATCCAGCAACAGAATGGTCCCCAAAAGGAGAAGGTTCCGTTACAAGACATACCAAGGGCAGCTCCGCACATGGCGTTGCCTTTGTACCAATACATAAATGCACCGTAAGCACTAAGACCTGCGAGAGCGAACCAGATGATAGCTTTAGGATCGGTAAAGGACTGATAGACCATACTATAGGCATCTACGTGGGCAATTAAACCAAAAACAGGTACTAAAATACAAAGATTGGAGATACCAGCTGTAACCTGACGGATGGTAATCCCGATCTCTGGGTCGATCATAGAGGTACCATAACCACAAACACAGCCTTCTATGCCCCAACAAACAGCGGCAATAAATCCGAAGAAAAGGCCAAGCAACAGGTTATCGGGAACGTTAGCACCAAGGCCTGTGCTACCGATCATAAAGCTTGCGAGAAAACAGATTCCAATACCAAACATCATGCGGCCATTGAGTTCCTGTTTGAACAAGATTCGGCCGAGGATTGCGCCAACTGCGGGGCAAAGAGCGGCGATAGGGACAACGAGAGCCCCTGCCATCTGTAGGCCAATTACGTAGGCAGTACTCGCGAGTGGTCCGCCAACAACAGCGGCTGCAACCATAACAAGACCAGGTTTAGTTCGTATACAACGGGTAAAATCGCCAAATCGTCCTCGAACAATTGCAATACCAATTGCCCAAATAGCACTACAGGTATCAGTAGTGGCAGCTCCGAGCGCCCCCAAAAGATACATTACTGCAAAAGCTGAAAGCCCGGAGGTTTGTCCATACCATTCAACCCATATACCCTTTGACATACCAAGGGTCATAAAAGCGGTATAAAAACCGTAACACAATCCAGAAATCAAAGCGACAATGATCCCCCGACGACGAAAATCGGCTTTTAATTTACGATTAGCTACAACGGCTGCCGGATTTACACCAGCAGTTGTTTTTCCCGCGATCGCTTCCTCGCCCTTTCTTTTTACTCCGACGGCTAGTGGGTTATCTTCAACAGATGCTTGCCCCATGGTCGCCTCCTCTTACTTATAAAGATGATTTAAAGTTTACACAGCAACCACCTCTTTTCATTATAGAGGCACCCCCTGCATCTGTTTTTCTTTCCTTCCCGCTGAGGGGAAGGTGATCGGGTATATACCCCCTTCCCGCTAGGGGAAGGTCAATGGCATTTATTGTTATTCTAACAAATAAAAATGTCCAGGAAGCAAACAAAACGCGAACATTAGAAATTATATCTACATATATTCAGTATGTTAAGAAAGTATTAGCGGACCGAACAAAAACCACTGCTACATTATTTACTAAAAAATATAACCAGTGATAAAACAAGGGAATGAGCCCGGACGAAGGGATTAACTGACGCCGAAAGGGCAAACAACTGACATCACCCAAATAGCAATATATACGTCGGTATACCAGGCACTTACCCAAGACGAGAACACTTCACGCTTTTGACAGGCAAAAAACTCCCCCGGCCACGTTTCCAGCAAGGTAGACCCCTGATCGCCCTTCCGAGCCCCTATTTGAGAACAAGAATTACTCATAAATAATTATTTTTCTGCACTTTCCTCTGTCAATCCAGTCAATACATGGAGATTTCAGCACCTTGCACCACAGAATCAATAAAATAAAAAAAACCATTGACTCTCCCCTTAGGGACAGGCTGTACAGTGCACTTTGTCTAAATAAATAAGAATAATTCTTGTAACGGCTGTTTTAAATAGAGCACCGTTACTCTAGGAACTTGTCCTAGAAAACACAGTGGGAGAATATATGCGGTATTATGGCGAAGAGGCCCTCGGTCTAATCGAAACTCTTGGAATGGTACCCGCCATTGGCGGCGCGGACGTTATGTTGAAGACAGCCAACGTCCAGCTTATTTCCTATGAAAACATAGGCTCCACCCTCGTTGCAGTTATGGTGAAAGGTGACGTTTCTGCTGTTACCGCTGCCGTAGAAGCGGGCGCTGTTGCCGCCGCCGAGATTGGCGAAGTGACAGCTCAAAACGTCATGGCCCGTCCCATTCGCGCAGTTGGTGACGTTGTTTCTGTGCATGGATTTGAGGACGATGAAGACGAGGCGCTCCGCGCCAAACCCAAAGCAATGGGCTTTATCGAAACCTTCGGCATCGTCTTTGTACTGCAAGCGGCCGATGCCATGGCAAAAGCTGCAGACGTTCAACTTGTAGGCTACGAAAATGTGGCTTCTGGATACATCTCTGTTCTGGTTGAAGGCGACGTCGCTGCCTGCCAGGCCGCAGTTGAGGCTGGAGTGAAGTCGGTAAAAGACATGGGCGCTAAAGTATACAGCTCCCTCGTCATCCCAACCCCACATCCCGACCTACATAAGATCACCAGAATCTACGACATCGAACGACTGTTGGCATAGTTGGGGAGCAACTGGTGAAACGATTGGCCCCCAATGCAAACAGATGTGCTCAGAACCTACAGGAGAGGAATGAACTATGATAGTTGATAACGATCTACTCTCCATGCAGCATGCCAGAATCATTTCTGAAAATGCCCTGGAAGCACAGAAGATACTGGCAACTTTTACCCAGGAAAAGCTGGATGTAATCGTTAATGCAATAGCGGATGCTACAGAAAAACATCTCCACTCCCTTGCCGTCATGTCCCACGAAGAAACGGACAGCGGCAATTGCCCTGATAAACTGAAAAAAAATCAGTTCGTCTGCGGTCAGGTCAGAGAGCAACTCAACAGCATGCGCTGTGTTGGCATCATTGCCGAAGATCCCCTAGCACACACTATGGAGATAGGGGTGCCAGTGGGAGTTATAGTAGCCCTCTGCCCAGTAACTAGCCCGGTTTCCACAACCATCTTCAAGACACTTCTTGCCGTTAAATCCGCAAACGCAATTCTCTTTTCCCCACACCCTGGCGCGGTACAATGCATAAGCCAAGTCCTTGATATAATGATCAAGGCCGCTGAGGCTAGTGGTCTACCCGAAGGATGTATTTCCTACCTGAAACCGGTGAGTAAGAGTGGCACAAAAGAACTTATGTCCCACCCGGCGACTGCTCTTGTCATGATCACCGGCGTTGCCGGCATGATAAATGCGGCCAAGGCCAGTGGCAAACCTGTCATTTGGGGCGGCACAGGTAACGGACCCGCATTTATTGAACGAAGTGCAAACATTGAACAGGCGGTTGCAGACATCATCGCAAGTAAGACTTTTGACAACGGCATTGCCCCCTCGGCAGAGCAATCTATTGTTGCAGACGCCTGTATTGCAGACAAGGTTAGACAGGTACTGCGGGAAAAAGGCGCTTACTTCATGTCAGATTCCGAGTCCCGTAAACTGGCTGCACTTTTTTTCTCAGCCGATGGCAAACGACGAAAAGGTCTGCTCGGACTCTCCGCCCAGGAGCTTGCCAAAAGGGCTGACTTCAGCCTGGCGAAAGACACAAAACTACTCATCGCAGAACGCAAGTATGTCTCTGCAAGTGATCCATACTCAAGAGAACTCCTTGCCCCTGTTCTCGCACTTTATGTAGAGGATGACTGGCTGCACGCCTGTGAGAAATGTATAGAACTATTGCTCCATGAACGGAATGCGCACACCTTAGTTATCCATTCAGGAGACCAAGAAATAATAAAACAATTTGCCCTAAAAAAACCGGTGGCAAGGCTACTGGTCAACACCCCCGCCTCTCTTGGCGGTATGGGCATTACCACAAACCTCTTCCCAAGCATGATCCTCGGCTGCGGTTCTACTGGACACGGCATCACATCCGAAAATGTCTCACCCATGAATCTGATTTACAAAAGAACAGTTGGTTGTGGCGTCAGGCAGATGGATCAACCGTTGGAAGAGGAAATAAACAGAACAAGAAATAGCCCGGATTTCAGCACGGAAGTAAACGCTGAGTCTTCGGACAAAGCCGATATATTACAGCATATCCTGACCGAGGCGATAAAAGCCCTGTCTGCCCCTGCTGATCGATAGACGAATAGTACCTTATAACTGGAGGAAGCAAAGTGGATCTTCACGATTTTACAAATAAGCTTGCAGAAGCTACCAAGAACCTGAATGCAGACGAGCGGGCATCTTTAAAGAAGATTTTTGAAGGCGTTTCAGCCGAAGTATTCAACAAAAGTGCTGAAGTAAAGGCACCTGTGGCTGCAGATTCCAGCAAGATGCCAGATGGCCCAACCGAACGTCATATAGAGTTAAAGAAAAACTTCCTGACCCACGTGCCCACCATCACTATTCACCGAGCACTTGCCATCACCAAGATAGCCAAAGAGAACCCAGGCCTACCAAAAGCGATCCTTCGCGGTAAATGCTTCAAGTACTGTTGTGAGACTGCTCCTCTGGTAATCCAAGACAATGAGCTTATCGTCGGTTCCCCATGTGGCGCTCCCCGTGCTGGTTCTTTTTCTCCAGATATCGCTTGGCGCTGGGTGAGAGATGAGCTAGAGACCATCGGCACCCGTGCCCAGGATCCCTTCTATATCTCTGAAGCTGATAAAAAAACCATGAAGGAAGATTTGTTTCCTTTCTGGGAAGGTCAATCTGTAGATGAGTATTGTGAACAACAATACCGTGAAGCAGGCATGTGGGAACTCTCCGGCGAGTCCTACGTCACAGATTGCTCCTACCATGCAACCAACGGCGGTGGTGACTCCAACCCTGGATACGACATTATCCTGATGAAAAAGGGTATGCTCGACATTGTTAAAGAAGCAAAAGAACATCTTGCTGAACTTGACTACGAGAACCCCGATGACATGGACAAGATTTATTTCTACAAGTCCCTGGTCGACACAGCTGAAGGTGTAATGATCTACGCCAAACGTCTCTCTGACTATGCAGCCGAACTGGCAGCCAAAGAGACCAACCCCAAGCGCAAAGCAGAGCTAGAAAAAATCTCTGCGGTCAACGCCCGGGTTCCAGCTAACAAGCCCGAGTCCTACTGGGAAGCTATCCAGTCTGTTTGGACCGTTGAATCACTACTTATTGTTGAAGAGAACCAGACCGGTATGTCCATTGGTCGTGTGGATCAGTACATGTACCCCTTCTTCAAAGCGGACATGGATTCAGGCCGCATGAACGAATACGAGGCCTTCGACCTGTCCGGTTGTATGCTCGTAAAGATGTCCGAGATGATGTGGATCACCAGTGAGGGAGCTTCAAAATTCTTCGCAGGTTACCAGCCCTTCGTCAACATGTGTTTGGGTGGAGTTACCCGTGAAGGTATGGATGCAACCAATGATCTCACCTATCTTCTCATGGACGCCATTCGTCACGTAAAGATGTACCAACCATCTCCATCGGCCCGTGTTCACAACAAATCTCCTGAGAAGTATCTAAAGAAGATTGTAGAAGTAATTCGTGCTGGCATGGGCTTTCCCGCCATCCACTTCGATGATGCACATATCAAGATGATGCTGGCCAAGGGATGCTCCATTGAAGACTCCCGAGATTATTGCCTCATGGGTTGCGTAGAACCTCAGAAATCAGGTCGTCTGTACCAGTGGACCTCCACCGCTTACACCCAATGGCCAATTTGTATCGAGATGGTACTTAACCACGGCGTTCCTCTCTGGTACGGCAAACAGGTTTGTCCCGACATGGGCGCTCTGGAAACTTTTGATACCTACGAGAAATTTGACACAGCCGTCAAAGAATTGATCAAGCACATTACCAAGTGGTCAAGTGTTGGTACCGTTATCTCCCAACGTATCCATAGAGAGCTTGCTCCTAAGCCACTCATGTCCATGATGTACGAAGGTTGCATGGAATCCGGCCTTGACGTTTCTGCTGGTGGTGCCATGTACAACTTTGGCCCAGGTGTTGTATGGAGTGGTCTTGCCACCCATGCCGATTCTATGGCTGCCATCAAAAAACTCGTCTACGATGACAAAAAGTACACCCTGGCCGAGCTTAATGAGGGTCTAAAGGCTGAATTTAAAGGATACGACCAGCTTAAGGCAGATTGCCTTGCCGCACCCAAGTACGGTAACGACGACGATTATGCAGATTTTATCGTCAACGATCTTATTAACTTTACCGAGCGTGAGCATCGCAAATTCAAGACCCTCTACTCTGTACTGAGTCATGGAACGCTTTCCATATCCAACAATACTCCTTTCGGCCAGCTCCTTGGAGCCTCTGCCAATGGACGTGATGCATGGAAGCCACTTTCCGACGGTATCAGCCCAACCCAGGGTGCCGACTTCAAGGGGCCAACCGCCATCATCAAGTCGGTATCTAAGATGCCTACAGACAGCATGAACATCGGTATGGTTCACAACTTTAAGTTAATGGCTGGCCTTCTTGACACCCCAGAAGGAGAAGCTGGAATCATCACTCTGATCCGTACCGCCAGCATCATGGGCAACGGTGAGATGCAGTTTAACTACCTCGATAATGAGACCTTGCTCGATGCCCAGAGATATCCTGAAAAATACCGCGACCTCGTTGTTCGAGTTGCAGGCTACAGCGCCTTTTTTGTGGAGCTGTGCAAGGATGTTCAAGATGAGATCATCAGTCGGACCATGATGCTCGAGATTTAAGCACAACCCCATGCACATTGTAGGTTTTTAGGCAAAAGATTGAGGCCATAACCTGGCCTCTTCGATCTTTTCAACGAGGAGAAACTAATACGGTCTACAGGGTAGACTACGTTAGTATTTGAGGGCTATAAACGCCGTTTGAGACACCATGATTGAACGAAAAGCACGTATTTTCAACATCCAGAAATACAATATGTATGACGGCCCGGGAATTAGAACCCTCGTGTTCTTTAAAGGATGTCCCTTGCGTTGCCATTGGTGCTCAAATCCCGAAAGCCAAAAACAACAATACCAGGTGATGTTCAAAGAGAACCAGTGCGTCAACTGTGCAGCCTGTGTCTCAGCCTGCCCGGTGGGGGTCCACCGGGTAATGGCTGGCGGTAAGCATAAGGTCGATAGAACCATAGAATGTATCGGCTGTCGGGCATGTGAAACTGCCTGTCCCGAGTCCGCCTTAGCTATCATGGGGGAGATGAAAACCATCTCTGAACTCATGGATGTCATAGCAGAAGACAAACCGTTCTACGATACCTCCGGTGGGGGAGTAACCCTTGGTGGAGGTGAGGTTCTCATGCAGCCAGAAGCTGCAACAAGTCTACTTATGGCCTGTAAACAAAGAGGTATTAACACCGCCATTGAGACCTGTGGCTACGCACGCCTCAAGGTGATTCAAAAGATTGCGCCATACACAGATCTGTTCCTGTTCGATGTGAAACACATGAACTCTGAACGCCACCACGAACTGACCGGTGTACGTAATGAAATGATTCTCGGTAATCTAAAATGGCTTCTTGAAAATCGCTATAACGTCAAAATCAGGATGCCACTGTTAAAGGGAATCAATGACGGAGACCGTGAGATCGAGGAACTAATTGAATTCTTAAAAGAGTTCAAATACCTCAAGAATTTCAAAGGTGTAGATCTTCTTCCTTATCACAAAATGGGCATCAACAAATATAGCCAGTTGGATATAAAATATCCCATCGAGGGTGAGTTTAGCCTCGACAATGCAGATTTGGAACGTATCGAAAACTGTATCAAAAAATATAATTTCCCGGTGTCAATCATTCGTCACTAGGGAAAGAAAGTTGTTCCGCATTTTAGAGGATAGAGGGAATTTACGCTATGACAGCACTTGGATTCATAGAAACAGAAGGAATGCTCGCAGCGATTGAGGCGGCCGACACCATGGTTAAGGCGGCTGATGTTCGCCTGCTTGAGAAAAATCTCATTGGTGCCGGATTGGTTACAATCACCATAACAGGTGAGGTGTCAGCGGTACGCGCCTCTATCGATGCTGCCATCATCGCGGTTGGCCGTATCGAGGGCACAAAATTACTTTCGGCCCATGTTATTGCCCGTCCCTACGATGAAGTTACTCAGATCATTGCCCCAACACAGCCTTTAGCTGTGCCCAGGTCAAATGAGAGCCCTGAGAGTGAGCCAAAAGCGGCGGTTGAAGCCCCTGCATCGAGTACAGCAGTAGCAGATGCAGAAGTAAAAACCGAGCAAGACGATGTAAAATTGATCGACATTAAACCAGTACCAGAACCAAAATGCTTCACAATTTCGGAGTTAAAAAGAATGCAGGTTAGCAGGCTACGACACATTGCCAGTAACCTCGGAGACCTCTCACTAAGTAAGAGTGAAACCAAATCTGCAACGAAGAAAAAACTGATTGAAGCTATCTTAAACGCAACGACTAGATAGAGGAGTGAACAAATGGTAGACAAAGATTTATTATCAATGCAGGAAGCCCGTTCTCTGGTTCGTGCCGCAAAAAAGGCACAGGCTGACTTTTGTCAGTACGACCAGGAACGTGTTGACAGCATTGTTAAAGCTATTGCAGAGACAGCCACTAAAGAGGCTGAGAAACTGGCCGCACTGGCGGTTGAAGAAACAGGCTTCGGAATAGTTAAAGACAAGACAGCCAAGAACATCCATGCCAGTACAGGGGTGCTCGAAGCAATCAAAGACATGAAAACCATCGGTATTTTAAGTGATGATAAAACCAAGAAATTGGTTGAAGTCGCCGTGCCCATGGGAGTTATTGCAGGGATCATCCCCTCAACAAACCCCACCTCCACAGCCATCTACAAATCAATCATCGCTTTGAAATCCGGTAATGCTATTGTTTTCACGCCCCATCCAAGCGCGAAAAAATGTATTGGTGAAACTATACAAATGATCCGTACGGTCCTCTGCAACTGTGGTGTCTGCGAAGACATGGTCAGTGTCATGAGTGTACCTACCATCCAGGGAAGTGGTGAGCTGATGAAAGTTGCTGACCTTATCCTGGCAACGGGTGGACCCGGTATGGTTAAAGCGGCCTACAGTTCTGGTACCCCTGCTCTTGGAGTAGGCGCCGGTAATGTCCCTGCATACATAGAAAGAACTGCCAACGTCGAAGATGCCGTTACCAAGATCTTCATGAGTAAAACCTTTGACAACGGCACCGTTTGTGCTTCTGAGCAATCCATTGTCACCGATTCCGTTATTGAAGGCGAGGTTAGAAATAGCGTCATCGCCAAGGGCGGATTCTTTCTCCGGGGCGATGACCTCGAGAAGGTCAAGCGCGTAATGGAACGCGGCAACGGCAGCATGAGCCCAGATATCGTTGGTCGTAGCGCTGCCCAGATCGCAAAAAAAGCCGGTATTACCATCCCTGCAGGAACCCGAATATTGATCTCCGACGAAAAGGGTATTGGTCCCAAATTTCCTTTTTCTAAAGAGAAGCTCACCGCTCTTCTTGGCTTCTACGTTGTGGAAGACTGGAAAGAGGCATGCGAGGTATGTCATGCACTTTTAGTAAACGGTGGAGTCGGCCATTCCCTCTCAATCCACTCCAACAGTGAAGAGATCATCCGTGAGTTTGGCATGAAAAAACCAGTATCACGACTGTTGGTAAACACACCATCCACCCAGGGTGCTGTTGGTATTACAACCTCCCTCTTCCCGTCGTTCACCCTTGGTTGTGGAACCGTTGGTGGAAGTTCTACTTCCGACAACATCACCCCGTACAACCTGATGAACATCAGAAGAATTGCCTACGACCTCGGTAACACGACCTGTGAGTCCGCTCCGGCGAGCACTGGGTCACAACCGATAGATGTCGAAGCCATTACAGCGATGATTGTACAACAACTCAAACAGATGGTTTGATGATTCCCTCGGAAATCAATCATTTTTTCAGTCCACTTCGGAGCCTGTCGCTTACCGGAGAGGTGTAAAACTATGCAAAAGAAAATATATTCAAAACAATAACTTGAATACGCTCAAGATAGAGGATCTAGAGAAACATTCGATCCACTTATCCCGTTTATCGGGGGATTGATCCTCTATCTATGGCTTAAACTTTTAGCAGACAACAAATTTTTTTAAGGAGAATCACATGTCCTCTTCCAACGCACTCGGAATGATCGAAACTAAAGGCCTCGTAGGCGCAATTGAAGCAGCAGACGCAATGGTTAAAGCTGCAAACGTAACTCTGGTTGGCAAATCTCAGGTTGGTGGCGGTCTCGTTACCGTTATGGTTCGTGGCGATGTTGGTGCAGTTAAAGCTGCAACCGATGCTGGTGCTGCCGCAGCTTCAACCGTAGGTGAATTGATCAGCGTACACGTCATTCCACGTCCACACGGTGAAGTTGAAATCATCCTTCCCCACACTGATGCATTGAACAGCTAATCAATGCGGGGAAACCCCAAGTAAAAAGGGAAAATAGTCGAGGCGATGTCTTGCCTCTTCTATTGCATAAACTGCCTTTGCAACAGCAAGGGCAGTGAGCTTAATAACAAAAGCGAATCGAAGATGAACGATAAAAATATAAATGACATTCTAGAGCAAGTTGTCAAAAATGTCATAGAACAGCTGGGTTGCGAGAACACGCAAACGACCAGCAAAGTTACAAGCTGCGAAAGTATTCCCATCGAGCTCTCCGCGCGTCATGCCCACCTCAGTGAAGCCGACGCACTTGAACTCTTTGGCCACCCCCTGACTCCGGTACGGGAACTGTCCCAGCCATCACAATTTCTCTGTGAAGAAAGAGTGCGACTTATCGGGCCAAAGGGTGTGATGGATAACGTCGCCGTACTCGGCCCAGCCCGCGCCAGCTCCCAAATTGAGATGTCTAAGACTGATGCTAGAACACTGGGTATCGACGCACCGGTACGTCAGTCCGGTGACATCAGTGGAACGCCGGGAATTATCTTAGCCTCACAGACCGGTATCGTTGGACTTGAGGAGGGTGTTATCGTAGCCGCTCGTCATATACACATGTCCCCAGAAGACGCCAAAAGATTTGGTTTGGCGGATCAGGATAAGGTCAGTGTTCACCTCGATACCGAACGACCAATCACCCTCAACGGTGTGTTGATTCGGGTAGACGAGGCATTCAAACTGGCAATGCACATTGACCCGGACGAAGGTAACTGTGCAGGTTGGAACAAGAGTGTCTCCGGTAGAATTGAAGGTTGCTAAAACTCTGAACAGCAAAATAGCGGAATAACGAGTGGACTTCACAAGCATTAATAAACAAATACAGGACCTTGAGCGCTGCCAGGAGCAGACCATTGCTGTTGATCCCAACGAGACACTTCACGTTGGCGTTGACCTTGGAACCGCCTACATCGTCGTGGTGGTACTCAACGGCAAGAAAAAAGCCGTTGCCTGTGCCATGGAATTTGCCCAGGTGATCAAAGACGGCCTGGTTGTTGACTATACCGGTGCTACAAAAATTGTGCGCAGGCTCGTGCAACAACTTGAAGGCCGGCTCGGTCGTCCATTGACCCATGCCGCTATTGCCGTCCCACCTGGTACCGGTAAAAAAGATTGCTCCACCCACAGCTATGTCGTTGAGGGTGCAGGACTCGAGATAACCTCCATCCTCGACGAACCAACCGCTGCCAATGCAGTACTTGGTATCGACAACGGCGTCATCGTCGATATCGGGGGCGGTACCACGGGCCTGGCTATTTTCAAAAATGGCAAAGTAACAAGTGTTGCAGATGAAGCCACCGGCGGCACCCACGTGTCTCTGGTTATTGCTGGCAACTATAATATCTCCTTTGCCGAGGCAGAGGAGCTGAAAAAACAAACAGAGCGTCATGGGGAGATCCTTCCCATCGTGCGCCCCGTTGTACAAAAGATGGCATCCATTGTCAAAAAACACATTGCGGGCCATAAGGTTTCCGAGATCTATCTGGTCGGTGGCACCTGTTGTTTGACCAACATGGAAAAGATAATGGAAAAAGAAATTGGCTTACCGGTCTACAAACCTGCTAATCCATTTCTGGTCACCCCGCTGGGCATTGCCCTTAACTGCAAATTATAGGGAACCATTATGGATATCAATACACTCATCAGCAGCATCACAGAAAACGTTCTGAAACAACTCAACACCCCGGTGAGCAAACGATGTTTCATGGTCCTGGCTGAACGAGACCCTCTGTTATGCGAAACAATTTGTCGATTAAGCGGTGAAAAAATCGATATTTTCTATCTCACTGAAGATACAAAAGACAGGACAATTTGTCGGTATATCCTGCCCTTTCTCTCTTGCAGTGACATGGCGGATCTTGCAGCCGGACGCGCCCATAGTCCCAACACAGCTAACGCTTTAAATCTTCTCCTCCAGGGTAAGAAGATTGAAGTTATAGAATTTGAACACAAGAAATACAGCGAAAGTGCAGCGGGCCCTCTGTACTCTCTATACGAATCGTACCTGAAAACTTTGGCCGGTTTTGGCCTTAAAGAATTTCAGCAGAAGGTGCCCGAGGTGGTTCGATTTTGGCAGACTCTGGTCACTGAGAAGGTAGTTGATAATGTACAACAACAGGGTGGCTCAACACTCATGGTGCTCGGCGCTGCGAAGATTACACCGCTGGCTGCTGAAGCAGCAAAGGACCTAAATATTACCATCCAGAAATGTTTATAAGGATGTATCAATTATGATTATTTGCAAGGTTATCGGCAATGTTTGGGCTACCAGAAAAGAAGAAGCCTTAAACGGCTTGAAACTCATGATAGTCTGTCGCATGGATATCACCACTGAACAGGAACATGAGAGTTTCGTCGCGGTGGACTGTGTAGGTGCAGGAATCGGAGAACCGGTACTTGTGGTTACCGGCAGTTCGGCCCGTAAGGCATTCGATAATCCAAACATTCCGGTTGATGCGGCCATTGTCGGCATCATTGACGGCAGCGAGAGCTGATTTAGAGGATTTGGTCATGGATACTCTCGGTATTGTTGAAACAAAAAGCATCGCAGTCGGAATTGAACTTGCTGATGCAATGATGAAGGCGGCGGACATAGAACTCGTCCGAGCCGCTACCATTTGCTCGGGCAGATATTTAATTTTCGTGTCAGGAGACAGAGATGCCGTAGCTAC
Organism: Desulfotalea sp.; assembly: GCA_002733995.1. GTDB lineage: Bacteria > Desulfobacterota > Desulfobulbia > Desulfobulbales > Desulfocapsaceae > Desulforhopalus_A. The sequence goes on along the minus strand of NVXR01000006.1, from coordinate 117,434 downwards.
GGCTGTACAACTCACTCAGGATTCCGGCCGTGCACTTGTTGGCAGTTTTGTTATTTCCAATGTTTCTTCGCAACTGCTGGCGGCCCTGCAGAAGCAGAGCGTCGTCTACGGAGACGGTGCCCTTGGTGTTGTTGAATGTCGTAATGTTTCAACGGGTATTGTTGCCGCCGATGCGGCGGTTAAACATGCCGATGTTCAGCTACTTCGGTTTGTGACCGGTCAAGGAATCAATGGAAAATCATATTTCGTTATAGGTGGTGATGTAGCCTCTGTGCAAGATTCCACAGAGATTGCAAAATCAGTTTTAGGTAAGAATCTTGTTGAGGCGGTTGTGATTCCACGACCCAACGCCTCTGTCGTTAGATCTCTCATTAAGGGAGTGAGGTAAAGCATGAAAAAGAAACTTGTAGTGGTGAGCAACCTTAAGTCTTTCATCTGTCAGACACAGAATAAGATCTATGTTGACAACAGTATGATCCTGACCCCCGGTGCCAAAGACGAATTAAAAAAGCAGAACATTAACATCGTTTACGGGAGTGCTCCCGACGACAGTTGCGACGGCGCATCTACCAGCCCGGATCAAGACTGCATGCAGGACACAGATAATGCAGAAATGGAACGCCTGTTGTGTGGCGTTGGCGCAATGGTGAAAGAAGAATACGGCATTGAAGATCCCCAGCAGTTAATGGATATCAGTTATCAGGTCGTTAATACCTTGAAAAATATGTGATCTTGATTTTGCAATTGAGACGTTTGCCGGAACGACAAAATACCGGGATTGCAAACGCATCGAGCATTTTAAAGTCTCGTAAACAAAGTGGATTCGGTGAATTTCCCCGCTTTCACAAATAAACAATAAGGAGAGTAACATGATGAATGCACTTGGTATGATTGAAACTAGAGGACTTGTTGGTGCAATTGAAGCAGCTGATGCAATGGTTAAGGCCGCTAACGTTGAAATCGTAGGCCGTGAGCAGGTTGGCGGTGGACTTGTTACCGTTATGGTTCGTGGTGATGTCGGAGCTGTTAAAGCTGCAACCGACGCCGGCGCTGCTGCTGCAGAGCGGGTGGGTGAACTCAAGAGTGTTCACGTTATTCCACGTCCCCATAGTGAAGTCGAAATCCTTTTACCTAAACAAGTAGGAAAATAAGATCAGCAAGGCATAGACCATACGGCCTATTCGTGTGGTCTATGCCCTCAACGTTCTTCCTGCATTACCTAAAACGAATACATACTGGATATAATGGAGATTTTGGTGACACAGTTTTACAGCAAAACAAAAATCTGCTACGGCAAAGACGCGATGGATGCCCTTGATGATCTGACCGCCAAACATGCCTTGATCGTTACCGATGCTTTTATGGTAAAAACCGGATTTGCAGACCGAGTAATTAGTTATCTCGACCGAAACGGAGTACCGCATACTGTTTTTGCTGATGTCGAATCGGACCCGTCACTTGAAACTGTAACCAAAGGGGCCAAACTCTGCCTGCAAAAAAAGGCGGATCTGATCATTGCCCTTGGAGGCGGATCACCCATTGATGCGGCCAAGGCCATTGCCTATTTTGCCCATAAAGCTACAACAAATGGTACAAAGCCAACCCTGATTGCGATTCCCACCACCAGTGGTACCGGCTCTGAAGTGACAGATATTGCGGTGGTAACAGATAAGGTAAAAGAGATCAAAATCCCGCTCTGCGACGAACTTTTGATTCCCGACGTAGCAATTCTCGACGCCCGTTTTACCCGGACACTACCGCCCTTCGTTACAGCCACAACCGGTATGGATGTTTTAACCCATGCCATAGAGGCCTACACTTCACGCCAGGCGAATGCCTTCACCACCATCTACGCAAAACACGCCATCCGTTATGTTTTTAAATACCTGTTCAGGGCCTTTAAAAATGGTGACGATATGGAGGCCCGTGAAAACATGCTACTCAGTTCCTGCATGGCTGGCATGGCCTTTAGTAACAGTGGCCTGGGTGTCACCCACAGCATAGCTCATAGCCTCGGCGGTATCTTCCACATCCCCCATGGACTTGCCAATGCAGTTATTCTTCCCCATGTGATCCGCTATAACAGCTTTGATGCAGGCATCCGCTTCCAGGAAATCGCTCTTATGCTATCGCTTCCAGCAACAACGGTGGAAGAAGGTACCGCAAGCCTCATTGAGGCGGTATCTGCATTGAATACAAGCATGGGCATTCCCCTGGGCATTGGATCTCTCAAAATTAGCAACAGTGATTTCCAGAATCATCTTGAGGTTATGGCCGGAAACGTTTTGCAAGACATCTGTACCCAAGGCAACCCAAGGCGACCATCCCATAGGGATATAACCGAACTGTTACAACAGGCCTGGTAAGACCCAGCACGTGGGCTGCGGCCTAGTTCCTGTGCTTTCCCTGTAGAAAAGAGGATATGATGAGCAAACATATATTAGATAAGATTAAAGAATGTGGTGTGGTCGGTGCCGGCGGTGCTGGTCTGCCCACCCATGTAAAAGCTGGTGCTACAGTTGATACCGTTCTGGTAAACGGTGCCTCCTGTGAGCCGCTCCTTATGAGTGATCCGTATCTCCTCGAGACTGCTATTGACACTGTCATCCTCGGCCTGAATGCGCTTCTTGACTGTACCGGTGCCCAAAAAGGCATTATCTGCCTAAAGGGCAAGCATAAAAAGGCCATGGCCTCCGTTCTTGCCGCAGTTGCAAAAGACAAGACGGGCCGTCTGCAGGCCTTTGAACTCGAAGATTTTTATCCCGCGGGGGACGAGCAAGTGATGGTCCAGGAAGTATTGGGCCGAACCGTTCCCGAGCGTGGTATTCCTCTGCAGGTGGGTGCCGTAGTCAGCAACGTTGAAACGATGTATAACATTGCCCTGGCAATGGAAGACACCCCACTCACCCAACGATTTCTCACCATTACAGGTGAAATCAAAAACCCCATGGTCCTACAGGCCCCTGTGGGAATGTCAGTTGCTGATATTATCGATTTTGCAGGTGGCCCCACCATTGCCGACTACAGGGTCGTAGATGGCGGACCTATGATGGGACGTGTGCTGCCTGATATTTATCAGCCAATCACCAAAACCACCAGCGGCCTCATCTTACTCCCACCCGAGCATACAGTTGTCGCAGGTAAGGTCATGGATCCTGCAAAGATACGCCGTATCACTAACACTATCTGCTGCCAGTGTACCCGTTGTACCGACCTGTGCCCAAGAAACCTGTTGGGCCACTCTCTTCATCCGCATAAACTCATGCGGGTACTGGAGTCCCAGGTGCTTGACAGTGAGATCGCCCGTGAGGCTTTGCTCTGCTCCGAATGTGGCATATGTGAAAAGTTCGCCTGCCCCATGATGATCTCCCCACGGGAGGTCAACGCCCAGATCAAGAAACAACTCATGAAAGCTGGTATCACCTGGAAAACACCGGACACACCACCAGAGATTCAGCCCTATAGAAAAAGTCGCGCCATTCCAACAAGTCGTCTGATCCAACGCCTCAACCTCTGCGACTATGAGGCCCATGCCGAATACGCAGGAGCCGCAACGACCTCAAAGGTCACTATTCCCCTTGGCCAACATATCGGCTCACCTGCAATCTGCACGGTGTCCGTGGGTGACAGAGTATCTCTTGGAGATCTCATCGGGGAAATACCCCCAGGTGCTATGGGAGCACGGATACACGCCAGTATTGACGGCACGATAGAAGCAATTGGTGATGGTAAAGTTACCATCAGAGCCTGATCGAGGAGAAATACAATGAATTTACGCACTATCGGTTGCGTTGAACTAAATAGCATTGCCTGGGGCATGCATGTCGCAGATGAAATGGTTAAGAGCGCGGATGTAAAGCTGATGATGGCTCGACCAACCTGCCCCGGACGATATCTTGTCATAATTACCGGCGACACAGGGGCGGTTCAAAGCGCTGTTGAAGTCGGCCGAGATATCGCCAAAGATATGGCCGTTGACTGGTTCACCATTGCCAGCGTGCATATGGATGTACTCCCCGCACTCAACGGTACAACAATTATTCCAAAAATCGATGCCCTCGGTGTTATCGAGACCAGCACCACAGCTTCCTGCATCCTCGCAGCGGATGCCGCTGCCAAGGCAGGCGAAGTTCAACTCATAGAGATTCGCATGGCTGCAGGACTTGGCGGTAAGGCCTATGTAACTATGACAGGGGATGTGGGTTCTGTTACAGCCTCTGTAGAAAGCGGTGTTGCCGGTGTAAAAGATGCCGGTCCCGTTCTCAGTCACGTGGTTATGGCTTCTCCCAGTGAAGAACTCAAGGCTCATCTTCTGTAAAGGTCACGTTTCTATTTACCACCACTGCAACGGTGGTAAATAGTTGTCCTCGTAGAGAGTAGCTATATCCTGCTCCGGTTCAATTAAACGACTATGGACCAGACAAAACAACAGTTACAGACGCGGGACGGGTGCCTTAAAAATCAATTTCTTGTTTTGCATTAGCTGATAATGATTTACTACAGATACCCATCCCAGCTTATATCACCAGGTGCCGAGACGGTATGATATTCGATAAACAAGCGAGTAGTTAGAAGAGAATAATAGCCAAGAAAACTTCAGGTGGTGGCTTATAGGCTGCTAGCCATGTGCCCAGAGAAGAGTAAGGAGTCAAACATGTCGGAACACAGTACAGACCAGAAACAGCGAATAATCCAGGAATATGTTCCAGGAAAGCAGGTGACTCTTGCCCATGTTATCGCCAGCCCCCATCGATCTCTTTATCTCAAGTTAGGCCTGGATGATGAATCATCGGGTGCCATTGGTATCCTTACTATCACCCCATACGAAGGCGTAATCATTGCAGCGGACGTGGCCACCAAGGCGGCAGCTGTAGACATCGGCTTTCTGGACCGCTTTGGAGGATCGTTACTACTCCTGGGCGACATTGGAAGTATTGAAGCTGCTGTTGAGGAAGTACTCCGCTACTTTGACAATGTACTGCACTACTCCATCGCCGAAATGACACGATCCTAGGCCGGTGTCTGAGATGCACACAAAAAGTAAGCAGAAGAAAATGATGTTTGTTGGAGAAACTCGTGTGGGAAAAAGCTCTCTCATCCGAGCCCTCTCTGGGAGAGAGTATCGCTCCCACCGCGCCATGGCGGTAGAATACTGCGGCCAGTTCATCAACACCCCGGGTGAATTCTTAGAAAACAGACGCTTTTACCACGCCCTTATCACCGCCTCTATAGACTGCGACATCCTCGCCCTCGTTCAAGATTCCACCCGCAACAACAGCTTGTTTCCGCCTCTATTTGCCTCTATGTTCAACCGAAAAATCATCGGCATTATTTCAAAAGTCGATGCCACAGGGGCGAACACTAACCGCGCCGAACTGTTCCTGAAAAATGCGGGCATAAAAGAGATAATCCTCAGCAGCAGTCATACAGAGACAGGCCTTGACAGCCTCCGGCAGCTACTCTTGTAAAAGAGCAATACTGCGACAGCGTCTCTCCCCAATCTCCTAGGGACATCAACTCAAGCAGAGGATGTAACCGCTTTAAAAAAAATAGGACAGACAGGATCCTTCCCCCGCCTGCCCATACCCCACCAACCACACTCGACAACGACTACCTTAAGCAGAAACAACATGGCCCATGCCGCCATAGTGATCGAACCGCAACACACTCAGCACCTTAGCACCAACAAGGTGTTCGAGACAAAGCGATCAAAAGCTGGGGGCGTCCTTTTTATTAAAAAAGTCTCAGCCGAGAACAGATTTCCCCTCAGCGGTAATCCCATACTTACAGCGCACGGGGCTATCCACCAGACCCTTCTTCTTCAGGGCCGTTATTTCTTTGCTGACCACCTTTTTGTCAATACCGGTAGCCTCAGCGATATCTTTATTACCACAGGGCGTAGCACACTGTGCAAGGGCCTCTAAAATCTGTTTTGTTTCGCCAGCCACTTCACTCATTGCTTTTTCTCCTTTGCCTTCTCTTTGTTTTGACAGTTCTGACATATACCTATTACTTCCAGGCGGTATCCACTTACGGCGTACCCTTCCACTAAAGCAAGTCTCTTGGCCTCATCACCTGTTCGATCAATATTGAGATTGTCCACACGCTGGCAGACAACACAGTAGATATGATCATGATCTTCCGGATCATAATCAAATCTTTTCTGTCGGCCGCTTATTTCTAGCTTGCCGATAATGCCAGCTTCTGAAAGTATTTCAAGATTCCTGTACACCGTAGCAAGGCTGATGCGCGGCATCAGCTTTTTTACGATATCATAGAGCTCATCTGCGGTGAAATGTTGTTTATTTTTTACTAATTCGCGGAGAATCATCTCCCGCTGGTTTGTCATTCTTAGCTGCATAAGCAACTTCCTCCTACTATTAATAATCAATACTAATTGTAGTTAATTATTATTAACAGGTCAAGCTATTCAGCAACATTTTTCATGCAGGGGGAAATGACCAAAGCCCCTCCCCGCGAGGAAATACTGGAGGAGGGGGGAAAGCAGAGAAACGATGACTACAACAGATTGCTTTTACAGGCCATATTCTTTGCCATACTGCTCAACAACAAAATCAATATCCTTGTCACCACGGCCGGAGAGATTGACCAGAATGGTCTGATCCGGGCCGAGTGTTTTGGCCAGTTTCATCGCATAGGCCATGGCATGGGCACTTTCAATAGCCGGAATAATCCCTTCGGTCCTCGACAGGGCAAAGAACGCTTCAATTGCCTCTGTGTCTGTGGCCGTCACATACTGCACCCTGCCTAAGTCTTTTAACAAACTATGCTGGGGTCCAACACCTGGATAATCGAGCCCACTAGCGACGGAATACACGGGCTGTGGCTCACCCTCTTCATCCTGGAGCAGATAACATTTAAAGCCATGGATGACCCCTGGCTTACCTTTGCTCAGGGTTGCAGCATGATCACCTACACCAAAGCCGCGGCCGCCAGGCTCCACCCCGTGCATTGCAACCTCAGAATCTTGGAGAAAAGCCTGGAAAAGCCCTATGGCATTTGAGCCGCCACCAACACAGGCCACCAGATTATCAGGTAACTTTCCATATTTTTCTTGAAACTGAACCCTTGCCTCATTACCCACAACAGCCTGAAAGTCTCGAACCATCATGGGAAACGGATGGGGTCCCACCACGGAACCGATGGCGTAGAATTGATCAACAGGATCCTCAAGATAGGCTTCAAACGCCGCGTCAACAGCATCTTTAAGCGTTTTGGTGCCCCGGCCAACAGGGATGACATTGGCGCCTAAAATCTTCATGCGTATAACGTTAGGGCGTTCTTTAACAATATCGATTTCACCCATGTAGATATCGCATTCCAGGCCAACGAGAACGGCTGCAGTTGCCAAGGCAACCCCATGCTGTCCTGCACCAGTTTCAGCAATAATCTTCTTTTTGCCCATTTTTTTACAAAGAAGCGCCTCACCCAGACAGTGATTTATCTTATGTGCGCCTGTATGATTCAAATCTTCTCGTTTGAGGTAAATCTGAGCACCACCGATTTTCTCTGACATGTTTTTCATGTGAAAGAGAGGGCTTGGACGACCAACAAAATCCCGATAGAGCATGTTTAACTCTTCGTGAAAACTCGGATCTTTTACAATCTCAAGATATGCGTCTTTAATTTCAGTAAGGATATCCTCCAAAACCGGTGGAATAAAACTACCACCGTACTCACCGAAAAAACCTTTATCATCCGGCATGGCGATATCTTTCATATCTGAGCTCATTGTGTTCTCTCCTTCATAAATTTTTTTCAGCAACTTCCTTGTAACGGAATTTTTCTTTTTCAGCTGTTTTGAACCCCGGGTGATCTTACACAGACTTATCCTGTGACGAGCGGCAATTGCGCGTTGAGGCTCACCCTGATACAGCTCCTTTAAGATCCGCCATCTCATGGTGATAGTCTTTAACTCCTGGGTCGTCAGAAGTTCTGAGAAAAGTCCCTCTATCTCAGTTACCTCAGAAATTGAGGCAATAATTTGTATAAGTTCTTTTTTTGAGTTCATACATGTTTCTATTAATAGAAACAGACAAAAAAGTCTCTATAAAATTCAACATATACTATAAAAAAGAGCTGCGGCTCCACCCCACATCCACGTTTTGCATAGCGAAGAGGTACAAACGATGGGGCAGGTAATTAAGCAGCCTGAATAGAAGAGGAATGTGGACGAAAAACTTGTAACAAGAAAGTATCGCAATGGAAGGGAAGAGACAGCCCTCGGCAATGACAAAGAGCTGTCCCTTGGTAAATGGAGATTAATCGACGAGGTCAGCGGCTGCAATACCCAGGGCCTTAGCCACCCCTTTGCCATACTCAGGGTCAGCTTGCATGCAATTGCCTATGTGACGAATTTTAACCTCTTTGGGGGCATCTCCCATCGCCCTACCTGTATTCTCACAAAGCACCTGCTGTTGCTCTGCTGTCATCATGCGAAAGAGGTTACCGGGCTGGGTATAGAAATCATCATCATCTTCATCTTCATAATGATCCCAGTGCGCGCCATCTCCTGCAATCTTTAATGGCGGTTCACTAAAATCAGCTTGCTGCTGCCACTCCTTCTGGCTGTTTGGCTCGTAACCAATAGTACTTCCATAGTTACCATCAACCCGCATGGCCCCGTCTCTATGGTATCCATGCACAGGGCAGCGTGCTTTATTCACCGGGATTTGATTGTGATTCACTCCCAACCGGTACCGCTGGGCATCGCCATAGGAAAACAGTCGTCCCTGCAACATTTTATCGGGGGAAAAACTGATTCCAGGAACAATATTTGTGGGATTAAAAGCAGCCTGCTCTACTTCTGCAAAATAGTTTTCGGGATTCCTATTGAGTTCAAGCACGCCAACATCGATAAGCGGATAGTCCCCATGGGGCCATACTTTTGTCAAATCAAAAGGATTAAATGCACACTTTGCGGCGTCTTCCTCCTGCATAATCTGGATCTTCAGATCCCACTTAGGAAAATCTTTATTGTCGATACTCTCCAGTAGATCACGCTGGTGGCTTTCCCGATCCCTGCCCACAAGTAGTTCGGCCTCTTCATCTGTGATATTTTTAATTCCCTGTTGGGTTTTAAAATGAAACTTAACCCAATATCTTATGTTATCCTTACTGATAAAACTGTAGGTGTGACTACCGTATCCATTCATATTACGGTACGAGGCAGGAATACCCCTTTCACTCATGGTAATAGTGACCTGGTGCAAAGACTCCGGGAGTAAGGTCCAAAAATCCCAGTTGTTTTTAGCACTGCGCATATTGGTTCTGGGGTCTCTTTTGACAGCGTGATTAAGATCGGGAAACTTGAGAGGGTCTTTAAGGAAAAACACAGGTGTATTATTGCCAACCAGATCCCAATTCCCTTCTTCTGTATAAAATTTCATGGCAAAGCCACGAATATCACGCTCTGCGTCGGCGGCCCCCCGCTCACCTGCCACTGTAGAAAACCGGACAAAGGCTTCAGTTTTCTTACCTATTTCTGAAAATATTTTGGCCTTCGTATACTTGCTAATATCGTGGGTAACAGTAAAGGTACCATAGGCACCAGAACCTTTTGCGTGCATACGCCTCTCGGGAATAACCTCCCGATCAAAATGAGCAAGTTTTTCAAGAAGCCAGACGTCCTGCAAAAGCATTGGGCCCCTAGGACCTGCGGTAACAACATTTTGGTTATCTGGTACAGGAGCACCAGAACCTGTGGTTAATTTTTTCTTTGCATCCGACATGACTGTTCTCCTTGAGTTAAGTTGACAAATTGAGATACCAGGCCATCCTGATATCCAGGCTATCCCCCTCTCTGTTCCGTCCCAAAACCACACTCAACACCGAATATCTATAGACAATGATTATCCATTAAAGGCAAAAAGCTCAACCATTCTTCTGGCACTCGGGACAGATCCCATAAAAATCCAAGCGATGCGCCACAATTTTAAATCCGGTTTCATTCATCATTTTTTTGGTGATATCGTCAAGATCCAGCAATGAAGGATCAACAATTGTTCCGCAACCTGTGCAGATAACATGCGGGTGTGGATAGGGCTTATTGCCGTCATAACGATTGCCCAGATCACTGAATTGCAGCTCCAGAACCTCGCCCTCCTGCTTTAAAAGTGTCAGGGTTTTATACACCGTGGCAAGACTCATGGTAGGGTGATTATCAAGCAACGCACCATGTATTGCTTCCGCGGAGGGATGACCTACACTATTTGCCAGAATCTTAAATATGGCGAGCCTCTGGGGAGTAATCCGATGATCACTTTTCTTTAGTCGGCTGACCATCTGCTCTACACGATCTATTGCTACTGTCTGTTGTTGATACATTGTAGTCATATTATCTGAGGAATAAACTTCTTATTGAGAATAGTTATCCATTCGATACATGCATGTCAATAACAAAAAATAGCAAAACAGATGGATGGGCTACAGGCATAACGGTAACATTTCTACTATGGTAAGCGAAACGTAGTCGTGATAAGGCAAAAAACATACTCGGGATTTCCCCCAAGACATGGGTGCTTAAAGGAACAATTAGGAAGAGTTTTTGTGCAGATCTTTTCGCGCGGCTGTATCTTGCATGTAATAGGAGGCAAGTACATTGTACAATTCGGGGCGTTCCTTACGCATCTGCCTTGGACGATCAAAGAACAGTTCGGTGGCAACGGCAAAGAATTCAGCCTCATGGACGGCACCGTAAGAATCCAGAAGAGTTCTCTTGCCCTCGGCCGTTCTTTCCTGCAGACGGAAGAATTCTTTTGTACAGATCTCGACCCACTCCCGAAAAAGTTTTGCGCTGTGCAACTCCGGTGTCCCATCCGCCGCACCATCTCTCATATCGAGGATGTGAGCAAATTCGTGGTACACCACATTATGGCCACGTTCGGGATGACGAGCATCGCGTGCAACCGCGTCCCACACCAAAATGACCGGCCCATTAAGCATGGCCTGACCAAGAATGGCCTGTCGATCAGGGACAATGGAGGGTCCCCCAGAAAAGACTCTCTGCCTGGTCTCAGGCAGAACAACCGTTGTTGGATACACAAGGACAGATTGTAGTCTCTTATACTGAAATGCAGGTAATCCCAGCACAAGAAGAGATGCTTCAGCAGCAATGACCACCTTTATCTCATCGGTGATTTCCAGCCCAGAGCACCCCTCGAAGTTTTTTTCTGCGATGAAAAAACGTATCAGCTCTTCAAGATGCCCCTGCTCTTCCCCATTAAGATAATTATAATGGGCAACTCGCTCTACGAGTATACCTCTCCAGCTCTTTGGAAAGGATGTTTGCAGCAGTTTCTTACGCGATCGTTTACGCCACCAGTCAAACATAGCACGTCCCCTTATTTACCCACAATTTTTTTCTGCTTCGATGATTGCTTCAAGTCCCCTGTGTAATTTTGAGACAATTGCAACTTCAGAAATCCCTAAACGCTGCTTATTGCTCACATCGAACACAGCAGCCTCAACCTCGGTATTTTCCCCGCCGGTACCACGAAGTTGCAGCTGATATTCATCAACAATTTTATGCAAAAGAGTTCTATTATTATTGAGTTTTTTAAGACGAATATGCACACCTGCCCGCATGGAGGTCCCAAGATTTGTAGGACAGGTCGTGAGGTGTCCGTACCGCTTGTTCCTTGCAAAGGTGAGACTTTTTTCAAGGGCCCCAAGACCTGAATAGAGATGGTTAAAAACGGCTGCCAGATCCGCAGAAGTCTCTTGGCTTATGATACGCAAATGATCCTCTTCATTGAGCCAGATTCTAAAACGCTTATCCTTTGCATAGAAGCCCCCCCGGCACTTGGGAAAATCAGAGTTAATCCCCGCTGCATCCTGAAACCTGTCACCCTTGTTAAAAATATTTCCCCCAGCAACCGCCCCATCAAAAGCGGTATACTCCCCCGAAAAAGGACCAGGCAACAGCGCAAGTGCAGCGACAACTGTTTTTTCTAGTTTTTGCCTTTCTTGGAGGGAAAGATGGGTGGTAAAATTAAAGCCTTCGACGTTTCGGGCGACTCGTACCCTGGTGGAAAGGATATACTTTTTTTCAGGATCCGGATCAGACAATGTCACAGGCGAGAATCCTGCACAATGAACATCCCCCTGGGCAAAGCCATGATATGCCCTAATGACAGGAACAAAAATTTCAGAAAAAAGTTGATATGATTGCGGGTCACCCGCATATATACCGATGGCACTATCCACATTTTCAACCCCCGAGCGAATGGCTTTTTCCAGGGTAAAACCAGCCACTGTCGATCGAGTTTTAAGACGTTGATATATTTCCTGACTTAAATATTTTTTTACAAGGCTTTGCGAAGTTTCATCAAACGGAGACAGCATCGGAAATAATCACCTGGGTTGTGGAGTCAACAAGACAGTTCGATAATGATGTGCGGCAGTTATACCCGCCATTGAAACAAGAGGGTTAGCAGCCTTGATAGGGTTGCGCTTCAGGTTGATAATTCTCTTTCGTTTTTACAGCATCAGCCGTAGTAAGCGGAGAACACGCACCCTCTCTTTGTTCCTTATTTCCAGATTGTTTTTTTCTTTGTTGTCCGATAGAGCTGCTCTACTTTTTCTCTTGCCCACGGGGTTTTACGAAGAAACTTCAAACTTGAGTTGATGGTAGGATTGTTTTGAAAACATTTGATTTTAATATAAACCCCCAACTTCTCCCAACCATAATCAGCTACCAAAAACTCTACGATATTCTTAAGTGTGACACCGTGCATTGGATCTTTATTTTGTTCTTTCACACTTTCCCTTTTTTGCTAATTTCAGCACTCATTTAATGTCTGCGAGGATCTCGTAGACAAATTTATAACAAAGACGACTTTCTTCTGCGCGATGGTGCCGGCATTTTACCCAAAATAATGCCTAAAATAAGAACACCTGCACCGGCGAGAAACCAGTACATGGTACTATCTTTTTTCAGTGCATTGTACTGCCCTTCCACAAGGGCAAGTTTTTCTAACAGAGCAACATTTTTAGCTGCTGTTTTTTCAAGATTCCCCTTTATCTTAACGACATCGGCAGTATCTCTTTGTAGGGTCTCATAATCCAAGCTCAGTGTATCCCGATCACCCCGGAGAGCCTCTAACTCTTCTTGGGTATTGGCCAGGGTCAAGGCAAGCTCTTTTATCTTTTTGACCGCCAGCGTGGATTTATCCTGAAGCCTATTATTCTCACGCTGAATTCTACGTACAACAAGCTTAAGTGGAGGCTTAGGGCTTAGAAAGCGACTGAGCATCCAGCCCTCTTTCCCCGATGCAAGACGAACCTTGGTATAATGTTCAAACTCTTCTAAATATTCGACCTTCGCCCCATTTTTGACCATTGATACTATTTTGTATTTAGTCCCCTGTCCTCGGCGAATAGCAACTTCAATACTCGGAGCAATATATAAACTCCCCGCTAACACGGATGTAAAACTAAAGACTATTGTCACCAAAGAGATGGCGACTATAAAGGCCACCAGTTGAGAAGACCGACCCTTTATGCTTTTGAGTGCATGTTTTTTATTCATAGTCATAGATTCACTGAAGTAATTGGCTGATAGTAATGATGAAGATACCTGATTGAAGCGCGCTGAACCTATTATAATGGAAAAGGAGATACTCGCAACAAAATCATGACCTCTCTTTGCATAACTTCCCCTACTGTCCAAGCCGCTTGCCACAACCGTTACCCTGCACTGGTGTATAAAAAAGCAACAAAGCCACCCGACAACGTCATAGTCGAGTGGCTTTGTTTTTCATGTCAACAAGGGCCCTGCCTGGTGCTTTTATTATCTTAAAGAACAGAGGAGACAGTATCTCTTTTAACCAGCCTCCCGAGGGGCCAAGAAGAAAACATTCACTTTTATAACACGTTCACTTTCATATCTTCTGAAATTGCTTCAATCTCTTCCGCAACGGCATGTGCCGACGTTCCTTCTGGAACACCAACCGTGAGTTTTGCAGAAAAGATAGCTTCTCCCATAGCCGAGATGGGAAAACGATTAAATTCTAAATTTTGCACAATAAGATCGAGATTGAAAATGATATTACTAATATCCCGTGTCAACCCTTCCCGATCCTTACAATCTACTTCGAGATCTATGGATTGGACACGCTCATTGACTGGACTCAGGGCAACCGCTTCGGTAAAGTGTAAATCGGTAAATGCCCCTGCCAAAGCAAGCCTCAAGGGCTTCACATTCTCAGCGTCGATACTCACTTTCATCAATGCAGAAAACTGACCATCGAGTTTCATCACCTTACTGACCATCCATTCTCCACCATGGTCTCTCGTGGTCTGTGCTAAGGCCTTTATAACACCAGGAGTTGAAAGGCCGGATACGGTTGAGATATAAATTTCTTTCATAGACTTTCCTTAGGCTAGAGTTTTCAAGCATCCCTGGCATACAGCTCTCCACCAAATCAGCTCCATTTAAGTGCTACTCTGATCATTATATTAAGACTGTTTAGCAAAAGAGAAAGGGGGGGGCGATGGCTCATCGGCGAATCAACAACTATCGTTATACAAGGCCATCAAAGCAGCATAATTCTAATGACCGGCGCAGGAGCCCCCCATGCCAACAGACTATCTGGGCGAATTATCAGCCAAGGCCCACGTTATTTGGCTTAGCTGCTATACACATTGGCACACTATCAATACTATCAAGATAAGAAGAGATAATAAAGCTTTCACCTGACATCTTGGTGAAAGCTCCATATTACGAGGGTGTTGGCTACTGCTCCGCCAGAGCTTCGGCAAGCAGTTCCAAAATATGGACAGACTTTACGGTCAAGCCTGCATGATTAATGATGTCTTGAAGCTGCATTATACAGCCAGGACAGGCCGTTGCGATATAGGCAGCCTTGCTCTCAATGAGCCCCGCAACCTTTCTCGCTCCTATGGCCTTACTCTCCTCATAGTGGTAAACAGAAAAGGTCCCGCCAAGACCACAACAGGAATTGGCCCTTTCCATTTCTACAAACTCAACGTTGGGCAGAGATTTCAGCAACTCCCTTGGCGGACGCGTAATACCTTGGATTTTCAAGTGACATGGATCGTGATACGTTACTCTTTTACGCTGTTGCCACTTTTTCATCTCAGCCAATTGCGCAAACAATCCTTCCTGCTCCAGAAAAACACTAAAATCAATAACCTTTCCTGTAAACTCAGAGCAGTCACCTTTCATGGTTTTATAGTACTCTCCAATGCCACCATTGCAGGACGCACAAGCGGTAATAATGTAGTCGACCTCTCTCTTTTGAAAAGCCTTTACATTAGCTTCTGCCAGCTCTTCGACCAGTTTACCATCGCCAGAAGAAAGCGCCGGAATCCCACAACATTTCTGCTCCCTCGGCAGGTAAATTGAAAAGCCCATTGCCTTTAAAATATTTACCATATACTCTCCAATTTCTGGATACGCATAGGTAATGGAACAACCCGCAAAAAAACCAATTACAGGTTTTGCTGGCCTTCCTTCGGTATATTCAGGCACCCTGTCAAAAAGGTTCCTGAAGGCTATTTGGGGAACCGTTCTGTCCTTCATTAAAGGAGATGGAAACCGCAGACGCAGTCCACTTGATTCAGGCACTTTTTTCAGCACTAGGGGGGACAAAAGAGCCCCGCCTTTAGAAAGAGTCTTCATCAAAGGTCCGGAACCAAGCAGCGCAGAAACCCCCCTACCGACAAGAGATAGCCCCTGTTGTTCAGTGATTCCACGACGAATAGCACCAACAATCTCATGGGTAGGCACCTTATTAGGACATTTTTCTACACAGGAGCCACACATAAGGCACATGCTAATATCCTCCTGCAACCTCTCATCTAGCCCTATTTCACCATCGAGCAAGGCGGCGGCCAGACTAATTTTCCCCCTGGCGACGGCACCTTCTCTTTTACCAACGAGATAGGTGGGACAATGCGCTTGACATACGCCGCACTTAACGCACTCCCGTATCACCTTCTCAAAATCTTTTAACTTTTTATTTTTATACATAGTCGGTGCCACTTCAGCCTTTTACTGACTGCGAAGGTTCCTCAATAAAGATTTTACCTGGATTGAGGATATTTAGAGGGTCAAGTGCCGCTTTAATACGCTGCATATACTCAATGGTTGCCCTATTTAAGCCCATGCTCATATATTTGGCCTTTGATGTTCCAATACCGTGCTCTCCCGAGATCGCCCCTCGCAGATTTACAGCCGCTTCGAACACTTTTTCCATAATAATTTCAATCTTCTCTTCCATCCCATCTTCTTTCAGGTCTACCATTACATTGACATGGATATTTCCGTCCCCGGCATGTCCGAAATTAACGATGGGGACATTGTATTTTTTAGATATCGCTTCGAGGGCACGAATCATATCTGGCACCTTCGACCTGGGAACCACAATATCTTCATTAAATTTATCCGGATTTACCTGGCGGAGACTCGGAGAGACGATTCGCCTCACCTTCCATATCTCTTCAGACTCTTCTTCCGTTGAGGCAATGCGGGTATCAAGGACGTTAAACGGCTTGATAATTGAAAGAATCAACTCTGCCTGGGCATCAAGCATCTGCGGATCGCCATCGACCTCGATGATAAGAACAGCTTGGCAGTTTTCAGGCAGCGGGATACTACTCTTCCCCCTGATGCAACCAATGGTCGCCGCATCTAAGAACTCGAGGGTCGTGGGAATGATTTTCGCCCCAATTATTGCAGAAACCGATTGGGCAGCACCATCAATGGAGGCAAACTGAACCAACATCGTCTTTTTTGCAGCCGGCTTAGGTATAAGCTTCAAGGTGATCTGGGTTACAATACCAAGGGTCCCTTCGGAACCAACAAAAAGTTTGGTCAAGTCATAGCCGACAACATTCTTCAGGGTTTTCCCCCCCGTGTGAATAATATCCCCCGTAGGTGTAACGACCTCAAGACCCAGTATATAATCTTTAGTGACTCCATATTTGACACAACGAGGACCACCGGCACACTCCGCAACATTGCCTCCAAGAGTACTAAATTCTTTCGACGCCGGATCAGGAGGGTAAAACAGTCCTATCTTCTCTACCTGTCTCTGCAACTCCGCCGTAATCACGCCCGGCTCAACTTCGGCGGTAAGATTTTCCTCATCAATATCGAGGATTTTATCCATGCGAGTCAACACCAGCACAATGCCACCGTGGATAGGAAGCGAACCACCGGTGAAACCAGTTCCGGCCCCCCTCGGTAATACTGGAATTTTATGTTGATTGGCAAGTTTCACAATCAGACTGACCTCTTGCACGGAGCTGACATACACCACGGCATCAGGAAGATGCTGTTCCTGGGTAGCGTCATAAGAGTGGGTGATTTTATCTGCGCTCTGGGTGGAAACATTTTCTTTCCCAACAATTTCTACGAGTTTTTCAACAACTTCCTTTTTCATTTCACAGTATCCTTTTTACATTGACAGGTAGACTTTCAACCCCAGACAATAAGATTGTTCGTTCTCAAATAAAGAAAGAACACCCATAAATATAATTTCTGACTATTTTTCAACCCTTCTATTTTATAAAACTAATAGTTGTTTGTTTTGTTAACAAGACCTAAGGAGGGGTAATGTATTGACACATTATAGCGCCAAACAGTAACATAGTTACTATCAATCACATACCAGCCTCTATCATCCGCGACACTATGCCTATTATTACGATAAAATTTAAAGATAAAAAAATCAGAGACTATCCCCTCGCTGTCGGCGGGACCTGTACTATCGGACGGAACAATTCGAACGATATCATTATTGATAACCTCGCCGTTTCGGGGAAACATGCACGAATAGAGTCGGTATCAACAGCTTTTGTGATTCGGGATCTTCAGTCAACAAATGGTACTTTTGTAAACAAAAAGAAGATATCAATGCACAATCTTCGCCATAGAGATGTGCTACTCATAGGCAAACATGAACTCATTTTTGACCGCTCAGACCTGATGAATAAGGAAAATAATGCATATAAGCTTGACGATGACAAGACACGAATTCTAGACACAACAGAATATCGAAAACTTATCCACGGGGAACCGGGAGGCTTCGCAATGCCACGAGATAACCACAGTGCAGCCCCCTCTCTTTTGAAAAGAATTGCAAACTGGTTCTTAGGGGCATCTTAACCCATGGGCCAGGAACCAACGTCTAGCCCCGCTGCACTAAGGGAAAATACACTTTAGTACATGGGCAACCAGACGACTACTGAAACAAGGGACGTAAACTTCTTATAAGACCTTTTACAAAGATTGCGGGTTTACTTTTTTGCAGATCGTCCTGCAGTTCCAAAAGCCCCGGATGCTGGGGCATAACACCCAAGCCTAAGGCGACGACTCTCCTCGCCTTAGTCAAATTCAAATTTTGCAGTGCCTTATCACCCATACGTGCATACCTGTCCGCAATTGCCAGTAAACCTTTTTTCACAGCCAAACTACCGGGCCGGATTCTATTAATAGCTTGATAGTAATGATATGCACAATTTGCCGCTGGACGTGTATATCGGTTCGCCGCAAAGGCAATTTTGGCTTTAGCCAATAATGCGTCAATCTCTGCCTGTTCTCTATGAGCAATTTGCCGCTGCAGGGTAAGTAATCGCACGTTTGTGGCCATTACCCCAAGCCCCTTCTTAATACGTTCACCAGCTGCCCGCACATCATTTTCAGACAGTTTTTTTTCTGCTGCGATCGCATACATCTCGGCGATGGTCCCCATTCCGTCCCTGGCAGCACTATTTTCAGGGTCAAGTTCGAGCACATTCTTGTAGTAAGTGAATGCTGAGTCCCCACGAGGCACAGTCAACTTATTCTCAGCCAGGGCCTTTTCAGCTTTACCAAGAAGGATCTCCACAGCTCTCGCCATGATATCCTCATCATTAATCTCTTTTTCTAGCTCCACAGGCACCAGTAGAGGTTGTATGTTTACAACCGATTGTGGAAAAATGCCTGCGAAAGTGGCATTTTTTGTTGCACGACTGCCAGTAAAAACCATATACACAACGACTAGAACAACGACACTGATCACTGTAGGCAAACCGACCAATAGCGCCCCTCTGCTGCCCATAATTTTATTGACAAAACGTATCTTTGCATAGGGACTCCCGACAATGACAGTCTTATCATCATCCCCCAAAGGCTCCCCTGTGGTGGTGGTCGTTTTTGCAATTTCGTCTGGTACTAAACGTTGTATTTCTGTCTCATAATCGGCACGAAAAAGATCAAAAAGCAGGATTTTCACCTCTTTGTTAGAGGGCCTCAGCCCCTGCTTGAAAAAATAATCATTGATATCATCAAGCATTTCCCCACAACTTTTATACCTGTCTTCTTTATCCTTCTCTAGTGCCTTATGGAGTATTTCACAGACTGCCGGGTCCAGGTCTTGCAACACCTCTTCAATAGGCAAATATTCAACATTTATACATTTCCTAATAAGAGTTGCCGTATCGCCCTGATACATCCTCACCCCGCTTAACATCTCGTACAGCAGAATACCTATGGAAAAGATATCAGAACGAGCATCAACATCACCTTCAATTAACTGCTCGGGGGACATATAGGACACCTTCCCCTTAATCACCCCCGCCCGGGTTCGGTTATCAAATAACTCAGCTTGAGCAACGCCAAAATCAATGATTTTTATTTTCCCTTCATAGGTGAGAAAAACGTTATGAGGGGTAAGGTCTCTGTGAATAATATGAAGGGGCTGTTGCTGCATATCAATCAGCGTATGGGCGTAATCCATCCCGGCACAAATCTGTGCTACAATATACAACGATAGGCTTACACCTACGGTGCCACCGCTACTTTTGGCCTGGCCCATAACTGAGTGCAAATCTTTACCAAAAAGGTATTCCATCGCAATGAAGTAACTGCCATCCTGTTCGCCAAAATCATAGACACAGGCAATATTTTCATGCTGTAAAAGAGCTGCGAGCCGTGCCTCATCGATAAAGTTTTCAACAACCTCAGCATTCCCGGCAACCTCGGCAAGAAGCTGTTTGATTACGAGAGGTTTCTCAAACCCTCGTTGACCAATCAATTTTGCCCGGTACACCTCAGCCATCCCACCTGTACCAATCAGATCAAGGAGGACGTATTTATTATAAGACTGATCAGTTTTATCCGTTACTTTCAATTGTCGAATACCGCTTTCTGAAATCATGACTAAATTTAATTTTCACCCCTCCTCCCAAGCCCGGAAAACGGTAGGTAGGTCAGGATAAGAGCCGTGGCCAAGGGATGATTCGCCTGCAAAACCAGAAAGCCCTCCCTGTAAGACAGTAATGATATCATAATCCCTTTGATTTTCGACGATTAACTTATTAAATCTTCTCTAACCACAGATGGCCCAAACAACTTTCAACGATGACAGGTGTTGAAAGGATGCTACGATCCAAGTGGCAATCCACTACCGCGTACCCCAGCTAAACGGGAAAATAGCATAAAGGCGAACAGATGACACAGATGCCCCCAATTGATGCTTGTTGCAAAACAGACATTGGCTTGCAAAGAACTCAGAACGAAGATGTCTGCGCAGTAAACAAAGAGCTCAACTTCTTTATGGTCGCAGATGGCATGGGAGGTGCGGCAGAAGGAGACCTCGCCAGTACATTTTTTTTAACGGCGACAGAAACTATTTTCACCGCGGAACCAGCAACAAAACCGGCCACCCTGAAGGATCGATTTGACGCATGTTTTGCCTCCCCGGACACTGAAACAAAGAATCAGCAACAGGCCCAGGAACTCAATCGAATCAAAGATAAAATATATGCCTGTTTTGCAACCGCCAACAACACGATTCAAGAACATATCAAAGAATTCCCATCCCATGCCGGCATGGGATGCACTGCAGAACTGATAACCTTTTTCGCCCAGCATTATGTCATAGGCCATGTTGGAGACAGCCGCAGCTATCTGCTTTCTGGCAACACATCCTTAAAGCAACTCACAAAAGACCACAACCTTGTACAAGATCAAGTGGACAACGGGGTCATCAAAGAGCAGCAAAGCAAAAACAGTATACTGAAAAATGTCCTGACCCGGGCGGTGGGAGTCACCCCCCATCTAGAGGTTGATATAGTGAGCGGTCAGACACAGCCTGGAGATATTTTTTTACTCTGCTCCGATGGTTTGTACAATATGGTGTCTAGTAAAGAGATAAAGGCTGTATTGGTTTTCGATGCCCCCCTTGACCTCAAGGCCCAAATACTCGTTAACATGGCCAATGACAATGGTGGTCGTGACAACACATCAGTGACCTTGGTCCAAATCCAGCAGGCAGCCACCGTCTCATAAACATTGTTTCAGTGACTCGGCGGATTTCAATACAGCCTGCTCGTATGGGAAGAATGAAGGGAGACTCAAAGGGCAGAAACCAGGACACCCCCTGCTACAGGGTCAACAGATACACACCTAAAACGGCAACAAGAGCACCGATCATTGCCCGCACAGAGACATGTTCCTTATGCAAAAAAACCGCAAATGGAATAATGCAGATGGGGGTTAAGGAAAACATCGTTGCGGCGACGCCTGCCGTCAAATAATGCAGGGCCCAGAGAGAAAGAGATACACCTATAAATGGCCCCAATACAGCACCTATTGCCGTTACCACAATAGCCTTTGTGTCGTGTACCACCTCAACAAACTGAGTGAATTTTCCGGTCACAATAAAAAAAACAATAAAACAGACGAATGCGGCAAACGCACGAATATGCGTCGCCCCAAAGGGGTCGAGATAGCCACCATCTACCTGCATCCCAGCCTTGGAAAGAATCAAACCGGTTGCCTGCCCCACCACAGCCAGCAGTGCACATAACACCCCATATCTATTGCCACACCGATTGGCCAGCCGTTGCGCCCCCTGCCTATCGCCATGTTTTTCAAGGACAACGGCCGCCACCCCAATAAGGACAACAAGCATGCCTAACCATTGCAACATCCGATATTTCTCATCAAGGAACACCCAGCCGATAAGTGCAGCCATTGGCGCAGACAGGGTTTGGAGCAACATAGTCAACCGCGGCCCCAAGGCAACTAGGGCTTTAAAAAGAAAAATATCGCCAATAAAAAAACCGACGACCCCGGACAGACTGAGGAGGAACCATGAGTGTGCTGGAAAATCGGTCGGCAGGAGAAGTCCTTTTCTACAATACAAAAGAACGGTAAAAAAAGAGAGGGCTACAGAAATACGTATGATGTTAACGAAAACAGCACCAATTCTTTTCGAGGCAAACTCGAACAACTGAACGCTGAGCGTCCAACATAATACAGTCGTAATCCCAAGTAGCTGCCCTGTAAGACTATCCATTGATCTGCTCTCTCTTTATGGTGAGAACTGCTGCTTAGCATCGTTGCAAATATGAAATCACCAGCAAGGTTAGAACATCAATCTATGACGGATTGTTTTTGGGGCGTGGGAACAGATAGACGCAAGAAAGAAGGTGAGGACTACGGTTCCTGCCATGGGTAAGTAGTGATGATACGCAGCACCTAACAGGATAAGCTTAACGATTGTGGCCATTCCCGAAACTTCTCGAAAAATCTGACGGTGCCTGAGCCACTCAGTCAGAACCAGTATAAATCCACTTACAAACACAAGGTAGAGATATACAGGAGGAGGCGAGAACGTTCCTCTAAAAAGAAATGTCGTTAAGAACACAGCGGCACCAATTTGATGCAAAGCCCTGATCACAATAGAAAGGCTCAGGACCCAAAATGGTCGCGAGCCAATTCTTCCCATAACAACATTTTTAGCATTTTTCTTTTCGTAAGACATTGTATTAATGCACCACAGGTCGCAACTTCAAGAGAGGTTCATAAGGGAAACTCTATAGCTCTGTTTGAGGAAATATAGCCTGTTCCAGTAGAAGAATCTACACCATTTCGTCCTTCAACGAAGTCCTTCCCCTGTCAGCCGCCACGCACAGCTTCTCTTTTCTGTTATAAAATTCCAGTTTATTTGCTTTTCGTCCTACCTTCACATAGTATTATATGAACCTACAATCTTCTACCAGACACAGGTTTTCATGCGGATCCCATACAAGATTAAGTACTCTTTTATTGCTGCCATTATCATACCCTGTTTTGGTCGTATCGCCCTGATCGGATCCGGAGTTGAATATGAAATACACAGGTATACAATACCTCTAGTCGTCGGGGCCATCATGGGTTTTCTCATCGGCTACTTCCTTGACAAATGGTCTGCCAGTATGGCCGCTTTAGAAAAGACCAACAAACAACTGATGAACCAGGCCAAAAAATTCAACACCGCAAATTACTGGCATTTTGCTCTATTTAAAAAGAGCCATTCAATAATTCTTGTCAGTGACCCGGCAACAGGAAAAATAATTGACGCGAACCCACAGGCCTCAAGTTTCTATGGATACCCTGAAGAGAAACTAAAGCAGATGAGCCTCCATGACATCAACGCCCAAGATAAACATCTGGTTACCGAGAGAATGCTTGCGGCACAGAAAGAAACAAGGAAAGTTTTCTACACAAAACACAAACTGGCAAACGGCGAGACGAAAGATGTCGAAATTTTTTCGGGCGCCATCAATATTGACAACACCCCGCTTCTCCTCTCTTTTGTGCAGGACATAACAGAGCTTAACAGACTCAGAGGAATTCTATCGATCTGCTCCCATTGTAAAAAAATTCGCGACAAAAAAGGTGGCTGGATAAACATCGAAACCTTTATTGAGTGTAATTCAGCCGCTAACTTCAGCCATGGCCTGTGTTCAACGTGCATCGATGAACTGTATCCCGATCATTCAACAGACCCTAGAATAAAAGCATTAAAAGCAAAAAGCGAGGCACTACAAACGTAGTTTTCAGCTCAATGTATCTTTTGCTTAAACACAATCCCTTTATAATCCAGAACCACCCCTTCCCAGATAATATGCAACAACCTTGTATTAACATCGACACTCTGTCCCTCGCGGAGTATCGCATTATTGATGATAATCAGACGTTGCTTTGGGTTATCGGCATAGGTATGACCTGCAAAAACAAATTGAGGTAACACCTGCTGTATTTCAACAGGTAATTGCCCACGATATTTAATCAGTGAAAATTCCTTAGAAGAGGACGCTGGTCCGATCCCCTGGGAAGAATCAAAAAAAACCTTTTTAATTTTGTCTTTTGCAAACGTTGCTCTCGGGGAAGTCTCGTCAGATTCAGTCGTTATAGCGGCCATAAGCGCTGAACCCTGAGCAAGGTCCGCCCCCCTTCCCACCGGGACAAAAGACTTTGAACGAATCTCAATCGGCCTAACGCTAATCCTCCTAGAAGGAGCTGCTGTTCCTGAGGACACCTTCGTAACTGTATAGAAAGAGACAAAAGCTCCAGCGCTGAGAATAACAACTGCCAAACCGGCGCACACCCCCCGACTCAGAGAAATCCTGAACCGAGGTTTACCAGAAGGAGCCCCATGTACAATATGCAAATGTAGCGAATCACTACCTTGCCGTTCCTGTTTCGATTTTTTTAAAGCTTCCAATATATAAGACATATCTTTAACTCAAATCATCTCGTAAAATTATCAGTGGCCAATCCCAGTCACTTTCCATCGACTCCACGCATCACCTCCACCATCTTGTCAGGAAACAATTCCGCAAACTCCTTTCCCAGAAACGACTTATGAGTATTCATAACGAAATACAAAGAAAGAGGCACCAACAAGAGAATGAGACAGAGGCCTGCGACAATAATCGATCGAGAGCCAAAAGCACTGTGACGAGCCGTTGCCAGAACCTCTCTGATCGCTTTTTTAACTGTTTTCGCATCTATCTGTACTTTATTTTCAGCATAGGCACCAAGGAGTGCCCGGTCACAGATAATATTGATGAGTCGTGGAATTCCACGGGAATGTTTACAAATAATCCGGATTACATTTTCAGGAATGACGAGAGTTCTCGTATCACCACCCGCAAGGGCTAGCCTGTGGTGAATATAACCAGAAACGTCTTCTAGCTGTAAGGCCTCCAGATGATATCTTGTTGTAATACGCTGACTTACTTGCGAAAGTGCAGGGACGGAAAGGATATCTCTTAATTCGGGTTGACCAATAAGAACAATTTGTAAAAGTTTTTGGGTATCCGTTTCCAGGTTGGTCAGAAGCCGCAGTTGTTCTAAGACTTCGATGTCCAAATTTTGTGCTTCATCAATGATGACAGCGGTATTTCGTCCTTTTGCATGGGCCGCAAGCAGATAAGCATTTAAGCCATCGATGTAGTCTTTGTTCGTCGGTTCCTGTCGAAATATTTCAATCCCCAATTCTTCACATATTGTTTTTAGAAGATCAGCAATGGTGAGTTTAGGATTAAGGACAAGAGCAACATCAGTAGTCTCAGGTAATTGTTCAATACAACATCGACAGACGGTGGTCTTCCCTGTGCCAACGCCGCCAGTAAACAGGATGATGCAACCATCACCATTTATGCCGTACAACAAATGAGCCAAGGCCTCCCTGTGAGCATCACTCATATAGAAAAAGCGAGGGTTTGGGGCTATGGCAAAAGGCTTTTCAATGAAACCAAAGTAGCGTGTATACATAGTCAATAGAATAGGGTATTAGCCAAATCACACACCATACTTTCTGGATTTTTTTACGTAAAGTGAGTAACTTAATTATACTGTACATTCTTTTTATTTACAATTTCTCTTTATTTCGGCTAATCTTTACGACGACACACACAGAACATTACTAGATTATTCAACATGCCAAAGAAGCAACCGGGGTGATCGGTGCCCACAATCCTTACCCACGTAGCCTATGTCTGTTTTTGAATACCGTGCCCTTGATGCTAAAGGGAAAAAGATCAAAGGCATAATAGATGCCAACAGTGAGCCCCATGCAAGAACAAAGCTCCGTTCCCAGGGGAAATACCTTGTCTCAATCAACCTCAGCACGAGCAAGCACAACAACGGCTCCAGAGGCCCAGAATTCAGTCTCTTCCAAAGGATTAAGCAGGGAGAAGTAAGCAATCTAACCAGACAGCTTGCAACTCTTATGGGAGCAGGTATCCCCCTAATACAGGCGCTAGAGTCTTTAATTGAGCAAACACGTAACCCTGCCCTTAAAAAGGTTATTGCCCAAGTTAAAGATTCAGTAAACGAAGGGAATACCCTTACCTCAGCCCTTGGCGAACACCCCGGCCTTTTTTCAAATATCTTTATCAACATGGTAAGAGCCGGTGAGGCTTCTGGTTCCCTTGATATCGTCCTTGAACGACTGGCTGAATTCACCGAGAGCCAGGAAGCTCTTAAGGGCAAGTTCCAGGCAGCGCTTGTCTACCCTGCCTTCATGGCTTTTATCGGAACAGCAATACTCTTAGTCCTCATCACCTATATCGTACCAAATATCACCCAGGTGTTTGATGAAATGGACAAGGTTCTCCCGCTGCCGACCATCTTTCTTATCGCTCTGAGCGATTTTTTGAAATCATACTGGTGGCTACTCCCCATAGGCTTTGTCGTCCTGCTCTTCGCTGTTCGTCTTTTCATTCGCCAGGACTTCGGCAGGAAAGTGTGGGATCTCATTAAGCTCAAAACACCCGTAACAGGCACTGTTGTGCAAAAAATCATTCTTGCTCGGATTGCCTCAACCCTTGGCAGTCTTCTGGATAACGGTGTTGGTCTTATGGCCTCTATGCAAATAATACAGACCCTCGTTAATAATGTTCACATTGCACAGGTCATTGAGGAGGCAATGCAACAGATCGAAAAGGGGCAAAGTATGACCGTCTCCCTTAATAACTCGCCCTGGTTCCCCCCTATGTTCGTACAAATGGTCGCAGTCGGTGAACAGAGCGGTAATCTCGAAAGCATGTTAAAAAAGATCGCCAAATCCTACGAAAGAGATGTGGAGACAGCCATTATGGCAATGACCTCACTCCTTGAGCCCGCTATGATTGCACTGATGGGCCTTGCTGTGGGATTTGTTGTGCTTTCCATTTTACTACCCATTTTTGAAATGAATCAGATGATTGGCTAAGCGAATGCCCTAACAAACACAACCACTCGTTTCATTTTCTTCCGGGTTAGAGATCCTCTTTTTCTGGGCAGATGCGGAGGTCCTTACAAATTGTATTTATATCAGTTTTGTATACCCGCGACAAATAGTGTAAAATCTAAGTACAGGGCGATTTAAACAGCTTCCAACACCTACCTACGAGACAATAGATGAGAGAAAAATTCTTAGCTACTGGTATTTTAATGCTCCTCATTTACACATTGTTCCCCAACCAGACAATGGCAACAACAAAAATCGACACCTCTTTTGGCATTCAAGGAGTCTCTCTGCAAAACTTCGGCATGGGCGACGATGAGGCCTTAACCCTTCAGGTTCAAAGTGACAAAAAAATTCTCGCCGCCGGATACACCTTCAACGGCGCAGTCAAAAATCTTGCGGTTAGCCGCTTTCTTGAAAACGGCAAACGTGACATCACTTTTAATGCCAACGGACAATACATCCTCAGTCTTGGCACAGGCGATACCATAGCACACAGCCTTGCAATACAGGATGACGGCAAAATCCTCCTCAGTGGCTCCAGCGTCGACGATCTGCATCGACTTATTCTCGTACGACTGACAAACGCAGGGTATCTGGACAGAACCTTTGGCTCCGATGGCGTTATCCTCTTCCCCTTTGCTGAGGGGGAGGTTGGCTCCAGCGAAGTACGACTCAGCAGCGACAATAAAATTATTATTGCGGCAACAATCACCAGCAAGTCTGCCAAGACCTATGCGTTTTTCACACAACTCGATTTAAACGGCAAGACCGACAACACCTTTGCTGACGACGGAGAAGTTTCAATCACTGGAGACTCGTTCGATATAGCTGTACATTCTATCCGCCTGCAAAAAGACGGCAAGATTCTCGCGGGGGGCTCTTCCAGCAAAAACGACACCACCAAGGCCAGGCTGTTCCGCCTCAACGCCGATGGGAGCCTTGATACGACCTATGGCTCCGACGGAGAATTCGTCCTCAGCATCGATGACGACCAGTCCGTTATATACGACCTGGCCATCGGTTCTGATGGAGAAGTAACTATTACAGGTGCAGTGAAAAAAAAGGACGGCCTATTTAAAGCATTTATAGGAAAAGTAAGTGCCAATGGAACCATTGTTTCTAGCTTTGAAAACTCTGGCATCTACACGACAACCTACACAAACGAAAATATTGCCTACGCGGTTTCTCTGCAAAATGACGGTACTATTTCAGCCGCAGGCTTTGTAACATCGCCCACAGACAAGGATGTTTTTGTGCTAAACCTCAAGAGGAACACCTCGTCCCAAGTGACGACAGTAACCTACATCGTAACAGATGTAGGCAAGGGAGACGATGTCGCCTACAGCATTGCAACGCTGCTTGACGGCAATATACTTGTAGCTGGTTCTTCTGCAAACGGCAACGACTTAGACATTGCACTCCTTCGTTTTTCGCGGGATCAGCCCAGCTCTGCCCCACCCGCGACACCCACACCTACGGGTATTACAACCTCCGGATACCTGATTACAACCGCCCCCGTGACAGAGGTGACCAGAGTAGCGGCGATTTCGGGAGGTACAATCACAAACACAAGCCCAGGAACCTGCGTAGAACGCTGTACCGCCCAGTGCCAAAGTACAACGACCCCATGCTATTCATCGTGTATTGCAAATTGTGTAGATGGCATAACAGTTAAGACAAGAGGTGTTGTTTATGCTACAGAGCCAAATCCAACCTACACAACGGACAACAATAAAGAGGATGACGCAAAAGATTCAACCACAACTCCAGCCAGCGGCAGTGGCGATTCAAACGGTTCTATATTTCCGACCTCAGATTCGAAAGGCTCAATATTTCCTGATTCTATAAACTATTATATAGTCCGTTTTGGCCAGACAGATGACGGACCCAACACAGGCAGTTACGACAGTAACATTACCAACATCACCCCCGGCATCCACTACTACGTCAGAGCCTACGCCATTTTGTCTACAGGAGAGATCCTTTATGGTAACGAATATACATTTGCAACAGACGATGCCTGCTTCATCGCAACGGCGGCCTACGGTTCACCGTTGGAAGAACACGTCACCCTGTTACGTCAGTTTCGCGACAGCTACCTGCTCACAAACAATATAGGACAACGCTTCGTTGCACTGTACTACCATTTCTCTCCATCTATAGCGGATACGATACGAGACAATGCTATACTGCAAACTGTTGTGCGCCTAGCCCTTTTCCCTGTTATACTCTTGGCGTTGTTCCTTATAAAAACAACTCTTATAACACAACTTTTTTGCCTCAGCGCAGGTTGTACCTGCATTTTGCTCTTAGCCATTAAATATGTTACATCTCAACAGGGTACAGCCACATGAAAGTAAACGAACAACTCCTCCCCAAAACCGCTAACAAAAAATCGGGTTTTACACTCATTGAGCTTCTCGTCGTTTTAGTAATAATTGGCGTATTAGCCGGTTACATTGGTCCCAAAATAATGGGCCGCCCTGAAGAGGCAAAGAGAACCAAGGCGGGCTTGCAGATTCGTGCGATAGAAACTGCCCTCAAAATGTATAAACTTGACAGCGGCCGCTACCCATCAACCGAACAAGGATTAGAGGCCCTGATCGAGCCACCGTCTACCGGGAAACTTCCTGCTAAGTGGCGTGATGGCGGATATATGGAAAAGAGCAAGGTACCTCTTGATCCCTGGGGGAATGAATTTGTTTATTTGAGCCCAGGCCTAAACTTAGATTTTGACCTCAGTTCCTACGGTAACGATGGAGAATCCGGCGGTGATGGCGATGCCAAGGATGTGAACAACTGGGAAATCGAATAGTGTTGGCAAGTTCAGCCGAAAAGATCTCCAATCATCTAGAGATCTTACAACTACACAGGGAGAACAAGACCAAAGGTTTTACACTATTAGAATTGATTGTGGTCTGTGCCCTGATAGGTATTATGCTAACAATCAGTGTACCATCCTTGCGGAGCTCTTTTTTTACCAATCCTCTCAAGTCGAGCGCAAGGCAGGTAATAGGCATTGTTAATGAAGCAAGACAAAAGGCTGTCCGCAGTCATCAGGCGTACTATATCCACCTCAGTCAAATTGACAATCACATAAGCTACGAAAAAGTCAGCGAAGCAAACAACGACAAAGAAGAGACCGAAACCGAGACCGACGATAACAAGAAACGTGACCTACAGCTCCCAGCTACCGTCCGTCTGGCGAGTATTTGGCTACAGAGTAGCGGCATTACCTCTGAGAACAAGACGTCATTTTGGATAAGCAAAAAAGGCTACATGGAACAGGCGGCCATACAGCTATCAGACGAATCGGGTGATTCACTTTCGGTACGAATCAACCCATTCACTGACCCAATAGCTGTCAGCGAAGATTTCCCTCCCAATTCATAACAAAAGAATGATCTATGCGAAACTCGGAGGCATCTTTTTCCAAGCCAATTTTTCAAACAGAAAAGGCGTTCACACTTTTAGAGGTAATGATTGCCGTTTCGATTATTGCAATCGCCCTTGTGGCTCTTTTTGGTTCACAGTCCAGGAGCCTCTCTCTGGCAACAGAGGCACATTTTAACAATGTCGCACCTATGCTCGCCTCCATCAAACTTGCAGAGCTACAAAGCGGCATAATTTCACTCCAAGATGACGAAGGTAACTTCACCGACGACTTTTCTGATTACCATTGGAAAATTGAAGTTTCTGATGCCCCAACAGAGAGCTTTGAGGCACTGAAAGATTTACAGGACCCTCTGCTCCAAATTATACTCACAGTATCTTGGAGTACAACTAAGTATACATATACACTGACATACTATGAACGTTCGTTATAGCAGAACAAGGGGATTCACCCTCATAGAACTGCTTTTCGCTATTTTCATTTTTTCCATTGTTATTTCTTCAGTGTATGGGGCATACCGGGCAACGTTTCAGACCATCCATGGCTCTGCAAAACACCTCAACGAGGCATACAAAGCCCGCGTAGCCTTAGAAAGAATAACCGAAGACCTGGCTACAATAGTGACGGGACCAGGAGGCTTATTGCGGGGCCATGAAGATAATATCGCCGGCGAACGAGGGGACAGCACAGCATTTATTTCCTCCACCCATATCGTCCTTAGGGAAGATGACAGCCTACAAGGCAATACTCTGATTCAATACAGCTCAGAAGGGGATGAAGAACGGCACACAATAAACCTCATGCGAGCAGATACAGTGATACGACCGGGGGATACGGAAAAAGTTTCTGAGGCAGTAAAATTCCTTTTATGCAGTGGCCTCAAAGAGGTACACTTCACCTATTATAACAAGGACGGAGAGGAAACTACGGAGTGGAAAGCCAAAACGGAAATACAGCAAGATGGAACTCTGATTGGCCCGGACCTACCATTAATGGTGTCTATCGAACTTATTTTTCCAGGCCAGGATACGAGTGAAAACGGCAACATTTTCAAGATGGCTGTGGCCCTATCCAGCAAGACAGAGGAATAAGATATGCAGCTAAATAAAGCCCTCAAAAAAGATAAAAGCCCATCAACCCCACCAGCAATGGTCGGATGCGATGAACGTGGAATGGCCCTTCTAATCACCATTATGACCATAAGCCTCCTTACCGCCGTAACGATCCAATACCATAAAATGACCTGGCATAAGTACGTGGTCTCCGACAACTTTAAAAGAGGCATTCAGCTCAAAGCTATCACAGAGTCAGGCATCAATATTGCCCTCGCCTCGCTAAAAAACGATCTGGGGCAAAACAAATCTGATTCATTACTGGACTCCTGGTCCCTGCTGGATCAGGAAAATTTTGAACCTCTTTTCCCCGCCGGAGAACTGCAACTCAAAACAGTAGATATGTCAGGCAGGTTACAGATCAACAACATAGTAGGGAAGAAAAAGTCCTCTTCAAAAAAGAAAGGCAGCGACCTCTCACCCCATTTGCGTACTCTACTACAGAATATTCTCACTTCAGGGGAGTTCCCTGTAGAAACCGAAATGGAAGCCAGAGAGATTGTTGATGCCCTTGTCGACTGGATCGACACAGATGACAAAGAGTCAGATAATGGGGCGGAAACAGGTTATTACCAATCACTGAGAAATCCTTACGCTGCGAGGAACGGGCCCATACTCAATATAGAGGAACTCCTTCTTGTCAGGGGAATCACACCGGAGTTATTTTTCGGTTCTAAAGAAACGAAAGGCCTAAAAGACCTCCTGACCACCTATGGTGATGACGGTAAAATTAACATTAACACCACCGAACCAATTATCCTTAAAGGTATGAACCCTCTCATAACTGACGACCTTGTACAACAGTTTGACGAGTATAGACGAGACATGGCTAACAGCAATTCTTTTAGTGATTCAGGCTGGTACAAGAATATCGGTTGGCCAGGGGACATACAACTCAACACAGAGCTGCTCACAACAGAGAGTCGCTATTTTCAAATCACCGCTACGGCACGTTTTGATACTCTTTCATGGACAGTGGTGGCAGACGCTGAGCGCAACCCCGACGGTACGCTCAGCGTACTCAGAAGAAAAGTGGAGTAATTATGGCTGATACTATTTTTTGTCTGGATATCCATGAAGACAAGATTGCAGCGGTGCTCGTTGAGAAAAGCCCCGATGTAACCATTGTTAAGGGCTATGCTACCCATGACCTTGGCCAAAGCCCTTTTTCCGACACCCTGAATGCTATAAAAGAGCAGAGTTGGTTTACTGAAGGTATCAGCCGGATAAGTTTGGGAGCCGAACTCTTTTCCTATCGGACCCTATCTCTTCCTTTCACCGACAAAACCAAAATAGGCCAGATACTAGCTTTTGAACTCGCCGATTTATCGCCGGTGGACATTGATTCTCTTGCCATTGATTTCCTCATAACCAAAACAACACCCGAAGGAGTTGAAATCCTGGCGGCAATGATCAACAAAGTGGTTTTTTCTGATTGCCTCATTTCCCTTCAAGAAGCTGGGATTGATCCTGATACCATTGGGATTAGCGGCGTAGAAGAGGCATTATTTCTCACCAGTGGAGACGCCACCGACTTTGTTTTAATCGATATAGGAACAGCCTGGGCAACAATCATCATCGTAGCCAATAGCCATATTGTTCTTGTTCGTTCCATTACAACACCAGCGGAAATTTTTGCAACAGACACCGATCTTCGCAATAAGGACTTCGCCTTCAACATAAAACAAACGCTTCTACTTTCTGGTATATTTGACATTGAGAAGACACAGTACGACGTCTACCTCTCTGGCACAATTGCACCCTATGCGAACCTGCCGAAAACCCTTTCTACAACCCTCGCAGGCGTAACAGTAAAATTTTACCAGCAGAGCAGCCAACCCCATATAAAAATTAATCCGGAGGTACCAGCCACCTATGTCCCGGAAGAGATGGACAGAGCGCTGTCCCTCGCCTTACGGGGCCGCGGTAAGTATAACGGTTTTAATTTCCGTAAAGGCGTCTTTAAGAAACGAAAATCGCCCAGCGACTACCGCTCGTTATTTTTAAAGTTTGCAATCCCTACACTGCTTATCCTTTTGACATCGTTTGGCTACTGGGGATACACCTACAACAACCTGAAAAAGCAGCAACAAGAACTTAAAGAACAGATTACCCAGATTTTCAAAACAACCCTTCCCGGGGTTACTCGAATAGTAAACCCCATCCAGCAACTGACAGTCAAAAACAAAGAGATAAGGGCAACCTACAAACCGGGCGGCTTAAGCGGAACGGAATTGACCATTGTGGAACTCTTGGCTGAACTGTCGAGCCGTATTCCACCAACATACAAAGTAACGGTTGTACGTATGGTTGCAGATATGGAAATCATACGACTCAAAGCCATCACTGTAGATTTCAATACAGTGGATAATGTTCAGAAAGAACTCGAAAAATCACCTTATTTCAAAAGTGTATCCATCAGCTCAGCAAATCAATCGCCAAAGGGAGATGAAGTGAGCTTTGAACTCAAAATACAGCGCACCCTATAAATGATGATATGGCCCGTTTAGTTGACTACAAAACCCTGCAAAGCATCTGGGAAAAATCAGGTATCAACAAGCTTGAGTACCGGGAAAAACTCTTCCTCTCTGGTGGAGTAATCTTTCTTGTCTGCTTTATGCTCATCAGGTTCACGATTATCCCTGTAATAAACGCACAATCCCGACTCGAACAGACGACTGAAAGAAAAAGAACAGAGTTGATTAAGATTAAAAAACTCCAAAAAGAGTACTTCATCCTGAAAAAAGAAGAAGGCACTATACAGTCTATGATCAACGAACGGGGCCCGGACTTTTCTCTCTTCACCTTTCTTGATAAGCAGGCTGAGCGAGTTCAGGTGAAAAAGCAAATTAAATATATGAAACCGTCCGTTATAGAAGGTGAAGACAGCCTCAACGAGGCGATGGTTGAGATAAAATTCCAGCTTATTTCCCTTGAGGCACTTGTCGGTTTTCTTCGGCTGGTCGAGTCTAAAGAACATGTCGTTTTTGTCAGACGAATTTCCATTCAGGAAAATGGTTCTACCCAAGGCTACCTTGATGCGATTTTACAAATCGTCACTTTTGAGGAAAAACAATGACCATCGCCAACTCCACTGCCCGCCTGCTCCTCATTATTTATGGGGTTTTGCTGACCATTGTCTTAATTTATTTTCGTTTTCCAACCGATGAATTCAATACATTTTGCGCGAAAAAATTTGAGCTGACCTTCACCAACACGGCCTGCAAGATTGGGCGAATACACTATGGGTTTCCCACCTCAATTGTGTTTGAGAAAGTAGTATTTCAAAAGTTAAATCGAGAGCAACAAGCCGTTTTCACCATTGATAAGATTACGCTACGACCGGCTATAAAATTTTGGAATACCTTCAAGTTAAGCGGAATACTTTACGCCGGAACAGTCAAGTCTACGCTGGGAGTTAACTGGGAAAATAACGGTTACAAGCTCACAGATATAGTATTGAGTGCTCTGAGCTTGCAAGAGATCATAAAAGATCAAGGTATAGTAAACAGGGAAATAACTGGTAGCCTTAGTGGTTCGGGCCAGTATCAGAATCACAGGAAGCTATCAACTGCTACTTTTGGTAAAATACGCATGGTCTTAGAATCTGGCAGCTTTGAAGTTTTACAGCCTATTTTAGGGCTTGCAGCTATAGATTTTAAACGCATCGTTGTTGACCTACTTTTTGGAGAACAGCTTGAACTACAACAAGGACAACTCAGTGGAAAAGACATTCGTGCTGATTTTGCAGGAACGATATACCTCAGGAACAATCTTCCCGATAGCAGTGTGATACTTTCAGGTCATATTCAACCCAAAAGAGAATTTTTACAAAAAAACCCCGAGGGAGCAAAATTTGTAAAACAATACGCGAAGCGCTATAAAAGCACAGATCTCCCTTTTAAGCTGGCGGGCACCCTGTCACATCCGACATTCAGATTCAGTAGGTGATTATATGCAAGGTTGGATATCTAATAAAATTCTATTTTTCGTGATTACCGTCATCTCCGCCATAACGGCTGAGGCTGCCTGTCAGGTGTTTAAAGTCTTCGTACTCAAACCCATGGCTACTATCGAAAAGGTTCAGCAACAGGAGCCTACCAAGAGCGATATCGCAAAAGACTCACAAGGGGCCAGACCTGAGTACCATATAATTTTACAAAGAAATCTTTTTGCAAGATCCGCCAATAGCCTTGCGGATGATCCCTTGGGAGTCGGCCAGGAGGCCGGTGCAAGCAATATCGAAGAGCTGGGGTTTGTTCTCATAGGGACAATCAGTGGCAGCGACAACAACAATCGCGCGATTATTTTTACCAACCAGACACAAGATCAGGAATTATACAGCACGGGTGAAGTTATAGAAGGGGCACTGATTCAGGATATCCAACGGGGAAAGTTATTTTTTTCCATAAATGGAAAAGAGGAAGTGCTCGATATGAGCGAAGCTAGAAAAATGCGGTCTGCATATAAAACACCCTCTTTATCGACTGCGAAAAAGTCGACAGGTCCTGGCACACTTAGAGGTGGTAGAGCTCTTTCCGAGAGACCGCCAGCATCACCGCCAAGAAGACGGGTCGTCCGCAGGCCTCGTACGACCCAGCAACAATGAGCTATAGCCCTAAAAACCATAACCTCCAGGCTCCACAAAAGAAAAAATGACCAATAAAAAAATGGTGGAAAACATATGAACAGGTTTCGCTACTTTTTACTCCCCCTCGTCCTGCTCCACCTCAGCATATCGCCCTCCCTTAACACCGTTATAGCGGAGGAACTACCACGCCCGCTGGCCGAAAGCTCAGTGGCAAGTAGCAGTAGTGGTCCACACATCTTAATTGATTTTGATAGCGTTGATATCCACCTGTTTATAAAATTTATCAGCGAATTAACAGGGAAAAACTTTGTCGTCGACAAAAGCGTCCAGGGTAATGTAACCATTATTTCCCCCACCCGAATCTCGGTGGATGAGGCATACAGGGTTTTTGAATCTGTTCTCGAAATCCACGGTTTCACCACGGTTGACGCTGGAGCAGTGATTAAAATTCTGCCATCAGCCCGAGCCCGTTCGCAAAATATTACCATGCTGACGGATGGGATGTCAGGAAGAGCGGAGGACAAAGTTGTTACCCAACTCGTACCACTACATTACATTTCCCCAAACGACCTGAAAAAGGTCCTAGCCCCCCTCGTCTCTCAAACCTCCGTACTTATTGCCCACACCCCTTCAGGGATGCTGATTATTACAGAGACGATGTCCAACATACAAAAACTCCTGTCCATTATTAAAGTTCTTGATGTGGAGTCAAGAGAAGCCGAAATTGCTGTCATCCCACTGGTCAATGCCTCCGCAGATGCCCTTGCCAAAATTTTAACGACTATCTACCAGAAAAACCGGAGTCAAACAAAAGAAGGTGGTAGAGCCAATAACAGCGCAGTTAAAGTTGTGCCCTATGGGCGGGTAAACGGCATTATTGTTCTTGCCAATTCCACTGAAATGGACAGAATCAAAACTCTCATCGCCATGCTTGATACAGAAGCCCAACGCGCTGATGGCAATATCCACGTCTACTATCTCCAAAATGCAACGGCTGCAGAGTTGATGAAAGTTCTTAATGCCCTCCCCGGCAAACAACAGCTTGGCAACAAAAACACCGGTAAAACCGCTGCCATTTCAAGAAATGTTACTGTTATGGCGGATGAAGAGACCAACGCACTTATCATCACCGCCACAAAAGATGAATATGTTGTTCTTGAAGACGTTATAAAGAAACTGGACATCCCGCGCAGAATGGTCTACCTGGAGGCCCTGATCATGGAAGTAGATGTTGACCATACCCTGGACTTTGGAGTGGAATGGGCCGCGGGGGGCGAATTTTCTGATAGCACAGGAGTGCTAGCCACAGGCTTTAGCGGCAAAAAAGGCTATACATTAATTGATGGTATCAACGTAGAAAATCCAAGCCTTCCCCCGGGTTTTTCTTTAGGCTTACTCAAACAAGGTATCGAACTGGGCGGAATAACCTTTCCAAACATAGCTGCAATCCTACGGGCTGTAAGGACCGATTCAAATGTCAATGTCATCTCCACGCCCCAAATTCTCACAATGGATAATAAAAAAGCTGAAATTTCAGTTGGAGAGACTGTACCATTTATAACCAGCCAGAACACCAATGCCTCCGAACAGGACTACACCCAATATGAATATAAAGATGTTGCCACAAAGTTATCCATTACCCCTCACATAAACCAGGCAGACACCCTTCGTCTTGAAATTGAAACGGAAGTGGTACGGCTCAAAGACAGTGGCCCCACGCCAACAACATTCAAGAGAACGGCAAGCACAACTGTTATCCTACGGGACAGAGAGACCATTGTAATTGGCGGAATTATTGGTCACGACTCCACTGAAAGTGAATGGAAAGTCCCATTATTGGGAGATATTCCCTACTTAGGGTGGCTTTTCAAAACCCATACGACAACGGATAGAAAAACAAATATGTTTATTTTTATCACACCTCGTATCATTCGCAATCCGGCAGAAATTGCAGCGGTTACCCTGAGAAAAGAAGATGCGATTGAGTCAGTCCTGCCAAACGTGAAACTCGAACTGCACAAAGCAGAAACACCCCGTCACGCCCAGCAACTTGCAAAAACTGGCTTTAACAAGCTTATGGCCGGCGACTTCAAGGACGCAAAACATTTTTTTGAAGAGGCCCTGCAAATCGATTCACAAAACCCATATGCACTCATGAATCTTGGAGTAATTTATGAAAAAGAAAACCTCCCGCAGCAGGCACTGGTTATGTACCGGGCAGTTATTGCAACCGGGTCTAATGCCCTTGCCGAACAATCGAACATCCAAGAGGCAACGGGACGTACAGTAATTGAATTGGCCGAAGAGAGCATTGCACGAATCAGCCAAAAGAGCACAACAAAAAGCCACAACTGACAACCTCCAGTTCAGAGTGCAGAAACGGATATAATTGAATGAAGAAAATTGGTGAATTGTTAATAGAAAATTCCGGCGTCAGCGAGAGCGCAGTAGAACATGCCTTGGACACCCAGGAGAAAACGCAGGTTCCCATTGGAGAAATATTATTAAAAGAAGGAGAGGTTGACGAGTTCGGTCTCTTACTGGCACTGGGAGTTCAATATGGTATACAGGTGAAAAAAGAACTCCCCTCTAATATTCAAACGGACTTTACCGAACATGTGCCCATCAGCTTTCTGAAGCAACACATGATTGTACCTATCATCACAACTACGAAACAGTATTTTGCAATAAACAGCCCCCACACCTTCCAGGCCCTTGATGAACTGCGCTCACTCCTTTCATTAAAAACATCGAAGATTGTCCTCGCCCCATCCCAACAAATCGTCAATGCTATCAACTTCGTCTACGATATGACGCCCACGTCTGCAGACGAGGTGATGCAGGATATAGATGACGAGGACCCCGAGAGACTCTTTTCAGAAATCGAAGAGGTCGGAGATCTTCTCGATGACACCAGTGACTCCCCCGTTATTCGTCTGGTGAATCTGATGTTCTCCCAGGCTGTACGTGACAACGCTTCCGATATCCATATAGAACCCTACCAAAACAGCGTCAAAATCAGACAAAGACTGGACGGAATTCTCTACGACATGCTACGCCCTCCAAAACATGTCCAATCCGCGTTGATATCCAGAGTTAAAATCATGGCGCAACTCAACATAGCAGAAAAAAGGCTCCCCCAAGATGGCCGCATTGAGCTTAAAGTTGCAAATAAGGAAATTGACGTACGGGTTTCAACCCTGCCAACAGCCTTCGGCGAACGGGTGGTTTTGCGCTTGTTGCATAAATCTTCGGTCATGATCTCCCTCACCGATCTCGGCATGCCTGCTGACAGATTCGAAACCTTTGACAAAGAGATCCACGCCTCCAACGGTATCGTCCTAGTGACAGGCCCTACAGGATCAGGCAAAACAACAACCCTCTATGCAGCCCTTTCGGCAATCAATAGCACTGCCATCAACATTATCACAGTGGAAGACCCCATTGAATATAGAATCAGCGGTATTGGCCAGGTACAGATCAATCCTAAGATTGATTTGACATTCGCCTCAGGCCTGCGGTCAATCGTGAGACAGGATCCGGATGTTATTCTTGTGGGTGAGATCAGAGACACAGAAACTGCCGAGATTGCGATCCAATCAGCACTCACTGGTCACTTGGTATTCTCTACCCTACACACAAATGATTCGGCCAGTGCAATCACCCGGCTGCGTGACATGGGAATTGAACCATTCCTCCTCGCCTCATCAATCAATGCTATACTCGCCCAAAGACTGATCAGAATTATCTGTAAACACTGCAAAGAAGAGTATACCCCCGCGCCCGAAATGCTCGCAAAAATTGGTCTGGGCGGAGAAGAATACAAAGGACTCAAGGTGTCTCGGGGAAGGGGCTGTGTCAAATGCCACAGTACCGGTTTTAAAGGCAGACGGGGAATTTTTGAGCTTCTCCACATGACCCAGGATATGAAAGCCCTCGTTTTGCAGACATCGGATGCCAATCAGATCAGGCAACGGGCAATTGAAAACGGTATGGTTACCCTACAGCAGGATGGGGCACAGAAAGTGCTCCAAGGACTCACAACCATAGAAGAAGTGTACCGGGTCTCACAACGCTAAATCCATCTTAAGCCATTGTCTCTGCTTACGGCAAAAGCTAAGAACCTTCGCTGCGCATTGTGTCAACATCCTGTACAACGTCAAAACGAAAGAACCAGTCGATGGTGTGCTTATTTGCTACGCCCGCAAATTTCTTAGCATTTTCTAAAGGTCGGTTTTGCCCCAGACGACGGTGTTAAAATTGTGCCCCAATCGAACCTGCAGCCTCAAGTAGTACAGGAACCAATTTTTCCTGCACCCGGTCGAGGGACCATTCGGATAAATTTGCTGAAATGTAAACCGCAGCTACAGGTCTGCCATTGCTAGCCACCACCGGGGCTGATATTGATATTTCTCCGACGAGTTGTTCTTGGGTCGAGATTGCATAACCAAGCTTTCTGGCCTTAGCCACCTCCGCCATGTTGGCCTCTATGTCAAGAATGGTGTGGGGTGTTATTTTTTCCATTGCAGATCGCCGCAATAGGTCTTCAACCTCCTGCTCCGGTAGGCAAGACAAAATGGCACGTCCTCCGCAAAATGCCGGGACACGCCGTCCCGGAAGGGTACTTTCCAACATCAGGTAACGCTGGGGCAGACGAATGAGATAGATGATATCAGTTTCGTACAAGGTACCCAGATATACCGCATTTCCAACACGTTTTTTCATCTCCAGCAACGTCGGTGTGGCAATTTCAACAAGTCGTTGTCCCTTCAAATAGTTATAGCCAAGACACATGACCTTAGGAGTCAGATCGAAGCGCTTTGTAGCGGCATCTTTCTCCAAGTATCCAAGGGATTCCCATGTGTGTAGAAATCTTTGTACTGCGCTGCGATTGAGGCCAGTGATTTTCACCAGGTCCGAAAGACTCAAACTGCGGGTATTTGAATCAAACGCTTCCAGAATTTGCGTACCCCGTTGCAACGACGCAACAAATAGTGGATCCTGCCGTTTACCTTGGCGACCTTTCGTATCAGTCATAGTTACTTCCCTTGTTGACAATATTCTCAGTTATTTGACCAGTGACGTAAGAACTTCCCTGCCAATTGGTGCTGCGCTTCCACGGAACGAATAATCATCACCGTCATCTTAATTCATAACAATAAACACCAAATACACTCTCGTTACAAACGATACCAAAGCAAACATCCGCCTATCCGAGGCACGTCATTCTTTTGCCAATGCCCTGAAACTCTTTATTTTCTTGGGCCTTTTGATTAAAAAACCACAGATTTTGATCTATGATTTTGTATTATTTTAGTCCGAGAGGTTTTTTTCAGTGGTACGACATAAAACCTCAGTTTCGAACATTTCCCTTCGTAAGAGAGGCCTCATTACCACGGGCACTATGCTATATTAAGCAAATGTTTTTACGTCGTATTTAACCATCCCACTTACCCCACTCTAACAAGGAATATATAAAAAAAACATATTGACAGGAGCAGAACCGACAAGTACCATTGCAATACGATAAAAGATATTGCAATGCAATACCTGCATTGTGCAGAAGACAACTTTTTTAGTGACAATAGGTTTTTTATGCGACGAACAAGTATCGATGTTCTTCATCCGGTCTGGGCCGCTATAGATTGCTCGGCCATCCGTCACAATTTCCACCTGATCCGGTCACACGTTGAAAAATCCGTCAAGATAATGGCGGTGATAAAAGCCGATGCCTATGGGCATGGAGCCACACCTGTGGCTCGACTGCTGGCTAGGGAAGGCGCTGACGCATTTGGTGTAGCTCGCCTCTGCGAGGCACAGCAATTACGTAAAGATGGAATTTTACAACCTATCCTAATCTTCGGTTATACTCCACCTGGCAACGCCTCCATACTGGCCGCAGACGATATCATTCAAACCGTTCATTCCCTTGAATATGCAAAAGCTTTGCACTGTGCTGCCCAGGCGGCAGGATGCCGTATCCGCATCCATATTAAAATCGACACAGGCATGGGACGGCTCGGATTTTTGGCAAAGGGTAATGGCGGAAAAGTTTTGCTTGCAGAAGTGCTTCAACTTCTTGCCTCTTGCAACACCCTTCTTATCGAAGGCATCTTTACCCACTTTGCCTCCTCAGACGCAGCTGTTCTGGATAATGCCCACAGACAACTAAAACTATTCAAAGCCACGCTGGATGATTCTGGCCTGATCTCCTTGCCCGACGGCCTGTGTGTACACGCGGCCAACAGTGCAGCGACGATGGTAATGCCGGAGGCACATTTCGACATGGTCAGACCCGGTATCGTGCTTTACGGACTACACCCCTCAACTGAAATGAAGACCTCCGCTTTCGACTTGCGCCCTGCCATGAGCATCAAGGCTAGAATAGCCAGCGTCAAGCATGTTCCCAAAGGGTTTTCAGTCAGCTATGGACATAGTTACGTAACGACCAAAGAAACGGTAATCGCGGCAATTCCCATCGGCTATGCAGATGGCTACCCAAGGCTCCTTTCTTCACGGGGCAGCATGCTGGTACACGGAATACGCGCCAATGTGATCGGCCGCGTATGCATGGATCAGGTAATGCTCGATGTGGGCCATATCCCTGATGTGCACGAATCAGATGAAGTGGTAATACTTGGTCAACAGGGAGAAAACGAAATAACCGCGGACGAGCTTGGTCAGGCGACAGATACGATTAATTACGAGGTCGTCTCCCGTATTCTGGCACGTGTGCCGCGTGAATATGTTGAATAAACAGGTACGCATCGTCTACGTCACACTGCAGCGTGGCGTAGATGGTCCTGCGTGAAGGCTGATAGCGAGGGGTGCACAGCCGATTTTCTTGTCACAAAAGACAAGAGAGTTGGATCCGAAACTATCGGTAAAAAGAGGTTTAACGTTAAAGTCTTTGGAGGAGTAGTATGAATCATTTGGGAATAAGAAGTAAAGTTTTGCAGCAAATAGCTATCGGGTGCATAATCGCCCTGGCTACCCCTATGGTGGTATTAGCAGGGACCACCATAAAAATGAGCTATAACGGCCCTCCCAGAATAGAGGACAATGCTGTCCATGCTTTTGCAACAACATTTAAAGAGCAAGTAGAACAAGAAACAGCTGGCTCTATCACCATAGAGCTTTT
Organism: Desulfotalea sp.; assembly: GCA_002733995.1. Classification (GTDB taxonomy): domain Bacteria; phylum Desulfobacterota; class Desulfobulbia; order Desulfobulbales; family Desulfocapsaceae; genus Desulforhopalus_A. The sequence goes on along the minus strand of NVXR01000006.1, from coordinate 74,155 downwards.
CCCCAACAGCCAGCTCGGCAATGAAGAACAACGAATGGAACAGGTCATGACTGGCCCTTGCATTAACATTGCCTCATTCGGCGGAATGGAAACAGTGTTCCCGGAAATGTTCGCCACTAATGTCCCATTTATGTTCAATAGCTACAAAGCAGCGCATACCTTTTTTGACACAAGTTCTTTTATTGAAAAAGCCCGCAAAGAACTACGTAGCCGTACCGGTATCGAATTACTTGCAGTGGTCGAAGAAGGCGGATTCATCGCCTTTACCAGTAAGACCCCCATCAAAACCCACGAAGATTTCGAAGGCTTAAAGTTCCGGGCAATGGATGCAAGCCAAGTTTCCATGTACAAGGCATTCGGAGCCTCCGGCACCCCTATCCCGTGGACGGAAGTATACCTTGCACTCAAAATGGGCGTGGTAGACGGTCAAATGAACCCCCCGACCTACATCATTATAGGCAGCCTGTTTGAAGTACAGAAATACCTCACCCTCGCCAATGTGCAGTATTCTGATCAGTTTTTGTTGATCAATGGTTCACTCATTGACTCCCTAAGTGAGAAAGATCAGGAAATCGTGCGTAGAGCTGCATACGAAGCCAACGTAAAGACCCGTGAATTTGTCGAGTCTCAGGTAGGTGATCGCGTGGCCTTCCTTGTAGAAAAAGGCATGATAGCCTACACACCCAACGCCGAAGAGATAACAGAGTTCAAAAAACTCGCAAGTCCCTCATATATCAATTGGCTGAAGAAAGAAGTTGACCAGAGCTGGATCGACCTTGCATTAATCGATGCCCTAAAAGCTAACGAGGGAGCTAAGTAAATGGAACGGATGGCTTTTTTAAGCAAAAAAGTCTCTGATTGTTTGGAGCGGTTCTGCCTGATTGGGGCGGGACTGCTCCTTATCGTCAATTTGACTTCCGTCATGTTAGGAGTCTTCTCTAGGTTTTTTCGTCCACCCATGTGGACCATGGATCTGGCTAAGGTGACTCTTGTATGGATGGTTATGCTTGCTTCCGCTTCAGCCTTGAAGCGTGGAGAACACATGGCCATAACCATGTTGGTAGACAAGTTGCCATTGCGTTTTCGTCGTTATGTGGTGGCCATACGTATCACGCTGTTCTTCGGAATCCTTATACTTATGGTTACGCTAGGGATTGCCTACGCCTGGAAGATGCAACTTTTCACCATCATGTCCCTTGGCATAAAGAAATCCATACCACTTCTGGCAATACCTGTAGGAATGGGGTTAATGCTGATCGAATATGCACTTCAGCAACTTATCGCGCTAGGTACTGACACCAACGATTTGGTCCCAGGTGAGAACCCAACCGGGGAGGAACAACCATGATGACCCTGCTCTTCTTAGTCGTATTTTTCACAACACTTGCCACCGGTCTTCCGTTGTTCGTCGCCATGTTGTGCACTGCCCTTGCCGGATTCCTATACATTGGTGACATAGGCCAGTTGCGCCTGATGATTCAGCAATTTTACGGCGGCATGGAACCGTTCTCACTTCTCGCTATACCATACTTCATTTTGGTGGGCGAACTGATGGGCGGTGCAGGGTTAACCAATCGCCTATTACGCTTTGCCGAAGCACTTGTGGGCCACCTAAAGGGCGGCCTCGGTTATGTTACGGTAATTACAAGTATTATATTCGCTGGAGTTAACGGATCCGCTGCGGCGGATGCCTCGGCAGTCGGCTCTATCATGATTCCAGCCATGAAAAAGGGTGGCTACCCGGATGCCTATGCGGCTGGACTCGTAGCGGGCAGCTCACTGGTCGGACCAATCATACCACCGAGCATATTTATGATTCTCCTCGGCGCCATGACCAGTACCAATGTAGCTGCACTGTTTATGGCGGGTGTCGTACCTGGCCTGTTTATGGGCCTCTCATTCATGGTGATGCATCGAATCTATGCCTCAAAGCTCAACCTTCCCATAACCAATAAATCCTTTTCGTTTACCAGGCTTTTGTCCTCAACCGGCGCCGCTGCCGCTTCGCTGTTTGCTCCTGGTGTCATCATTGGTGGTATCCTTTTCGGCTTTATGACACCAACGGAATCAGGCGCAGTTGCCAGCCTCTACGTCATCTTGGTTGGATTTCTATGGACACGAGAGCTCACCCTAGGTCGAGTACTCAGTGCTCTGTCAAACACCGTACGACTTACAAGTGTCATATTCATCGTCATCGGTTCAGCTACCATCGTAGGCTGGATACTTTCAGCCGAACGAGTACCTCAGGCCATGGCACCCATTGTAATGAACTATGCGTCTACACCTACCCAGGTGTTGTTGTTTATCAGCGTTATTATTTTCATGGTGGGCATGTTCATGGAAGAAGTCGCTGCCCTGGTATTGCTTACTCCCGTATTCAGCCCCCTAGCCGTGGCTGCGGGTATTGATCCTCTGCATTTCGGCATAGTGATGACTTTGAATATCACTATCGCGCTTATAACACCACCCATGGGTGCCTGTGTGTATATTGTCGCATCCGTTGGTGGCGTATCATTAGAGAAATTATTTAAGCACATTTGGCCTTTTGTATTGGTAGCTATGACCTGCCAATTAATCCTTATTCTGGTCCCCGGAATATCACTATGGCTGCCCCGCTTGCTGGGCTATTAACAATAGTGAAGTCTATAATGGCATTCACACCTGCAGAATACAACATACTATGATGCAGGTGTATGCTATAGAATCATGGCGCAGTAGTCGGAAGAATCGTAATAACTTATTGGAGAAATTGTGCAAGAACAACTGGAAGAAAAACCAATTCCCCGTAACGTGGAAGATACCTGGGAAGAGGTTTATTCCACGCCTATCGTTAATTGTGAAGAGGACGTTGTACCTCTCTCACTTGCACCGGAACAGATACTGGTACGTTCCCGGTATTACGAGGCAGGAATTGCCGGAGCACTACCTGAATGCCATGCCCGCCGTGGTGCGTTTAAGCTGCTGCTAAAGGCGGCTACATTATTGCCGGACCACTTGCGGCTTGTTGTGCTGGATGCATGGCGAAGTCAGCAAGTCCAAACAATTTTGTTTCAACAATGTAACGAGGCTTTAACTAAAGTTTACCCCGAGGCGGATAAAGACACGTTACACGTGATGACCCAGCAGTATGTCGCCCGCCCCAGCCTTGATCCTGGTGCCCCTTCACCGCATTCAACGGGTGGAGCCATAGATTTGATAATAGCAACACGGGATGGCTTACCGCTCTCTTTCGGTTCGCCCTTCGACGATCCCAACGAAATTTCATGCACCAGACATTTTGAAGAAAAACTTGAACAGGGTATAATTCTTACCGAGAGTGAAGAGGATGCGCTAAAAAATCGACGCCTACTCTACCACATCATGACAGCTGCAGGATTTGTTAATTTCCCATGCGAATGGTGGCATTTTGAATATGGGACTCAACGTTGGGCAAAAAATATAGGCCGAGATTCAGCCATCTACGGTGCAACAACTGTATGCCTTAATGCTTTTAATTTATTCGAAAAATCTGATCAACATACGCTCGGAATTAACTCATAATAATTTTTTACCTGCCAGCTGTTTTGCCGTTCCAAAAGTTATCGTCAATAGCTTTACTCAATGAATCACCGCTGGATAGACGGACTGGCGCTGCCCTGACACTCAGTCAAGCAGCGCCAACCACTTTATGATGAGTACTTACCTCTATCACACCCAAAAGACTACACCTTTACTTTTATCTCTTTTGCTAACACCTAGGTCCCTGAGAGGGGATAACGATTGAAATTACCACGACTTTAACCCGCAACACATCAAGATTTGCTCAACACCCCAGCTGACTCTATTACATCCAAGCTATTGATACTTCGAACAAACTCCCACTGATACCTTGGAACTCTATTGTGAGTTAGATGAACGGCATGCCAGGTAAGAGGAAATCCTTTCAAGGTTATAGGCCGGGCTACAATCTCCCGTGTCACCAAGGCCTCCTTCACCGCCCATTGAGGAAAGATAGCGATACCAAACCCTGCGGATACCATTTCCAGAATGGCCTGTGGTGCCCCGATATTCATGATTTTGGTTGGTTCGATTTTTTTTGGCTTTAAAATCTGTTGATAAAAATAACTTCTGTCAGGATCTGCAGCAGAAATAAAATTGTAATTGCCAAAATCTTCAACCTGTACAAAATTACAGGAAACCAGCGGATGGTCCACACTCATAATACAGACAAGCTCATCCTTAAAAAGTGGTACTGAGGTATGAGTCGCATTTAGTGATATTGCACCGGAGATAATAAGATCATATTTTTTTTGTTCCAGTTCTTTACTTGGGTCAGTTGAGTTACCCACTTCTATTTCGATGTTTGGAAACTCGGTGCGAAAACGTTTCATTACCTGTGGCAACCATTTATAACAAAACATGCATTGGGTCCCAACCTTGAGTTCTCCTTTCTCCCCGTTAACCTTGCTAAAAATATTGCGCTCTGCAAGGTTGATCGAGTCCAGGACGTGTACTGCTGTTTCCTTGAGTTGCCTTCCTGATTCTGTAAGAATCATTTTCCTACGGGTTCGAAAGAACAGGTCTATTTCCAGTTTATTTTCAATATCCTTTAGTTGCTGACTTAAGGCGGACTGAGTAATGCACAATTTTTCTGCTGCCCTTGTCATATTACCGCTTTCTGCAATAGCAGAAAGCATACGTAGATGCTTTATCTCAAGATGACCCATTGGTTTCAATTAACATTCCTTATCGTTCTGATTAAATTAATTAATTTTACTTATACGCTATTCTCAGTTATTTTCCACAACAATTCCCCACAGCTTATCGAAGAAAATTATCGATAAGCCATCATCTAAATCAACCCAACAGAGGAGAACCAATGGCACTCATAACAACTGTTAGTCCTGAGAAGGCTGAAGGAATCATCAAAGAAGGGTATGAAATGTACATGAGTAAGGTTGGCACTATTCCCCAGCCAATGCAATTGATGAGTCTCAGTCCAGATCTCTTTGAACTTCAACTCAAGCGGACCAAATATTTTGGGAATCACCCAAAGCTCAGCTTTGCCCTGCTGGTTCATATTCGTTATCTAGCTGCTAATACACAAGCCTACAGCTACTGCATGGACTTTAATCGACATCTTCTTAACAAAATGGGAAACGACGAAGATACGATTCGGATCATGGAAAATGATTCGAGTAAATCGATGCTCGAAGAAAATGAAAGTGCCATGTTGGATTTCGTTATACGTTCAATGAAAACACCGACCTCAATAACTGCCTCGGATATTACAACATTGAAGGATTATGGGTGGGAAGAACGGGATATGGTAGATGCACTCGCCCAAGGTGTAGGTATGATTGACCACGCAATAATGATGCAAGTCTTTCAGATTAACCAGACTTGCATGCTCGGCTGACTTCGATCTCGACGATCATTTTCTAGGACTCCAAAGCCCTCCCAGCAAACCGTTTAATCTATGCCGCTGGAAACATGGCGAGTCTAAAGATAAGCGGAGTAAAAAACCCCATAGATGAAGCGTCGTTACCAACGAGGTAACGACGCTCCACCTACGAATAGAACAAGTATGCTTGTCTGCTAGTCTATATGGCAACAAAGGGCACAACAGCTGTCCAAGGGAATATTGGCTGCTGCAAATACGCTGTTCCAACAACTCTGTTCATCGGAACATCGAGCAACATTAAATCACTTACTGATTGGCCTATTTCTTCGCATCTAAACCCGCATAAAGTGTGTCAATATTTGCAAAGAGTTTTTTACGTTCTTTCTCAAACTCACCCATCTTTTGCTCGGCCTTTGATATATTATTTTGATTCTGCAATACAACTGCTTCACGTACCATCTTATGCACAACTTCGTGCCGATCACCTAACACCTTAAAAACTGGCGCATTGCAAAATTCCCGGGGGGCATTGTCATACCATTTACCAAAAGAACACTGGTGATGATCCGGAATTTCATTTTCTTCAATACGCTGATATCCCGCTATAGCGGAAGAAAGTTTTAATTTCCAGTCAAAATGTGCCGTTTTAACATCACCAACTTGAAACGGTTCATTTCTAATAACAAATTGGGCGACAAGTTCGTCAAGTGCGGATGCATTTGAGAGCATTTCCGCCGCCAATTCTCTGATATCGGATGAATTTGCTGCGACTTGATTTGCCTCTGTATTTACTTTGACAATATCCAGAACCACCTGGTTATTCACCTTCGATGCCTGGGCAATATTATCGTTCACTTCCTGTATACCAAGAGAGGCCTGATTTACATTCTCAGAAATTTCGCCACTGGCTGCTGCCTGTTCCTGAATAGCTGCAGCCATGGTAGTTACAAGAAGACTCGTTTCCTGGATGGTGGCTGCTATTTTGTTAATAACAGCAATAGTTTGATCACTGGAGTGTTGCACACCCTCTATGCGCTGTTTAATCTCTTGGGTAGCTTCTGTGGTTTGTTTGGCAAGATCTTTGATTTCGTTGGCAACTACGGCAAAACCTTTTCCCGCATCCCCTGCTCTGGCAGCCTCAATAGTTGCATTTAACGCCAATAGGTTTGTCTGATCAGCAATTTCAGTGATGGTTTCTGTCACTTTACTAATCATATCAGCAGCAACACCAAGCCCCCTAACACTCTCTTCTGCTACAGTGGCTTCCCGCACAGATTCTTCTGTTATCTTAATTGCTTCTTCTGATTTATGGGCAATTTCAGAAATAGTAACAGACATTTCTTCGGCCCCTGCTGCTACCTGACTGACGTTGACACTTGTCTCTTCTGAAGCGGCAGCAATTGCAGCCATGTTCCTATTCATTTCTTCGGCCGCCTTTGAAACCATTTTGGCGTTTCCTGACATATCTGCGGCTGAATGTAACATCTTCCCTGAAAAATCATCTAATATCGAACAGTAGGCACCTATTGTTGAAGATGAGCCCCTTACTCGTGTCAAGTTTACATCAAACTGTTCAGCCAGTGTATTTATGCTCTTGGCTAACATTCCAATATCATCTTTGCTAGAAATCTGTGAGCGTACAGTTAAGTCCCCCTCCGTAAGCTGCGCGGTGGTCTCAATAATTTGATTAACAGACCCGGTAATATCCCGGACGAGTAGTACAGCCACTGCAACACCCACCAATACAGCGATAAAACAAATTACTTTAATTCTAAACCTCATGGAAGTAGCAGAAGTATGGAGATCCACATTTATTTGTTTTTCATGAGCATCCAGTGCAACAATTACTCCTGAGATAAGCTCTTGAACCTTTTCAAGAGCTGGAACAGATTTTGACAAAAAGATAGCCTCTGTCTGTACTAAGGACTCTTCTCGCCCATGCCTGGCTAACAACGCATTTATTTCCTTAATAGAATTATGCAGGTCCGCATGGGGTTGTTCCAGGTTTTGTAGAGTTGATGCTATTCGAGGTATGGCATGTTCTGTTTCTTGCCTTATTGATCCATACAACCATTTACCTAATCCGCATTGATGATCGTCGGTTATTACCTCCATCTTTGTTACCGACGGATCCAAGAAAACTTTTTGTGCTTTTGCCATGAACTTTAAATGATCTATTTCAAGGTTAAGCATGGTATTTTTAAGTTCATCAGCAAAGATAACCTGGTCGAGGTTAGCCATATTCCTGGTTGAACTTGTTATACAAGTCATACCGATACCGACGAGTAGCGCCAATAAAATCCCAAAACCGACAGTCATTTTCTTAGTTAGAGACATATCTCTTAAACTCATACAAGCATTCCTCCAATTTATTTTGTATCCACCATTGCCTAACACATATATTCTGAGATTATACTCCACAACAGATTCCTATCCAATAGATATCCCATAATTTTAATCAGAACATGTCCTCAGAACCTAACAAACTGAAGATAACAATGTGACATTAAAGGCATTACACAAACTCATCGCATTTCGCCAGGAAAAGCATACAAAACCACAAGAACGTTGAGTAACACTTCAGTTTGCATACATTCTTTCGGGCAGTATTAACGATCCACGGCAAACGGCTTAGAGAAGCGCATGAACAATGAGTTTTACATAAATATGAACAGGAAATATGGAAAGGGGGTATTTGAAGATTGCACGGCCAAAGTAAAGGAGCCAATGAGTTTAAACTACGGGGCTTACAGAGGGGAGGGAGGTTGTTTCCCATGGAAACGGCAAACAGGAATAAATGAAGGAAGAAAGGGGTAAAGAAACACTTGTAATATTATACATATGTCTGCGTTTTCTTGAGAGGAAGATCTTAGTTTTAAACAAATCCCCGGCTCTCGGGCAGCCTCCTAGTTGCCTTTCTCATACCTCTTTTTTACCCGCTTATATCCATCACCCGAAACAATGGTTCTAAAATCCGGGTTTTCTATCAGGTGACTTCTGCCTAACCACGCAAGTTTCTCAGCTCGATCCATTGCCGCCCGAAGTTCCCTGTTAGCCGCTTTCGCACAGGCTTTCGCATCTCGACGGAGCGAGGGGCGAGACAACTTCTTCGGATTCGCACCCTTTTGCAGCTTGCTGATATATTCACTAGCCTTAACCTGATTCAGCACAATTTTATTCTTCCACCCTCCGTAAACAGAGCCTGCAAAAAAGAGCAAAGCAGCACTAATCAACAAGAGGACAGACACCGTTCTTTTCATTTTATTTATTCCTTTGTGCCGGGGAAAAAGTATTTCTTTATTGTAACTATTCATCAGCACGGAAACTATCCTGACAAATAGGATCATGGCCCTCGTAGCTCACATGCGTATACTCGCCCTTAACTATATGGTGAAGCAGCACCGGTTAGTAGCTAGAAACAACTCGTCTCTCCAAAGAAAAAAACGCCCTATACATAACTATGTAAGATCACCTGCTTGCCTGGAGGGCATTTATATAAACATCAACAAACTCCGTAACTGCAGTTATCGGCGTGGCCCAGGATGTCACCAGACGAATGACCGAATGCTCGGTATCAATTTTAGCCCAGATATAAAATTCAAATGTTTTTGACAACTCTTCAATCACCCGGTTATCAATAATTGGAAAAATTTGGTTGGTGGGTGATTCTATCCAAAAACCACAGCCAACTCCCTTGAGTTCGGTTACCAAGTGTTGCGCCATGTTATTTGCGTGTTCAGCGAGTTCAAAGTAGAGTTTATTGCTGAAGAGCTCTTCAAATTGAATCCCCAGCACCCTGCCCTTTGCAAGCAAGCCACCCCTTTGCTTTATAAGATAGCGAACATCCTTTTGCAAATCCGGATTTTGGATTATTAAGGCCTCGCCCAGCAGAGCACCATTCTTAGTAGCCCCCAGAAAAAATGCATCAGTAAGTCTATATATGTCGGCTAAACTCAGCTGTGCAGCCTTACAGGTAAGGACCGCACCCAAGCGTGCACCATCCATATAAATCAGGAGATTTTTCCCCTGACAATACTTGTGCAATGTTTCAAGTTCAGATCGGTCGTAGACCGTTCCCAGTTCGGTGGGATTTGAAATATACACAAGCCGAGGTTTTACCATGTGCTCAAAGTGATGCTCAGCCAAAACCGGTTCTATCAACTCCGGGCTAAGCTTACCATTCGGTGAAGAAACGGTGAGTAATTTATGTCCTGTTGCCTCAATGGCACCCGTCTCGTGGGTTGCAATATGCCCACTGCTTACGGTAATACAGGCTTCGTGGGGACGCAAAAAAGAACTAATGGCGATAAGATTGGTCTGGGTTCCACCAGCTAAGAGGTGTACATCTGCGCTCTTGTCTCCCAAGAGAGTTCGTAGTACTGCTATGGCGTTTTTTGTATGTCTGTCATCACCATACCCCTCTTCCTGGGTTGTATTGTGTTTGAGCAAGGCATGCAAGATGTTTGGATGTGCTCCTTCGCTATAATCGTTTTTGAAGCTGTACATAGTGCTATATCCTTTGTTGATTTACGAGTCAATGGCTTGCAAAGTCATGCTGAAAAGAGATTGCAAGACACTGTCAACATATACTCTACAACTTCAATACTGCAAAGGAGTGGGGTGCTAGACAAAAGTAATGCGAGTGGATTTAACGTTTGACGGAGGCTAACGAAGAAGAGCGGTAGCTCGCTTCAACCTTAGGAGAAATAATTTCGAGTAACTCTTCGCTGTAAAGATACACACAGGCCTCATCGTAAGGAAAGTCTTTACACTGCTGAGGGCTGGCCAGATGAATACCACATCGTTTATTGAGCCGTCCATCGATGAGGAAAATGCAGGAGCCGTCCGCCTTCACCTTAAAGGTGTTCTTACCTTCAATATATCTCTTACGAACCTCACCGTCGCTAATGTTAAAATGCCGGGCAATACGGTTAATATCCGTTGCGGTGATATAGAGGGTGGCCCCGGGAAGACGATAACAACAATAGCCGGGACAGTAATTGCAAAACACCCGATACTTGGAGTCCTTTTTATGTTCTTTCATATCTAGATTTTATCAAAAAAGAGATTTCAATCCCCCAGTAACCGTCCAGTAAAACGGCTGATAACCGAGAGCCTTATCATCATACATCCCTGCTAGAACAAATCATGTCACTGCCACGTTTTCCGGACCAAGACACAGCCATAAACGAGTTCTACGACTCCCCTTCCCAGGCGTTACCTGAGTGTATGCTCCTCAGCCCGTAATATTTTCATGGGGGGCCTCAATTTTCACAACACTTTGATTCTCAGGCTGCAGATGGGCATGCCATTTTTTCTCAAGTTGGCGGATCAAAAAGACAAGGGTAAAGGTTATTGCCATATAGAAAAGAGCCGCAGTGATAAAAGCCTCATAGGGGCTGTAATACCTTGAGTTAATAATTCTTGCTGCACCGGTAATATCCACAATGGTAATAACACTTGCGAGGGCACTTCCATGGAGCATAAAAATAATCTCATTGGAATACGCTGGCAACGCCCTTCTAAAGGCACTTGGTAAAATAATGCGTCGTAACATCAGGAACTTTGACATTCCTGCAGCCGTTGCTGCCTCGACTTCGCCATGGGGTGTTGCGACCATTGATCCACGCAAGATTTCAACGGTGTAGGCGCAGGTGTTAAGAGAAAAGGTAAGAAGAGCACAAAAATAGGCCTCCTTGAAGAGGGGCCAGACAAAGCTCTCTCTTATAAAGTCAAACTGCCCCAAGCCATAATAAACAAGGAACATCTGTACAAGAAGTGGTGTTCCCCTAAAGAAATAAACAAAGATACGGATAGGAATTTGCACAAAACTATTGCCAACAACTCGTAATACCGCAAGGGGTACTGCCAGGAGCAAGCCAATCACCAAAGAAATAGAAACGAGGATAAGAGTATTCTTCATTCCCTCCAGATACACATCTATATTGCTGGTGATAATTGAAAAGTCCATGACCTAATTCCTCCTCACCCCGAGTGAGTACCTATTTTCCAGATACTTTAGCAGATAGATTGAAACCGTTGTGATAAGCAGGAAATTAATTGCAACAACCACGTAGAAGGTAAAGGGCATCCTGGTTGCACCCGCAGCCATAGAGGCCTTGCGCACCATATCGTCGAGGCCAATTATCGAGACCAAGGCAGTAGTTTTTACCAGCACCATCCAATTATTACCAAAACCGGGTAAGGCGTGACGCACCATTTGAGGAAACAGTATACGTCGAAACACCATGACACGACTCATACCATAAGCATAGCCCGCCTCAAGCTGCCCCTTGTTTACCGCAAGGATAGCGCCACGAAAGGTTTCCGTCATATAGGCGCCAAAAATAAATCCGATGGTCAGTACACCGGCTATAAACGGATTGATATCGATATATTCATCATAACCGAGCATGGGTGCAAGCTGATTGACCAAAACTTGGCCACCAAAAAACACGAGCAGCATCAGCACAAGATCGGGAATACCACGAATCACCGTGGTATACAGCGTAGCAAGGCCTCTAAGCACTATAGAGTGTGAAACTTTAGCCAAGGCTCCGCCCATGCCAAGCAGCATAGCAATAAAGAGGGAAGCAAGTGAAACTTCAAGGGTAAGAATTGTTCCCTCAAAGATACTTGGTCCATAACCGTGCAGTGAAAACATAGGATAAGGGGCTACGATAAAAAAGCAGGAAGCCCCTGCCGACAAAACCGACAGGGACAGTTAATTATGCCGCAAGAGGTAACTCAGTCACCGTAAACGTCAAAATCGAAATATTTGTCCTGAATGGCTTTGTACACACCATTTGCACGGATGGTTTCAATTGCTTTGTTAAAAAGCTCTTCAAGGTCTTTATCCTGCTTACGGATAGCAATACCAAGACCATCTCCAAACCACTTACGATCGTTGAGATCCGGTCCAACAAATTCGTAATCTTTACCATCATCTTTCTTCAAGAAACCGTCTAGGAGGGCGACACTATCCGCAAGCAGCATATCTACACGGCCAACAATAAGGTCAAGATAAGCCTCATCCAGACTGCCATAACGTTTTATATTAACATCCTTCCCGTACACATCGGTAAGATATTGATCATGAATGGTAGCACGCTGAACTCCAATAGTTTTTCCCTTCATTGTCCCTTTTGAAAAATCAGAGACAGAACCTTTTTTAGCAATGAATTTAGCCGGAGTTCTATAATATTTTTTACTAAAAGAGACCTTCTTCTTCCGCTCGTCAGTAATAGACATAGAGGCAATGATTGCATCATATTTTTTGGCCATAAGCGCAGGAATCATACCATCCCAATCCTGGGCGACGAGAGTAACGTCTGCACCCATTGCCGCAACCAGAGCTCTCGCAATATCAATATCAAACCCTGCCAGTTCGCCATCAGGCTGAACATAGCTAAAAGGAGGATAGGCACCCTCAACACCGACACGTACCTTTTTCCAATCTTTTGCAATAGCGGACCCACTTGCGGCCAAAAACATACACAGTGCAAAAACAACTATACTCTTCTTCATATACAGTCTCCTTTTATTGTTAGTAATATGTAGAGCTTCTATGCCTTCTCCCCAACCAAACGATTTAAACCACAAACACGCAGCTACAGCTGCGGTGAGTTAACCAATCGGGGAATACCCCCTGAAGGTTTACAATAACAGCAGAATACGCCCGCTATTCCCTTCACATCATCGCAGCAATAAACATCTCAAAACGCTCTGTCTTTGGTGAGTCAAAAACCTGTTGAGGTGTGCCATTTTCAATGATAAGTCCCTGCTCTATGAAGATAGTTCTAGAACTTACCTCCCGCGCAAAACCCATCTCGTGGGTGACCACAATCATGGTGCGACCTTCAGCCGCGAGATCTCGCATAACCTGTAGAACTTCACCAACCAACTCAGGGTCAAGGGCCGATGTGGGTTCATCAAACAACATAACCTCCGGCTCTATACAAAGAGCACGGGCAATAGCCGCTCTCTGCTGCTGCCCGCCCGAAAGATGGATAGGATAGGCGTCAAGCTTATCTGCAATACCGACCTTATTTAAATAGAAAATCGCTCTATCACGAACCTCTGCACGTTTTTGTTTCAACACGTAGACAGGCGCTTCCATAACATTTTCAAGTATGGTCATATGTGCCCAGAGATTAAACTGCTGGAAAACCATCGCAATTCGCGATCGAATACGCTCCACCTGCTTAATATCGGCAGGTAGGTTTTCACCCCTGCGATTTTTCTTCATCAGGACCTCTTCACCGGTAACACGAACAATACCGGAGTCGGGGATTTCCAACAAATTCATACAGCGAAGCAGGGTACTCTTCCCAGAACCCGAAGAGCCCAGGACAGAGATAACTTCACCTCTATTTGCAGTAAGATCTATACCTTTTAATACCTCGTTTTCGCCAAAACTTTTATGGAGTTGTTCTACAGATATTGCGTGCTGACCAGGATTCATAAAGCCTATTAATTCTAAAATAAGAAGGAAGGTTCAAAAGTTGCGTTAGCCATTAAATGCATCCATGATATAATAAACAATTATGGTTAATGTCAAACTGAAACGGTGATTACACTTTTTATTATGTCATTATCTTTACAATGAAAAAGCTAAGCCTTCAGCTATATTGAGCTCTGCTACAAAATACTGCAAAGCCCACCTTGGCAAAAAGAACATCCTTTGATATAAAAAAGCAAGTCACTCGTCCAGAAGACAGATATAAAGTATGTGCCTCACCCGATGTTGACGCAACGATCCATATTGAGAAAAAAAGTGACCATACAACCTCTAACAACATTTATATGCCTAGAAACAGCAAGCCTCCTCCAAAACACGCCTAACATTGATCCCCCTCCCATTGCGAACTTGCTTAAAATATCCAGTACCCTTAGCCGTTGGTCATTTTTCTCTCCTCCTCCACAAGGACGATATCGTTGCCCCCAAAAAGAAGACACCTCAAGTGGCCAACGGAAAAAATATCGCCGGAATCAATCACCAGTACAAGCCCCTCGTCTCTTCAAAAGATCAATACAACCTAGAAACATATTTGCTCTACATGCAAGGGCGATAGGCGCGTGCCAATCGTTAATGGTTACGAGGCGTACCAAGTACAGTGTCACCGCGTTTAGATAGGATTTTTATGAAATTAATTAAGGCAAAGCTTCGGGGAACCGGACCAGTAATTGAGAGCAACTGGTTTCAGTTAAGTACGCACCTCAACCAGTTTCAGTTTCCAAGCCCGCAAAAAGGCACGGCCTTTCTCCGGGCCCTGCAAGCCCTCCAGCCGCCATTTCCCTGTAGGCAGACAGATCCTTTTGTGGCGCTTCCCCACTACGAGAAAAAAGAAGGCTATACCCGGCATATTCAAGCTGGCAAGCGGACAATAGCCCTTGGCGTCTTTACAACCACTACAGAGACAGTAACAGAACTTGGCTTATTGGATAACAACCTCTACGAAACCGACAGAATAGAAATTGGCAGACGCCTTGACTACAGTCGCTGGCTCAATTTTGTCGAACTTTCTTCATCAACACGGTGGCAAGAAATTAAAGCAGCTATCATTGAACTTCTACGGCCCATGGAACAGATCGACTTAAAACGCTACAGTGAGGCCATCTCCTTCACCAGCGCCATAAAAACTGTGGATAGAATAAAGGATGGCTTAGCGGACAAACTACTCTTCCACCTCCGCGACCTAAAAATTCAGCAGAGCAATGACACGTTATACGAAGAAGTGACCCGCCTTATCAGACGGGCTGAACATTTCCAGGCCGCAAGAAAGCTCGTCTTCCAACGCCTGCCTCTTTTCATTTATTTTAATGAGCAAGGTGATATCAACCATCCTCTTTTAACGCCTGCAACGCCCACCGGTGAAGACCACCTCGAATTGCGTCATTACATAGAACAACAGGCAATAAAGATCGGTCCCATACACTCTCGCCGTCCCCCCCAGACTGTGCTGGAAAAACTCAAATCAGGTATTCAACTTTCACTTCTCGTAAGTAAAGAACTCCAGCGAACAGATCCCATCTTTTTATTTGACGCGCCGGATACAAATATACATCAAGACCAACATGACCAACTACGACAGCTGCTAACCCACACCGCAAAATCAAAGCAATGCCTCTATCTCTGCCACGAAAAACGCTTTTTTCAACAGCAAGAAACCGGAGAAGATTACAGTTATGAAGAGCTGAAACGTGCAGGAGAATAAGCTTCACTTAGCCCATAGACGAAAAAGTATGGAGGGTGTATAATTTAGTTATTAATAGCGTTTAATTTTACTTAGGAGGCTGTTCGAGAAGAGAAATTTTGGTCAACATTAAAAAATTTTCACACAATAAACGCAGCTATAGAGGTGATACAGAAAACATTCTTTTTTGTACATGCCAAAGAGTTTGGGCACAGGGCCAATTCCGGAACAATTTCTAGGCTCGCCCATGTCATCATTTGCACTATCACAGCTCCTTGTAGGGCTCGCTCTTTGTTCTGATATTCTTTCTTTCCAATTCAAGAACCGAAAACAAATTGTCAGCTGTCTTTTAGTTTCCGCCTTACTAATATCCTGCCATTTTATGCTTCTGGATCACTGGACGGCTTCGGCCCTTGGCCTTATAGCGGCAATGCGCTTTGCAACCTCTATCTTTTCAACATCCAAAGTGTTCATGTATTTTTTCATTGTGCTCACCTGGATAGTATCATTTGCCACCTATGAGGGTGTACTTTCCATCCTCGGTTGCGGGGGAAGTACCTTTGGAACCCTAGCATCCTTTTGCAAAGTAGATAGACAATTACGCCAATTGATGTTTGTCGCGACCTGCCTCTGGATTGTGCATAATTTTCTTGCTGGCTCCCCCGGAGCGGTCATCCTTGAAATCGTCTTCATAAGCTCCAACGTTATAGGATATTACCGCTTTTATATACGCCCGGAAAAACAGATTCTTTCCCCCAAAAAACCTATCCGCAAATAAACAGCGTAGCAATTGAACCATGACGAATCGACGTATCAGTGCGCGTGCTACGGACTAAGGTTTCTTGGCAATGAAAGCACAATATCCGGCACGGGGGCCAATCCGAGGATGGTTTCTACAGGTGTCCGGCCTCTTCTCATAGATGCTACAGCGCCTGCTACTGCTATCGAGGTACAAGCAGTCTCCATTTGCCATGCGGGCGAGGGTAAAAGTTGTAGTTTTGGCGTGGAAGTGCTCCACTATTTTCTGCTTACTCAGACGCTTAAAAATACCCTTCATGTTTTCTTCAAGTTCGAAGGCATCTATCGCCCCCATCCTCACAAGATCTACCGGCTTCACTTCAACGGGCAGACTGCAACAGGTTCCTTTGCAATAATCGCACATTTTCTTTTTATATTTTGACCAGGTGGCCAGATCATCGACATTTGCTGCAACTGTAGGAATTTTTAACATACAAAATCTCTGTCTAAATACGCTATACTGTTATTTGCCGCAAAATTGCGGAGGAAAAAACCGCGTATTTAGCACATTTAAAGAAAAAAGGATAGGAGGTAGCAGTAAACATATGGATCGATTCAGGAGAACAGAACAACTTTTAGGTACGAATAGCTTTCAATCTCTCCAGTCTAAAAGAGTTACCGTTGTGGGACTGGGAGCTGTGGGAGGCTATGTATTGGAAGGCCTCGCAAGGGCAGGACTACAACATTTACGCATTGTAGACTTTGACACCATCCAAACCAGCAATATCAACAGACAAATCATTGCACTGGATTCAACCGTCGGCAGATCTAAAGCTGAAGTACTCAGGGAAAGACTTTACGATATCAATCCCCATTGTACAGTCGAAGCCCTACCCCTCTTTGCCAGTGAAGAAACTCTTGATGAAATTCTGCAACCAACACCTGACCTGCTCATCGACGCCATAGACTCCCTCAACCCTAAGATACAGCTCCTCCACGGGGCCTATGTCCGGAAAATACCTACAATAAGTTCAATGGGAGCTGCCCTTCGCACCGATCCTACACTTATTCGCAGTGGCGATGTCTTCGATACCTCAAACTGTCCACTGGCAAGACATATACGCAAAAGATTACGAAGAAGGGAGGTCGGTCGAGGCATTAGCTGCGTCTACTCTACAGAAAAGGTCACCTTTGACTATACACCACCAACAGAAGACACCACGGTGGGGGAAACCCCTTTTAGTGATCGTGGCAGGGCACGAAATACCCTCGGTAGCCTACCGACAATTACAGGAATATTTGGCCTTACCATTGCCAATCTTGCCATCTTTCAACTGATAAAAGACAGCAAACCCATGTAAATTATTGTACAAAAAGAATGGTACTAAAAAAGGGTCCAGCCGACGAAGGGGCAGGTTTTTTCGGTGACTGCCGATACTAGCCAACAGGCAAAACTAGCCCCCGTCGAATATCAATAACTCGGATCAAATCTTATCGGCCACCTCAACTCCTTGGGAGATAGCCCTTTTTGCGTCCAACTCCCCTGCTTCATGGGCGCCGCCAATTATATGATAGGCAACACCTGCTGTATCAAGCTCATGGGCAAGGCCAAGGGACGAGACCTGCCCAGCGCAAATCACCACAGCATCTACCTCAAGAAACCGATCTTCACCGCTATGACGAATGGCAATACCGTTTTCATCAATGGAAAGATACTCAACACCGGTCAACATTTTCACCCCATTTTTCTTCAAAGTGGAGCGGTGAATCCAGCCTGTAGTTTTACCAAGCCCCGCCCCCGGTTTTGTGGTTTTACGCTGCAGGAGAAAAATAGTCCGTTTTGGGGTTTTTTTCTCAGGCAAACGCAGTCCCCCTGCTTCAGCATAGCCCATATCAACACCCCACTGCGCCATAAAAGCAGGGATGCTCTCCTTCCCCTGATCGTGGAGCAGAAAGGTTGCCACATCAAAGCCAATGCCGCCAGCACCAATGATTGCAACCCTGTCTCCAACGATCTTATTCCCCAAGAGCACTTCGCTGTAAAGCGACACATTTTCGTTCTCAATTCCCGGTATTGAGAGCTCTCTCGGTACAACTCCTGTACTGACAACCACCTCGTCATAGGCCCGCAACTGCTCCACCGTGGGAGACGACTCCATCTTCACATCAACTCCATACAGCTCGAGTTCCCTGGTGTAATACCTGAGGGTTTCAGCAAATTCTTCCTTACCAGGAACCTGCCTGGCAAGCCGAAACTGGCCACCGAGATGAGCCGATTGCTCAAATAGGGTCACATCATGCCCACGAGCCGCTGCTGTTGTCGCACAGGCAAGCCCCGCTGGTCCCGCCCCAATAACGGCTATTTTTTTACTTTTAAGGGTAAGGACAAAGGGTTTTTCGAGCTCAAAACAGGCCCGTGGATTAACGAGGCAGGTTGATGTCTTTCTGGCGAAAATATGATCGAGACAGGCCTGATTACAACCGATACAACTGTTAATCTCATCACTGCGCCCGGAAACCGTTTTCTTCACCCAGTCGGGGTCCGCCAGAAAGGGTCTTGCCATACTCACCATATCAGCGCAACCATCTGCAACTACTGACTCGGCAACATCGGGCATATTGATCCGGTTTGTGGCGACTAGAGGTACATTCACCTCACCCATCAACTTTTTGGTGACCCAGGCAAAGCTTGCCCTTGGAACCACCGTTGCAATGGTTGGCACCCTTGCTTCATGCCAGCCAATACCTGTGTTTATAATGGAAACACCTGCCTGCTCCATCAACTTCGCCAAGGCAACGACCTCTGCCCAGCTGGAACCATCTTTTACAAGATCCAGCATAGAGAGGCGGTAAATAACAATAAAGTCATCGCCAACCCCACGACGCACTCCACGCACAATCTCCAGCGGAAAGCGAACCCTATTTTCAAAGGAGCCCCCCCAGTCGTCTTTTCTTTTATTGGTTTTTCTAACGATGAATTGGTTAAGAAGGTAGCCCTCAGAGCCCATTATTTCAACCCCGTCATAACCGGATTCCCTGGCAAGAGTGGCACATTTAATAAAATCTGAGATGGTACTTTTAATCCCGCGAACACTGAGTGCCCTCGGCCGGAATCGATTAATCGGTGCCCGAATAGCGCTTGGCGCAACACAGAGTGGGTGATAGCCATATCGTCCTGTGTGAAGGATCTGCATACAGATTTTCCCACCGGCTTCATGGACCGCACGGGTGACAATCTGATGATCCTTAACCTGAGACGATTTTACCAGACGAATTGAAAAGGGTGAAACCCAACCAGAGCGATTAGGGGCAACACCTCCTGTTACCATGAGTCCTACACCGCCTGCTGCTCGTGCGGCAAAGTAGGCGGCCATTTTCGTAAAGCCGTTTTTTTCCTCTTCAAGACCGGTGTGCATTGAACCCATCAGCACCCGGTTCCTGAGGGTCGTAAACCCTAGGTCAAGAGGCCGCAGCAGGTTTGGATACGTTTCTTTTCCCGTTTTCATAGTCGGATCAATCCTCCAAATAACGTGATATATTACGTGTGTTTTTCTTTCACCTCAGTTTCATATTTCTCATAAACATTGTATTGTTTTTCAGGTCAGCGATTGCGAACTTCTCTTTATTTCTTATATTTCCCAAAAACGAGCTAACAAGTTTTAGCATCAGCAGTCGTTTGCAAAACAGACTGTAACCCAATACCCATAAGCAAATTGCCACAATGTTTAGGAGAAATGTGGACCAAAGGGTTATACTATAGGTATAAGTGTGTTCTCTCCATACTCTCAACTTCACAAAAGGTATCGGTTATGCACTATCAGGGTAATATCTTCAGGCCCCCCAGTGAGGCCAACTCAATACTTCTACAAGTTACTACCGGCTGCTCCCATAACAAATGCACATTTTGCGGCATGTACAAAGAGGAGCGTTTTTCCATCAAAGATGACAAAACAATCATGGCTGATATTGATTTTGCAGCAGCCAACTACCGCGGCCTGAAACGTCTCTTTCTTTGCGACGGAGACGCTTTAATCATCCCCCAGAAACGGCTTGTTCTAATCCTTGAACAAATTCGTAAAAAACTCCCATGGCTCACCAGAGTTGGCATCTACGCAAATAGTAAATCTATCAAAATGAAGGGTGAGGAACAACTTAAACAACTCTACGACCTTGGCCTTACCATCGCTTATATGGGGCTTGAATCTGGTGACGATGTCACCCTCAAAAGCATCAATAAAGGTGCGACCAGCCAGCAAATGACAGATATGGGCAAAAAGATTCGTGCTGCGGGCATGAAGCTGTCTATCACAGTTCTCCTTGGCATCGCGGGCACTACACGCTCACACATACACGCGAAAGAGACGGGCAAAGTTCTCAGCGCAATTGATCCTGAATTCGTTGGTGCACTCAGCCTTATGCTGACTCCAAATACCCCGCTTAGTGATGATTTCGATCGGGGCAACTTCATCCTTCTCGGCGCAGAGGAGATGCTCGAAGAGCTCTTTATCATGTTCTCTGCGACAGAGCTTTCTGACGGTCTCTTCCATGCAAACCATGCGTCAAACTACCTTCCCATACAGGCTGAATTGCCAAAAGATAAAGAAAAAACACTACAACTCATCAAACAGGCACTCGCAGGGAAAATCCATTTAAAACCGGAGCATATGCGCGGCCTATAAGGTTTTAAAGACGTTAAAACAGCACCCCCCTGCTGCTAAAGGCAACAGGGGGGCTTAGAACTATCAAGGACACCACTTACCCTAGGAGTCTGTCCGCCAATTGGAAACTTGTGCAAATGTAAGACTTTCCAATAAAACGAACGCAGTCATATACTTAATATTGAGAATATTTTTCTATTGAACATAACGAAGAATTTACCTAAAAGGCGTTCGCAAACACCCTTCTAGCTTATCTTCGCATTTACAACAGTTAAAACTTGTAGTTCAAACCTACAGATACAAGCAATGCGGATGCTTCAGTAAATTCACCGTACACTCTGTCGGTAGGACTTCCCTTCACATCTCGACTCTCTTTGTAGTCATACAAAAAGGCAATACCAAGATCGAGGTTCTCATTTACCGCATACTGCATACCAACAGAGTAGAGCCATGCATCAGAGTCAGGAATGGAAAAATCTACCTTGTCTGTTGGAATTGGATTTTCATCATAACCAAATCCAGCCATCAGGGTAACCACATCGTTCAGACCGTAGGTCAGACCGATACGGTATGCGTTAGTATCATTCCAATCTCTAGCCACTGGAACTTCAAAAGGATTTCCTGGAATATTCGGATGATAATTAATATCAAGAACTTCGTATTGAGACCAGTATGTTCTATCCCAGGTCAATTCAATGTTGAGATTCTCTAAGACATCATAGGCAACAGAAACCGCGAAAACAGCAGGAGCAGGCACTGTAACATCCGCGTCCCAATTAGGTAAAAGAGTACCCATCAAATTGAGATTAGCATCGTCTTCAAACTTAAGATCGACGTTAGAACGATAGGTAACTGCAAGGTCGAGCTTGTCCATGGGCTTTACAGCAACAGCAACGTTCCAGCCCCACTCGATGGTATCACCTACCATGTTGGTTCCAAGAGGAATACCGAGTCCACTCGCATCGTTTTCCATCGTGGCTTTAGCATAGAGCATACGAGGACCCGCTGCGACGGAAATCATATCACTGATAGCGTAAGAAACAGTTGGATTTACTTCAATTACCGCAAGTGAAAATTCCCCAGCAACAGCTTTTCCAAAAGGATCTTCCCAACGCTTGGACAGGCCATACGGGGCCACAACCGCTAAACCAAAACGGAATCCACTATAATCTGGTGACACTACAAATCCGGTTGGTACGAGAAAATGTTCGGTTTCCGATTCACTACTATAAAAAGAATTTCTACCGTCTTCATATTTAATAGGAGAGAGATAGATATAGGTTGCATCTACCTCAATCTGCCAGGTATCATCCATCCATGACATCTTGGCTGGGTTGAAATAGGCGGTGTCAGTCCTAGTGGCAGATGCGATATTTGCGCCCACCTTAGCCGTTGAATCAACAGACTCTTCCGGAATACGCCAAGCTGACCCCATTGCAGAACTAGCAACAAAGATTGATGCTAGTGCCAATACAGAAATTTTTTTCTTCAAACTTTTCTCCCCTCAGTAATAAGAAGTTCTTCGTATCCGCCCGAACAACCGGCGAACACCCTTAAGTTTCCATATCAAAAAAATATGTTAGACACAGAAACCCTCCGACTACTTTATAGTTTTTCACACAAATGAAGACTACTGGTAGCGCCCCTACAAAGGACATACGCTGTCTAATACATAAACCTAATATATGTCAACTATAGAAACAACTTACACCGTGTGCCCGTAGTGGTTTCAGAAGATTTTCTCTGTCGAAAAGGACCAACACCCTTCCTGCTTAAAAGGTGGTTTACGAAGATCTCAACTTCTCGATCTCTTTACGAATGTCCCCTTCCATTGTTAATACTTTTCCACTCTTGCCAGTGACAACAAAGGTAATAAGGGCATCAGCTGCGACCTGCTTACTGTTCTTAAACAAAATTTCCTGCTTTAAGACAACACTTCTACTTCCAATTTCTGCAATATCAGTCGAGATAAGCAGAGTTTCTCCAACGGGCACAGAGCGCCTGTAATTAACATTAACGTTCACCACAAGAAAAATAATGCCCTCGGCAGCCCATTTTCGTAAATCAATTTTCGATTCCAGATGCGCCCAACGATCTTCCTCAAAAAACTCTAGATACCTTGCATTGTTCACATGACCATAAAAGTCGGCGTGATACCCTCTCACCTTTATCTCTGTTAAATATTCCATGCATGCCTCTGCCTTTTAAACTAAAAAAGATATCGTGTTTTGAGCTTCCCCTTACACTGTACAACCAAAGAAATCAGGGGCCCTTGCCAAAACCATTAAGAAAATCCTGCAATGCGTTAGGGTTATTTGATTTAATTGTTCCGGATAAAAAATCTTTTAGCCCCGGCCGATAACCTTCATCCCATATTTTGATAAAAAATTCTGGGCTGGTTTTGCACACACAATCAGCAGACTCGACCACCCTACCGTCACTAACGATGCAAGACTCGGCAGTCAGTTGCACCGTCTTTTTAGTATCGCCCAAAGAAAAATAAAAAGACATTGGTTTTTTCACAGCACCTTCTACAAATGATCTACTTAGATTTGCAAAGATTTCTTCAACCATAGTGCTTTCCACCTCTATAGCGCTTGAATTTTTTCAGTCAAAACAGGCACGAACTGTTTTAGGTCAGCAACAACCAGAACATCCGCAACCTCACCGATGGGGGCATCCTTGTCGGTGTTTACCGCAACGATAAACTCAGATTTCTTCATACCAGCCAAATGCTGTATGGCTCCAGAAATACCGCATGCCACATACAGCTTAGGGGTAACCGTCTGACCCGTTGTACCTACCTGGCGATTGTGCTCTACCCAGTCTGAATCTACAACTGGCCTGCTGGCTCCATATTCACCACCAAGGGCCTTAGCCAGCCCTTCAATCAGAGCGACATTTTCGGGCTTGCCAATACCCCGTCCAGCACTAACAATAACCTGCGCCTTAGCGAGATCTACCCCGCCCGCCTCTGCCAGCTCAAAACCAGAAAACTCAATAACAGTCCCGGTCCCACCGCTTATTTTTTCAACCGTAGGCGTTCCAGCAGGATCCTCAGCCAGCCCAAAGGCACCATTCTGCAAGGTGATAACTGTTTGCGCTGTCCCGGCTTTGACCTCGCGGCGGAGTTTAGAATTACAGACAGGCACAACCATGTTTCCATCTGCCACACCAACCACTTCTGAAATCTGTGCAGCTTTAAGAGTATAGGCGAGTCGAGGTGCAAGATCCCACCCATATGAGGAATGACAGAAGACCACGCTATCAGGCTTTTCCTTATCGATAACATCAAGGATAAGAGCCCTGTGTGCCTCTGGATTATATTCTCCAGCATCAGCCACATCTGCAAGATAAAGAGTTCCATCGTACTTGGGGAGGTCAGCTTCACTTCCCACAAGAAACATCGCTGTTTCTGCTCCGAGCTCCTGGGCAAAAGCCATAAGTTCGTAGCTACCGCCCAGAAGTTTTCCTTCTCTACTTTCTGCAATAAGTAATAGTTTCATTGTGTCTCCCCCTAGGCCAGAACGCCGGTTTTTTCTTTAAGTATTTTGATAAGCTGATCAGCAAGGTCCGCCGCTTCACCCTCTAGAACAAGACCGCCACCTTTCTTCTCAGGAAAATACATCTTCATGGTCTCCTGACGGGGCTCTACTCTTAAAAGGTCACCAATATCAATCGAAAGCAGCTCTTTCTTCTTGGCTTTCATAATATTTGGCAAGGTTGGATAACGGGGGGTATTAAGACCAAGTTGACAGGTAATGACAGCCGGAGAGGATACCTTCACACAGGCCTTGATCCCGCCCTCAAGTTCACGTTTTAAATCAAGAGTGCCGCCTTCATAGGAAAACTCCACCACCGTCGAGACACTGGGGATCCCAAGCATTTCACCTACCAGGATACCCACCTGGCCACTACCACGATCTTGGGATTGCATACCTGTAAAAATAAGTTCAAAGTCCTTATCTTTTGCGAATTCAGCAATGACACCTGCAATTTCAAATGGCTCTTTCCCTGAGGCCTCATCATCTTTGATATGCGCACCACGATCACAGCCCATTGCCAGCGACTTTTTCATGGTCTCTTTCACCTGATCTGAGCCAATACAAAGAACCGTGATATCACCCTCTTTACATTGTTCTTTTAGCTGGACAGCCTGCTCAACGGCATATTCATCATACTCATTCATCCGCCAGGCTAAATCTGTCTTTGCGTACCAAGTCCCACTTTCATCGACCTTAAACTTAGATTCCATGTCAGGAACCTGTTTGATACATACAAGTATTTTCATCTTATCCCTCCGATTTTTAGGGGTGAGTTAAAATATTTTTCTTATACAATTCTTTCAGCCAAAATTTCCGCAATATCCCGGGGCTTCATTACACCTTCAAGCTCGGCACCTTTCACACCATCTTCAAACATCGTCAAACAAAATGGACAGTTAGAAATCAGCACATCTGTACCTGTCCCGGCGGCCATCTGAACCCGCCGTATATTGATTCTCTCACCAATATTTTCTTCAGCAAGGATTCGGCCACCACCGGCACTACAACAAAAAGCCTCATCCCTGTTTCTCTCCATCTCAACGAGCTGCCCGCCTGCCGCTTCAATCAATTTCCTTGGCGCCTCATAAATGTCGTTGTGACGACCAAGGTAACAAGAGTCATGATAGGTGCAGGAGATATCCTCGGCCTGAATACGAAGACGCCCCTCGACAATAAGCTGCTCAAGGAACACGACATAGGAGACAATTTCCATCTCAAGGCCGAGGTCCCTGTAATCTTTTTCGAGGGTATTGAAACAGTGTGGGCAGGTTGTGACGATCTTCTGTACTCCGTAGCCCTTAATGGTCTCAACATTCTCACTGGCCAAGGTTTGATACAGATATTCGTTACCCATCTTCCGCATGGGTTCACCGCAACATTTTTCCTCTTTACCAAGGATGCCAACTTTTACCCCAGCCGCCTGACAGAGTTTGACAAAGCTTTTAGCAACAGCAATATTTCTCTTATCAAAAGAGCCGTAACAACCTACAAAAAAGAGGATATCAACCTCGGGATCTTCTGCCAGGGTCTTTATTCCAAGACCCGCAATCCAGTCACCACGTTCGGCGTAACCCACTCCCAGAGGATTGCCATTGACCTCCGTTGCCTCCATGGCCGCCATCACCTCTTCGCCAGGAAACTCCCCTTCCATGAGCACCATAGCCCGTCTTAAATCAACAATTTTATTCACATGTTCAATGCTTGCTGGACAAATTTCCTGACAGGCACGACAGGTGGTACAGGCCCAGAGAACATCTTTACCTATAATATCGATAAGCCGACTATCCGGAGTATTAAAAGCAACCTCACCAAGTTGGCTAATAAGCTTCATTGGAGAGAGAGGCTTATCCGTTGCAAAGGCAGGGCAACGATCCTGGCAACGCATACAGAGCGTGCAGCTGTCTGTATCGAAGATATCCTTCCAGGTCATATCCTGAATAGTTGAAACACCAAAGCTTTCGGCATCTTCATCTTCAAGATCAAGGGTCACCAATTTGCCTTTCGGCCCCAAATCAGCAAAGAAATAGTTGGCACTGGTTGTAAGAATGTGTCTGAATT
This sequence comes from Desulfotalea sp., assembly GCA_002733995.1. Classification (GTDB taxonomy): domain Bacteria; phylum Desulfobacterota; class Desulfobulbia; order Desulfobulbales; family Desulfocapsaceae; genus Desulforhopalus_A. The sequence goes on along the minus strand of NVXR01000006.1, from coordinate 47,577 downwards.
TTGTGAGGGGTATAAGAATGAAAAAGCCAATGACGAGGAGGAAATGAAACCACCACGTCACCTTATGCAGGGCCAGCACGCCACCATCTCCCATCGGGATAACCGCCTTTGCAACCAGAAGACCAATAGGGGACCATGGGGCAAGTGGTGTACCCATTTCGGTTGCCGCCATCCTGGCTCCTTCAATGAGAAAACCTGTGATTAGAATGGCAAAGAGCAGTCCATGCATTATCGAATCATCGCTTTTTGTCTCCAGACCAGCAGGTGCAAAAAAGTACCTGCGAACCAAAAGTCCTCCTAGCATCACCATACAAACAAGACCAGCGACATCCAGAACAATGGAAAACAACTTATAAAAGGTTCCTGTAAGAAATTTTACGTCGAAGAACAGGTCTGTAAAATCCGCCTGGAGCACAATAAGTGTAGTTCCAATGACAAGCAGACCAAAACCCCAAAAAAACAGGCCGTGCAACAGGCCCGGCCAAATCACCCGACTTACCTTTTTCTGCAAAAGTACATTTTGCAGCATCAGTTTCAGTCTTTTCCACGGTTGGTCCCAGCGAACAAGAGGCTGTCCCTGCTGGTACACTTTCACACGGGCATAAAAGCCTTTCACCAACAAACCAATACCAAAGATAGCCAACAGATACATAGGAAGCAGAGTCCATACTCCGTGGCCAACATTCCAATAAATCTCCCTGGTGTATTCCATCATTTTCTCCAGTTTCAATAGGTCAATAGTCAACGTTCATTTGGTTTATCCGGGAACTTCAGGTGACCAAACTCTGTATTATAAGTGTATCTTTGTATTTTTATAATTTGTAACTTTGCAGGTGACTCTCAAATATTGGTTAAATCAGCTTCTGTAGCTGTTTATCAGTGTTTCAAATCCGTTCAATTGGCACGGTAAAGATAGAGGTGATATTGGCGAAGACCACCGTAGAGGTGGTTGGAGTGGTGCTGAATAGTTACTATAGTTCTTGTGTCCTGTAGCTAATGCAGAACATATTTTTGCATGGTTAGAGATCCCATTTTCATTTTTGGGCAAGAACCCCAGAGAAAAGTGCTTATTTTTCGAAGTGGTTCCCAAGCGGGAGATATGACGTGGAACAAGGGAGTGGTGGATAGCTCGGGTTACATCAGTGAAAGCGGACACCCCGAAGAATCGTGCAACGACGATGGCATGGCTAAAACAATCGGCAACTGCTTTAACCGACGGCTGTATTTCTGTTTCCGCACAGCCTCGCATCACTTCATGCAGCAGACTATGCTTTTTGGTGTGTTCAAAAATCATAACGTATTCTCCTGAAGAGAGATTACAACCTGGACACTCGACAACACTCCCCCTTTTATAAAGAATGTTTACGTAAAGGTCAAGAGATTAAACTGTACTGTTATAATTGAGCTGATAATCGATAATACCTTGGAGAGATGTTACTTTTTCAATTGACAGGCCAAGAGAGCACATGCTACCTTACGCCAACAGATTACGTAAAGGTGAGGTATAACCTCCGCAAAGGAAGCAAGCATGTATAAATCAAACAAAAAACCTGTGCAGATTGGTGAATTAGCCAAAGATCTTAACATCACAACTCGAACAATACGATATTATGAAGAAATTGGCTTAATGGGAAAGAACGAGAGGCTCAATGGAGCAACCCGTTCATACAGCGCAGACGATGTGTTGCGTCTTAAATTTATCCTTAAACTTAAGACCATGGGGATCTCACTCAAAGAAATCCACCACCTCTCTGATATATTTGATATAAATGAAAAAGACTTTGATATGATTACACCAAGGTTGATTGAAATCCTTGATAACCACATCTCAAAAGTTGATGAAAAAATGGCCAACATGTCTTCCCTTCGAAATGACATCGTTGAGTACCGTTTTCGCATAACAACTCTGCTCAACAGCAATAGCCAGAACTAAAACGCCATCCTCAATATTTTGCTCAAAAAAAAACAACCTCTGTTATGCACAGAGGCTGTTTATCCTGCCGATAAAAACATCGTAACAATTCATAACAGCACTACAACCAATACGGTTCTCTTGGACAAGCACAAAACCCCTTAACAACAAGAGGTGTCTACCAGCGTTTACTGCTTATAAATATACGTTCCCACCTGCTCGCCGTTCAGGGCCTTAGTAATATTTCCCGGAACCAGTCCGTTAATAACCTGTATCTTGTCAATAACTTCACTGTTCTGAATTATTTCGAGACAAGGTCGTTCTATAACCAGGTCATCCTGACCACTATCAAGCAGGTCTTGGGCGCCGATCTCGGCAATAAACTTTGCATCCGGATTTTTCTTTGGATCCTCGGTATAGAGCCCGTTCTCATCCTTTACAAAAATAACTGTTTTAGAACCAATCAGATCCGCCAGAATAATCAAGCCAACATCGGTGCGATGGATTGGAATTCGGCCTACTTTTGGCTTAATTGCAAAATAGTCATACGGTGGCATTCCGTGCATGACAGGAATAATGTTTTCTGCAAAATAGGTCGGCAGTTTCACTATATCTGCGTGGGATATTTGTACCCCACCCCAAGGAGAAAGCAAGGTTGCTATCATCAGGGCATTCTGCTCTGAAACCATACTACCGAATTTAGCGATAACTCCTGTGGGCATCCCCATCTCAAGACCAAGGGTATAGATGTGCCTGCTGCGAGTTCCGCCACCTGTAGTTAACACCATCTTGTGCTCTTTCCGGTTCCGAACTATCTCCTTCAAGATCTCAGGTAAGGCCTTAACGCCACGATCACAAATCGACTGGCCCCCAATCTTCATTAGATTAACCTCGGGATAAAGCCTTTCCTGCGGGGCAATGTCCAGCTGTTTAATGAACTTTTCGCTCACCAGACTCTCGCCCATCAACGTACTTTTGACATGCAGTCTCTTCCCATCTTTTTCCCGCACCAATGCCATCTTCAGTATCTCCCTTTTTGCAAAACTCGAAAGTGAACGCTACTTATTTGATGATTTAGACTTCTTATCCTGTTTGAGAAGAATCAGTTCAGCCTTGGTCTCTTTGGCAATCTTCTCTATCTCTTTTTTACGCAGATGCCCGGCATACACGCGTAGATCAATTCCACTCACTGCAATGATACGAAACCGGGGCGTGCGAGAACCCTCTTTCACTCTTGATCGTTCGCGGTAAAATATTTTCCCAGCCATTACACAACACCTCCAGATGATAGGACTTACCCAAATGGGTACATAAAAAAATGTTTCATCGGCCAACCGATAACCATAGTGTATGCCCTGTTAAATATCTTGGCAAGGCAAGAGACGAGGATATGGCAAATCTTACAGATATCATCCATGGTAATCTATGGTTATCCATCCTCCGGCCAACGGTTATTTGACATGGATTATTGACACTACACAGGACCAGAGGTTTATTGCAAATTCACTTTCAACTCTGACAAACCCCGGTAAACTGAAAAAAATTATGCAGATATACCTCAGCGTAGACGACACCGACAATTTGACGAGTATAGGCTCAGGTCAACTTGCAGAAAACCTTACAGAAGCACTGCTCCACGAGGGACTCGCCCAAAACTGTTCCAACATCACAAGACACCAGCTTTATTACCACGACGACATCCCCTACACCTCCCACAACAGTGCAATGTGCTTTATCGCCTCTATCAACCCCTCTTCTTTAACGGATCTTGTTAAATTTTCCGGCCATTATCTACAACAACATGCGGCCCTAGGGTCTGACCCCGGACTCTGCATAGCCCAAGATACTCAAGACTTAAACAGAGAAGCTCTTATAGGTTTTGGTGAACAGGCAAAATCCACAATACTAAACAAAGATAAAGCGTACCAGCTGGCAACACGTACCAAGGTTCATCTTTCTGAGTATGGTGGTACAGGGGATGGTGTGATAGGGGCCCTGGCGGCAATAGGTCTGCGTATCCAGGGAAACGATGGTAGATTCAGGGGCTGGTTCAACATCGGCAAGGTCGGTGAACTAACCACCGCAACTAAGCTCTGCAAACATCCATCGGTCATGGACGTCATTGGAGAAGATGGTCAACCAGTGAGCCGGGAATGCCCCATTCGAATTACAGACGAGAAGATAAAAACGATCCTAAAGAATCATATACAGATAATTCCTGTCGTTAAGCAACGAGGAGCAACTGTCGCCGAATGGGCAACCCTCAGCAGTACCCAGGTAAAGAAATACTAAACGCCACTTTTGCTTGTTTTCTATGACAGAGTACTGGAAAAATAGAAAAAAATAGCGTTTCGGACCGTCGCGAAGTCCGAAACGCTACAAAGGCAGGCAAGCACTGCTTAACCCACCTTTGATACCTCAAACTACCCCAAACCAAGTTTCCTTTTGATTTTTGTTTTCACCGTTGCAACCACAAAAGGCATGAGCCTCTTTTTCTCTTTAAGAATCTGCTTCATCAGGTCTTTCTTTTTTTCAGGAACCTCCGGACGAATGGCAGGGACCAGAGATAGAGACTGGGTCGGGCAGGCACTGATGCAGGCACCGCAGCCTAAACAGTTGTCCTCCATAACCCGCATCCGCTTTTTGACCTTCGCCCCCCCCTCAACCTCGACGAGTTCAAGTGCGATTACGTTGCACGCCTTCTTACACAGGCCACAGCCAACACAGGTCTCCTCATTAATCGCAAGGGTATAATTAGTCTTGGCCACCCCCATGGGAAAGCCCTGCTGCACACCACCGAGCAGCTCGCAGCAACACGAACAGCAGTTACAGATAAACGAGGGCTTATAGCGTATATTATCGGTTATATGGGTTAGATTTAAGTCACGGGCACCTTCAAGGATATTTAAGAGTTCCTGGGTAGTTCTTTTTTCAGCAAAGCCCCGACGGACCATAAATTTTGCTGCAGTCCCAAGGGATATACAGATTTCTTTTGTTGGCGCGCCCTTATCACAACTCATCCCAAGATGCCCCTTTTTATGCCGGCAGTAACACATACCGATGGCACCATAGCCCGCCTTTTTCACAATTTCACGGGCACTCTCATATGTTGCAATCTGGGAAGAAACAGGAATATGTTCTTCGTAGACAAGCGTTCTTGTCAGAGGTGTCTTCGACGAGAAAAACTCTTTGCCCATCTTCTGATCCGGATCGCCAAAGAGATACTCTTCCATCAGCTGTGCAAGCTCAGCAACAGGCAGATCTTGACGCTGTTTCATAAAGGTGAACTCAAAAAAACCTATCAGCCCTGGCATCAAAAGATAAAAGACTTTTCCCCCATACTTCGACTCGAAGACCAAACCCTTGTCCGCCATCTCATCAAGCTTTGCCGCAAGTTTTTCCGACTCCCAGCCGGTGGAACTGACAAGCTCTTTCAGTGTCGCTTCTGTCAGCGGGAAACGGGAGGCGATATACGCCTCATCTTCGGTGAAGATAATTGCAAGTATCCGTCGCAACGTGTCACTGTCGGGCAGGCCGATTGGATACTTATTCAACCGGTCGATCAGCGGCACAATACTACTTTTTCCATCAAGATGATGACCCATTACAACTCCCTCTAAACTACATATTCATAGTGTATTGGTCCCTGTGTGCAGATACCTTCTGCCAAACTCGTTGAAAACCGCCGTTAGCATTAACAGGTTTTTTGATCATTTTGTTGAAAAAAGCCTCCTGTTCCGGTGAATTATCATAGTCCAAAACCATATTAAGCGCGAAGCAACTGTAATCCTTCACCAAAAAACTAAAAATCTGTTCAACCACATCCTGATCTGTTTTATAAATTGTTGCATTTTCCAGTATTAACTGGGCGTAGACAATGAGGGTGAAGAGTTCTCCCGCGCCAAGCATATAGTCAACATCTTTGACCTGCTCCACACTTGGAGGTGCAGCGACCAACAGCTCCCTGAACAGTTGGACCTGCTCGAAGAACCGCAGTACATTGGGGCTGATCCAGCCCTCATATGCGAGCCGGTAGTCAGGAAACCCTATGCTCCCAAGTTTACCAGTTTTCTGCCTGAACAGATACCCATCATCTCCAGCCTCCTTCATCTGATCAACCTGCGGATAGGTGACGGGTGCAAAAAAATAGCCTTTTATAAACTTAACAATGAGTGCCATATTGACATGCTCGGTGCCTTCGAGCTTGGGCAGCATCCCTATATCGCGCAGGGCCATCTCAAAATAAGTATCCTGCTCAAATCCTTTTGCTGCAATGACCTCATGGAGCAGATGCACAACCCGCTCACCCTGGCCAGTCACCTTCATCTTCACCACTGGATTAAACAGCAGGTATCGCCTGTCATCATCCGTCGCAACCCTCATATAATCCGCGGCCCTAAAGGCAAAGAGTTTGCCTGCAATCAGCCTCGAATAGCTTTCACAGAACAGTTTTTTAACATGGGGGAAATCAGTCACCCAACGACCGTATAGGCTTCGCGCCGAGGCATGGCTCAAAGATTCATAAAAACAATGGGTTGCAATACCAATGGAGGCACACCCAAGCTCAAATTTACCCACATTAATAGTGTTAAGAGAAGAATTCCAAGCAAGCTCTCCAACCGAGAGTATATCTTTCTGCTGAATAGGATAATCGTGCAGTTCATACTCTGCAACGTAGGCCTGCCGGACCCCCGAGGTTTCAATTTTCTTCACACACTCGTAACATTCGTGTTCTGGATCAACCACAAAAAACACATAGTCACCGGTGGAATCCATCCTGGCAAAGGTGGAAACCAAACTCGCACAATTACCATTGCCAATATAGTATTTGGATCCTTTTGCCAGATAGGCGCCCTTGCCATCGGCAACGAGCTTCATCTCAGAAGAATAGAGGTCGGCCCCATGGGTCTTTTCGGAAAGTCCAAAGGCAAAAATGCCGCCCTCTTCCAATAGCCGAGCTGTGTCCTTCTTCACCCCTTCGTTTTCCCCCATCCAGATTGGTCCAAGACCAAGAATCGTCACCTGCCATGCATACCAGTAACAGAGACCATAAAAGGCAAGGATCTCGTTAAATTCACTGATCCGATACATATCCCAACGGCCGCCGAGGCCACTATATTTTTCGGGGGTGAGAAAATGGGCAAATATTTTTTCTTTTTTGATAAAATCCAAAAAGTCTTGATACCAGACCGCAGACCGATCGTCATCCTTGATTTTTTGCAAACCCTTTGTCTCAAAAAACTCAATGGTTTTACGAGCAAGTTTTTCCGACAGGGGATCGGCATGAAAACGTGTATATTTTTGCGGGTTAAAGAGTTCCACTGTTGTCTCCTGCTTTCAAAATACGTCGTATGGACCAATCTTGGCTGACCATTATCTGTTTGTATTCTTTGCAAAGATGTAACAATTACTTTTTATGGGCTCAATCCTTTACCCCAAGAAAGCCGAGGTGCCCCCCGGCAATACGGCTTACTCTAAGATCGCCGCTTCATACAACTGGGCAACTTCGGGCCATAACCCGGATCTCACCAGAGCATCTTTCAGCAGCTTAGGATCATTGAGTAAATCCATCATAAAAACAATCTCAGACGCCTTGAGATAGATATGAAAAATATCCTTCACTCTGCCTTTTAATAGCTTATCGATGAGCTGCATCACATTATTCCCATCAAGATATTGATGCAGTTTATGCACCCTTACCAACAGTTTTGAAAGGTAAAACGTCAGCGTCTCTTTAATGCTTGGAATGTTATATCGATGCCCCGGCAACACCAGCCCCCCCTTTAAGGCGGACAAGGTGACAATGGTTTCACAATATGCGCCGTAATTATCAAAGCGCTCCCTCGTTCCCAAATCGAAATCGAGGAGAGGAGATTGAAAAATCCCCTTTAAAAGGGTATCTCCGGATATCACTAGGCCTCCAACCGTATAGACCAGGTCACTCTGAGAATGTCCGGGACAGGCAAGGACTCCCACCCCCAGACGTTTTGGAATATCATGCTCTGCTATCTTGTATTGCTCCGGAAATGGCGGTAGAACCGCCTTCTTCTCAAAAATATCCTGTAGTTCTTGCAGGTATGCGGCGCCAAAGCCCAACCCGTGAAGAACGTGGGACATGCCCTCTATCCGTTGATCGTGCTGCTTAGCCTTGAGACTGTCTTTATAGGGCAGATAAATTGTAGCATTACACCTTTTTTCCAGCCACAGAGCTTGACCATAATGGTCAATATGACAATGGGTAACGATAACATGTCGCAAATTATCCAGATCAATATGCTCTTCGAGATACGCAGCAGCCTCTTCTGTTGGCGGCCCTGTATCAAAGAGCACAAGCTCTCCGTTAATCACCGCGCTATAGCAGTGTACCGGGCCAACCATATACGGGGTGTTAATTGTGTGTTGCGTATAGTTAAGCATATTGATCCTTTATGAAATTGATGTCATCACCAAATGTCCAAGCCCCACAAAGTCGTTCACCTGTAGACAAAACACTTTTGCAGTAGGCCCATGCAAGGCTGGATCGGATTTTCAGGAGTTCATCAAAATACCAACGGGTCAGGATCAGAAGAGATATTTTTCCTCTTCACAGGCGGCGGCTGCAAGTAACCGTTTTGCCCCTAACAGGCCTGAAGCATCATATTTGGTAAAACGTCTTACCCCTGATAAAATCATAGCAAGAGCGTCGCCTTCTTCCACATAAAAAGCACCCTTTCTTGCAGCCTTAGCTGCCACCTCAGAGGCATCGAAGGCAAATATCTTAACCGCTGCGCGAAGAAGATCCTGCTTACGCGCACTTGCTCCTGCAATTATTTTCTCTGTCCTGAGAACCGTGCTTTCCAGGGCAAAGATTTGGATGGCGATATCCGCTGCTGTCATCAGGATTTCTTGCTCATTGGCAATCTTATCCATAAACTTCTGCACACCTGTTCCCGCCAAAATCAAAAAGAGAGTTTTCAGGTTTTTGATCAACTCTTTTTCTTGTACAAATGGTATCGTTTCATCAAGCTCTTCGAAACTTGGAGTCATTAATGATTCAAAAGCCTTCATGGCCTCTGCCTGGAGCGGCATCTCACCCTTCATTGCTTTTTTAAGAATCATACCTGGAATCAAGAGCCTGTTGATCTCGTTTGTCCCTTCAAAGATACGATTAATCCGCTCATCCCGATAATATCTTTCTGCCGGGTAATCACTGACAAAACCATATCCACCGTGAATTTGCACGACTTCATCCACGGTTTTAGCTAGCACCTCACTACAAAAGACCTTAGCAATACCGCATTCAGGGGCATACTCCTCGATGGCCTTTAGATATTCTTCATAATAGTTTTCAACACCCTTATCAATTGTTGCCAATTTTTCATCCAACATTCCGGCAAACCTGTAGACAAGAGATTCAGAGGCGTAAATGTGTGCGGTAAGGTCAGCAATCTTTTCCGAAATTGCACCAAATTTCGCGATTGGCGTATTGAACTGCTTGCGTTCATTTGCGTATTTAATACCTTCAACCATGGCCATCTTTGAAGCGCCACAGACACCTGCACCCAGCTTAAACCTGCCAATATTGAGGACGTTAAAAGCAATTTTGTGACCTTTGCCCTTCTCGCCAAGAAGATTTCCCACTGGCACCTTACAGTTATCCAAGATGATCTGGGTGGTGGAGGAACCTTTGATACCGAGTTTCTTCTCTTCGGGACCTACAACGAGGCCTTCATAGGTTTTTTCCACCAGAAAAGCGGTAAAATGCTCCTTATCTATCTTTGCAAAGATAGTAAACAGATCAGCAAAGCCACCATTAGTGATGAACTGCTTCGTGCCGTTAAGAATATAGTGACTGCCATCTTCAGAGAGTACGGCGGAGGCCTGGGCCCCCAACGCGTCACTGCCGGAACCCGGTTCGGTTAAACAGTAGGCGGCAATCCATTCACCGGAGGTGACCTTCCCCAGATACTCTTCCTTCTGTGCATCGGTTCCGTAATAAATAAGCGGAAGAAGACCAATACCCGTGTGAGCCGTATAGGTTACAGACCATGAACCGGCACAGGCGATCTTCTCAGCCACCAGCATGGACGAGGCTTTATCCAACTCTAAACCGCCGTATTCTTCAGGCGTATCCATCATCAATAGACCTAACTCTCCACACTTCTTCATAGCCTCAATCACCAGGTCAAAATCCTGGTTTTCGATCTCTTCGATATGGGGCATGATTTCATTTTCAACAAACTGCGAGGTCGTCTCTCCGATCTGTCGTTGTTCATCGGTGAAATCCTCCGGTGTAAAAACATCTTCACAGGGAGTTTCAGTGATAAGGTATTCACCACCCTTAAGTAATTTTCCAGCCATTCTTCTCACCTCACGCTAGTTTATAATTTTTCAAAAACGCCAGCAGCACCCATACCACCACCTATACACATGGCAACCACACCATATTTTGCCTTCCTGCGTCCCATCTCATGGAGAAGGGTCGTGGTCAACTTGGCACCGGTGCATCCTAAGGGGTGTCCAAGTGCAATGGCGCCACCATTAACGTTAATAATGTCAGGATTGAGGCCCAAGGTTTTAATGACCGCAAGGGCTTGGGCCGCAAAGGCTTCATTGAGCTCTATAAGATCTATCTGATCCAGGCTCACACCTGCAAGTTTAAGGGCAGCAGGGATAGCTGCAATGGGACCGATCCCCATAACTTCGGGCGCAACACCTTTAGCGGAAAATGCGAGAAAACGCGCAAAGGGGTCTTTATTAATTTTCTTTAAATACTCTTCTGAAACCACCAAGGCTACCGCCGCTCCATCTGTGAGCTGCGATGAGTTACCTGCGGTCACAGGCCCGCCAATTTTAAAGGCGGATCGCACCGAAGCCAGACTCTCAACGGTGGAACCCTCCCGCACACCATCATCAACCAAAACCATTTCCGTTGTCTTTACGATCTTTCCATTTACTAAAACGTCTTTTTCAACTTCAATGGGGATAATTTCATCAGTGAAGGTCCCGGATTTAATGGCGGCAAAGGCCTTGGCGTTACTTGCCGCCGCAAAGGTATCCATTGCCAACCGATCTATGCCATACTGTTCCGCCACCAACTCTGCGGTAACCCCCATCGAAGAAAAGGCCTCGGGCCAATCCACCATCAACCCCGGGTTGGCGCTGTACTTCAAGCCGCCCAAGGGCACACAGGTCATGGACTCAACCCCGCCTGCAACTATACAATCAGCAAAGCCACACATCACACGTTCCGCTGCCAGGGATATGGCCTGCAGCCCCGAAGAACAAAATCGATTTATGGTCTGCCCCGGAACTTCAACGGGAAGCCCTGCCTTCAGCGCCGCCACACGGCCTACATTCATCCCCTGCTCAGCCTCTGGAAAAGCGCATCCCAAATAAACGTCGTCCACAGTCCCAGGGTCTATCTCTGTTCTTTCCACCAACCCTTTTATCGCAGCCGCCGCCAGATCGTCCGGCCGCATATCTCTCAATTTTCCTTTGTTGGCCCGACAACCCGGGGTTCTGTAGCTGGCCAGTATGTATGCTTTTTTCATATTAATTCTCCCTTAAGGGTAATTATTGGCTTCAATACCGTTAGTTAGTGCCTGTCCAGAGCAAAGCTTTTATTCTATACAGCTGATATTTTATTCTTTCTTCTTTCTAAGAGTTTGCCTAAAAGAAAATCCGCAGCGAGGCTTTCTGCCCGTATTTTACCTCAGTTCAAACGGTGCCATATGCAAAGTTTTGACCAATACAGCACAGTAGGTGCTGCCTACTGCAAGATGCCTGATGCAAGTGGCAGTGCTTGAACCAACCTTTGCTGAACAAAGATGAATTCTTTCTCTTTAAAATGAGGTCAGAAATAATGTTATACCCTCCAGCTCTTTTCCCAAAACAGAACAATATTCACCTGAAATACTGATTAGTTACGAAGAGGTTTTCCGGTCTTCAACATATGCTGAATACGTGCCACCGTTTTCTTATTACCAATTAGCTTCAGGAAGCTTTCCCGCTCAAGCTGGAGGAGATAATCTTCAGTGATCAGGGTTCCGGGATTCACATCACCACCACACATAACCTGCGCAATGGTGGTTCCCATCTCCGCTTCGTATTCGCTTATAAAATCACCCATCTGCATATTCCACAGCTGACTCTTGATGGCTGCTGCAATCCCGCGCCCTGGGGCAGGAAGATTTTCAAGCGGACACCCGGGCCTGTAGTTGACGGCAAGCCCCAGCACTTTCTGCTTAGCATCACCGATGAGATTATCGATATCCATACTAATGGAATCCCCATTTCTCATATAGCCCATGTCATAGAGTTCAGCAGCCCCCATGGAAACCTTAGCCATGGCGATCTGTTCGAAATTCTTAATGATAAAAGGTTGCACATCGGTTTTATACTGCTGGCCCAGTTGGATTGCCCGTATGGACATTTCCTTAGTCCCACCACCACCAGGCAGCAGTCCAACGCCGATCTCAACAAGCCCCATATAGGTCTCTGAATAGGCGTTAATGGCATCGGAATGCAGACAAAACTCGGCACCGCCACCGAGGGCCATGTTAAAAGGCGCTGAGACCACCGGGATTTTTGAATATTTTATGGCCATGGTGGCTTTTTGAAAGGCTCGCAGTACCATATTAATGTCATCAAAAGCGCCTTCGGCCAGGGCCACCGCCATCATCATCAGATTGGCACCAACCGAAAAATTTGTCCCTTGGTTGGCAATAACAAGGCCAACACCTTCAGTTTCGGCTCTGGCAATCGCCTTATGTGTCCAGGCAAGGATATCCCCGCTAATGGCATTCATCTTGGAATGGAATTCAAAACCGAAAACACCGTCACCAAGATCAACAATGGAACAATTTGCATTCTTTTCAACAACCCTTCCGGCCTTTCTGAGGATCTCAAGCTTTATCTGCCCTTCTTTCTTCGGAACAGCCAGATACTCTTTTGTCGCTAGGTCGTAGTATTCCTTTTCTCCATTTGCGCTAAAGCGATAAAAGGACTCAATTCCTTTGAGAATTTCAGGCACAACCACGCCATCTTTCTCTGCCCGTTTTACAAAGGCGGCAACTCCAATGGCATCAAACATTTCAAAGGGACCAATTTCCCAGTTAAACCCCCAACGCATAGCGTTATCAACATTAATGACATCGTCGGCAATCTCCGGAATTCGATTGATTGCATAGATAAGCGTGTCCCGGATGGACTTCCAGGCAAACTCCGCCCCTTTATCATTGCCCGCGATAACCATCTTCAGTTTTTGGCCAGGATCATCCAGCAGCTTCACACTCAAAACAGAAGCATACCTTGGCTTGGCAAGAGGTTGATATTCACCGGTGTTGTAATCGTAATAGAAAATCTGACGCTTCCCATCCAGCATCTCTTTTTTATAGAAACCCTTTTTGGTCTTGTTACCCAGCAATCCTGCATCGATCATCTTTTTCATAAAAGATGGTAACTTAAAGACTGCCCGCTCTTCATCATCTGGAAGGAGATCGTGGGAATTGGTCCCCACGTGGGCCAAGGTATCGAGGCCGACAAGATCAGCAGTTCTAAAGGCAGCACTCTTTGGCCTTGCCGTTGCAGGACCTGCCACAGAGTCCACCTCTTCAACCGTCATTCCCATAGCCATCATATGTTCAATACCTTTATAAATTGCATAGGTACCTATTCTGTTGGCAATGAAGTTGGTCGTATCTTTGGCGAACACAATTCCTTTCCCCAAACGCTTGGCGATGAAATCACTTAGCTCCTGAACGACCGCAGGATCAGTTTCTGCACACGGTACAATTTCCATCAGTCGCATGTATCTAGGTGGATTGAAAAAATGGGTGGCAAGGAAATTTTTCTTCACCTCTAACGGTAACACTGCCGCCATTTCATTGACGGACAGGCCACTGGTATTGGTCGTAAGAATTGCGCCTTTTTTAAGATGAGGAACAAGTTTTTGCAAGAGTTCCAGTTTAATAGGCATGTACTCAACAACTACCTCTATAATCCAGTCACAATCACCAAGTTTTGCTAGATCATCATCAAGGTTTCCAACTACAATCTGGCCGGCATATCCCTGCAAATAAAAAGGCGCTGGTTTCATTTTCAAAAGCCCGGCAAGGCCCATACTGGCTATTCGGTTCCTGACAACGGGGCTTGTAAGGGTCAGCCCTTTTGCCTCTTCCTTCTTGTCTAACTCCTTTGGAACAATATCCAGCAATAGTACTTCCAACCCAGCATTGGCCAGATGAGCTGCTATTGTCGCACCCATTACACCAGCCCCAAGTACGGCCACTCGATTAATTTGCCTCATATTAATTCTCCAATATTATTTTTTTTGGCTGGGCAATGATACCGCTCCCATTCGTCTCATATAACTCGTCTACAAGCTCCTTGTATTTCTTGTAAATCACCTTTCTCTTCAGTTTTAAAGTGGGGGTAAGTTCACCCCCTTCAATTGAGAATTCCCTTGAAACAAGGGCAAAGTATTTAATGGTTTTATACGGTGGATAATGTGAGTTTATCTCTTCAATTCTCTCGGCAAAAAGATCTTTAACCTTTCGATTATTCACCAGCTCATCAATATCGATATAGGTAATTTGTTGCTCCCTAGCCCAATCGATTAATCGCTCAAGATTGGGAGTAAGCAGTGCCACAATATATGGTTTGCGATCTCCAAACACAATTGCCTGGGAAATGCACTTATCAAGCCTCAAATCGTTTTCTATAGGTTGCGGCGCTATATTTTTGCCACCTGCAGTGACGATGAGTTCTTTTTTACGATCGATAATATAGACAAAGCCTTCTTCATCAATACGCACGATATCCCCTGTTTTAAACCAACCGTCTACATGGGCTTCCTTGGTGGCCTTTTCATTCTGATAGTAACCGCGCATAAGTTGTGGGCCTTTGACCAACAACTCACCGTCATCGGCAAGTTTTGCCTCTGTATCTTTTAAGAACTTGCCAACGGAATCAAAGCGAACCTCCCCAACGCTTGAGATAGTCAGGGCAGGGGATGTCTCTGTGAGTCCGTAACCGTTAAAAACCGGAATACCGATAATCCACATGAACTCGTTAATAGTCTTATCAAGAGGTGCCCCGCCGCAAACAAAGAACTCTAGCTTGCCTCCAAAACGGGCCCGTATCTTTTTAAATACAAGTCGATCATATATTTTGTACTGTACATTCAAGAAACCGAGAGGCTCCTGCTTCACGTATTTCTTATGCACATACTTGCGCCCAACCTCAATGGCTTTGTGAAAAAGCTTTTTCCTGATTCTTGGCATCTGGTGCACATTTTCGTACACCCTGGAATAAATTTTTTCAAAGAGCCTAGGCACACTCACCATTGAGGTGGGTTGAATCTCAACCATATTTTCCATCACCGCGGCTACATTCTCAGCAAAAGCTATATGGCTACCATGCAATAGTGTCGTATAATATCCCCCCGTTCTCTCAAGCACATGACTCAAGGGCAAAAAACTAAGGGTTGTCTTATTCTCTTGTGGTATTGCCAGCTGACGGGCCCCATAATCCGCATTGATCATCACATTACGTTGGGTGAGTAAAACCCCTTTGGGAACCCCTGTGGTTCCGGAAGTATAGATTATCGTGAGGATATCATCTTGGGTAATCGTATCAATCTGTCCCTCTAGAAAGGTCTTATCTTCATCAGATAGCGGTGTACCAGCCTCGGAAAGCTGATACTGTGTATAGACAGGAAAAGATAAATCGCCCATGAACCTTTCGTAGGAAATAACAAGTTCAACTTCAGGAATATCCTCTTTTACCAGAAGCAGTTTTTCATACTGCCTCTTCGTTGAGCAAAATACTATTTTAGCTCCACAGTGGTTCAGGATATAGGCAGCCTGCTTGCCGGTATTTGTCGCATAAATTGGAACAGTTATGCCACCTGCACTCTGTATCCCAAAATCTGAAATCGCCCACCCCAAACGATTTTCTGAAAAGATTGCCACCTTATCTCCAGGCTCCATTCCAGATTTACGCAAGCCCCTTGCGAGCATCAGAACCCGTTCATAAAATTCTTCATAGGTGAGGGAGAGAAAGCCTCCTTTTTTCTTGTAACTAATTGCGGTTTTGTCTCTGTGCTTTTGTGCATTCTCTTTCAGTACTGCCGGGATGGACTGATATGACATTATGTTCATACAAAAGATCTCCCAAGATGCTGTTCACATTCTCTACAACCGTAACGTTTACGTTAAATTAGATTCTATGTTTTTCTCTATACCTCACCTTAACGTTCAAGTCAATCAAATTCCACACCATTTTACTCTAACTAACAACAAAAATAAAACACCTCGCCACAACACCAGAGCATACGGAAAAACAACATTTAATGATATAACAGCTAGTTAATCGCACAGCTACCGACACACCCCACAAAATATCGTCAGAACCAGCCCGAAACACCTAACACATGTTCAACATACGATTTTTAACGTTAACTTCATTCAAACTGCCAACTACTCGGCAAACCTCAGCAACAATGTCTTAATTGAAGCATATTGATGAAATGCTCAAATCAATATGTATTTACGTGTTTTATCATGACTTTTCAGCATAACATATGGGATTGTTTTTTAATTATTTGAGGAAATGCTCAAACAATAAACCTGTCTCTTTAGTCGCCAGCATAGATAACTTCTCCCTGGGCCTTTAAAACCATTTTTTTCACGCATAGATTCGGCAACTTAGAGCAGCAACACGGGACTTCCCCGCCACATTCACAAATAGGTACAATTTTTGCTGTATAAAACGATGTATAAGGCACTATAATAAAAAGAATAGCAGCTAGAGGCTGGTGGGAAACTATCCCATGGAACGTGGCTGAAACCAGCTCCTCTGATCTTGCAGAAGCAACTGTTCATAACAGGATAGATGATTGCAAAAGACTTATACCGTTGCCTATAACTGTTCATCGGTGCTTCAAATCTGCTCAAGAGGACCTTTGAAGCATACGAGTGCTATTAACGAAAACGACAATAGAAGTATGGTGAGTAGTGCAAAATAGGTACAATGAAACAAAGAGAACTCGTCTCATAACGAGGTAAAAGATAAGGATACATATAATGGACACAACGCTACAACATGACCTTGCCTCAATCCCAACAAAGGGCTCTTCACCTGTTGATGGTGCAGATATTATCAGCAAAGCGGAAGCAGTCGGTCTCGACCTCCGAATCCTTTATCAAGCGGTTATTGACCTTTCAGCCGACGGCCTGCTCACAGCCAATTGTATCAACCTCGCTGCGGGCATCCTCTTGCAAGATCTTGGCTTGCCGCCCTACTTCTTTGCCCATATTCAAAAACAATCACTCAGCCAACTCCTGCAGGCAATTGCCTCTAATATCAGAGTACTTGATGGTCAAGCCGCACTTTTTGGTCGGGTGGCCCATATCGATTTTGATTTAAGCTATGGCGCTGAAGGCCAGCGAGTACGAATTGCCACAGAAGAGACCCGCGACAGCATGGAAATCGTTCTTGAAGAGCTGCTTCCAGGACACAGGCGCGAGTACTACTACAGCCCAGACAATTACTACTACACCTATATAATTCGCCCTGAGACGGTCAAAGACTTTAGCAAAGAAGACTTTAAGGATTCCCCATTTCTCTTCACTTTGGTCGGGGACTACAGTGTCACACCCCAACCCACCAGAACTCGATATGAAAAGTTCTTACAACAATCTGAAAAGTCTTCTACACCCCTTATTCAAGTTTTCAACCTACCTGAGAATGGTGAAACACGACTGATGTTTAAATCGGATTTTGAGTCACCTCAGCTTCCGATTCTCAGAAAGATCCTCCTCGACAGGGGATACACCCTGGTGCGCGCCTACTGGGAACCATACGCTGCAAAATCAGGTCTCCCCACATCCCTTTGCTCTCTCTATATCCGTGGCGAACTGACACGACAGGATGAAAGCGACCTGGTTACAGACCTTAAAGACTTTCTGTCCTGCCCTACCGGCTCCATTATGAAGCTGTATCTTGAGGGTGCTTTAACATTTCAAGAAATACTCTTTGCCGTAAATGCCATCGACTTCACTCATCTTTTCATCTTCAAAGAGCGTGAAAATGCAACAGACCGAGACATCCTGACCCACTTAACGAACAAGGATCATCAGGAAGCCTTCGCAAAACGTATCCAAGATTCAAATAAATCCACCTACGAAGCCGGACAAATTGAACGAGCGGTTGTCAAAAACTCGGATTTTATCAAAGAACTCTATTCCCTTTTTGAACAACGATTTAATCCAAAGAATAAAACCCACTTGAGCGACGCTGACCTCGAACAGGGATGGCATACATTCGAAAAGAAAATCAACAGCAGGTTTATCGATTTCCCCATTGGTTATGACATTTTCAGATTTATGTTTAAGCTCGTTTCCTGCACCTTGAAAACGAACTTTTATTGCGAAGAAAAACGATCCTTCTCTTTTCGTTTTGACAACCGCATCTTGGATCCACTCGTCTTCAGTCAGTTTGTTTTTGGCATCTTTTTTGTTAACGGCCATTACGGATGCGGCACCCATATGAGGGCTGCAGATATCGCAAGAGGTGGTTTGCGTCTCCTGAGAATCTCACGGTCCAACTACGATAGTGAAGTGGACGGAGCGGTCCTTCTTAACTATGCACTTGGTCCTAAGGGGCAACGCATCAAACACAAAGATATCTGTGAAAGTGGTTCAAAAGGCGTTGTTATCCCCCATCCGTATTTTGCCAAGAGAGGCGCTGAAGCCCTCTACGATTACACCGACGGTATCATGGACCTTATCCTTTTACCGGAGCCATGCATAATCGACTACTACAACAAACCGGAAATGATTTTCTTTGGTCCCGATGAAGGAACCGCACAGTTTATGGACAGTGTGTCTCTTCGATCAAAAAAACGAGGTTACCAGCATTGGCGAACCCTCACCACCGGGAAAAGTTTCGGTATTCCCCATGATACCTACGGCCTTTTAGACTCAGGCAAGGCATTTGGACTCTACGATCTCGAAGAAAAAGGAGTTGAGCTGCAAATAGAAGACAGCCCTTCTTTTATCAGCCAGAACATGGATGAAATTTACGAGAAGATTGGCGAGAAGATAAAACTTAGCGGCATGACCACCACCTCAGTTATGTCTGCGTTCCGAGCCCTTATTGACCACTACGACACAAAAGAGCAAAGCCTCAACCTGATGATAACAGGAGGCCCGGACGGTGACTTAGGAGCCAATGAAATCCAATGTTACCTTGGGAAAATCTGCTTGATTATTGACGGAGGCTCAATTCTTTTTGACCCACAAGGCCTCGACAAAAAAGAGTTACGCAAAATCAGCTTCATGCGAAACAGCAACCCACGGGTAAACAGCCTTGGCTACCCCACCTCAAAACTGAGCAAAAAGGGTTTCCAGGTACCACTTGCAGGTAAAGACATAACTCTCCCCGACGGCAGAGTAATTGACGATTGCGCACTCTTCCACCGAACATTTCTCACAGACCCTGCCAACAAGAATGTCCTTAAAAGTGCAAATATCCAGGCATTTATTCCCTGCGGCGGCTTCAAGGACACCATCAACCGCAGCAACATTAAAGCATTCATAGAAAATTTTGCTGAACTTAAATTCATCGTTGAAGGTGCAAATGTATTCTTTGACGACAGTGCCAGACGACACATTGCAACCAGCACAACCATTAAGCAGATAAAAGACAGCAGTGCCAATAAGGGCGGCGTTTTCAGCAGCTCAATTGCCGAAGTCCTTACCGCCTTTTTACTCGGTGACAATTATGAATCACAACTCCTGGAAGATCAGGAGACACAGTGGGCTCTCATCAAAGACATCATGATGCTGGTCAGCCGTTACGCACGCCAGGAAACACTGCTTTTACTCCAGCTCCATGAAGCCAATCCTGAAATACCTTTATTTGAGCTCTCCGAAAAGACCAGTGAACTGATATTTAAACTTCAGGATAAACTTGAGGAAAATATCGAAGAACTCGCCGACAACCAGGACATTCTCAATCGCGTCCTAGAGGATTACATACCAGCAGTCCTGACTAATAAACTCGGAATGGACTACATCATTGAGCACCTTAGCAGCTCGGAATTGCGTCCATATCGTAACGCCATCCTGAGTAAAAAAATGGCGTCAATGGCCTATTATAAATTCGGCACAGATTGGGACACATTCACAAAAAGGATCGATACAAATATCAAAGAGGCCATCCTAACGGTTCTTGACAAATAAACACCAGAAGCTACTGATTTTACATATTTTTCTTTACACCGGTGAGGTTCACCATGAAAATGATGAAAGAAGATAAACTACGAATACTCAGTATCCTCAGTAATAATCTTACCAATCCACAGCCCCAGGTTGTGGATATTAAGACTATTGCAGCGGCCACTCAACTCGACCTCAAAGAGACGAGACAATTGCTTTTACGCATGGACCAAGATGGAGAGATCCAGTCTGACATAGACGGCAACTACTCTCTGATCACACTTGCGGGACTATCTTCTTTGAAAGCCTCAACGAAATGTTGCAATATGAAGACAACCTAAACGCCCTCCCTCTGCGCCCCGCATTTGTTAAAATGCGGGGCCACTCCACAGCAACCAACTCAATATCCCTGCACCTGACATTTCAGCCAATCACCGCCCCTCTTCTACGTATCCCAACAACACCGCCAACGCCCCAGCCCCGATACACAAGGAAGGTCTCTTGCTATTACATTGACTTTATCAATGCAAAAGCACTTGCCATCCCCAGACCTTGTCCAACAGCCCACAAAGAGTAAATCACTAAAAAAACGATCTTTTTCAGATCCTCCTCTTACAGATTTCTTTGACAAATGTGCACCGATGCAATAGAAATTATGATTCGATAATATAATTTTAGCCTTTCAACCAGTTTAAAACTTTTAAGCACAGGAGGTAATATGCACAAGTATCTTGCCAAAGATCTCATGGTTCCCATTTCCGAATACGCAACTGTAGAGATTGGTACCCCCCTTATTGAAGCTGTCCAGGAACTGGAAAAAGCACAGGGAATGTATACGGATAGCAAATATCAGCACCGTGCCGTTCTTGTTATGGACAAAAGCGGAAATGTCATTGGTAAAATAACCCAACTACGAGCTCTGAAAGCAATTGAACCACAATTCGATTTCATAGACGAAATTGCGGATATTAAAAAATTTAAATTCAGCGAGGACTACCTTGTTAAGCTGCGCTCAACCTATAGAGAGCAGGGTAAAATCATCAATAAAAGAACCTTGCTGAGCGCAACAAAAAAGAAAGTTGAAGAATTTATGCAGACCCATTCGCCGGGGGAATACATAGATGAAGAGGGGAGCCTTGACCAGGCAATTCACAAGTTAGTCTCTGGAAAGCACCTCTCCCTGCTCGTAACTCAGGGTGACAAAATCACCGGTATCCTTCGAGTAGCGGACGTCTTCACCTCGGTCTTTGGAGAGATAACAGATCTTAAGATTTAGCAGAAAGGGTAGAGTTTTTTAGAACAAAAGACCTCCACAAGGAGCGGTTCGATATAATTTCACAATAAATCAATACCGAAAAGGTTCCAAATGAATGAACTCATAAAGCTATATCAACGGATTGTTCAGAGGGTAAACATCAATCTCCGTGAATTAAAATTCGATATTAACCCGTATGCACAGCATCTCATCGCCATTGAGCAAATGAAAAACTTTTATGCCTTCTATGGTATAACAACAGACCACCCCCTTGACCTACACTTTGAGCACTCTGCTCTGGCTGGCAGCTATTTCCTTGGCAAATGTAAGATCAAGAATTCGATCCTGTACAAGAGTGACATTAGGGGTGACGAGCTTAAACGAGAAGGTGATGTATTCAAATCCAGTGGTTTTGAGATCACGCTCAACAAAGACGAGCTCATCTATATCCAAGACAGTGCCCTTATCAAGACCCTGGTCCACAACTTCTCCCACGACCCCGAAACACCAGAATGTTTCTTCATAAAAGACACCCTCGCTATGGATTACGCAAACATCCACGGAGCACCATCGGATGGCTGTTTTCTCGGACCATTTGCAACGGTTGACCTTACCACCATACAAGATTGCGCCATCGGTTCGTATTCATATATTCAGGCAGGTGAGGTCTCACACGTTAGTGTTGATCCGGGTACCGTCTGGATCAACAGCCCCGGTAATTTCAATTTTCTCTACAAATATCCAAAAGAGATATTGGAGGAGTACATCACCCTCTCATCAGACAAGGTACCACTGGGAAAACTCATTGATTTTATTGAGGAAAGAAAAGAAAAGTTCCAGCGGGTCTTTGATTTCGCTAACCTTGATAAAATAGCTGACGTCCCCGACACATCTTCCATTGATCGCTATGCCGTTATACTGCCTAATTTCAAGATTGACGAAAATGTTCTCATATCACAAAGGGCGTACATTGAGAATTCGAGTCTCGGAAAAGGATCAAATGCCCAAGAAAATTGTTTTATCATTAATTCCACTCTGGAGGGCTATAATGTCTCTGCCCATGGTTCCAAAATTTTTGAAACTGATCTTAAATCCGGCGTTTTCACGGGGTTTAACAGTTTTCTCCTCGGCAAATCAGATGCAAGAATAACGGTTGGTAAAAACAGTATCATCATGCCACACACGATCATTGACGTTGATGAACCCCTTGCCATCCCACCGGACCATTTTATCTGGGGCCTTATCCGAAGCAAGGAAGAACTCGAAACCAATAGCATATCCCTTGACCAGCTGGCCTCACAAAGAGGACCTCTGACCCAGGGGAGAATGCATTTTGAAGGCAATGGTTTACTACTCGTCCAAGCCTTCAAAGATCGAATCCATCATATCCTCGATGTCAACGGGGCTTTTTATGATGATGGCAAGAACAACGGACACGCCCAAAGAAACCAAAAACTTTCTCTTAACACCATTCAACCCTTCCAATTTGGTGGGCTAGAGGGAATGTACCCTACCATCAGAATACTCCCATAACCGAATTTCCCGTCGGTTCAAACTGTGCTAGGAGGCTGTCCAAGAATTTGACATTTGTTTTCAATGAAGCTTTCCCAACCAAACAAATGCCATCATGTAGCTAATATTACGGTCTTTCTACTAGAAAGAGCGCAAAGTTTGGCTACAAGGCGCTCTCGGACAACCTCCTAGGTTCAACCGTCCATCACTATTGCCACAAAGCACCACAGCTCAAGATGGTTTTACTCGGATGCCCGGGTAAAACCATAGGACCATCACTTTGCACATCCAGATGGGTGAAACGCCCCTCCCCCGCATCAGCCTCCCACACACTCCAGCAATCTCGCTCCAGTATAGGCTGAGGCAATGGTTCTGCACGTCGACTAAGCCGAGACCGCCGCAGCCCCTGACTGGTAGGACCAATTTCCTGCAGTTCAAAACCAATTACAACACCTTACAAAACACCTGCCCCCAAAACCACCACAAGCACAGAATATCAGTCTTTTACTATACCATAGAAACATCTTGACAAGACATAGAAACATCGAATACCATCCCGTTCGCCTACCAAACAAAGTAAAGATTAAACGGATTGGTATCTAGGTAGTACCGGTCACAAAATGAGATTCGGTTCTGATTTTTCAAAAAGATTGGAAAACCAGCGGACAAAACCCCACCACAACACGCAAAAGAGGTAATTATGTCAACATCGATCCAAGCTCTTCTCGCAGCAACTCCAATTCTTCTAGCTGCAATTTTACTCCTTGGGCTCCACTGGCCAGCAAGGCGTGCAATGCCAGTTGTTTATCTGGCCGCAGCCGGAATCGCCCTTGTCTTCTGGGATATGAGTGTAACCCGTGTTCTCGCATCATCTATTCAGGGACTCATCGTCACCGTGGCCGTTCTTTGGATTATTTTTGGAGCAATTATGCTCCTCAATACTCTACAAAACTCAGGCGCAATTTCTACCATCCGTGCCGGCTTTACCAACATCAGCCCTGATAGGAGAGTACAGGTACTCATAATCGCATGGCTTTTCGGTTGCTTTATTGAGGGTGCTTCAGGCTTCGGAACCCCGGCAGCAATCGCAGCTCCACTGCTGGTTGCCATCGGCTTTCCTGCCCTTGGTGCCGTCATGATTGGTATGATGATTCAATCAACGCCTGTTTCCTTTGGCGCAGTTGGAACTCCTATTCTCATCGGTGTCACCAATGGTTTAGATCATGCTGCCCTAAGCACTCAACTCCTCGCATCCGGATCAAGCTGGGACGCGTTCATTCGTCTTATCACCTCAGAAGTTGCGATTGGCCATGCCATCGTAGGCACATTCATGCCGTTCTTCATGGTTATCATGCTCACCAGATTTTTTGGTAAGAATAAGAGTTGGCGTGAAGGTTTTTCCATGCTGCCTTTCGCTCTTTTCACCGGAATTTCATTCACCATCCCATATGCACTGACCGGCGTCTTCCTGGGACCAGAGTTTCCTTCTATTGTTGGCGCTCTTGTTGGTCTTGCCATTGTTGTTCCTGCAGCAAAAGCTGGATTTTTGGTTCCCAAAGATACTTGGGACTTTCAACCACGCGAAGAGTGGCCTAAGGGTTGGCTTGGAAGTATTGAGCCAAAGCAGCCACAGGAAAACGAAAAGAAAATCTCCATGCTTATGGCTTGGGCACCCTACCTTCTCGTTGCGGGTATCCTCGTTGCCACTCGAGTTTCTCCTGAGCTTAAAGGATTTGTCAAGAGTATCTCTTTTGGTGTCAAAAACATCCTCGGAGAAACAGGAATCAACGCAGCCGTACAACCTCTGTACCTGCCTGGTGGAATCCTGCTCTTTGTATGTTTCCTCACCCTATTCTTACATAGGATGAAACCATCCCAGCTTATTTCTGCTGCGACAGATGCGGGTAAAACCCTCGTCGGTGCAGGATTTGTTCTGGTTTTCACCATTCCAATGGTACGTATCCTGATCAACTCTGGAGTCAATGGTGCTGAACTTGCTTCAATGCCTGTTGCCATGGCGAGTTATGTCGCAGAAACCTTTGGGTCAGTCTACCCATTCTTTGCGCCAACAATAGGTGCTCTTGGTGCCTTTATTGCCGGCTCCAACACCGTCAGCAACATGATGCTCAGTCAATTTCAGTTTGAAGTGGCTGGGGCCCTTTCGGTATCAGGCACAATCCTGGTGTCGTTACAGGCAATTGGTGCTGCGGCTGGAAATATGATAGCAATCCATAATGTTGTTGCGGCATCGGCCACCGTAGGTCTTCTCGGCCAGGAAGGAAAGACTCTACGTATGACCATGATACCAACATTCTATTATGTCGTCTTCACAGGGATACTCGGAATGATTGCAATCTACGCATTGGATATAGCAGATCCTTTACTGACTATGATTAAATAACCGTATTGTTGCTGGGGCAGTGCTAATCGCTGCTCCAGCACCTATAGCTTGAACGCCTCTTTCCGTTTTAGCCAACCTTCATTAATAATGCTGGTCAGTTGTTTTTCGGTCGTAAAATATTTGCCTCTACAATGGCATAATGCGCCCTCTGTCTCTTTTTTTTATCGCCATCATCACAAACCAAAAGAAGTAGATTTTTTCCACCATCCCTGAAGAACGTCAAACCTTCTATATTTTTTAGCTTCTTTAATCCTGAAAATTTCATCCGGATCGGATCGTGCGTCCTCCCCCCATCCCAAGACCATAACCGCGGTCTCATTTTCCCTTTTTTACCCCTCACCTCACTCACCAAGAAATAATAGCCTGAGCTTTCATCGTAGGTCATCGCCCTAATACCAGCTCCACCCAGATCAAGCAAAATTGGTTTTCTTAAAAATTGAGGTTCACTGCCGTGCCCCCCAACCCCATATGGATTTTCTAGCAGGACTATTATTGCATCGCCTTTATAAACGGGGGCTCTAAGGCCAATCATCAAGACCTGCCCGCCTCGGGTAAAAGAAATCCCTTCTACATTGAGCTTTTTTGTACGATTTTCCAGCGAAGAGTCGACCTTTAGAAGTTCACCGATGAGTCCATCCCAAAGGCCAGCACTTCCCAAAATCTCTGTACCAGTCCTCTCTTTAGGGTGCACCCGTAACAACAGTTCCCTTTTACTACGTCTCTCACCTTCTCTATTCAAGGAATGTGAGGTGATGATAAAGACGGTGTCTTTTGATCCTTTCGTGGCACCCTCAATATCTGTGACCGATAGACCAAGAGCCCCTGGATACTTGTGTCGATTCAACAAGACACCTGAACCATCTTCACCAAGGTGATACCTGGAAACCATTTCTTTGCCATCATCTTCAAATATTAAAAATTCGCCCCCTCCTACAAAGACCACAGCCGAAGGCTCATAAAGATCGTCGAAGGTACGTATCATCAGATCTTTTTTCTTGGTTTTGGCCATACCATCTTGGACAAAACAAAACACCAGCAACAGTGCTATACAGCACAACATCCATCGACCAACAAGAGCTACTCTTCCCATGCCTGCCTCCCCCATTTATGTTTCTCTATTCCACGTTAATGACTTCAGCAATAATCATTGCATCAAGACACAACAATAGCAGCTTAACAGAGAACAAGACAATATTCGGGACACATACAGGCTCAGGGCACAAGACGGAAACCCCGTATCGTATATATATTTTTTTGCAAGACAAGAGAACAACGGGAGGGAACACGAGGTAGGAACGCTACATTAACAACAGGCGAGGTCCAGGTCATCCCCTGAACCTCGCCTCAACAGCTTACTTAATCAAACCAACTTCTTTGTAATACTTCAAAGCGCCATCATGTAAAGGAGCAGAGAGACCTGCTTTGATCATCTCTTCCTTCTTTAGGTTAGCAAACGCAGGATGCAATTTTTTAAAACTATCAAAGTTCTCAAAAACGGCCTTAACAACCTGATAAATCACTTCTTCAGGAACCTTAGCAGAGGAAACGAAGGTGGCACCAACTCCAAAGGTAGTGGTATCTTCATCTGTACCCCGATATGTTCCACCAGGAATAATCGCTTTTCTATAGAAGGAGTTTTCTTCTATCAGTTCATCAATCTCTTTGCCAGTCACGTTAACCATTACAGCATCACATGCAGTGGTTGCTTCTTTAATCGAACCGTTAGGAACACCAACCACATAGACAATGGCATCAACCTTGTTATCACAAAGAGCAGAGGACTGTTCGGCAGCTTTTAACTCGGAAGCAAGTTTGAAATCATCAAAGGTCCAGCCATACTTCTCCATAACAACTTCAATAGTGGAACGTTGACCGGAACCAGGATTACCGATATTTACACGCTTACCTTTGAGGTCAGCAAAAGTTTTAATTCCGGCATCTGCTCTGGCGACGAGATTAAAAGGCTCCGGATGGATAGAGAAAACGGAACGAAGGTCTCTATTAGGCCCATCTTCCTTAAACTTTGAGGTACCATTGTACGCATGATACTGCCAATCTGACTGGGCAACGCCCATATCAAGCTCACCACCGGCAATAGCATTAAGATTGTAAATAGAGCCACCAGTACTTTCAACAGAACAACGGATACCATGTTCTTTCTTTCCCTTGTTCACCAGACGACAAATTGCAGCCCCAGTCGGATAGTACACACCAGTAACACCACCAGTTCCAATTGTTACGAAGGTTTGTTCGGCCTGGGAATATGTTGGCAACACAGTAAGTACCAAGGCACAACAGGACAGAGTGGTCACAGCCAGTTTGTTCATAAGCTTCATACAATATCTCCTCTTAATTCTGATTAACAGAGAATGTCCCCAACGGACATGATTCTCCACCGTGCAATCCCCGCCCTCAACATGAGCCTACATAACAGATGGGATTGTAATTTTTCGTAGCATTTATTTTATTGCCTAGCCTGAATTGAACCCTCAGCTAGACATCGCATTTGCAATTTTAAGGCCATAACAGAATGTAAACTGCGAACGCATAACCTTGAACGTCAACTATATAATAAATAATAAGGAAAATCTATACCCTGCACGAGATCGAAGTAAACCTCATGCTCAAAAACGTTTTAAAGGAAACAATACATAGTTGTAATAACTAAGCATATAGCCTTCCAATATTGAGATTATCACCGCCTGTAACTATTCATCAGTCCCCACTTGAAAGACAATAATAGACGTAATGTCGGGTACTGCTGATTAATTTTGTTTGGGTCAACAGAACCCGTCCTGTTCGTGAGATATGCTTTAAACATTGAGGTAAGAAATACTACCTTACCAAGGGTTTTATTTGCAGTACAAGCATAGGACAAAAACGAAACACAGGCATATTGTTGCCGTCGCAGGCTCACCTCGCTTGCTCAATTCGCAAGGTTTCTTTTTCCCATAATCCAGATATTGGCTGAAAGACAATAAATCGACAGCCATGTATCCCTTAAAGAGATTGAAATATTGCGGGAGCGTGCGTGATAGGATATACGAGATGAGGAGTTGAGGCGAAACCAATCAAGGAAAGCCATTCTCAGTTGCAACATTTGAGGCAAGATGAATAAGCTCAAACATGCTCTAAAAAAAGGCAGACAGTCTTTTCAATTACGTATTTTTCTGGCCCTTGTACTGATTATTTTTATCTTTATTCCCGGTACCGGTTATATGGGATACCTGCAAGCGCGAAATGCAGCCGAAAGCCAGATGAAGCAGTACACAATTGGCACAGGTTTGCAGGTCGCCAAACATATCAACGCCCTCCTTGCTCAACATACATATAGCGTCAGCCTTTTGGCTTCACTTTTTGAAAAGAATCTGATTGATCCATCAAACAGAGCAGATATATTACAGTATTTAACGCTTTTCAAAAAGAATCATCCGGAATTCGTCAACATCTTCTGCGGCGACGAATATGGGACGTTCACCATGGTTCCACCTCAAAAAGCTCAAATTCACAAAACTTTCGACCCACGTAAACGTCCGTGGTACAAAGATGCAATCAGCAGCACAACGCCTCACTGGACCAGTGTCTATTCCTTTGCTTCAAGCCAGCAGCCAGGAATTACGGTGTCTGCACCATTTTGGGACGCAGAAAAACGACTCCGTGGTATATGCGGAATTGATATCGACCTGATAACACTTTCGACCTTTCTGCAAAAACTGGATATAGGTAAGGAAAGCATGACTTATATCTTTGAAAACAAAACAGGCCAGATAATTGCCCACCAATGGCTCACGGAACTAGCGGTACAAGAGGATCGCCTTGACCTATTACATGCAATTAAGCTTCAGCTGGGGAAAGAAAAAATAGCCTTTGGCCAAACCACCTTTAATGACGAACAATTCTTCACCTCTTACACAGCATATCCGCAAAACGACTGGACCATCGGGGTGACTGTCTCCAAATCAAGCTATCTGCAAAAAATACAGGTGATCAAACAGACAACGGTTAGCCTTATCATTGCTGCTATCCTTCTCGCAAGCGTTCTCAGCCATCTGCTGACTAAAAATATCATCGGCCCCCTACTCAAACTTAAACAGGGCATTGAACGTATAACCAGCGGTGATCTTGAGTATCGGGTCCAAGTTAGCAATCCCGACGTGGCAAGAGATCTTGGAATGGCCTTTAACAAGATGGCCCTGTCTCTTCGCAAAAGTCTTGTTGAACTAAAGGTTACCTACGCGGAACTACAAGAGAAACAAAAGCTTGCGGCGGTGGGTAAAATGACGGCAGGAATCGCCCATGAGATCAAAAACCCCCTTGGCATTATCCTAGGTTCCGCCCAGGTGGTTCTTGATCAGCAGCGCCCATGGGAGATGCGAGAAAAGGCCGCTAGTTTTATCATGGACGAAGTTGTCCGCCTAGACACAACCCTGAAATCTTTTCTGGCGTTTGCCAAACCCGCCACCCCGGTGTTCACCGAAGTTGATGTGGTTAAACTGCTTGAAGAGACCTTATCCGCAACAGAAGAGCGATATCGGGATGACGGTTACCAGATAACAAGAGATTTCCCGCAACAGGTGCCACTTATCGAGGCAGACCCCGCCCAGCTACGACAGATTTTTCTGAATATCTTCCTCAACGGCTTCAAAGCAATGCCCGACGGTGGAACTATCACCATAAAGGTACGCTCAGAAACCGAGCCAACAATTAACGGTACCAGTAAAAGATTTATTTCAATCCGAAACCCCTTTACAGTCGCCCGGGACTGGCTCATAATCTCCATCACAGATACAGGTCATGGCATTCCCAACGAGCAACTAGAAAAAATAATGGATCCCTTTGTCTCTTTCCACGATGCCGGGGTGGGCCTTGGCCTTTCCATTGTCTCCCAACTACTCAAACTCCACCGGGGACACATTCATGTTGAAAGCTGTCTCGGTGAAGGCACAACCTTCAATCTTTATTTTCCATGCATAATCAAGGAGCATTTTGGCAATGTCCAACCTACTGTTAGTTGAAGATGAAGCAAGAATGAGAGAGGTGATCAAAATGTTGCTCTCTGATATGGAGCTCAACATCTTTGAAGCCTGCGATGGTGAGGAGGCTATCAACACCTTCACCAGCGAAACCATTCACCTGGTTATCACCGACCTCAAGCTACCCAAAATTGGTGGTATGGAAGTTCTCAAACACATAAAAAATGCCAAACCGGAGGTTCCCGTTATCGTTATTACGGCCTTTGGCTCCATTGACAATGCAGTTGAGGCAATCCATGAAGGCGCCTTTGACTACGTAACCAAGCCTTTTACAGAAAACAAACTCCGCTCCACCATAAAGAAAGCGCAACAAATCAGCAGACTCACCTCCGAGGTAAAATATCTTCGCCGGGAAATAGAAGGTAAATACACCTTTAATAATATTGTTGGTGACTCTTACGAGATATGTGAAATCCTTCGCCTGGCGGGCGAGGTCTCCCACAGGGATACAACGGTGCTCATCACTGGAGAAAGCGGCACGGGCAAGGAGCTCCTCTCACGGGCCACCCACCTCAACAGCCCTCGATGCAAACGCCCCTTTCTTCCGGTCAACTGTGCTGCCATCCCTTCCGCCCTCCTTGAAGCCGAACTCTTTGGCCATGAGAAAGGCGCCTTTACCGGGGCACATCAACAAAAGAAAGGGAAATTTGAGCTAGCCTCAGGAGGCACGCTTTTCCTTGATGAAATCGGGGACATGGAACTCGATGTCCAGTCAAAATTTCTCCGCGTCCTTGAGTCAAAAACCTTTGAAAGACTTGGTGGAAACAAAACCATTAAAGCGGATGTTCGGATCATTACGGCAACCAACAAAGACCTTGAAAAAATGGTAATGGAAAAGACCTTTCGCGAAGATCTCTACTACCGTATAAACGTCTTTCCCATCCGCATTCCGCCCCTCCGTGAACGACGGGATGACATTCCACTCCTGTCCCAGCATTTCATTGCTGAATTCAGCAATGCCTTTGGCAGGCGTCCACCTACCATGACAGAGAAGGTTATGGACATGCTCTACAATCATCCCTGGAAAGGCAACATCAGAGAACTTCGAAACGTCCTCGAAAGGGCGATGATTCTCACAAAAGGTGATAAAATCACTGCCCAACATGTCATCCTCCACGAATCCCAGGGAAGACCTCTGGCCGAACTTAACCTCACCCAGGTGGTTGAACTTCTCATGCGAGACCATAGAATAGGCCTTGAAGACCTTGAAAAGACATACATTCAATATGCCATGGAGGTTGCAAGCAACAATGTCTCCAGGGCGGCACGCCTGCTTGGCCTCTCAAGAGCAACACTCAGATATCGACTCGATAAAATGTAAGGTTGATCATTATATTGCTTTGCTCAAGTTCACAGCTTGAGCCTATGGCACAATATCTGTTGCAACATCTCGACCAACACGATAACATTTAGAAGAAGCCGAACGACAGAACAAAACGACAACAACACCATGGTTGCTTGCCAGTAAAACTGACAAGACTTTCTTTCCAGTATGGGTGAGTAATTATGCCTGACCGTTTGAAATATGGGCGTTTTCTCGGGTTTCATAAACGAATAAAAACCCAAAGAGTTCCCAACACCACTCATCTTGTTGATCAATTTAAAATCTCCAGCAGAACGGCCCAAAGAGATGTAGAATTTTTCCGAGACAGACTCAAGGCGCCACTCAAATATGACCATCAACAACGAGGTTACTCGTAGTCCCCTCACAGAGGGCGCCAGAATTGAAGCAGATGTATTAACATACCTTGTTACAGGAACGAGGCTGTAAAAAACAAGAAAGCAAGCGGGCTATTCCTTTGAATCTTCGATGGAATGCTGGCAAAAACGGAAGCAGTACAATTAACAAGCGGATGCCCTTCAATAGTACCTATTATCTGTTATGTCTGGGGATTCTATGGCTAAAGCCCTAACCACGATTTAATCAATGCCACTGCTTGTACCCCTGACAAGACCGAGGGACCTCCCCGGAAACAATTTAACGGATATCAGCCTATTAAAGCGACGAAACTGACCATTATCTTTTATAGTACAACAGCGGAGACCGATACTGCTCGATGAGTACCATTGCGGACGTTTAATCCACGCTAAAATAGAGATAACATTAAAGTTCCCTCGAAATACAATGACAAAAAGCATCAAAAAATATGGTTTTCTCAACACCATGCGTCTGAACGTATCTATTTTACTTTTGTTGCTCGCTATTTTCACCATTGGCTTTAATACCTACACAAAGATAACAGAGGCAAAGCAACATGCCCAACACATGCGATCCCACTACATTAAAGAACAACGTCAACTCATTAAATTTGAAGTTGATCGTGTCGTAACACTCATTGACTACGAGATGGATAGGCATCTTAACAAAGCCCAAAACATTGTCAAAGCAAGAGTACTCAAAGCCTATAGCATCGCAAACGACATCTACGAACAAAATAAAAACACGAAAAGCGAAAAGGAAATCAAACAGATAATCATCGATACCTTAGGTCCAATTCGTTTTGACAATGGCAGCGGCTATTATTTCATAATTAATTTTAAAGGTGCCCATCAATTAAATGTAGAGACAGCGAAACTTACAGCAACAAATGGCCAGAATATCAGCGCTTCCAGAGTCGAGCAAATCTTCCAGAATATGATTAAGACGGTGAGACTTCACCATGAAGGTTTTTCTTCATACTACTGGTCAAGACCTGGCGTCCAAGGCAACGATTATGAAAAGGTGTCTTATGTTAAACAGTTTGAACCATATGATTGGATCATTGGCTCCGGAACCTACCTGAGTGCAGCAACCCAATCAATGCAAAACATTATCAGCCACTATGTCACGACCAATCGTTTCGGACCAAAGGGACGGGGATACGTTTTTATAAACGAACTCTTAGACATTCGTGGCGGTAAAGAGTTCGCGAAGGTTTATGCAAATCCTAACCGTCCAAATGACACCGGAAAGTTTATTTCCGACGCTTTCCAAGACGCCAAAGGAAAAATGTTTCGGAAGGAATTTCTCCAAGGACTACGAGATAAAGGCGAGTGTTTTGTAGATTACTGGTACCGGAAAATAGACAACGCTGCCCCTAGCCCTAAAACAAGTTTTTTCAAGCTGGCTGGAGGAGATCGTTTTATAGTTGCAGCAGGTCTGTACACAGATGACATCGAAGGGGAAATCCAACAGATACTTACGGACCTGAAAAAACAGCTTATGTTGGGTTTTTTGAGCGTCGTAACGCTGTTTATTGCAGGTTTTTTACTCAGTATTTTCATTTTCAATCAAATGGGCAAAAGGCTCGAAAAAGATTTCCTCCTCTTTGTAGATTTTTTCAAACGGGCAGCTCTTTCTTCTGAACGTATAAACAAGGACAATCTCAAGTTTAAAGAACTTGATCAGTTAGCCAATTTTGCCAATCAAATGCTGGACGACAAAATAAAGATTGAACAAGAACTCGATCAAGAAAAAGAACGCCTTCTCGTCACATTGCATTCTATCACTGAAGGAGTAATTGCAACAGACACTGAGGGGAGGGTTCTTTTACTCAACAAGGTAGCCGAGCAACTGACGGGCTGGCAACAAAATGAGGTCCATGACAAAAATATCAAGGAAGTCTTAAACCTTCACCGCTCAGGGATGGAGAGCGCAACTACCAGCACGAGTATGGCGACAGAAGAGGTGGGAAAACAAGACATCACTCTAACATCAAGACTTGGGAAGGTATACCGAATTTCGCTTAACAGTGCACCTCTATATATTGAAGACAAAAAAGAAATTGGCCGGGTCGTGGTCTTTCGCGATGAGACGGAAAATTTAAAAATAGAAGCAGAACTTTTCAAAGCTCAAAAACTCGAATCAGTTGGAATTCTCGCAGGAGGTATTGCACATGATTTCAACAACATCCTGTCTGGTATATTTGGCAACATCGAACTTGCCAATCTCAAATTAAACAGAGACGAACATATCCGGCCACACCTCCAGATAGCTCTGGATTCTGTACAGAGGGCAAAGAGTCTCACCACACAACTGCTCACCTTTTCCAAAGGAGGTGAACCTATGACCGAGGAGCTTGACCTCAAAAAGATGCTGGAAGAAGAGGTTCCTTTCAACCTCAGTGGCAGCTCCGTGAAGGCCCAGTATAAAATTTTTGATCCCCTTTGGAAGGTACAGGCAGACCCTGGTCAAATTTCCCAGGTGATAAGCAACCTTGTGATCAACGCCGAACATGCCCTGCCGAGAGGCGGCAAGATCGTCATCACCGCAAAAAACATTTCGGCCCGCAACTCAAAGCTTAATAAAGACTGCGTTGAGCTCAAGGTCAGCGACAATGGCATAGGAATAGAACCGAAAATTTTAAGCAAAATTTTTGACCCTTATTTCACAACCAAACAGAATGGTACAGGCTTAGGCTTATCCATGGTCTACAGTATTATCGAAAGACATAAGGGCGTCATTACAGTTGATTCCAAACCGGGGAGCGGAACCACCTTCTCCCTGCTCCTTCTTGCCGACAGGCAAACAGACCAAAGCCCCAAGCTACCACAAGCAATGCTTGCAGAGGCAGAACCTAAGAAGGGCTTTAAAATATTACTGATTGAAGACGATGTCATCATCCAGCAGGTAATGACGGGTATCCTTGAAGCAAGCAGTTATGTAGTTGATGTGGCAGATGAAGGCAAAACCGGCGTGAGCATGTACCGCGAAGCCATACAAAACGACACCCCATACCAACTTGTTATTTCTGACCTTACTATTCCCGGAGGTATGGGAGGCAAAGAAGCCGTACAAAAAATTTTAATTATCAACTCCGAAGCAAAAGTAATTGCGACCAGCGGCTACGCAATGGATCCTATTATGGCCCGTTTTGCAGACTACGGATTCAAGGGCCGCATTGTCAAACCGTTCAGACTTGAAGACGTCCACCAAGAGATACGGCGTGTATATAACCAGCCATAACAGGTACCTTATCTACAAGATGTGATGTAGTAACTCTTCTGCACCACTTTCCTCCCATTCCAAGAGCCCCCCCCTCTGCAAAAAACAAAAGAGAGGTTCCACAATGTTAGCTTAGTGGTATAACTAAGCCTCTAGATACTACTATCATGGGATAATCAATTCCCCCACGTCCCTCCACTTCACCTCTCACATTTTCCGTGTGGCATATTATGCTTGGAACAATAGTCAATGCGCTCGCAATTATTGGTGGTAGCCTAATAGGCCTACTTTTCAGTAAAGGGATCTCAAAAAATTACGCAGAAATCATTTTAAGTGGCGTCGGCTTATCGGTCATCCTCATCGGTATTAAGTCTGCTCTGGTGTCTGATAATTTGATGATCGTTATTTTTTCCGTAATTATCGGTGCTATCCTCGGTGAATGGCTGAAAATTGAGACAAAACTTGAGGCTCTAGGAAGGTTTTTGGAAAGAAAGGTTACAGTAAAGTCAGAGAACAACCGCTCTTTTTCTAAGGGCTTTGTCACAGCCAGTCTTGTTTTTTGTGTAGGTTCGATGGCAATTATTGGTTCGCTAGAAAGTGGCCTGACGGGCAACCATCAAACTCTTTTTGCTAAATCAATTCTTGATGGCGTAACATCCATCATCTTTGCCTCTGCCATGGGCATTGGAGTTATGTTTTCAGCACTTGCGGTATTCATTTACCAGGGCATTATAACCATTAGTGCCACCTTTATGAAAGACCTCCTCGTCCCCGAAACAATTGAACAAATGACATCCGTAGGTGGTCTTCTTATCTTGGCAATCGGCTTCAACATGCTAAAGATAACAACAATTCGTGTTGGCAATCTCATCCCTGCAATATTTTTGCCCCTCCTCTACGCTGCCGTCTCAGGCTGGTTCAGCTTTTCACAGTAGCGAGCAAAAACCTTTCTGTTCTGTTCACATCTTCTGTGAGCTAAAAGTTGCCTGCCAGAGGCACAAGCTCTCTTTTTACCCGGCCCTTAACTATCATTAAGCGTCCAATCATATTTGAGATATTTTATTTTCAGCCTATCTTGGTCCAACTGCTCTATAGCCCCAACCGACATCCCTAAAAGCTGTGCATGAGCTTGTAAATATTGCTCCAAAGAATCAATACCCTGCCACCCCTTACGAAAATCATCCCCATACCATTTAAAGATTTTAGAAATCTCAAAAACATCTCCAACCAACCTGTTTCTCGTACGATCACTTAGAAATAGTATTTCGACATCATGCAACTGTTGCTCAAGAATATCACCACGATATGCCTCGGACCGCAGGGCAGGGCACCCCACACTTGCACAGTTGACGGCAAAATGAATCCGAGGATCGTTATAACAACCTTCGCAACGGATAAGACCATGCTCGATATCGTCCAGATTTCTGGTTTCCCCTAAAAGAGGTATGAATTTTTTCTTCCAGGCTGACTGCCAAAAGGAGCCAAGATCTTTAATAGAATTGAGACCGGGATAACCGGTCAGAACAAGCTCGACCGTCCAGCTATTGTAGGCATTGATGAGAAAGGCAAGTTGCTCAACCTTACTCCATTGGTAAAACACTTTTGCCTCCACCTGAGATAGCTTTTCAAGATAGGAATGAAGCAGGTCCCTTTCCCTTAAGACTCCGGCGTAATCAACAACCGTGGCCTTACCACCGTCTCTTGACTTTACATGTGTTTGCAGAATGTTATCCCAAAGACTATGGTCAAATCCCCCAGCCGTAGCCGGTGCCGCGGGGCAAAACAATACACTGAGGAGTACCACTAATCGCAGCATCACTTCCCCCTTTTCCAACGGTGGTATTTTTCGACCAAAGAAAGCAATTTTTCAGGAGCATGTGCCCTTTTCCATTCCCCTGCAACATATTTATTCGCCTCAGCAAGGGTAGGATATGTGTGGATCGTCCCAAGAATTTTATTGAGGCCCAGACCGTGTTTCATGGCCAGAACAAATTCGCTTAATAAATCGCCACCATGTTCTCCCACGATGGTCACCCCTAAAATCCTATCTTTGCCAGGAACAGTAAGTACTTTGACAAATCCCCGGGCCGTTCCATCTGTAATGGCGCGATCAAGATCATCAAGGCCAAAGCGTGTAACCTCATAGGCGATGTCCTGCAAACAAGCCTCCCGCTCATTAAGACCAACCCGCGCTACTTCAGGATCAATAAAGGTCGTCCAAGGAATCACTGAGTAGTCGACCTTAAACTTTTTCCATTCGCCAAAGAGAGCATTAACCGAGGCATACCAGGCCTGATGACCAGCGACATGGGTCAACTGATATGGACCTGCCACATCACCTGCTGCAAAAATATTAGGATAAATAGTCTCAAGATACTCATTGGTTGTAATGGTGCGATCCGTTTTGATCCCGAGATTTTCAAGACCATAACCTGCCAGTCGAGCCTTTCGACCAACCGCACAGATAAGAACGTCATAATCAATCCGCTTTTCTTCTCCAGCATGCTCTACAATAACAGCCTTCCCCTGGGCGTCCTTGATGCATCTGAGTGCAGTGTGACCCGTAAGAACTGTCACCCCATCCCTTTCAAGTGACGCCTTGGCAAAAGACGATACGTCCTTATCTTCCCGCTCAATAATTCTGTCCCCTCGTTGAATCTGCACGACATTTGCACCAAGCCGGGCAAAGGCCTGAGACAGCTCACAGCCGATGGGGCCACCACCCAAAATCACAAGATTTTCCGGTACAGTTTCACGCTCCACCAGTTCCTGCCAAAGGGTATCACTGGTGAGATAACCTGACTCTTCAATCCCCGGTAGAGGCGGCACCAACGGACTGGCCCCGGCGGCAATAATAATAGACCGGGTGGTTAAGCGTTTGCTGCCCCCCTGGCTAAGGGCAATTTCAACAGTCCACGGATCAACCACCGTCGCATATCCCTTAATAACCTCGACACCAAGGGAGGTATAGCGATCAACGCTATCATGTGGCTCTATACTTGCGATAACTGAGTGAACACGCTGCATAACTTTTTTAAAACTAAACGTTGCGGGACTGTCCTCTAGGCCATACTGTGATCCATTTTTAATATAGTGATTTATTTTCGCACTTTTTATAAGCGCCTTACTGGGCACACAACCATAGTTGAGACAGTCGCCTCCCATTTTTGCCGTTTCCACAAGTGTTACCTTGGCCTTTACCGCAGCACCAATATATGAAGACACAAGACCAGCTGCCCCTGCACCTATCACCACCAGATTTCTGTCAAAACGAGCCGGTCTTGACCATTGGGCATAGACCTTTCTCTTTTTAAAAAAGGTGATAACTTTCTTTGCCACCAAAGGAAAAACTCCGAGCAAAGCAAACGAAAAAAGCAGCACAGGGGAAAGGATGCCACCTAAACCATCAATTTTAGCCAGCTGGGTTCCCGCATTAATGTACACCAGTGTCCCTGCCATCATCCCCAACTGACTCACCCAGTAGAAATTCCAGGTTTTTATTGGGGTTAAACCCATCAAAATATTAATGAGGAAAAAGGGGAAAATAGGCACAAGGCGAAGGGTAAAAAGATAAAAGGCACCTTCACGCTCAACACCTTTATTTATGGCGGCCAGTTTATTGCCAAACCTACTTTGCACAGCATCCTTTAACAGATAGCGTGAGACGAGAAAGGCAAGCGTTGCACCTATAGATGAGGCAAAAGAGATGAGTACAAAGCCCCAGGCAAGGCCAAAAAGGCCCCCACCCGCAAGGGTCAGAATCACAGCCCCCGGAAGTGAAAGACCAGTAACCAGCACGTAGAGAGAGAAAAAAACCAGGCTCACCATAAGTGGCGCAGTATCTCGCAGCTGAACAAGCTCTGCCTGATTTGCCTTGATGTTTTCCAAGGTCAAAACGGTGTCCAAATCAAACACAAAAAAAGCAACAGCCACCGCTATCATAAGAAGTACGATTACAATTTTTTTCATCTCATTGTCCTCCCCCAAAAGGGGTCTGCCGGACATTAACAAAAGAAGATATCCGTTTTTTCATGCTGATATTTCTATAGACGGAGAAGCAAGCTCTTCCCTACAAAAACATTCTACACCTTGAAATAAAGAAAAATATTCGCAAAAGACTGGCCTACATTTACGGATGTTCCATTTTAACTTGCCCAACTGTACCAAGACGTTGCTGCGGATAATTATACCTCCCAAAATGAATACCCCGTAGGAACCGCCCTGAGAGCAAGAACTGCAACCACGGTTCTAAGTACCACTACTTCGGCGGCCACCATATCTCAAGCCCACAACATCCCGGCCCAGCGGAACCTCTCAGAAGTGTCGGTTATTGCCAGGAACAGAGCCCTTACTCTTCAGAAACCCACCTCTTCCGAGTGATATTCCATGATTAATTTGCAATTATTTGTTATTCCATAACAGTACGATTTTTTATTGTACAATATGCAGAAAGAATTACACCAGATCAAAGAATTCGCCAATAACCTCCAAACAAGAATTTGAGGCAGAAGATACTTGCCTGCTGGCATAAAAAACAGATGTGCAGATGAAAGACTATTATAAAATACTTGAGTTATCGACCAAATGCACAGAAGACGAAATTCGTAAGAATTATCGTAAGCTGGCCATGCGCTATCATCCGGATCGCAACCCAGACGATCCGGCAGCCGAGGATAAATTCAAGGAAGTGGCGGAGGCCTACGGTGTCCTCACTGATCCGAAAAAACGCCGGGAATACAACCGTTGCAGGACCAGTGGAGCAACATACAGCAACGATGGTTTTACCTACAGCCAGGAAGATATACTCAAAGACCTTTTCAAAGACCCCAGATTTCAGCAGGTATTCACAGGATTGTTGCGCGAATTTCAGCGATCAGGGTTTCGCTACAGCTCTCAATTTATAAAAAAGAGCTTTTTTGGTGGTAAAGGTGGCATAATAATGGGCGGGGTATTTCTCTTTGGTTCACTGGCAAAACCACTCATTGCAGAAGCTGCGAAGAAAAGTCTATCCGGCAAACCAGGCGTACTCAAATCTCTGTCTGCGGCCATGGGTAGCCTTCTTGGAGGAAACAAGGAATCTACCAACAGTCCTCCTTCCCATCAGGAGCATCTCGACATCACCTACCACACACCCCTCTTAGAAGAAGAGCTGCAACACGGAAAAGTCATACAGGTTGTCGTTTATGGAGACCAGGGCGAACAGACCCTGAAGGTATCTATCCCACCCGGTAGCCACGAAGGCCAAAAATTACGACTCAAGGGAAAAGGCAGGACCAACTCAATGGGCCATGGGGACCTCTTTCTCCAATTGATGAAAAAAGAAAAGTAATTCCCCTCGGGCTTAAGCATTTCCTTCCACGCCCATCAAGACAAACATCGCCACCAAAATAACCAGCACCCCAGGTATTACGTTAACTGCTGGCAAACCATTTCCTATAAAAAAATTAAGCACCAGAACAAGGCCTGGATAGAGATAGGAGTAGGCTGAGACCCGGGTGGGACCAAGAAAAAGTACAGAATACTGGGTAAGAAAGAAAGTGATAATGGTGGTAAATACCGCCAAATAGCTTATCCCTGCCCAAACAAAAAATGGTATTTCCCCCCAGGACACGTTGACGATATCCCTACCTGTATAGAGCAACAGCCAGAGGGCCCCTGTCACCAGCACCCAGAAGGTCATGACCGCCATGGACTCACCCCGGTGGAGCATCTTCACCAAAGGGGCATACAGTCCCATAAAAACGCAGCCACCGAGGAAAATTAAATCACCATAATTCCACTGCATCGTCAGTAGCCGTTCAACATCTCCGTCAAAAATAACCCAAAGAACGCCGAACAGACCACAGAACAAGGCGATGAACTGCTCTCTCAATAGTCGCTCTTTGAGAAGAAAAAAGGCATAAAAACAGGAAAACGATGGCACTAAAGCAAAGATCGCACTTGTGTTCAATGCACTGGTGTATCTGAGAGACAGAAACATGGCACAAAAAAAACTCACCATACAACCACTGATTAAAGCACAGCGCCACAACAGATTAAAAGAGAACTGAAGGCCATATCGAAAGTGAACGATTGGCCCAAAGATTATAGCGGCTATGATAAAACGTATAAGGGTCAGCAGGGCCGGATCAAGGGCTTCGGTGATCGCGGCACCCACAATAAAAGATGTCGAGACAAGGATTGATGCAACAAACATAAACAGGTGGATCTGCAAAAGAGGCTTACGTACAAATACACTTGATTCTCTTTTCAATTTCACCTGTTTGTTCCCCACATTTCCTGCCCCTTAAGCCTGCGGCTTTGATTTTTTGCCCTGCACCTGTTCAAGAGTCGCCATTGCTGTGGCGACCATGCCACTCACATCGGTAAGATTACACGGAATAATCATCGTATTATTTTCTTTTGCGAGTTTACCGAACTGGGTAATATAATCTTTGGCAACTTCAAGATTTGCAGCTTCTCGGCCACCGGGACCAGATATCGCCGCCGCTACCTTTGCAATACCTTCAGCAGTCGCTTCTGCAACTTTTAAAATCTCCAACGCACGCCCATCGGCCTCATTAATACGCTTAATTTTCTCCCCTTCTGAAAGAAAAATAGCCTCTCCCCTGTCCCCTTCCGC
The DNA here is from genome assembly GCA_002733995.1 of Desulfotalea sp. Classification (GTDB taxonomy): domain Bacteria; phylum Desulfobacterota; class Desulfobulbia; order Desulfobulbales; family Desulfocapsaceae; genus Desulforhopalus_A. The sequence continues at coordinate 5,712 of NVXR01000006.1, read as the reverse complement.
CTTATTGAGGATGGCCTGTTTTTGCCCCTCAGACCTGGCAATTTCTGCCCTTTTCTCCCGCTCTGCCTTCATCTGTTTTTCCATTGCCTCTAGTACTGTCCGGGGAGGCTGGATATCCTTAATTTCATAGCGAAGAACCTTGACACCCCAATTAATAGCGGCCTCGTCGAGGGCCAGAACGACCTGGCGATTCAGTGTTTCTCTTGCTTCAAAGGTACTATCAAGGGTGATTTTACCAATGGCTGAACGAAGGCTCGTTTGGGCCAGCTGGGACGCTGCATACTGATAATCATCAATACCGTATGCTGATTTTTTGGTATTTATAACTTGAAGATAGAGGACACCGTCTACCTCAAGCGTGACATTATCCGCTGTGATACAGGTCTGTGCAGGAATATCTGTGGGATCCTCTTTCAAACTCCTCCTGTAGGCCACCTTGTCAATAAAGGGGATAAGAATGTGAAGTCCTGCACCGAGCGTCGTCCTGTATTTACCCAATCGCTCCACCACAACCTCAGAACGTTGCGGCACAACAACAGCAGTTTTAAACAGAACGACAACAACAAAGAGTAAAGTAATACCTAGAGCTATTAAATTTTGTTCCATAACATCCTCCTCTGATTATTGAATATAAACGTTGTCTATGGCTTAGCCCTCATTTCTCATAAGTTCAAGGTGAATCAGGTATAAGATTTTTGCAGATAACCTGATTCACACAAGGTAAAGGGAAATGGGGTTTAAATTTTTTCAACATGAATAACGAGATCGCTCTGACGAACAATGGCTATAATTTCACCTTCTTCTATTTCTGAATCCGCTGTCGCACGCCACGAGGTACCGGAGTAATTAATACGTCCCTCTGCAGGAGGAACAATCGAAACCCCAACCACAGCGCGCTCTCCCGCTACAGCAAACATAACATCTTCATCTGCCTCTTCACCCTCCTCTAAGGCCTTCGGTTTGAACATTTTTTTCTGTAGAACATCCCGAAGCGAAAACAGAGAAACGACGGAGGAGACGATAAAAAGACCCAGCTGCCAGGCCACGCTTATAGGTGTCAACCACGAGACAAAAGAAGTGATCACTGCAGCAAGACCAAAGAAGAAAAGGATAAATCCGGGTAGGGCCAGCTCAAGAAAAAACAGCATCACACCTATAATTAGCCACCACAATGCAGGATCGATGAAAGACATAGTTTCTCCAAAATAAAAGACAAAAAAAAGAGGACAGAAAATCTCTGCCCCCTCCTATCATTATGCACAGATGAGTACATTAGACCAACTGTTTTTTACCTATTAAACAGACGACGGTAAACGACCCCTGCCGTAACCATAATCATTGGCCACGCCCAGATAACTCCAATACCAAAGGGTATAAAAGCAACAAGAAAAATGAGCATCACAAGAGCATACAGTACGGCAACTTTCCACCATACCTTATGTACCGCCTTTCTTGATGTTTCCAATGCCTCCCATGGCGATAAGTTTTTATCCACAATAAGGGGGATTACCATGGTATAGCCAACAACAAGGTAAATGCCCGGAATAATTAATATAAAACCAACAGAGATAAAGATAAATTGCAGAATAGAGACAACTATGATTTTCCCTGTAAAAGAAAAACCATGAAAAATCATTTTCCAGGACACCTCATCCCCAGCAACCCGGCGTATCCCCATAAAAAGAAGACCCGCAATAAAAAGCATAGAAACAATTTGGATCACAACTTGCAAAAGAAACGGCAGAATATAGCCAACAACGCCGTCACTTTCAATGTCGGGGGTTGGCAGCCAAAAAGTTCCACAGGCGACGAGAACTATGAGCGCCAGGTACATAAGAGCAGTACCCGCCCATATGGCGCCCTTAGCGCCTTTAAGTTTAGCCCAGCTCTCACGAATCACTCCACCTACAGTAAATTCTTTTTTGGCCTCGGCAACTTTTCCTTCCCCTGGATTCTCTTTATTTTCCTCTGTCTCCGCCAAATCATTTGCCACAACCGGACCAGCTACATCGGCCTGTTCCGTCGGTAAACAACCAGGACAGTAAAGTCGCCCATCAATGGGTACAAACACCTCTCCAGAACTGTCCTCTTTACCACACTCCCAGCACTGCTCCTTGGCTATACCGTAGGGCTCATCCTCTACAACCACAGCATCTTCAGGATCATCGACTCTCTTAACATCCACTCCAGTGTCATCGTCGTCTACAAGGGCCATGGCCTCAGTCGCGGCGTCATTCTGGTCATTCTTGCCAGCATCTACAAAGAGTGGCATCACAACTTCAGGTGCCGTGAGAGTTGCAAGATTATTGTCCTCCCCCGCCTCCTCTACCACTGCTACCGTCTCGACAACATCTGCCTCTTCCACGGGAGGCTCTCCTGTACGAGCAGTGAGAGGTTCGCTAATTTCCCCAGCAACGGGGATATCTGCACCCTCAGCAAGCTGGTCAATCAAGGTATCACCGAGATCCTCGGCACTATCATTGACGACAACGTCAGCCGAAACACTTGTTGAACCGGCCACATCCATCTCTTCTGCCCCAGACAAGTCCGCACTATCAATGCTACCTGCAACTGGAGCATCGACTGCCTGCAATTCTTCCGTAAGCAGAAGATCACTCGCCTCATTCTCTCGTTCACCCTCGAAAATTTCCCGATCGAGTTCGGCTCCAAAGTCATCCCAGTCAATAGATCCTCCGCCCTCTACGCTCAGATCCTCAGGCTCGATCTCCTCGACGGTAGTTATTTCGGGAGTTTCCACCTCTTCCTGTGGGTCTTCCTGCTCAGGTGGACTATATTCAAGGGAAGAGCGTAGATCACCTTCATCCTGCAACACTCCCTGGTCTGAAGGCTCAGCAAGGCTTTCACCGCCAAGATCTGCCGTAAGGAGTTCACTCTGCTCAATGGCCATATCAGATTTAAGATCAAACATTTCCTGACATTTTGGACATTTCACCTTTCGTCCGTTATATGAATCATCCGCAGAGCCTTTCACTCCGCAATAGGGACAATAGATTTTCATCGAACTCCTCCAGCTCCTCTTTTTAGTTCAAGCTACGCTCTTAATTTATTAAAATATAACATAAAAACATACCAGATTTATACCAATGGTATAAAATACTCTTTCAAATTACCAGACTCTAAGTGTCTATCTCTTAAAACAGGAGCAGACTCTCGTCATTTTTCACCCCTAGGGGTGGCACTAATTGAATTGAATGCTTAGCATAATCACCGTATTATTAAATAGAAGCTTATGCAAACATAATATATTTTTACAATATATTTTTCATTTTTTTTCTAACAAAAGAGAACAATGGAAATCATTATAATAGCCGCTATGGCTCAAAATCGTACTATCGGCATTGACAATAAACTCCCCTGGCACATCCCTGAAGAACTCAAACTCTTCAAGAAAACAACCATGGGTTGTCCTATGATCATGGGCAGAAAAACCTTCGAATCCTTCCCCGCCCCTTTGCCAGGAAGAAGGCATATCGTCCTCAGCCGCAACAAAAAATATTTGCCAAAGGGTGGAGAATATGCCGCATCACTTGCCGAAGCCATAGACATGTGCCATGGCGTTGAGAAGGTGTTCATCATTGGTGGCGCTCAAATTTTTGCGCAAGCTTTTGCCGTGGCAACACAACTCTCTCTTACACTACTCGAAAGAGAGGTTAAGGGTGATGTTACCTTCCCACTTTTTTCCCACGATGAATTTGTGGAACAAAGTCGCAGCATCTATAAGGAGGCATCAGAACCATTCACAGTTGTCACCTATCATCGTAAATGACTCTAACAAGCAGTGACGTGCCGCAAACACGTCACTGCTCTACCCGCCCTACTTGACTTCACAATTGAGTCACCTACTGCTACAGCGCCATGTTACCCCACTCGCACGGCAACACGGCCAGCCAAATCAGCCCCCGCCTGTAATGCCCTCCAAGCACCAGCATGCTGGCAATACCAAAGCCTCCGAACCACACGATTTAACCCCGGAATTTCACATGACAATTTCCCCCTCCCCTTAGAGTCCATCGACTCCTTCTTCAAGGTGAGACGGGACAGCCTCTTTACTTTGGCGAACAAATGATGATGGTTTTCCATGTCTAGATGTAGTTTGTGCCCTTGCTGTCGCAGTACCGGTTGACCCTTATTTTTCATGAGCATTGTACTGCTTCAGGTAAGAACTTGAGGGAATACAATCACTTCTTATATCTTGCTCAAGAGGCACAGCTCACAATGTTCGGCAAAGGTCAATCCATGGGGTAAACCTTTCGCAAAACGTTGCTATTCTGCTAGCTCAACAATATCGATCAAATCACCGCCTGTAACTGTTCATCAATGCAGAAATGCAGCTACAGCGACCCAAAGGAGAGATGATGAAAGAACAGATACCAATTACCCATTTCGAGCCTAAACAAAAGCAAGGTCTCATTGTTATCATTACAGGCAACGGCAAAGGCAAGACAACATCAGCCATGGGCATGGCACTGCGGGGATGTGGACATGGCCTCACAACAACAATCGTTCAGTTTATGAAAGGTGATCTCTATTCTGGGGAGTGGGACGGGGTAAAAAAACTGGCACCACTGGTCACCCTATATCATACGGGCAAAGGGTTTTGCGGGATTGAAGGCAATCCCTTCCCTCATTCAGAGCACAGGGAGAACGCCCAAGAGGCACTCACACTCATTAAAAAAATCATAGCAGAAGATACACCTGACACCTTAATACTCGACGAAATAAACAATGCCCTTCAACTCAACCTCATTGATCTGGAACAGGTGCTGGAGATCGTAAACTCCCGTCCCAAGCAGATGCATCTTATCCTTACGGGTAGAGACGCTCACCCCGACCTTATTGCACTTGCGGACACGGTGAGTGAAGTACAAGAAATCAAACACGCCTACCGCAAGGATATCGAACCACAGCCTGGAATAGATTTCTAAACCCGACAAAACAATGCTTATCTCAATAACCACGCCGAAAATAAGCCCAACCTGCTTCAACACGAAATTACCACAGTGTTTTCAGATGCTTTCCTTTTTTCACATTAGCGATGTTACTAATTAAGATACCTAGGAGTCTGTCGCAGTTAGACCTGCTGTTAGAATGAGAATGCAACAGATAATTTTTTTTAAAAAAACAAGTGGCCATTCGTCAATAACGGATTCGAAATCCACGAAATTGAAACTACCGAAAGCCCATGACATATTTTATAATACCGAATACTGGTTCCTCTGTGCTCTTTCTTTTTGCATAAACTATACACCTTCATTAGTTCTCAGTTTATAGTGCATATTACTGATTGAATGAGCAGCCTCTGACAAAGATTCTTATTGAGCAAGTCATTTAATAAAGGACTCTTCTTTCTCGATCAGATGAAAAAATATGGCTCTATATTGGCGTGCTCACAGGAAAGCATATTGGTATCACCCCAATAATCAGCAGCATCTCTTTCAGCCAACACTTTATCTTTTCGACTCAACTCCGTATCAATTTCTTGATTTGTCATTTATCTTCGCGGCCACATATCGATTGAACCTTTTTTACTAACTGCTGTTTTGACGTCCCGACAACACAGCGCCTCTCCATTTATCAATTTGTTCTTTATATGTAAGCGACAAAAGAAGCCCATCTTTCCATAACCCTTAAATCCTGCCATTATCATCCTTGTCCATTCCAAATCACAAAGGAGATGAAAATGAGACAGGA
>NVXR01000005.1 GCA_002733995.1 Desulfotalea sp. | reverse complement strand
GGCTTGATGTTACCCTAGTGGATTCCCGGGAAAAACCAGGGGGGAGTAATTTGTACGAAGGCTGCATCCCTTCAAAAATCTACCTTCACCAGGCTCAATTACTTTTAGACACACCCAATGCCCACACCATGGGGATTCATTTCCCCAAAGCCACAATCAACCTGCAACAACTGCGCGCTGGCAAAGATCAGATTGTTGATTCATTGGCAAATAATCTGCATCAGCTGAGCACCCAGCGGGGAATACAAGTCATTCAAGGTAAGGTGTTTTTTGAAAATGCAACGACCCTTCGGCTCAAGGATTCGGAAATAGCACAGTTACAATTCAAACACGTCATTATTGCCACGGGTTCTGTTCCTCTTATATTCCCTGGGACAACACCCAGCACTGATAGCAAAATCATATATTCAACGGGAGCCCTTAACCCCAGAGTAATTCCAGAGAAATTGCTGATCATTGGAGGTGGCTATACAGGTCTTGAACTTGGTACGATCTATGCTGCATTTGGTAGTACTGTTCACCTTGCAGAAAAGCAGCAAGACCTTCTACCCGGCGTTGATAAAGACCTGTCCCAGCCACTTAAGCGCAAGCTCCCGGAGCTGTTTGCACGGATAATGGTACATACGACAGTTAATAAAATTACGGAACATAAAGACAGCGTACAGGTAGAACTACAAACACCGGAGGGAGTAACAACAGAGAGCTATGACCGTGTACTGGTTACCATAGGCCGTCGGCCGGCTTCTGCAGAACTTGGGCTTGAAAACACAGGTGTAAAGCGAAACGAGGATGGATTTATCCAGACCAACCCACAGCAACAAACAACTGCAGCAAATATCTTCGCTGTGGGTGATGTAACAAACGGCATAATGCTCACCCACACGGCAATCCGTGAAGGTAGAATTGCCGCAGAGGTAATCGCCGGTCTTCCGGCCGCCTATGACGTTCGCGCCGTTCCCAACATTCTTTACACAAGTCCTCAAATAGCATGGTGTGGCCTCACAGAAAGGGAGGCGGTGGAACAACACATTCCAGTTATCATACTGAAACACCCGTGGAAATATTCGGCCAGAGCAAAGATAATTGGCTCAACAGCCGGATTAACCAAGGTAATTGTAAGTCAAGCGGACGGTAGGATACTCGGTGCCGGTATTTGCGGTCGTAGAGCAGAAGAACTTATCTCCGAATGGGTGCTGGCCATCGAGTTGGGTGCACTGGCAGAAGATATCGAACTCTGTCTCCACGGGTACCCAACCCTTGCAGAAGCCTCCGGTGACGCCGCAGAGATGTTTTCTTGCCCTGCGAAAGTCTCTATTCAACAAACAACGCATTCAGAGGGAGCGAACAAATAACATAAGCTATTATTGCACCATCCTTACACGCCATATTGAACCAATGTACAGGTAAATAATGCATTTCCCCATGCAGCGTATGCAATAATCAGCTGACCAATAATCAGGGAGATTAGCTTCGACGATCTCACCCAAAAAGGATCACCATGGATTCAATAGCAATTTTCACGGCAGCACTTGAGTATGAAGAAAAAATCTGCGATTTTTATCACACTGCAGCCTCAACCATAGACGACAAACGTGGAAAGAGTATTTTCAAAGCCCTCGCAGATGACGAACAGTCCCATGTCGATTTTTTACACTACAGCCTCGAACAGTTACGTGCAGACAAGACCATCGATACGACTCGACTGCAGACACCAATTCCTGCGCGTAATCAGATTGACGCCAATATCGAAAAAATAAAAGCCGAAATACCCAAACAGATGTTAGGTAATATTAGAACTGTTTTGAACAGTGCCCTCAAGCTAGAAAAAGAAACTTCCGCCTATTACCGGGCTGCCAGAGATAAAACAGAAGGCCCAATCAGAGATATATTAAGCACATTTCTAAAAATTGAAGAGCGACACGTTGATGTAGTGCAAATTGAAATCGACCATGCAACCCATAACGGTATGTGGTTTAATTTCATGGAGATTAATCTCGAAGTTGAGTAATTTTTCCATTGCACAGCCTTAACCCGGCCGATTCTGGCGGCATTAACCAGGCTATAAGTTGCCGTAACCAATCACGACAGGTTACGGCAATCCCCCATGAGCATCCCCCAAAAATGTCCCATGAACATGCTAAAATATTTAGATAAGCGACGGGGAAGAAACAGCATCTTCTCACCTCACCTTCAATACGACACAGCGTACAATCTTCAGGGGCAATACGAGAAGGATAGGGTCAACCACAGCCGCCACCGGAACCGGTACATGTGGCATCGGCGCAGGCAATACGACGCCCTCGCAGGGCGCTTGTCTCCCTGTTCTCGTAAACAATCCGTAAACCTTCTTCAATAAACCCTACCGCTTCAATCGGTGTGACTCCCGCCTTTGCAAGAATGTCATATGGGGTCTTGCCAATGCCGCTTACCAACACAGCTCTGCAATCCCCAAGAATCTTGGCAAGTTGATGCCATCTCTTTATTCCTCCCTGCGCAGCAGGCCCCTTACGCTCTTCAATTTTTCGAAAGGTTTCTCCGTCTTTTTCCCAGATATGGAAGATTCTCGCTTCACCAAGATGCTGATTAATGAGCACCCCCTCTTCAGTCGCCACCGCAACATAGTGGCGCTCCGCTGCCAACATTGGTTTCAGCGTGGAGCACGAACGAATACAGCTTCTAAACTCCGCGGTCCTATCATCATCAAGAAGGCCAACAGCATCCGCTCGACATCGCGTGCAGTGGCGCATCTGGGGCAGATATCGCTCAGCAGAGGACCTGATTTTTTCCATCATTTTCTTACCCGGTTGTTCGATATTGCCAAACAAGGTATTTACATTCGGGAACATGGCCATGGCGTTCAGTAGATCAACCCCAAGTTCTCGCATTTTTTTAGCAACCTCATCAATGTGATGATCGTTGATACCGGGTATCACAATGCAGTTAACTTTTACCATAATACCATGCTCTTTGAGCTTTTTGATGGCTAGTATTTGCCTGGAAAGTAACAATTTAGCACCGTCCAGGCCCCGATAAATTACATTGCCATCACTCACCCAGGCGTATATTTTTTTGCCGATCTCTGGATCAACGGCACAGACAGTAATGGTTACATGGGAAACATTAATATCCACCAGATCTTTGATATACGGGGAGATACCCATTCCGTTTGATGATACACACAGAAGTGTTTTCGGATGATTCCTTCGAATTATCCGCATCGTAGCTATTGTTTCACGGCCATTGGCAAATGGGTCGCCTGGTCCTGCAATTCCGGCAACAGTTATGCGAGGTTCCTTTTCGAGCACTCTATCCATATATACTCCGGCCTGTTCCGGCGAAAGTAAAGTAGAGGTAACTCCCGGCCGCGATTCATTGACACAATCATATTTTCGATCGCAGAAATTACATTGGATATTGCACTTTGGGGCAACCGGCAAGTGGACCCGGCCATACTTCCCTTTGGCCTCTGGATTAAAACAGGGGTGTTTTCGAAAATCATACCTTTTTGATGTTTCCATAATATATCCTTTTAATGGCTGGCCAGTTCTACATGTAGCTGTAGCCTACTGTCGAGTCACTCTGTTTTTTATCTATGATTGTATTGGTGATAAGATCGAATAAATATTGAGCGCCTTCGTAACCAAGGTGTAAAATGCGCTGCCCCCCCACACGGTCGTGGATAGGAAAACCCACTCTTATAAGTGGCAACGCCTCTTTTCTGGCAAAGGCATAGCCTTTTGAATGGCCAATAACGATATCGACATCGAGTTCTTTGGCCATTATTTCTATGTCATAGAAGTCGACATCTTCCTTTACCACCGGCATCTCACATGCCATGCCGTCTAGGACGGCTTTTATCCCGTTTTCAAATTTACCACTCTTGCCACCCGTAGCACAAAGTACCGGTTGTACGCCTATCTCGACCAGAAAAGAGGTGAGTCCAACAACCAGATCTTCCTCTCCATAGACAACAGCACGTTTGTTAAATACGTACTTGTGAGCATCGACCATGCTATCGATCAGCCGTCCCCGTGAAGCAACATATTTTTCTGGAATTGCTGTACCTGTAAGCTCTTTGAGCAAATCAAAAAATCTGTCACTTGCCCGTATACCAATGGGTAAACCAAGCTGATGCAGTGGTGTTTTGAATTTAGATTCAAGCACCTTGCCACCGGTCTGGCCAGGCAGAGTCCAACCAAACTCTACTGAGCACCTGGCCCCGCCCATATTCCTTATCGCTGCTAGGGGAGTCCCACCCTTGGGGATGACGGGGTAGTCATTGAGGGCTGGCCCATCGAGGGTGTCGGAATAGTCAGGAATAAGCGTTACCTCTATACCAAAGTCACTGCAGACATTTTTAAGATAACGAATATCAGCAGGAGAGATAAAGCCACTAAAGAGGTTGATCGTCCCATTTGGCGCCGACTCTGTTGTTAGTTGATCGACGATTTCTTTAACCGCTGCAGTAAAGCCCTCCATATGTGTGCCAGAATAGCTGGGAGTTGAAACGCTTACGATAAGGGGGGATGATTCCGTGCCGAATTCTTTTTTATACTCGGCGAGAAGCCTGTGCAGATCATCACCTATTGTTTCAGTCAGGCAGGTTGTAGCGACTCCTATTACTTGGGGGTGGTATTTTTCCGTGACATTATTAAGACCTAATTTCAGGTTTGGCCCACCACCGTAGATCGCATTTTTTTCACCGAGCGATGACGAGGCAATATCAATAGGCTCGTTGAAATGACTAATGATATATCGTCGCATATAGGTTGCACACCCTTGAGAACCGTGCAGAAATGGTACACATCCTTCAATTCCCCTGAACGCAAGGGATGCCCCCAACGGCTTGCAGAGCTTGCAGGCATTGGTGGTTGCTGTATAGCTTGGTATTCCCTTCATGCTTATCCCTCCTCTGATCTACGTGGAACAAACTGCCACACCGGGCTCATCACCGACGAGTACACCTCACGAGCAAAATTCAACATGCCCTGGAAACCGGCGAGCATCTCCTTGCGCTCATGGTTGTGGTCACAAAATGCAACGCCGAGTTTATAGGCAATGGGTCGCTCTTTTACCCCGCCGACAAAGAGATCAACGTCTTTTTCTTTGATAAATGATGCAAGTTCAAGCGGGTTGGAATCATCTACGATAATTGTGCCATCATCGGTAATTTCTTCGAGTTCAATGTAATCCTCTTTGGTCCCAGTCTGGGAACCGACCATGACCACATCCATACCAAGCAGCCGTAAGGCCTTAACGAGGGAAAAAGCCTTGAAAGCACCACCAACATAGATAGCCGCCTTTTTACCCGAGAGTGCCTTTTTGTATTTACTCAGTTCCGGTAAGATTTTTTCGACTTCGTTTTTTACAACGCTGCGTGCTCGATCCATTAACTCTGGGTCTGCAAAATGGCTGGCAACGGCATAAAGCGCCTCTGCCATATCCTCAATGCCAAAGTATGAAACCCTGATTGAGGGAATGCCGTAATTTTCCTCCAATATATTTGCAAAATCCATAGTGGCACCTGAACATTGCACAACATTGAGGGCCGCACCATGACAGCGTTGAATATCTGCTATCCTGCCATCGCCGGTTATATTGGCTACAGTTTCAATACCAGCCCGTGCAAAATATTCCCTGATAAGCCAAATTTCCCCAGCTAGGTTAAAGTCACCTAAAATATTTATAGAATACTTTGAGATATTGCCTATATCCCCAGTTCCAACAAGTCTTGCCATGGCGGAGCATGCGGCTGCATAACCGGCTCTTTTATTGCCCTTAAACCCCTCGGACTCTACCGGCAGAACGGGAATTCCTTTTTCTTTTGTTGCTTCCAAGCAGACCGCCTCAAGATCGTCCCCAATCAGACCGACAATGCAAGTGGAATACACAAAAGCTGCCTTAGGCTTGTGCAGGTCGATAAGTTCATCAAGCGCCTTTGCCAACTTTTTCTCTCCTCCAAAAATGACGTCTATTTCCTGGAGATCTGTGGAAAATGACAATCGATGTAACTCAGGGCCCGATGAAAGAGCCCCTCGTATATCCCAGGTATAAACGGCGCAGCCAATCGGACCGTGCACCAGATGGAGTGCATCGGCAATGGGATAGAGAACAACCCGGGAACCACAGAATACGCAGGCTCTCTGACTAACGGCACCAGCGAGGCTATCTTTGTTACAGTCCAGCTCAAAAGGAACACTCCCCTTTCGGTGAATTTGCTTTGCTCTATCTTTAAGAAATGCTGAAGTAATCATAGATTGTCTTCCTTAAGGCAAATGTTGAAGGTACTTACACCTTGCTTAAGCAAATAACGAGCCACGAGCATATGTACTCGTTTTCACAGCACATATGACTTCCATAATCAATTATAACGGCTGCAAGCCTACCCTTGCGGGGGGTGATTCGTGCAAAGAACTACACTATTGAAGAATGGCTACATTTTTTGTAGGAAGGCACCACATGGGACATCTATCCGCTAGGCGGGATAGTACAAAAAAAGGCGATACGAAAACAATATCGCACCGCCTGTTCGACCACTTCTATTGACGCTGAAGAAAACCAGCAACACCTCTGAGTCTGTTAAAACTCATGGAGGCAACGTCTCTTGTAAAAACGCTATACTAATGGTGCTGTCCTCCTCATTTTGAGTTAAAGAGTAGCTGCCTTTTGCTCCGATTTTCATACCAAGGTTAAGGCCTGTTGGGATGAGGAGCTGTTCAATCTCCTCTCTTTTATCACCGCAACACCCCGTATTAAATACCAAACTTACATCGTCGCCTTTTTCTCCCATTTGCAAGAGAAAGGCGTTGCCTTCTATAAACACAAGGTCTTCATAACAATGTGTTACGAAGAGCCCATGGCTTTCAAGAAGTTCTTTTATAAGGCCTAACGGTCGGTACGGAACTGCTGCCGCCATGTTTTTCTCCTCTACATTAATGGGTACTTTGGGCTACACACTCGGATGAATCAGGGTGGAGAAGTTCTTTAATATCTTTACCAATACTAAGAAATCGAATGACGTCTTGTTCTGTTGGAATGACGATATTATATTTGTCGATATCACATATCTCCTGAAATGTATCAAGATACATGAGTTTATCGGCAAGCCCCGGTACATGCCCCAAGTGTTTCTCTAAGGCAAATAACAGATCTCTCATGGTGTGGTTTTCTGCCAGATCACCATTTTTCATCAAAAAGGCCATGATCAATTTCTCGATCGCCATGCAGGTAATGTTGTATAGGGTGTCGGGTGAGAAGGCTTTCGCTTTTTTTCGAAAAGCACCGTCTGCTGTCTTAAGAAACTGCTCCCCTTCCCGGAGATAATCCTGCCAGTTGTCTATCTGTACAATATTCATAATGCTCCCTCGTAAAATATGAGCTAGCTTTTGTGATACTTACGCAGACAAACAAGCTGGGTCTTTTTCCATTGTTGTCTGTGATAAAATTCTACTGCCTGGCTGTTGGCCGAATCGGCAAGAAGCTGCATTCGATTCGCCCCACAACCCCGGCCCCAATCTCCAATTTTTTGTAATAGTTCTGGTCCAATACCTTTACCTTGGTGTGGTTTGGCAACAACAAGGTCTTCAATCTGCAAAGCCATTTCTCCCTCTGCCGTGGAGACAAGCAACTGCCCGGATACCATTCCTACTAGTTTCCCATCTATTTCTGCGACCAAAACCTCGCCATTTGCTTGCTGGAGCAGCAGTTCAAGGCCCTTGAGCTGTCGAGTAGCACAAAAGTGAAAATCTTCCTCAAGAGTGAAGAGTTGCCTGAGCAATAGAAGTAAAGTAAACACGTCGGCAATTGTTGCAGAGCGCACCATCAGACTACGCCTTTATCAGATAGTCTCGGGCAGGTTCGCCGTCCTCTATACCATCAAGAATTAAATCGATGACCGCCTCACTGATGACCCCTTTGAACCATAGATTATCAGGCTGAACAACCAAGATAGGACCAACTTCACACTGTTTGAGACATCCCGTCGTAGTGATTTGTATATCCAGACCCCGATCAAGAATTTCTTCTTCAATGTATTGAGCAAAACCATCTGTTTTCTTGTGACATATTCCCTTAGGGACACCGTTTGATCTAAAGCTCTGACAGAGAAGTATCTGCCGTTCTGGTAGTGCCATTGTTAAATCTCCTTATGGTCATCTAAAAACTTGGAATAACTCTGGATCTATTTTTTACATTTTTTGTGGCCGGCGTACAGACAATCGACGGTGCCTTCGATATTTTCTTCAGTTATCACTATCTTCAGTCCTTTACTGGCGAGAACGCTCCGGGGTTTCTCTCCTGCACTGGCGACCAAAAGTACAAAACAATCTGCAAGCAGATCAGCAATCCCTTCCCACCTGTTTTTACCCGGGTCTACTAGGGGTGCATCCCGCGCTTCAAGTAAACAGGTGAGACCATCGTCGCGGGGCCCATATATTAAAAACTGAGTCGCTTGGCCGAGATGAAGATCGACTTCTATGCCATTGGAGCTCACCACTGCCACGTTTACCTTCCCCCCACTAGCCTTTGGCATATTTTCCATAAGAGCAACGCTTGGATCACGCCCCAACGCCCTCGACGCCTCAACTATCCGTGGGTCAATAACCCGTAGAAACGGTTCTGCGGCCATACGCAGTGCGGCAATAGTTTCATTGGTTAGAGTTTCAAGTTCAACCTCTACCCCTGGTTCGCTACGGCAGCGGATAAGTGAGATGCTATCAGCACCGAGCTCCATCATCTCTGCACTTATCTTTGCAACATGGTCTAGGTTGTATCCTGGATAGAGAGTGGTAGAAATGGACACAGACAGTTCGTGGAACTTGAGAGCTGGAAGCCCAGATCGTTGTTCCCTTAGCAGCAACTCTGCCCCTTCCTTAATGCGGATAGTCCTTTGACCTGGTCTGATCCAGGCGTACAATTTTTCTAGGATTTCTGTAGTAACCGCATCTACCTGCATTTCAACAAAATCCAAGCCGGCATCTGCAAGTTTAGCTGCAAGCTTTTGGCTTCCAATACCACGGGTTTTAAGTCCAATCTTTAACCCTGGGTAGTGCTGTCTAATCAAGCGGATAATATACAGGGTAATATCCGGTGTCACTAAAGGGTCGCCCGGGCCGGATACCGCCACCACGGAAACATTGCGGTTTTGATCTTTAATGGTCCTATGCAAAAGTTCCATTGCCTCCGGCACCATCATGCAGTCGCGGTGCTGAGGTGGCGGAGGAGAGAATCTAGTCCGGGCGACAACCAGAGGTGCAACCGGTAGATTGAGGGCTACCGCGGCATATGCTTGTGTTGACTTGGAGGCCGTTTGTTTATTTTCTGCAAAAGAAATAACACCCATAGTCCATTCACCTTGTTAAAAGTAGGGCGGCGAATACAGGAAGTAACCGCCACCCCTATTTGCTACAGAACCAGCTCAAACACCTCTTCAGGATCATCCCTATCCTTGCGATCAAGGAGTACACTGAGGATTTTTTCAAGCAATCGTAGTCCCCCCGTATAACCAACGGTAGGAAAGTGCTGGTGCCCCTGTCGGTCTAGAATAGGAAAGCCCCAGCGTACAAATGGCAGATCCTCATCCCGGGCAATGTACTTGCAGTAGGTGTTACCTATGAGTAGATCAACCGGTTCATTTTTTATCCACTGATGGAGAAGAAATAGGTCACCCTTCGCCTTAACATTGACCTCACAATCCATCTCTCCTGTGAGTTCTCTAATTCGTTTTTCAAACTTCTTCCCCGGTGTCCCTGTTACGATATGAACTGGACACATATCGATGGATACTAAGAATTCAGTCATGGCAATCAGCTGGTCAGGATCGCCTGCGATTGCAACTTTCTTCCCGTAAAAATATTGATGCATATCAGACATCATATCGACCAGCTTGCCTCTTTCTATGGAAATTTCATCGGGGACGGAGCTGCCCGCAATCGTCCTCAGCGCGTCGATGAATCGATCTGTAGCCTGGAGGCCAAAGGGCATGTCAAGTATCGAACACGGAACTTTACATTTCGTGTCAAGGAGCCTAGCGGCATCTGCTGAACACCATTCTCCAAGGGCCAGAGTTCCGCTAGCACTTCCCGCATCTTTAATCTTATCGATGGGGGTGCCACCCCCCGGGAACATTGAATATGTACCGGTAAGAGGCGCATCGAGCACTCCAGAGGTATCTGGAAACATCATAATTTTTGCGCCAATGAGGGCTGCTAATCTTTTCAACTCTTCCATATCCGACGGTTCAACCCATCCGGGTATGATGTTAATTGTGCCATTCTTGTTATCCGAAGGTTGGGCAAGGGCCGCCATTGCCTTTACCATATTGGAAAAACCAGTTACATGGGAACCGATATAGCTCGGAGTCGAAGCGCCAAAAACCGTTTTTCCTTCAGGGACTATTTGATCTTTTATTGCCTTGTTAAAAATCTGGGGCAAGTCATCTCCGATGGTTTCCGAAAGACAGGTGGTATGCACAGCAATAACATCAGGCTCATAGACGCTAAAAATATTATTGATGGCTTGCAACAGATTTGCCTGGCCGCCAAAAACGGATGCCCCCTCGGTAAATGAGCTAGACGAGGCGGAAATCGGTTCCTTATAGTGCCTGGTCAGGGTAGATCTGTGATATGCACAGCACCCTTGGGCTCCATGACTATGGGGTAAACATCCCTTTATCCCCAAGGCCGCATACATAGCGCCAATGGGCTGACATGTTTTGGCCGGGTTAATCATCAAGGCTTTGCGCTCTGTAATCTTTTTTGGTGTATGTCTCAGTAACATTATCTTACCTTTCTTACGCCTACCCCGACATCCGGAGTAACGTTATTGTCTCAGTGGCTCGGTTTGTCTTATAACTTACCGATTATTCCCATGCATAGGTCGCGGAGAGTTCAGGATTTTTTTGCCATGGCGCCTGCATGTAACTCCAGATCCTGCTGTTCACCAACCGGTCTATCTCTTGATAGAAATTAACCGCACCTCGAAATCCCGCATACGGCCCGCCTGCGTCGTAGCTATGCAGCTGTTTCATAGGAATGCCAAGTTTTTGTATGGAATATTTTTCCTTAATGCCCGCGCAAAAGAGATCCGGTTTCATCAGCTCAACTAACTTTTCTGCTTCAAACTGATTAAGATCATCAACCACCAGAGTTCCTTCGTCCATTATCGGATTGAGACCTCCGTACTCTTTGAAGTCAACGCCCTGTTTCTCAAGAGCTGCCACTTCTTCTGCTGTTTTCCGCGGATTATAGAGTTCCGGATCAGCTGAGACCTTGATCTCTTCTATATTTCTGCTGTCGGCATCAACTTTCAACCCTGGGAGCACATGTCGTCCTTCGTAATCATCACGGTGAGCAAATTCGTATCCTGCCGAAAGGGTCTTCATTCCAAGTTCCCTAAAAAGCTCCTGGTAATGGTGGGCACGAGACCCACCCACAAAAAGCATTGCAGTCTTATCTTTGGTTCTCGGCAGCACATCTTTGATTGCAGCTTTAACGGCGGGCATCTCTTCGGCAATAACCTCCTCAACCCGGTCGATTAGCTCTTTTTCAGCAAAATATTTTGCAATCTTTCTCAGTGACTTTGCCGTTGCCTCAGCACCTATAAAATTCACTTTTATCCAGGGAATACCGTATTTAGTCTCCAGCATGTCCGCCACATAGTTGATAGAGCGATGGCACATAACACAACTAAGATCCGCCTGATTCGCCGAGGCAAACTTGTCATAGGTAGAATTGCCTGAAAAAGTCGAAATATTGCTAATGCCACACTTCACAAATATTCTATCGATCTCAAAACCGTCTCCACCGATATTGTACTCACCAAGGAGGTTAATCTTGTACTTACCCTTCTTCTCTGTCGGTGAGTTGCCCACGATATGGGTAAAAACCTGGTTATTTGCAATATGGTGCCCCGAGGACTGGGAAACACCTTTGTAGCCTTCACAACTAAAGGCAAAAACATTACAGTCACCAAATTTAGCACACATTTTCTTGGCAACTGCGTGAATATCATCACCGATCAAACCCACCGGACAGGTTGCAAAAATTGCAATGGCCTTGGGCTTAAACAGGTCATAAGCCTCCTGGATTGCTGTTTCAAGTTTCTTTTCACCACCGAAGATGATGTCGGTATCCTGCATATCAGTGGACATACAATATGGCAAAAAATTAGAATGAGTGTCGTTGATGCCATCGGTCTGATTTCTTCTGGTAAGCCAGGCATAAAAGCTACAACCTATCGGCCCATGGACCAAGTTAACAATATCACATGCCGGGCCCATAATAACGCCCTTACAACCGGCGTACGTGCAACCACGCATGGTGATGATTCCGGGGATAGTCCTTACATTTGCGACAATTTCCGGAGTTGAGTTTTCCTGTGCCTCATTTATCATTATCTGCTTGGCGCGTTTTCTGGCAACTTTTGGCGGATACTTCTCCAACATTTTTGCCTTAATATTATGAGGATCCCACTGCACCAGTTTCTGTGCTTTTGTCATTGTACCTTTCTCCTCTTTCCAGTTAAGCAATTGATTTCTCGCCGGCTTCACCGGTACGAATCCTGACTCCATCGCTAACAGGCATGATAAAGATTTTGCCGTCACCAGGCTTTCCTGTTTTATTTGTTGCAATAAGCGTCTCGACAACATGCGTAACGGCGGTATCTTCAACAACAATTGTTATCATTCGTTTAGGGTAGAGCTTTCCTTTTTCACCAAGTAGGGCGGCGGCCTCTTCATATCCTTCTTCGACACCGTCAACGAGTTTTCGATTGATAAATCCAAGCCCGCGTCCCTGTGCCTCATGGGCAAAAAAAGAATCGATTCCCGCCTCTAAAAGAGCCGCCTTGTTTTGGTTCATCATATTCATGCGAACAACCGCTATCACCTCTTTCATGCCGCAACCTCTACACCTTCTTTTACACCTGAACTGATGGTGTAGACTTCCTCCACCTCGGTGACAAAAATCTTACCGTCACCAAAGGCGCCCTTAACACCAGAACGAGCCGCAGCAATAATAGTGTTTATGACAAAGTCTTTATCCGACTTTCTAACAACACTGACCAACATTGTTTTGGGAATTTCGTCATAGGTCACCTCACCAATTTTAATCCCCCGCTGCTTGCCACGCCCTGTAACTGAATATTTTGTAACTGCAGGAAACCCTTCATCCATAAGTGAAGCGAGAACATTATCTGCTTTTTCTGGTCGGACAATGGCCCTGATCATGATCATCATTTTCTGTCACCTCTATCGTTATTTTCTCTAATAATCGAGCCGTGCGCTAGCAGTATCCATTGAGCTCTACCCAGGTAGCAGTTGTATCCGTTAGAGCCCCAAACCAACCGCTATACTGGCAGCACGGATATACAATTACCTGCACTGCTTGAACCAAATCTTGCAAGCTCAGCAGAACAGTCACACTTTTTTAGGCCTGTTGCAGCAGGCCAAAGTCGAGCAAAAGTTGCTCCAACTCGTCTATTTCAAGGGGGGTTGGAATAACTAAATTTTTATTACTGTCAATCGCCCTAGCCAAGCCCCGGTATTCATCGGCCTGGGAGACAGTAGGATCCCACTCAATCACAGTTTTTCTGTTAATCTCTGCACGCTGAACATCATTGTGCCTGGGAATAAAATAGATCATATGGGTGCCCAGCTTTTTAGCAAATTCCTCGATCATTTGTTCTTCGTTGTCCACATTTCTCGAGTTACAGATAAGACCTGCCAGCCTAACGCTACCGGATTGTGCAAATTTCATAACCCCCTTACAGATGTTGTTTGCCGCATACATTGCCATCATCTCACCGGAGCATACAATATAGATTTCTTCCGCCTTTCCATCACGAATGGGCATGGCAAATCCACCGCAAACAACATCACCGAGCACGTCGTAAAAAGCGTAGTCCAGACCTTCACATTCCTCATAGGCACCAAGGGACTCCAGCATATTGATCGAGGTGATGATACCACGACCGGCACAGCCCACTCCCGGCTCTGGTCCACCCGATTCTACCGCCCATGTCCCGCCGTAGGCAGCTTTTCTGATATCATCGAGTTCTACATCCTCCCCCTCTTCTCTAAGGGCATCTAAGACCGTTTTTTGGGCCAGACCGCCTAACAGAAGTCTCGTAGAATCCGCCTTTGGATCACAACCAACAACCATCACTTTACGACCCATTTCAGCAAGACCGGCTACCGTGTTCTGGGTCGTTGTAGATTTACCAATTCCGCCCTTGCCATAGATTGCTACTTTTCGCATGATATTCTCCTTTTACATACCTTGGATGGATGTAACTATTTAGGTGCCTCTCCAATGCCTCGCTACAAAAGCAGCAATTTCATCGGAGTTACAGCTACTATAGCAAAAGCTATACCAGCAGAACTTTATAGCGATTAGTCATGCAATAACATTGTCATAGGTAGATTAATTGCTTTCTTTTAGAAGTATAAAAACATCCTACACTCAGGATCAAACTCGTCATAAAGATACATTTTTGTACTTTTAATTCCATCTCCAACGCTAAGCCAATGCGACTATATTTTATTTCATATTTGCAATATTTCGCAATTATGCACTACAAATCTGTCGATAAAAAACCTCCGTTGCATCTCTAGAAAAGAACAAAACCAACAAACAATTTGAAATAATCTTTTAATATCTGGCAGATACATAGGTGGCATATCTTTTGCGTAGTTTTCTCCCAACACATCCAATTGGCAATAACCTCTCTCCTTCCGCAGCCAGTACGACACAATCCTTCGTTGAAGAGATTGGGCGGAAAGCAATTGTCGCAAAAAGGAGTACATCAAGTGAACACCCTCAACCATCCCGCCTCACTTGGCCAGCAGACCCAGGGTATTGAACTTTTGGCCCTGTATAGAATTACCGAGCTCATAGGCACCGCGATAGATCTTGGAACAACATTATCTTGCATACTCGGCGTCTTAAATGACACTCTGCAGATGGAACGTGCAACACTGCTACTCTACGAAAAGACCACCAAAAAACTGATGATCAAGGCCTCATGTGGCTTGTCTAATAGTGAGATAACCCGCGGTGTATATAGGCCAGAAGAAGGTGTCTGTGGGCAAATATTCCAAACCCACTCTCCCTTTGTGGTCCCGGATATAAATAGTGAGCCTTTATTTCTTAACAGAACCGGAGCCCGGTCAAAGGTGAAAAAGGACACAATTTCTTTTCTTGGTGTCCCTGTGATGGTCCATGGAAATCCAGAAGGAGTACTGACAGTCGACCGCCTCTTTGGTGATGAAGTCTCCTTTGAAGAAGACATTCGTTTTCTCACTATTCTGGCGACCCTTGTCGCACAATTCATTACACTACACAGGGAAATCGAGAAGAAAGAGACACGATTGATAGCTGAAAATGCATCATTAAAGGCCAAGCTCCATCAACTACATGGAGGCCATTACATTATTGGCCAGTCAAAGCCTATGCAGGAAATGTTCAGCATCATTGACAAGATATCCACCAGTAAAGTAACAACATTATTACTTGGTGAATCCGGGACCGGAAAGGAACTGGTGGCCAAAGCCATCCACGAAGGGGGGGGCCGTAAAGATAAGCCTTTTATCAAAATTAACTGTGCGGCTCTCCCTGAGGCGCTTTTAGAAAGTGAATTATTCGGCCATGAAAAAGGAGCGTTTACCGATGCGCATGCCTCGCGGCCAGGAAAGTTTGAGCTCGCTGACGGTGGAACAATTTTTCTCGATGAAATAGGAGAACTGCCACTTTCCCTGCAAGCAAAGATGTTACGAGTTCTCCAGGAAAAACAGTTTGAGCGAATAGGTGGCTGCAAAACACTTACCGTTGACCTACGGATTATTGCTGCAACCAATGTTAGTTTGCAAGAGGCTGTTTCTGAGGGTAAGTTCCGGGCAGACCTTTTCTATCGCCTCAACGTCGTGCCTATAACCTTGCCCCCCCTACGACACCGAAAAGATGACATCCCACTGTTATTCAAACATTTTTTAACTAAAAGCAATGAGCGTAACAATAAGAAAATGAAGGTCACCTCCGGCCTGCTCGATTTCTTGACAGACTACGCGTGGCCTGGAAACGTTCGAGAGATGCAAAACCTGGTGGAACGGATGGTGATATTGGCAGGAGACGATCAACTCAGCTTAGAAGATCTGCCCCCAAGTCTGTTTGATCAAAAACAAGCGACAACATACCAGAGAGACCAGCAAGACCAACCTGCCGCCCAGAGCCGTAGCAGCCGCTCTCAATTCCGCGGCAAATCCCTAAAAGATATGGAAAAAGACGAGGTTGAAGCGGCACTGCGTCGCAACGGCTGGGTGCAGGTCAGGGCAGCAAGAGAACTGGGATTAACCGAGCGACAGATCGGTTACAGGATAAAAAAGTATGGCCTTGATCGCTATGCCTCGTTTAGGTAGCTCATAAAGGGGTGGGTAGGAGTGCTAAAAGCAGTCCCCTGCCCCAGAGGAATACTAAAACTATAGCCTCTACTCTGTAGAGGAAACAGCAATAAGGTGTAGCAGCTCTGCATCACTGAGTTGGCCGCCATTACTAGCGGCTGCCCTACGAAGTCGCTGCACAGTAGCAGAGCTAAGAGTACGACAGCAGTTGGGTTGTAATTGATTCAATCTAAAGTGCAGGGCATTTTTACCGCTCTTACTACCGTATAGCAACTTTCGCCTCGCCTGCACCCTCTCCGGACTAAAAGGTTCGTAGCACTTGGGATTATTATGTAAGCCCTGAAGATGCAGGCCTGTTTCACAGCTAAAAATAGCCTCACCTATTACCGGTCGAGTTCCACTGATAGGTTTTGAAGTTAATTTTGCAACAGAGGTAGCCAGCGGCTTAAGAAATTGAGGATGTAACAAATGATGCCCCTTAATAAGGGAAAGATAGCCCACCACCTCTTCAAGTCTTGCACATCCTGTTCGCTCCCCAAGGCCGAGTACGACAACATCGACCGAGCTGGCACCTGCTTCAAGAGCGGCAATACTATTGGCGGTGGCCATGCCAAAGTCGTTATGGGTGTGTACCCCTATGGTGCACCGGCTCAGCTCTGTTTTAAGGCTAGCAACAAGGCGGGTAAAATGACCGGGAGACGCGATACCAACGGTATCAGCAATGCGTATGCGCATGGCTCCTGACCTCTCGGCAATCATTGCCATATTGACTAAAAAACCAGGGTCACAGCGTGTCGCATCCTCAAAGCCTACAGAAACCGCCATGCCACACTTCCTGGCATATCGAATACTTTTGACCATGACTGCTCTCGCCCAGTTTCGATCCTTACCAAGTCTATCAGCTAAATGGATATCAGAGAGCGGGATGGAGAGTGAAAGAATGTCTGGCTTTTGCTTGGCTGCGTAGCATATATCTTCTTTTTTACATCGACACCATAGCGACAGTTTTAGCCGTGGATGCTTGCCCCTGCAATGGTTAATAAGAAGCGCTGCATCCGGATGAAGATAGGATGAAATACCCACCTCCGCTTCGGTGATACCAATATCCACCAGACCACTCAGTATCTTTTTTTTATCGTCCATCGAGAACAAAACACCGGGACTTTGTTCACCTTCTCTAAGAGTTGTATCTATAATATTGAGCTGAGCATCCATCAC
Source organism: Desulfotalea sp. (assembly GCA_002733995.1). GTDB lineage: Bacteria > Desulfobacterota > Desulfobulbia > Desulfobulbales > Desulfocapsaceae > Desulforhopalus_A. Next base: position 156,825 of record NVXR01000005.1, on the reverse strand, counting down.
TTTCCCCCCCTGTTTAGTTACAGTTTACATAGCAACAAACAGGCCAACAGAGAGGGCAATACAATAACCTGCGACAAGAGGGCCCGTTTCCTCTTAAAACAAACGAGTGGAGCTAAGTGATGTACTGTTCTTAACCCCTTCCCCACAAACAACATTCCGAAGAAATACAGACCAGGGACTTTCCCGCAAAGAGATGTCTTTCTCAACAAGACATGACTGCAGAACAACAAACAAAGCCCCTAGAGCACACCGACTATCTAGTCGATATTACAATAATTATTCACACAGAAAAAAACAAACGAAGAGTTGGGGGAACCCCCAACCTTTCCAACACATACAGCCGCTAACTATCGCTATTTTCCCTTAGGTTGAGATCCTCTTCAATATAGCGTCTAATATAACGCTTACCATTGTTAATTGATGAAAAGGTAACAACCACAAGTACAACCCCAAGACTCAAAGTGATGGGTAGCGCACTTGGAAGTATCAGGGTCACCAGCAGAAGGATTGCCATTCCTATGAGTATGTACTTCAGGCCACGCTTTTTCGACTTCCCAAACACCTCCAAGGCCGCTTCCGATGTATCTATACCATTGGTACGCATTGACTTACGCATCGATTCGTAACCGAGCTGATGCCGACTTTCCAGTCGACCAAAGGGGTCATTAAGGTTCATAGGATTCTCTCTCTTCAGGGATTCACCTCGATAAACGAAAAAGCAACCTGAGTAAATGGCTCCACGGTCTCTCTACGCTTGTATCAAGTGATAATTTTAAGTCCATAACTACAGTATACGAGCTTTTCAAGCATGGGTGGCTAGAAATACAGGTTCACCGCTGGAGGCCACACAGACACAGCTGTAAACCCGTTGTTTCAGCCGAACGAAGCTAAAAGGTGTCGTCCCATCAGCCGCCATACAAAAAGATGACATTCAAACAACCTATCCCAAAGCCTAGCAATGCACCAAACAGATTAATATACTTAAACTGTTCTTCCATTATTGACAGTAAAAGCCGCTCCAGCCTTAATAAATCAAGCGAATTAACTCTTTCAATAACTATCTTTTTTATATTAAGTGATTGCACAAGACCCGGTACTTCAGAAGCGAGCACCCCGGAAGCCGCTTTTTGAAAGGACTTCGACACACCCTCTCTTACCCCAGCAGGTATATAGTTACCTAGCCTTCCAAGTCGCTTATTGAGTAAGCCTCCAGCCAATGAATCGAACATCGCATCTATGGTAAACTTGGTGTTTTCAGATTGTAACAGTACCCGAATTTCATTGATAAGCCATTTTTGAGCATGGGCGGCACTTTCACCACCAACCAACTTATCTAAGACAACACCTGTTTGAAGCCCACCTGACTCAATATGGTTTTCAACATTGGCTTTAATCATTGAAGACAGGACAGATGAGACCTCTTTGCCGCGTATAAGCAGCAATATCTGCTCCGTCATTTGACCGCAAAATTCATGGACAACATCTTCATCTTCTGCTTTTACCCACTCAACGATCGGTTTATTGATAAAGTCTTGACTTCTCTCACGCAAAATAACAACAACTCTCTCCTGCACTTCCTCGGACTGCAACCAGGCAACGATATCGTCATTTTTTTCTTCAAGATATTCTCTTATCTTTTCTTCAACGGTTTCCATACGCATAAAACCGCGCACCATATCCGCCATCGACCCGAGGGATTCGATAAACTTCTCGACACCGGCGCAGGCACCAGCAACGACCTTATCCCGAACAGATGGTTCACTTACAATTGAACCAAGCTTCTGCAGAAATGTAGGGATTTGCTTCTCAATAGTGTCAAGCAGCAAAACCTGTACAGATGGCGGCATAACCTGGGCCAGAGATTTTTCCTGTTGCAATACGGCATAAACCTTTTCATGGACGAAATCCTCCACCCACTGCTCCATTGGACCACTGTCAAACATTCTTGCAATGTTCTCTTCAATGAAATTGTAGGCAATGTCTCTCTTATCAACTGGTAGAATAAGACCTATTTCTTTATCAAGAAAAATCTCAAGCCGATCGCTTACCGCTTCACCAATAATCTTTTCGAACCGCTCTGAATCAATGAATGATCGCAGTTGACCTTTGAGCTGATAGGTAACAGCTCTAGAGCCCATTTCAAGATAGGCTTTGAACTTTTGCGGAACTATCTCTCTGATATTACCAAGATCCGTTTCCAGAAGCCCCTTTACCCTGCCATCAATAAGGGTGTAGAGATGGTCCTGAAAAACCTCCTGTTGCAGCCCCTTGCCGATCTCGTCACTGGTCAAAAGGTGGTCACCGACAAGCTCGCCCATATTTACAGCAAGATCAGCCCTCTTTGCAGGAATAACCCCAGGTGTCATTGGCACACGGATACCTGCAATCCTCCATGGATGCAGAGGCCTGAACAGCATTTTAATTGCAACCCTATTGGTGAGATAGCCTATAAAGGCACCAAGAAGAGGAGGAGCTATATATTTAGTATACGCAAGTGCTTCAATAGGTAAATATGGCATTGTCTAATAGATCTAATGGATGGTTAATTAATATATCTGGATTATTTTCCAGCAATTCTTCAACGGGGCGAAACCCCCAACTCACAGCGGCAGTTTTCATACCGGCATTTTTTCCTGTTTGTATATCTACATCTGAATCACCTACAAACAGAATATTTTCTGTATTCATTTGTAATAGATTTGCTATTTCCACAGCCCCAGCAGGATGTGGTTTTTTGGGGAACCCTTGCCGTTGACCAAAGGCATATCGAAACAAGCCACGGGGGAAAAACTCTTCCACAAAAAGTTGGGTGAATTGGTGTGGTTTGTTTGAAAGAATCGCAAGAGGTATGCCCCGTTTCTGCAGTGCAGCCAACATATCATTAATTCCTGTATATAGCGAACACTTACTCTTCCACTGTTGAGCATATATTCTCTCAAATTCAACGCAGCAGGTATCAACAGTTTCTACAGCTGTCCCCACAGGTACCGCTCTTTCAATTAACGTCCTTAAGCCATTACCCACAAACAGCTTGTAACTTTGCACAGAATGCACAGGAAAATTAAAGCCTTGCAGGACCTGATTCGTGCTATCTGCAAGGTCGTCAATTGTATCAAGAAGAGTTCCGTCAAGGTCAAAGATTATTGATGTGATTTTAATGTCCAAATTATTTCCTTTAATATTAATACGTTAAATACCGCACACTTCTCCTGATTTTTCGCGAATTAAGGCAAAAGAAACCAGTATTAGTAAAAAACCAAATTTTTTGCTTTTCTTTTTGATAATTATCTATATTATCAGCGCAGGTTTCAAAATAACATCAACTCATAATTCTTCACCGAGGTGTACTTATGTGGTTTGTCAGGTTACTCAGCTCTTCAATAGGCAAGAAACTTATAATGGCGACCTCAGGGTTGCTGTTAGTTTTATTTTTAATGACCCATGCTGCAGGCAATGCTACTATTTTTATGAGTAGCGATGTTTTCCAAGGCTATGCCGATGAGCTTCACAGCCATCCACTGATAGTCCTTATTTTCAGTATTTCTCTTCTGGTTCTAGTTCTTTGTCATGTTGCTGTAGGTCTCTACCTCTTCTGGGAAAATCGTCAAGTCAGCACTTCCCGGTATATCATCACAAAACGAGTCGTCAAAAATTCATTTGCATCGGAAACCATGCCCTACACAGGGCTCGTCGTTCTGCTCTTCCTCTCTGTACATATATTTGGCTTTACCTTCTCTCCAAAGCATGTCGATATTTCTGTAACAGTCAAAAATTTACTCAGTAACTTTTTTTACTCATTGTTTTATGTAATTGCCTTTATTGCACTTACCATCCATTTAAGCCACGGCTTCTGGAGTATGTTGCAAACGTTTGGAATCAATCACCCCCGATACAATACGTTAATTTCCAGGTTGACCCTAGGAATTCCGCTGTTTTTTCTGTTAATTTTTGGTGGAGTTGCTCTTTATTTTATGACAGGTCTTGGCGCGAACTATTAATAGCACGAAGCTTTTGTCGAAATTTAAGATAACTACAGAAAGAATATTACATAGAAACTAGCTAAGGTTTTTAAATATGGAACTAAATGCACGCGTACCAGCCGGCCCTCTGGAAAAAAAATGGGACAACCATCGGTTCTCTAACAAACTTGTTAACCCTGCAAATCGTCGAAAATATTCTGCCATAGTTGTAGGAACGGGTCTTGCGGGAGCATCTGCTGCTGCAACCCTTTCAGAACAAGGTTACCAGGTAAAGAGCTTTTGCATACAAGACAGTCCAAGAAGGGCCCATTCAATCGCAGCCCAGGGTGGAATCAATGCCGCTAAAAATTACCAGAACGATGGTGATTCGGTTTTTCGTCTCTTTTACGACACCATTAAAGGTGGTGATTTCAGATCAAGAGAGGCCAATGTATACCGCTTGGCCCAGGTAAGTACAGAAATAATAGACCAGTGTGTCGCCCAGGGCGTTCCCTTTGCCCGTGAATACGGTGGAACCCTCGCCAATCGATCCTTCGGTGGGGCTCAGGTTTCAAGAACATTCTACGCAAGAGGACAAACCGGTCAACAGTTGTTACTCGGAGCCTACGGTGCACTATCCAGACAAATTCATGCCGGTGGTGTAGAAATGTTCACCCGCCGGGAAATGATGGATGTGGTCGTGGTTGATGGACGGGCCCGTGGTATTACAACCCGCAATATTATGACTGGTGAGATAGAAAGCCATGTAGCCGATGTTGTTATCCTGGCAACTGGCGGTTACGGCAACGTCTACTTCCTCTCCACCAACGCCATGGCATCTAATGTCACTGCGGCCTGGAGAGCACACAAGAAGGGCGCCGGCTTTGCTAACCCATCTTTTGTACAAATCCACCCCACTTGCATCCCTGTACACGGTGATTACCAGTCCAAACTTACACTCATGAGTGAAAGCCTTAGAAATGATGGTCGGGTCTGGGTGCCTAAAAAACAAGGTGACAAGAGACTACCTGCTGATATTCCTGAGGATGAAAGAGATTACTATCTCGAAAACAAATACCCAAGTTTTGGTAACCTTGTTCCCCGTGATGTTGCTTCCCGTAATGCTAAAGAGCAATGTGACCTAGGTAAGGGTGTTGGAAATACTCAACTTGCTGTCTATCTTGATTTTGCAGAGGCCATCAATCGGGATGGTGAGGCCGCAATATTTAAAAAATACGGCAACCTCTTTCAAATGTATGAAAAAATCACAGACAGTAATCCAATGAAAGAGCCAATGATGATCTACCCTGCTGTTCACTACACAATGGGCGGTCTCTGGGTGGATTATGACTTAATGACAAATATCCCTGGCCTCTTTGCCATTGGAGAGTGTAACTTCTCTGATCATGGTGCAAATCGACTGGGCGCCAGTGCACTTATGCAGGGCCTTGCTGATGGCTATTTTGTTATTGCGACCTCAATTGCTCATTATCTTGGTACCAACAAACTTGAGAAGGTAAGTGAACATGAGCAGGATTTCATCGATTCCAGGCGGGTCGTTGAAGATCGTATAGCAAAACTACTCAAAAACAGTGCAGGTGGCCCAGCTGGAAAATTCACAGTTGACGAGATCCACAAAGAGTTAGGTAAACTCATGTGGGACAACTGCGGAATGGCCAGGAATAAAGAAGATCTTGAAAAAGCCCTCAAAGAACTCCCGGCCATAAAACAAAAGTTTTGGGATTACGTTTATATCCCAGGTGACACCAAAGAGATTAATCAATCACTTGAAAGAGCAGGAAGGCTTGCTGATTTCTTAGAATTTGCAGAAATCATGATTAGAGATGCCCTTACCCGTGGAGAATCTTGTGGCTGTCACTTGCGTGAAGAGAGCCAGACTGAAGACAACGAAGCCAAAAGAGATGATGAGAACTACTCCCATGTCTCTGTCTGGGAATATGCTGGCCAGCAGGAAGAACCAAAACTTCACATTGAGCCGCTCTCTTTCGAAAATGTAACCCCATCTCAAAGAAGTTATAAGTAAGGTTGCTGACCCCCGTAATGAGTTGAGCATAGAGACTTTAAATTGAACTCTTAAGGTATAAACAACATGAGCAGCATTAACTTAACGTTAAAAATTTGGCGACAACAAAATAGCGACGCATTAGGGCAGTTGGAGACGTATACTCTTGACGCTATACATACCGACATGTCTTTTCTAGAGATGCTTGACGTTCTTAACGAAAAATTGACAAAAGAAGGCCAAGACCCTGTTGCATTCGACCATGATTGTCGTGAAGGGATTTGTGGTATGTGTGGTGCCATTATTGATGGTGTAGCACATGGACCGGAGAAAGAGGTCACCCTATGTCAGTTACATATGCGCCACTTTAAAGATGGCGATACAATTGTGATAGAACCATTCAGGTCACGCGCATACCCCGTTAAAAGGGATCTTCTCATAGACAGATCCGCCCTAGATCGCATCATCCAGTCCGGGGGCTATGTCTCGGTCAACACCGGAGGCACTGTAGATGGTAACTCTATCCCAATACCATCACAACAGTCAGAACTAGCAATGGATGCCGCTGCCTGTATTGGCTGTGGCGCATGTGTTGCCAGCTGTCCCAATGGGGCTGCAATGCTATTTACCAGTGCCAAGGTCTCTCAACTGGCCCTTCTTCCCCAGGGACAGGTCGAGAGGAAGCAACGAGCTCTTGCCATGGTTGAGCAAATGGACAAGGAAGGATTTGGAAACTGCACTAACGCGAAAGAGTGTGAGGCAGTATGTCCAAAGGGTATATCAATACGAAATATTGCACGTCTCAATAAAGAATACCTGTTCGCCGCAATGACAGAAGGCTAGAAACACCAGGCATAAATGTAACCGCCTGCCCCTGTTTTTATTTACAGGGAGCAGGTTTTTTTATTCTATAACCACTACTATTTTCAAAAGAAACTTCCAATGTTGTTTTATGATGTCATTATTGTAGGAGCCGGTCCAGCAGGTCTTTCATGCGCTGAAGTCACGGCAAGATCCGGGGCAAGTACCCTTGTGCTTGAGCGCAAAAAATTAATAGGCCAAAAGATATGTGCTGGCGGAATCACCTGGAACGGTCTTATTTCCAAGCTTAAAGACATCTCTGAGAGACGCTTTAAAACTCAGCATATTTACAGTAAAAACCAGAGTTTTTCTGTTACAGATGTTAACCCTATTATCGCCACTGTAAACCGTGTGACCCTAGGGCAGTTAATGTTAAAAAACGCCCTTGAAGTTGGAGCAATAGTTCGTTCAAACTGCCAGGTCACATCGATTACAGACAACACCATCACCATCCTCAACCGCGAATCAGGTCAATCCGAACAAGTTAAATACGGCATTCTTGTTGGTGCCGACGGCTCCTCATCCACGGTACGAAAATACCTGCATATTCCCGTAACCGATTTTGGCGTTGGTATAAACTATATGGTCGAGGGCCACTTCCCGACAATGCAGTGGCATCTCAACAGTAGTTTGTTTGGCAGCGGCTATTCATGGATATTTCCCCACAGCGAGAGAGCTTCGATCGGTGCCTACGCGGATGCAAAATCGGTTAGCGCCACGTTTCTTAAAAAATCACTACATATATGGGCTCGTAATAATAAGATCAACCTTGCCGAATCCCCACTTACCGCCGAGAGGATCAATTACGACTACAAGGGATACCGCTTTAATAATATCTATCTCATAGGGGATGCGGCAGGACTAGCCTCTGCTCTAACGGGGGAAGGAATATATCCTGCAATAATCTCAGGGGAAACTATCGGCTCTGAAATTTGCGATATAATGGATGCTAAAGACGATTATAAAAATCTTCTGCAAAATCATCGCACCCACAGGGTAATAGCCAAGATCGCCCGCACCCACCCCGTAATTTCAACTTGCCTTTCCGAACTAATCTGTTATGGATTAAAGAAAAATATAATTGACTTTCGTTCTGCTGAAATGGCACATTAACCCAATTTTATGAGCAACTGCATGCAATCACATAGACAAAAAAAAAAAACATGGCTACTTAATATCATCTTTGCGTTTGTATGCGTTGGCCTATTGATTTTTTTACTCGAAGCCCCGGATGAAACGACCTCATTCCTCCCCCAAGATGAAATACATGCCCCTTTTCACCTTATAAAAAGTAAAAAAGAGGCCGAAACAACCTGCCTTGACTGCCATGGACCTTCCGGGGATGCCCCTCTACAAGAAGGGCATCCACCGAAATACAGGTGCTTATTTTGTCACAAGAGAATCTAGCCCCCAGAAACATGGTAATAAACCGCTAAGACCAGCAGGTGAGTGGGACAAGTAACCAATACCAACCTACGCTAGTGCTGTTTTTACGACCTCATGCACATCCTGGGAGAGATCCTTTTGCTCCAAAATTCGATTTAGCTCTCTGTTCATGAGTTCCCGCAACTTTGGTTCATACCGCTTCCAGCCGATCATTGGAGAGAGCAGACGAGCTGCTATCTGGGGGTTTATCTTATTTAGAGCTATAATTTGAGTGCTTAAGAATCTGTATCCCTCACCGTTCTCACTGTGAAACCGGACATGGTTACCGCTACAAAAAGCCCCCACTAAGGCCCTTACCTTATTTGGGTTTTTAATCGTAAAGGCAGAATGTCCCATCAGAGCACGCACATCATCCATAACCCCCGGTAACTCGGACAACGCCTGCAGGGCAAACCATTTATCCAGCACCAGCGTATCATCCTTCCATTTTTCATAGAAATCATCTATCACCTGTGCGCGAAATTTTGTATCGACACTGGCTAAAAGAGAAACAGCTGCGATAGAATCCGTCATATTAGTGGCATTGTTGAACTGGGACACACACAGAGAAATGACCTCTTCATCCACAGGCTCAAGGGCCATGAGATAGGAGAGACAGAGGTTCTTAAGACTACGCTGCCCCTTCTCTTCAGGTGTTATACTATACGCCTGCCTTGAACTATTCCCATGATAGAGCCTGAGCAATACGTCTTTACATCGCCGTGCTATACTTGTTTTTACAAACATCCTGGCATCATGCAGATACTGGGGATAAATTACATCCATCTCTTGAACCAGTGTAGTTTCTGTTGGGAGCTGTAAGGCAAGAGCGACAAGATCCTTATCGTGCATTTCAGCTGCAAAGGCCTTCTCAACCGCGTCGAGATACCGCTCCTCAACACAAGGTTCTTCACCTTGTTGCAACTGGGCAACTACGGCAAGAATGACCTTCGTCGATAGTTGATTGGCACAGTCCCAGCGATTAAAAAGATTTGCATCATTGGCCATGAGAAATGCAAGATCATCTTTATCCTGGAAAGGCTCTACCCTAACCGGAGCAGAAAAATCCCGAAGAAAAGAGAGTACAGGTCGCCGTGTAATATTTTTAAAGGTAAACACTTCCTTTTCTTGCTTTAATTCAAGGAGTGTCGGTTGAGAAATATTTTCTCCATCCTCTGCCAACAGGCCGATTTTGATGGGTATATGGAATGGTAACTTTGTCTCCTGGCCCGGCGTCGGCTTACAACTCTGCTCTATAGTAATTTTATATTCTGCAAGATCTTCAAGCCACTCGGTTTGCACCGTTAAGGTAGGCGTGCCCGCCTGACTATACCAATTCCTGAACTGTAGCAGATCGACCCCCGAGGCATCTTCCATGGCAACTACAAAATCATCACAGGTGACAGCCTGCCCATCATGTCTTTTAAAATAAAGATCCATTCCTTGGCGAAAGGCAGCTGCGCCAAGCAAGGTATGCATCATCCTAATAACTTCAGCACCCTTATTATATATAGTAGAGGTATAGAAATTGTTAATCTCGACAAAACTGTCGGGACGAACCGGATGTGCCATTGGGCCACCGTCTTCTTTAAACTGCACATTTCTAAGCAACCGAACGTCATCAATTCTTTGCACAGCTCTGGAATTCATGTCAGAAGAAAACTCCTGATCCCGGAAAACGGTCAGACCTTCTTTAAGACTTAGCTGAAACCAATCTCTACAGGTAACCCTGTTGCCTGTCCAGTTATGAAAATATTCATGCCCGATGACACCTTCAATACCCAGATAGTCTGTATCTGTAGCACTTTCAGGAGTCGAAAGAACATATTTTGAATTAAAAACATTAAGACCTTTATTTTCCATTGCCCCCATATTAAAATCATCAACGGCAACAATCATAAAAATATCAAGGTCATACTCAAGACCATACACATCTTCATCCCAACGCATGGACTTTTTGAGCGACTCCATTGCATGGCCACACTTGTCTTTATTTCTCTCTTCTACATAAATCTTAAGATCAACCTTCCGTCCGGATTTGGTGGTAAACTGATCGTTAAGACTGACAAGCTGCCCTGCTACTAGGGCAAAAAGATAACACGGTTTAGCGAACGGATCTTCCCACACGGCAAAATGGCGATCACCAATCAGCTCTCCCGTTTCAAGCAAATTCCCATTTGAAAGCATAACAGGGCACTGTTTTTTATCGGCTTCAATCCTGGTGGTAAAGATGGTTAACACATCTGGCCGATCTGCATAATAGGTTATCTTTCGAAAACCTTCCGCTTCACACTGGGTACAATAATTACCGCTGGAGCGATAAAGCCCCTCAAGTGAACTGTTTTTTTGCGGATAGATTACCGTTTCTATCTCAAGGGTGAAAGAGCTCTCAAGATTACTGAGCACTAAGCCTTTTTCATCAATTTCAAAGTTCTCAGCCGCTACTGTGGCACCGTTTATCCTCATGGACAAAAGCTCAATATCCTCCCCAAATAATACAATTTTTGCAGAGGGATTTTCCAAAGAGGTGTTCTGCCTATACACTGTTTTCGCCTTAACTATCGTCTTATCATCATAGAGTTGAAAGGTGAGGTCAAGCCTATCTACAAGATACGGAAAAGGTGAATAGTCTTTACGATAAATAGCTACAGGTTGATCATTTTTCATATTTTTTCACATTTATCTTCGCGGATTTGAATACGGAAAGCGGGTTGACAGCGTCAGGCATTCATTTATAATGCTAAATTGTAACCGTTCAGCAACACTCCAATTGTGTATATAACTGGTATGCTGCTGAATAATTGCAGGCTGTTGATTTAACCGGTACTGGAGTGTCTCTTGTATAATTCTGTTCATTCTACTGTCACATTTAGACACGAAAAAGAAGCTAACTCCTTTTATTTAAAATACAACTGAGAAAGATATAAATGATTACAATCAATGAAAATTACTTAAAACTACAAGCATCTTACCTCTTCTCCGACATAGCAAAACGCGTAAGCAACTTTCAGGAAAATAATCCTGAGAAAGATGTCATTAAACTCGGAATAGGTGACGTAACCAAAGGCCTCACCCCTGCATCCATTGAAGCATTTCATAAAGCAGTTGACGAAATGGCAGAAGACTCATCTTTTAGAGGCTATGGGCCTGAGCAGGGTTACGGTTTCCTGCGTGAAGCTATTGCAGAAAACGAATTCCAAGCCCGTGGAGCCGACATACAAGCGGATGAAATTTTCGTCAGCGATGGAGCCAAATGTGACTCTGGCAATATACAAGAACTGTTTTCCCAGGATATTACCGTTGCAATCCCGGATCCGGTATATCCTGTTTACCTGGATACAAATGTTATGGCGGGTAGAACCGGAACATTTGAAAAAGGTAGGTTTAAAGGAATTGTATACCTGGACTGTACGAAAGACAACAATTTCGTGCCGGCCCTGCCAAAGGAACAAGTGGATCTTATCTACCTCTGTTTTCCAAATAATCCCACAGGGACCACAATTTCTAAAGAAGAGCTAAAGACATGGGTTGACTACGCCCGAGACAATAAGGCCCTGATCCTCTTTGATGCGGCCTATGAAGCCTTCATACGAGATGAGAATTTACCAAAATCAATTTATGAAATTGAAGGTGCTAAAGAAGTAGCCATTGAGTTTAGAAGCTTTTCTAAAAATGCAGGGTTTACCGGTACCAGATGCGCCTATACAGTTGTCCCTAAAGAATGCCTCGCCTATGACAAGGATGGCAAGTCTCATTCGTTACACGCCCTGTGGAACAGGCGTCACTGTACCAAATTTAACGGTGTCTCCTACCCGGTCCAACGTGCAGCCGAAGCGATATACACTGAAGCGGGTAAAGCACAGTGCAAGGCCCTCGTCGATTATTATCTAGAAAATGCAGCAACCATCCGTAAAACTATGGCTTCACTTGGTTATGAGTACGTAGGTGGTAATAATTCACCATACATCTGGATTGAAGGGAAAATGGATTCCTGGGACTTTTTTGATATGTTACTCAACAAAGCTGGCGTTGTCTGTACCCCCGGTGCTGGATTTGGAACCTGCGGCGAAGGATATATCAGAATCTCAGCGTTTAACAGCCACAAGAACGTAAAAGAGGCCATGAAGCGCCTAACCAAAGCACTTGGTTAATAACTACCGCGTCGGATAACCAGGGCACTTTAACTGTAACCTAGACTCCATGCTGAAGTACAAAATCTAGGAGTACAGTGAAGTGCCTTCGGTGCGGATTTTGGGTGGGCGATGTATTGTTTGCAGCGAGGTAGGTAAGAATACAACTGTCCCTAAACTCTTCAGCACCACTCCAACTCCCCACGCTAAAGGTCTCCACAGCTATATTGTATCTACTTCAAAACCCCAGGCGAGCAGCTCTGAAGCAGAGCGAACTATTACAGCTTGTTACACTACGGCTATGACTGCTGGTTGAAAATGAATGCTTTCATCCGCTCCATCCTCCTCCTGTACCACAACCTCTCTTTTAGACGTCAGCCAATCGATCACACCATCAACGAGTCGTTCTGGTGCGGAGGCCCCGGCAGTAATTCCAATTTTAGAAACGCCTTCAAGCCATTTCTCATCAATGTCATAATAGTCGTCTATGAGAAAGGCATTAACATTGCGTGAACTCGCAACTTCTCTTAATCTGTTAGAGTTTGAGCTATTCTTGGAACCTACAACAAAAATAAGTTCTGCTTTTTTCGCAAGAACTCGCACCGCATCCTGTCTATTCTGAGTAGCAAAGCATATATTGGATTCAGGCCCCTTAATTCCAGGGAATCTGCTGTTAAGAATTTCAATAATTCCTTCCACATCTCCCTTGCAAAGAGTTGTCTGGGTAACATAGCCGACCATATGAGGATTGTTTACCTGAACTGTTTTTGCCTCATCTTCTGTCGCGACAATGTGCACCCCACTCCGTACACGACCTGCTGTACCTTCAACCTCGGGATGGTTATGATGACCAATTATCAAAACCTCAATGCCCTGTTGGTGTTGTTTTTCTACCATTCTATGGACACTGGTGACCAATGGACAGGTGGCATCTATAGTTCGAAGTCCTAGTTCTTTTGCGTAGGATTCAACCGCAAGCGACACACCATGGGCACTAAAGATACAAACTTCACCCGCTGGAATGGAGGCTAAATGTTCAACAAAAACTGCACCCAACTCTTTCAGCTCATTAATGACATGCTTATTGTGAACAATTTCATGCAGGACATACACAGGCTTGCCGTATTGAGCCAAGCTTAATCGTACCGTTTCAATAGCCCTTTCAACACCGGCACAAAAGCCCCTCGGGGCGGCCAAAGAAACCTCAACTTTCATTTTCACAACCTTCCACCTTTTAAGGATTTTAGAAATTTGGAACCACAAGAACAGGAACTTTTGACATACGACTCACCCGGCGTGCAGTTGATCCCATAACCCGAATCCCCCTTACCTTCCGGGTAGACTTCCCAATAATGATCATATCGACATTGCCTTCTTCTGCAATCCGCAAAATTTCTTCACTGGGTTTACCTGCAATCACATGCACCTTTTTAACGAGTTTAGAATATTCGCCATCCATAGCTTCAGCCTTGTAAAAACCTTTCAAACGTTTCTTCATCCTGACAAGGGTGTTTTTCATAACGTCCTTTTGCATGTCATTAGTCACATCTTTTGCGAGATACGAGCGAATAACGGCTTTAGCTGAATCACTCATTGGTTCAACAACATGTACCATGACAATGCCAGCATTATACTGTTTCGCCATTGCAAGGGCGTGCAAAAACACAGGAGCAGTGCCCCCACCTAGATCAGAAGCGTACAGGATTATTTTTATTTTAGGACTGTTTTTCATTTCTCATCTCCAATATATTCTACCCTCAGGTTATCTTCAGGAAATTATGTTTACAAGTCACTTTCGCTGATATATTTAAATTGAGGGACAGAATATAATCATTCCACAAGGAATAGAAACAAAAAAAGGCGACCTGCCAGTGACTTAAAAGTCAATGAACGGGTCGCCTCAAATAATTACTAATTATTATTACTAGTTAAATCCCTGCAGCTTATCGAGGTATTCGGGCAAAAATAAGGATACCTGTGGCACATATGTGATAATACCAAGAAATGTGAGTAGAACAAGAAGCCAGGGAAGACATGCTTTGATAGCCCATCCAAGCGAGTGGCCAGTTACCCCCGAGATAACAAAGAGGTTCAAGCCAACGGGTGGCGTAAGCATACCAATCTCCATATTAACAACCATTATGATACCCAGATGAATAGGATCTATTCCAAGTTTCACCGCAATTGGGAATAAAATGGGTGCCATGATAAGAAGAATTGCTGAGGGTTCCATAAAGTTGCCAGCAGCAAGAAGTAGTAGATTCACAACAATCAGAAACATCCAGGGCGAGAGTCCCCAGGAAACGATAAGTTCCGCAATATGGTGGGGAATTCTCTCGGTTGTAAGCACATGTGCAAAAAGCATTGCATTGGCAATGATAAAAAGCAACATGATACTCACCTTCGAGGCGTCAAGAACGACCTTATTGATCTCCTTATCCGTAATTATCTTGGGCAGGGTAAATATTATCTCCTTCGTATTACGAAAGAACATACTACCAACACCCTCCCCTGTCTCACGCCAGGGAACATTCTTCAGGGGCCCCATGTCCCGGTAACCATAAATGGCAACCCAAAAAGCGTAAATCGCAGATACTGCGGCAGCCTCAGTTGGACTTGCAATACCACCATAAATTGAACCGAGAACAATGAGGATTAACATCAGGCCGCCGGTTGCACTGAATCCGGATAACAGAATCTCTTTGAAGCCTGCCCATGGTTGGCTTGGTATTTTTTTATACCGAGCAACAAAGTAGATCACTATCATGAGCATCAGCCCCATCATAAGCCCAGGTATAAAACCTGCCATAAACATCTTGGCCGCAGACACTTCGGTTGCAGCAGCATACACCAACATCACAATAGAGGGTGGAATGAGAATACCTAATGTACCCGCGTTGCCAATGACACCGGCTGCAAATTCTTCCGGGTAACCTGCTTTCACCATACCAACAATTACAATCGAGCCAATGGCTGCAACGGTTGCAGGAGAAGAACCGGAAACGGCTGCAAATATCATACAGGCAATAACAGAGGCCATTGCAATGCCACCTCTAATATGACCCACAAGACTTAAGGCAAATCTGATTATCCTTTTTGCCACACCACCTGTTGAAAGAAAAGTTGATGATAGAATAAAAAATGGGATGGCAAGAAGTGTGTAATGTTCGGACAGGGCTTCAAAAAATTTCAATGCTATTGAAGCCAGAGAATCATCAGAAAATATTAAAATAGTACCAATACTCGACATTCCAAGAGCGATTGCAATTGGCATCCCCAGCATCATACAGCCAAAGAGAAGTATAAATAGAGCTGCAGTAGTCATTACGACTCCTCCTTTTGAATTTCTTCGACAATAGCCATACTCTCTTTAGCCTCGTCTGCATGTTTAAAACCATCAGCCTTATTCGTAATCACTGCCCAAAGAATAATGAGCAATCGGATAATTAAAAAGGCAAACCCCACCAGCAATAATCCATGGGCAATCCATGTAGGAACAGGAAGATCTTCTAGATCGATTCCAATCATTTTCATTTTTGCCAGGTAAATCCAACTGCCATAAAAAATGAGCCCGCAATAGGTAATGGCCAATATTGCAGCAATACCACTTAATATTCGCCGCACTGGTCTTGAAAACAATTTAATAAATGCATCCATACCAATATGAGACCCGACCTTGAGCCCATAGGATGCACCAAACAAGACGAACCATGCAGACATATGAAGTGTCAGTTCCTGCGACCACATGAATCCTGTGTTAAAGCCAAAACGCATTACTACATCAATAAAGACAAGGAGTGTTGTCGCCACCAACAAGATGCAAATAACCGCTTCTTCCGCACGGTTCATGATGCGCATAAACATAATTTTCACCTCTTACAAAAAATTAATGTGGGCACACAGTACGTGCCCACCAGTACCCTTACATATTTGATTTGTAAGCTGCATCAATCATATCTTTACCAATTTGTTTTTCAAACTCTTGCCAAACAGGTTTCATAACTTCAACCCATTGATTCCTCTGGGCGTCATTGAGTATGATAATTTTGCATCTCTTCGAATCGACAATTTTTTGTCGATCATCCATTGCTTTTTTTGCCGCGACCTTGTTACCAAACACAATAGCTTCATCCAATGCTTTTTTAATAATTTCACGATCAGCAGTATCAACACTCATCCAAAATTCTTTTGAGGTCACAACCATATAATCCAGCAATCCATGATTTGTTTCTGTGATATATGGTTGAACTTCAAAGAATTTCTTTGAATAGATATTCGACCAGGTATTTTCCTGACCATCAATAGCCCGTGTTTGCAAAAGTGTGAAAACTTCAGAAAAAGGTTTCTTCAAAGGAGTCGCTTTAATTGCTTTAAACTGCGCGGCGAGCACATTGGAAGACATGATTCTAAACTTTAAACCTTTGGCATCAGCCGGAACAACCAGGGGCTGACTTGACGTCAGTTGCTTAAGGCCATTATGTAGATACCCCAAACCCACGAGTCCCATTCTTTCTAGGGAACCAAGTAATTCATCCCCTTTGTCACTGTTTTGAAATTTTTCTACAGCGGCCATGTCTTTAAATAAAAATGGGAGGTCAAAAATCTGAAGTTTTTTAGTGTAACGACTAAACTTTGATAGGGCCGGCGCTGCCATATGCACATCACCGAGAAGCATCGCTTCAAGCACCTTATTGTCACCAAAGAGTTGTGAGTTAGGAAACACTTCCACTTTATACTTCCCGGAAAGACGCTCACCTACCAGATCTTTAAATTTGTTCGCCATCTGCCCCTTAGGAGTGTTTTCTGCGACTACGTGGGAGAACTTTATGGTAACGGGCCCTCCGGCAAGTGCAGTACCTGTAACAAGCATTGCAGATAGAGCGGCGGTTGCAACAAGAGTTGTAATCGTCCTGAACATAATTTAATCCTCCGAAAAGAGTGTTTTTGATCAATGGCTTTCTACAATTAGAGAGTCACATTGCCCATGATTATTCACCATTTTTTCATAGTGACCACTCTTCTGTGGTGCAAAGAATAGGCCAATATTTTGCCAATTCCTTAACCCACTGTTTTGTTAGTTGTTTTGATGTTATCTTTCAAAATAAATGATACAAACAGGCCAATTACCACCAAAACACAAAAAAACATCCACGATTAACACATTTACCTGTTATAACAGGACATTGCACAAGCCCTGAGCGATCGCTCAACAAAAACATGGGTGGAAACCCACCCATTGCAAAAAGAAGATTACCACTAGTTTTTACTGCAAATATTGAAGATATTGAAATATAGAAAAAAGTACAATATGAATACGACACTGGGGATGATGCAGGTGGAACAGCAGGAAACTACTTATAATCAGCTTTCTTTAAACCAAATTTCCTCATTTTATCATAGAGGGTCTTCCTTGGGAGGTTTAACACCTCCATAACCTCTTTAAGACTACCATTTGAGGAAACAAGCGCGTGTTCTAGCAGACTTCTTTCGAATCGCTCAACCTGTTGTACCAGAGATGGATCTTGGTCTTTTTCTCTTCCAGATAGCATTCTTTCAAGAGACCAATCGAACTGCCGCCCAAGAAGCACATATCTTTCCGTAAAATTGCGTAGTTCTCGTACATTTCCAGGCCAAGAGTGCGACAAGAGTGCATTCATTTGTGCACCACTGGGCAGAGGAACTTCCTGCTGATACCGGTGACCTGCCACAAGAAGAAAATGGTGAAACAGGAGTGGAATATCCTCCCGCCTCTCACGCAAAGGCGGAATATCAAGACAAACGACATTGAGCCTGTAGTACAAATCTTCTCGAAAGGTACCTTTTTTTGTAGCTTCAAGGAGGTTAACCTTCGTTGCAGCAACAACTCTTAAGTCTACAGGTAAAATACGATTGGAACCAAGTCTTTCAATTGACCTTTCCTGTAACACCCGAAGCAGATTAATCTGTACGCGCATAGACATAGATTCAATCTCATCGAGAAGAAGAGTCCCACCGTTTGCATGTTCAAATTTACCAATACGTGTCGCTTTAGCATCTGTAAATGCCCCTTGCTCGTGACCAAAAAGTTCACTCTCCATGATGGATTCGGACACAGCGCCACAGTTAATAGCAACAAAATTATTTTTCCTTCTTTTGCTATTTTCGTGTAATGCCCTCGCCACAAGTTCTTTCCCTGTCCCCGTTTCGCCAAACACGAGTACATCTGCGCCGGTGTCTGCAACCTGTGCAATAGTACTCCGTAGTTTTTCCATACCCGGAGTGCGCCCAATAATACGTGGCCCTGGGGCACTATGAAGCTCAAGTTCCCGACGCAGGTTCCTGTTTTCAAGGGTGAGTGCTCTTTTTTCTAACCCCCGAAAAACTGTTTTCACCAGCCTTTCTACAGAGTAGGGCTTTTCAATAAAATCGTAGGCACCATCACGCATTGCCTTCACTGCAATAGAGATATCACCATGGCCGGTTATGAGAATAACAGGAAGATCACGATCAATACCTTGGACTTTTTCAAGAAACTCCATCCCATCCATTTGTGGCAGACGTATATCACAAACGACTATACCCGGCCACTCGCGATTGAGCAGATCAAGACCGTTTTCGGCACAATCTTCACACACTACTTCGAGGTCAGCCAGTTCAAGAGACTGCCGGTTTGCCTGTCGAATATGTATTTCGTCATCAATAAAAAGTACTTTTCCTAAAACCTTCATGTACTAGCCTATTTTATCTAGAGTGAATTCAAACCTAGCCCCTGTAGCAATCGGCACATAGACTATTCTGCCACCAAAATCCCGTACAATCCTATCACTTATGGTGAGCCCCAGGCCTAACCCCTGACCCGATTTTTTAGTGGTGTAAAATGGATCAAATATATTTTTAAGATGCTCAGTTGTTATTCCAGCTCCAGTGTCTTCCACAGCAATCAGAACCTTATTTTCATGACTTGAGCAGGTCAGTAATATTTTTCTAGTGGCCTGATTCTCCACAGCATGCATTGCGTTTGTTATTAAATTCACCAAAACCTGCTGCAACAACACGTTATTACCTCGTACTTCCAGATCTGGGGGGTCAATAACAATTGTAATGGAAACACCGGCCTTTTTAAGCGCTGGCTTTAGGATTTCCATGGAACCATCCACTGCACCATGCAGTGGAACTATGACTATCTGACCGCTGGATTTTTTAGAAAACAATTTAAGCTGCACACCAATCTGGGCCATCCTTTCAGTCAATTCACCTATCTGCTCAAGATTCCACATGGCCTCTTGATAACGTCCTTTTTTTAGAAACTGTGTGCCGTTATCAGTGTAACTCCTGATTGCCGAAAGAGGCTGATTCAGCTCATGGTTAATACCTGCCGACATTTGTCCTAGAACGGCGAGCTTTGCTGCATGAATAAGCTCTTTTCGCGTTCGCTTGAGTTTGATTTCTGTTTCTTTACGCTCGATTACTTCCTTCATGAGCAGTTCATTAGATTCGGTGAGTTCCTGGGTTCTCTCAACAACTCTTGACTCCAAGCGCTCATTGGCATCCCTTAGGGCCGCTTTGGTGTTTTCTTCTATAACGGCCAACTCTTGCAACCGATAGTGCCGCTGGACAAGTAACAGGGTAAGAAAATAGGAAACAACGAGAGAACTTGCGACGATAATATTGAGAAATAGTACGTTTTTCTTTACCTTAACAATATCTGTTAATATATGCACATTCCACCCAGCCTGGGGCATGAATCTACTCTGCTTAATAACCCGAACAACTTTGTCTGAACCGTTTTTATGCATAACCAAAAACTGTGATGATTGGGTTTCGTGAAGAATTTCATCGACCACAGGATCAAAATTCGTCTCAGGATATCGTTTGCTTTCATTTATCCTGTTAAGTACTACTGAACTTAACGGCGTCAGAGTTTTATATCTCCATCCAGGATTGGTGGTGATAAAAATCACCCCATCAGGGTCTGTTACCAAGAAGTTTTCTCCCTGTTGTGCCCATTTTTTTTCCACAGAATCAATACTAATTTTAATGGCTACTGCACCTAATATTTCATCATTTTTTCTAACCGGATAGGCGAAATAGTACCCTCTTTTGGAAGAGGTAACACCGAGGGCAAAATACCTTCCAAGTTTTCCGGTCATCGCCTGCTTGAAATAGGGCCTGTAACTGAAATTTCTGCCGATAAATGGCCTGGACTTCTGCCAATTGCTCGCAGCTATCGTCAGACCATCCCGATTCATAAGATACGTATCTAGAGTATCACTCACTTTATTTATCGTTTCAAGATACTTATTGAGCGTTTCTATACGTTTCTTTCCACCGGGTGAAGAGAGTGCATGAACCAGGGTATTGTCTATAGCAAGAAGTTCAGGGAGACTCTGGTATTTTTCCAGCACCCCCTGCAAATAATTCACATAGAGATCCAACCTAGCGTTCCCCTGTAGTTCCAGGCGATTGATACCACGGTTGTATGCCCAATATGTGACAGAGTTGAGACTTACTATCAAAAGCAGAATAAAAAATATTGTGAATAAAGTAATCCGTTTATTGCGAGATTGTGCCAGCATATTTTTTGGTACCCAGGCCATTTATTTAAAAAGTATCTTTTATTCCGAAGACCTAACCTCGACCCCTATCTTGGCCACACTTTTTTTCACATCGGCTATCGCCACCTCATTTCTATGAAAAATACCCGCAGCAAGGGCCGCATCGGTATTCGTTTTGCTAAAAACATCACAAAAATGCTGAGCGGACCCCGCACCACTTGAAGCAATAACCGGAATAGAAACAGCGCTTTTCACCTGATTGATAAGTTCAAAATCAAAACCACTGTTGGTGCCATCTTTGTCGATACAATTAAGTAAGATTTCACCGGCACCAAGCGCCTCACAGCCTTTGACAAGTTGAACCACATCTACATCCCGCCCCTCTCGACCACCTTTAACAGTACATTGATACCAACAATACTCCTCGCCCTCTGGACCAAGGTGGATAGTTTTGATAAGGGCGTGGGAGCTATCCTCGGCAGATTTAACGTAAACGCGCCTAGGATCCACTGAAATAACTACGGCCTGCGCTCCGTATACTGTAGAAATCTGCTCAATGGAAGAATTGCCAGTTTTAATACCTGTTTTAAGATATTGCTCAACAACGTATACCGCATCACTTCCGATTGATATTTTATCGGCACCAGCTCTAAAGTACGCGGAAGCAACATCAAGCGAGGTGTAATAGTGCCCTTCTGAGTCAGTAAAGTCACGAATACCACCACCAATTGTGAGGGGGACAAATACATTTTCAGATGTCCTCTCAAGCACGTCAAGCATCGGCTGGTCCTGCATTGGAAAATCTCTAAAGCCTGTAATATTCAAAAAGGTTATTTCATCGGCACCTTCTTCATAATACCTTTTGGCAAGCTCAACAGGCTTACCAAGATTCCTCACATCACCGCCATTTCGTACATCATACTGGTCACCCTTGGTTACAACCAGATCCCCGTTATCATTACTTCTAACATCAAGACAGGCGATAATGCGTTTAGTAATGCGAGTGGGCGATAGGTCGATGGAATCGACGGGCCCTCGAATCTCAACTGATTCTCTTTTTGTCAGATAATTATTGAGTATCCGTAGACCCACTTCTCCACTTTTTTCAGGGTGAAATTGCATGGCTGTTACATTTTTATGTGCCACAGCGGAGATGAACTCAACACCATAATCGGTGGAGGTAAGGGTCCAGTCATTTTTAAGCTCAATCGGCACATGATAGGAGTGGACAAAATAGAGTTTTTCACCATTATAATCTGCAAAAAGTGGCGACTCTTTATGCTGGCGTACGCCATTCCAGCCAATTTGTGGAACGGATAATCCCCCGCCAGAAAAACGTACAACCTTGCCAGGCAAAATCCCCAAACCTGCCACCCCGGGGGATTCTTCACTCCCCTCGTAAAGGGCCTGTAGCGCCACACAGATACCTAGAAAATGTTTATTTTCTTTTATCCGTCTTTGCAGCGGTTCAATATAACCACTCTCTCTTAATCGGTCCATTACCAGGCCAAAACTGCCAACCCCTGGGAAAATAAGTTTTTCAGCCGACAGGATATCCTCTGGTCGCCTGACATCAACCACAGACATACCAAGTTTTTTTATTGCATTACGTACACTGCGCACATTACCTGCGCCATAATCAAGTAAAGTTATTTTCATTTCCACGTCCTATAAACCTGCAATTAATCAAAACCTATCAGCAGTCGTAACCATTCAACGGGCGCTTCCACCGGTTACATCACCACCTGCACCTGTTTTCCAATACCTTAAATCCGTTCGACCGGTCGAAAAAGCATACAATTGCCACACGCAAAAAAAATACAATTGATGCGTTGGAGCAGTGCTTAAATGCCTAAAGGCAATCAATCACTAACGACTGTATAATATCTGCCTTTTGCACATCCTATACAAAGCGTTTTCCCTTCTTTCAGAACATCTCTACTATCCTGCACCCATTCAGAACAGACCTCGCACTGAACCCTTCTCGTAGGCCTACCAGGTAAATCTTCTTTTGGTATATCTAGCTGAACATGCTCAACTTTAAACAATTCATGTTCAGGCATAACCTTGTATGCTTCGAGCTGTCTGGCATATTTATTATCTATATCGCTGCAATATTTAGACGCACGATCCCTTGCTTCTTCAAGGGCAGTAATTCGTACGCTTTTGCCACTTTCCAAGTTCACAAAGGTTGCCGCCATAACACCATGGTCAAGATACTTCATAGACCTCTTACCAAGACTGCAACCTGTAACAGCTTGAATCGCATCAGTTGCACATCTATCTATTTCAACAACGGTATATATCTTTTTTCTATCGGAACCTTTGGGATCATCAATATTGATGAGAGACAGGGCAAGCAAACACATCCTCACACCTATTACCTGTCCAGCACAAATGTGTCCATGTACCTCTGTAGAATGCTTCAATAATTCTTCAAATGATTTCATCATTTTTCTCAATATGTTTTTTTAATAACGCAACAAAGAGTGAACGTCTACGATAAGCAATATTACTTAAAGGTACTATGACTCTTTTGAGAGATTTTTCACGACTTTCTTCATCTAAACAAAAAAAAGGCCGATCCTCAACATGAGGATCGGCCTTTTCTTAACTTCCAACTATAAAACATGAATAATAACAGGTATTTCTGCCCAAACATCCTTGCTTTAAATAACTGAATAAATCTACCTAACGCTACAAAGCTACCATGAAACCAGTAACAGAACGACAGTATTCGTAGCTACAATGCTCAGGTCGAAATTAAACAAGAATTAGTTGACAGCTTCAGACAATTTGCTGCCAGCTTTGAACTTAACAACTTTCTTAGCTGGAATCTCAATCGTCTTGCCAGTCTGTGGATTTCTTCCCTGACGAGCTTCACGCTTTGAAACGGAAAATGTTCCAAATCCGACAAGAGTAACCTTGTCACCTTTGTTCAGACTCTCGGCAATAGCGGCAAGTGTACCATTCAGAGCTTTCTCTGCGGCTGCCTTGCTAATATCTGCTGCACCTGCGATACTTTCAATTAGTTCCTTCTTGTTCATGAATTCCTCCCTGCTTAATCATCTTTTTGCTTATGTATCTGGGCATTTAATTGCCCACTATCGTAAAAACTATGCGTTATCTTAATCCTTCTCTATTGTCACAAAAAATCAGCTTGATTTTTCATCAGACATACGAAACAAGAGTGGTACAACCCTTTATATTCAGGGCATTAGATCCATAACAAGGCACCATAATTGAATCGGAAATCAGAATCAAGCAATAAATCATCCTAAGTATTAATTTGTTATCCCCTGCCACAGCAACATTACCTGTCAGTTAGGTCCAAGAAAACCTTCTTAAATCCTAGTCGAGCAAACTGATGTTTAACCATTAATGTCACATCATCATTAACAAAAATACCAAAGTCACTTCGTGTTAATTCGATAAAAGCAACATCTCCATCTATCTTCACCCGGCATCCTTCAAAGCCGAGACTATGCAGACAATCCTCAGCTTTTTCAACAACCTCAATGCGCTGATCAGTGATCTCCATACCCGCTGCGACACGGGTCGCCAAGCATGAATTCGATGCTAAATCAAAATTAACAAGTCCCTTTTTTTGGGCAAGACCGCGAATTTCTTGTTTGTTCAAGCCTGCTTTTACTAGGGGAGTCTGCACATTAAGTTCCCGTATAGCCCGTAAACCGGCTCTGCTTTTTTTTAGATCATCAACATTGGTACCATCTGCTAAAACAAAACAGTCTTCCTTCCTCAGCTCATCAAGCAACGTAGAATACATACGTTTTTTACAAAAATAACATCTCTTGTCGTTATTGGCGACGAACTCTTTCCAGCGTAGAGGGTAGAGTTGTACCTGATTAAGAGCTATGGATTCTTCAAAATGAGTCTTAAAAACATTTTCCATCTTCTTGACACTGCTGGTAGAATTCACAACACTAAGGCAGTTATATGCCAAAACATTGTCAGCGCCTAGGACCTCAATAGCTACAGAGAGGAGAAATGTTGAATCAATACCCCCAGAAAAAGCTACAGCGATACGCTTATGACTCAAAACTATTTCTGTTAATTTTAGATATTTTTCTTCTACCACACCCATAAACACCTCTTCCTCCCCTCTTTTACACCATTAGCAAATGGCTACTACATATATAAGTGCTACTGTAAGATTGACCGTACAATACAAACCCATTTAGACTTTGTGCGAAAGACAAGAAACGCCCTAAAATACAGCACTGAACCGAGACTATAGCTACATTTTGTGGCTTGACATAGCAATTTCTTTGCCCTAGGGTATGAATTTTATTAGCCCATTCTATTAACGAAATATATACGGATAAACAGCATGAAACCAGATCAGAAAAAAGCGTTAATCTCTGTTCGTGACAATATTGATTCAATTGACAATCAAATCCTGAACTTACTCAAAAACAGACTTGGCTGTGCAAAGGAGATAGGTCGGATAAAAGCGGATGAAAACCGTGCGAAATGGGACCCCCTAAGAGAACGACAGATTTACGACCGACTCATTCAAGACAATGGAGGGGTGTTCCCCCACGACGCACTTAAATCAATCTTCCATGAAATCATAACTACCTGCAGACTATCACAAAAACGTGCCGCAGTTGCATTCCTTGGACCTGAAGCAACATTTAGCCACCTCGCAGGGGTTAAATACTTTGGCCACTCAGCAGACTACAAAGCAATGGAATCCATTGATGAAGTTTTTGCAGAGGTGGAGAAAGGACGTACCCAGTATGGAATTGTTCCAGTTGAAAACTCCATCGAAGGTGCTGTTTTTTCAACTCTGGACTGCTTCATGACATACAAGGTAAAGATATGTGGTGAGGCACAGATTGATATCAGTCATAATCTCGTCTGCAGATCTGGCAATATGGAAGACATCCATACCGTCGCCTCCCATGCACAGCCCCTCGCTCAATGCAGGGAATGGCTCAGAAAGCATCTGCCTAAGACGCCAACTCTTCCGGTTTTTTCTACCGGAGCAGCAGCTCAAATGGCCGCAGACAATCCAAATATTGGAGCAATAGCTTCATCACTTGCAATAAAGACCTATGAACTCCAGGTCGTCGTTAAGGGTATTGAAGACTATCGGGGAAATACAACACGGTTTCTCGTTATTGGCAAGGAATCACCATCTCGCAGTGGAGTTGATCGAACATCACTGCTCATCGGACTCATGGATCGCCCGGGAGCCCTCAATTCTGTTCTAGCAGCCTTATCTTCAGAAGATATTAATCTTGCAAAGATTGAATCAAGGCCAATTAAGGGCAAGCAGTGGAAATATTTATTTTTCCTCGACATGCTCGGCCATATCGAAGACGAGAAGATACAAAGAGGATGTGAAATCCTCAAAGATCAATGTTCATACTTCGAGTGGCTGGGCTCCTATCCTCAAAACGACATGTCAGCCGCCAATTCGTGACATTCTTCCTGAGCAGCCCGCTTTTTCACCCTCCCCGAGTTCATCCTGCAAATTATGACCTTGGGGTTTATTTAAAATAGTCTGTCGTATACTTTCAACAATCTCCTGATCCGTCCCTCCGGAGCGAATGATCTTTTTCAAGTCCGTTTCAGAATCCCTCAACAAACATGCCCGTAGTTGCCCCTCAGAAGTGAGCCTCAGCCGGTTACACTGGTCACAAAAGTGATGACTAATCGGACTAATGAACCCGAGAGAACCGGATCTACCATCGTCAGCCGTGAGATGGTACATGCGCGCAGGACCCTGTCCATATTGTTTTTCAAAGGGAGTCAGAGTGCCTTTAGAGTCTACCATCTCACGGATAGAATCCGCCTCGATGAATCGCTTCCGCTGCCAGCTATTCTTGTCACCAACCGGCATAAATTCGATAAATCTCACCTGAAAAGGATAGTTTAAAGCGAGTTCGGCAAAATCACCGAATTCATCGTCATTAATACCTTTCATGGCAACAACATTAAGCTTAATCCGAAAGCCAATATCCTTGGCCAGCATAAGTCCTTTCCAAACGTCCGCAAACCTATCCCTGCCCGTTATTTTTTTAAATTTATCGGGTTGTAGAGAATCCAGAGAAACATTTATCTGCTGTACACCATTTTCATAGAGTTGCGCACCGTACTCCTGCAACAAGACACCATTGGTTGTAAGTCGAATCTGCTCCAACCCCTCAACCTTACTCAAACGATGAATAAAATCTATAATACCTTTGCGCACGAGGGGTTCGCCCCCTGTGAGCCTGATTTTATCCATTCCAAGGGAGACGGCGAGTTTGACGACCCGTAGCAACTCCTCATAACTGAGGAGATCTGAATGGGAAAGAAAATTCCCTGTTTTGACCACGGTTCCTGTGTCCTCCCCATCATCGGGCATGCAATACATACAGCGTAAATTGCATCGGTCTGTTACAGAAAGGCGTAGATACGAAATGGTTCTTGAAAACTGGTCGACAAGAGGAGAAATAGTTTGTATTTTTTCGTTCACGATAATCAATTCAGTTTAAAATTCATTGAATAGCCCTATCTTGATTCGAGCTCACACATAACAGCACACTTCCACTTTTAACATAAAATCAATTACACTCAACTACAAATAAGACCAATGCTCATTTTAGGTATAGAAACTTCCTGTGATGATACGTCAGCTGCAGTACTAAGAAAAGACATCGTTTTATCAAACGTCCTTTCCAGCCAAGACGATATTCACTCTAAATATGGTGGAGTTGTTCCAGAACTTGCTTCTCGGCAACATCTCCAGGCAATTAACCCCATTGTTGAGTCCGCTCTCCAACAAGCAGGAGTACAGCTATCCGATATTGATCTCATTGCGGCAACGCAGGGACCAGGACTCATCGGCTCACTTCTCGTTGGCTTTTCATACTCTAAGGCCCTCTCCCACGTTAGCAAGATACCATTTGTGGGGGTAGATCACATGGCTGGCCATATCCTCTCAATACATCTCAACGAGAACAAACCACAATTCCCTTATATAGCTCTTATTGCCTCGGGGGGTACATCATCTATCTACCTCGCAAAAAGCTTCACAGAGTTTTCTTGCCTGGGTAGAACTAGGGACGATGCTGCGGGAGAGGCCTTTGACAAAGTAGCCAAATTACTTGGCCTACCTTACCCCGGTGGGCCCCATGTGTCAAAGATTGCAACCGAGGGAAATCCTGCTCAAATTAAATTCCCAAGGGCCTGGCTCGAAGCAGACTCTCTCGATTTCAGCTTCAGCGGCCTCAAAACAGCAGTTCTTAACTTTGTAAACACCTGTAAGGCACAAAACAAGCCAGTTAACATCCCAGATATCTGTGCATCCTTTGAAGCAGCGGTCGTTGAGGTGCTTGTTACTAAAACCATAAAGGCAGCAAAATTACACAACATTTCAACTATTACCATTGGAGGCGGTGTTTCTGCAAACACCTCTCTCCGAACACAACTAAAGCAATGCTGCTTAGACAAGGGTATTGATTTTTTCTGTCCACAAATTACATTCTGCACCGATAATGCTGCAATGATCGCTCTTGCGGGATATCATGAATATCGTAAAAATGGTGGAACGGGACTTGAGCAGGACGTTTATTCACGTTCACACCTTGGCTGAGATAAGAGATGCGTCCACTTCATAGTATAAAAAGATTTATCAGATATAATCTGATACGTATTAAAAGACTAAGTGGTGACCCACGTGCGCTCGCCGGGGGAATAGCAATCGGTGTCCTCATAGGGCTATCCCCCACCATGCCCCTGCACACACCTCTTATCATAATTTTGGCACTTGCTACCCGCACTTCTGTTCTTGCTGGAATCATAGTAAGTTGGCTTGTCTGCAACCCCCTCACTTTCTTTCCAATATATTATATTTCTGTTATTCTAGGGAATTATCTTACGCCCTATGAAATTAATATCCAAATGGTGCAACAGTTGCTCACCCAGCTAACTGAAGGTGGTGGATTCCAGGCCTCGATCAACACCTTGGCATCCCTAGGGCTGGAAGCTATTATCGTTTTACTTGTGGGTGGCTTTGTTTTTTCTTTACCTTTTTCGTTTCTCAGCTATTATCTTGCGATACCTTTTTTCGAAAAGCGTCAGCAAAGGAAACTCAAGAGCAGAAGTGAAGCCATCAATACGCTATAAATATATCATTATTTCTATTACTTAACACGTCTATGTCCAAATACGGCCGTCAACCTTATGACACCCTAAAGTTACACAAACTCACCCCCAAAAAACGATTTGGCCAAAACTTCCTTGTTAATCGAGGTACTGCGGATGCAATTGTACGCGCAGGCAACATCAGCAAAGAAGACATTATTCTTGAAGTTGGTGTCGGCCTTGGGGCTTTAACAACACCCCTTGGAGAAGCTGCACAGCATGTTGTGGCGTACGAAATAGATAGCGGCATAGTACGAATGCACGAGAAGGAGCAAGATCTTCCCGAGAATGTAACCCTCGTCCACCAAGACATATTAAAAGCTGACTTTAACCATATCCACGAGCAGTGTGATGGACCTATTAAGATTCTCGCGAACCTGCCCTACTCTATTTCCAACCCCTTCATCTTTAAATTAATAGAGAATTCGCATCTCATCCACTCAGTTACCGTTATGCTGCAAAAAGAAGTCGCAGAACGATTGAATGCCGAACCTAATACAAAAGAGTACGGAGTTCCGACGATACTTCTTGGCAGCTGCGCTACTGTACAAAAGAAGCTCACCTTAAAGCCTGCGGAGTTCCACCCCCGGCCAAAGGTTGACTCTGTTGTTATTTATATAGATTTTTCAAAAAACAGGCTTGAACCGGGCACCCCGACCGATTACGACAAAAGCATCTTTACAAAAATTGTGAGAACAACCTTCAATCAGCGTCGAAAAACCATAGCTAACACCTTAAAAGGTGCGGCTGTATTTGGCAGACCAGGTAAAGAATTCAAGGATTTCCACAAAGAAATGGCCTTAGCATCCCTTGAAAGGGCTGGTATTTCACCGCAAGCGCGGCCGGAAACACTCACAGTGAGCAAATTTATCATCCTGACCAAAGCCATTGAAGCAATCGTTGCAACTGACTCTGAAAAGGGGTGCTAAAAATCAGACTTTCCCCTTCGTTATGGGAGAACATCGGAATATCTATGGCAAATAGTGTCAATATGCATAATAGAAAGTTCTCCCCAACGAAGTAGCATCATTTATATTACTTCATCAATATCATCTGAAACCACTATGGATACATCAGAAGATCAAATACAGGCCAATACATTCGTCATATACAGTCAAGAACAGGCTTACCGCCATATGACTATGAGGAGGTCCGGCAAAGAGCAGGAGCTTTACCTCAAGATAGATGAAGCCGTATTTTACCTATGGGACGCCAATTGCCTGTCCATAGACAACAAGTACCGAGAAGAATATCTCACCTACATCCCCCATATTTTTGACCTACTTCTGGCCACCGAGACGGGAGCAGAAGTAATCGATTACCTTGTGTTCATAGAAGAATCTCAATTTGGAGTTGCCAAAGGAGATAATCTTGCAATTGGCAGGGCCACCAGACTCGTCACCCTCCTGCTGGACATTAAAGCACGTCTTAGCTAGCAGGTCTTCCCATGAACATGGTATCATTTCCAGACGTGCGCTTGAAAACACAATTTTTCCATACTTCTTTTTTTTAAATAAATGCATGCTGTTCTTCAATGCTCAGTCCGTGGACCATCACCTTATTCCGTCATTTTTGCGCTGGACTTCATGCAAAACATTTCTCCCGTAACCCATTAAACTGAAAAGTAATATCTCATAATTCACTTTTGCTTCAGCATCCCACAAAGACCGCATCCTTTTTCAATTAAACTCTCTACTCATTTGACCTTTTCAGTTACTATTTCTTCATTTTACCAAAATGATGTTTAATAATTGATTAAGAGTATATATATTCATAAGCATCGAAGTAACACTCCAATATGAAGGGACCTCTGGGGCAGGAACAAACCCCGAAGATGTATCTTCAGGCGGAAACTTGAGATGAGAACAACAAAAGAATGGTTAAGGGTATGAGAGCACCGCCCTCTGCCTGCTCGACTGTGCCTTATATCCGTTTCGGTGACTTCGAAAGCAAGTGTTATCCCAAGGGACCAAACTGGGCCTGCGAGAATGCTGATGAATAAATACATATATTCTACATGTTACACAAATAACCTTTATATCTATGCAAGGTCACACAGTATATTATGAATACTACGTCAAACAAATACAGTAAGGCTTCCATTGAGATTCCTACCGTCACCGTTCCAGCACATCCTCAATGGCCCGTCCTCTCGCCAGAAGAAGAACATGATCTCAAAGAAAAGATCAAAACACTACTCAAGCGCGAAAACGGTGTTCTTGTTGCCCATTACTACACCCAGGGAGTTCTTCAGGATTTGGCAGAGGAGTCAGGCGGCTGTGTTGCTGACAGTTTAGAAATGGCGAGGTTCGGCAAAGAACACTCCGCCAAAACTCTCGTTGTTGCCGGGGTTCGATTTATGGGGGAAACCTCAAAGATTTTAAGTATCGATAAACGGGTGCTGATGCCTGATCTGAAGGCCACATGTTCCTTGGATGAGGGCTGTCCCTACGACGCGTTCAATGACTTCTGCAATAATCATCCGGATCATACCGTGGTGGTGTACGCCAACACTAGTGCCGCAGTAAAGGCAAGAGCGGACTGGGTTGTTACTTCTGGAATTGCCCTACCCATAATTAAACACTTGGCTGAAAAAGGTGAGAAAGTACTTTGGGCCCCCGATAAGCATCTGGGTCGCTACGTACAAAATCAGACCGGCGTTGAGATGCTCTTTTGGCCAGGTTCCTGCGTAGTCCATGAAGAATTTCGTTCTGTTGCCCTGCAAAGGCTGCAAAAACTTCATCCCGGAGCTGCGGTACTCGTCCACCCAGAATCTACTGAAAGCGTCGTTGCCCAGGCCGATGTTGTTGGTTCAACCACCGCCCTTATTGAAGCGGTGGCCACGATGCCCAATAAAGAGTTTATTATAGCAACAGATGCTTCGATATTTAATAAAATGAGACAAGTGGCCCCGGATAAAATCCTCATGGAAGCCCCAACCGTTGGAGAAGGCGCGACCTGTCAGAGTTGCGCTAACTGTCCGTGGATGGGTATGAATTCGCTGCACAACCTTGCAGAAATTCTTGAGCAGGGTACCAATGAAATTCATATTTCAAAGGAGTTAGCGGAAAAAGCTAAAATTCCTATTATCCGCATGCTCGATTTTGCCAAAAACATGAAAAAGTAAGATTGTAACTATTATGAAAACAGCCAGGCTTGATACCTGGCTGTTAAGGCTCTCCAGCTAAACCTCTCGGTCAACTCGACTGAGGACTCCGGCCCCAAACGCCTATCTGCAACGACAAGTCGCTCCAGTTCCTCCGGTAAACCACCTTCCTCATACAGATATTCTTGCGGAAAAAGCTCAGGATATGACAATCTGTTCGGTAACAGGGGACGACATCCTGCCCGAACTGCTTCAATGATAGAAATCCCGTAAAATTCATGGTTCGATGTTGAAACAACGATTGTTCCCTTGGTCAGTTGTTCTATGTAGCTTTCATACGAATCAACGAAACCAAAATGGATTAATTCCTTCTTAAAATGTATCTCCGCTGCCGCAAAACAATCCGGACTTTGACGGAACGACTGCCCAAGAACAATTAAGCGAAAATCGATTTTTTTCTTCTGTAAACCCAGTAGTGCTTCAAAGAATGCTTCAGGATTCTTGTCATGCTCCCATCTGTGATTCCAAACAATTGTAGACAAGGTTGATTTTTCGTTACGGGCTGCCTCATCTATTTTCGAGAATTCAATACCAGGTGAAACCACCACACTTTTAGCGACAATGTCCTGCAAAATAAACTCAAACTTCATATCTGAGGCAAATTTAAGATACCTTGCACAGCCAGCCATAAAACTTGAACGGTTAAATTCTGAATTAAATGCAATACTGTCTGCCGCCAGGGCCGAATTAAAGTTTATGGACGTAAAATGATAGAGACTTGGATCTTTTACACGGCTTGGATAGGCGAATTGATTCTCGTGGTAATAGAGACAAATTTTAGCGGCGTCATTCCAGCCGTCTAGTTTACCCACAAGTGCCCTAAAAACTGCAACATCGACAAAAGTAGAGCAAAGAACGACATCAAACCGTCTCTCTTCACAGGCAAAGGAAGCGAGCTGTTCGACAAACCACTGGGCAGAGAGCTGCATCCGCATTTTCCATTTACGCGCAGGAAGAGTCAGCATCGTATAATCCGCCTCTACATTGCGCCTCAAACCCTCTAAAAAATTTTTATGTGAACCGCCAAAATAGGGTTCAAGAACGAGGATTTTTTTCATTTTTTTTGTCTATTGTTTCAGTAAGTATTTTAGAAAACGGGATAACAGTGAGAAATTTATAGCCACAGCCTGCTGGTAATCCCCCACCGCAAAAGGGTAGATTTTTATCAGGGAAATCCTGGCAAAACTGAAATCTTTTTTCGTAGTTAGTACATTTTCCATCGTCGCTTATAAGTGTACAACGGAAAAGTAAAAAACCACTGTTGTCCGCTCCGATTATTTCAAAACAGCTATATTCCGGGTTACAGGCAACAACAGCCACAAAGGCCCTTCTATTTCTTATCCAACCGTCACCATCATCAAGGGACAAACTACGACAACACGCCCCGCAAAGATGACAGGAACCACCGATCATAACTTCCCTGCGCCGCAGCTTCAGAATGAGATAGTACAAAAATCCGACTACGGAAAATTCCCGGAGGTTAGCGATGATTTTTTGAACTCTACTTTTCATTCGTTGATTGTTTTACACTTATAAGAGTAAATAGTCCCAGCACACCTAAAACGTATCAGTAATGCAGTCCATACTACAGCGACTATTCGGGTGAATCACCAAAATTGGCTCCCCCCCGTTAGCTGAACACATAAGTGGGGATAAGTATCGTAGCAAACAGATATTCTACAAAAATGCATACCCCTATAAACAGGACAATGAAATTCAGTTATTGCTATTTTGGGCTTTTTATTACATTTAAGTCCACTTATCAGTCCACCATAAACCCATATTAAACACTACAAACAGTATACAATGACCAAACACTCATCACCCAAATCCATTTGTCCCTGCGGAAGTAAAAAAGAATATCAGGCCTGTTGTGGCCCAGTATTAGAGGATCACAAACGTGCATTAACAGCAGAAATACTCATGCGATCCAGATACACAGCCTTCGTGGAAAAAAACACGGAACATATCCTTAGAACCTGGGTAGACAAACGACGTCCAAATTCATTAAACTTTGATGATCATCACGTAACATGGGTAGGGCTTGTTATTAACGAAACAGAGGATGGTGGGATAACTGACAACGCTGGAACTGTCAATTTCACTTCAACCTACATAGAACAGGATCAACTATGCTCCCTCAGCGAGACAAGTACCTTTATTAAAAAAGCTGAACTCTGGTATTATGTGGATGGTGCCTGTGAAGTAGCTAAAAGTAAGATCAAACGCAACAATCCCTGTCCCTGTGGCTCTCAGAAAAAGTTCAAACGGTGTTGTCTTGCTCAATAACTGTGGCTACAGTGCCACTTTTCTTCTCACGTGCAACAGTTGTTGGCGAAAAGAGATACTATTTTATCAACAATAAGGTTGGCTGTTGCATCTTTACTGGTCAGCGGCAGCTGATTCTCGCCCCCCGCATCCAGTAACAGAACTCTGTTTGTATCAGTCTCGAAACCGCTATTGCTTTTAGAAATATCATTTATGGCAATGAGGTCCAGATTCTTTTTCGTCAGTTTTTTCCTGCCCTCTTCTTGCAGGTTTTCACTTTCTGCAGCAAACCCCACAAGCAATTGGCCCTTCTTTTTAATTTTTCCGAGTTCAAAAAGAATATCCGGGTTCTGGGTAAGGGCGAGGATGAGCTCAATTTTATCTTTTTTCACCTTCTGGCGACTTTGCGTTTCCGGCCGATAATCGGCAACTGCAGCTGCTTTTATCACAACCTGTGACACCTCCGCATGGGAGAGAACAGCATCATACATTTCCAAGGCGCTATGCACCTGCACATACTCAACCCCCGTGGGGACTGACAAGGATGTCGGGCCACTCACAAGAGTAACGTGGGCGCCTCTTCTCCAGGCACACCTTGCAAGAGCGTAACCCATCTTGCCGGAAGATCTGTTACTGAGATAACGGGCAGGGTCTATCGACTCACGGGTTGGGCCGGCGGTAACAAGAAAACGCTGTCCCTTTAAGTCCTGCTTACTCAAAGCCTTAGCAATATGTTCCTTTGCCACAGGCCACTCAGGTAAACGCCCCTGTCCTGTTTCTTTACAAGCCATCATCCCAGAAGCAGGATCCACAACGGTGAAGCCCATTTCTTTAAGCTTTCGAATATTTCGCTGGGTCGCCCTGTTACTAAACATCTTGCTGTTCATTGCAGGATAAACAAGTACAGGGGCATTGGTGGCAAGTACTGTTGTTGTCAACAGGTTGTCTGCAAAGCCCCCGGCGAGTTTGGCGATGGTATTTGCCGACGCAGGTGCAATGAGCACAATATCAGCTTCACTCCCAAGATCAATATGAGCCATTGAATGATGCTGATCTGCAGAAAACATCTCTGTGTGCACAGGATTTGCGGACAACGCTCCAAAGGTCAGGGGAGCTATAAATTTTTCAGCCGCCCGACTCATCACAACGTGTACAAGCGCCTCTTCTTTGGCAAGATCACTGACCCAGGTAGCTACTTTAAAGGCTGCAATAGACCCGGTTACACCAACTACAATATTTTTACCCGCAAAAACTGACATAATATTTCTCTAGAAAAGATGGTCAAACATCAATTAATAGGCACCCTTGCCAACAAACATACAGTAAACGGTTTTTACAATGATCTTGATATCGGTCCATAATGAAAAATTGAGGATGTACCAGTCGTCCATTTGCACCCGCTCTTCGTAGGACTCTACATTGGATCGTTGTCCCACCTGCCATGGACCTGTAATACCGGGTTTCATAGAGCAATACCTACCGGCACTCTCTTTATAAAAACCATTGAGCTCTTTACCTACTATTGGCCGAGCTCCTACAACACTCATATCACCACGTATGACGTTTATGAATTGAGGAAACTCATCGAGACTGGTTCGCCTTAAAAAGGTTCCAATACGCGTAACCCTTGGATCATTTTTAAGTTTGTAGCTTTTTTCCCATTCTCTTTTAATATCCTCATTTTCTGCAAGCAGTCGATCAAGTTCCCTATCTGCATCAACTCGCATTGTCCTGAATTTCAGGCAGTTGAATTTTTTACCCGCAGCTGTAATTCTTTTATGTCTATAAAAGATCGGACCACCATCATTGAGCTTAACCATCGCTGCTACCAGAAGTGTGAGGGGGAGAGTACCAATCAAGATCAGGGTCGAGAAGATCAGATCGAAACTTCTTTTCCACTCAGTATTTGGGTTAAAATTGAGGATAAGCAGGCTACCCAAGGATTGCATTTCGGCATGGTGCAGGCCATAAAGATACAGATCTGGTACAAGAAATATCCTGGCACCAAGGGATCGACATTCCCTCAAAATTTTGAAGATCTTTTTTTCTGCTCGCATGGGAAGAGCGATATAAACATAGTCAATATCCTGGGTCTCTAGGTATTCATTGATCGCACTAATATTACCAAGAATCGGTTTTCCTAGAACATCATCGTAGTTTTCTTCATCAACCTTATCGTCAAAAAAGCCGAGAATTTTTATCCCCGCCCATGGCATTGATTCTAATTCATTAACGAGATTTACTCCAAGCTCCCCTGCCCCTACAATAACAGCCCTTCTCAGATTTTTGCCCCTTGCTCTAAAAAGACGCAACAATTTTCTAGCCACAAGATGTATACAGAAAATCAAGACAGGCGTGGTAATAGACCAGATGAGAATAACAACCCGTGAATAGGCTATGGAAATTTTAAAGATAAAGAAATAAAAGAGCAATAGACCAATAACAGCTCCCCATGCCTTTAAAATCACCAGAAATTCAAGAAAATATTTCCAACCTCGCCATGATCTGTAAAGCTGAAACGATTGAAAACTGATGAAGGTTAGCACAAAGGTAATGGCTAACAGTTTATTGTAGTAAGGACTCCAGGGAACTTTATACCAGAACACAAGAATCGTGAGATAACCAACAACAACAAGACAGTCGACAAGATGAAGCAACCTTGCCATAAGAGAGCTTTGCTCCCGTAAATTCGTCGATAACATAATATATTAATTATCCGGGTAGTTGACACGAGATACAAGTTGACAACAGCTGAATAATCTAGCCCCACCAACGCCTGTTTAAGCTAAGTGAAGGACAGATCTTTTTCGGCAACTTATCGTATGTACGTCCCAGTTTATATCCTATAAATTTAACTGTATTGCGAATGAACCAGTCAAGGATTAGCGTATATTTTTTTTGTGAGATTATCTCATCCAATGCAGAGCGGACATAAATCTTGCCAAGCCCCTCAGCATGTCCATAGGTCTCCAATAACCATTTTTCAGCGCTATGGAGAACCCCTATATCAAAAGACCTTTTAAACTCTTGACTATAATAGTAATTATGGCTGTGATACACAGCAGCTTCACTTACATAACAGACACTAGTGCCCGTCAGTAAAAGCCTCCCAAGGGTACAGGTATCCTCACCAAAAATCAATCCGTTCTTAAAGAAGCCTACCCCACACAAGTCCTCTTTTTTATATGCGGCAAACGAGTTGGATATAAAGATGGTTTTCAGCCCGTACTCTAGCCTATCAGCATAGCTCCGAGTCTGGGACGTTGCCGGATAATTAAATGATCTTAAATGGGCGGCAAGAAGGGATGCACCGGGAGCGGGTAACTGCCTACCATAGGTACAACTGTGCCCAGAACCTGCAACCAGTAACGGTTGAATAAGGTTTTTTAAGGCCTCAGGTCTACTTAAGACGGTGTCTTGGGTAAAGTAGACCAGCAGATCTCCTACAGCTTTTTGGGCGAGTAAGGTTCTGGTTCCACCATGATCAAAGTCCTTGCGGGGAACAGGTATAACCCTCGCCCCGTGCTGGACACATATCTCTACCGTTCTATCTTCTGAGGCAGAATCACCCACCAGAATTTCATCAACGGTTATGTCCTGTAGAGCCAGTGCTGCAAACAATTCTGGCAGCGTAGCTTCTCCGTTCAATGTTGGGATTATGACAGAAATTTTATATTGGTCTGGAAAACACATTGGCAGTTAAAACGTATGTACTCTCTAACAATGGAACAAACGAACAGCAACATATTTAGCAATCGCCCATACCATATAAAAAGAGGGATGTTTAAGGTATAATTTCACTTCATTTTCAGCTGAACAAAGACGCTTTTGGTATGCAACTGAACTTCTTTCCTGACTCCACCCCCTGCAATGCTCAACGATGATTTGGGGCGAATACAAAAGTTTCCAGCCATTACGACGGATTCTGAGACTCAACTCAATATCTTCCTTATAGAGGAAAAAGCTACTGTCAAAGACATCCCCACCAAAGGGTTTGAGTGCACGCATATGACAGCACATAAAAGCTCCACAAATTGCAGGGACCTCCTCCAGCTGATCGTACAGGCCAACATCGACAATTCCATGTCCGCGATCATACCAGCGACCGTACCATTTGCGAAAAACACCAGTGGAATCGAGCAAACCATTCCTCTTCTTACCGATGAGGTCATAGCCGAGTAGTTTGCCTGTTACACATCCTGAGTTGGTATGTTTTTTGTAAATTTCAAGCATTTCAAAGACTGCAGCTTCATGCAAAAAAGCATCGGGATTCAAAAAAACAATAATATCTTCAGCCCCTGGACGTAGGGTTTGAAAGCCTGCATTATTGGCTCCAGAAAAACCGATATTTTCGGTACAGATAACAGTTACCCCTTTCTGGCTCAGACCGTCAAGATAATCTGTATTGCCAGAGCCGCTGTCCACAACCGTAATGGTGTCCACCGGATGACTCTGGCCTGCCAATGCCCTAAGACAAAGAGGCAGTTCTTTCCCTGAATTATGGGTAACTATAATGACATGTACAAGAGAGGGCATAATAACGATGAGATCGTTTACTGTGAGTAACTGTTAAAAAAAGAGTTTGCAGTACAACTGTAGCATCAAACACCCCTTACCGTCCTGGGATCGTCGTGAGATAATCGATTCTACCGCGAGTCTTTCTGCATCTTTTATCTGTTGCGCCAAGGCATCATGGGCCTTTTTATCTACCGCTCCCAGAAGACTCTTTCGTTTAGCGAGGAACACCGGTGAATTTTGAATCGACTCCCAAACACCCTTGCCCCAGGCGAATACCATGCTTTTTTTACAGCAAAAGACGAACCACATCAACTGGTACACCAATATAGCCGGCCCAAATCTGACAAAATAACGTGCAGGGTAATTCTTGATTAGCACATTGAGGTTATTTCTCGTGGAAAGGCGCACTGTGAGTGGATTAATTTTTGAGCCCGAGGTCGCACTACCAATATGATAGACAACAGCCTGACTTAAATACATACAACGCATGCCAAGCCTGCGGGCACGAATATTCAAATCCACATCTTCCAGGTAGGCAAAAAAATCCGCATCAAAAAGTCCGGTTTCTTGAAAAAACCTTTTCCGATACAGCGCCGCCCCAGCACAGGCCCCAAAGACTTCTCGATCATGACTGTACTTTTCTGCGTCACATTCCAGAGTCCCTAGCCTGTAGCCAACACCGCCCCGTAAAACCGCATCACCTGCACCATCTATGATATGCCTGTTGTGGAAACTCAGCATTTTAAGAGAAAAGAAATCGTATTCCTCATATTTTTCTGCAGCAAGGGATAACTCTTCAAGGCAGTTTTCAGCAATTTCCATATCGTTGTTGAGTAGCAGTACCAATTCAGCCCTAGACTTTTCTATACCGGTGTTCACCGCGACACTAAAGCCGGTATTATAGCTGTATTTGATGAGACGCACTAAGGGGTAATCTCTTAGTAAAACCTCCTCGGTGTCGTCCGTAGAACCATTATCAACAACCGTTATTGAAAAGTTTTGAAAAGTCTGCAATGACAGCGATTGCAAACAGTGCTGCAACATTTCTGAACCGTTCCAGTTAGGAATAACAATTTCAATTTTAGGATCAACAGTCTGCATCTACTTCTTTTTCTGGTTCTTTTGTAGGGGGATCTGATCTGAAAATGCTTTTAACATAGTAGACGGGTTTATTTTGAGATTCGTGATACGTCCTCGCCTGTAACTCGGCAATGAGTCCAAGAGAGATGAACTGAATTCCAACAAAAATCAGCAATACAGCTAAAAACAGAAGTGGCCTGTCAGAGAGAGGTACACCCATAAATTGTCTCTGAAATGTCATTATAAGTGCAATGAGAAAACCAATACCACCAGAGATAATTCCCATCAAACCAAAGACTTGGATAGGGCGAGTGGAATAACTGAGTAGAAATTTAACGGTGAGCAGATCAAGCACAACCCGTATAGTTCGGGAGATCCCATATTTTGTAGTACCAAAGCGCCTGGCGCGATGGTTAACCTTCACTTCTGTAAAATCAATACCCATGCCACTTGCTATAGCTGGGATGAACCGATGCATTTCGCCGTACAGTTTTACATTTTTGATTATTTCCCTACGGAAGGCTTTTAAGGTGCAACCGTAATCATGCAAATTAACGCCGGTGGTTTTAGAGATAATTTTATTTGCTATTATCGAAGGTAAACGCCTGTTGATAAAGGCATCTTTACGATCATATCTCCATCCGGTGACAACATCATTGCCTTCCTTTATCTTCTCTAGCAAAAGAGGAATGTCCCGTGGATCATTTTGCAGGTCAGCATCCATGGTGATAATCACATCACCCAAGGCATAATCAAATCCTGCGGCCATGGCTGCCGTCTGACCAAAATTTTTACGGAAATTCACAACCACGACATGCTCATCTTTTTTTTGCAGTACTTTGAGCGCATCAAGACTTTTATCGGTACTTCCATCGTTTATAAAAATAAGCTCATAATCGGCATCAATAGCCCCCATGACTTCGTTAAGTTCGTCATAAAGATAGGGGATGTTTTCTTCTTCATTAAGAAGTGGTATTACAATTGAAATCAGCAAAATGAATCTCCGTTTATATGGTATTTACCCAATATTAGAGTAAAATAATCTAGAATTTTCTAGTTGGCTCTTAGCAACCCTACAAAGAGCAACAGATAGTATTAAACAGTCTTTCCTTTTTCTTCCGCCTGCTTTAAATCAAGAACATTTCTCTGTTTATACACGAGATAAACCCCAAATCCGATTACACCCATAGTCAAGGTTTTTAAGCGCAGGAATAGTCCCATTGCCAGGGTTTCAGCCCCACCAACCCCAACAAGAAGAAAGTAAAACACAAAAACGGATTCAAAATAACCCAAATTGCCAAGCAAGGTCACGGGTACATGGGCAACAAACATAATAGCAGGAACGATAGCACAAATCTGGATAAAATCTACTTCAACCCCAAAGGCGCGGTAGGCGGTGTACACATTCACCCAGGTAAGCGCATAGAACAGAACGGTAAGGTAAATGATACGAAAAAGAAATCGTTTATCATCTTTAACGGCTTGCATTGCAACGTGCAACTCAGCCCTGAATTTTTTCAGCTTTTCAAGGATTCGTTGATAAAAGGCCTCCGCTTTCTCAACCATGCTGATAAGGAGCGATATTCCCATTTTTTGTGCTATTCCATCAAGACCGGTAAATAACTTTTCGGCAATCATATTGGGCAGTGCAAATGGGTTAGTAGAGAACCAAACCCATAAAACAACCAAGAGAAAGAACACTCCACCGCAGGCAGGAAACACAATGTAAGGGCTGCTGTACAACTGAGGCTGTAGAACTGGTGCAATAATGACGAGAACCAGCAGGAAAAGAATTCCTGAAAACCTTTCAACAAAAACACTTACGGCCGCATAGGCCTGATTTTCAATAAGTCGCCCGGCATAGTATGACCTGACGACATCTCCACCGACGGTGGATGGCAAAATATTTGAGAAAAAATACCCAACCATATATATCTTAAGCAGCTGCCAAAAGGGCACCTTCCTCTCTTTGAGATCGAGAACAACCTTCCATTTCGCACAACTTGCAAGAAGCATGATAAGGGTGATAAAAAAGCTAATAACCAGATAGGTCAAATCAACTTGTTTTACCACGACAAGGAGTTCATTACCTTTAACGAATGAGAGTAAAACAGAGAAGAACAGGATGCTGAAGGCAATTTTAAACAGCATTTTTATATACTTTGACATAAAGGGTCATCACTTGTCGCATATCAGGCATGCAAATTTGGAATCTCAATACATTGAGAAGAGTAAAGATGTTATTTTGCTCTGATTATGAGACGGGGTTGTTTAATGAATCTCACAAACACATTAAGGCAATCTTACATACCACATCTTCGCAAGATCACCAAGCAAAGAGAGAAAATTATCAATCTAAGATTGCTACAACAGAAAACTCAGCCAACAGGCTTTCTCCGCACAAATCCGCAAAAAAGTAGTTAACTATTTGAATGTGCCAGGGACACCGACAACCCGTGCAGGTTATAAACAAATCTGTACCAAAACGAGTCATAGCAACGCTGGGTAATGAAGCACCTTAGTATTACAGCCCTCTCGACCACCTACCCATGAACGGTGCAGAAAAAGAGATATGGGGAGTCAGCAGATCTTGGGGCAATGTCTATACCAGCTACTGCACATTCGACTTTTCATTTGCTTGCCGCGACTTGATCCAACCCTTTCTGATATAATAGGTTTGCCCACAATCCAGCCATAAAGAACAATGTTCGCTGTTCGTTTTAGGCGGATAATCGTCCGGTGAGCGTTTTACTTGTCTGCAAATACCACCTGTAATAGTCGTTAAACGAAAATATTTGCACCGCAAACAACACTTTAATGAATCGTCAAATTTCATCCAGCCATCCCATATATTGAAAACAAAAGCAAGGTATGCACACAGCCTGAGAACCTCCAGCCACCGCGGGTTCACCTAACAGCACCGGCTAAGATAAAGAAAAACATTAGCCAATACAGGTGATTATTATAACCAACAAAGAGGCTTGGCAAATGCCCAACATGAGTATTTTAAATAGGACCAAGGGGAGAGAGAAAAACAGAGAAGACCACACGTTCTTTACGTTCAAATTGCGAGTTCAAACCGATGCTCCATAGTCGCCCCCAAGCCAATTACGCCCACCAGAGCATACTTCAAGTGCAGCATTTTGAGCAAGGAGAATTGTGGCGGTTTATCGTCCCAGATATGCCAGCTACAGACATAGGAGATAACGACTGCTGTAATAGCTAGTCACCCCCACCGGTCATTTTCTGTGGCCTGGACAACCTCAACGCAAGGTTGAACACGAGCAGAGGGCGCGCCTTCTGCATCTCTGTGGTCCCGCTTGAGAGCAATACAATCTTCACTACAATTTCCGGCTTTTGCAGTAACAATCGAATAAAACTCTCAGTTGTTTTTGCGTATGCCGAGTCGAAGGGGACCAACTTTAAGCGAGGGCTTGGCCTGTCCAACGGCGGTTACAATGTGGACCGCATACAAGCGTATGCGATCAACACTAAGGGCTCAGATTACTGCTGTCGCAACTTTTGCAAACATTTTTCAAGAGATTCTGGGCAGTCAAACTGCAGCGAGGTCACCTTGGTACCCTTGGGAGTGATCTTTTTCATCATTCCTTTAAGTACTGTCTTAGGACCAACCTCTATAAAGGTATCAACACCGTCATCAACCATAGCTGTGATGATCTCACACCAACGCACCTTGGATTCTATTTGGCTGGCCATTATTCCCTTCATTTTATTCGGATCCGTTTCCTTGTCTGCCGTAACATTAAAATAGATGGGAATTTTGGGAATATTAAAATCGGTGTCCGCCATGAATTCTGCAAAATCGGGAACAGCTTCAGCAACCAGCGGACTGTGATTGGCAACGCTCACATTAAGAGTGATGACCCTGCCCCCCAATTCTTCCACCGCTGCTGTCACCCAGTCTAAGGCTCCAATGCTACCGGAAACAACGACTTGCTGGGGCGTATTGTGATTTGCTGCAGTAACCACACCATCGCCAGTATACGCCGCGATAACGCCTTCGACAACGTCTATGCCAAGACCAAGTACGGCACGCATACCACCAGGGTTTTTGAGGCCTTCTCGCTCCATCAATGCCCCTCTTTTACTCACAAGCCTTATGGCATCTTTTGCATTTATGACTCCCGCCGCGTACAGAGCGGAATACTCGCCAAGTGAATGGCCTGCAAAAGAGCTAACCTCAATTTCCCCTTGGGTCTCATCGATAAAGGCCTGCCAACAGATAAGGTTAGCTATTGTTATAGCTGGCTGCAGATTAGTCGCTCTTGTCAACTCTTCCAATGGACCTTGATCGCATAACTCCT
Source organism: Desulfotalea sp. (assembly GCA_002733995.1). GTDB lineage: Bacteria > Desulfobacterota > Desulfobulbia > Desulfobulbales > Desulfocapsaceae > Desulforhopalus_A. Next base: position 112,376 of record NVXR01000005.1, on the reverse strand, counting down.
GTAAGTTCAGATCACAGACAGTTTCAGCCATCTCCATCAAGCCAGCACATTGTTTCTTTGTATGCACAAACTCCTTTGCCATACCAAGATACTGAGACCCCTGTCCGGGAAATAACACTGCAATTTTCATATCTTCTCTTCAGTTTCTATTTTTTTTTGAATACAAAAATTCATTCCAATAAAGAGAACAGCTCCGACACAAATTGCAGAGTCCGCAACGTTAAATGCGGGCCAATGATAATTGCCCATATAGAAATCGAGAAAATCTATAACCGAGCCAAAGCGTATTCTATCTATCATGTTACCTATAGCACCACCAACAATCAAGCCTAAGGGCAAGTAGTAGCGATCATTCTCTGTCCTTAGCTTTATATAGGCAACGGTCATACCTACAATTGCGAGACATCCTACAATCAAAAAAAAGTAGTGGCGCCATGGTGAATCTACATCGGCAAGAATACTGAATGCCGCACCCGGATTTACAACATAAACCAGATTAAACAGTCCTGGAATGATTTCCCTGCTTTCATAAAGATGCAGAGTATCTACAATCCAAAACTTCGAAATCTGGTCAGTTACAATAACCGCAGTTATCAGCAAAAGATACGCCACACCTACAGACCCAGCTCTGTTACGACTCCTGCACAACGATCACAAATTTCAGGGTGTTTGCTATTTTCCCCCACCGTCGTTGATCGTATCCAACACCGTTCACATTTCTGTCCCGAGGCAGGCTGTACCTGAACAACAAATCCTGGCAACTCCTCACTAACGTAGCGTACGCCAGTTTCTTCGGTTGCAAGATCCAACTCAGCCATTTCAGAAATTATAGATATTTCTTTAATTGTCTGCCATTCGCTCTGGATAAAAGACGCGAGCTCACCATCTACAGACAGAAGAACCTTCGCCTCCAGACTGTGACCGATAACCTTGTCCCGTCGGGCTATTTCAAGGGCCTTGGTAATCTCGGAACGAACCTTTATCAGTTCACCCCATTTGTCCATAATTGACTGGTCACAGTTCATCTCTTTATCTTCAGGAAATTCTGTGAAGTAAATTCCGCCCTCAAAAGGATCGATATCCCTTCGACCATGGAGTGAATCCCAAGCCTCAGCTGTTGTGAAACTTAAGATTGGGTGCATCAACTTCAACATACCCTCAAGAATTTCAAACAAAACGGTCTGTGCCGATCTTCGCAAATGGGAATCAGTGCCAGAGGTATAGAGCCGGTCTTTGAGAATATCGAGGTAAAAGGAACTCATGGTAGTTCCACAAAAATAGTTGAAATTATGATAAATTGAATGAAATTCATATTTATCATAGGCGGACGTCACCTTGTTCTTCAACTCCTCAAATTTTGCGAGAGCCCACTGGTCGAGTTCGGGAAGCTGGTCAAAAGCAACTCTATTAGTTGTGTTATCAAAGTCAGCAAGATTTCCTAGAAAATAGCGAATGGTGTTGCGAATCTTTCGATACGCATCGGCAACCTGCTTTAAAATTTCATCGGATACCTTAATATCATCGCGATAATCTTCACTTGCAACCCACAAGCGCAGGATCTCTGCACCGTATTTATCAATGACTTCAGATGGCACAACCACATTACCTACGGACTTTGACATCTTCTTGCCCTGTCCATCGACAACGTACCCATGCGTAAGCACACCTTTAAATGGGGCACAACCTCGCGTGCCAACAGATGTAAGCAGTGAACTCTGAAACCATCCCCTATGCTGATCGCTGCCCTCTAAATAAAGATCTGCAGGAGATCGTAGTTCTTCTCGATCTTCACATACAGCAGCGTGACTCACACCGGAATCAAACCAGACGTCGAGAATATCATCTTCTTTGACAAATTCTGCAGCCCCACAACTCTTACAAGTTGTGCCTTCCTGTAGAAAATCAGCAACATCATGGCTGAACCATGCATCGGCACCTTCTTTTAAGAAAAGCTCATCAATGCGGTCTACAACCTTAGCATCTTTCACTATCTCACCACAGGCCTTACAGCTGATAACCGTAAGAGGTACACCCCAACTGCGTTGTCTAGACAAACACCAGTCCGGTCTGCCTTCTACCATTGATTGAATTCTTTGCATCCCCCAAGAAGGGGTCCACTCCACACCTTCAATGGCCTTAAGAGCCTTGGCCCTGAGATCGTTTGTGTCCATGGAAACAAACCACTGGGGGGTGGCGCGGTACATCACCGGCTTCTTGCAACGCCAGCAATGTGGATAGCTGTGATTGATATCCTTTTGAAACACAAGCGAACCATCCGCAGCAAGGTCGGCATTAATCTGTTTATTAACAGCAGGCACCTGCTGGCCCGCATATTTGCCAGCCTCGTGGGTATACACGCCATCCGCATCGACTGGCGAGAGGATATCGAGACCATAACGAAGGCCTGTCTGATAATCGTCTGCACCATGCCCTGGAGCCGTATGTACACATCCGGTACCGGCATCTGCGGTTACATAATTTGCAAGCAACAACAGAGAGGTCCTATCCATAAACGGATGTTTACATACCCGCTTGTCAAAACCAGCACCACCAAAGGTGCCGACTATCTTATAGTCTGTCTGCTCTGTCTCAGTCATCACTTTTTCGACCAGATCTTCAGCCAATATCCATATTTCACCCGCAACCTCAACAGCCGCATAGGTAAAGTCAGGATGCATCGCAACGCCAAGATTTGCGGGAAGCGTCCATGGTGTTGTGGTCCAGATGAGGAAATAGACATTGTCTCCCCCTAGAGCTGGATCAATATCCGAGAAATCTTCACCTGTCTGAAACTTCACATATATTGACGGTGAAGTATGATCATGATACTCAACCTCTGCCTCGGCAAGGGCCGTGGTACACGTTGAACACCAGTAAACAGGCTTACGATTGCGGACAACCGCACCAGAGAGTAAAAATTTATTAAACTCCCGGGCAATCGTCGCTTCATAACTGTAGTTAATTGTGAGATATGGATTACTCCAGTCGCCAAGAACTCCAAGACGTTTAAACTGCTCTCTCTGCGTCTTTATCCATTTATTCGCATATTTTCTACATGCTGCTCTTTTGGCGAGTTTTGGAATGGTCTTTTTCTTCTCGCCAAGCTCTTTATCCACATTATGTTCAATCGGCAGACCATGACAATCCCAGCCCGGTACATATGGCGCTTTAAAACCAGCCATACGTTTTGAACGAAGAATAATATCTTTTAAGATCTTGTTAAAAGCTGTACCGAGGTGAATATTACCGTTGGCGTACGGAGGACCATCATGGAGAATAAACAGAGGCTTATCTTTACTCTGCTCCTGAATCATTTGATAAAGACCTTCCTTCTCCCAACGTTTTAAAGCCATTGGTTCTTTTTGGGCGAGGTTGGCCTTCATCTTAAATCCGGTTTTGGGCAGATTAAGGGTGTCCCTGTAATCCATAATTTTCTCCTTCATATATTGCTCAGTGACATCCCCTTTTTATAGGGCAAACCACTCGATTAAATTATACTAACCCCAGTAAACGGGAAGTAAGCCGAGATACGTGTCTTTCGTAGAAAAATTGTCTTGTTTCTTCGACAAAAAACAATCTGTAAAACATTAGATTAAACAACTGTCTGAAACAGCAAACCTTTAACAATAACAGCTGAGAGCCAAGTTGCAACACTAATTTTTTCTACCTTTCCTCAATTTTGTAATATACTATGACGATCTTAATTTTAAAGATCTTCTGCTTTACCTCGTCTTTTCTCAAACCTTGGTTGAAGCATAGTTTGCGTTTCTTTCTGAAATACTTTATTATTTTGATTACTTTTTAATTAGAATTCCTACATTTCTCTCTCCAATGTTTTTTTACTATGAATCTTCCCATAATAAAATAACACCGAGTCACTATTGCTAAAATAATGAACAAACACAATTCGCCTTCTCCCAAGGAGACAATGGTAGAGTTGATTAAGGTCTCAAAAACCTACGCTCCTGACGTCATCGCCTTACAAAACATCTCAGTTTCCATTGAAAGTGGTGAAATGTTCTTCCTTATTGGCATGAGCGGCGCAGGCAAAACCACACTCCTTAAACTGCTCTGCAGTATGGAGATTCCAAGCAAAGGCCTCATAGAAATCGCTGGACTCCCTATCAACCAGCTCAAAGGCTACAAGCTCGCGAAGCTACGACAAAAGATCGGCGTAGCCTACCAAGATTTCAAGTTACTCACCGACAGAACAACCGCCGAGAATATCGCAATTTCCATGGAGGTTTCTTATAAAAAGCCCCAGCTTATTCGCAAAAGAGTAATTGACCTCCTCGATCAATTAGCACTGTCTGACAAACACGACACCATAACAGGTGAACTTTCAAGAGGTGAGCAGCAACGCGTCACCCTCGCCCGAGCCATCGCAAATTCACCAACAATGATCCTAGTTGACGAGCCCACAGGCAACCTCGACGCCACAACCACCGAAAGGGTTATGAAGTTATTAACCAAGTGTAATAAAGGTGGAGCAACTATTGTTATTGCAACCCACGATGACTCCATATACAGACACACCACGCACCGGGTAATGGAACTAAGACAGGGAGAAAAATATAGCCTGTCCGGAGGACTATCACTATGAGTTTCTGGCTTACGGTTTTGAGACAGGTTGGTCGCAATCTCAAAATGACATGGGGCTCGCAGTTGATGACACTTCTTACGGTCAGCCTGTCGGTCCTGATTTTTGCCTTTTTCTATCTGATTTATTCAAACATGCTCAACCTTGGTGATAAACTTGGTGACGATCTGAGCCTCATTGTTTACCTCGACGAGGAGCCAGGACCAGAGTTAAAACAGCAGCTGGAAAAGAAGATCAGAACCTTTGATGAAGTTGAAAGCATCCGTTTCGTTTCCCGAAGTGAGGCATACGACCGCTTTGCCCTCCAACTGGGTAAGAACCAGGATGTCCTCAACGACATCCCAAAAGATTTCCTTCCACCGTCCATAGAGGTCGTACCTCTTAAAAACCTACGTAGCCTCAATCAGGTCAAACTCTTTTCTTCCTACCTGGCAAGTTTTCCGGGCACCTTAAAAGTACAGTATGGCCAAGACTGGGTTGAACGATTTTATTATTTCACAAAGCTTCTGTCCATCATTGTTCTACTCAGCGGTACCCTTCTTATTTTAACAACTATCTTTATGGTTGCGTACACCATCCGCCTCACAATTCTAGGAAGACAAGCAGAACTAGAGCTACTTAAATTGGTGGGTGCAACCAACAATTACATACGAACCCCATTTTTACTCGAAGGATTACTCCAAGGGATACTTGGCTCAACCTTTGGCATAACAGCCCTTTATATCCTCTTTCAATGGATCAAACTCAGGTTTTCTGGCCCTGGATTTCTCAATTTATTTGAATTCACATTTTTTTCACCCAGCATAAGTTTCACCATAATCGGGGTATCGATACTGCTCTGCACCCTAGGCAGCTACACAACTATGCAAAAATTTTTACGCATATAATATTTTGTATAGAGACTATGAAACCTGTTAGCAAGAATACCAGCCCGCCCCTCTCTACCCGGCTTATACCATCACAGAGCCGAAGCTACGGTTCGCTATATACAATTGTTTTTCTCCTACCGATTCTACTTGTATTCGCCTTACCTCTAGCCACTCTAGCAAACAACACATCCGCCAGTAAGGATATCTCAAGCTATCGAATAAATATTCGCAGACTACAGCATGGAATTGTTCAGCAGAAAAACAAGATTTCTGCAACCAGAATACAGGAGCGTGGTATCCTTGAAGAGATTGAAGGTCTCGACAACAAACTCTCCATCCAGAGAGAGAAGTTAGTCAAACTAAGCGCCAAAATGCGCCAACAGCAAGCACTTATAGACCGCGAAAAAAAAGCCCTTGGTAAGATTCGTATTGAAAAACATTTTGTTGAGAGTCATCTACAAAAACGTATAACCGCATACTACACCATGGGAGATATTGGTTTACTCAATGTCACCTTTTCCGCCAAAAGCTTACCGGAACTTCTCAGTTTTCACGACTCTTTTAATTCTCTCATCAAGTATGACCAGGGTGTAATACAGGTATATCGAGAAACAATCGAAGAACTCGAGCAAGCAAGGAAAGCTCTAACGCTGGAAAAATCTATTCTTGAAGACTTCATCATCCAGGAAACCCAAGAAACGGCTGCACTCAAAGAAACTAAAGCTGACAAACGAAGCCTACTCACCTACATTCGAACCCAGACCAGACTGCATAAACAGGCAATTGAGGAAATGCAGCATGCTTCAGAAAAACTGGCCGATTCAATTGTGGCTATTAAAAATAAAACCGAAATCTATGAAGAAGGCTTTTTTACAAATAAAGGCAGCCTTCCGCCTCCGGTAGACGGCATAATCATAACCCTCTTCCAACAGGAAAAAACCAATAAACTCGGGATACTTCGCAAATCTTCCGGCATTGAGCTCAAGGCCGCAGACGGCACAAAGATCATAGCTGTAAGTGGTGGTAGTGTAATTTATGCAGGATATTTGCGTGGCTATGGCAATACCGTTATAATACACCATGGCCGACAATATTATACAGTGACATCAAGGATAGAAAAAATACTGGTGAAGCAGGGCGATACCGTCAAGATGAGCGACAAAATTGGTATCGTTGGCGCAACGGCCACTCTCTTTGATGAAGGTCTATACTTTGAGATTCGCCATGGCCGACAATCAATCGACCCTCTGCTCTGGCTCAATCCCAACAGACTATCTGTGCTACACGAAAACCATTCATAATAACAAGCCGGACTACCTTATGGAGAGGCTATCTCAATACCGCCGGGGCCATCAACTTGTGACTGTACGTCGGTGAAGCAAGCCTCTACGACGATTGCGGGTGGGAGAGAAGTACAGGCCACCTGCGAAGAAGCCAATGAACAGAACAAGAGAGCTTGGCAATAGGCCCATTCTCTGGAACAGCGGTAATGCATTAACACTCAACCTCATCTCGAAAAGAGATAACCATGAATATACGTCATTTTTTACCTTCTTGCCTCGTAATCACTCTGCTCTTGAGCTGCACCTCAGATGCTCGTTTTTGCCATGCTGAGATCTCCCAGGAAGAACGAGCCGAGACGTACAAACAATTAGAAATATTCTCTAATGTTTTGAGCATCTTGCAAAACAACTATGTTGAAGAAATTGACACGAAAGAGGTACTAAGTGGTGCAATAAAAGGCCTTCTCTTCTCCCTTGATCCCCATTCTTCGTACCTACCACCCGAAGCGCTCAAAGAGCTACAAGAAGAAACACGTGGCTCCTTTTCCGGCATTGGTATAGAGGTGACAATTAAAGACGACCTTCTGACCATTGTCAGTCCCATCGCCGACACCCCTGCCGACCAGGCCGGTCTCAAAGCAAATGACATTATTATTGAGATCAACGGCAAAAAAACTAAGAATATGGGGCCCTACGAGGCGATAAAACAGCTGCGCGGAAAACCCGGTAGTATCGTCACAATCTCCATCCATAGAAAAGGCTGGGAAGAACTTAAAGTAATCACACTCACTAGGGCTCTCATCCCACTACAATCGGTGAAGATAGAAAGTCTTTCACCAGGATTTATATATAGTAAAATAACAAATTTCCAGTCACACACAGCAGCAGATTTTAAACTGGGCCTTGCAAAAATCCGCAAAGACAATCCCATCAACGGCCTGATCCTTGACCTTCGAAATAACCCCGGTGGCCTATTACATCAAGCGGTAAATATAGTAGATATATTTTTATCTGAGGGCACTATTGTCTACACCAAAGGAAGAAGCTCTGAACAAAATACGATTTTCACAGCCCATAACAACAACGCTGGCAATAATTTCCCGCTGGTAGTGCTCGTTAATGAAGGTTCCGCGAGTGCATCTGAAATAGTTGCCGGTGCTTTGCAGGCTCATAAGAGAGGGATAATAGTAGGAAGCCAAACCTTTGGTAAAGGTTCTGTGCAAACCATTATTCCCCTGCCGGATGGCGCAGGCCTGCGTATGACCACAGCCAAATATTACACCCCTGACGATAGATCCATCCAGGCACTTGGAATAACCCCGGACGTAGAAGTGCCCTTTATCACCTGTGCGCCCCCCAAAGAGCAAGGCAATAGAAGAACCAGAATAAAAGAAGCCGATCTGGCGAATCATCTCCCACGCTCACATGTGATAACAGAGCCCCCCAGCAACGACAACAAACGCTTAAGAGAGATCCTTGAGCAGGATAATCAACTTCGAACGGCCTACAACATATTAAAAAGCCTTACTCTATTTTCCGCATTTAAAGAAAAAAGCAAGCACTAACATGACCGCCATATAGGCATCTGTGTTTTGTTTTTAACTATTGTGATACCCCAGAGCTGGGGACAAAGTGGACTATGTTGAATGCGTACCAACAGAACAACCGCTGAAGATGAGTCGAAAAGCGACAAGACTGGCCTCTACTTTCCATCCCACCCTAGGTGGTGGTGAGCACCAGGAAGGTGCCCACCCCATGTACATCCTACAGACCTAACTCTTTCAGAAAGTTCTCATCCTGAGCCCAGTTCTTCTTAACCTTAACCCACAACTTTAAAAGTACTTTCGTTCCTAGAAGTTTTTCTATATCCCTTCTTGCAGCAATGCCTATACTTTTTAGTTTTTTACCACCCTTCCCAATAACAATGCCTTTTTGTGATTTTTTATCTACCACGATTGAGGCATGGATTGTGACCATTTTGGTATTGCTGTCCTCTTTAAAGGACTCGACCTGAATAGCTGTCGAATAGGGGATTTCTTGACCGGTAAGAAGAAACACTTTTTCCCGAACGATCTCACCACAGAGGAATCTTTCCGAGGCGTCCGTGGGGATATCCTCTGGGAAATATCTAGGCCCCTGGGGCAACAATTCGAGTATTTCTTTAAAAAGGATATCAACCCCATCACCATCAAGGGCCGAGGCAGGAAAAACAGCCTTAAAGGGAAACAGATTACTGTATGCATCAATAAGGGGAAGAATCTTTCTCTTATCTATCAGATCAATCTTATTCAACACCATTATTGCCGGACATTTTACCTGCTCTAAATATCCTTTAATTTCCTGCTCTTTTTTATCCTGAACCTTTGGAGGCAAAGGTAATGATACATCCACCATAAAAAGAACGAGATCAACGTCAGTAAGACTATCCATGGCCACCTTGACCATTTCGATATTGAGAGGGTCACTGGACTTATGCAGCCCAGGAGTATCGACAAAAACTACTTGATATTTTTCATCATTAACAATTCCAACAATACGATTTCTTGTCGTTTGTGGTTTCGGGGTGACTATTGATATTTTCTGCCCGAGTAGATAGTTTAGCAGGGTCGACTTACCTGCATTTGGAAGGCCAACGATTGCTACAAGGCCAGATGTTACCGGTTTTGCAAAAAGATCCATAACCAATCTGTAATTAAATTTTAAAAAGAATGATAATAAGTGTGGGCAAAATTAGATTCCACACTATACTGTGACACCTTTGTTATTTATAATATACAAGGCGATATAAAGAACACTATAATATAAATTGAAGATATTGCTTACCTCATTGAGTTGCAAGCTATTAAAGCAATTATTTTTACCAACGAAAATACCTCCAAGTCTAACGGCCTAATGATTGCAACAGGAAAACTTATCGAATACCTCGATAGCGGCAAATTTGTGTGCGCACTGGTGACAGAAAGCCAGGCCAAAAGACTTCGCCTTATCAATCAAAACGGTCGAGAAATCAACCTACCCCTCTCTAGAGTTGTCCACTGCTCAAATGAAACTCACGCCCCAGCCAGCACGAGGGAGTCGCTCATAACCCATCTAAAAGAGACAACAAATACGAGACTTTCCTTGATGGATAAGGTTGATCTTAAAGAACTTTGGGAATTAACCTGTGAGGAAAACACGACTGTTTTCAATCCCGCATTTCTTGCGGAGTTGACCTTTGGCGAAGATGCCAGCGACGATACTGTATCCGCATTTCTTCGCTGTGTTTTTGTGGATAAACTCTACTTCAAATATAAAGAAGGTAAGGTGCAGGCGAACAGCCCTGAAAAAGTGGAACAACTTCTCATACAACAGGAAAAAGAGGCAAAAAAAAATCATCTCATCGAAGATGGTACATCCGCAATAGCAGATATCCAATCATCACAGTTTAAACCGGGCAACCTCACGCCGTTTCAAATTGAGATTTTGGACATCATAAAAAACTACTACATCTCAGGAAACGATTCTCCAGACGCGAAAATCGCCCAGCAAGTTCTAAAGTCATCGGGAATCACGACCCCCCACGGGCCTTTCCACCTCCTCGTTAAGGCAGGGATCTGGTCTGAGAATGAAAACATTCCGCTGTTGAAAAACGATCTACCTGTAAACTTTTCTCTAGCTGCTCGCCAGCAGGCAGAGCAGGTACTTCAGTGCAACCAGGAAGATCTCTTTGCAGACCCCGGCCGCAGAGATCTTACCCATCTTGCACCAATTACTATTGACGGACCTACAACTCTAGATTTTGACGACGCACTCACCATCGAAAAACAGGACAAAAACTATCTCGTTGGAATCCATATTTCAGATGTCGCCCACTACGTCAAGCCAGGGGATCCTTTATTTCTCGAAGCCATGAGAAGAGGGACCTCAATCTACTTTCCAGAAGCACAGATCCCCATGCTGCCCCGACATCTCTCCCAAGGGATTTGCAGTCTAATTCAGGATGAAACCCGAGCAACCTTCAGCTTTATGGTGCTCCTCTCTCCCGAGGCAGAGGTCTTAAAAGTCAGAATATTTCCTTCTATTATCAAGGTAAAACGCAGACTGACCTATGAAGATGTCGACAAGATGCTTAAAAGCGATGAAGAGATAAAGATTTTTAATATGTTGCGTCAGAAATTACGCAAGAACAGACTGGAACAAGGCGCCCTGCTTCTTCCATTTCCTGATGTTAATGTGTTTATCGATCACCAGGGAAAAGTACACGTCAATCTCGCACAAAGTGACACTCCAGCAAGAACCATTGTTTCTGAAATGATGATTTTAACCAATCAGGTTGCAGCTAAGTTCGTTGCAGACAGGATTGTACCGGGACTTTTTCGATCACAGCCCCCCCTAAAAAAACGAATCGTTTATGGAGAAGATAGCGATCTCTTTCAAAATACCCTACAACGAAAAAATATGCCAAGGGGTGAACTTTCCACAGTAGCAAAGTCCCACTCCGGCTTAGGCGTGTCGCACTACTCAACGGTGACCTCCCCCATCAGGCGTCTGCTTGATCTGGTCATGCAACATCAGATCAACTCTATTGTACGTCGACAGGAACCGTGCTTCACCGATGAAATGTGCAAAGACTTCACTTCGGTTTTGAGCAGAACACTTTCGACGGCAAACAATGTCCGTCACCAAAGGCAACGCTACTGGTTGCTTAAATACCTTGCCGATCGGAAAGGGCAGAAGATTGACGCTCTTGTGATTAATTCCGGGCCTAAAAGAGTCAACCTGCTTTTGACTGATATATTGATGGATATTGATCTTCCAAGCCAAGGATGCCGCACTGCAGCAAGCGGTACTATAGTAAAAGTGAGAATCGCCAAATCTGATCCACTTGATAATATCGTTCGCTTTGAGTGGTAATACACCCCCGTTGACGCACAGCATCCCCCTACCTCTCACACGCAGGTAGGGTCGCGATAACAAGTAGATACCACCACCGTCTAGAATAATTAGAGGACAACTACGGGCGTTGCGTTCGTTTATTTCCGACCGAGCCACCTCCCCTAGCATCTAACTCCATACTAACGGCAAACGATCAAGACATCACCGGCCAGCCCTCCTGTAGGTATTGAGCTGGCTGTCGAAGCCGGCCGGCAGCTCACAAACACCCGAATTTAATAAAAAAAACAAGACTTTAGGGATAAAGCCCAAGCCTTAAGGCAATACCAGCACAACTACACAGTTCTACTGGCTTGAAACCAACAGCGGACCTTGTAAATTCGAGATTGTTACCCAGTGCAAGCCACTCCAAGAATGGCACTCATCCTTGGACTAATACATACCTTACCCTTCCCCCCGCATTTTCATCGGTTCACATGCTACAGGACTAAAGAGTCATACCATGGTATTGACCCAATACGATACAGATGAAAAGCCCCACCAAGCCTATTTCTGATATTTAACAAATGCATTTTTAGCTCAATTTATATACAATAACGGCAGGAGCTTTAGCTTCTAATACAACGCTCTTAATCGCCTAAAATCATACCCAAGGTGACACTTTGCAAATAGACCCATTTATAAATCGATGCATCAGAGAGACATTAAGCGGACTGCGGGACGGCCTTACCCTTTTTTCAGGACACAGCAGGACAGCGCTTATCTTCTCACGTGGACCTGAGGATAAACTGTATATCTGTGATCCTCAAAATTTGATGCGCGGATATGAACCAATTCTCAAATCGATTTATTTTAGCAACAAATCCTGGTGCACATCAATCGATGATGCCAGTAAATGTCGTCCATACAATCACATAGAAGATCAAGAGAATTTACAACTCGACGGCCTGATATCCTACGGAGGCAGTTCAAGCCCAGTCTACTACCAAATGTGGTTCACCGAACATCACCCCAATATGTGGTCGGTCTCTCCCACTGAATGCTGGCTTGAGCATGCAGTACTCAGATTTTCACACGATATGGCCAACGACAGCAATCTCTACACCGGTATCTCCGGCTCTTTTTTGAGGGAATATGCCGGTCATGCGGTACGTGACTGCATTGTCGATAGGGCTGGAGTAAAACTCGGCATCGATGTGCAAATTCGTATTTACCCGGTGCTCGACGCAATCCTTGGTATATCCAAAACGAATGAGGAGGGTAAACGACCATACGGAACACTCACCTTTGTAGAGCCAAGATCCCTTTCTGATCTACACTATCTCGCACAGTTTGATACTTCGGATCAACCTCTACTTACCTACTTTAAACATGTAAGAAAATTGCTCCAAACGGTGGAGCATTCTAACAGAACGCTCATTTCAGATGGTGTTAGTATTGTTGGAATTGCAAAAAAGCCGATCGATCCTTTTCATATCACTGCCGATTTCCAAGGTAAATTAGGCTTTTTAAGTGTCGATAATAAGAAGGTTTGTAGTTTCCAGGACGGAAGTTACAGTTCAGATACACACAGGGCTAAGCTTTTTGAGATGGAAGAGGCGCTTTTGGACTTCCCGCTGGAATCAGCCACTCGAGTTGACCTCTTTAAGATAGTTGCTGCTCTTGTCCACAATGCAGAAGATAAGATGTTTGGCTGCACCTTTGTGGTTGACCTTGCAGACCAACCAACCCCCATCGCAGGTCAATCTCTCACCCTACCTATTGACCTGAGACAACCGAACAAACTTGATTTAGCTGGGGGCCTCTCAAAGGTGGATGGCGCGCTTCACATCAGTGCGGATTTGCATCTACATGGCTTTGCCTGTCTGTTAGATGGTCCGCAGGTACAAAACGAAGATAGAGCCAGGGGAGCCAGATACAACTCAGCTTTAAGATTTACCGCCCAGCACAAAGACGTTATTGTGGTTGTCGTCTCGTCGGATAGACCCGTTTCAATTTTTCTCCACGGAGAGGAGATCATCAACCGATACAGCAACGCCTCAATAGCAACATGTATACTCGGCGCTACACCACTCGACGAGTGGATAGACAACAGCGATTAAGGTATCGTTTAAACGATTCCCCAAGAAAGACAACGGGTAAAATAGTTTTCTTCTACAGCTCTTTTACCCAGCTTGGAATACGCTGAATAATATAACCACGCACAGCATCCATGCGGTCCCCTTCTTCAACTGCCCCGACATCCGTCATCACTTCGTCGAAATCAAACCAGCAGAGTTCTTTATTGTCCTTGCTGTATACGGTCAAAATCCGTTTATTGACAACGTCGATATCCTCTTCTTCTTGGATCGCTCCTATTAGCCGTCCAGCCTCTAAAACACTTAAAAAGTCTACACTCTCTTCGCTCATAATTGATCCTTAAAAAAAAAGGCGAGTAGGAATAAATCCTCTCGCCTTTAAACTAAATTCTTCTAACCTCGATAATTACGAGAAAGAAGTCAGAATAAGTACCTTACTGCTATCGTTACTTAGAGACAATGCCCTTCAGACTTCGAGTTATTTATGACAAAAGATCTGCAAAAATAACCGATAGGAATTATGCACTCTTTACAACAGCTCCAGAACGAATGCAACGTGTACAAACTCTCATGCGTTTGGTATTACCGCAAGCAGTCGCCTGACGAACGGTCTTCAAATTCGGCAACCAACGTCTTCTTGTCTTATTATGTGCATGGGATACGTTATTTCCAGTCATTGGTCTCTTGCCACAAATCTCACATACTTTAGCCATGGTATTCTCCTTATATCAGATTCCCTACACTAGCTGAGCAGGAAAACAAATTGAAATATGCGTAAAAAAATATTATTCAAAATCAAGCTACTTACCATCTTTAGAAGACTAAGGCAAGACATTTCCAACTTTACTGATGATTAATCGTAGCTTTTGAGGTGACTCGCAACACCCGATTAAGGCACCACCTCATAACTGTTGGTGAGATCTTCCCAGTCCATCAATCTGCAATGTATAGCATACGAAATGCTATTTGAGAAGATAGCAATCAACAAAACGTGACTGCAGCTCAATAGTCACACGCCCCTGATAAGCACTACTCAGGAGCAGGATACAGGGAGATAAAGATATCCCCCGCCTCAATTTTGAGGGCGTGCCGACGTAAATCGACGGACTCATGATTGAGACACTTCCCCGTTACAAGGTCATATTTCCAATGATGCCTAGGGCAAGTTACAATAAGCCCATCAATCTCACCCTCTGTAAGATCTGCACGTTGATGCTTACACCCAACTTCAATCGCAAAGAATTGACCATCCTTTTGACGAATAACACCTATTTTTTTCCCCATAATGGAATAACTTTTAATGTATTTGTCCTCAAAATCGGTTACTTTTGCAATCTTAATAAAATCCATATGTTTTTCTTCATTAGTTTCTATTTTGACTTAGATCAAAGGCTTTTTATTGCAACCTAGTACTACATGTTATAGGCTGGACGTTTTTAAATGATAATTATTATTACCTTCTCCCATTATGACAAACTTAAAACACATTTGGAATTTCTTTACCTCGGTAAAACTAGCAATTTTTACCCTCTGTTCGCTTGCAATCACATCGATCATCGGCACAATCATCCCCCAGGGTGAAAGTGCTGGCTTTTATGCCAAACAGTATGGGATAAAAGCCGCACACTTTATGCAGATACTCGACATCCCAGACATGTATTACTCCTGGTGGTTTCTTTTACTTCTCTTTATTCTCAGTATTAATTTACTTGTCTGCAGTATTGAACGGTTCCCCAGAGTCTGGGCAATCATCCACACAGATAACCTTAAGGTCACAACCGAGCGCATTGCAAAAATGGCAAACAGCCGGGAGTGGCAGGTTTCAGTTGCAGACATGGAGGCTTTTAATCCAGTTGCTTTCTTTAAAACTGCGGGCATGACCTCCTCCAGCAAAGCAATCGACAATGGTACCCTTTACTTCGGCCAAAAAGGTAAATACAGCCGTACCGGTGTCTATCTGGTGCATCTCTCTATCCTGGTTATTTTTGCCGGGGCGACCATCGGCTCACAACTGGGATTAAAAGGAAGTGTAATGATTCCAGAGATGCAGGGTACCAGTAAATTCTTTTCATCATCTCAACCCGAAACCATTGACCTTGGCTTTGAGGTACGTTGCGATAAATTTATCATTGAATTTTATGACAATGGTATGCCCAAAGAGTACCAGAGTACCCTCACTATAATCGACAATGGCATTGAAGTTTTAACAGAAGATATCCAAGTCAACAGCCCGCTCACCTATAAAGGTTTTACCTTCTATCAATCGAGTTACCAGGGCTACAAGGACTTCATCGTATCAATAACTAATCAAGATACAAAACAAACTAAACAGACTATCCTCCCCTTTCAAAAACAACAGAACTGGGAAGAAAACGATGTTCGCTTTGGTATAGTAAATGCTGAAGCTTTAGGTCAACGGTTTACACGAACAAAGTTCTGGTTAAAAAATGGAGACACCCCTGCAGTCCTCACATGGCTGGACGATAATGAATCACGGATCGTGACCACTGCAAACAACAGTTACAATGTCCATGTAAAACAGATGTACGCAACGGGGCTACAAATCGCCAAAGATCCGGGTGTATGGATCGTGTATATAGGGTGTGGACTCATGCTCCTTGGCTTATACATGGCTTTCTTCCTTTCCCATAGACGAATATGGCTTTGTCAGGACACCTCTGCAGCCGGCCCCAGACTTATCCTAGGCGGCAGCACCAACAAAAACCAGCTTGCCTTTAAGCAATTATTCACCAAATTGGAAAATGTAATAGACAAGCTGAACTAACTAATGCCTATGGTAGTAAAAACCAAACGGCAATGGTCTATAAAGCTGAGATCTATTAACGGCATTACACCATTGAATTATTTTTTTATGATCGCATTTCCCCGGCAACGTCATACGGGCCGGGAGCATATTGTAAACTATACGGAGCCCACTGAATGAACAGTTCTACTCTACTTGGAATAACAACATTTACTTATCTTTTTTCGGCCCTACTCTACGTTGCCGTAGTTGTATTTAAGGCCCCAAAAATAGGTAAGATTGCTACAATTTTTACCGCCTTCGCCTGGATTATCCAAACAGCAGGTCTTCTTCTGCGCTGGTCAGAATCGTATCAAATGGGAATAGGCCATGCCCCCCTTACAAACATGTATGAGTCCGTGGTATTTTTTTCCTGGACTCTCATACTATTGTATCTCATTATCGAGGTTAAATTCAAAACAAAAGTCATCGGCGCCTTCGCTGTACCTTTTGCTGTCCTGGCAATGGCCTATGCCTCTTTTTCCACTGATATTTCTAAAACTATCAACCCACTGGTACCAGCCCTGCAATCCAACTGGCTCATCTCCCACGTGGTCACCTGTTTCGTCGGCTACGCGTCCTTTGCGGTCGCCGCTGCACTGGGTATAATGTATCTGCTAAAGAGTGGCAGCAAGCCAGATAACAACACAACAAGTGATGCAACAACTCGTCTGCCCTCATTAATTATTCTCGACTCAATTATCCACAGCACTATGGTTTTTGGTTTTATCTGGCTCACAGCGGGTATTATCACCGGTGCTGTATGGGCCAACTCTGCCTGGGGAACCTACTGGAGTTGGGACCCCAAAGAGACATGGTCCTTGATTACCTGGTTTTTTTATGCGGTAACCCTCCACGCAAGATATACCCGGGGATGGAGTGGCAAACCAATTGCGTTACTAGCAATTTTTGGGTTTGTCTCAGTACTGTTCACCTATTATGGTGTGAATTTTCTCCTCAGCGGCTTACACAGTTACGGCTCCGGTTGACCTGTGTCACTCCGTGGTACTTTTCCATTGTTTACCAATGCTTATCTAAATTGACAAACAGAATTGGAAACTGTATATAAATATTACAATTTCATTATCAGGTACGTGTAGTCGTCATTCATTCATCCTAGAGGATTGATCATGCTGAAAAAGATTCTTGCTTGTTCCGTAGTAACTTTGTTTGTCTTAGTTGGCTCTAGCAGCTGTTTTGCAGCCGATGCCGGTCCCACCGACATCACCATTACTGGTACCAATATCAAAAGGCCAAAACCCGCTCAATTTCCACACAAAATGCACCAGGACAAGCTTAAATGTGCTGAGTGTCATCATGGAATGGCTGATGGGAAACAAGTTGCATACACAGACGGCATGGAGATTCAAAAATGTATCACATGTCACAACGCTGAAGTTCTACCTGGCAAAAAGTCTGGTAAGCTGAAGCTCGACACTATCAAAGGTGCAGGACATGGTAACTGCCTTGCTTGTCATAAAAAGCTAGCCAAAGCAGATCCAGCACTCAAGGCAAAAAAGATTGCCAAGTGTTCCACTTGTCACCCCAAAAAGAAAAAATAGTACTCGCTTCAACCACTAAAAAAGGGGCCCTGTTCTTTCGAACAGGGCCCCTTTTTTTATTGTCTATGCAGGCCTAACGTCTCAATCGTTTAACTAGGCCAGTATATCTCGTGGCAAAGAGTAACTATCCGCTACGACTCCTGGAATTTTGAAATATCTCCAACCAGTAGAATAAGTTCCCCAAGTCCTGTTAAAAGATTGAGCCGATTTTGTTTAACTGCAGGATCATCTGCCATGACCATTACCTGCTCGAAAAAGCAATCAACGGGCTCCTTCATTTCTAACATTAAGGTAAGTGCCTTTTTATACTCCCCTGCTTCCACCGCCTCGCTCACCTGCGGCTTAATGGTAGAGAATAAGGTGAAAAGAGTTTTTTCAGCAGCATCTGTCAACAAACTCTCATTAACAGCAATATCACTATTGGCTTTAATGATGTTACGTATACGCTTATAGGACGATGCCAGAACAGCAAAAGATGGTTCCTTAAAAATCTCACTCATCGCTTTGATTCGGCTCAAACAATCATTCATGTCATCAAATGAGACAGCAATTGCAGCATCGACCGCGCCAACGTTCTCGCCCTTGGCAAGACGATCATTTTTAAACCTGCCTTTAACAAAGCCAATTACGGTATCCACCGTTCCAGCAGATCCATCAACCTTGTCGCCATAGAGGGCTAGTGCTTTTGCAAAACAGTCCTGTAAAGAAAGTCGATATCCTTTCTCTTCTATGATATGCAGGATAGCGAGTGTAATTCTACGTAAAGCAAAAGGATCAGCAGTGCCTGTGGGGATCAGGCCAATACCGAAACAACCAGAAAGACTATCCATCCTGTCAGCTAAAGCAAGAATTGCCCCAGCATCTGTGGACGGAACGGCGGCTCCTGATCTTTTAGGCATATAATGTTCCTTAATAGCCAGTACCACCTCAGCATTTTCCTTATCCTCGGAAGCATATGCAGCCCCCATAACTCCCTGAAGTGAGGGAAACTCACCAACCATATCAGAAAGTAGATCACCTTTACAGAGCAGAGCCGCACGGGTGACATCGTCGACACAGGCAGGATTTACTTGTTCTGCAATAATTCTCACGAGTTTCAATAGACGATCTTTCTTCTCAAGCATTGTCCCTAGTTTTGCCTGGAATATAATACCATCTAAGCCCTTCACTCTTTCTTCAAGGGATGTTTGTCGGTCACCATCAAAGAAAAACAAGGCATCTTCAAGTCTCGCCCGCAATACCCTCTGATGTCCTTTACGAGTGACATCGGGATCATTAACTTCGGTATTATTTACGGCGACAAATCCTGGCATCAAAGCGCCTTTAGCGTCAACCACAGGGAAGTACTTTTGGTGTTCACGCATTGAGGTGATAAGAACCTCAGGAACCAGTTGTAAGAATTTTTCATCAAAAGTGCCACATACGCCAAAGGGTATTTCAACGAGATTTGTTACGGTATCAATCAAGGCCTCGTCTACAGCAATAGTTCCCCCAACCAGGTCTTTATTGCCCTTAAGAGCAGCATTGATCTCTTCTACAACTTTAGCCCTGCGTACAACGGGGTCAACAATTACTTTATTTTCTTCAAGTTGGCTCAGATACGAGCTAACGCCATCCACCTCTAACTTTCTATTCGCGTGAAATCTATGTCCAGCAGTGAGATTTGATGAAGTTATACCATCATAGGTGAAAGGAATAATTTCATTACCAAACATCGCCAGAATCCACTGAATAGGGCGTACAAAGGTAAGGGTATTACTCCCCCATCGCATGGACTTAGGAAAGGTTAATTCTTTGATAATATTCCCAAGCAATGCAGGAAACAGAGACAGTGAATCTTGCCCTGCAACCTCTCGAACCAGCATGAGATACTGCCCTTTTGGGGTGTCAACTACCTGAAGATCGGCTGGGGTTACTCCTTTTGACCGCGCAAAGCCCTCGGCGGCTTTGGTAAAGTTGCCATCACTGTCATAGGCTGCTTTGTGGGATGGACCTAGCAGTTTTTCTTTAATGTCTTCCTGTTTTTCTGCAACATCTGCAACAATAAGAGTGAGCCTTCTTGGTGTCCCCATCACCCTGATCGCACCGTGTTTAAGTCTCAAATCCTTTGCTTTCTGAGTAAACTTTTCACTTATTTGTTTATAAGTGGGTTGCAGATAGCCAGCTGGAATTTCTTCCGTTCCTATTTCAAATAATAAATCTCGCATGGGGTTTCTTAATTGTATTGTTTATCTTTTATGTTTGTATAATTTATAACTATTCGAAAAGGCTCTCCAGCATCGGTCACCCACCGCCTATAGCGGTTACGTTGGGCTCAAATTCGTTCTATTGAACCTTCGAGACAGAGGAGCGCTACTGAATAGTTTCTATAATTTAACACGATTCAACGGCAGCAAAGGTTGAAAAATCATCACCAAAATTATGGGCTGTAACGGAAAACCATTCGATTTCCGGGACAACCTTTAAACCAGAGGCAACAGTTCGAGACAATGATTCCACCGACAGGGTATTTACATTGTTACGAGATTCTGCATTTAACTCATTTTCCACAGCTTTTTCAATGAGAAGCAGCAAATCTTCGATCCAGAAGAACTGATTAAACTGAACACTTACCTTAACCGTCCCCCAACTGCCCATGGAGCCAGGCAATCGCTCCCTTCTACTTTCAAGTATGGGGAGACTGATTGGCACATCAATGGTTAGGGTAAACTCATCCTCTTCGAGCAGAGAACCATGCATAGCACATTTATAATGAGCCATATAATTCCTGCCGTTCTTTTTACATTTTAGAAAATATGGAAACTCAAGCTCCAGATGGGATGCTTCAGCATCTAATCTCTCCTTCATCTTAGCAAGAATTAAAGAAAAGCTCTTTATGTTGATTTCACCGTGAAATTCATTAAGAATTTCCAGAAAGCGGCTCATATGCGTGCCCTTAAATTTATGGGGCAAATTCACATAAAGATTGGCACTCGCTATAGTGTGTTGTGTCTTCTGAGCCTTATCTTTGACGGTGATAGGGTAAGGGACTTTCTTAACCCCAACCTTTTTGATATTGATTCTTCGACTGTCAAACTGACTTTGAATATCTTTCATAAATTGCGGTGAGCACCTTAAGATCGTAGTTGTATTTTCCTGTTATTCATCATCTACACAGAATATACCATAATCATTTTCATGTTTTAGCACCAGATCATTCCCTTGCAAACATAAGAGTTCAATGCATAAAAATACTAAGGTCCCAAAAGTCTTTTCACCGCTTTTTTTAAGCCGTCGAGATTTCCGGATTTAACAATGTACTCTTCTGACGCCCAGCTACTGATATCCCGTTGAAACTCCTGAAAGGCGCTACTGAGTATTACAGGGATATCTGCCCGTTGCATCTTCATCTGTCGCAG
Organism: Desulfotalea sp.; assembly: GCA_002733995.1. Lineage (GTDB taxonomy): Bacteria > Desulfobacterota > Desulfobulbia > Desulfobulbales > Desulfocapsaceae > Desulforhopalus_A. The sequence goes on along the minus strand of NVXR01000005.1, from coordinate 90,911 downwards.
AACTTCAATGCCATTCATCCCCGACATTAGAATATCTAAGATTACAATATCTGGCTGTTCAAACTCGAACTTTTTTAATCCTTCCTCACCACTTAAAGCGGATAATACCTGATAACCTTCATCTTCGAATTCTTCTCGATAGACAATCTGAATAGAAGGTTCATCATCAACCAATAGGATTTTCTTCATAGCATATTCCTTAGTGTTATTTCACTAAACAATCTCTCAAATAAGAAGCAGCCTCTTCGGGGGGTAAAGGATTAATGTAAAAACCGGAGCCCCATTCAAATCCAGCGATAGAAGTTAGCTTAGGAACTATTTCAAAATGCCAATGATAGTAATCTAACCCCTTGGAATGTAATGGCGCTGTGTGAAGGACAAAATTATAAGGTACATCCTTTATGCATGTACACAGCCTCTGCAAGGATTCTCTGAAAATTTCAGCAAGCTTAAGGTATGCCGTATCATCCATTGCAGAATATTGTGATGAGTGCTGTTTGGGTAAGATCCACATCTCAAAAGGTGTACGGGGGGCAAAAGGAGTGATTGTGATAAAAGAATCATTCTGACAAACTACACGTTCTTTATTGTCTATTTCCTGACGTATAATATCACAAAATACACAACGTTCTTTGTAGTCATAGTGAGATTTTGCTCCCGTTAGTTCGGAGACTATCATCTGGGGTAAGATGGGCAAGGCGATAAGCTGAGAATGGGAATGCTCAAGGGAGGCGCCTGCGGCCCTGCCATGGTTTTTAAAGACCATGACATACTTAAATCTCGGATCGTTTTCAAGATCCAGTATTCTCTCTCTGTAGGCAATGAAAACTTTTGCCATATTTTCTACGGAAAAATCGGCGAAATTCTCATTGTGATCAGGAGTTTCAACGATGACCTCATGGGCTCCAATACCATTCATCTGGTCATAGAGCCCAATTCCTTCTTTCGCAAGATCACCTTCAATAACAAGGGCGGGGTATTTATTTGGAACGACTCTAACACGCCACCCTGCACCGTCATTTGGGGCCAAATCATCAGGGATAGACAAAACTTCATGGGGAGTAAAAGACTCATTCCCTGGACATAACGGACAAAAGCCGCCAGCTCCCTCAAATTTCTCGACGGGAAAATCTGTTGGTCGCTTACGTCTTTGCTTAGAAATTATTATCCATCGCCCGATAACGGGATCTTTTCGGAGCTGAGGCATATCGCCTATAATCCTTTAGATTTCTCTTGCGTTTCCTGGGCCGTTTTACAGTCAATACACAGCGTTGTAACAGGCCGAGCCTCTAAGCGTTTCAACCCTATTTGTTCTTCACAACCATCGCAAATTCCGAAGGTACCATCATCAAGCCGATTAATTGCTTCATCAATTTTTGCAAGCAACTTTCGTTCTCTACCACGAATTCTTAGTTCAAAGCTTCTACCGGATTCAATTGATGCACGATCATTCGGATCAGGAACATTCGACGTGTGATCCGTCATTTCGTTCATTGTCTTACCAGCTTCGTCTACAATCTCTCGTTTTTTCAATTCAAGCTCATTACGAAAGAAATCGAGTTTTTTCTCGTCCATTAACTTTCTCCTCAATACACTTAAATATCATACAAGCTGAACTCTGTTTCTATTTATTGCGTAAATATGTTCCGCTTTTCCCGCCCGTTTTCTTTAGTAAGCAAATCTCCCCAATAACCATAGACTTATCCACAGCCTTACACATATCATAGATGGTGAGTGCAGCAATAGATACAGCCGTAAGCGCTTCCATTTCAACACCAGTTTGACCACTCATTCCAACTGTTGCAAGAATATTGATGGTATAATCTTCATCACGATACTCAAAATCGACACTTACCTTACTGATTAAAAGAGGATGGCAGAGGGGAATGAGACTATCAACCTTTTTGGCGGCCATTATACCCGCAACCCGAGCAATACCAAGGACATCGCCCTTAGACATAGTGCCACCTTTAACCATTTCAAATGCCTGAGCTGACATAGAAATTGATCCCGTGGCATGGGCCTCACGATGGGTGGTTTTTTTGCCACCCACATCTACCATTACAGCGTTTCCCTGGTCATCAAAATGAGTAAACTCTGCTTTCTTTTCGTTTGGCATCGTTCTATATATCCTTTATCACCTTACTGATTGATTTTATTTTATAAAATCAATCAGTCACCAAGGCTCCCCCCCTAGGGGGTTCTGAGTAAGGCGGCGGCCCTACTGCTGGTTGCCGCAGTTAGTTTTTCCCCAATACATCGTGGAAAAACTTTTTGAAAAAGCCTTCTTCTTCCGTATCTTGACCATGCTCCTGACACAGAGTTTCAAATTCATTTAATGCTTTTTTCTGTTCGTCACAGAGATTCACAGGAGTCATAACCTGAAGTTCAACAATCATGTCTCCTTTTCCACGGCCTCGAAGATTAACCACACCCTCTTTCTTCAAACTAAATCTCTCACCGGATTGAGATCCGGCGGGTATATCTAAAGATCTTTTACCGTGAATGGTCGGCACATCTACGCTTGCGCCAAGTGCCGCTTTAACCATTGAAACAGGAAGACGGCAGTAGATGGTATCTCCATCGCGTTTAAAAAAGTCATGCTCTTCGACATGGACGACAACGTACAAATCTCCAGTACCGCCACCACGCCTGCCACCTTCACCTTCTCCGCGAAGACGCATCCTAGCATCGGTATCAACGCCAGCTGGTATTTTCAGAGCTACTTTCTTGGTCTTTTCAACTAAGCCTTCACCATGGCAGTCTGTGCACGGTTCCGTAACAATCGACCCTTCACCATGACACTGCGGACAGGTGGCACTCATCTGAAAAAAACCTTGCGAACGAACAACCTGACCGCGCCCACCACAGGTTTTGCATGTTTGCTTGTGATGTCCCGGCCTACAACCAGTACCCTCACAGGTCCAGCAGGTGTCTCTTCTCGTGAGCTCTACTTCTTTGGAAACACCGTGCACAGCATCCATAAAAGAGATCTCAACATCGTAACGAAGATCGTTCCCTTTAACTGGACCGTCCGGTCGCGTTCTACTTCTCTGACCGCCACCCATACCAAAAAGGTCGCCGAAGATATCTCCGAAACTAGAGTAGACATCTTCGGAACTACCAGGACCACTATAGCCACTATTTTTCAGTCCATCGTGACCATAAGCATTGTAGATCTCACGCTTTTTCTTGTCACTCAAAACTTCATACGCTTCAGTACAAGACTTAAAGTTATCTTCAGCCCCTTTATCATCAGGATTTCTATCTGGATGATACTTCATAGCAAGCTTACGATACGCTTTCTTTATTTCCGCACCGCTAGCATTTCTGCTAACAGATAGAATCTCATAATAATCAACACTCATTTTTAATCTACTCTACAGGTATCAGGATACGGAGGATACATCATCACCAGTAATTAGGCTGTCATCGTCGTTTTTCCCATGTTGATCGGGGAGTTCAACAATGTTTTTATATGTCACGCTACCATTAGCGATTTCCCTCAGGGTCATAACTATCTCTTTATTCTTGCCCTCGGCGAGAAAAGGCTCTCCCTGACGATGCTGTTTTACTCTTTGTACTGCAAGGTGAATCAAATGAAATCTATTGGTATTACCAATCGTTTCAAGACAGTCTTCACACGTAATTCTAGCCATATTTTCCTCTAGTTAAGTCTCAGCCTAGTCCTTATATTAGACAACTAAGCGGGGAGTTATTTCTATTTTTCAAAAGGGTTTTTTAACATTAATGTCTCAGCACGATCCGGACCTACTGAAATTATGTTTGTAGGCGCTTGGACCACCTCTTCAACTCTCTTAATATATTCTTTTGCTTTGGCGGGGAGGTCATCGTAACTACGAACCTGATCAATCTCCTCTTTCCAGCCCTCTAAACTCTCATATACGGGTGTTACAGCCCCCGCTTCTTTGATATTACAAGGCATTGCGGAATACGACGCGCCATTAAGTTCATATGAGGTTGCGATCTTCAATTCTTTCTGTCCACTAAGAACATCAAGCTTGGTTATTGCAAGACCGGTGATTCCGTTTAACCTGGTTGCGTCACAACCAACCACACCATCTAGCCAGCCACATCTACGACGCCTACCGGTAGTCGCGCCAAACTCGCCGCCTTTGTGCTGGAGTTGCTCACCCGTTGCATCAAACAACTCGGTGGGAAACGGTCCAGAACCAACTCGGGTAGTATACGCCTTCATAATTCCAATGACGGAATCAATATAGGCAGGACCAAAGCCGGTACCATTACAAGCATTACCAGCAATAGTATTTGAGGATGTTACAAACGGATAGGTACCGTGATCGATATCTAAATGCGTACCCTGGGCACCTTCAAAGAGAATGTTTTGGCCTTTTTTACGCGCAGTATCCAATTCAACCGAGACATTGCCGTAATAGGGGATAAGCTTTTCAGCGTACACCTGGAATTGTCGGTAGATAACATCAAAATCAACAGGGGCCGCATTATATTTTTTGGTCAACAAAAAGTTCTTTTCGTCGATAGCAGCCTTGAGCTTCTCCCGGAACAGAACATCATCACGAAGATCGCCGGCCTTGATACCAACCCGGCCAACCTTGTCCATATAACAGGGTCCAATGCCCCGACCTGTCGTTCCGATTTTTTGACTATCAGAAAGAGCCGATTCTTTTGCCTGATCAAGACATGCGTGATATGGCATAATAAGATGAGCACTTTCGCTGATCATAAAACGCTTTGGAGTTACAGGTAACCCTTGTTCTTTTAACTGTTGCATTTCTTCAATGAGCACGCCAGGATCGACAATTACGCCGTTACCAATCATGCACATTTTGTCATCATATAAAATACCTGACGGTATTAAATGAAATACAAACTTTTTACCGTCAACAACTAAGGTGTGACCTGCATTATTGCCACCTTGAAATCGAACAACAAAATCTGCATAGCGGGTAAGTAGATCTACTATCTTACCCTTTCCCTCATCTCCCCACTGCGTACCTACAACAACAACACTGGACATCTAACTTCTCCTCTTAAGAGGTTATTCCATTTGAAACATATCATGGCAGGCCAACCAGCACCCATTACTCCACAACAGATCCACATAAGACAAACACGCAATTATAGTCAACAGCTTGACTATTGTCAATCAATCAAATTCAATAGAAATTAACCTGAATAGCATATGCTTTATCTTTGTTTTTTCAAGTGATAACGGTCGATTTTAGCAGAAAAGTAGTTTTTAAAATATTGAGCCCCCTGTTTCCTGATTTTTTTGGAGCCAAAAACGGCTTGCCTTCCACCTTAAATAGAGACCTTTTTACACTGACCTTTTGCAAACATTGACACCACTCATCAAATACCTTACATTTGTTGCCGATTGATATTACTTTCATGCAGATATGAAATATTCTTGTAAGACGTATCTTATTTTAATATATTGTTGCGCTGCATTTTGCCCACTAACAAATAGTAATCCTCACGTCATACGCTGACGAAGGTATAAGGTTGTGAATTATGTTTGGCATCGGCTTGCCTGAAATGATCCTTATTATGGCCCTCGCACTCATTGTCGTAGGTCCTGACAAATTGCCTGATCTCGCGCGCTCCCTCGCCAAAGGCCTGATGGAGCTCAAGAAAACAGCCGAAGGTCTTAAAGAGACAATCACAGCTGAGGGTAACCTCTTAGATGAAATTAGACCTGACCTTGAAAAGGCTGCTCAATCACTCAAACAAAATCTTCTTGAAACGCCACCCTACCTGCGGGACGAAACAAGCACATCCGGAGGGGTCAATCCCCCGTCTGAGAATGTCAAGGCTGCATACGATGAAGTAATGAAGAGTAGTGGTGGCTCTGACATGGATACGCCCTCAAAAGAGGATGCTCCTGTCGTAGCAACAGGGGCAGATCAAGATGTTGAACAAGAATCCAAGCCGACAAAGACTGACAATGACACAGCGCCCCCGCTGTAATATCATTGTCCCAATAAAAAAAGCCAACCCCGTGATATTTTAAAGTGAACATCACTAAAAACATTTTCCTCTTTCTTGTGTTTTTGACAGGTTTTAAGGAGTAATCAACTACGATGGCCAATTATAATTTAGAAAAGACCATCCCAGCTCTTGAGCGTAGTCTTGCATTCTTTAGACCTCACCACCTTGAGCTGCGCAAGCGGCTTATAGTTGTATGTGCCTCAATCATAACCTGCACTGTCGTTGCCTATATTTTTGCAGAAAATATTGCATCTATATTTATTGCACCTCTGTTCAAAGCCAGTCCACTGGTTTACAAACTGGTTTACACAAATTTACCAGAAGCGTTTCTCGCCTATATAAAGCTTGCGCTTCTCATTGGCGTCATCTGTTCAATGCCTATTGCAATTTATCAACTTTGGAGCTTTATCGCCCCGGGTCTCAGGAAAAATGAAAAGAAACTTGCAGTAACAGTGGTATGCTGGTCAACACTACTCTTTATTGTTGGAGCCTCGTTTGGATTTTTTGCCGTAATCCCCCAGATGCTAACCTATTTTATGAGCTACGCAAGTGACGGCTTGGAACCGCTACCCAAGATTGGCAAATACCTTACCTTCGTCGCCCGAACACTCCTTGCCTTCGGCCTATCTTTCCAGATTCCATTTCTTATGGTCATGGCAGGAAAAGGCGGACTTGTCCACGCAGCCTATTTCAGAAAAAAGCGGGTCTACTTTTATAGCGCTATCCTTGTCCTGTCTTTCTTACTCACTGCAGGAGATTTCATGGCAACCACACTTCTTGCAATTCCACTATTTTTTCTCTACGAGGCGGGGATATTCCTAAGCCTGCTCTTTAACAAAAAGAAGAAATCATAGTTGAGCCAACTCGCCCGCATTTCCAATGGGTTCTGCGGCTGTCTATGACGTAAAATACCTACTCTAGTTCTCTGGTACAATTTCTTGTTTTAACAGACAGCAGGAAATTTTATATTTTGCCTTGCCCTGGTCGTCGTATTCGAGGGTATCGGGCTGGAGCAGCTTGTTCATTACACAACCTTCCGCAATATCTAGACGAAAAAAATCATTTTCCCTCAGCCCGGCGACTGGGTTCAGTTTGCCGTTTTCTATCTGGAAACTATGTATAGGATGATCCTCACACAGTGGACATTGATAAACCCGCCCATTTGGAAACACAAAATAGTTTTCAGCCACATTTCCAGCACATTGAAACTGTTCTCCCTCATCCAAAAACACCTTGGGATAGGTTACATGTATCCCTTTTTTCGCCGCATTTCTTGCAACCTCCGGAACAATATCCAGCCATTCTTTCCGTGTTACCTGTGAGGTCTCTTCGCTGGCAGCAGCTGCTGAGTTACCGCGTAAACCAATGACCTGTATAAAGAATTTCTTCACCTTGAGTTTTTGCAATAGTGACACCATTCTTTCAAGATGGAGTAAATTTTTACGACTGACGGTATAGATAAGGCTTACATTAAAACCTTTCGTCACCGCTCTTTTGATGTTTTCGGTACACACATCAAAAACGCCACTACCTCGAATAGGATCGTTCACCTCTGCATCTGGACCATCGAGGCTAAAGCTCAGATAATCAAGCAGTTTTGGCGTTGTTTTCTCAAGTAAATTATTAAATAAAAACCCATTAGAATCAACGGTCACAGTGAAGCCAAAATCCTTAGCCTTTGCTATCGCGTAGGCAAGATTTGGGTGCATAGTGGGCTCACCGCCCAAAAAGATCAGGTTAGTCTTTGTCTTTTCACTGGCAAAAAGGCCCATCCACTCAACAATTTGTTCTTTGCTTAATTGAGCCGTACCGTGCTGCTCTTTGTTTATATAACAGTGCTTACATGATAAATTACAGGCGGTAAGGATATGAAAGAATACATTTCTCTCTCCCTCTTTAAAACCAACAGTTTTAGCGACATTTTTCATGATTTTCAGATCAGTTGTTAATATATTTTTTACTGCTGCAACGTATAACTAGCGAGGTAACTGTCTTTTAAATACGTACTCTCCGCCATGGTAAAAAACGTTTTAAAAAGGGCGAGACAATCTTTTCTCATAACGCCCCCTTCAATCTCTACCCTTATATCCCTATAAAGTGGCGCTAATTGTGACAAAGGCAGATTAGTGCCCCCCCCCATCGCATCCTCATAGCCGTACACAAAATTCCTCACCCCATTTACGATGAGTGTCGAAAAACACATGAGACACGGCTCCATAGTAGAATAGACAGTTACCAAACTCAAATCAACACCCCTTGCATCGTTTAACATATTGCGCAGGGCAATGATCTCTGCATGATCAATTTCATTACCACCTCTACTGTTGGTCCTACTCCCTGTGGCGACAACTGCACCGTCAAACTCTATGACACAGCCAACCGGAAACTCTTTGAGCAAAAGTGCTTCATCGGCAAGACGAAGTGCTTTCTCCATAAAAATTTGTTTTTTATCCATAAAAACACCTGACAAAGCTGTAAATCCCATCCATTTATAATCACCAAAACCTGTATAGACACGAAACTAGGTTCAATATATAAGAGTAACCATTGCATGCAAACGGCAGTAACAAAGGCCCCCTCCCCCACCCCAAACGCCCCAGGCAGAAGTAAAGAGGCAAAATTGTTCTTTCATGTGGCATGAGACATACTGTCAACAACATCACAAAGAGCATCCCCGGATAGTCGGAAATACATTTTCAAACAGTAGACTACCAGCAGAGCCACTACAACTGGCCTCCGGTACAGACCTTGGATGCATCCCTCCAAGAATAAGACATGGGGTAAGCATGTGTACTTGCGAAAGTAAGTAATCAGATATACTATATTGCCACAATATCATATATTATCTACCACTTGATCAGGAGTTTTTACAACCAATGCAATCTAAAGACTTATGGGACGTACACACCGCAATGAAGGTTCTCGAACACGACACAGTAGACAGTAAGTTGTGGGCAGAAGCTGTTGAATGGCTGATGCTATATGGGCCACCTGAAATTCAAGATTTATTGCTCGAAGCGTCAACTACCGCGACAAGCAGGTCTTTTCCCAACCTTACACCTACACATTTCACCGCCTCAGGTCAGCCAATTTACAATGTCAAAGCCTTGGCTGAAAATCTTGGCGTACCTGTGGAAGAAGTAAAGAAAATCCTTGAGGATAAAGAAAGGGCCCACGCAACGCTACACAATATGACTACAGGCAACGAAACAGTGCACTAGCGAGGCCTATTCTACTTAGGCGGCAGGTTATAGGACTGGCAGTAAATGACCAAGAGAGGCCAGCTAACACAACTCCATACAAGTTTTTTGCAATAAACGGTACCTGCTACAGTTTATTGCAAAATCGTTGCCTTCTCCACTCAACTGCTGGCAGTTGCGGTCGAGTTCAACACCTTGTCAATTTGTTCCGAACCTACATCATCCGTCACGATGACCTTCCCTATGGCGGTGGGTAAAACAAAGAACACCACACCACTTATCGTCTTCTTATCGGCGAGCAGATATTGTTTAATTCTCTCACGGTCCAGCCCAACGGGCACTGTAACCGGCATGTTGTAGTCTTCCAATATCTGTACGATCTGTTGCGCTGCCCCCTCTGTAAGTAGATTATTGAGCACCGCCAATTTTGCGGCAGCAACCATCCCAATAGAAACGGCCAAGCCGTGGATTATAGAGTAGTCAGAAGCCCCTTCAACAGCGTGACCAATAGTATGTCCATAATTCAATATCCTTCGTACGTCGCCCTCTCTCTCATCTTCTGATACCACCTGGGCTTTGATTTCACAGCAGGTGCAGATCATCTTAGAAATACAGTCGCTATCCAGCTGCAAAATTGCCACTCTATTTTTGCGTAAGAATTCAAAGAAATCGCGATCTCGTATGACTCCATACTTTATAACCTCGGCAAGTCCTCCTAATAATTCCTCTGCTGGAAGAGTTTGCAAAACGTCAATATCGATATAGACAACCTTAGGCTGGTAAAAGGCTCCCACCAGATTTTTGCCTTCAGGTAGATCAACACCTGTCTTTCCACCAACCGAACTATCGACCTGGGCCAGAAGCGTCGTCGGAATTTGTACAAATGGTATCCCCCGCATATACGACGATGCCACAAATCCAGCAATATCACCACTTACACCACCACCGAGGGCGATAATCGCATCTTTCCGATCAAAACCAAGCCTGGCGAGTTTACTGGCTAATGCCGCAACTGTGGCCAGGGTTTTGTTGGCTTCACCCTGGGGAAATGTTATTAATTCGGCTTTTACACCGGCATCGGTGAGACCTTGTAAAAGGGTGCGGCCATACAAATCAGCCACCCGGTCGTCTGCTATGATACAATAGCGGTTGCCTACCTGTCTCATTTTCAGATCTTGACCTACCTTGGCGAGATATCCTTTTTCAATAATTATAGGATAACTTCTCTCTCCCAGTCCTACCATCAGCTCAGCCATTCTAGCCCCCTACCTGCAAACAAACATGTTTTCTAACTATTTAGGTGCTCGTATATATCGGTTACATCACCGACTATAACTACCTAGTGTATGCTTCATTTTCGTTTACTATCAACTTTGAAACATACGAGATCTACCTACAAAGACCACAGTGGACAGTGGTAGAATCACTACCAAATAGTTATCTCTTTTACTTTTCATCGAAGTAAAGACTTACCCTACATTTGCATAAAAAAAAAGGAGATACCGTCATAGACGATATCTCCTTTTTAGACTTTAAAAGTCAGTGATTACATTGAATCACCAGACGCAGCACCCTGCATCTTAACTTCAACCTTCTCTTTCAAATTACTGTAGTAAATTTTGAGATGATCAAGAACTTCTTCACGTCCAAAATGGTCAACAATCTCAGCACCATCAGAAAGCGCCTTACGAAGCTTAGTACCAGAAAGAATAACACGGGACGATTTATCATGTGGACAAGTACGCAAAGACGCCATGCCATCACACTCAGAACAGTAGAAAGTCCAGTCAATTTTCATTGGCTTACAAAGAAGATCTTTGGAATCATCACCTGTTGTAGGAATGCGATCAAAGATATCCTGAGCCTCGAAGAGACCATAGAAATCACCAACACCAGCATGATCACGACCGATCAACATGTTGTTAACGCCGTAGTTCTGACGGAAAGTCGCATGGAGCAGTCCTTCACGTGGACCAGCATAACGCATATCAAGCGGATATCCAGCATTGATAACGTTGTCATTAACAAAATAATTCTCGATAAGAATGTCAATTGCCTGTACACGGGTATCTGCAGGAATATCACCTGGCTTAAGATTACCGATAAGTGAGTGAATAAGAACACCATCACAAACTTCTACAGCAATTTTAGCGAGATACTCATGGGAACGATGCATTGGGTTACGCAGCTGAAGTGCAGCTACATTGGACCATCCGCGTTCGTCAAACATTGCACGGGTCTCTGCAGGCTTGAGATAAACACCTTTGTACTCTGTAGGATACTCGCCTTCAGAAAGTACTTTAACAGGACCAGCAAGGTTTACTTCTTTTTGAGCGAGAACCATGATAACACCTGGATGATCCTTAGGTGCGAGTTCCCAGAACTTACCGTCTACAGACTCTTCGCCTTCACCCAAAAATACCTTTTCACATTCCCACTTCTTATCAGCATCAGTCATCTCGTATTTCTCTTCAACAAGCATGGTAGCAAAAACAACACCATCTTTTACGAGAGCAATTTCTGAACCTTCAGCGATGTCAGCAGCATCTGCTGTGGTAACATCAAGGGTAATAGGTACTGGCCAGAAGGTTCCATCCGCCATCTGAAAAGTCTCACAAACACCTTTCCAATCAGCTTTCTTCATAAATCCGGTAAGTGGAGAGAAACCACCGATACCAAGCATGATCAAATCACCTTTGGCACGATCAGAAATCTCAACTTGCTTCAAGCCTGCAGCCTTTGTCTGTTCAGCTTTGAGTTCTGCACCTTCGAGCAACGCACAAACCAAACCTTTACCGCCATGTGGGGCAACTAATTTAGACATAGGACACCTCTTTTTGTTAAAAGTTTATAATAAAAAAATAAAAATAAATGCCGTGCATTTGAATGCTTGGCATACTGAACGAGTATTCATTATGTCTGTTATATATAAAAGCAATCCATGAAATGTCAAGTTAAAAGCATAAAGGATATCTTCGATTGTAATACAATCGCCAAACAATTTTAACCAGCGCCCAAAAGGTAACTTGTTCGTCTCGCCTACAGGATGAAAACAAAAAAGGGGGGAGCGAAAGCCCCCCCCTTTTACTGAACTATAACTGAGGATACAGTTATTGCGTCATATTTTTCCAACCGGTTTTCTGTGATTTTGTGAAGCCTGGATTCGCTTCTTCAACAGTTGTTATTGATCCATCGCTCGATTGGAAAATAGCGCTAGAACCATCATCTCCACCTGTATGAATAGCCGGCGAGAAGGTTACACCTCTACCAATTCTAAACTTCTTATCTATCACCTTCTCTCCCTCATCGATTTTTTTATTACCATTTTGATCATCATGGGTAAAACCAAAAATTGATTTATAGTAAGAGGTACCGGTCTTATAATAGAGCCCATAACCATCACTCACACCATCCATTGAACAAAGATCAGCATAGGGAGTATAGGTTGTAAAAGTTACTAGACCTCCGAGAAGTGCTGCCTGCCCTAGATTACGTTCACCCAAGGTATCAAGATCAATCATCCAACCACTTCTGTTCATATCTATTTCATGGATCAACTTATACCAGTTGTCAAGATCTCCCATACCGGTAATCTTTTTATCGTCAAATACATTAGCATCCGACGTATCAAGAAGTTCATCCTTCGTTACAGTTCCCCAAGTTAAATCATCGACACTAACCTTGGTTAAATAATTATTAGCCCTTCTCGGCTCCTTAATTCCGTAGTAATTTTGTGAATTGAGAATACTGACATCGTCCCTAACGAAATATCGTCCTCCACCAAAATAGATCCAGAAATTCTTCTTGTTATCCATACCTATGCTGGCAGCTGCCGTTATAGATTGGCCGTGAGGCAATTCAAACAGTGTACTGTCGCCTATCCAGGTAGTCGTATCTTGATCACCATCATTGAAAAGGATACGGCGCATTTTGCCCCCCCAGCCGTCCCTCTCATTACCACTAGTTGTACCGAAATAAACAACGTCGGCATCAAAATCGAGGTCTAAATCAACCGTTATCATAGCAGATATTATTGTGTCGCTATCAAATTCGGCAAACACATGTTCACCACTCGATAACTCACCATCGCTGTCAAGCATCTTTAGCTCATGTTCCTGGGCAATATCCTTCAAAGAGGCAACATACAACTTCCCAGTTGTGTTACTCGTTGCAGTCGTTAAGGCTACCGTATCAGCTATTTGGTTATTATTGGGTCCGGAACCAAAAACAAGATACCAGTCATTTTTGGAGGTATCATCTTTAGATTTTATTGGCACAACCGTTGGCATGGAGGTAGTAAAACCTAAGCCAGGAGGATTCAATTCTGCAAGTACGGTCGGTGCAATTTCCGGATTGGTAACATCTATCACTGTATAGCTAGAACTATACCCCCGACCGTCTCCGATATCTATATAGTCAATCTCTGCAATTGATAGCTTTGTAAAGGCTCCCTGGGGATCTAATCTCAATCTTTTAATCGTACCGTCCCACCTACTGTCACCTGACATGTCAAAAGTGTAGGTGTAAAAGTTTCCTGAGACATCGACGGATGGGGCACCAATCGCCACACTACCTTCATTCCATTTTTCGCGTCCTTCATTCCCTACGGTATCCCAATAGAGACGTGTACCGCCACTACCAGAGTCAATTGCCGTGGTTAAAAAGCGTATTTCAACATTCTTTACAACAGAGGCATCTATATCAATATTAGCGGGACTGATTAATTTGGGATTTCCCACGCCTCTTTTAGCTTCAATGACCCAAGTGCCATCAACAAAAGACTGACGGACCTTCGCTGCAGGGGCGAATGACCACCCCATAGACCCCGAAGAGAAATCATAACTTTTCTTTTCAGCATAGTGTCCCCCGCCAAACCGCATACCAGTAACGAGCACTGTCCCCCATCCATGGGGATGGATACAGGCTGCACTTTTTATATCCGAACTACATGCGGCTTCTTCGGTGAAAATCTTTGCATCAAAGACGCGAGGGCTAAGATCATTATAATATACATGCTCATAATCCACTGAAGTTAACCAACGTAAATGTGGTAGTAAATTATACGGGATATATGCCCATAGTTCACTACCTAGTTCATGTTGAGCCTCTTCCCCTATGCCATCATCGTATTTGGAATTATAATTTCTATCGGTATATTCTTCGCCAGAATTCCAAGAACCGTCATTATTTTCATCTAAGTATGGTTCCGCTCTTGTTATTGAATATTTGTTCACTTTTTTGTTATCAGAATCATAGAAACCTGCATTAAAGGCGTGAACCATCCCATCATTTCCACCAACGTAGATTACATTTCTTCGTTTCAAGTATTTATCAGCAAAATCCGCGTAACTTTCATCGTCATAGAGCAAATGAAATGACTCTGACGCACGTCCAACAGCAAGGGGACCAGAGTGGATAATATCCCCCAGCCTCCAGGTCTCTATGTTACCATCATCATCGTAATCAGCCTGCCTACTGCGCATTGCACCAAGTGTGTAGGACGGACTCGTCGATGACACATAGGTTGCTTGATCTTTGCCACGGATAAAATTAATGATTCTCTTGGCTTGGTTGTCAAAAAAATCTTCATAATTCCCATCTCTTCGAATAGCTGAAAGCCATGCAGGCTCATCTGTTAAAGTAGGGTATACAAGGAGGTGATCTGCAAGTATTGCTGATTTATCTTCAGTAAAGGTCACCTGCTCCCCATCACCCACGACTTTGTCACCATCGCTATCAACAAACGTGAAGATATAGCGTCGTCCACCAACGCTTGCATAGGTTCTCTGGGTAACTATATCGGCGTCTGTAATTTCATTTAACCAGTCATTAGCTTCCCAAAGATATCCTAGATCAGAGATATTAACTTCATCAATGACTTCATCTTCTTCATATAGCTTATAGTCACCATTTAAATCTTCACCTGGGTCCAGCTCCCCATTGTTATTGGCATCCTCATCAACATCCAATAAACCATTACCATTTCGATCTTCATCAACACTGATATCTAGGAGGTTGTTGCCATTCAAATCCTCCCCACCATCTAAGACTCCATTTCTATTTTTATCTTCATTGAGATCGTGATCTAAAAAACCATTACCATTCAGATCTTCATTAAGATCTAACAAGTTGTTTTTATTTGAATCTTTATATCTACGTACCACAACACCTGAACCATTATTCCGATAAACGACAAAATAATCATCTTCGATATCAAATTGTTTATCGCCATCAGTATCCTCCCTGAGGTTGCCAAAACTATCGACAAACAGTGAACTGATGTTGCCTACCCACTTAACCTGATTTGATGGACTAAAATCATCCGTGTACTCTGGATAAAAAACCGACTGGTAGGTAACCCCCTCACCGGAACTGCTGCTTGACACAACTGAAGCAGAAGCACCCGATGCAACTTTTTTAGAGATATCGCGAAAAAGAATTTTTAATTTTTGTCCGAGTTCAATTGCACTATTTGCCAAAAGTGCTTTTCCATCTATATCTGTACCACCAGCGACTGCGAGATCATCAAGCTTTGAACCTAATTCAGGTGGAAGAGCAAAACCAATCACATACGTCTGGACATCAAATGGTTTGCTAAAATTTGTGTTTTTTGTTGACCGCAAAGAGGTGATACTTGCTTTAAGCTCTGCGAGTAAGCTATCTGCATTACCGGTTTTTCCATATTTATTTACACTCGGAAGGCCATCTGTAACCAAAATGACATAATTATTTTGACACTCAAGGGTGATTGGGTTTGTCTCAACGACTCCCCTCGCGGTATGAATACGTATTCCCTTAAAAAAGTTTTTCGCACTATCTATAGTTCCCGCGATCGGTGTGAAACCGGCATTCCTAAGAGGTGTATCTTTCTTGGTGTGAAATTGCGAGGTGGCGAGCTTCGCCTCCATCTCAGCAATATGAGAGTCCGAGGAATCATCAATATTAACATGCAAAATACCGTCACCGGGACTCGACCCTGCAAACCAGGTTGGCCCCACCGGTACCCAGGACATTTCGTAACCGAATTGACTAAACCCAGCAGCAATATCACTATCAGTTGCATTGAATTTATAGGTATTAAAATAATTTCTATAACCATATTTAGACTCTAATTGGTATCTTGACTTACCTGGCGGTGTTACTTTATCACCAGTTTTGGTATGGTAGCACCAGTACGAATCATTCCTGCCCCCTTCCCTATAATTCCGAGCATAACAATACCCATTACCGCTACTCGAAGCGGAATAATATGGCAAAGCGGTATCATAATAGATAAATTCGCCCGGATCTGATGGGTTAGGGTAACGTTTACCGTTTTCGGTGGGATCTTTTGGTGATGGTGTTGCGTTCACATCATAGGTAGAGGAACCATAGCTGTTGTAGTAGAACGAATTATGTATATACCTCCTGGACACATCACTTTGTCTATATGCCAAAAGACCAAATCGCATATTATCTTTTTGGTCCCTGACTATTTGCAGAATTGCCTTCCGCGCGATTTCAGAACGACTAAGAGCCGATCGACCGCCTACCGCCGCACCATCGACGTCCTCATCCATACTGTTAGAATTATCGAGGATAAAAAGAACATTCGGCTTGACCTCGGTCGAAGTAAATGGTGGCAGTGCCGTATAATCAGCATTTACAACGGCCTGCACGGGAGTGCCACTCAGCACCCAAAGACCAAGTACAGCGGCCAAAGTACTAATCACCAGTGGCTGCAAACGTATAATTTTTCTAGGTATTCCACTTTTTCCAGTTTTCATCAATACACCTCATCAGGCAAAACATTTTCAATGATATATGATTGTGTCCAACTCACTACTTAGCGGTCAAAATATCGACCTGAATGACAATATTTCCACTACGAGTAATGCGAACTTCAGGAAGTTTCTGTAAACTGTTCAGCTGATCTCTATCCAAGCCGGTACGATTAGTTACGCTGACACCCTTGCTATATATTGTACCGACGGTGGTACGAATATAGTCTCCCTGCCAACTAAGGAGAAAAACTTTCTCACTTTGGCTGGTGCTCAGTGGAGCTATATCTGGCTCAACATTTTTAATGTCTCTTGCAGTAATTCCAAAAGCCACAGATGGTACTGAAAAAACTACCAGTAAAACCCCCATTATCAATGTCTTCATTTTTCTTCCCCGTTTACTACTATTATCAATAGTTACATTCGCCCTCAAGGCCAATCAAATGCACATATTCTAAAAATATCTTAGCAATAGAATTTACCACACCATCATACTGAGCAAGCACGTCCATGTTCTTAATACCCCCACCCCCAGCGACACTAAAACCCATTCCATGGTAAGCAGATGACATTTGCAGGGCACTACCTTCTGCAAAGTCTGTGGTACCATAGATCGCAACATTAGTGTGCGATTCAATATCATCGTGTTTCGAAGGGTCATCTGGTATTCTAAGGGTTCTATAGGAATCAGTTGGGACATCTGCAGATGTTACTGGTGCTGGTTTGGTAGAATCAACGGCAAGTCCAGACATGTTTTTGTCTTTACTAAAGTTTGCATCAAACAGATCAACTCCAACTATCTGCAGATATGACGATGTTGTTGCATCATCACTGTCAAAACCGGCCGGTTTATTGAACCCCACGGGGCATGAAAAATTTTCCTCCAGTAGTTCAATAGCCACTTCCGTGCCACCATCCGCCTTATAGAATGCATGCTTAACCCGCCTATCATTTCCTGCAATCTGCAGTTCTATCGTTGACATTCTCGTTATTGAGATCCCCATAACTGTAAGTATCAACATTATGATCATAGCCAGTACAAGAACAAATCCCTTCTCATCTTCAAAAATTATCAGTGCATGTTTCATCAAGCCTTCCTAAATAATTTTAGCCTTAATATAATCAAATTCAACTGACTTTTGGGCAGCATTTTGTTTTTTACTTATCACAATAACGTGTACCGTCACTGTATCGACCAACGGTTTATCAACCGCAATATTCCAAAAAATGGTATAGGTCTGGTTGGCATCCAAAGAAAAAGCAGTGCCATCGGCGGCTGCTCCAATATGATGCAAGCCAAAATTTTCATCATCATCGACGATAGTATCTCCGTTATCATCTCTATCTATTCCGATTCCAAGAGGATCCTGGTCTGTACCGTCTCCATCTTCGTCTAAAAGAACCAAATCATTATAGGATAGGGATAATAGTTTTTCGACTTGATCCGCCGCCCAGTTTGATTTACTGGTAATACTAATACTCGTGGCATTCCCTTTAGTCGCCGAAATTTGTAAACCTGCGTAGGTCAAAATACCTATTGCAAGTATCACCCCTGCTATCATAACTTCAAGCAGTGTAAAACCGGCCTCATTACCTAATCTTTTCATATTGTTATAACCCCATATTTCGGCATACCACTGTGGTAATCAATAACCGCCTTCGGAAATTGTCGATATTTGCGGCACGTTTCCAGTCTGCATTATCACCCGATGCCGGATTATATGTTGTTCGATTGGTAAAATCACGATCGGGCTTACTTATAATCGTGAGAAGAGAAATCTGGATAAGACGAATATCGGCAAGCTCGGCGGTTACATTGCCGTCTTTGTCAAGATAGAGAAACTCAATACTCTCTAGATTATCGCCAATCGGGTGGTACCCTCCTGCCCCCTTATACTGCCGTCCTAAAGACGCAGAACCTCCAGCATCTGGAATACCGTCATGATCACTATCTATCCTAACAGGGAAACCAAAATCGATTAGCTCCCTATCATCGCTGGTATCTCCATCACCATTCCAGTCAATTTGCATACTTATGCGACCGGGTTCAGCAAGAGTTATTCCTAGGGAATCCACATTCCCTGACGGGTCATATCCTGCCATTCGGATAGTACTAACCAGAGGAAACATAGCCGCGCGAAGATTCTGTTGCATTTCGGCAACCCTCCCCTGGGTTATGTATGACTTTTGTTGATTAATATATGCGGAGTAAACCCCACTTAAAATAAATCCGCTAATCGCAAGTGCTATCATTATTTCAATTAAGGTAAAGCCAGCAGAAGAGGGAGGATCTGTTGCCTTTAAAGATCTTTTACTGAACATATCCAGCTTCTCCTTTGCCACTTTTTAGTACATTAATAATACCAGTAGAGACCGTACCAATCGCAAATGAGGTCGTTGCCTCCAGATGCTCTAAGTACACATAACCAGCAGTCGCTAAGCCCTGGGAGTTAAAAGTCAGGAGTTTGTCAACATAACTAACACCGGTCAGCGGAAGAACAGTTGACGCCCCGGGCGTGGTGCTGGTAGTTGCTCCGGTTGTAGCATCCCCCCCACCTAAAACGATACCGCTTGACCTTTGACTGCAATTTTTAACATCGTTTGCCTTATCATATGCAGAACCATCCATGCAAGATGTACTAATGATAGTATTATCTCCACCGCCAACTCCATCATCGATACCAGTCCAACTCCCGTCCGCGCCCCAATCATTACAGATATAATAACAATTATTTGTGGTATCAAAAATAATAGCCCATGTCTTATTTTCTTTGACTCCATTCATCCTGACGTTGGCCATAGTGGAATACAAACCCATTGCTGAGCTTTTCAATCTCATATCTGGCAGCAAAGAAATAATATTTGGAATCGCGATTGCTGCTAAAACGCCTATTATCGCAACTACTATTCCAAGTTCAACGAGTGTAAATCCAGCATTATTAACTCTTTTCATACTATAAAGCCTCCTTGTGCCACCACAATAAACTTCCTACCTCAACCTTAGCAACTTCCACTCCAGGAACTTGCCTCAGTAATTACAGCCGTAGATCTACTACAGTTTACAAGCACAGTAGTTGAAATATAAATTATGCCTACAATTGGCTTTTTCCTGTTTACTCGCTTATTTGAGACGAATATGACTGTGTGCTCATTGGCTTTACCTTAAACCGATAACTCATTGAAATCAGTAACAGAACTAGAAACATCAAAGCTATAATTATTTTTTGACGCCACTCATTACATAACAATGACACGGGTGTTTTATAGAAAATAAAATTGAGGTCAGTCTATGAATGGGTAAAAAAGGCAGATAAGCGGACGGAATGCACATAATAATTTATCAAAATAATGAATAGAATCCCCACCCCACAGAAGACTTATCGCGTAATGCTGCCCGATATTGTAAAAACCAGCCAACAATCTAATGTTATGCCAATTATTTTATTTTCTCTATCGAATATCGCGTCTATTAAAAATAAACAGGGCTAGAGCAAGTATCATTATGGTGTAACAGCTCGCGTAGGCGAGAGAAAAGAGAAAATCTGCAAGGGCAATATCTACTCCATGGACGACCCTAGCCTTAAAATTCAATATTTCAAGATTTGGAAAAGTGTAATACAGGACGTCCGCGGTCATTTTTAGTGGCGAACTATCCAAATTAGCAACAAGTTGCTTAAAGTCTAACGTCAAATGCCCTATTATAAAAACAGCCAGGGTGCAAAGACCGCTTAAAAAGGGTGAAACAAAGGTAGAAAAAAGAAGCGCCACAGCCAGAATGAGCTGAAGTTCAAACCAAATAGGCACAATCGCCGTAAACAGATCCCAAGGTATCGCCTGCTGTTTAAGATAACACAGAGCAAAAAGCCCGGCCGTCATAACCACGACCTCCACCAACAGGGTAAGAGAAAGCCCCAGATACTTTCCCAGCACAAACTGATACCTGGAAATGGGATTGGCAAGAATTACATAAATAGTCCTTTTCTCCATTTCTTTATAGACCAGACTGATGCCGACAAAAATAGCAATCAATACCCCAAAAAGAGAAATGGCTGCCAAACCAAAATCTTTTATAATTTTTATTTCATCACCAACTGTAAGATAGCCAAGCACAAGAGAAAAGGCCAACATTATGAGGGCAAAAGCCAACAGACTATAAAAAACCCGGTCCCGGATTGACTCGCGGAAAGTATTCAGGGCAATGGCCACAATTTTCTGCATGTTTCTATTCCCCGGATTGATTAATAAAAAGGTCTTCAAGGCTTGTTCGTAAAGGACCAAAAGAGAGAACCCTGCCACCACTTTGTTCAATATCCCACATCATATTTTTTGCTTCAGCTTCATCCCCGACTTTCAAGAGTAGCTGATTTTTAGTTTGTTGAGCTATACACCCTGCATAGCGAGAGGCGTCAGGAAGATTAGTACAGGAGATCTCCCAATGCGTAATCCTACTGTCTAGCATCTCGCCGACTTGAACGATTCCTTGCAACTTACCTTGACGAATCATCGCTGCTCGATCACACATAACTTCTACATCGGAGAGAATATGGGAGGAAAAGACAACTGTTTTGCCGAGATCTCGACAACCGAGGATAATATCACGCATCTGTTTACGACCACTGGGATCAAGTCCGGACATGGGCTCATCGAGAATCAGGATATCAGGGTCGTTAACCATCGCCTGGGCAATACCTATGCGCTGCAACATACCTCTAGAAAACTTCCTAAGGGCGCGCCCCTCGGCATGGTCCAAACCAACAAGGTGCAGCAACTCAGGGATACGACTTTTCCTTTCATCCCTACTCATCCCCCTTAACCGGCCATGAAAGTGTAGGGATTCTGCAGCGGTCAGATACATATAGAAGTACGGGTTTTCCGGCAAAAAACCGATTCGTTCCCTTGCCTGCTGGTCAGCAGGCCCACCAAAGACAGTGATGGATCCAGTATCCGGACGAATGAGATCAAGCAACACCTTGAATGTGGTAGTCTTTCCGGAGCCGTTGGGCCCAAGATAACCTAGAATTTCTCCCCTCCTCACCTCAAAAGAAAGATCATCCAAGGCAATAAATGACTTACCCCAGAAGCCGGTTCGATATGTTTTACTGACACGGTTAAAAGAAATAGCTGGTTCAATCATTCAGGCTCCTCGATAAAAACCAACGGTTTAGTTTTGTTCGTTTTCGACTTTTTAATATGATAAAGCTCCATACTCTCGATTTTTGAAGAGGATTCAATATCACCCTCCTTATTAAGTCGATATTGTCCGCCAAAAGGTTCCACAGGTAGGGCCGTCATAATACCGCTGTTCACCAACTCATCAAGACTTATGATATTTCTCCCTGTATGTTCTTTGAATTGTTTGGCGGCAGCAGCCAACACCAGTATATGCTGCTTAACCCGTATTACATTTATACGTGTTTGTAAATTTCGCTTTATCTTGGGGGAGTCAGCTCGCACCAACATCTCCTCTAAAAAAGGTAGCGCCAGACCTGGGGAGTCAGTATTGGCATAAAGACGCGAGACAAGTAAAGGAAGGTGTGGTGGGCTTTGCGGATAACGAGCTGCAATTTCGAGATATCGAGCTGCGGTCAGGTTGTCACCTTTGTAGTACATATAGTTAAAGGCGGTAAAAAATGGTAGATACCAGTATCTTTTGTTGTTTTTTGGGACATTAGCAATCCCTTTCTTTAAGATTTCAGTGCTTTTATCAATATCACCAAGCTCCGTACCTAACACTACACCACCAAATTCATAAGGATCGGAATAAAATGGATCAAGACTGGTTGTAATATCTATAAGATGGTAGAGCCACTTATAATCCCGGTCACCTTGAGCGTGTGCACCAAAGTAGCCAAGAGTCTTAATCCAAAGGAGATCGGCGGCTACTTCATCAAAAGAGAGCGCCGCACCTTTTAAAAAGGCGCCGGAAGGAAGGTATTTAAGATCTTCAAATTCAAAAGCTGTGGAATAACGCTTCTGCAGTGTTTGAAGGGGGTAGAGAGACGCAGCAAAGAGCCCTGCAATCAGCAAGAAAACTATGGGTTTTTTCTTCATTGCCATCCACAACACAACGTTACTTTTAATTCTATATCTGTTTTATACATTAAGCATCCAAAGATGGGTAAGACTTGGGTAGTACTACCATCTTTGAATGCATTCATACCATTGCCGCTTATGCTATCTAACCATACTTGTTCGACTAGTATTCTCCAGGATTATTATCCACCAATTCAGAAGCAATATCAGTCATACTAAAGCCACCAGTCTTTGCTCCATCACCATCGAGATCACTCTTGGTGTTTATTGTCACATCTGCCGCAACTGTCGGTGTGATGCCTGTACCTGGCGTACTTGTGGCAGGAGCTGCCGGGCCAACAGCAGTTAATGTACCCGGAGCCCAAATAAAAGCGTCAGTAATAGCATAACGATAGTACACATCTCCAGAAGGCGCAAAGCCTAGAGCTGTAAGCCCTACACCCGGAGTAGCTACCCATGCCGCCTTTTTGCCTGTAGCGTCTGCGTTAGCTCCGGCAGGGGTACTTGGGGCAGTGAGATATTCATCCCTCTCAGCCGCATATGCGATCAAACTTGTTTTTATCGCCCCCATATTCGTTTTTGCCTCTGCGCTCTTACTCTTCATCTGATAGGCCAAAAAATTCGGAATAGCGATAGCGGCCAAAATACCGATGATAGCGACAACGATCATCAACTCGACCAGGGTGAAACCTTCTTTGTTTTGTACTTTCTTAGCGATATTCACTTTCATGATATCTCCTATGTTTTTTTGAGGTCCTTAGATTTATTGAACCAGTTATGAACGGGGTTGTTCGTTTCGGCTTAAAGATGCAAGAGAAGTGCCATTTGACGAAAACGATTGCATAAAAAAATACTTTTCGTTGTTTGCAATGGTTATGGGCTGAATTATTGCCTGTATTATTTTTGCTGCCCTGTAAGCCACGCTCATTTTTTATAGCTACGACCCAAAAGGGGCAGGGGAGTGACAAATATTGTCACTCCCCTGCCCCTTTGACAAAAGATGTTGCCGTTAGCCTAGTTCACGTCCGCCTTTTCCACCAAGCTACACAGGTCATCTGCTATTCTATTTATCTGCCCATCGTCCTGACCTTCGACCATTACCCGGATAACCGGCTCTGTTCCCGAGGGGCGGACAAGTATGCGTCCTGTTTTACCCAATTCTTTTTCATACTTTGTAAGCGCCTCACTAAAGCCTGGAATCGTGCCTAAATCGATTTTCCTGCTGGTTCTGACATTTTTGAGCACCTGGGGGAAACTGCTCATCACCATTGCCAGCTTTGACAGAGGCTTTTTGCGTTTTTTCATTATTGCCAGGAGTTGTAATCCTGCAAGAATCCCGTCACCCGTTGTTATATGCTCAAGAAACACAAGGTGCCCAGACTGTTCGCCACCAAAGCTAAAGCCATTCTTACGCATCTCCGCCACAACATGCCTGTCACCGACCCCTGTACGCACCATCTTGCCACCCATCTTTTCCATAGCGACTTCGAGGCCCATATTTGACATAACCGTGGCAACAAGCGTTTTTTTCTTCAGCTTTCTTTGGACAATGAGCTCTTGGGCACAGATTGCCATAATATGATCACCATCAACCACCTCACCATTTTCATCACAGACGATGAGTCTATCACCGTCACCATCAAGGGCCAGGCCAATATCAGCACCGAGTTCCTTGACCTTTTCGGCCATCTTCTCGGGGTAGAGCGCGCCGCACTCGTGGTTGATATTTTTGCCGTCAGGACTCACACCAATGGTGGTGACCTTGGCACCCAACTCCTCAAATACGTGGGGGGCCACCTTGTAGGTAGCGCCGTGGGCGCAATCAAGGACGATGTGAAAATCCTCTAAGGTATAATTCTTAGGAAAGGTGTTTTTCAGAAACACAATATAACGCCCTTTCGCATCTTCAATACGCTTCGCCTTGCCAACCTCGTCAGCTACAGGCCTTAAGGCCTCCATCTTCTGGGAAAAGATCAAATCTTCAATCTGCTCCTCTACATCATCTGGCAGCTTAAAACCATCGCTTGAAAATAATTTTATACCATTATCCTGAAAGGGATTGTGGGAGGCGGAGATAACAACACCGGCATCCGCCCGCATGGATGTGGTAATAAAGGCAATGCCGGGTGTGGGGAGTGGACCGACCAGCAAAACATCCACCCCCATGGAACAGATACCAGCTGCAAGTGCATTTTCAAGCATATAACATGACTGCCTCGTATCTTTGCCAATGACAATACGATGCCCCTTAGCCCTATCCTTAACGATAAAAGCAATGGCACGACCCACCTGCATGGCTATCTCTGTGGTCATCGGGTAGATGTTTGCTACGCCTCGAATACCGTCGGTTCCAAATAGTTTTCTCATTATTGAGTTCTTCTTATCCTTTTAGTCTTCGTTCTTGGAATTTTCATAACAGGCGTTGTCACCGGAAAAGAATTCCCCTGCACCGGAGCAATAGAATCCTTATACCTGAGTACCGGATTTATGTCATACCCTGGACTTGGATTGTCATTTTCTAGTAACACATGGGTTGGTATAACAGAGAGTATTTCAATGGGATAGCCTATATTTTTCTTAGGGGTAACCTTCACCTGATAGAGTTCGCTATCACCCATCTTCACGGCCGTCACCAAAAAGAGATCCGTCATACTGGCGTACCTGCCTAATAGCATTTTGGGAATATTAACGGCGACCTTCACCGTCGCAGGGGTCAGCCTCTGCTGAAGCCCATCTACAACCAAATGAACCTCCATCTCTTCAATGGTTTCAGTAACAGTCTCAAGGCCCACCGTAAGATCAGCTGTAACAGATGTTTCGCCGATCAGCTCCACCACCGCCGGATCGAGTTCCAACGGCACCTGGAACTGTGCAGACTCCTTCACCCCCGTAAGATTAATAGCTTTCGTGAAGAGTTCGTCAAACTGGGACAATGTCGTCAATGGTCCAGTTATAGTAATTACGTCGGGATCAGTTTTCAGCATCTTAACGTAATAGCCATCAGCCACTCTGCCGACAGTTCTTGCCGTCACAGGGTATCGTTTCTGAATGAGTTTATCGAGGGAGAGGATAATTGATGAGGGTGTCACACGCTGTACTGTTATGCCTCGCACTACGGGGATATGATCATTATCATTTTCAATAACCATTGTGCCCGGAGTGGCGGCTGAAAGATCCACCTGTCTGGTGATCGCCTTTTCGGCCATCTCCAGAATAAGTGAGCGCGGGCCACTTACTGTTACTTCAATCTCTTTCTTAAACTGGTTGGAGATGACAAGGTCCCGGGGCAGATTAATGATTTCTATGGGAACCATCACATTTTTATCGATTCTATCTTCACCACCGACAAAGTACCAAAGCAAAACTGCAAGACCCAGCGAAACGAATTTCAACATCCAATCTTTTGAGAAAAACCTCGTCAGTTGCTTTACTTCAAGAATATATCGGAGCACCCCTTTCATCATTTATTAATCCAATTTTTCCATGCTGATCTTTGCCCACTCTGCTCGATAAAAATTGCCTTCAAATTATTGGTCAGAGTTATTTCATCTTCGACGGTGGTGAGTGCACCGTGACGCACTATTGATATTTCTTGAGTCTCTTCAGACACTACGAGCACCACAGCATCTGTCTCTTCGGTAAGGCCAATGGCGGCACGATGCCTGGTTCCGTAGCGTTTATTAATATATGGGTTTTGGGTAAGAGGTAAAATACAACCGGCATGCTTTATCTTTCCTTCACTGATAAGGACCGCCCCATCATGGAGTGGCGAGACCGGCATAAATACAGAAATCAACAGCTCTTTGGTCAGTTTTGCATCAAGAGGAAATCCTGACTCAATGAAATCACCAAGACCGGTCTCTCGTTCTATCACTACAAGGGCACCAATACGTCTTTTGGAAAGATAAAAAAGTGTTCTTATAACTTCTTCTAACTCTTTGGCGGCGACATCGGTTGTTTTATGAAAAGGTGACTTGCCGACCTGGGTGAGTGCCCTGCGAATATCATGTTGAAAGACAATGATAACAATTAACAAAATCGAGCTAAGAAAGGTCTGCATTATCCAGCTCAGCGCGGCAAGATCCAGAACGCCTGCGAGAAAGTAAATTATGGTCAAGACCCCTAAGCCAACGACCATCTGAACCGACCGCGTACCCCTAATAATCGATATAAGTTGGTTAATGACAAAAGCCACAACCAAGATATCTACAAGATCCTGCCATCTGAAATATGAAAATGTCTCTAACATGTACCAATTTTATGGAATTGCAAACCCAAACCGGAGGGGCTGCTTCAGAAAAAAATATGCACGGTCTTTCTTCTCACAGATAAAACCCTTGACGACCACACCACTAAAAACTACTTCACAAGTAGTAGTAACTATCTTTTTACATCTCCCTGAATTTATAACAATTCAGATGCAACAAGGCTAACAATTTCTCTTTCATTACGACTTTTTATTCCTAACAACGTCGCAACTAATCCGCCGCACTCCAACTACGTGCCATATAGCGCTTGCAGGCACCCCTTCCATGGGCAAAAGCACCAAGGCAACAAACTTGCAACGTTGAGCAACAGTTATGGGCCTTAGTTTCGTGCCTAAAAAATATCTTTTTCTACCCTCTACTGGCCAAATAATAACTTTCTAAAGCGACGTATTCCGGCTTTTTTACAGTTACAGAGATAAACCAAGACGAGGAAGCGAACAGAAGGACTACAAATGAACATCACCTAAAAGTATATAGAAACTCCTCAACAATAACAGTAATTTTACGGTAATTGTGCATATTTTCACGAGGTCGTAGTATATCAGACACTTTTGTATTGTATCAAAAAGTCGACGGTTTGACTCGAATCCGCATTTCTACAATTTACAGAACGGCATACATACGATAAGAATAGCCGTCATTGTTTTTTACAAAACAGCCACCCTGGAAGTGATACGAGAATAGTCGTTTCTTCTCAAACCAATGTTCTTTATAATACCCGCAGTCATCGAGGCAATATCGAACCCCCGTAGCGTTTACTTCTCTGCAATCATTATTTTCTTAAAAACAATGAAGAGTTGATACGACACACACCCATGGACAGGCTACTCGCGAATACTGAAACTCTAAGCAACTTACTTAATTGAATTATGTCAGACATATTTGGAAAAATAACTATTGATTCGGACCAACCCGGTTCAACGCCAAAAAAACAGCAAAAAAGCCCCCATACGCCGAAAGAAAGAAAAGAACAACGGTCTAGACGTTCCTTACCTAAGGCCCTGTCATGGCTGTTGGTTTGCCTGGGGCTATTTTTTGCTTATTGCATAATTGGTTTTGTGGGCGTTCCTTACTATATCAACCATTTCATCCCACAACAGATTAGGCAAAATTATAATCTCAACCTTAGGCCGGGCAAGGTAACATTCAACCCCTTCACGTTCACTTTAACCGCTCGCCTAGCGGAGCTCACAGAGCGGGGGGGGAAGCCACTCGTCTCCTTAAACAGCCTTGAACTTACCTTTGCGCCAATACAAATTCTGCGGATGGATTTTGTCTGCACCAGGGTAAATATAAGCAAACCCTCTCTTCATCTCGTGAGGTATGCCGACGATTCCTATAATTTCAGCAGCCTCATTCCCAACCTTTCCGCAAAAGACGACAACTCTGGGATGCTCGGTTTTTCAGATTTACCATTCTCCTTTTCGCTCAACAATATATCTGTCACGGACGGAGACCTTGTCTTTGACGACAAACCCGCCAACAAAACCCATACCATACAGCAACTTGATCTACGACTGCCCACGTTGTCAAACACTGCCTTTGAGGCAAACAGCTATATAACCCCTCATTTTTCCGCGATCGTAAACGGTAATCCTCTTACTTTTAAAGGTGAGGACAGCAGTAGCGTAACACCACAATCCCGTGCAATAACACAGTTATCGTGGCAGTTAAAAAACGTTGTTTTACAAAATTATATCAATTATCTCCCCTTTAACCTCCCATTTTCCATCAACAAAGGCACCGTTAACGGGATACTGGACCTCAAGTTCAACAGTAGAGAAAACCTGGAAGACAAGCTTACAATTACCTTCGACTTGACCCTTACAGACATCGACTGCGAGACTCAGCAACAAAAACTGTTGCTCACCTCACCTACGATGCACGTGGCTGGCTCTTTTGTCCCCGTTAAAAAGATATTCACCATCACAAGCCTAAAGCTGGAGTCACCTGAATTTACAGCAAAAAGCCAAGATATCGCCCTGGAAATCAGCCGCATGTTTTTTGTTGATACAGACAAACCAGAGAAACCGGCTCCGATCAAAAGACCTGTTATTTTTGCTCTACATTTTTTGCAATTCACAAATGGTACGCTCAAACAGCAGGCTAACGCCTCTGGAGGCACTACAAGTTCAGAGTGGGCTGGACTCGATTTCAAGATAAGTAACTACGTATCCCATCAATCATACAGGCTTGCCGACAACAAACCTTCAATGCTTCAAATCAGCGGCCACACAAAAGATGACACTAATATTGTCACCTATTTTGGTGCATTCACCACCCCCTCAGTGATCAGTGGCGAACTCTCTATCGACAAAATAACAGCCCCCCTCTTCCTCTCCCTCATGTTGCCAGACGACACCTCACTCAACGCAAAAGGAAGGGGAAAACTTTCAGCACATCTTACAATATCAAAAGATAGCGACAGCGAACAACTCAACTTTTCTCTTGCTAAGATTAAGGCCCATATCTCAGACTTGACTATATATGATAAATCAGAGCCTTATCTACAGGCCGAGGAAGTGCTTTTTTCTGCAGGTAAAAGAAGTGGTAATACAACAGATTTAGGAGACATTACTGTTAAAATTGGTCAGATATTTTACCACATCTCCAGCCCAACCAATCTGTTTTCTAAAATTGGCTCAGGAGAGTACAATGTGTCATCGCTGGACTATAGAGGTAGGATCACCGTTTACACCCATAGGAAGAACGTTCCCCCATTCACTCTAGCAAACACTGTCTGCAAATATGCCAACAACGGTTCAGCAGAAGAAGCAACAAAGACCTTAGAAATTTCAGGCATTGCGGCTAGACAGGGTACGATAAATGCAAGTGGAACTGTCCACCTCAATCCTTTCAAGATTGATGTTTTAACAACCTTTGAGCGTCTCAACACCGTAGAAACAGCAGCTCTTTTCCCCCAACACTCCTTCCTGACAACAGTTGCAGGAAAGCTCTCTGGCAAAGGCCGCTTCACCTTCCCGCAAACAGCTTTCAGCGGAGATATAAAGGTCTCAGACGGCCATTTTATCAGGAGTGATAATCAAACTATTTCATGGGATACTTTTGAACTCGACGATATCAACTATACCACCAATCCATACCGAGTAGCGGTCGATCAAATTCACATCAACAAACTTCAGCTTGGAGCCTCCATACAACCTGGACAAGGTTCTATCCCAGACCATTTCTTCAACCTGTTACGGGGGACCTTGGCCAGCGCTCAACACGGCCCCGTTATGAAGATACAGACACTATCAATCACAAATGGAAATGCTACTATTTCTGATTACAGACTGTCCCCTCCATGGATCGGGAAAGTCGGCGGCCTAAACGGCGAAATCACTGATATTCATCCTGCAAATTCAGCCAGTAATAGTTCTTTTATATTTACAGGACATCTTGACGGTGCAGCCTTTCGCTGGACCGGAACTATCGATCCGACGAGCAAGAGTAACACGGATAAGAACAAGTTAGAGCTTACGAATTACCCGCTGACACATTTCTCCGACCAACTACACCCTGTATCCGATTTGAATGTAACATCAGCTACCATAGACCTCAGCCTAACCTCAGAAGAGGTAGCCGGGGAACAACATCACCTTTTACGCTCCACACTATCACAAGTAAAAGCGGATTCAGCAGATTCAGTCTCTGCCCTACCACTGGCCCTTCTTTGTAATAAAAATGGTCTTTTAGAGATGAACTTCTCCACCTCAGAGTCTGCATTTCAGCCAAACACAAGCCTTTTTGATACATTCATGAGTAATTTTCAAAAACGCACCCTAAAGGCAAGCCTCTCCCCTCTCCTTCTCACAAATGGAGAATTTTCTGATTTAATTGATAACGAATTTATTGCTTTTAACCCTGGCGAATTCATCCTATCTGCCAAAGGCCGCAAAACGCTAAACAGATATAGTGCCCTGCTCATTGCCCATCCGAACATCAAACTTTCTCTATCGGGGGGTATTTATCCAGGTCCAGACCGAGAAGGCCTCTACCGCCAACTTGAAATTAATGAAACCCTACGGGTAGAGAGGCGGAACGAACAACTTTTTGCTAAATGGCAAGACAAGAAAGAAGAGTACGAGGCCCAGGTAAGTAACAATCAGAACAATGCCCTTTTAGAGGGTGGTATTTCTGAAAACGATATCCCAGCCAAGGTCCTCGCAGGCTTTAGACCGCTCATCCCTGAACCTGTGGTTGTTGATAATGAAATGCTCTTTGATCTAGCCGAAGAACGCCTGGAAATCGTTAAACGACATATCACCACCCAACTGTCTCTGGCCAAAGGACGGATAGTAATTGTGCAACCAGCATTAAAAGAACGGGAAAACAATCCTTATGCAAAAGGGGTTCAGGTTGAAATTATGCCATTTAAATAAATGCTGTAGGCATTCTCTCACTCGCTTTTCTTTGCCGTTATGGCGAAACCAGTATTTTTATGTTCTCAAACGCTTGGGTGCAAACAAAGTTATGCCCCTGCGGAATACGGACGACATAAGCTATGATTCCTTCATTTTTTTTAACAACAATTGAAGCGCAACACAATTTTCACCGTGTTGCAATAGGACTTGGTCTGCTCTCTGTTGCCACCTTCCTACTCTCTCTTATTTTACTGCCCTATATTATACGAACAATTCCTGCTGATTATTTCCTGCAATTCACAGCTATCCAACCAAAAGCCAATGCATATAATTTAAAGTCTTTATGTCTTTGCCTTATCCGCAATTTCTTTGGTTTCATTCTATTATTCTGCGGCATTGCAATGTTGTTCCTTCCTGGCCAAGGTCTTCTGACAATTTTCTTCTCGCTCCTTCTACTATCATTCCCTGGCAAGAAAAGACTGATAAGGTTTTTAACCCGCTTAACAAGCGTGCGCCGAACTATCAACTGGGTCAGAAACAGGGCAAACAAAAAGCCTATCATCTGGCCGCCTAACTGTTAAAATAATTTTATTTACTGCCATTCATCATTTTATGTTATATATCCATACAATTAAATATTAAGCGCACCAGAATAATTATACATTATGACTAGTGAGTGACGCTACATTTGTAATGTTGTCCTCAAATAGATATTCTTTTGTTCTTCTGGTTTTATATGTATTCTTGTTGATTGCGAGGTATACTCCTGAATATTCATACAATTTGCGCCATTTCCTTCCTTCAATCTACCTAATTGTTCATTATGAATGTTACTGATCCCAATTGTTTACGACTGATCTCTAATCAAAATAATTTACTCAATGCCATTCCAGAAATGGTACTTCTTGTAAAAAACAGTCAATCAATTGAGTACATGAATCCCAGTGCAATTGCTTTTTTTGGAGACCTCTCATCCAGCAACAACAATAGAAATGATGCAGAGAAGAAATTACTTGGTATTCTTCTCAAGCTTGTAGAAAAAACCAAGGCCAGCAAATCGTTTGGAAAAACAATAGCAACATCCTACGAAAACACTCATATCGAATACACCCTCGCCCCGTTTGAAGGCTATAAAGGCGAGATGCTCCAATGGTTTTTTATCAGAGATATTACCGACAACAAAAACCAAAATGAAGAGCTGTCACTCTTTCATAACTCTATTGAAACAATCCTCGCCCACAAGATCAATGATCTAAAAGAAAGCGAACGGATGCGCCACAGCCTCGCCAACGAACTTAACACCCTCAAAGAACATCTCAATGAGCAACCGTCAGAAGGGAAAATGATCGGTTCAAGTAAAGCGCTCACTGAACTCCGCGACATGGTCTTTCAAGTGGCTAAATCGGACGCAACTATTCTTATTACCGGCGAATCTGGTACAGGTAAAGAACTTGTTGCCAACCTCCTACGCGAAAGAAGCAATAGAAATGACAAACCTTTTCTAAAAATTAACTGCAACACCATTACAGACTCATTGCTTGAAAGTGACCTGTTTGGCCATGAACGTGGGGCTTTTACCGGGGCTGACAGGAAGAAAAAAGGCAAATTTGAAGTTGTTGACGGGGGAACAATCTTCCTCGATGAGATTGGAGATATTAGTCCTCGTATGCAGGCAGCACTATTAAGAGTTCTGCAAGACGGAGAAATAATACGGGTAGGCGGAAACGAACCCATCCGAATTGACGTAAGAGTTATCGCCGCAACCAACAAAGACCTCACTTCTATGGTACAGGATGGCAGCTTCAGACTTGATCTCTTCTATCGATTAAACATCATCAATATCGCCATCCCACCGCTTCGAGAACGCAATGAAGATATTATAGACCTCACCACCCATTTCATACGAAAATACCGCCAGGCCTTTAAAAAGGACATTAGTTTTCTGCCTCAATCCATACTGGACCGATTACTGAGACATAGCTGGCCAGGAAATGTCAGGGAGCTCGACAACGTAATTCAACGTGCTGTTCTTATGGCAAAGAATGATACAATCACAGAAAATGAATTGTTTTTTGACATGCAACCAAACCAGCCGAAACCGGAGTCACAGAAAGATTATCTAGAGAATATCGAAGGAAAGTCTTTGAAATTCATGATGGCAAAGGTTGAAAAAGAGATCATCGAAGTATCACTGAAAAACAATAGAGGAAAAGTAGCTATCACTGTTGACCAACTCAACATAGGTAAAACCGCTTTTTATGACAAAATGAAACGATACAAGATCTCACCTAAAGACCACGCATATTAATACCATTCAGGTTCATTTTTTGCATAATCTTAAAAGAGAAACGATGTCTACTATTACTATAAATTCACTTTAATGGTGCTATGGGTTCAGACCGCAAAATAATCTTAAAAACCTGCGCATTCTGGTCGGTTGATTTAAAAAAATGTCAAGTCTGTAAAGGTGGGCTCTTTATCCCTTTAGATGAGCATATAACATCTTACTGCACCTCAAACGACCACCACTACTGCTTGCAGTATTGTCTACACGCGCGCAAAACAAAGCAGACAGACCAAGATAAACAACCATCAACGAACAGGCGTAAGTCACAACGGGTTGAGATTTCGAAACAGGTTCAATTACTAAAAACGATTAAATCAGGCAAGATTATTAACCAGATTTCTGCAAACGCGAAAACCCTCGATGTAAGTAATGTTGGGATGCGTTTACAGACAAACGTGCCACTCGTCAATGATACCGTGATACAATTCTCTTTTGACGACACCTTTCCCGTTACCCTCAAAACAGGAGCCGGGCTCGTCGAGTGGTGCAACAAACAGATTGATAGCCCCGGCTACCAAGTGGGTATATCCTTCCAGTCAAACTGGATTATTGATGCCATGCATGTCTTCCTTAAGTCACATCCGACGCCTGTATGTTTGTAACTATCCAGCACCCTACCGGCTACATCTATTACGGCCTTTACCGGTCGTACCGTATGCTCTAAAATTCCAATTGTGCGAACTTACATCATCTATAAACCGTCACAGACAAGGGCCTCGTTCTGTTGAAACATTATCCCTCAGCCCCGCCAATTAAACAATTATTTGGTGCAAATACGTATCCCGGCTTAGCCATTATTTACCGGAGTTGAGCTGGCACTGAAGAGCCTAGTGAATGGTGTGCACTTTTTACTTTATTATCATCGCCGTTTTTAAACGATAAACCACCAATCACATTTCTACACCGACTCGGTCCCATTGATTTCACCCCGGACAATCAAGATCAAAATCAATGCCGGCAAGCCCATGACTGCTGTGAGTAAAAAGAAACTCTCATAACCTATGCTTGACACCATTGAACCGGAATACCCCCCCATAACCTTTGGAAACAGAGTCATAAGAGAACTAAAAAGTGCATACTGAACAGCCGTAAAGGAAATATTTGTCAAACTTGACAAAAAAGCAATAAATGCGGTCGTAGCAATACCTGCCGACAAATTATCGGCCGCAATAACAACAGTGAGCATCGATATATCAGCACCTGTTTTTGCAAGAAGCATAAAGAGAAGATTGGTGGCCGCGGCAAGCACACCACCAAGAAAGAGAACATCCTGTACTCGATAACGCATTGTTAGCAATCCGCCTATAAAGCATCCAACCAATACCATAGCCAGCCCAAAGGTCTTAGTTATTCCTCCTATGACATTTTTCGAAAATCCCATATCAACATAGAACACGTTCGAGACAACACCCAAAACAATATCAGAAAACCGATAACAGCCAATTAACAACAAGAATACCACGGCAGTTCGCCCGCCAAACCGGTTAAAAAAGTCAACCAGCGGCAGGACATAAGCCCCATAGGCCATCTTTTTATTCACCAGCCCCAGCTGCACCACAATACAAGCCACTGCCACTGCAGTTGTCAGGGAGACAAGGAAGCGAATAACTTCAAATACAAATGCTCCAATAGGGCCTTGGATATATCGAATTGAGTCGATACCACTTCTAAAAGACTGAAGTTGTTCGCCTAAGACAATAAAAGTTACAATAAAGCCGCAAAGAGATAAGACAAACATCAGCACAATCCTGCCATAATCCTCAGCCGTATACTCCGGGCGCTGATCGTTACTATCCACTGTCGGCTCATCAATTATAAGCGTTGTCACAACCCCAACAAACATCACCGCCACCATCACGAGATAGGTTGACTGCCATGCCCCATAGACATACAGTTCACGGGTGGTGCCAAAGTAGGTTGCCAAGAATAACGAACCAGCACCGGCTACAATCATGCCGATACGATAGCCAGAAATATACATTGCGGCCAACATTGCCTGCAATGGGGCATCGGCACACTCAATCCTATAGGCGTCTATTACAATATCTTGGGTAGCAGAAGAAAAGCCTAGACCTACGGCGGCAATGGCCAAGACGACAAGAGATGTATGGACCGCAGGATCAACAAAGGCCATAGCCGCTATTGCCACTATTACCCCAAACTGCGACACCAGCAACCATGCCCTTCTACGACCAAGTAAAGATGTCAAAAAGGGCACCGGCAATAAATCAATCAATGGCGCCCACACAAACTTAAAGGAGTATCCCAAAGCAGCCCAACTAAAATATGTGACGGCGGAACGATCAACCCCTGCCTCTCTCAGCCAGACAGAAAGACTCGAAAAAATCAACAAAATGGGAATCCCGGCTGAAAAACCTAAGAATAGCATTGTTATAGCCTTAGGATGTAACCATACACCAATGGTTTGTTTCAAATTAATACCTTGTTTATCCTCACGGCTCATTGTTGTCTTTTCCTCACAATAAGATTATGGTACAGGGGTACAGCTTAGCTCAATCTCTCTGTTTGCCTTAGTAACAGCAATGTAATTAATACAAGAACTCCCAACTGTCTAGAACCAGTTCAAATCACAATGACTATACGCACCTATAATACCCTCAGCGGAAAAAAAGAAATATTACAGACCATCGAACCTGGCCATGTCAAGCTTTACGTCTGCGGCATCACCTCCTACGACTACTGCCACATAGGACATGCGCGCTCATCACTTGCTTTTGACATGATTGTAAAATATCTAAAATACAGGGATTACAAGGTGACTTTTGTCCGTAATTTCACAGATATTGACGACAAAATCATTGCCCGCGCCAATGAACAAAACACCACTTCCGAAGAACTGGCAAACCGCTTCATCAATGAATTCCATGTAGATATGGACAAGCTCGGAATTGCCCGGCCAGACATCGAGCCGAGAGCCACCGAGCACATTGACGAGATGATCACCATGATAGGTGAACTCATCGCTAACGGTAAAGCATACGAAGCAGGTGGAGATGTATATTATATAATTGACAGCTTTCCTGAATACGGCAAACTCTCCAAACGAAATATAGAGGATATGAAAGCCGGGGCAAGGATCTCTATTAATGAGCAAAAAAAGCATCCAATGGATTTTGTCCTCTGGAAGGCAGCAAAACCCGGTGAGCCTAAGTGGAAGAGCCCATGGGGTGACGGCAGACCAGGCTGGCATATCGAATGTTCTGCAATGAGTAAAAAATATCTTGGCGAAACATTTGACATCCACGGCGGCGGACAGGATTTAATTTTTCCTCACCATGAAAATGAGATAGCCCAAAGCGAGGGCGCAAACGGCAAACCCTTTGTCAAAAGTTGGATACACCATGGCTTTGTTACTATCCGGGATGAGAAAATGTCCAAGTCCCTCGGTAATTTTTTAACAATCCGTGATATTTTAGACAACTACCATCCAGAGGTTCTGCGTTTTTTCATTTTTTCTACCCATTACCGAAATCCCCTGGATTTTTCCGAAGCTGCCATGCAGGACGCTACTGCCGGTTTGGATAGATTGTACCAATGCGTTGCCTCAATTAACGAGCTGGACAAAACAAATACACGTCAGGACACAGAAACGGCATTTGGCGAAAGTGACCTCCTTAAAATCGACTCACTAGAAGAAAGATTTCAACAGGCAATGGACAATGACTTTAACACAGCCCAAGCCCAGGGAGTCTTTTTTGACACAGTAAAAACCATAAATAAAATACGTGCAAAACTTTCTGAAAAACCACTTGCAACAGATATAGACAAACTCAAAGCCACCACCAGTATTTTGAAAAATCTTGCCGCAATTATGGGCCTGCTATGTGAAGATGCAAGCACCTATCTGCTGACAAAAAAACAAGATATGCTCACAAACTGTGATATCGACGCTGACGCTATTGAGGCCCTCATCATCGAGAGAAAACAATGTCGAATCGATAAAAACTGGTCGAGGAGTGATGAGATCAGAGATGAACTTCTCGCTAAAAACATTGAGCTTAAAGACGGTGCGGATGGTACTCGTTGGGTAGTTAAATCGAAATAACCACGGTAACTTGAAATGACTCAATGGGGAGAGCCCCCTTGGCTTCTTTAGAGTCTTAATGACACCACACTTCAGATTTCCTGACGGCCACGCTAGGAAATCTGAAGTAAAGCATCAATAAAAAAAACCATGAGAGATCCCGTTGTAGCTGGCCGGTTTTATCCAGCAGACAAAAACAAACTCAAAGCGGCAGTAGTGGATTATTTCAAGCAGCCTGAGCAGAAGACCCCTGTTGAGGCCTTTGCTATCATTGCGCCCCACGCCGGTTATGTCTACTCTGGCGGGCTTGCAGCAAAAACGATAAACAGTGTCTGCATACCTGAAACAGTCTTACTTCTTGGCCCAAACCACACAGGCCAAGGCAGCCCTGCCTCACTCTCCCAACAAGACTGGTCGACTCCTCTAGGGGAGGTTACTACAAACAGCGAACTCATCCGTCTTATCAGCCAACAAAATAAAAACATTGTCATAGACGAAACTGCCCATACCCTTGAACATAGCCTAGAAGTGCAACTTCCTTTTCTTCAGGTGCTGCAAGACATGCTGACAATCGTCCCACTCACCTTAGGCCAACTGTCATACGCCCGCTGTGAGGAAATTGCAGAATCTTTATACCGCAGCATCTCAGCATACCACAGTACAGTCCTTATTCTTGCCTCTACAGATATGAATCACTTTGAATCAAGGTCAGTGTCACAAGCAAAAGACAAACTTGCCCTAAATGCCATAGAGGCAATGGACCCATGTACGCTCTACACAACAGTACAGAAAAACAACATATCAATGTGTGGAGTTATTCCGGTTGTCATCACTCTTCTGCTCTGCCTGAAAATGGGCGCCAGGACGGCGACCCTTGTGGACTACATGGACTCGGGGGATATCTCTTTGGACACAAAACAAGTCGTGGGTTATGCTGGCGTTATTATACAATAAAAACATAACGCCAACAGTAATCCAACCTCATATTTTGCGGTCTTCGAAGGTAACAATCCTATTTTTCGAGGCCAAAAACAAACGAATTTGCAGCCGCGATGTACCCTTATAGACGATGATTTAACCGCTATTTGAGAGTCCGCTGACGAGATAGCAATAAAACGATCTTGACACACCCTTTGTTTTACATTATAAAAACGGCTCAGATGCGCTGGGGGATGGTCTAACGGCAAGACTGTGGACTCTGACTCCATCTATCAAGGTTCGAATCCTTGTCCCCCAGCCAGCTTCTGTTTGCCGCTTTTCAAGCCTCTGTTGAAAGATTTTAGCGCCTGTTGGTCAAAATTCTTACCCTCTCGGCCCTGTCCACACTATCCTTTTCTTGACGAATAAGCTCTCTGGCAGAATGCATTTCTTCCCGCACTCTCAGGGCAAGCCACCAGCAAAATGCAGTGGCAGTCAGGCACATTAATATCATTGTATCGTGTTCCATATCTATATCCATTGTTTTAGTTTTCTCATACTCCTAGTACAGAAACATAATCATTCCCACTTAATCACAAGCCACAGACAGCAACAAAAGACTGGCAACCTTTATAGCATATTGCTTTTCCCTGAATAGCCATCACCTTACAATGTATCAGTAATATTGATTCCACAACCAAACTGTAATGTTACTTGGTCGTTTCCCCTGCTAAGATACAAATTGAACGGCACGACCGTCCCTCCCTTCTCACCACAACAGTCTGCGCCCTCCAAGGCTTATCTTGTGAAAAACACAAAAGTAAGGTAATGATCTTTTGGCATATACCTGCAAAGAACATCTCAAGCATACACCCATGGACATTCCCAAACTCCCTATCACTCGGTCTCTCCCCCAGCTCAAAGAAGCGCTTGCACAGGGGCATACTGTGCTTACTGCACCTCCGGGATCAGGTAAAACAACCATTGTCCCCCTGGCACTTCTCAATGCAAAGTGGCTCCAGAACAGAAAGATCATCATTCTCCAACCCCGTCGTATTGCCGCAAGAGCGGCCTGTTTCCGCATGGCCAGCCTACTGCACGAGGAGCCAGGAGAAACGGTTGGTTATCATATTCGCCAGGACAGGCTTACAAGTACCAAGACAAAGATTGAAGTAATAACCGAAGGAATTCTCACCCGAAGACTTCAAAGTGATCCAGAACTCGAAGATGTTGGTCTTATCATTTTTGATGAATTCCACGAACGTTCAATTCATGCCGACCTAGCACTCGCTCTTTGTCTCGACCTCTGTCAGATTAATGATAATCTTAAAATTCTTGTGATGTCTGCCACTCTTGATGCAGAGCCGATTTCCTGTCTCTTAGGGGGCGCACCTATAGTTACAGCTACAGGCAAATGTTACGAAGTACGTGTTGAGTACCAGCAACCACTCCCCGCTGCCAGAATTGCTAACTCGGTGTCTTTGGCTGTAGTAAAAGTACTCAGGGAACAGGTCGGCGACATACTCGTGTTCCTGCCAGGAGTTGGTGATATCGTTGCCACGGAGAAGCTCCTTAAAAACTATAGTGAATGTCGAAACATTTCAATTCAACCGCTTTACGGCAACCTCTCTCAAGGGCAACAAAACGCAATTCTCTACCCCGGTGATCAACAGGGCCGACGCG
This sequence comes from Desulfotalea sp., assembly GCA_002733995.1. Taxonomy (GTDB): domain Bacteria; phylum Desulfobacterota; class Desulfobulbia; order Desulfobulbales; family Desulfocapsaceae; genus Desulforhopalus_A. The sequence continues at coordinate 50,296 of NVXR01000005.1, read as the reverse complement.
TTGTTCTAGCAACATCAATTGCCGAAACAAGTTTAACCATTCAAGGCATTGCAAATGTTGTCGACAGCGGCTGGTCAAAACGTCCTTACTTCAACCCGGCCAACGGCCTCACCACCCTACAGACAATCAGAGTCTCAAAAAGTGGTGCGGACCAAAGAGCGGGTAGAGCCGGCAGACTTGGCCCCGGCTATTGTCTCAGACTCTGGGACAAAAATACCCACCACAGCCTGCCTCCTTTTCAACCACCGGAGATAGTAAACAGTGATTTATCAAGCCTGGCACTAGAACTCATGCTCTGGGGCGTAACAGGCCCCGACGAACTCGCCTGGCTCGATCCACCAAGGGCCTCCAGTTACCAGAATGGAACGACACTTCTTAGCGCTCTCGGGGCCATCGGCAAGGCACAAGAGTTGACCCCGCTGGGGAAAAAACTCGCAACCCTGCCACTACATCCCCGCCTGGGACATCTTCTTATTCAATCTGAACAACTGGGTAGAATCCATGAAGGGGCCGATATCTGCGCGCTACTCACCGAAAGAGATATTATCGATTACCGGCATGAACCATCGGTCGAATTGAGTCTCCGGCTTGAGCTACTCCAAACCTTTCGCCAAGGACGGTCGCAAACGAGTTACAAAAAACCTGCCAACGCCGATCTGTTGCGGCGGGTCGAGCAAACAGCAAAAATATTCAGACACTCACTCAAGAACACAACCTTAACTCCGAGCAGTTTTTCTATCGCCTCTCTGTTAATTTCGGCATATCCCGATAGAATCGCCAAAAGGTTAGCCAACCAGTTCGGCAAATACCTCCTTGCAAATGGACGTATTGTCCGACTCAACCCGTCTGATCCTTTAAATCACAGTGAATATCTTGTGGTTGCAAACATGGATGCGGGGCAGAAACAAGGACGTATATACCTCGCAGAACCGGTGGACCTGCAAACGCTACGGGACAACCACCCCACCCTTATTCAAGTCCAGGAACATGTATACTGGAACCCTGAAAAAGGTAAGGTCGAGGCCATCATCAGGCATTCTATCGGGGTAATTAACCTCCAAGAACAACAGCTCCATAATCTGGGTGACGAACGCGTAACAGCCGCTCTCCTCGAAGGCATTACCCAAACGGGCCTGCATCTTTTGGATTTGAACAAAAAGGTTCTGCAACTACAAGCTCGCGTGGATATTTTATTGACCCTACAGCAAGAGACGCCATGGCCTGATCTCAGCACCACGACTCTTGCAAAAAACCTTAGCTGGCTAACACCTTACATCCATGGAATGCGTAACAGCGGCCAGCTGCAAAAGCTAAACCTCTATAATATATTAATGGCACAGCTAGACTACAAACTTCAACAGAAACTAAAACGAGATGCCCCTGAACATTTTCTGGTGCCAAGTGGATCTAATATTACCATTAACTATACAGAGGGAAGTCAACCCGTCCTTGCTGTTCGCGTGCAGGAGCTTTTTGGTCTTAGCGAAACCCCTACAATTTGTGGTGGCAGAATAACACTTCTACTCCATCTGCTATCCCCTGCCAGGCGACCAATTCAGGTGACATCAGACCTTAAAAGTTTTTGGCAAAACAGTTACCATGAGGTGAAAAAAGACCTTAAAGGCAGATACCCTAAACATTTCTGGCCCGATGATCCTGCTGGCGCCGGAGCAACAAAAACAATCAAGAGAAATAGCAAAAAATCAAAATGAGAAATATTGCCTTTGGATACTCAACGCGCTGCAACATCAAGTGCAGTCACTGTGTCGCGGTCGGCGAAGAACCTGTAACAACGAAAATGGACCTTGAAGAGGCCAAAAGTAGTATTATCAAACTCGCAGCAGCGGGTGTTACCGGTATCAGTTTTACCGCCGGTGAACCAACGCTCTACTTCGACGATTTACTCGAACTCCTCAAGCAATGCAGGGTTCTTAACATCTATACCCGAGTAGTTACCAATTCTTTTTGGGCAAAAGACAGCACAGCGACCAAGGCGCATCTAGAAGCCCTCAAAGACGCTGGGATCCAGCAACTACGCTTAAGCTACAGCCGTTGGCATGGAGAGCATGTGCCACTGACCAACGTGCGTAATGCCGCCTATGGATGTCTCGCCGTTGGAATAGATTATTTCGTCTCCTTTGTGACAGATTTTTCAACAGAAGATGAAACGTATGAAACCTTTTTAAGGGATAATTCTCTTAAATTCTTTCCAGAACCCCTTATCTATTCAGGCCGGGCCTCGGACCACCTTAAAAAGGATTTATTTACCGATTACCAAGATAATAGATGTTCGATGAACTGCTACCTTGCACCGGATTTTAACATGTTTGCCTGCTGTGATGCCGGCAGTCACTTCAGCGAAACAAACATTTTTCTTCTCGGCAACATCCAACAGGAGTCTCCACAAAGTCTTTTCAATAAAAGTGATCAGAATCCACTTTTTACCTGTATTCGTAATCTTGGATTATCCGCTATTGCCTCCTACTCCGGGCTGCCTTCGCGGGAGATTGTAACCTACAGGAAATGTGAACTGTGTGAAAAACTATTAAACTGCCCCAAAACCCTCACCACCCTAGAAGATGATGCTCATTACATGCTTGAACACTGGCATAGATAGTCTGTTCATCTAGTGGAGTTTGGGGACAGGATTGACACAGGCAAGACACACCCCTTAGGCATATCATGGCTATTTCGCATGGCGAAGAAACAGGAGCCAAAGAGAGTAAAACAACGTACTCCGGGACCACGCTATCTGCCCAATCAGCAGATAGCATTATTTAAACCAATATCTGCGATCAATTGTGGATAATTTCTTTTAATTGCCGTAATATTTGCATTGCTGCAAGGATGGCTTAACAGGTTATTCTTCAACATATCGCCTCCGTTGCAACTACGACGAACTGGCCTTCTTCATGCAACGGAGGTGAACTCACCATTAACCAACAGGCAAGACAATGACCCCTTTATCTGCAACAAATAAAAAAGAGATCAGTGCACATTCTGTCTCAGACGAAGCAATATTAAAGATAAGCAAAGAAATAGTTGTCAAATTTATCGAAATCGGGAAAATTACCCCCGCTGGATTTGATCTTAACTTTCGCAATATTTACACAACAATCGCCAACACAGTACGGAATAAATAGACCATGATAAATCTAGCCCCGCACCTCAATTACGCGCCCGAAAAAATAGAACATATCCACATTATGGGAATCTGCGGGACTGGAATGGCAGCACTGGCAGGGATGCTACGAGACAGCGGCCACACAATAACCGGCAGTGACAGCCATGTGTACCCACCGATGTCGACGTACTTGGATAAACTGGAAATATGCGTGAGCAACGGCTACGGAGCAGCTAACCTTACCCCGACGCCTGATCTGGTAATAGTCGGAAACGTTATAACCAGGAAAAATCCTGAGGCTATTGCTTTATCAACTCTTGATACCCCCTACCTCTCCTTTCCCCAAGCCCTTGCGCACTTCTTCATCCAATCAAGATCATCGCTGGTGATTTCAGGCACCCATGGCAAAACGACAACCTGCTCACTCCTCGCTTCGTCACTTTTTCATGCAGAGCTTGACCCAACATTTATGATAGGCGGACTCGTCTCTGAGTTTGGTACCAACTTTCGCCTGGGCAAGGGGGATTACTTTGTGGCCGAAGGTGACGAATACGACACCGCATTTTTTGACAAAGAGTCAAAGTTCCTTCATTACCAGCCACAAATAGCCGTAATCACATCCATTGAATTTGATCATGCCGATATCTTTGATGATCTTGAAGCCGTAAAAAATGCTTTTCGAAAGTTTGTTGCGTTAATCCCCGAGGATGGCGTGCTCATCGCCAATTTTGATGATCAAAATGTTGTAGAAATCGCCAAAACCGCCAAATGCTCAATACTCAGTTATGGCCTTAAAAAAAGTTACAACTGGTCGTTTACAACCTGCAACACAGCCAACGGTAAAACAGAATTTGAAGTGATTAAGGATGGCGCCCCCTGGGGAAGCCTTTGCGTTGCTATGACAGGCACACATAACTGCCTCAACACCCTCGCAGTATGTGCAATCATGGACGTCATTGGGGTTTCAAGAGAGGCGATGAACAAAGGCCTAAGCTGTTTTAAAGGAGTGAAGCGAAGACAGGAAGTACGAGGTATTGTAGGGGATATTACGGTGATTGATGATTTCGCCCACCACCCAACAGCTGTACGGGAAACACTCGCCGCGCTTAAAATCGGCTATCCCGGCAAACGGCTTGTTGCAGTTTTTGAACCACGCACCAACTCGTCGAGAAGAACCATCTTCCAAAAAGACTATATTGAAGCATTTGCAGCGGCGGATCTTGCTCTTATTCGTGAACCTCTTCCAATTGTAGGCTTCGAAGATGATCTTTTCAGCTCGGCAACCCTTGCAAAAGAGATCCAGGAGCAGCTGCACGTTGATGCCAAGGCATTTTCAAACACAGACGAGATACTTAGGCAGCTAAAGATGTCACTCCAACCAGGTGATGTCGTTGCTATCCTGTCAAATGGCGGTTTTGATAACATCCACGAACGACTCCTCAAGCAGTTAAAAATATCACAACAAGTAGCCTCCTAAAGGGGGCTTAGTTACCTTTCAAGACACCCTCAAGCAGGCGGTGGAGCGAATCAACCTTTGACCTGTAATCAGTATTGCAATCCCCCGCTTTACTTGATTCCTCGATATCAATAGCTATCTTGGCGCATTCTGCGAGGCCTAGATTGAGAAAGGCCCCTTTTATTGTATGGCCCGCCTTGCCTATCAGGATTAAGTCATTTGCCGCCAGGGCGTTCTCTAGCATGTCCATATGGGAAGCAAGGGTAGAGACAAAACTCGGCATCATTGAGTCTACCTGCTCTAGGGAGAGGTGGAACTGCTCAGACAAATATTTTCTAATATCTTCTATACCCTGCATCTTTTTAACATCCTCTTTTATCATACAACCAGCATACTCAGGTAGAAAAAGACTCCCTTTCCCATATATCGGTCTTGCATCAGCATCATTATATGATATTGTCAGAACAATCCCAGCAACCTCTACCCAACGAAGATACCTCCCTTGAAAAAAAAACTCTATCCTTTTCAAAAAAACATCTCAAACATCATCAGCAAGCATAATTTATTACAACAAGATAACAAGGTCATTGTTGCCGTTTCTGGTGGCTCCGATTCCGTTGCCCTACTCAGTGTGTTACATGCTCTCCCGCTTAAGCTTAAGCTGATCGCGGTCTATGTAGACCACTGCCTCCGCCCGCAAGAAACCCCGGCGGAAATCGCTCAGACCCAGACACTCTGCGCAACACTCGGAATTAAACTCGTCATCCGAACTGTAGATGTTAAGCAATTGGCAGAGAGGAGTAAGACATCCATCGAAGAAGCGGCGAGATCCCTGCGCTACCAGGCATTAGCAGAGGTGAAAAACCTGCATAATTTTGACAAAATTGCAGTAGGCCACCATGCAGACGACCAAGTGGAAGAATTTTTCATTCGCCTGTTCAGGGGGAGTGGCAGCACAGGACTTGCAGGTATGCAACTCCAACATGGAGATATTATTCGTCCCCTGCTCTTTGAGACAAAACAAGCTATAGAACAGTATCTTAGGGACAAAACTATCCCCTGGTCTACAGATTCATCTAATTGTAATCGAGACTTTCTGCGCAACCGAATTCGCCATGATCTTCTTCCTAACATAGAAGAAAACTTCAATCCCGGAATACGCAACACGCTGTTGCACACTATGAATGTCATACGAGAAGAAGATGATTTTCTCAACCATATGTCTGAAGATACATTCGCTCAGTGTGTAGAGGAACATTACCACAGTGACCACGACCATCAATCTTTGTCCATTTCGTTAGATATAGATGGGTTTTTATGCCACCACCTCGCAATACGCAGAAGGATACTGGAAAAAATCTGCTGGAAGATGGCATCCAGACCATCATTTATCATCATCGCAGATATTGACCTTCTGGCCCAGAAGGGGGAAAGCGGCAAAGAGCTCCATCTCAGTGGTGGATTACGTGTTACCCGTCAACAGCAAACAATCAACTTCAACCACCCACCACTTCGGGGAACGGGACGTGGCACCAAGAAATCATCAAATAATTACATCTTGATTGTTGACGCTTTAGGCAGTTATCACCTCCCTGAGGCAAGCATGACCATACAACTAGAAGAGGAAGCAGCAGATGTAGCGCAACCACTCAAGCAGCCACAGCTCAGGGTGGACCTGGACAAAGTGCAGTTTCCACTTACCCTTCGTGGAGTAGAGCCTGGTGAACGATTCACACCATATAACGGGGCTGGAAGTAAAAAGATTGCGCGCTATTTTAATGAGAAAAAATTAGATAAAAACAAACGTCCAACCTGGCCCATCCTGCTGTGTGCAAACTCTGTCGTAGCCATAGTCGGGTATGCTATTGAGCATGGGGTAAGAGTCACAGAAACAACAACGCGTATACTCTCTATTTCATATGTCGTTGACGCTGAGACAACGTCTCTTTACTGAGCGACTGCCGATCAGGAGGCAGTTTTACGCAAGATCCTTTTATCCCCGATTCGCATGGTTATTTTTACCCTATCCAAATATTCAAGGATTGGTATCGAAAATTTCCTCGTAAGACCGGTTAATTCTTTAAAGGCAGGGGCATCAATTTCACCATTGGTTTCGATGTGTTTTTTGACAGAATCAATCAAGGGTTCAAGAATTTCCTTAGAGTAGTAGAGGGATTCACTGACTTTTATAATCTTCCCATCTCTGATATCAAGACCGATAACCTCTTTTACCAGTTTAACGGGGTATTCTTCAAAGTGCTCCATGGTCTCCTTGATCGTAGGAGTGGATAAGCCCCTCGTACCAAACCAGATGTCGAGATCTTTCCTTAACTGTTGTTCATCAGCCTTCAATGCGACCTCATGGCCAGCCATTCTAACAACGGATTCCTCCTGAACCACAACACCCTTCCGGATGAGATCGTGCATACAATAGTTGTAAACTTTCTGATCAATTTCTCTTCCGAGACGGGTTCGAAGCTCCTCTTTGACGAGCCCTTGTTGCAATGGGTTGGTTCTGTGGTATTCCTTAAGATATTCAACAAACAAATTCTTAATATCATCTGCAATCTCTACAATGACATATCTCTGGCTTGCGGAGTCGACAACCACCATCTTTTTAGTCGATATGGGGTCCTGCAGAGCTTTCTTGAGATGCTTGCCAAAAAGGCCAAGGCGGATACCAAGTTCCCCAGCTGTAAGACCTAGTTCCCGACTCTCTTTAAGATAAAAAAGAGCCTTATCCTCTATAGAACCATCCCGTAAGGTCACATACATATCCTGATTATACTTTCGGTCCCGCGGCAACAATCTCTTTCTTTTCCGAGAAGAAACATTGCCAAGTACCGCCCCGCCACCAATGGTCGCAACCGGTGAGTAACTGCGGATAACATACCTGTCCCCTGGCCATACTACGGCTTTCTCTTCAAGCAGCAGCTGGATAGGCACTTCGTCCCCTGGTTGCAGTTCGTCACGGTCAAGCAGAGAAATTCGGGCTATTACTTCGGCCGTTCCTAGATGCACCCGGACCCTTGCACGATGCTTAAGTGGTTTGATATTTGAGGCAAGATAGAAGAACTGACAGTCAAGCATATAACTGGCGGAGAGGGTATTGTCTGGCGCCAGTACCATTCCTCTCTCAATTTCGCTCTTGGATACGCCCTGCAGATTAATCGCTGTCCTGTGGCCTGCCTCGACCTGATCAACAGCGGCAGAATGGACCTGAATCCCCCTGATCTTCGCAACCCTGTCCGTCGGGTAGATACGTAAATCCTCCCCCACAGAAGTCCTGCCGGAAATAGAGGTTCCAGTAACAACGGCACCAAAGCCTTTAATTGCAAATATTCGATCAGCAGACAGACGGAATGGGCCAAAAGCTTCATGGAAATTGTGGGCTTTAACCAGGCGATCGATCTCGTCTCTTACCAGGTCGATGCCATCTCCAGTGGTGGATGAAACATTTATCAGAGTTGCATCTTCAAGAAATGATCCCGAACAAAAATCCTGAATTTCTTCATTGACCATGTCCAACCACTCAGGATCTACCAGGTCCTTCTTGGTAACAATAATGATCCCCTGACGAACCCCCATGAGCCGACATATTTCGAAGTGTTCAACGGTTTGTGGCATTATCCCTTCGTCTGCCGCTACAATGAAGGCGAGAATATCAATTCCAGATACCCCGGAGACCATGGTTTTAACAAATTTTTCATGGCCAGGAACATCTACAATACCTACCCGATGCCCACACTCAAGATCAAGATAGGCAAAACCGAGTTCTATTGTAATGCCTCTTCTCTTCTCTTCTTTAAGGCGATCTGTTTCAAACCCTGTCAATGCACGGATAAAACTCGTTTTTCCATGATCTACATGTCCGGCCGTACCAAGAACGATCTCACGCATAGGTATTGTAAGTTAAATTGTTTTTTTCTTAAATCCCCAAATCACAGCAGGCGGAATACCTCAAGCAAAGTGTTGGAGTGGAAATTCGTGTCTATAAAAATGGATTGGAAGAAGCTTCCTTGCCAATGGTTGATTGACTACCGCCATAGCCATGACCTGGCCAGACAATAGTTTCGGCAGGCAGACAAAGTAACTGCGTCCTGATTGATTCCAGAAGTTCCGGCTGGGAACCACCAGGGAAATCGGTCCTACCGAGGCCACCCACAAACAAGGTATCGCCGGTGATAAGATTAGGGGCACAGTAGAGGCAGATACCACCAGGGGTGTGGCCGGGGGTATGAAGTACCTTAAAGGTTATGTTACCAATCTTGATTTCGTCGCCGGCATTAACAATAATATCAACAGGTGGAGAAGCCTCGAGTCCCAGCATGGAGAAGTAACTTTTAACCTCAGACTTTTCGAAGAAGTCAACATCTGCCGCGTGCATGATGATTTTTGCTCCGGTCGCCTCCTGAATCTTCCGGTTGCCACACACATGATCGGGATGACCATGGGTTGCAATAATATAATCTACGGTAAGTCCAAGCTTTTCAATTTCAGCAAGAAGAATTTCTTCGTCCCCGCCGGGGTCAACAATAGCTGCTTTTTTAGTTTCTTCACAAGCTACGATATAACTACACACCGCCATTGATCCTACTACAAATTGATGTAATATCATGCCACTCACTCAATTAATTATATATTAAAGGGGTTGAAATTTTCCATTCCAACCCCTCACCCAGCTACAGAAATATGATACTCTCAATTATCTTAATCGATCCAAATATCCTTTTAAGAACAAGTACCACCACAACCGCAGCTACTCTCTTTGGGCGCCATATCGAGTGACGCTGGTGCCGCAACCGGAGGAAGTCTCGTCTCGATAGCTTTTACAACTTCAGTAAAAGCTTTTACTGCGGGACTTTCCACGCCAGAAGATAGATATGGCTTACCATCATCTCCAGCCATTACAACCTTAGGATCCATTGGAATTTTGCCTAGGAATGGAAGATCAAATTCCCTGGCCAGTTCCTCACCACCACCAGATTTAAAGATATCAATTGTGGTATTGCAGCTTGGGCAGACAAAGCCTGACATGTTTTCTACAAGTCCGACGATTTCAACCTTAACTGTTTTACAAAAGTTAATTGATTTACGCACATCAGCAAGAGCAACCTTCTGAGGTGTGGTAACAACCAGCGCCTTTACATGGGGGATGGTCTGGGCTACAGACAGAGGCTCATCACCTGTACCAGGAGGAGCATCTATAATCAGATAATCCAAATCACCCCAATCCATATCAGAGATAAACTGTCTGATAGCTTGGATTTTCAATGGTCCTCGCCAGATAATAGCTTCATCCCTATCCCTCATCATGTACTCAAGGGAGACTACCTTCAAATTGTCACTGTACTTAAGAGGCGGTACAAGACCATCCGGGGTGGAGGGAGGCTCGATACTTCCTTTAAGATCAAGCATACGAAGAACATCGGGTCCATGAATATCTACATCCATCAGACCAACCTGATATCCTGCGTCGGCAAGACCTAGGGCCAGATTCACAGAGATGGTTGATTTGCCAACACCACCTTTGCCGCTCATGACCAGTATTTTATTCTTAATTTTACCTAGTGATTTAGTAATCGCCAGTTCCTGTTTTGCTGCAGCCGCCTGTTGAGACTCTGGAGTACTACAGGATCCTCCACAAGATCCGCTCATTTCAATCCCTCCAATAAAGGTATAGTGTAAATAACCCTGGTAAACGCAAAGTAAGCCAGGATAAGTACCTTCAAGAAATCCATTTATTAAAAGCAAAAAGGATATTCCAAGGTACAAATTATTGACCAAATTAGAGCACAGCTCTAAATAACAGCATCAATTTTTAACAGACATTACAGTAACGCTGTTAAGCCGAAAAGCAAACACTTTAATAGCGCGACAAAAAGCAGAGTACAACCAAAATAAAATAATGCAAATTATTGTAAATCAAAGTATTTGACTTATATTTGTAGCTAAATTTCGCATTCGCCATATGCGAATCAGTATCTATGTACATATATTTCAGCCCTTACATTCAAAATAATCCACTTGAATCATTCACATTTTCAGAGAAAATCATTTTCTCATATTGGCAAGCCTTTCGGGGTTGACATTTCCACCGAATCTGCTTTGATACTGTGGCTTTGAAGTGTATTGAGACACCAGTAGCACAAGGGCCTTATTTCTCCGGTAAACGAGGCCACGGCTCAATCCGGACTGCACAACTTATCAAGACAGGTAGAAGAGAAAAACAAATTCAACACCGCTCCTGTTATTACTTATCGTAACCTCCACCATGGATATAAAATGCTAGGTTGGTTCAAGAAAAAATTTGGAAAAAAAGAAGACCCGTCAACGCCTGGGACAACGGATGAAGTTGTAGAGAAAAAGTCGCTATCTGAAGACAACAATACGACCTTTGAAAAAAAAGAACCTCTACAGCCAGAGCCAGTGCTAAGTATTGCCACTCCTATTAAAACGGATAAAGTGGTAGCAGAGGTAACGACACAACAGGAGGATGTAACGCAGGCCATAGATACCGTACGGGATACCCTTTTTGCACGTAAGACTCCCGTAAAGCCCGCCGTCCCATCTGAAGCCATTACGACTTCGGCAATCGACCACACCCCTGAAATCGCCAACCCTCTTCCACAGAAGCCCCCTATAGCTCATCAGCCTCCGCGAGCTATACAACCAGCAGACGCTGCTCAAGCAGAGAAAACAGACGACGATCCTGAGAAAAAAGACTCCCTTTTTTCTAGACTAACAAACCGCCTTGAAAAAACCCGCGAATCTTTTACATACCAGATGGACGCTCTTTTCCTTGGTAAAAAAGAAATTGACACCAATCTCCTCGATTCCCTGGAAGAACTTCTCATTACAGCGGACCTAGGGGTTGGTCTCTCAGAAGAACTCATTGATTACGCGAGAAAGAAGGTAAAGAGAAAAGAACTTTCTGACCCGAACGGGCTCAAGGATATCCTCAAAAAGCAGATTAAAAAATACATCCTTGCCAATGAAGCTGATGCCGCATTAGTTATGCCTAAATCCGGGCCATTTGTTATCATGGTTATCGGGGTGAATGGCGTTGGCAAAACAACCACTATTGGTAAAATCACCCATAAGTTTAAACAGGCCGGAAAGTCGGTTATGCTTGTTGCTGCCGACACTTTTCGTGCTGGCGCGGTCTCCCAACTGAAGATATGGGGAGAACGCAACGATGTACCTGTTATCTCTCAAGCAGATGGGGCTGATCCTTCCGCAGTTGTTTTTGATGCACTATCCTCGGCCGTTGCAAGTAATGTGGACGTTGTCATTGTCGATACAGCCGGCAGAATGCACACAAAAGACAATCTCATGGAAGAGCTCAAGAAGATCAAACGAGTTATTGGCAAGAAGATGCGCGGCGCCCCCCATGAAATCTTATTGATCCTCGACGCTACCACAGGACAAAATGCTATTTCACAGGCTCAGCTATTTGACGCAGCAGTCGATATTACCGGTCTTGCACTCACTAAACTTGACGGAACCTCCAAGGGAGGTATTGTAGCCAATATCTGTCGCAACATGAACGTACCAATTCGGTTTATCGGTATAGGCGAACAGCTGGAAGACCTCCGGGATTTCAATGCAAATGATTTTGTTGATGCCCTTTTCCAAAGTGACAAATAATTTCACTTAACTTTTCCACTATTAAATAAAACCCATGCAATATCAACGACAGCAAAAGCCAGGATGTGGCGGATGTCTCCTTATTATTCTGGCCCTTGTTTTTCTGACAGGCGGAGCCTCCGGTCTTATCTCGTTTTTAGGTACGCTCATCTATACTGGTTTTGCCGGTATTCTTGTTTTTGTGGCGCTGTTTTGGGGTTTTTCCTACTGGGTGAAAAAGAAGGTTGTTCATTACGAACAATCACAGACCGAAAGCCATAATAGGTTTGTTTGGTTGCTGGTAAACATCCTCATCCACACCGCCAAAATTGACGGCCGGATAACCAGAGATGAGGTACAGACCATCCACAGGTTCTTTCAAATTAACCTGCGATACAGTCAAACACAGATGTATTGGGTCAAAGAACATATTAAAGAGGCCGCAAATTCTACACAGTCGCTGGACGACCTACTCCAGGAATTTAAATCAACCTTTGCCTACGAACCAAGACTTATTCTTCTGGAACTCGTTTATCAGGTTCTGTACACCAAGAGAGATGTGCCCGACGATGAACTGAAGATTGCACAATACATTGCCTCTTATCTTGATATCCCAGAATATGACCAAAGGACTGTCGAGGCTAAATACAGATATCGCCAGCAATATTCAACCGATTCAGGCGTTGATCAATCGGCAAAGCACTATGCGACCCTTGGTCTTGAAAAAGGTGCCTCTGCCGAAGTTATTAAGAAGGCATACAGAAAGCTCAGCATGCAATATCACCCGGACAAAGTACGACACCTTGGCGACGAATTTAGAGCCATTGCAGAGGAAAAGATGAAGGAAATTAATGCCGCCAACGACTATTTGAAGAAACTGTAGGATTCTACCCGTAGCCAAAAAATAACAGAGTACTGTTTGAGCTTTAACCCAATAGAGAGGAAAAGAAATGTCCGTTTCTGATAAAATGAGAGTGTTCGCTAAAAAATCGTCATGGATCCGCCAGATGTTTGAAGAAGGCGCTCGTATGAAGGCTGAACACGGTGCTGAAAATGTCTATGACTTCAGTCTTGGTAATCCTGACGCTCCGCCCCCCAAAGCGTACAGTCGGGTAATTAAAGAGATCATTGAAGACACAAGCCCTGGCGTCCATTCTTATATGCCCAATAGCGGCTACCCTTGGGTTCGTGAAGCTATCGCCAAACGGATGTCCGTAGAGCAAGAGATAACCGTAACCAAAGATGATATGCTCATGAGCTGCGGTGCTGCGGGTGGATTGAATATCGTCATGAAATCTATCCTCAACCCAGGCGATGAGGTTATTATCCTCGCCCCTTATTTTGTAGAGTACGGCTTTTACATCGATAACCACGGCGGTGTTGCAAAAATTGTGGCAACAGACGATGAATTTAATTTGGATCTTAACGCTATAGAAGCCGCAATAAACGAGAAAACCCGGGCTATAATAATCAATAGTCCCAACAACCCATGTGGCCAGATATATTCTGCCAAGGCCCTCGGTGAACTCGGTGAACTACTGAAAAGATCAGAAGAAAAATTTGACCGTGTCATCTTTATGCTGGCGGATGAGCCCTATAGAAAAATAACCTTCAATAACCACAAGGTTCCATCTATCTTTAAGGCCTACACCAATAGTATTGTCATATCGTCCTACTCTAAAGATTTATCGCTTCCCGGAGAACGAATAGGTTACCTCGCAGTACACCCTAGCATTAACGACAAGCCACAACTCCTTGAGGCCTTGACTCTCGCCAATAGAATTCTTGGTTTTGTCAACGCACCAGCTCTCATGCAGCGTGTTGTCGCTGAGCTACAAAACGAGAGTGTTGACATCGGCCTTTACGCAAAACGAAAAGAGCTTATCTGCAATATTCTCACCGAGACCGGAATTGAATTCAATGAGCCAAAGGGTGCCTTTTATGTTTTCCCAAAATCCCCTATCGCAGATGACGTAAAGTTTGTCGCAATGTTGCAGAAAGAAAAAATTCTAGCCGTCCCAGGAGTAGGATTTGGTTCACCCGGCTACATCCGTCTTGCCTTTTGTGTACCCGACGAAGTGATTATAAATTCACTTGCAGGTTTTAAACGTACGATGGCAAATGTGTCGAAATTATAAAATCCACTAACTGGTCATTTAGAAGATAAAAAAAAACGGGAGAGTCTTAAAAGACTCTCCCGTTTTGTTATCCATCCTGACGCTGGCCGCTCTTATCTTTAAAGATAAGTTTTATAGGTACCTTATCCAGACCCAGCCCATCTCTGAACTGATTTGTTAAATACCTTTCATAAGAAAAGTGAACCCCTTTGTATGAATTTGTCATAATGACAAATTTCGGTGGACAGGTTCCTATCTGCGAAGTGTAATAAAATTTTAATCTCTTGTTTTTGTAAATAGGTGGCGAGTGTTTATCAACCGCATCAATGAGCAGGCGATTAAGTGCAGATGTGGGGAAGGTCGCACTGTACTGTCTGTATACAGAACCAATGGTAGGAAAGAGTCGTTTTATACCATACCCGGTCACTGCGGACACATTAAGCAGGGGAGCAAAGCCTACAAAAGGGAGTAGCCTCGCGACATCGCCAACCACCGCTTCCTGTCTCTTTTTGTTCCCTTGTAAAAGATCCCATTTGTTAATGAGTACAATAAGCCCCTTTCCCTGGTCAAGGACATAACCAATTACCTTGGTATCCTGCTCTGTAATACCTTCATCAGCATCGATGAGTACGACTGCCACGTCACATCTTGCCATGGCGGCAAGGGACTTAAGGATACTGAATTTCTCCAATTTTTCCTTAGTCTTTCCCTTTCTTCTGATCCCGGCTGTATCGATAAAGAAGTAGCTATATTTCCCCCTGGTAACCAGGGTATCAACGCTGTCTCTTGTGGTCCCGGAGACTTCGGATACCACCATACGCTCCTCACCAAGAATCATATTAATTATTGATGATTTCCCTACGTTAGGACGTCCAAAAAATGCAACTTTTACTGTCTCATCGGGGAGGTCAATGGTTGCATCACTGGTCACAATCGAATTACACAGTCCATCCATAAGCGTACGAAAACCGAAACTATGTTCTGCGGAAACAGGCCATAAGTCCTCAACGCCCAGCTCGTAAAATTGCGAGAGCAGTTCAATCTCCCTTTCAGGGCTATCTACTTTATTGACAAGATGAAATACCGGTTTTTGCGTGCAACGGAGTAGGTCAACAATCTCCCAATCAGCAGGAGTAATACCCTCTTTCCCATCCATCAAAAAAAGTATAATATCTGCCTCTTCAATGGCCATGAGTGCCTGCTCACGAATATGATGAACCAAAACATCTTCTGGATTATCATCAATACCGCCAGTATCGACCAGAATAAAGCCCTTATCTTCCCACATAACACGGTCATAATGGCGATCTCTTGTTACACCAGGCGTAGGATCCACCAATGCTTTGCGAGATTTGGTGATCCTATTAAAAAGTGTGGATTTGCCAACATTAGGTCTTCCTATAAGAGCGACAATTGGCAGATTTTCATTTTCAGACATATTTCAAATTCCTGGGGTAAAAGAGACCCTAAGGGTCATGTTTAGTGGCAAAACTTCTGCTATGTTCGACCTAACCTGAATAGATCGAAACTTTATAAATACGTGGATAAACCTACCTTTAGAAAATTATTATAAAGGGTTTAAACCGTATTTTCAGGCAGGCATTGATGTAATTTAAAGTCATTACTCACCTACCTGACAACAATACATTTGTGTTAACATACGGGCTAAATACAAGTCAGACCATGATCTATCATAGATTTCAAGAGAGGAAAATCCGCAAAAATTGGCTGTTCCAATCTATACTTTGCTACCTGTAGAGCTGGCTGTAAATAGCTGGCAAAAAAAGACTTGCCACGGACCTGCGATAAAAACGAAAAAGCACCAATAATTTGCAGATTTCTCTGTAGTGCCAGCGCATGAAACTCTTTACGAAATACAGATGAATCTAATTTTACATATCTTGACATTTCACTTATGTAAATATCTTCCAGCTCTTCCTGCATGGCATAATCCAGTGCAGTGTATGGGTCAATAAGTAAACTTGCCAGATCATAACCAAGTGGCCCCAAACGTCCGCCCTGAAAATCGATAAACTTCGGGACACCATCTGCAATCATTATATTGCGTGACTGAAAGTCTCGATGTAAAAAATAATCGGCTGGGGCTTTAGCAGCAAGTTCGGCTAAGTATTGACATTCGTCAAGGATGCCTTCAGGCATATTATGCTGTAACAGGCCATGCCAGAATGCACTTAAAAAATAGCCAGACTCTCTCTCCAGCATCAATTCTTTATTATAGCAATCCCCGTCCCAGCACCAGTCAGATTCAAAATCAACTGCACCTTCTATCTGCATATGTACAAGCTTACAAATAACTTCAACGTACTGTTCCCTCACCCTCACTCGGTCAGTTGTACCATTTTCTGGTACAATCACACTGTGAAGCCGCCTATCACCAAGATCATCAAATACAAGCAAACCCGACTCTTCATGCCAAGCAAATAGCTGGGGTACAGAACATCCCTTTGCATAAAGATGTCTGCCAATACACCACGCCGACCTCGATTCCTTTAGCTCAACTTCACTGGCAGTAAGTGGTGCTACAACGATACAAAGAGGTGTCTTGCCTAGCGCAAAACGCCAAAACCTTCTGGTAGAACCATCACTTGCGATAACATCAACCAGCAGACGTTTACTCGCTATATCGGATGCTGCCAGTAAACCTTTGTCTTGCAAAAGCACTATGGCAAGCGCAATTATTTCTTTATCACTATAAGAAGACATCACTTTATTATCTATACTAACTCTCTGACCACCAATTGCACCATTGCCTCTACACGTCTGCTGAGACAATTGTATCCCTTATTTCCTTTCCAGCATGCACGACTATATTATCCCAAACCACACAACGCTGCAGGCGAGTTTTATCTCCAATCCTCGCCTCCCCAATAGACACCCAATCTTTTAACTCTACATGGGGAGAAAGTTTAGCCCGTGTTGCTATACAGTATGGTTTTCTTACTTCGCCAGCTTCCCGCCAGCATGGAATCTTTCCGGACAACAAGCCTTCGTGCAGGGCAAGATAATCATCCACGGTTCCCATATCGGTCCAATGACAGCCATCAACTCGCAGGGTATCTATCTGCACACCTCTTACCAGTAGTTTCCTGTAATGGTCAACGATGCAAGAAGACTTACCCTCTTCTATGTCTTGCAGGAGGTCAGGTTCAACGACCTGTAGACCGGTATAGGCGAGCTGAGGTAATGTCTTATTTTCTGCAAACACATCTACAGTATCACCATTCATTGCAACCGTATTAAAACGGGGAAAATCATGCATAGCTAAGGTAATTCTATGCTTATTCCTGCTATGATAATTGTAAAATTCTAATAAATTAACGGTATGATAGATATCGCCATTAGTTACCAGTATAGGTTCATCTTTCATCAGGGGCAATGCGCCACGAAGCCCACCGCCCGTTCCGAGAATTTTTTCCTCTTCTATGACAACCACGCCTTGATATGAGCCAAGAACTGCCACAATCTGTTCTCTCAAGTGATGACAGTTGACGATTATGTGATCAAAACCAAAATTCTTCAGCCTCTCAATCGTCAAAAGCAACAGGGGGGTATTCAGAATTGGGAAGAGAGGTTTGGGCCGAATGCTGGTATGGGGAAGCAATCTCGTACCTAATCCAGCCGCTAGAATCATTGCTTGCATAGAAAGACTCCAGCGCAATTAGAACGTATCAAAACAACCAACAGGACACCTCAATATTCATCTTAGCCTATCTCTAGCGTACCGTCATCATTTTCTCTGACACCCACCACAACGATTCCGGCACTATTGGCCTCTGCAACCATTTTCTCACGATCAAAAAGAAGAGACTGACCGGCCTCTACAGCAAGCACCGCCCCTTTTACATTCTTTAGAGTAGTAATAGTTGCATGACCTGTTGCCGGGAGGTCAAAACGAAAATCCTGGCCCGGCTTTTTGACCTTCACAACAACACATTTTTCTTTAGCCAGCTCTCCACCCCGCAAAATAGCCGCATCGGTTCCTTCAATTGCCTCGACAGCAAGTACAGTACAGTTTCGTACCACAACACACTGCCCAATATCTAGCGCACCGATAGCCCGCGCATTTTGCCAGCCAAATTCAATATCTAGTCGTTGTTGTTTATTAGGTTTCGCCTTGGTGAGTATACCTGCTGGAAAAAGTAAATCTTGCAGATAAAGGGTGGACTCAAGGACTGCAATACCTTCCGCTTCAATAGCTCCGGCGATTGCACGCAAGATTGCATCATCTTGCTTGCGGTCGATTTTATTCCATAGGGTCAAGGCCTTAAAATCAGGAAGAATATCACGAAATATCTTTGTTTTGGTAATAGTACCAAGGAACACAGTCTCCTTTACTCCCTGCGCCTTAAAAAAAGAGAGCAACTTCCCGAGCTGTCCAAGTTTAATCCAACAGACAGCATCTGCAGCCTTGGCAACACTTTCCGAGGTCTCACCCTTGTGAGCAATCAACACAACACGGCGACCAGCTTTTTTAGCAGCTTTAATAAAAAGCTCTGGAAACTGTCCACCGCCTGCAATTATACCAATATTTTCCATGGAAATAGACATAACGTGGCTATCAATCTTCTATAGTCTGTTTGGCAACACCACGCTTTGAGTCTTCAAAAAACTTGACCAAAACCTGAACTTCCGGACAATCAGGGAATTCCTTTTTTGCCACTTCAATAGCGTCTTTCATAAGCAGATTTGGAGAACGGAAAATGATCCGAAATGCCTTATCTAGATTTTGAATGGTCTCCCGCTTAAAACCATTACGTCTGAGACCAACCTTGTTAATACCGGATATTCGCATACGATTACGGGTTCCAGCAATAATAACAAAAGGAGGTACATCAAGGCTGAGACCCGACACTCCACCAATGTAACTAAAGGTACCAATCCGGCAAAACTGATGAACTGCCACAAGCCCACCGATAGAAGCATTATCACCTACTTCCACGTGACCCGCCAGTGTTGCAACATTGGCCATAATCACTTTGTTACCAATTTTACAATCGTGGGCAACATGGGTATAGGCCATGAGTAAATTTCCGTTACCGATGGTGGTCTTTTTTCTTCCCGTTGGGGTGCCACGGTGAATAGATGCATACTCGCGAATATGATTGTCATTGCCGATAATGAGCTCAGTAGGTTCGCCGTTATAAGCAAGATCCTGGGGCGCACCACCAACCATTGCGAAGGATCCAATCACATTACGTTCACCAATAATAGTCGGTCCAGACACAACCGCGTGGGCTTTGATTACTGAGTCCACACCAATAATTACTCCCTCTTCTATAACTGCGTAAGGACCGACCTGAACGGAGGGATCAAGCTCTGCCTTTGGATCAACAACTGCTGTGTGATGTATTGCCATGATAATCAATATGTGTCGTAGAGGAATATCTACATACTACGTATAAGCTAAATTCTGCAGGCGCATAATTCGAATATTAATATAAAATTGCGAAAACGCATCTTACATTAATACTATTATTTTTTTGAAGATTCACATTTAAATGAGAACTATTTCCCTCATCCCCCACAGGGAGGAGCACACCTAGCGGATTTACTTTGTTGCCAAAGTTTTGCAGTAGAGATACAGCTGTAACTCAAGTCCCCCACCACCTCGCCAGATTGCTCAATTGAAAATTGATACTTCTTTTCAAACCTTATGGGAAAAGATATCAGCTAATCAGGTAAAAGTAGCCATGAGTTCCGCTTGGGCGACCACCTGATCGTCAACCTTAGCCTTGGCAGACATTACCATTATTGATTTCTTTTTCTTCACAAGTTCAAGGGTAAAGATCAGCTGATCACCAGGCACAACAGGTTTTCTAAAACGCGCTTTGTCTATACCTACAAAAAACAGCAACTTATTACCAATGGCATCTTTATTGGCGTAGTAAGCCATAATACCGCCGACCTGAGCCATCCCCTCTAAAATCAAAACACCGGGCATAATAGGGCGACCTGGAAAATGACCCTGAAAAAATGGTTCATTTATAGTTACGTTTTTAAGCCCTACAATCTTTTGCCCCATTTCAAGTGATAGAATTCTATCTACCATTACAAATGGATATCTATGGGGCAAGAGATTCAATATCTCTACTATATCTATATTTTCCGGTACTGAAAGTTCATCCATGAAACGCGTTCTCCTTTCTACTTATCTTTTTCGTTGCGACTCTCCATCGCTGCGATTGCTTTACCGTTCTTTTGGGCCAACTTTCGTAACTCTGGCAACTTATTAAAAACTGCACACGATTTTACCCATTGTCTTATAGGAATAGCCGGAGTACCACCAACAACTGAACCTTTCTTAAGATCTGCGTGAACTGCCCCTCTTGCGGCAACCATGACCCCATCGCCGATTGTTAAGTGGCCCGTTGTCGCGGCCTGGCCGCCCATAACAACATTTCTACCAAGAGTTGTCGACCCGGCTATACCGACCTGGGCCACAATGAGACTGTTTTCACCTATGACAACATTGTGCGCAATCTGAACCAGGTTATCAATTTTACAACCCGATTTCACCACAGTCTCACCATAGGTAGCCCTGTCAATACAACTATTTGAACCTATTTCTACATCATCGCCGATGCGCACGATACCGACCTGGGGCCTCTTTATGTGCTCACCCCTTGCATTCACCGCATAACCGTAACCGTCACTACCAATGACTGTTCCCGAATGTAGAACGACTCGGCTACCAAGAATACAGCCCTTATAGATGCTAACATTAGAACATATTTTACAATCATCTCCGATGGTAACATCATCGCCAACTACAACGCCAGGTTCAATGCAAACCCGCTCACCAACAGTGACCCGATCCCCGAGCGCAACAAAAGCGCCTATGGTGACTTCGGACCCCAGCGTGCACTCGGTACCGACGACTGCTCTTTCATGGATACCCTTTGCGACAAAAGGAACCTTAAGAAAGTAATTGTGAATATGAGCTGCTGCGAGATAGGGATCTTTAACTCTCACAACCGGGATAGTGAATTTTTCATTCACACCGCTTGGAACGACAACAGCTCCAGCACCAGTTGCATAAATATCTGCACAATTTTTAGCTTTTACTAAAAATGCAATATCTGTAGGACCTGCACCATCAAGAGGTGCAAAGCCACTGACAACAAAACTACCATCACCCACAACTTCACCGTCGACCAGTGCTGCCAGCTTTTCTACTGTTATTTTTTTATCTGCCATAATGCCTCTCTCAATACAAAAAATAGTTTGCTCTTAATTGGTCAAACGCCTGGAGTGCAGGCAACCATTCGCTTTCAAGTGCTTGAACCGCTTCTCCAGCTTCAAGACGCATTCTTATGCTCTTATCCCCAAGGATCAGATCCATAGGCAATCGTTCATACTCATATTCATACGGTGGCTCTTTATACTCGAAATTGTCTGGATAAAGAATCATCACCGCCTGCAACAGAGCAAGACTGGTACGATATGGCAGAAAACTGTCTGGATCTGTAACATGCAGTTGGAAGCCATTACAGGAGTGTTGTGCCCACTTGCCAGAGGTTGGCTCAAAGACGATGGGCCGCAGGTAACAACCAGGCAAATCTGTTTTACCCAGAAAATCAATAATCTCTTGATGTTGAAAAAATGGTGCTCCAACAAACTCAAACGGAAGCGTTGTCCCTCTTCCTTCAGAAATAGTAGTCCCCTCCCAGATAACCTGTCCGGGATAGACGAGAGCACATTCAGGCGTTGGCATATTGGGCGAAGGAGCCACCCACGGAAAGCCTGTATCACGAAAGAGATGCTCTCTCTTCCAGCCGATCATAGAAACCACAGAAAGATCCGCATCAATTTTAAATTCGTGGTTCATCAAAAGGGCCAGTTCTCCCATAGTCATCCCATGGCGCATTGGCAGGGCAAACAAGCCAACAAAAGACGAACAGTCAGCCTGCAAGACGTTTCCCTCAATATGCTTACCTCCAACGGGATTTGGTCGATCTAAGATGATCACCTTTTTACCTGTTGCAGCAGCTGTCATCATACAGTAGGCCATGGTGTACATGAAGGTGTACACCCGGGTACCAACATCAACAAGGTCGATAAGGAGGATATCAAAAGACTCAAACATCGAAGGCGTTGGCTTGCGTAACTCACCATAGAGACTATACATTGGCAGTCCCGTCACAGCATCTACGCTGTGGTTAGACTCCACCATATTATCCTGTTTCTCAGAAAAGAACCCATGCTGGGGTGAGAACAGACAACTCAACTGTTCTCCGTATTTTTCCTGGAGAGCTATCCTACCGTGCACCAGAGCCCCAGTGGTTGAGGCCTGATTGGACAGGTAAGCGATTTTTTGACCCTCAAAAGAGTATTCTCTACTGTTTAAGAGAACTTCAAGCCCAACTTGTATCATGATGTTTTGATTTTTATATAATTTGTGTTTACGCAACAACAAAAAAAATATTTATGATAAGAATAAACAATACCTTACAACCGAATTAGGCGTATTCAAAGATTCACTTCTCGTGGGCAGCATTTTAGTCTTGCCGGCTCCCCTTTGGGATGAATAATACCTATTACTCCGCTGCAGTCCCGAGGTTTGAACATTTCCCTCTACCTTTACAGCCCCAGCGCCTCGCTGTCCCGCCAGTGTCCCAAGTGAAAACTTCAGTTTTACAAATTGTTGCCAGGAACAATCCTTGCGCGCTCTGCACCAACATGCAGATCGGCTGGTACACGAGTGGAGAGCAGACAAAAAAACCAAACGGTATACTTTTCATCATAGCCTAACGAAACCGGTACAATATATGGTCTGTTATTTTTTGAAAGACCTAATCTGCATATCTGACTCTTCCTGATCAGCACAGAAATTGCATCCAAAGATACAATTGGTTTGTCTAATTGCCGTATCTCTCACCGTTTTGTTTAACGTAATGCACTTTACAGAACGTCAAACAATGGCAGAAAAAGAACAGACCATTATTTCCACACAGACGGTGTATCCGTCGTAGGTTCTCCACGAAATTTGATCTGTAACCCCATTAAGAACTTCCTGAGTACCTGATCCTTGCACTGACGATAATTTTTATGCCCTTTTTTCCTAAAAAAAGCACTCAGCTCATGCTTACTTAAACTTACAGCTGACAGGGATAAAATCCCTAGCAGATCTTCATTTTTATAATCGAGAGCAATCTTAAGTTTACGTAAGATTAGGTTATTAGGTAGATAGGCTTCTGCAACCTGCTCAACACCCTCTTTTTTCCCTCGCTTGTAGTTTATAAAGCCATTGAGAAACGTTGCAAGCACAAGATCAGTACATACCACAAAATCCGAGTCATCATCCTTTTTCAACAAAGAACTGATATCAGCACGGACCACTTCCTGCCCACCTTCTTTAAAAAGTGTTATCATTTTTGAGTCACTAAAATCAAAAACATAACGTAACCGCCTTAATATATCGTTATTTCTCACAATTTACCTATATAATATTCAACTAATTACTTTCCAAATGCCTTTTCATAACCAACCGTAAAGCTCTCTGTTAACTCATTATGCAGACAGAGTAAGTGAGTTTTTTTTGTAGCAAAAGAACTCCTCTGCTGCAGACATGGGATGAAACCAAACTGCTTATAATATTCGGCAAGCCCAAGGGTAAAAATTGTACTATTTTTAATCTTCTCTTGACGTAGTGCAAAACGAATGAGTTCGGCTCCAACCCCCTGGTTTTGGAATTCGGGCTTTACTACAACAGGCCCTAGATGGAGCCCACAAACCTCTTTTTCATTATAAGCCTTAGTAAAAGCGATATAGGCAATCACCTTGTTAATGTGAAGACAAACCCACTCATCAAGTTCTGTATTTTTCTTGTGCAGTTTTTCAATAAGGACAACCTCTTTATTGCTCCGAGGAAAAGACTGTTTTAACAGACCAAGAACCTTGGGATATATCTCTGGTGATACACTACGTATTTTCATTGTGTGATCTCGTTTATTAGTGCCTTACTCCTGATTTTCTATGTCAAAACAAAAAACCAGGGTGCATATTAATGTTGTAACTACAAAGGACAGGGGCCAACAAATACCAGATGACCTCCGACCACTTGCACGCCTACTTGCCTTACAGATTATTTTCTGTCAGCACAACACGACAACAATCCAGGAAAAACAGTTTTCCCTAAAGGATTTCTCGTTTACCAAAAGTAACGATCTCTAGAGCGCCACTCGTGATGATCAGGTGGCAGTTACCCTACGACCTCTTTCACCCTGCCAACTTCGCCATTTGCAAGCCTCACCTTTATACCATGCGGGTGACTGGGCGACTTGGTCAAAATGTCTGCTACAATACCATTTGTCAAAGTGCCTGTTCTCTGATGCTGTTTGAGGACAATGTTAACTCTGGCTCCAACTGTAATATTTTTCCTGCTTTTCCCATCCATCAACCTGCCCTCACAATCTTAATTTACACCCATTAGGGCACGCAAAGAGAAGCAACTGACAATCTCCGCCCACAAACATGCAGCAGTAACTAGAATTCGATCCCTTTCTGAGCCTTTATTCCAGTGTCATATGCATGTTTTAAAGGTTCCATTACAGTTACGGTGTCGGCTACCTCGATAAGCTGCGGATCAGCATCCCGTCCCGTTAGAATAATTGAAAGCCGATCGGGCTTACCTTCCAGTAACTCGATAATTTTTGTAACATCTAAAAAATCGTACAGAGGTAGATAGGTAATCTCATCAAGTATAACAAGATCGTACTGATCACTTTTTACCTTTTCCAAGGCCAACTGAAAACCTTCTCTGGCAACGTCACGATCGGAGTCAATATTCTCCTTTTTAAAGACGAAGCCTTTACCGCAAATAAACCAGTCGAGATTATCTATTTTCTCAGCCATCACACGCTCACCGTACTGCCCCTGACCTTTTAGAAACTGAATGACACACACCTTGCCACCATGGCCAAGGGTTCGAAAAGCTGTTCCTAGTGCAGCGGTAGTTTTACCTTTCCCATTGCCTGTATTAATAATTATACGACCTCTACTCTTCATAGTATCTCCAGACTCTATTTCAGTTATTATTGAGAACGAAAAACAAAAGAAGGAAACAACAAGATCAACTATACTCTTTAGTCAATCAAACGCAGTATAGCAACACAAGAGAGAAGTCTTGAGCCCGCACTTTGCACGAACATTGCATTGTTTTAAGCAAGCAACCGAAAATCGTAAAAGTACTTCTGCCATTTTTACCAAGAGAACAATCGCCCCGGCTCCTGTCCATGTGCGCCCCCTTGCTTTATTCTTTTCACTATTAATGAAGTTTAGCATGGCGTATTGCCAAAATACTTTTCAGCTTGGACCCTGAGCAGAGAAGAGATCTAGGTGGACTAGAAAATCGTTTATTTTTCTGAGGTTGCCGTAGCCATTGACCCAAATGGCTACTATGCATATTGAAATATTACTGAAACATCAGACATTAAATCCTACAAAAAGGTTTTTTATTAAACAATTAATAAGATCCTGTTGTTATATAGGATAAATAACTGTATTGATGAAAATGTTTTGTATTGTTGTAACTATATTATTCACACAAATCTATATATGAGTACGTATGAGCTTTAAAGTTGCCATCAACGGTTATGGACGCATAGGTCAATCGGTGCTGAGAGCAATCTACTCTTCGCCGTATCACTCGAAATTTACAATTGTCGCAATCAACGAGTTGGCAAGCATTGACACCCTCACGTATCTCACGCGTTACGACACCACCCACGGCAGATTTCCATATCCAATCTCCTACCAGGATAACACTCTCAAAATTGGGGATAACTGTATAAAAATCCTCAATGAAGCAGACCCATCCCGGCTTCCATGGGCCGAGCTTGGCATTGATCTGTTATTTGAATGTTCTGGGAGCTTTAAAGACCGTGAAACTGCGGAGAAGCATCTGCAAAGTGGTGCAAAGAAAATCCTACTTTCCCATCCGGCAACCCCCGCAGTGGACGCCATTGTAGTGTACGGCTACAACCACACTCGGCTCCAGGCAGATCATAAGGTAGTATCAAATGCCTCCTGCACCACTAACTGCATAGTGCCCATACTAGATATTATTGACCGTGAATTTGGCATAGTTAATGGCGTTACGACAACAATCCATTCTGCCATGAATGACCAGCCTGTGATTGACAGCTACCACAAAACCAACCTACGGCTCACACGCAGTGCTCTGCACTCTATAATCCCCATGGATACGGGACTATCTAAAGGAATTGACAGGTTAATGCCCCATTTGGCTGGTCGCTTTGAATGTCTGCACATACGGGTCCCAACAATTAATGTTTCTGCAATGGACATCTCACTCAATGTGAAAAAAGCAACCTCTGTCCAAGCTATTAATAAAGTAATTAAAGAAGCATCACAGGGCAGACTCCGGGGGCTAATTGGCTATACGGAAGAGCCCCATGCATCTGTAGACTTTAACACAGACCCCAGGTCGTCAATTTTTGATGCTACTCAGACAAAGGTATGCGGGAACACGCTTATTAAGATATTCTGTTGGTTTGATAATGAATGGGGATTTGCCAACCGCATGCTTGACGTATCCGACACATGGCTCAATCTATAGGTTAGTCATTTATTCGTTAATATAAAAAGCAGGAGACCTTTCAATGCAATGGAAACTCGACGACATTCGCTTTCTTCATCGACCAGATGATTTTTTAGGATCTTTCACCAACGAGAAAATGCAAGAAAGGCACAAGAAAATGCAGGATGTGAAGGTTAAAGAAATCCACACTGCACTTGCTAATGCCAAGCTTCCTATCGAGGCAATGAACATACTCAATCCAACTGAACATATTCATTTTATCCATAACAACATCGATAAATTCAAAGAAACGGACACCCTGGAAAGTACAGTGCTCAAGCTGTATTATCGCAAGAACACACCTTTTGCCCCCTCCGGGGTATACAACACATGGCTTTTGCTTCTAAAGCTATGCGATAGAAAGAAATTATTTGCCCTAGGAAGACCATTTCCACAAGATGGTTGTGTAGCATATAGAGGTTCTCTTACCAATATCCCTCAAGGTTTGAGTTGGACAACTGATATACAGGAAGTACAGTGGATACTCAACCGCTGGCAAGACAAAGAAATGGGTGGGGGTACTGTCTATTCTACGACAATACACCCCGAGGATATACTTGTTTATGTTGTCGATGCTGCACGACAGGAAATATTACTTAAACCTGAAATTGCAGATACTATCCAGCCCGATATTATAACTTCCGTTGCCACGTAAGACGGCTATGTCGTAGACACAACTCTAGGCGAGTTAACAACTAATCAAGCGAGTCCGCCCAGGCAAGGGCCTCAAGATAAAAGCTGGTGATCAGTTTACCGGTTAAACCAAGCTTTTTCAGAACAAAGCGAAAGGCAACCCAGTTACCCGCTTCATAGGCCTCAATGAGACGAACAAACGCAAACAGCTCCCCTCGCCTACTCACCAAGGCCTCTTTCAACCTCTCGGAAAGAGGCATATTTCCAATTACACTCTCAATACTCTGATCAAGCATTGCGTCTATTGACATAAAAAGACCGAGTAAAAAGAATTCACTACTCTCTTTTTTCAGTTCAAGTCCAATCTGTTCTAAAAATCTTGCCCGCACGATAGAAGTACGAATGAGCTCCCCTGGTTTGTTTTCTGAAAGTTTACTGGTGGCTATAAGCGAGAAAAACATCTTAAAACCATTCTCACCTAAAAACGAAATAGCTTGCCGTATTGATGATAGAGGCTGGAGCCTGGAGAAATGGGAAGAATTTATAAATTTTAACAATTTATAGGTAATGGAGACATCCTGAGAAACGAGCTTAGCGAGCGCCTCAGCATCAAATTCCTCTGTATTTACTTTTGAAATAAGCCGCAACATCCCCAGTTGCGAGGAAGATAAATCCTTATTTTTCAAGACTTCGGGTTTAGCGAAAAAATAACCTTGAAAATAGTCAAAACCAAGTTCTACAGCCTGATAAAACTCGTCATACGTTTCTACCTTTTCGGCAAGCAATTTACAGTTGTATTTCTTTAACGTTTCAACCATCTCACCGAGAGTCTCAACAGGGGTAAGACGAAAATCAATCTTTACGATCTCACTTAAATACAATAACTCTTCAAATTGTTTTGAATAAATAAAATCATCCAGGGCAAGTGAGTAGCCTTTATCCTTTAATTGTTGACAGGCGCGAACAATATCAGACCCTGGATTAACATCTTCCAGTATTTCCACCATCATCTTGTCGGGTGGAAAGAGCTGGGGGGTTCCCCGCAATAAAAGATCTTCTGTAAAGTTAATAAATACGAGTTTTCCTGCGCCTATTTTTTCAATACCAACGGTAAAGAAAGAAGATGACAACAGACTTGATGTCGCAGTTTCACCATCTATATCCGGAAATCCATTTGACTCACCAGAACGAAACAGGAGTTCATACGCATACAATTTTTTCTGAACATCAAAAATTGGCTGTCGGGCCACAAATACATCCATCACATTCCCCTTAAAACAAAACATCCAGAATCAAATAATTCAGCATCGGTGTAAAATTGATCCTGATATCAAAAATAATAATCTCATTTAGTTTATCTATTGAATAGTAAAAAAACAAACTTTATATCAATAACGTATACACAATCGGTCGACCATGCCCGTATGAGATAAAAAATTCCCTGGCTGCAGACGAACAAGTTATTCCATTCCATTTACAACAACGACTGACAGGAAACTTGCTATCTAAAGATTATTTACAACGTCGATTGAGGTGAGAATCAAGGAAGAAGGTGCTTCTTTATTCCTGCCCACCAATCAGTCAAGTAAGTTACTTGTTTTTTAAACAAGATGGTCCCTCAACAACTGACAGTTAGTGAACATTGTAGTTTTTTCTTTTTACTAAAGTGTGAAAGTAACTTTATGTTGTCACTCCCCCCGCATACAGACAAGACAATAGTAGTAAAAATATAGCACTGGCGTACTGTGCCACCGTAACAACCGCTCAACAACGGCCAGCTATAACTTTCCAGGGCAAAGGTCAGTGGTAAAATCCATTTACACTACAAATGACGTACAACCTCTAGACTCTAAGCATTTGTGGCTGAAACATGAGATAAGATGTAGTTAAACAAAATATTTGCTCTAAAAAAGATCCAAGGCAGCACGCCTACTACCTAATAAGTGAACGAAGCCTCTTACGGGTTTCATCTGTTTGCAACAACGAACCGAACGATTCAAGCTCGCGCGTGACAATATTTTCTATATCAGGAAGAGAAGAGCGCATGAGTACTTTGGTCGCTAACAATGAGGCTAAAGGCTGTTGCAACAGCAGGACAATATACTCCTCAACCACTGCAGCTAACTCTTCGGATTTAACCAATCTATTAATCAAGCCCCATTCCAAGGCTTCTTCAGCAGAAAAGAACCTGCCTGTAAGGAGTACTTCACGGGCCTTCTTTTGGCCAATGATATGGGGCAGTAATACACTTGACGCTCCCTCAGGCCCCACTCCAAGATTAGCAAATGGAACCCTGAATTTTGTCCCCTGAGAAGCAACAACGAGATCACAGTGAAGAAGAATTGTGGTTCCAATACCAACGGCAACACCATCCACTACAGCGAGCAAAACCTTTTTCAGATTCGCCACCGTCGTAAATATTTCTTGTACACACTCCATGAGTTGCGTGTGGTCGTCGCTTACCAAGTCAGCAAGATCATTACCGGCAGAAAACTGTCCCCCTGCACCTGATAAAACAATAACATGGCACTCAGGAGAAGCATCTGCCTCCAAAAAGGCAGCAATCAATTCACGATAGGTTTGTAAGCGTATTGCATTAAACTTATCCGGTCTATTAATCTTAATTTGAGCAACTTTGTTTTCATGCTTCACAGTGATATCTTGATACGTTTCAGTAGCCACAATCTTCACCCCATTACTGTTGAAGCTCATTTTGAATTCGTACAGAAGTTAATTTTCGGAACGATCGTCAAGCCATAACATCATCGTAACTTTCAAGAAGGCACTCCACTATCTATCAATTCACTGCCTGTAACCTTCTGTGTGTGTAACAAAATCCTACAAAAAGAGATGCAACATGCATCTGCCCTTGGCTGAACATTATTTTGTTTGATTTTTTTCAACGATGTAAGAAAGTAATTTATTGTTCTCACTCGTCTACCATAAAACAATACAATGTTCAGGAGAAAGAGAACTTGCCCCCTCCCCCCTGCATGCAGATCTTAAACAAATAGACTTTCGTACATGCCAACATTAAAACCGACGTAGTATGTATCACCAATTCTAAGGGTTGGAGCCCTTAGATTACCCGTACGTCCGGTTATTTTTTTCAGGACCTCTTCCTTATCCGCAGAACGAGGATCATACTCAAGCGTTTTCTGGCCACTGGCAACTACTAATTTGCCAGCCTTATGCACCAGATCCCACGCATCTTCTCTTTGGCAGGTTTCTTTTTTTGCATCAACTTCAGTCTCAACAATAACATTTTTTTCTTCCATCACCTTCCAGGCTTTTTTACAAGATATTCAGCCCTTACGCATGTACGCCCAATCGATCTTCAAAGTCAGCTCCATTAATATAATTAATATTGTTATTCTACAGGTGCAGTAAACACCCTTTTACCCAGCTCCATATCCATGGCGAACATACCTGCAGAATCACCATCAATCATCTTCATGCGCTCAAGAACCTCACCAACACTAGCCTCTTCTTCCACCTGTTCCGCAACGAACCATTGAAGAAAAATATTTGTGGCATGATCTTTTTGTGCAAAAGCAACGTCTACCAGATCATTAACAAGTCCAGTAACCTTCGCTTCATGCTTGGCCACCTCTTCAACTATTTCAGCAGCTGCTTGCCACTTTGACTCAGGTTGCTCAATGGTTCCAAACTCAATTTTTCCACCACGCTCTAATATGTAATCATATATTTTCATACCATGGGATAACTCTTCCTGTGCCTGAACACGCATCCATGAGGCAAAGCCAGAGAGAGAACGCTCGCTAAACCAGGAGGACATAGAAAGATAAAGGTAAGACGAAAACAACTCTGCATTGACTTGGTTATTAAGAGCCTTGCACATTTTATCACTGATCATAAGAAAACCTCTTTGAATTAGTATAATAGATTCTATTTGTTAACAGACAGGAATCTCCAGTTATTTATGATAAGTATCAACAGGCTGTCCGCCACAGATCTATCAATAAAAGAGAATAATAACCAAAAGTTCTCTACGTCACTAGGTTCTCCCTAGCCCATAATTGTTTTTTATATCACAATAGTATTGTTGCTGATTTCCATAGCTGTAGGTTACAATAAGTAATGTAAGAAGATCAACATCAAAGAGATAACATAAACAATTTACTATTTTCTAAACATTCATCCATACTGGTCACCCATGAAGCCAAACGACTCGACTGCCTTCCATATTAGAACAAAGATATGGATTGAAAATGACCACAAAGATCTTCTTTTTGGCAAAGGTAAAACTGAGATTCTTGAACAAATCGAGAACGAAGGATCCATTGCAAAAGCGGCAGAGAAGATGGGCCTTAACTATAAAAAGGCTTGGTCACACATAAAAACGTTGCAGAACAACATCTCTGACGAACTCGTTGTTTCAACCAAAGGAAGAGGCGCAGCCAGCGGAACAACCCTGACTCCAAAGGCCAAAGAACTCATCGAAAATTACAGAAAACTACAACGAGAAATAGAGGATTTCGCCGACAAGAGATTCTCTGAACTTTTTAAACAATAATGCCATCACAGCGGTGACCATCAGCACAAAACATCACACCCTCGGGACTATATTTAACGACAGATCAAGCGTACTGGCCACAACAAAACAAGCCCACAATTACCGAAAAAGCGGTTCTATCTTCATTGTGTCTTAAGCTAAATATCTGCAAAAAGAGCCATCGAACTCTGCAGAACTACTCCCTAATAATTATTATTATAATTATAATTGATCCATACAAGGACTATGATTACTATTAGCAACGAAGTTGAATCGGCAGGATTTATCAGTACCTCATTTTCAGCAGCAAATGAGATTATGTAACAGAAAAGCCCAGAGAAGAACCTAACAGGGCTCGCGCTTAATGCCTTGATAGTGAGGCTCTGCTGACCGTGGAAACGGTACGTTTAATGATTTACGGATTTTAGAGCCAAACATACATTCTAAATAATTTAATTCACTGAATATTCGGTCACACTTGCTGACTCAATATTCGTTTTTAACAACATAATCAAAATTCAGGAGATTTACGAATGGCACAAAAACTGGCTGTTTATAAATGTAGTATCTGTGGAAACGTTGCCGAGATTCTTACAGCAGGTGGTGCAGATCTTATGTGCTGCGGTCAAGAGATGACAATGCAGATTGAGAATACCACCGATGCAGCGGTAGAAAAGCACATCCCTGTTTTAGAAAAAAAAGACGGCGGCTGGCAGGTATCAGTTGGTTCAGTTGACCACCCAATGACAGACGATCACTGGATCGAATGGATTGAGCTTTCTGTTGACAATATTGTTTACAGACAATTCCTTAATCCTACAGATAAACCAGAAGCATTTTTCCCAGTTTCTGCTGATAACGTTACAGCACGAGCCTACTGCAACTTGCACGGTCTCTGGAAGAAATAGTCTGTCCGTTGTTCCGGCTGGCCGTGTTTTTAAACGGTCAGCCCTCCCTTCGCCTCTCCCCTCCCCCCAACAATTGTTATATTTATTCCCCTAGCAAAGGAGCAAGACTCCATCTAATGGTTATCCTTTTTTCTAGACAATAGAGATTTGGGCTTTATAGTTTCAGCATAGGAACTCCTATCCTCCCCTTAAATCTCTAGATAACCACTT
The DNA here is from genome assembly GCA_002733995.1 of Desulfotalea sp. GTDB lineage: Bacteria > Desulfobacterota > Desulfobulbia > Desulfobulbales > Desulfocapsaceae > Desulforhopalus_A. The sequence goes on along the minus strand of NVXR01000005.1, from coordinate 17,081 downwards.
AAATTTGCCATGAAAGAATACAGAACTGAAACCGATACAATGGGTAAAGTTACAGTGATCTCCACAGCCCTGTACGGAGCACAAACCCAAAGAGCTGTGGACAATTTCACTATTTCAAAAGACCCTATGCCATGGAGTTTTATAGAGGCCGTACTACATATTAAACTCGCTGCCGCAAAGACCAATGGCGAACTAGGCCTGCTAACCCAGGAACAATCCATCAGAATAGCTACAGCAGTAGATTTAATTCTCGAACGAAAGCCCCTGCATCAATTCCCTGTCACCGTCTTCCAGACCGGTTCCGGTACCAGTACCAACATGAACGTCAATGAAGTTATTGCCAAAATAAGTAGTCAACCTGAGGCCACAATTTCACCAAACGATCATGTCAACTTATGCCAGAGCAGTAACGATGTCATACCCTCAGCCATGCAACTCTCAACCGCAGTCAAAACCTCATCCCAGCTCATCCCAGCCCTTAAAAGGCTCATCGAAAACATTGAGATCTTTGCCAATAACAACTCTGCAGTAATCAAAACAGGCAGGACTCATCTCATGGATGCTCTGCCCATTAAACTGATTGACGAATGCAAGGGTTGGAGCTGTCAGATTGCTGAGTGTATAGAACGATTTGAGACCTCCCTCCCTCGACTCATGCGACTGCCCCTTGGGGGCACAGCAGTAGGTAGTGGTGTTAATTGCCATCCTCAGTTTGCGACAATCACAATCGCGACTCTTAAGAAACAGTTTGAACTCAATTTTAGCCAAAGCATTTCAACGTTTAAAGGCTTGAGCAGCCTAGACAGTGTCGTTGAACATATGTCCCATCTCAAGACCTGTGCCATTTGCATAAGTAAAATTGCAAATGATCTCAGACTTATGAATTCCGGTCCTCACAATGGTTTCGGAGAAATACAACTCCCTGCACTGCAGCCTGGCTCTTCCATTATGCCTGCTAAAATAAACCCGGTTATTCCTGAAGCAGTTCTTATGGCAACAGCAAAAGTCATTGGTAATGAGACCACTATGAACATCGCAGGCCTCGGAGGCAACTTCCAGCTCAACACCATGCTTCCCCTTGCAGCAACTATTATTCTGGAATCAATTGAATTACTCACAGGCTGTGCCGATAGCCTTGGAGAAAAAGCTATTAAACGTGCCACAGTAAACAAAGAAAAACTTTCAACGACATTACGTCTCAACCCAATTCTGGTAACATCTTTAGCACCATACATTGGTTACAATAAAGCTGCTAAAATTGCAAAAGTTGCCGAAAAAGAGCAAAGACCAATCTTAGAAGTTGCAATAGAAATGACAGATATGTCCAAGAAAACCTTGCGCCACTTGCTCGATCCACAGGTCCTCGCCGATGGTGGATTTGTGGAAAGTAAATAAAGCAAGAAAAACGACATTATAGACCCATACGCCCTTTAGCAAGGCTACCGAGTTGCCGAAGGTAATCGTACACGATCCCCCGGGTCATCTTTGATTGTCCATGGTCCCGATCCCTGAAGGTGATGGGTATTTCTTGTATCCGAATACTTTTATGATATTCAGCCAATACCGCAAAGCCAATTTTAAAACCCGGAATATCCGTATGTAGGCCGGTAATAAAACGAGTCTTCACAGCAAAGAAACCGGCCAAAGGATCTTTTGCACTGCAAAAGCAGAGTGCCGGTAAGGTAGCAAGTTTGGAAGATAGTTTTCTAGATAAGGGCCAATCAGGCACAGCCCCTCCCTTCACGTATCGACTGCCAATTACCATATCACACTGCCCACACAAAAGAGGAGCAAGCATGCTAGGTATTTTTTCAGGCGGATGGCTAAGATCGGCATCCATCACCAGAACATAGGCTGTATCAACCTGATGTGCAGCAGCAATTACCGCAGGAGCGAGACCAACATTAACATCACGGCGCAACAGTGTAACCGGTCGTTTATTTTGCCATTTTTCCACACAGTCACAGGTCCTATCAATCGATGCGGAATCAACAAAGAGTACCTTAAAATCAAGACCTGCCGCATCCTTGACTTCAAAAACTCTTTCCAGCAAAAAATCAACATTTTCCTCTTCATTTAGAGTTGGAATAATAATGGTAACTTCGGCCATAACGCTCTTCTCTTTTTCATATTTTTGGATCAAAACAGAAACCAGAAGCGACAACCCGCTGTAAAACGACACACCCCACATTTAAGACGGAGTGTGTTTCACAAATTACTATCCTCTCATTTATTGTCCCACCGAAACCCTGAAACCACAAGTATGTTTTTCTTGCCCCCCTCACATTCTCTCTAGGTATCACTATACTGAATGTAACGGGTTTTAATTTTTGAGATGCGTCCACACGAGCCACTTACATTTATCAGCAGTTCACTGGTACCAAAAAGACCAAAGCAAGAGATGCGCCATGGACACATATGAGATAAACAATGTGACTATTGCCCCCATCAAGCCACCTTTCAACTCCACTTATCAGACAGCTCTTGAGCTAGGAAGAATAAAGTTATGATAGCCACAGGGAGCTGCGTTAGAGTGAAACCAAACAGTCTCCAACGCCCATGGGCTGTGCAAACCAAGAATAATGAGTATTTTCCAATATAGAGGGCCGTAAACCTGCATTTTGAACTATAAACAATTGGTGCCACATCCATCTCCAAAAAACATCATCCGCACACACACAACTCGATCTTACAGGATATCATGCTTGACTACGGCAATATTTGCGAATATAATTCTCTTATTCACAAAGGAGACTGTATGATCGATGGAAAGAGTTTGGAGATCCTGAAAATTCTTCAAAAAAAAGCACGTATCCCCAACATAGAGGTCTCACGTCAGGTGGGTCTCGCCCCTTCTGCGGTACTTGAACGTGTAAAAAAGATGGAGAAATCAGGGATTATAGATGGCTATGAAGTCACGCTCAACCCTGAACGTTTCCAGCGTTCTATGATCGCCTACATACATATAACAGTAGCCCCTGGACAAGAGGAAATCATTGGCGAAAAACTCGCTCAGATAACTGACATTCAAGAGGTTCATTTTATATCGGGGAACGATTGCTATCTTACAAAAGTACGGTGCAAGAACAGTGTCGTTCTTGGAGAGATCTTAAAAAACAAAATCAAGACAATCGACGGGGTTTTAGGGACTAGGTCTGAGATTGTCCTCTCTACAAATAAAGAAACAAGCAGGTTTCCCCTGCCCCAATCAATATAGAGCTACGGAATACTACTATGCCAATTTCACAATCTTATAAAAAACGCCTCTACCCTGTTATTCAAACAATAGCGGATCATTACCAGACCCCTTTTCATATCTATGACGAAGCAGGAATTCGAAGTACAGGTCAAAAACTTCAGGAAGCATTTTCAGGAATTGATTGCTTTAAAGAATTTTATGCCGTCAAGGCTCTTCCAAATCCTAAGATTTTGGCCTTAATGAAAGATATGGGTTTTGGCTTTGATTGCAGCTCAATTGCTGAGCTCCGACTCAGCAGACAGGCAGGCGCGACCCCAGATGATATTATATTTACCTCTAACAATACAAGTGGCCTTGATTTTTCTGAAGCGGCCCTTGCCGGTGGTTGCATACTCAACCTTGACGACATCAACCTCATAGACAGCGTTCCTGTACTACCGGATCTTGTCTGTTTTCGATACAATCCGGGTGCGAGAAGAACCGGTAATGAGATTATCGGCACGCCCACAGAGGCAAAATACGGAGTAAGTCACGACCAGATCGTTGCAGCATATCGCAGGGTAAAGGACAAAGGAGCCACCCGCTTTGGTTTACACACCATGCTCGCCTCAAACGAACTCAACTATACATATATGGTACAAACAGTTCAGATGTTGCTGGACCTCATCACCGTTATCTCTAAAGAAGTAGACATTACCTTTGAATTCATTAATATAGGTGGAGGGCTGGGTATCCCATATACCCCCAATACCCCCGAGCTCGACCTGACCTCCATGGCAAACGAAATCACAACATTATTTACAGACTTCGCTGACTCTTATGGCTATCAACCTGCACTCTATATGGAAAGTGGTCGTTATATGACTGGCCCCCATGGCGTTCTTGCAAGTAGAGCAATTAACAGAAAAGAAATATACCGCACATATGTGGGCATAGATGCCTCTATGTCTGCCCTCATGCGTCCCGGCATATATAACGCTTACCATCATATTGATGTTGTGGGAAAAGAGAATACAGCAACTGAAATCGTCGACGTTGTTGGATCATTGTGTGAAAATAACGATAAATTTGCGGTACAGCGCGAACTACCAGTAATTTCTACTGGAGATATGCTCATCATTCAGGACACCGGTGCCCACGGCATTGCCATGGGTTTTAATTATAATGGCAGCCTCCGTCCCAAAGAGCTTTTATTAAAAATTGATGGCAGTGTAGAACTCATCAGAAGAGAAGAAAACATCGAGGACTACATGGCTACCCTCTCCTTTGAAGAAGATACTCTTAGCCTGTAACAAGAAAATTTCGTAAAAAAAGACCAAATCAAAGCAGGGACTTGTGATGCCAAAACAAATTGATATAGATTATTATCTCAAAACAGTTACAGAAGCGATCAAGGACAAACAGGTTCCTGTGGTGGATCTTATTGCTGTCCAGACCAAGGACCCATTCAAAGTTCTTGTGGCGACCATACTCTCTGCACGAACAAAAGATGACGTTACAGCTAAAGCCTCTGCCAGGCTATTTAAAAAGGCAGCAGACATCCACTCACTTGCTAAACTCTCCGAAGAAGAACTTACCCAACTCATATACCCTGTTGGATTTTATAAAACAAAAGCCAAACATCTTGCAAAGCTCTATGCTGCCATGGCTCAGTTCAACCATCAGGTCCCAGAAACTATTGAAGAACTCATCAAGCTTCCTGGAGTAGGCCGAAAGACAGCCAACCTTGTTGTAAGCGTTGCCTATCAAAAACCGGCAATCTGTGTTGACACTCATGTACATAGAATTATGAATATATGGCAGTACATAAACACAGATACACCGCTTAAAACTGAAATGGCTCTCCGGGCTACGTTGCCGGATACGTATTGGATTACTGTTAATTCTATCCTTGTGGCCTTTGGCCAATCCATTTGCAAACCCGTTGGCCCCCATTGCGATATCTGTCCACTTGCACATACGTGCGCTCAAAAAGGGGTTCGTCCTCGAAAAATTGTCGGAAAAATGATGGCTCAAACAGATGGTCTTAGATTTATTTCATGGAATGTTAACGGAATTCGCGCCGTTGAAAAAAAAGGTTTTATAGAAATGCTCCAGGAGTTTGATGCTGACGTCATCGGACTCCAAGAAACAAAAGCTCAACCGGATCAACTTTCCGACGCACTCAAAAACATCCCGGGTTACACATCCTACTGGCATAGTGCTGAACGTAAAGGCTACTCGGGAGTGGCATTCTATTCACGCCTAAGGCCTGTCGCTGTACACTATGGTCTAGGAGATGAAGAATTTGACTGCGAGGGTCGAGTTATCACTCTTGAATTCGACAGCTACTACCTCATAAACATATATTTTCCCAACGCAGGCGATAAACTAAAACGTCTTGATTATAAACTTCGCTTTGACGCCAAGCTCCTCCTGTTTGCCCAGGATCTTGAGAAGAAAAAGAATGTCATTCTTTGTGGCGATTTCAATGTAGCCCATAAAGAAATCGATCTCAAGAACCCGAAAACAAATGTGAAAAATGCTGGATTCAGTCCAGAAGAAAGAGCCTGGATGGATAGCTTTGTAGAAGCGGGGTTCATTGACACCTTCCGTATATACAATCAAGAGCCTGAGCAGTACTCATGGTGGAGTTATAGATTCAGTGCAAGGAGTAAAAATGTGGGCTGGCGGATTGACTATTTTTGTGTCAACAAAGATGCTAAAGACAATGTAGTTGGCGCTGCAATCATGCAGGAGATTATTGGCTCGGATCACTGCCCTGTTGAACTCAACTATACCCCATAAGATACTCCTTTTATTTTGAATATTTGTCTACCATGGGTTAGACTAGTCAGTTATAATTCCTGTATTGCTGAGACAACTCAAAAAAAACAGACCCATACCCTATGAACAATGAACATTCAGAAAGCCTTCTCGTCCACTTTAGACGCATAGAAGCCTTGCGCTCAGAAGCCATCGACCTGCAATCCATTGATCTTAGTCCAAGACAACTCTGCGACCTGGAGTTATTGCTTAATCGTGGCTTCTACCCACTAGTGGGTTATCTCAATAAAAAAGAGTACGATTCTGTCGTTGCAACCATGCGACTCCCCAGTGGAGAAGTCTGGCCTATGCCTATCAATCTTGATATAAAGCAGTCCTTGGCCGAGACAATTAAACCAGGTGAACGATTGGCACTCAACGATCAGGAAGGTTTCCTTCTCGCCATCTTAACAGTTGATGATATCTGGCGACCCAACAAATCTGTTGAAGCACAAGCCATCTATGGGACAGATGACCCTACGCTCCATCAAGGGGTCATGCAATTGTACGATAGAAATGCTGACTGGTACGTTGGGGGTACCCTTGAAGGGGTGAGTCTACCAATCCATTATGACTTTAGAGAACTCCGACTATCCCCTTCTGAAACAGCCCGCGCTTTTACCATGAATGGCTGGCGACGGGTTCTTGGTTTTCATACCGATGACTACCTACACTGTGCTCACCGAGAGATGGCTCTCAACGCCGCAAGAGAGCATGGTGCTGCCTTATTTCTGCATCCGGTAGCCGACCTCACCCACCCTGGAGCCCTTGAATATTACACTCAAATCAGGTGCTATCAAGCCTTTGCGCGTAAATTCCCGAGCAATATGCTCAAACTTGGACTCACCCCTTTCGCCAGTCGTAAAGCTGGCCCCATAGAAGCGCTCTGGCAGGCGATAACCCGTAAGAATTTTGGCTGCAGTCACTTCATGGTCGCCCCAGATCACGCAGACCCTTTAACAAGAGGAGACTCAATTAAGCGTTTTTATCCGCTTGAAAGTGCTCAGGAACTTGTTGCTCGTTATGCCAAGGAAACCGGCATTGAAATGGTGCCACAACTGAGGATGGGCTATCAGCAATCGACTAAAAAATACATTGCCTTAGATGTGAGCAACGATTCTGATCTCTCTACCATAAGTTCCACAGAGCTTCGCCATAAGCTATTAAATGACGAGCAGATCCCAGAGTGGTTTTCTTACCCAGAAGTGGTAGCAGAACTACAAAAATCCTTCCCCCCCAGATCAAAACAAGGGTTTACTATTTTTCTCACAGGATTCTCTGGCTCCGGTAAATCGACCATAGCAAAAGTCTTACTCGTTAAATTTATGGAGATGAACGACCGACCCGTCACCCTGCTCGATGGTGATATCGTAAGACAGAATCTGTCTTCTGAGTTAACATTTTCAAAAGAGCACCGAAACCTCAACATTACTCGTATTGGTTTTGTTGCCAGTGAAATAACCAAAAACGGGGGTATAGCCCTCTGTGCCCCAATTGCACCCTATGAAGAGTCAAGACAGGCCAACAGAGCTCTTATCTCAAGTTATGGTGGATATATAGAAGTACACGTAGCGACACCATTTGAAATATGCGAACAACGTGACCGTAAAGGGCTTTATGCCAAAGCCAGAGCCGGAAAGTTGCAAGGCGTTACAGGCATCACCGATCCCTATATCACCCCTTCAAAGCCAGAACTCAGTATCGACACAAGCGACATTTCACCGATGGAAGCGGTTCAGGAAATCCTTCTTTATCTGGAGGAGCAGGGATACTTAAATTAGGCATGAGCTCAAAAGATTTTGAGACTCTTTCAAGACTAGTATTGTCCACCGAGCAGCTCGCTTTTACAATTGACATGAAGGCAACAGGCACCTGTTCCTCAGAAAATCATCATCACTCACTTTGCTCAAAATAGTGGGCTGTTCAGGGGGGGGGAATACAGATCAGGCGGCGTAGTTCGCGGTAAACATTTCAGGTCGTTGCTTCTTCATATATTTAATTATTTTTCGCACTCCTGATGGACAAGGCAAAGCGTCCATTTCCAATGGCGTCACCCATGCAAAACTTGCTGCCGACTTAAGGGTGGGCTGTTGTCTGTCTTCATCTTGCAACCGACACACAAAAGAGAGGAGGCTAACTTTATGATGGGTATACTGATGCTGTACCTCGACCAGGAAGTTCTCTTTTATTACTCTTAAAGCTGTATCGTAATTTACTTCAGCTACCAAATCCAGCTCATCACCACTCGAATTGCCAGTAAGTGTCTCTCCACCAGGAAATTCCCAGAGTCCACCCCACACTGCCGAACTCTCTCTCTTTTGCATAAAAACTTTGCCCTCGCACAGTATAACCGCAACAACACGTGTCAACAGGACAACCTTTCTTGCTGATTTTAACACAGGTCTGAAAGAGACAGTACCGCGTTGATATGCGGAACAGAGGCGCTGAACCCGGCAACTTTTACAATGGGGAGCTTTAGGAGTACAAACAAGTCCTCCAAAATCCATCAAGGCCTGGTTAAATATTCTAGCTTTACCCCGCGGCAACAACTCACTTGCCAGTTGATGAACTTGTTTTTGCACCCCACGGTCTTTGACAGGCTCATCGATATCAAAAATTCGTGCAAACATTCTATTAACATTAGCATCGACAACCACAACATCCTGATTACCCGCAATACTTGCAACCGCGGCCGCAGTATATGGTCCTATCCCTGGTAAGTTCAGGAGAGTCTCGTAATCCGCAGGAACTTTTCCCGAGTATTTTCCTACTATCTCCTGTGCCGCCCTATGTAGATTTCGCGCACGGGCATAGTAACCGAGCCCTTCCCAATACACGAGAATATCATCTTCAGATGCACAGGCAACCTCCCCCACCGAAGGAAAGCGCTCGATCCAACGCAGAAAATAAGCAACACCACGTTCCATTTGAGTCTGTTGCAACATAATCTCTGAAATCCAGACATGATAAGGATCATAGGTCTGCCTCCAGGGGAGATCACGTTTTGTTGTACGAAACCATGTAAGAAGTTGCTCAACAAGAAAATTACTCTCTGACTGGGATAACCGGGTTAGCATATCTTCCCCTACAGGCCGAGATATCGGCCAAGTGCCACAAGGCCCATACCGGTCACAACAGTTGCGGACAAACTTTTGAATTTCCAGGCAACAGGAAAAGCAATTAAGGCTGCCCAAAAAAACAAATTATCAAAACCTAGGGTGACAACATCTTCACGAATAAGCAGAGAAGGTACGAGCATTGCGGCAAGTACAGCGGGCGGAACTAACCTCAACCAGGCTGTAAGAAAAGGATGTAAAGTCTTTCCACTCAAAAAGAGTGTCGGTAACAGCCTCGGGATATACGTCACAACAGCCATCCCGAGAATAGTCCAAAAAATCAGTGTTTGATCCATCGCTCCACTCCAAGCCCTAAAGAGGCCCCTAACACGGTTGCCAAAATGATATGAAACTGGTGAAAGCCAAGTAAATACAGTGCAGTGGCAATTCCACCGGAAACAAGAGCCGTTATGACACGGATCTTATCTTTACACTGGCTCACAAGTAGGCCAATAAACATTGCTGCAAGCGCATAGTCCAGACCTAGAGGTTTGACATCTCCGATCAGCCCAGAAGCAACGATACCAAGTACAGTTCCCATAACCCAGGAAAATTGACCTGTGATATTAAGGGACAAAGCCTCAGCTTGACGCTCCCAGAGCTCCGTAGCTTTTAAGGAGTGCAGGGCAAAGGACTCATCTGTCAGTTGAAAAGAAAAAAAGGCGAGATGTCGCCTTTTCCAACCTGAAAGGTATGGCGCAAGAGCCGCTGCCATGAGCAAATGCCTGAGATTAACCACAAAAGTTGTCAAAATGACAGCCGCCGCCCCTGTACCACTGGCAAAAAGTCCCACGGCTATAAACTGAGCAGAGCCGGCAAAAACGACGAGTGACATAAGCAGAGTGTTTATTTCTGATATGCCATTTTTACCAGCGAGAACCCCGTAAGCAAAACCGATTGGAACATATCCCAAAACGATGGGCAGGGCTCTCTTAGCCCCTTTAAAACAAAATCTATTGGGGGCCATCCTACATCCTGAGAAATAATTTTTTACAACGTTCACGGGGCATGATTTTTTCCCAATCTGCTCCAAAGCAATTTTCCCAAAGAGGTACAAGATTGAGTGCCGTTGTAACCATGAGTTCAATAGCATCGTCACTCATATCTGCAGTGATATTTTTGGGTAATGTTATGTCGTGCTTATCCATCATTTTACGAAATTCAGCCACCCCTTCAGGGTAGATCTCTTCCAAGACATCAAAGGCAATACAACATCCAATTCCATGATGAATACCAAGGACATAGGAAAGCCCATAAGAAAGAGCGTGACAGGCTCCGACCTGTGAGTACGCAATGGACATACCACCAAAGTAGGATGCCATCATAAGTTTATCATCTTTATCGGGATGATCTTCTAGGAATACTTGACGACAAAGGTCTATGGATTTCTCTCCAAAGGATCGACTAAACTCATTTATAAACGTACCATGCAGGGACTCGACATCATGAATATAACAATCCATACCTGTATAGAACCATTGCTCCTTTGGTACATCAACGATAAGGTCAGGATCGAGAATCAATTGATGATAGATGGTATAATCGGAATTAATTCCCAACTTTTTCTCAGGCCCGGTAAGAATCGTTGTTCTTGATATTTCGGCTCCGGTTCCGGCAAGCGTAGGCACACCAAGGTGATAAACCGATGGGTTTTCGATCAGATCCCAACCTTGATAGTCGGCTGAAGAACCAGGATTTTTCAAGAGCAGCGAAATAGCTTTGGCGATATCCATAGTTGAACCACCACCGATACCTACAATACCATCGGGAACAACAGGATTGTATTTCCTGATTTGCTCAACCAAGGCATCAATATAACTAGTTTTAGGCTCGTCATCGACATTGACATGAATAAGAAGGTCACCTTTTTCCAAAGGGATTCGCCCTTCAAGCGGTTTACCAATAAAAACATCGTCAAGCACAAAGACAACATATGAATCAGGGGTAACACGTTCAGGCGCAAGAACATCCGCCAATTGATTAAACGAACCTCGACCAAACATAATTTTTGGAACAATACTGAAATTTCTGTACATATTATATATCACTGATAGAGTTTTGGGGAAATGTAGATACAGATAAGTCAAACGACTTAATAAAGTCTCCCGTAACAATTTTACAGGAAAACTTCAAGTAGCATCTGTGGGATAAAAATGTTGCGTCTTTTCTTAGCTAGTCTATTGTAACTCTTCTTTAGCTAACGTAAATTAGAATTCTACTTTCTTTCTACAAAAATGGTTTATCTGGATAGGTTATTACCTCAACTACTGCAAATAGTAGTCTCACCTTAAAAGGAACAATTGGGCTTAACTGATGTCAGTAATAAATGAAGACAGTGTATTCACCTCACTTCAACAACACGGGCCGCTCGCCGTCGAAGAAAACATACGTATTCATGAACCCTTCTCATCAGCCACAAGACTGTGGGTCAAAAATATATGTAAAAACAGACTGAATGCGACAAAATACCGGGCGCTCAGAAACCAAATCTTTGCTTTTTTAGACATCTCCAGCTTTGCCCAGCTCGACGAACTGCTAAAGAGCCCCCATACCCAAGCTGCGAGAAGCAAACGTGCCTGTGCACTTCTTGGCAACATGTTCGGTTTAAATGGCACTTCCCGGGAAATCGAAGCACGGGTACACCAGTATGCACGTACTGCTGACGCTGTTATTAACTCACTCAAGGTTAAAATACTCAGACAGTACTCATCTTATATCGCAAGCACAAATGAAATTGAGGTAGCAAACGATCCGGTCGGTTTACTTCTCATTATGTTTGACAACAGGTATAGCAAGAAAGCGCGATTTGAAGCACGTCGAAAAGTCGTTTTGATGAGCCTTGCGGGATCCATCGATCAACGAGAAACCGAAACAGCAACCGAAGAAAAGTTTTCCAATTTCCTTCACTTTCTCAATAAATATGTGTGGAGCAACAGTCTGAAAATTGGTGAACTCGAAACAGTATTTCTCCACTCCAAACATTCAAAAACTGATTTCAGTTGCACAGAAGTATGCCCTATCTCTCCTCAAATGGCAGAAAAAATAACGTTAGCCCCAGACAGCAAACTCACCCTGATAAAAAGAAGACGTTTCGTCAGCGGTAAACACGAAATTCCTATCTATGTGTCCATCAGAAAGAAACAACCGGAGGCAAAGGTACTTAAGCTCTTACGCAAGAATGAAAAGAACCCATCCATTGCGGTGGATGATGAGTTGGGTTTAATGGCTGTGTTGGATTCTGTGGCCGACATTAAGGTTTTCCAGGACCACCTCGTTCGCAGTGCATCTAAAGCGGATAGCTTCATGGCACTTGAAGATATTTCAGATACCCTCACGGGTAAATTGCCGTACAAAAGTTCAAGCACCGGATCAAGCAGCAAAACTGAAATGCTGAAGTTTTTCGCCAGACTTGGCGGCATGCGGGTCGAATTTATAATCCACACCAATCAAAGCTGGCTCAACTACATGTACAAACATGATGTTGCCCATGACGAGTATGAGGTGAAAAGAATTTTTGACTCTGGGGTTATGGAACTACTCTTCCCAGAAGATATCTATCATCTCAATCATAAAAAGATACGAAGTGAATTAATTAATCACTTTCGCCGGCAAATTACTTAAGCCCCCAAAAAGGTGTACGCAGTGGATGCTTACACCTCTTTTAGATAAACCACTTAAGACCTGTATTTTACCTACTCTCTTATACCTTCTTTTTTACAAGACTCACCCTGTAAGCCCTATAGGCATCTTCAAGACCCGCACGAAAACTCAATTCAGGTACCCAGCCGAGGTCATTTATTCTCGAGGTATCAAGTAACTTCCTCGGCGTGCCATCAGGCTGCTCACTGTTATAGATTGTCTCACCCGTAAAACCGACAAGGCCTGCGATAATATTAGCAGTCTCACGAATTGTGATATCTTTACCAGTTCCAACATTAACAAATGAGGGATTATCTCCTGTAAAATATTGTTGGTCCACACCCATTACATGCACGCAAGCGGCAGCCATGTCATCCACATGCAAGAATTCACGCATTGGTTTCCCTGATCCCCATAAAATCACCTTAGGATCAACCCCTTTATGCAGCGTCTTTGTTTTGGCTACATAACCAATGGCTTTTTGAATATCTTCAGGAATAGAGCCATATCGTTTTTCATCTTCGATGATAGTTTGCAGATCACCATCTTCTGCCAGCTTTGCCAAATGATACTTGCGCAACATCGCAGGAATAACATGACTATTTTCGAGGTGATAATTATCTCCAGGACCAAAGAGGTTTGTCGGCATCACAGAGCGAAACGACGTACCATATTGCCTGTTATACGCCTCACACATCTTAATCCCAGCTATCTTCGCAATAGCATAGGATTCATTGGTTGGCTCTAAGGTAGAGGTTAGTAGATAGTTCTCCTCCATGGGCTGTGGGGCAAGCTTGGGATAGATACAGGAAGATCCTAAAAAAAGTAAATGCTCAACACCAGAATTATAAGCCTGGTGAATGACATTGGACTGGATCATCAGATTATCATAGATAAATTCAGCAGGAAAAACTTGATTTGCATGTATCCCTCCAACCTTCGCTGCAGCAATAACCACCCTATCTATTTTGTTATTGTTAAAAAATGATTTAACAGCAGCCTGATCTGCAAGATCCAACTCATTATGGGTTCTGGTAATGATGTTCTTGCATCCGATATCCTGCAACTTGCGAACAATGGCAGCACCAACCATGCCTCTGTGGCCTGCAACAAAGATAGCCTCTTCTTTTTTGATCCGTTCCCTTTGACTTTGCATAATCACTCGTGATGGTTAAGGACAGGATAGCCTTCGCTCTTACATAATTCATCTTTTTTAGCCTCGGCAAGATCACAACGCATCATCTCGGCCACGAGCTCTGCAAAGGTAGTCTCCGGCTCCCAACCTAATTTTTCTTTTGCCTTACTAGGATCACCAAGTAGTGATTCAACTTCGGTTGGCCTGAAATACCTACTATCAACCCGAACAACAACATCACTAACTTTTAGCGGACCAGCATAATCATCTGGCAGGCTTTTAATTGTAGCAACTTCAGCAATACCGACACCATCCCAGTGAAGAACAATCTCAAGTTCAGCGGCAGCTGCATTGACAAAGTCACGCACAGAATGCTGTACGCCACTTGCAATAACATAGTCTTCGGGGGTATCCTGCTGCAACATCAACCACTGCATCTTCACATAATCCCTCGCATGCCCCCAATCTCTTTTGGCGTCCATATTGCCAAGATATAAGCAATCCTGCAAACCAAGAAAAATCCTGGCAAAGGCCCGGGTAATCTTTCTGGTAACAAAGGTTTCCCCCCGAAGTGGCGACTCGTGATTAAACAAAATTCCGTTGCAGGCAAATATATTATACGCCTCACGATAATTCACTACTATCCAGTAAGCATACAACTTCGAAACGGCATAGGGCGATCTTGGATAAAATGGTGTCGTTTCGGTTTGAGGGGTTTCCTGAACCTTGCCAAACAACTCAGAAGTAGACGCCTGATAGAACTTTGTCTTTTCTATAAGATTTAAGATTCTGATTGCTTCGAGTACCCGTAGAGTCCCAAGGGCATCTGAATTTGCAGTATACTCAGGTTCTTCAAAGGAAACCGCAACATGGGACTGCGCTGCAAGGTTATAGATCTCGTCAGGTTGCACCTTACCTATGATATTTATAAGGCTCGAAGAATCTGTTAAATCCCCATGGTGTAGGATAAATCTGCGATCTTCTGCATGGGGGTCTTGATACAGGTGATCTATTCTCTGTGTATTAAACAGAGAGGCTCTTCTCTTAACCCCATGAACCTCGTAGCCTTTCTCCAATAGAAACTCAGCGAGGTAGGCCCCATCCTGCCCTGTAACACCCGTTATTAATGCCTTTTTCATGTGCTATCTTTCCTCGACTCACAGTAGATATATCATCAACATTAAAGACGAGACAAAGCCTCCAAAACCTTAAAGTTTTATAGAACGGCCACGACCAATACCATAATACGCAAGACCCATAGCTTCAACGCGGCCCGGATCATATAGATTTCTGCCATCGAATACGACCTTATCTTTGAGTTCGACAACCATCCCCTCAAAATCAGGTACCCTGAAACTTTTCCATTCTGTTACAATTACGAGTGCATCAGCACCATGGAGTGCAGCCTCTTTTGTTCCCATAAGAGTACAGTCATCTCTCGTCCCGTAGATCCGCTGCGCCTCCTCCATTGCTTCAGGATCATAAGCCTGCACCTTAGCACCGGCCCCCCAGAGTGATTCAAGAAGAACTCTACTCGATGCTGCACGCATATCATCGGTATTGGGTTTAAAAGAAAGCCCCCATATGGCAAATGTTTTGCCTTTAACACCATCCTTGTAAAAAGAAGAAATGTGTTCAAATAGCTTTTGTTTCTGTTTGAGATTAACACTTTCTACGGCTTGTAAAATTTTGGCTTCATAACCTATAGCACTCGCTGATCTTTCAAGTGCCTGTACATCTTTTGGGAAACACGACCCCCCATAGCCACACCCAGGATAGATAAATTGATAACCAATACGAGAATCTGAACCTATCCCCCTACGCACCTGCTCAATATCAACACCTAACCTTTCGGCAAGATTGGACATCTCATTCATAAACGAGATCTTCGTGGCCAATAAACAGTTAGCGGCATATTTGGTAAACTCGGCGCTCCGCACGTCCATAATCATAATTTTATCATGATTACGACTAAAGGGTTCATATAACTCGCGCATTTTCTCTTCAACCTCTGGACTATCTGTTCCTACAATAATCCTTTCTGGCCGCATACAATCATCAAGGGCAGAACCTTCTTTTAAGAATTCAGGATTAGAAACAATATGCAAAGGCAACTCAACTCCGCGATCTTGGAGTATTTGTTTCATATGTGCTTTGACTTTATCCGCTGTACCGACAGGGACAGTAGACTTGTCGATAACAATCTTCCCATCGGTCATATACTTCGCAATCGTACCAGCAACAGACAACACATATTGGAGATCGGCACTACCGTCTTCATCGGGGGGGGTACCAACAGCAATAAACTGCAAATCGCCATGATTCACGCCCTCCATAGGATCTGTCGTGAAAGTAATGCGCCGCTTCTCATAATTAGTAAGGACAAGTTCAGATAGGCCAGGTTCAAAGATCGGTATTATGCCATTTTTGAGTCCTGCAATTTTTTCCTCATCTACATCAACACAGCACACATTATGGCCAACATCTGCAAGGACAGCTGCTTGAACCAGTCCCACATAGCCAACACCGAAGACTGTTAAATTCATAAAACCCTCTATATTTAGATATAATTAATTTAGTAGCAAAACAAGCGCGAATAATAGCGAAGCAGAGTCAATTTTTCAAGATAAAGATATACAGAAGACAGAACAACTGTAATCAAACTTCCACAGCCTTTACATGTTGGGAAACAAAAGGTGGAGCAAATCCGTAGTAGCAACAGATCTAATATGAAACCGAAAACGACTCAAACCTCCTATATATAGATGGGCTTCTGCAAATAGAACAATCAACGCTACGAGACAGAAGAGGATTGCAGACCACTTACGGAACAAAAGCAAAGGCACAAGACTGACTTCACGCTATACTAGAGAGCCACCTGAAGTATTGGGAAGTGACCGGAAGGTCATCTATACTAGGGCGATTTTCGTTTGGTATAAGGCCTCCATTATATAAGGAGGGTAGCCAGCAGATTATTTCCAAGGCAGTTTTTAGCAACTAGTAACCAAACTACAGAGACATAGTGAAATTATTAGGCTATTGCTGGCAGGAATACGTAACAAAAGGAGACATATAGAGAAAATAACTATTGACGGGACCGAAGAATCCATGTACTTTGTCGCTCGTTGTTGAGCAACACTGAAAAGCAAACAGCCTGAACGGCACCGTTACTTTTCGAACGTTACTC
>NVXR01000020.1 GCA_002733995.1 Desulfotalea sp. | reverse complement strand
TCAGAGGAATTCAAAGAAGCAGTTGTCAGGAAGATGATGCCACCTCACCTGGTATCAGTCTCGCAATTATCTAGAGACACAGGAGTTTCAGATGTTACACTCTACAAATGGAAAAACTATTATCTTAATCAAGGAGTGGTGGTGCCTGCAAATAAAACAAAATCAAAAGAATGGACAGCTGAGGATAAGTTAGCTGTAGTCATAGCTACAGCCTCTTTCAATGAGATCCAATTGAGCGAATATTGTCGAGGGAAAGGTCTCTATAAAGAGCAAATTGATCAATGGAAAAGTGCTGCACTGTCAGGATATCAAAACAGCAGTCTGCAAAATAAAATTCAAACGATACATCGCCGCGAAGATAAACAACAAATCAAAAAATTGACACGGGAGTTAAATCGAAAAGATAAAGCATTGGCTGAAACAGCTGCTCTATTGGTATTGTCAAAAAAGTGGAATGCCACCTGGGGGGCAAACGAGGAAGACTAGTCTCTTCAGAAAGACGTCAGGTGGCCATAAAAATAATATCTTTAGCAATGCTTCATGGTGCTCGTCAGCATCTAGCTTGTGAAATTGTAGGCATTACATCACGAACGTTACAAAATTGGCGTGTTAGAGGTCTAGCTGATCAAAGGCAAACAACAAAGAATGCCCCCGTCAACAAACTCAGCAAGAAGGAAAGAGATGATATCCTTGCTGTTTGCAATACTGAAGAATTCAGAAATCAACCACCAAAACAAATTGTCCCAGCTCTAGCAGATAAGGGTGTCTTTTTAGCATCAGAGAGCAGTTTTTATCGTATTCTCAGACAAGAGAATCAGTTGCACCATCGCGGACATAGCGCAAAACCAATGGCAAAAATGAAACCAAGATCTTATGCGGCAACGGGATCTAACCAAGTGTGGTCCTGGGACATTACATATTTAGCCAGCGCCGTAAGAGGACAGTTTTATTATCTTTATTTGTTCATGGATATTTATAGCCGAAAAGTTGTTGGCTGGGAAGTGTATGTTAATGAGTCTTCTGAACAAGCAGCTGATGTCCTACGTAAGGCTCGATTTGCTGAGGCTTTACCTCTCAATCATGAACTTGTTCTGCACTCAGACAATGGCAGTCCGATGAAAGGTGCAACAATGCTTGCAACGATGCATAAAATGGGCGTTATTCCATCTTTTAGCAGGCCTGCCGTGAGTAATGACAATCCCTTTTCTGAGGCCCTTTTTAAAACACTGAAGTATGTACCAGCATATCCGACACAACCATTTGAGACTCTTGATTCAGCACGTCGATGGGTTGCATCCTTTTGTTCTTGGTATAACAAGTTGCATCGACACAGTGGCTTAAAGTTTGTTACACCAGAACAACGACATGATGGTATAGATATAGCTATCTTAGAGTATAGAAAACGTGTCTATAAAGAGGCAAAAAAACGGCACCCAGAACGATGGTCCGGCAACATACGAAACTGGGACCATAAGGCGACAGTAGAACTCAATCCTATCAATCGACCCTCAAGGAGTACTGAAATGCAAATGGCAGCATAATTTAAAACAAAGTACTTGAGCCAATGAGAACGAAAGTCAAAGTCAACTCTGAGAATGGGTCTTAAGATTGCGCTCGTCGGAGGAGTTGGCTTTGACTGGAGTGGGTAGTCAACCTAATGATTACTTAACTAATAATACCCGATTAGGCGAAAACAACGTTGACACCTACCGATACTGGTAAGAGATCGTAACTTTGCCTCTTGTGTGTCGTTGGGAGATGGATTGCCTGATGTGCTCATAAACAGGGACCTTGAGCCCGGGATACCGGGCTCAAGGTGTTAACGTTAGTTCAGTTGTTCGATTTTAACAATAGGACCAAATTTTTCCTTGAGTTGTAATAGCTCATTTTTCTGAATCTCGTAGATATCAAAAAGTGTCTGAGGAATGTTTGGTTCTTTGCTGTACGCTTCGTGTTGGAGTTCAATTCTCGCTATTATTTTATCAACATAAAGAGAGAATTGCATGTTGTATAGCTCTATTGGATATTCTTTATCAATGCTGGTAAATAGTGGCACCAAATCTTCATACTTAGGTATAAAGCCAATGGGAGTGGTCACTGCGTCAACGTCACCGTTGGCGAAGAGCTCAAGCCAGCCAAGCCAAACTTTAACATCCTTTTTTTCACCAAGAAGAGCTGGCCCTTGGCCACCCCTGTTTTCCTGACTGAGGAAATAGTTGAGTCCCGCCATAACTGGACGAGTCGTCGCGTTAAACTTTGAGGAATTAAAGAAAATAAACTGTGCTTTCATGTAGTCTGCAAGAGCGCCTGGGATAAATGGGGCATTGGCCCAAGGTTGTCTGTTAACCCCTGTGGCTCCGACTTCCATTGCAGTTGCCTTTGAGACGATAGAGGCACCAATGGCAACTCCGGCATTTGCAGTTTTCGCAACCCAGACAGGTGGCATGGTATCAGAGTCTCTTCCCGAGTAGGTGATTACCTTTACAGGTGCGCCTTCGGGGTTTTCAGAAAGTTCTGTTGCATGGTTTGCTATGGCGGTGGCAACGAGGGTACATCTTGAATTCTTGTGGGACATTGGGATGAGTTTACCGTTAGCGTCAGTTTTGCCTTTTGTCCACTCGCCCTGAAAGTTGATACCATCGGAGGGGCACTCTTCGCCATTTCCAACCCAATATGGTACTCCATCGTTAATGAGTACATTGGACCAAATAACCTCAGTTCCATCTCCACGGAGGCAATCCATGAGGTTTGGGTCACCTTCGCGGTTAACGTCTTCGACTATTCCAAAGATACCTTTTTCAGGATTTATTGCTCGTAACCATCCCTCTTTATCAATCCAGAATTGGGCTAAATCGTCGCCGATAAAGTCCGAGCCTACCATGGCTGTGGTTGTTTTTCCGCAACCGGAAGGCGCAGCACCAGCAAAGAATGTCTTGCGTCCGCCGGGGCCGGTCATGCCAGTGATAAACATATGTTCTGAAAGTTGTTCTTCTATCTTATAATATGTTGCGTAGTCTACGCTAAATCTGTGATTTCCTTTTTTAAGGAGGAGTGTGTTGCCTGCGTAGGTACAAAATGTGGAATAGGTGGTGAACCAGCTGCGATCCATCAAAATTCTTGCATTTGGAACATCTTCAGAAGTGTTGTTTCCTTCGGAGTGAATGTTGGTAAAGAAGATGCCCGTGCGTTTAGCCTCGGCGTCAAAATCTGCAAAGCGGTTTCTGTACAATAGCTCGGCTGAGTGTAGTACGTAGCCTGATGAAGAAATTTCAATGGCAGGCATAGTTGCTTCAGCACCAACAGGTCCACGGCTGTAGAAGCCAACCATGAGGGTTTTACCTGCCATTATTCCTGGCATAAATTCTTTTATATATTCTGTTGCTTCGTCTCGCAGGATCGTTTTTGCAAGCGAGCTCATGTTATCGCCTTCGTTGATAATGTAGAAGGTTTGTTTCACGAGGCGCGCTTGGTCCTGCGGCAGGTCGTAGTGGATGGTGTGCCCTGCTTTAGCAAGTTTTTTCTCTTCGCCTTGTTGCAGCGAATAGTCACGGATCCATTGAACGTCTTCTGGTGTTCCGGTGTTGATAAATACATTATCAGGCCGACACATAGATATGGCGTTCGCAATTTTAATTAACGCTTCTTCATTAGTAATTCTATTCAGCTTCTCTCTATTGACACTGTCGATTGTGCTGCTGAATATTGCTTGGGCTTCAGAAATGTTTCTGATACCGCCGACGCCTTCAAGAATATCTTCGCCCTGTTTTAATTCAAGCATTCCATGCTCCTTTTACACTTAGCTAAGCTCACACCATTTATATTTAAAAAACTCATAATTTAAGAACAATCAAACGCTGATATAATATGAATGTTTGTATTACCCGTCAAGCAATAGATTGCCAGTGGAGGAATAAATGAAGCGGTCAAAATGTCCTGATATCATTGAGATCAATGGGAAAATGGGCGTATTTTCTGGGTTAGAGTAGAGGGTATTTAATAATGTTAGTTTAATTTATGTATAAGTGTTTGTGATGATTATTGTGTATTTGCCTAACGGTAAATGTGTTTGGGCTGTCTGCTGTCACAGGACGATGTCTGGGTGCATAAATGTCACTTGCCTCTTGACTGATCGTCATGCTGATGTTGAAAAAAAAGATTAAATGCATAAGAATGCCATGGGAAAGCATGGGGTAATTATTTTGTTACACTTGTAGTGTTGCAAGTTGCTAAATCCGTAGATGGACATTTTGTGGAATCTGAAGAGAAGGGTGGAGATGATAGTATTTCGCGATATCAGAAGGGTTGGAAAACAAAGAGGTGTCTCGCTCTGTAAGGAAGACAGGGATGCCCTACTCCTGAAGGTTTCTCAGGAGCTTGCAAAACAAGCGATCTTGGGAACGGTGATCATTCCTTTTTTTCTCATCTTGATGTTGTTGAGTTCTGGATATTACACGTTCATGCCCCACCTCTCAATATTGCTATGTTCTCTGATGCTCATCGCCGTTTCTTCACGCTCCTACGCACTTTATAATATCTTACACAATACAGATTGCTACAGAGAAAAGTCCCTGCGGTTGCTCTTTTACAGCGCTATTACAATGGCAGCTCTATGGGGTGTGATTTCCGGATTATTTATTTATCACTATAGCTTCGAATTTCCCGTTATATTGATTCTTATGGTCTCGGTGGGCATTGCTGCTGGTTCTGTCTCGAGTTTTTTTATGTGGAGAAAACTCGCCCTGACGTATCTGTGCTGTGCCTTTGGGCCTAGTATTGTTGTTGCTGGGGTCGCTGGTTCTTCAGCGTTATATCCTGTTGTGGCGGCTATGGTGTTTTTCATGATTTTTAACATATGCCAGCTCAAATTTTGGAATGAGCAGTTTTGGAACAATATCCTGACCACCTTTCTCTATAAGGAACAGACCTACCAGCTATCACAATCGATGACAGATGTAGAGGCTGTGATGAAAAAAAATCTTAAAAGGGAGCTGGAGACCGAAAGTGCAGAGGCGAAAATGCGTCAGTTGTTCGACTATTCCTATGATGGAATTATTATAGCCGATTTAGACGCAAAGATTCTTGAGGTTAATCAGACGATGCTTAATTTCATGGAAGAGTTGTCTGAGGAGGTTGTGGGAAAGGCACTCGCAGAGATTCTACAGGGCCAAGAGGGCATTAATGGCGCTATTCGCGATCACTTTGAAAAGGCGAAAAAAGGAAAAGCCTGTTCCTTTTCTTGCTGGATGAGGTTGAAAAGCAAGGACTATTATGTGCGCATTAATCTCCGGCGGGTTCTTTGGTTTGATCAGAATGTGTTGTTTCTGACCCTGCGGGATAGAACTGATAGTACGGCAGCGAGAGCCCAACGCAATCTAAAGCAACAGTCTCTGACAGATAGTGATGTCTATATGAAGGCAATTTTGCGAGGAATTGAATTACCACTTTACTGCAAGGATCTACAGGGACATTACATCGCTGTTAATGAGACATTTGAGAAGATCTGTGGCAAGACCCGAGATGAGCTGAAAGGTAAAAGCGATTTTGATGTGTTTGAGGTGAACGTCGCCAAATTCTTCAGTTTTCGTGATTCTGAAATTGCTGTCTCTGGCGAGTCGGTTGAAGTGAAAGGCACGTTTCAGCTTGGGGGGTACGAACGTAATCTCCTTGTTCATAAATTTCCGTTAAAAAATAGTGACCATACTATTTATGCCACTGCAGGTATCTGCACAGATGTTTCCACATTGCAGAAAACGCTCCAGACTGCGCAGCTTGCCAACGAGGCAAAATCTGAATTTCTTGCTTCAATGTCCCACGAATTAAGAACCCCTATGCATTCAATTCTTTGTTTTGCTCGACTCGGTGAAAAACGAGCAAGCGTGAAAGACTGGGAAAAACTTGAGTCGTATTTTAAAATGATAGTCACAAGTGGAGATCTGCTGCTAGAGTTACTCAATGATTTACTTGACCTCAGTACATTGGAAGCACTGCCGGCCTGTACAGATTTTCAGGAGTATGATCTTGGTGAAGATGTGGGACAAATCGTTTCTGAGTTTAGGGCGATGATGGATGAGCGTAATATTACCCTAATTTATCAGCAGCCACTCTTTTCATTATTGTCAAATTATAATCAGATACGGATTTTCCAGGTACTTAGAAATCTTCTTTCTAATGCCATTAAATTTTCAGCACCAGGTCAGGATATCTATATCGATATTGGTACAGATCATATCAATATTGATGGGACTATGCTCCCCGCATGGAAGGTCAGAATTATCGACCAAGGAATTGGCATTGCGGAGGAGGAACTCGAACTAGTTTTTGATAAATTCGTACAGGGAGAGAACAAGAAACAACCAGGAGGAGGGGTGGGGCTTGGTCTGGCTATCTGTAAACGTATAATTGAAGATCATAATGGTAGGGTGTGGGCAGAGCAGAATGAGCCATGCGGGGCAATATTTACCTTTTTGCTTCCCTTTTCAGACGGTGTAGATCCGTAAAGAGAAGCACTTTTGTGGTCTGCGGATACCGCCTCTCATATCTCCACTCTAAAACGACTAAGACTTGCTTCTAAAAGTTTAAATCCCCCGATCATTATTGTGGAGATGATCATGTAAATCACCCCTGCAAGAAAGAAGAGTTCCAGTGGCATGAATGTTTCGGCTATGAGATTTCTTGTAATACCTGTGATCTCTAAGAGAGCAACTGTGCTGGCAAGGGAAGTCCCTTTCATCATAAGCACACTTTCGTTGCAGTATCCGGGAAGGGCGATGAGAGCAGCCTGGGGAGAGATGATTCTGGTATAGAGTTTAATTGGTGACATGCCAACTGATAGGGCGGCTTCAATCTGGCCTTGGGGAACTGACTTTATGGCACCTCGGAGGATTTCAGCGGTGTAGGCGGCGGTATTAAGGGTAAAGGCAAGTATTGAGCACCAGTAGGATTCTGATAGGAATGTCCAGAGGAAGCTTTGGCGAATACTTTCAAATTGAGAAAATCCGTAATAAATAATAAAGAGCTGCACCAAGAGTGGTGTGCCACGAAAAAAATAGATATATGCATAGGCCGGAATACTTAGCCACTTGGATTTAGCATTGCGGCATAGGGCAAGAGGAACTGCGAGCAACAGTCCGAGAACCATCGTGACCACAACAAGTTTCATGGTGACAACAACACCGGCCAGTATTTCAGGAGTGTATTCCATGACTATCTGAAGATTCATTACAAAGCTCTCCCAACCCCACGATTAGCCCTTTTTTCAAGAACTTGCAGGATACATGTTGTTATGGTGGTAATGGCGAGATAAATCAACGATGCAGCAATATAAAAAACAAATGGTTTTTTTGTAAAGGCCACCGCTTGTGAGGTATTTCGCATCAATTCATTGAGACCAATGACGGAAACTAAGGCGGTGTCTTTTTGCAGAATCATAAAGAGATTACCGAGGCCAGGTAGGGCGTATCGCCATATTTGAGGAATGAGAATCCGCCGAAGTACCGTTGTTTTCTTCATACCGATAGCTTGGGCCGCTTCTATTTCCCCTTTGGGGACTGCAAGTATTGAAACGCGAAAGATATCCGTCGCGTATGCCCCGAATACAACGCCAAGGGTGGCAACCGCTGCAAAGAGAGGATTAATCTCTATATAGATATCGTAGCCAAAAAACGAAGCAATATTACCAAGAACGATACTCCCACCGAAATAAACGAAGAGGATAAGAATGAGCTCAGGTACTCCCCGGATCACAAGGGTCCACAACTCTGTAAACCAGACGAAAGGGCGAATACCGGAGAGCTTTGCCCAAGCCCCGAACATTCCGGTGGCAAGTCCTATGCCCAAGGCGGATACCATTATTTTGATGGTACCCCAGGTTCCAAGGGCCATTGCCCCGCCAAAGCCGTATAAGTCAAACACGCTAACCTCTTCTCGTTTAGGATAATTGTACGTTAGCACAGCCGTTCATAGTGCAAAAAGACCTTTTTGATTAAGTTATATTGGCAATAACTCGATTCTTGCAAGGTACTCTTTTGCGCTGTTATGGATGTAGCGAGCTTGTCTGATTGGTCGTCTTGCCGCTCAATTCAGACAAGCTGCGTCGGTGGATGGGCGCCGAGACTACATAAACCATTTGTCGTAAATTTTATCGTAGGTACCATTAGATTTGATGGTATCGAGAGCTTTGTTAAAACTTTTGAGGAGTTCTGTGTCCTGTTTTCTAACGGCAATGCCGACACCATCTCCAATATACTTACTATCAATTACAGGAGAGCCGACGATTTCAAGTTTTGCCCCATCTTCAGATTCAATTGTTTTATGGACAAACACATCGGATGCGAGAATGAGATCAACCCTTCCAGAAAACAGGTCGAGTATTTGAGAGGCAGGGGTCTCGTAATATTTAATGTCAACAGAAGAACCGTAAATGCCTTTAATATAGTTGGCGAAAGTAGTCGCTCTTTGCACCGCAATTTTTTTGCCTTTCATTCCTTCAACAGAAAAATCAATGGTCTTGCCCTTGAGGGTAAGAAATAATCCTTGTTCGTCATAATAGGATTGAGAAAAATTAACGACCTTTAGCCTCTTGTCGGTGATAGACATATCAGAGATGATAGCGTCGAATTTTTTAGCGATGAGACCTGGAATCATTCCATCCCAATCCTGGATGATATCTACCTTTTTCACCCCTAATTCAGCACAGAGAGCCGCTGCAATATCAACATCAAATCCCTTGATGTTACCATCACCATCGACAAAATTAAATGGTGGTGTTGCTGTCTCATTGGCAATTCGGACAACATTTTGTGCAGACGCGGAACTGAAAATAGCGCCTAGGCCAACCACAATTAAGATACAGATAATCTTTCTCATCTCATTCTCCCTGTTGAAATATATTTGGTAGTTTCTCTTCTTTTACCTAGTAACAAAAGGGCGTATTCGCTTTTGCCGCCAGGTGCTAAAACCTCATTTTTTGTTAAATGTAATAGTTGGACTTTGTCCTTAGAATTTGTTGTCTATTGGGTGGTGCGGCCTTGGGCAAAAAAGTTTGAAAATTTCTCGGACGATTTGTTATTGAACACCTCTTCAGGCGATCCGCTTATTTCAATTACACCCTCATTGAGAAATATTATTTCCGAAGATACCTGGCGGGCAAACTCCATTTCATGGGTAACTATGAGCATAGTTCGACCCTCCGCTGCCAGCAACTCTATCACCTGTAACACCTCGTTCACCAGTTCGGGGTCAAGGGCTGACGTAGGTTCGTCAAAGAGCAAGATATCCGGTTCCATTGCCAGGGCTCTTGCTATGGCGACCCGTTGCATCTGACCACCAGAAAGCTGGCTTGGGTAACAGGCGTACTTGTCTGCTAGGCCAACCTTTTCGAGGTAGGCCATTGCCCTCTCTTTGGCGTCATCTTTTTGCACATTTAAAACCTGGACAGGACCCTCCATAATATTTTCTAGTACCGTCATATGGGTCCAGAGATTGAAACTCTGGAAGACCATACTGAGGCGGCTTCTAATTCGTTCCACCTGTCGTTGGTCGGCAGCTTTACGTTTGCTCCCTTCACCTTTCATTTTTATCAGCTCATCATTAATATAAACGTCTCCCTGTTGGGGGATTTCAAGGAGGTTAATGCATCTGAGCAGAGTGCTCTTGCCGGAACCACTACTGCCGAGGATAGAGATTACATCTCCTTTATCCGCACACATACAGGTCCCATTTAGTACCTCAAGATCACCAAAACTTTTATGCAAATTGTCAATTGTCAGGGCATGTGATTCGCTATTCATCTCATTCCTTTATGTTGTTTTGCAGATTAGGGGCTCACCGAACTTTCATGATCATCTGCTGCTTATAGCCTGTGGTAACATGGATATATCCTGCAAGCATTTGATCGACTGACACCTCTCCGGTGTCAACCAGCAGCGGTTCTCCCCGGAGTTGTATAAGCTTTTGTTGGGTAGCGACGACGATGATATTCTTTTTCCCAGCGCGCTGTAATACTCTGTGGCTGAGCTGATGATTGCCGCGACCAAAAATATAGCCTTGGCCGCCAATAGGTGTGACAATGATTTTGAACTGTCTGTTCTTTGTCACGTCGAGGATTGTTTTTTCATTAACATCAGCTGCGATAAGCAGACCGTTCATGACCAGATCTATGCCCAGAAGAGTACAGGGTAATCGCAGATTCTCCATGATGGGTCTTGTGGTGGAACCAGGACCCACAAGGTACAATACTCCTTCTTGCATATTGTCTATGACATCGAAGGCGATACTGTTTTGAGACACTTTTTCGCTCAGGGGGGAACCGCATTTACGATTTTGCATCCGCGTACGTTCTACCGGGACGTTCAAATAACCGTGGAGCCGGGTTTTGACCTGGCCATTACGGTATGCTTCCTCATCAATATCCAGAACTTCTGCCAAGTCAAAATGATGAAGACGACCCTCAAGAAAGAGCCTTGCAAGCTCACCCGCTCTTGCCGCTGTTTGGGCAAATACCGGTGAGTGGATTTTAACACCTGCCGGAATACCAATTACAGGAAGTGTTTCACCTATAGACGAATAGATATCTCTTGCCGTGCCATCACCACCCGTAAAGAGAATAAGTTCAACCCCACGCTGGCGCATCATCTTTGCAGCATATTGTGTATCAATGGCAGCGGTGTCACCAGTGGTATGTCTGTTGATCACCGTCGGGAGAAAACCTTCTCGTTTCGCTTCAGCCTCGCCCATTTCGCCTGGCGGGGTAAAGAGCTGAAGGTCAAAATCGAGATTTTGGAGTGGGGTGAGCCCCTGTTGGCCTTTGGTCGGGGCCCGGGGTAGGGCACCCCGGCGTCTGGCCTCTGCAGCCAGACCGTCGGTACCCTTCAAACCTACCCTACCTCCCATTCCAGCGATAGGATTAACTATAAATCCGATGCGTTTCATGGAGTTGGATTAGTTAACCTGGGTTTTTTTGAGATAACTTCTCCAGGTGATGCACCACTGCTTGGGATCGTCGACTCCGGAACCATCAACCCGGTGACAGACGCTACGGTTTGGTGCACTGCGTATGATATCAGGATTTTCATATGCTTCCTTGAAGACTTGGGTAAGGGTCGCAATATACTCATCGAGATCTTCTTTTGATGGTGTTTCTGTTGGTTCAAGAGTCATTGGTTCTGCCACATGGAAAGGGTGATGACTGGACCAGTAATGCATGCCAAAATCCATCATTCGACGTTGGATATCACCCGTGGTTATTCCGGTATCTTTGGTCATTTTTTCAAGGGTATACCTGACCTGCTCAATACGTTGCTTGCCTTTAATATAGGGGGCATCTACACATTCTATTTCCATGAGTTTCTTGTACATATAGTTGTTGTTAAGCACCGCTACCTTAGTTACCTCGTAGAGTCCTTCTGCACCCATACTCATGATCCAGCTATAAGCCTTTAAGATCACAGGAGCTACTCCAAGAAATGAACGCACTTTTCCAACGCTTGTAGGGTCATAGGTATTACTATTGTTAAGAATAAATCTATCTTGATGCTGCTCGACCAGGGGGCCGGGGAGATATTTTGTCAGTGCAGCGGTGACACCTGTTGCTCCACAAGCGGGACCTCCACAGCCATGGGGTGTGGAAAATGTTTTGTGGAGATTGAAAAAGCACATATCAAAGCCTGCATCTTTGGCTCTAGTCACCCCAAGAAGGCCGTTGGCGTTTGCCTGATCATATCCACATAGACCACCATGTTTGTGAACCAAGGCTGTAAATTCTTGCACACGTAGATTATACACTCCTGTGTCTTCAGGGTTGGCGACAAGAAAGGCCGCTGTCTTTTCACTGACCGCAAGTTTAAAGGCTTCAAAATCAGGGTAGCCATTTTCATCAGGTGGTATATGAATGATTTTATAGCCTTTTACCGCAGGTGCCGCTGAGTCTGATGGATGCGAATAAAGAGTAGTTATTATTTCATTTCGTTGGCTACTTTCTCCTCTTTCCTCAAAATATTTTTCAATAATTGAGGCCATGGTCAGGATTCCCTGACTGCCGCTTCCCGGTTGAAAGGTAAAGTTATCCAGTCCGGATATTTCCCGCATGAAACAATCCGTCTTATATATAATCTCAAGGATTCCCTGGACCGTTTCTTCAGCCTGATTGGGATGGAGTGCTGTCATCCCAGGCAGCCGTCCTAAAGCGTCGTTGACCTTGGGACTGTATTTTACCGTGCAGGTTCCCTGGCCGATTTCAATATTGACATCTGCTCCCAGAGTTTCCTGGGAAAGGCGCATGAAATGGCGCAACACTCTGGGCTGGGATATCTCCGGCAGTGCGGGTGGAACCAAACGTCTCATGTTGCTGGGGATTGCGGATATGCCGTCCCCGATTTGGGCAGAAATTTCTTCTTCTGCGTGGGGGACTTGGATGCCTCTTTCCCCTTTTTGGCTCAATTCAAAGATGATTGGCTCATCCCATTTAGCCTGATGAAAACCATTTCTGACCTTGTCGCTTCTCTCAATACGTTTCATGTTAGCTATCCTTTTTTAACCTGAAACCTGTATTTTGCAATTATCACGTTTAGCGAAGATGTGAACCACCAAGGTTGTAAGCGTATAAATATACTTTAAATCCATGGTAGCAATACAAGGTGGATGGACTTACCAATCCCTAAGGCCCGTCTCGATGCGAAAAACAGTCTTTATTGAAATGTGAGCTGTAAAAGCAATCGTTGTAAGTACATGCTGTTTTTCAAACCTTGTGTATGCAAAAGTTAGGTGAAAATTTTATGAGCAGACAATCCTGGCGATGGCCTGAACAAGACAGTCTATTTCTTGTTTGCTGTGAATCTCCGTAACACAATACAGTGCACACTGACCGAAGATTGGAAAATCATGGGATAGATCTTTGCCGCCAAAGATGTTATCACCCCGCAATTCTTTGTTTATTTCTGCCACAGATTTTCTCGTATCATTAAAATCCACCACAAATTCTTTGAAACCAGGCGATGTTAACCGTGAACTTCTCACGCCCTTTATCTTGCCGATTTCGGCTATTGCGTATTGATTTTTTTGTAAAATAGTCTGACCAAGTTCTTCCATGCCCTTAGGGCCCATGGTGGCAAGATATACCCCGGCGGTTATACCCCAGAGAGCGGATTGGGTGCCAACATACTCTTTGCCATGTTCCCGGTGGTGGCCAAAGGATGTTCTGTCGTAGGCAATGTCGTCAAATCCATATTCACCTGCAACGGAGGTGGGGACAATACCAAAGAGTCGTGAGGGGAATTCCATCACAAACTTTTCTTCATCTCGGGTGGCAATGAATCCTGCCTGGCCGCCACCGTAACTCATGTGCATACCGAGTGGTTGAAGGTCGCCGCAAACAATATCAGCACCGTAATTGGAGGGTGGAGTTAATACTCCAAGAGAGCTTGGGTCTACGCCAACCACACTGAGGCCGCCAACTGCGTGAACCATGTCACTAATAGTTTTACCCTGCTGTTCGATAAACCCAAGATAGGATGGGTTTTCAAAATAGACGCCCGCCGTATTCTGGGATAATTTAGCTTGTAAGTCATCGACATCAAGCTGACCGGTGGCGGCGTCATAGCTCACTCTGGTTAAGCTGATGTCCGGTCCACAATAATTTTTCATAATCAGGAATTTCTCAAGATCCATTAGTTCCGGAACTAGAAATTCTTTGCGATTAGTTATTCGGGATGCCATGCGTAAAGAGGTGGCTGCGGCCTGGGCCCAATCCATGGTTGGCACATTCACCACGTCCATGTCTAGGAGTTCTGCCATCATACTCTGGTACTCAAAGAGGGTTTGAAACCTGCCGAAATCGTTGTACATCTCTCCGCCATAGGCGGTGAGGAACTCTCCTCTTGAGTTGATCTCGTCACAGATAGCAGGGACATAATGTTGCCAGCAACCAGCACCAAGGAAATTAAGGTTATCCGCACAATTGTCATTTTTTGCCAGCAGTTTTTCAACATGCTTGCGTAATTCAAATTCCGAGGGAATTGCTTTCGGGAAGTTCATGTTGGCTTTGAGTTTGAGAGCCTCCGGAACCTCTGCGTGCAAATCTTCAAGACTTTCTAGGCCTAACTCAGCAAGCATCTGCTGCTGAACCTCAGGCACCGAATTTGGTATATAAGGATGATTTTTGAATCCATTTATTGCCATGACCACTTCCTCCGTGATGGTATTTTCTCATTCAAGTTTTTCAGAAGATGCTGCTCATTTCATACTGGGCCGTCTCCCAGCTAGGCAATACCACCACCGTCAACCACCAGAGCAGTTCCAGTTACCCAGCCCGACAAGTCGCTTGCCAGATAGAGCACCGCCTGGGCTATATCTATTGGCATTCCGATACGTTTAAGAGGACGATCAGTACCGCACTCAGCTAAATATTCATTCTCACTTACCGAGTCGTTTACAGCGCCTGTTTGCACACCTTCATCTCGTAGCATTGAGGTGTCGGTGTCGCCCGGATTAACGCTATTGACACGAATCTTCTGTGGTCCATGGTCAATTGCCATTGCCCTGGTCAAATTGACGATCCCACCTTTTACTGCGCAGTAGGCGGCGGCGAGATCACCGCCTTTTAATCCCCAACCCGAACCTGTGTTAATGATGGATCCACCTCCTTGGGCTGCCATGATAGGTACAACGTATTTGGAGAGCAAGAATGTACCCTTTAGGCCAACATTTAAGACGAAATCCCATTCCTCTTCTGTGAGATCAACAACAGTTTTCCGTACTGTAACCCCGGCATTATTAAAGAGAATATCAACCCTTTCCCAGGTATTCATCACCGATTTTACGGCCTCTTGTACGCTATTGGCTGAAGCAACATCACACGTACAAAACATTGCTTTGCGTCCTTCAAGGCACAGTTTGTCCGCTTCTTTCTGCCCCTGTGGATTGACATCAAAAAGAGCAACTTTTGCCCCGTGAGCAGAGAGTAACTGAGCGGTGGCAAGTCCGATACCAGAGGCAGCGCCGGTAATAATTGCCACTTTTCCTTCGAGGGTTAACAGGTCTTGTTTGTGTATCATGTGCAAGGTTCTCCGTTGCTTAAATGTTCCCATGGGGATAATAAATTTATATAGAGAGATTACATTGGTGTAGTAGGAGCAGGATCCATGCCGTTTTACTGCTCGTCGTGCTGCGGTACAGGGTAGTTTGTGATTTGGGGTGTTATTACAGGGTGTTATCTGTGGCTCTTTTCCTCTGCAACAAAGAGAGGATTCATAGGTGCAAAATTTATAGGTCTCTTTTGTCAAAATTCTTTGTCAGGTGTGTCACCTCGCTTGTCAAGTTGACACATTGTGGATACGTTAAGCCAATAAATTTGATAATTAAATAATTGTACACTCGAAGGAATAACAGAAAAACATTCTTGGAGATTATGCGATGACTTTGCTGCAGAAATACGAGACAGAACTTAATAGAATGACACGGATTGTTTCCACTGTTTTTGATGTTGATGTTGCTGTATTTGACCTTGAAAGTTGCCTTGTTTCCTGCACAGATGGCTATCTCAAACAGAAGGGCAGTACTGTACATGCCCCATCGATAGAAGAAGTTATGGATCATGGCAATGTCTTGGTCAATAAACCAGGTCACATGGAAGCCTGTTTCGGTTGCAGGTTTAAAGGACACTGTCCATCAACTATTGAAATTCTTAAAAGTATAAAGTTGGGTGAAGCTGCGATTGGCGTTGTAACCTTTACCTCTTTTTCCAAACAAGGCCACGATCGTATCAGCCGAAAGACCAAAATGTATACCCATGCCGTAGCTGCTTTTTCGGAATGGGTGACAGAGGCAGTTCAGAACAAGGAGCAAATAAGGCAATTTGATACCAATAATAGGATGTTGCAATGCACACTCGATCTCTCTCGATCCGCTGTTTTTACAGTGGACCATAACGGAGCGATTCTCCAGTGTAACAACTTGACCCTTGAACTCTTTTCTTTTTGTGATCTCTACACACGCTCAATCTATCATATTTTCCCAGAACGAATTGTGGATAAGATTCTAGAGGGCCACCCCCTTGTTGACATCCGTGTTCGTATTGTTGATTCTCAAGTATATGTTTCTTCTGTACCGGTTAGCCAACACGGCAAATTTGACGGTGCTGTCATTTACATACGTATTGAGAAGAAGCGGCAGAAGTATTGCGAGATAAAAAAAATATCAGGGCCCCGTATTACGCTTGAGAGTATTAAAGGTAAGAGCCACGGTATAAGAAAGATTCGGCAACAAGCTGAAAAAATAGCCAACTCACTTTCAACAGTTCTTATAACCGGGGAGACCGGGACAGGAAAGGGGCTCCTGGCAAAAGCCATCCATTTTAGCGGAAAACGTCGCAACGCTCCTTTTGTGTCTGTGAACTGTGGAAGTATCCCTGAGACTCTCTTTGAGAGTGAACTCTTTGGCTATGAAGAAGGGGCCTTTAGCGGAGCCCAAAAGGGTGGTAAATTAGGTCGTTTTGAACTGGCAGAAGGTGGGACGCTATTTTTAGACGAGATTAGCGAAATGCCTCTTCATCTGCAGGTTAAACTTCTTAACGTACTCCAAGATTATTCGCTGCAACGGGTTGGAGGGGGGGCTCCGGTACCCATTGACGTTCGCATTATTGCTGCGACCAATCAAGATATCGAAGAACTGGTTCTAACGAAAAAATTTCGTTCTGATCTTTTCTATCGACTCAACGTCATCCCGATTGAGATCCCACCTCTTTGTACCAGAAAAGATGATATCGAAATACTCGCAAATCAATTTCTCAAGGAGTGTAATCAGAAATTAGGCAAAAATATTGAAGGGATATCAGACGATATACTGTCGCTTCTCTTGGATCATCACTGGCCTGGAAATATCAGGGAGCTACAGAATATTATAGAATATTGTGTGAATATGGCTGAGGGTAAAATCATCACAATGGACAGTCTGCCCGAGAGATTTATTGTTGCAGAGAAAAGGATTGCTGGTCCCTCTTCGGAGGTACGAGCTAATGTAAGTAGCACTGAGTTAGTAACCATTGTCTCAACGCTTGATCGGCACGGTTGGTCTGTTAAGGGTAAAAAAGCTGCGGCAGAAGAGCTAGGAATCGGTATCCGTACACTCTACAGGCGATTGCAATTACTGGACAAACATGCCTCTGTATAGTCTTTAACATCACCCAGGTGACTTTGGCTTATGCTGGTGGTTAACCGTCGGTGTCTCTGCGGTTTTGTGGCCATTTGGTGCCGCTATTTTTCGCCGACAAGTATATGGAGATATTGTAGAATTGTTAATCAAGCCTTTGCTGGATGGAAAAGGTAACTCATAATCAAAGGGATTTCTGAACTTAAATGGTGGTTTGACATGATACCTTATAATATTTTCTTTCCGGTCTTCCCGGGGTGCCATAACAGAGATCGGCGATTATCAGCCCCGTTGCCACAAGGTATTCAAGGTATCGCCTTGAGGTGGTACGACTCACACCAAGCCTCCCTCCCGTCTGTTGGGCATTAATGCCCTCACTGTCTATTAACTCCATAATAGAAGTCACTTTTTGCAGAGTTATAGGGTCAATACCTTTGGGTAACTCTTCTTTATGACCAAAACCATGTTTTTCCTGATGTAAAAAGACATCCACATCCCGTTGATCAATGGTGGTTATTTCTCGCAATTTTTTACGGTGCTCAATGTACCTGCTGATCGAGTTTTGAAAGCGGCTATAGCTGAGAGGTTTGAGGATATAGTCGAAGACTCCGCCCCTGAGAGCTTCCTGGAAAATATTCTTTTCCTTGGCTGCAGTGATAAGCACAATATCTGTAGCCTTGTAGTTTCTTCTTATTTTCCAGAGTAATTCAAGACCGTTTCCATCGGGGAAAAAGATATCCAACAGTACTAGATCAGGCTGCAAAACATGCAGCATCTCTTCTCCTTCAAGGATAGTATGGGCGATACCTGCAACGGTAACGCCACTGATTTTTTCTGCAAATATTTGTTGAATTTCGGCTATTCTTTCGTCATCTTCTACAATGACTATTTGGATAGGTTCCATGAGTTACCTGTGTTTAGGTATGATTACCGTAAATGCCGCACCGCCCAGTTCCGAAGAGCCTGCACTGATACTCCCCTGTAATTCGTTAAGAGCTTTTTCTACAAGAAAGAGGCCCATGCCGTGTCCCTGTTTCTTTTTCTTTGTGGTAAATCCTTTAGAAAATAGGGTGTCCATTTTTGTTTCAGAAATACCGTGGCCTGAATCATCAAATTCAAATATCAGATCATTACCAAGATCTGTCATGGCTAGGGTAACCCGTCGTTGTGTAATATCCTTTTCTTGTACTGCTTCAAAACAATTATCAAGAATATTACCGATAATGGTAACAAGTTTATCCCTGCTAATATCAGCAGGCACATCAAGCATACTGCTGTCAGGATCGATAGAGAAATTCACCTTAAGCTCTTTTGACTTGTTATATTTTCCAAGAATTGTACCGGCGAGAATGGGGTCGGGAACAATAGTCATCAGAGAGTTGATCAGCTCCTGATAGCCGGTTGTTTCGCTGCCGATCAGATCAACCGCTTCCTGGTAGGCACCGAGTTGAATCAATCCGGAAATTGTATAGAGTTTATTCGAATAGTCATGGGTCTGCACCCTAAGTATTTCTGAATATTTTTTGATCTGAGAGAACTTCTTGGCGAGGATATCAAGCTCATCTTTGTTGCGAAAACTAGAGACTGCACCTGTTATTATACCATCATTGATCACAGGAATTAGGTTGGCAATAATTTTACTGTCTCCGACTAGAAACTCCTCGTCAAGTTGACTCGCTCCTGTTTTGAGTATATCAATAATCGGAGTTTGAGGCAGGATTTCCAACACTGGGCGGCCAATAATATTTTCAATATTACCGAGGCATAAGGTGGTAATTGCCGCTTGATTAATAGTTGTTATCAGGCCCTGCTTGTCAATGGCTAGCACCCCTTCTCGAATTGTTTCAAGGGTTGTGGTTCGTTCCTGCAAAAGAGCCGAAATTCCCTCGGGTTCTAAACCGAATATCGCTTTTTTGAATCCGCTGGTGATTTTGAGTGTAACCGCTATGCCAAACAGTATCGCAGCCACAAGAAAGAAAGCTATCTTAGCGTGGTATCCTCTTATCAAGGAATTGACATTCTGAACCAGGTAGCCAACAGAGACAATACCAATAATATCACCATTGTCATTAAAAACAGGTACTTTCCCACGTATTGAGGGGCCCAGAGTGCCCGTGGCCTTAGAGATGTATGATTTGCCCTGCTTAAGAGCCATGTCATTGTCGCCTCCAACCATAAACTGACCAATTCTATTATGAATCGGATGGGAATATCGTTTGCCGTCGCGGTCTCCAACCACAATAAACTGCGCTTTTGTGGTGCGTCTAATTTTATCTACAATCCTCTGGATAGATGACTGGCTGATATCCCCTCTTTCTAAGTCCCTGTGTACTGCGGGGATGAGGGCTACGGCCTGGGAGACGTTCAAGGCTCTGTTGCCTATCTGGCATTCAAGTATTGAGGTGATTAGTTGCAGCGAAAATATTCCGCCGGCACCCACAATGGACACAATGAGTCCCAATATCAGTATAACCATTTTGGTTTTGAGTTTTTTGGGCTTCATTCCACCATAGAAACACTTGCCACTTTTTACCATCTTCTGGTCCAATAGGTTTTTAGGTTTTAATGCTTACATGAACAATATGAATAAAAGGTTCAAAAAGGTTTTTTAATTCTTAAAATCACCAATATTTACATTTAGTTAATTGTTGTCGAATATAGCCATACGATAGGGGTATTTTTAACCACGGATTGGCTAACAAGCAAATTAACTTCCTTTCTTCTTAGCCTTTTTTAAGGTGCATGTCCAGAGCTGTGGTTTTTGGTATATACCAGAAACCAACCGATGTTTCCCTGTATGTGCGCCCATTAAAATCAAATATGGAGAGTGTATATGAGACGAGGAAAGAGTAGATCAACTCGGATTAGCGTTGCAATTTTGTCCTGTGCTCTTGCAATAGGACTGCTAGTTTCTCCGCTGGGCGCAACTGAGATAAAGAAAATTCATTTTCTCATTCCTGGTGGTGCCGGTGGAGGTTGGGATGGTACGGCTCGTGGTGTAGGCAAGGCCCTGCTTGACTCAAAGCTCCTAGAGCAGGCTTCGTTCGAAAATATGTCGGGTGGAGGTGGCGGTAAAGCTCTCAATCATCTGATTAGTACAGCAGAGCGCCAGGAGGGGACCCTGCTGGTGAATTCTACGCCGATTATCATCCGCTCCCTCACTGGAGTCTTCCCCCAATCGTTTAGAGATCTCACACCTATTGCTTCGGTTATTGCCGATTACGCAGCTTTCGTTGTGGCCAAAGATTCTAAATATACCAGCTTTAAAGAGGTGGTTGCAGATTTTAACAAAGATCCAAAATCCGTAAAAATTGGTGGGGGCTCAGTCAGGGGTAGTATGGATCATCTGGTTCCTGCAATGGTATTTCAGGCGGCGGGAGAAGACCCTTTAAAAGTTAAATACATCCCCTATGATGCCGGGGGCAAGGCTATGGCGGGCTTGTTGTCCGGTGATGTCCAGATCCTTTCCACAGGCTTTAGTGAAGCGCTGGGGCTTGCAAGGCAAGGCGTTGTTAGAATCCTGGCAGTAACTTCTGCCAAGAGACTCAGCCAGGCTCCTGAGGTCGCTACGGTAAAGGAACTTGGTTATGATGTGGTTTTTGCCAACTGGCGTGGATTTTTCGGAGTTCCTAACCTGGCAAAAGAGAAGGCGGAGGAGTACAGAATTCTGCTGAAAAAAATGTATGCCACCCCTGAGTGGGAAGAGATTCGCACAAAGCACGGTTGGCAAAATCTTTATCAGTCGGGTGATGAATTTTATTCTTTTCTTGAAAATCAGGAACAGACCCTTGGCGACATGATGCGCAAACTCGGCTTTCTTGAGTAAGCATCAACGTGCTTTGGGGCGGTTGGCATGGGGCCAAGCCGTAATGATCAATGATTGAGTAATGGAGTTTATAATGGCAAGGGAGAAGGTTGGAGCACTGGTTATACTCCTTTTTTCGTTGGCTTATGGATTGTTGGCAACGGAAATACCACTTTCATTTCTATCTCAACAGGAGGTGTTCACCGCACGAACCTTGCCATATGCTCTAGCGGTTGCAGGGGTGTTACTCTCCGTAACGATTATTGGCCTGCCAACAGTCGATCCAGCTGGGAAAAAAAGTCTTTCAGAGGCCACGGGGGGGATGGACTGGTCAACGGCAATTATGCTTGTGGTACTCATGTTTATCTTCGGATTGATCATGAAGTGGCTTGGTTTCATCCTCTCTTCCATTTTTTTTCTACTCGGTGGTTTCACTATCCTTGGCGAACGGCGAATCAAACGCATGTTCTTTTCGGCTGTCTTCTTGGTGATGACTCTCTGGTTTATCTTGTCAGGACTGCTTGGAGTTTACATTGCTCCGGGTGAATTATTTTACCAATTGGGAGTCTTGTGATGTGGGAAGGAATGATAAGTGGGATGCTGACAGGAATTACAACTACCCTCATCCCAATTAATATTGCCATGGTTCTTATGGGCTGCTTTGCCGGCAGTTTTATCGGTATGTTGCCGGGGCTCGGCCCTATCACGGCTGTGGCTCTGATGATACCTGTAACCTATGGTCTTGATCCAACCACAGGTATGGTTTTACTTTCTGGTGTATATTATGGAGCGATATTTGGTGGTTCAACGTCATCAATTTTAATCAATGCCCCGGGAGAGGCGGCAACGGTCGCAACGGCACTAGACGGGTATCCCTTGGCTCGACAGGGATACCCCGGCAAGGCACTTGCCATCGCGGCCTATTCATCTTTTTCCGGTGGCACGATTGCGGTAATATTGATGATGTTTTTTGCTCCAATGCTTGCAAGTGTGGCCACCAGTTTTCAATCCGCTGATTATTTTGCCCTTATGCTGTTGGGGCTCACTGCGGTATCCGCATTTGCAGGGCGTGGTGGGGTGCTCAAGGCTCTACTAATGGTCATTGTAGGCCTGATGCTCGCAACCGTTGGCACGGATCAGACATCAGGGATCCAGCGTTTTACTTTTGGCTCCTTGGAGCTTCTGGACGGGATTGAGTTTCTTATGTTGGCCATGGCAACCTTTGCCCTTACCGAAGCATTATCGATCGTTTTGAAACGAGATGCATGTTCGGACAGTTTTAAAGCCAAAATGATCGGTTTTAAAAGTTTGAAGGTTACCAAGAAAGAGTTCAAATTCATCCTTCCTACAATCCTGAGATCTTCCATACTTGGTTTTTTTGTAGGGGTTTTGCCTGGTGCGGGTGCAACTCTTGGTTCTTTTATGGCCTATGGCATGGAAAGGAACCTGGCATCAAAGGAAGAACAGAAAAAATTCGGTAAAGGGAGTTTACGTGGTCTTGCGGCACCTGAAACAGGTAATAATGCCGCAAGCACCGGTTCTTTTGTCCCCTTACTCACCCTTGGTATCCCTGGCTCAGGGACAACAGCCGTCATGCTTGGGGCTCTTATCGCCTACGGCATAGAGCCTGGTCCTCGCATGTTTGTTGAACGCCCCGATGTTTTTTGGGGGGTGATTATGTCCATGTATCTGGGCAATGTTTTTCTTCTCATCCTCAACTTGCCACTGATCCCATATTTCGCAAGATTACTCGCGATACCGCGAAATATTATGGTACCGGTTATTCTATTCTTCTCCCTCATGGGTGTCTATCTTGTAACGTTTAATGATTTTGATATTCAGATGATGGTGTTCTTTTGTATCGCTGCAATGGCTTTACGGCTGATGAATTTTCCTATGGCACCTTTGCTTTTGGGTTTTATACTGGGTGGACTGATGGAAGATAATCTACGAAGGGCATTAATGATCTATGACGATTCCATGTCTTTTATGTGGGAGCGGCCAATTACTCTGGGAATTAACCTTGCCACAATCTTCATCCTCACAATGCCCCTTACACGCTCTGCTATTAAGTACGTTAGAGGAAAATAACATCCGTACAGCTGAATAAATAACCACTGGTTTTGATGTTTATGGGGGATGATCGGTTTTCAGTTTGCAACTGAAGATTATTCTTTCAAGGCGAATATGGGGGGCTCAATGGTTGCAACAGATTATCAACAACAATTCATCATTGCTTTTTTATAGGTAACAAGAGGTGACAATAATGCCAGACGATGGCGGCCGCGGGACCTTGATCTGTCCTCGCTGCCCGAGATCTCTGCGTTGTCGCGCCCTGAAAGTTGTTGGAGTTGCACGGTAATACTGTTTCTTATACCCACATGCTCTGGTGGGTATTTGGCTGTACTCTTTTGGGGCGGATGAGTGGTGATTGCTTTTTGGGGGAAAATGGTGTTAAGGTATTTCCCCAAAGTGAGGCCATATGAGGTATTCTTGGCTCTTCACGGATTCTGATACCCTAGGTCTTTCATCTCCAGTTCAACACCGGTTGCCCAGGCGATGGGGTCCCTTAGGTCTCAAAAAAACAGGCGACGATTTGTGCACTATTTCGTGGTACTGTTGCCAGATAAATTATTGCTTGTTTTTTGTAAACAAAGGTTAGCAAGAGGGATAGGAAGTTGAGGGACACAAAAAAGGCCTTATCCCATTGTCCATGGGGTAAGGCCTTGAAAATTGTTGGTGCCGAAGAGGAG
Source organism: Desulfotalea sp. (assembly GCA_002733995.1). Lineage (GTDB taxonomy): Bacteria > Desulfobacterota > Desulfobulbia > Desulfobulbales > Desulfocapsaceae > Desulforhopalus_A. Next base: position 27,073 of record NVXR01000020.1, on the reverse strand, counting down.
AGTCGAACTCCTACATCTATACAGATACTAGACCCTGAACCTAGCGCGTCTACCAATTCCGCCACTTCGGCAACGGGCATGAATATGATTCTTGAGGGATGATTTGTCAAGACTTTCTTGTGATTGAGATTAAAAAAAACCAGAATGGATACATGAAAATTTTTAGAAACATGGAAATGACTAATGAGTCATTTCCATACCCATGCGTAACAATAGGCAATTTTGATGGTGTCCATTGTGGTCATCAGCAGTTGTTTGCGGCGGTGGTTGCAAAGGCTAAAAAAAACAATGGGACCAGTATTGCCATAACATTTAACCCACACCCACTCCAAGTACTTGTTCCTGGTGGGATCAAACTCATTTCAAACTGCGAGCAGAAGGCTGAGCTAATTGAAGCGGCGGGTATTGATGTTCTTATTGTTATCCCCTTTACACAACAATTTGCCAAGACAACGGCTGATATATTTGTTCAGGACTTTTTGCTGGACACCCTACATATCAAAGAACTTGTAGTCGGTTATGATTATGCTTTTGGCAAGGGGCGAAGCGGTAATATCGATTTTTTAAGAAAGCAGGGCGAGGAATTCGGTTTTCCTGTGACAGTGGTGGATGCCCTGTACGCTGGGGAGCAGCTGGTCAGTTCGACTCGAATACGAGAGCTTGTGAAAAATGGCGAAATGGCTGCCACCGGTGATCTGCTAGGGCGCAATTATCAGATACGCGGTACGGTTCAGGTGGGCAAGCAGCGTGGCGGTAAGTTGATAGGCTTTCCTACCGCAAACCTCAAGTTCAACCAGGAAGATCTCGTTCCTCACTATGGTGTCTATGTCGTTCAGGTGATATATGGTGAACGATGTTATGGTGGGGTTCTCAACATCGGCTGTAACCCAACTTTTGGCGAAGATATCCTTGTGGCAGAGACACATATTTTCGATTTTAACGAAGATATTTATGGTCAGCCTATTCGGATTAACCTGTTAAAGTTTTTACGGGGGGAAATAAAATTCGATGGTGTTGAGCAACTTGCCGCGCAAATTGCTAAGGATGTAACCGAAGCAAAGCAAGTTTTACTGACACAGTCGCTGGAGCTGCGTTTGGCATGCTCAGGGCAACTTGCTCAGGAGTGACTCTCTGCAAGATTTGAGAAAACGGGCCGATTATTTTCTTCTTGCAAGAACGTCTAAGGTGTCTATAGTGTAGGCGCTCAACACAGGCACTGTTTCTCAGTTGTCCCCTCTTTTGTGGGTCTTATGAGTGTCGTTGCTTCGAGTTTTGAATACGTTATATCATAGTTATTATATAATTTTTTTGTTATTTTTAAATAGAGGGATGCAATGTCAGAAAATTTGAAAGAAGACCTGCCTAAAGTTATTGAAGAGCTCGAGAAGAAATGTAAAGAACATCCAAATTCAGTGATGGCCTTTCATCATCTTGGACTTGTTTATATGAAGGCTGGTCGTATTGAAGATGCGATAGAAATGCTTGAACGTGCCATCGAAATTGATGATCATTCCACCGAGAGCTTGATTAATCTCGGGGCCATCTATTTTGGTAAGGGTAACCTTGATAAAGCTCACGAACTCAATGAGAAAGCTCTTGTTATAAATAACGAAAGTGCCCAGGCCCATGCAAACCTCGGATTGATCTGGCAGCAACGCAACGATCTTGAAAAGGCTATTGCCTCCTACGAAAAAGCGATTCAGAATGATCCTATGTTAGCCAGCGCCTGGATGAATCTCACCTCTGTACTCACCATGAAAGGCCATGACGATAGGGCCGTTGCTGCTGCCACCAAGGGCCTTGAGCTGGAGCCTGATTCACCTTTAGGCCAAAATAATTTAGCTGTGGCTCTGTATTTCAGTGAAAGATTCGCTGAGTCTAAGGTTCATCTGGACAAGGCCCGTGAGCTTGGCTACTCTGTTGATCCAAATTTTGCGAAGAGTTTGCAGGAAAAATTGGCACAGTAGAAAGAACGTACCCTGTAAATTTTAGAGCGAATGAATAATGGCTAAACAACATAGTGTGGTACGCCCTTGGTGCCCTTTCTGTGGGCAAACGGTAGGCAAGCCCTCCCATGCCCCAGAAAGAAAGATGAATGAATTCCCTGTGGGGCGATGTCTCTGCGGAGCTGTTTACACCTGTGATGCAACAGGGCACAATGTCGGTTCTGCAATAGTTGAAACCCTTGTGTATGCCTGTAATGATAATGCTGATTTGGCATGGGAACTTTTGCCTGATGATGATTATCTTACTGGCAGGATAGAAAATTACGATGAAGACCTGAATCAGGTTGTTGCCAAGAAAAACCTGGATGGCCGGTCTGTACGCGGAATTTTGTATTTTATCAGATTGCACACAGAAATTCAGGATATAGCAACGCGGATCAAAGACAAGCGGGTCGAAGCTCTGCAGGAGGCTCTCCCTTCTCTAAAGGCAGAAATGTCTTTAGTTATTGAGCCGGCGCCAGAAAAAGGCCATGTGCCTCGTAAATCTAATAAGCGGCTGGTAAAACAGCTGGTAGAAGAGAACGATATTGATCAGTTGGTAGGCTTGTGTCTTGATGATAAGAAAACCCTGCGTTTGATGCAGCGACTGCTCTACGATCCTGATGATAGCAAAAGATGGCATACCGCTTATATGATTGGCAAAGTATGTCAGCGTGTTTCCACACGGGATCCGGGTTCTGTTTCGGACTTGTTACAAAGGCTTTTCGAGGCGTGCTCGGATTCAGCTGCTACTCCTTGGGGAATGGTTGAATCGATTGGTTATATTATTTCCCTCAGGTCTGATATCTTTGGTGCTTTTGCACGTTATCTCTATAACTATATTGGCGATAACTCCACGAGAAATCAGGTGCTTTGGGGCTTGACAGAAATTGCAGGCAACCGCTCGGATATCATCAGAAAAACACCTTTTTATAACCTTTTTCACTATCTGCAACATCCTGAGGCTCAGGTGCGAGGTCAGGTGGTCCGGTTGCTCGGGCGAATAAAGGCGACAGAGGCGGCGGTTCAGCTAATGGAACTGACTGACGATAAAGAAGAGTTTTTGTACTGTGTTGATGGAACATTGGTAAGTTCAACCGTTGCTGAGGTTGCAGTCATCGCGATACAAACAATAAATGAAGGACAAAAAAATGAGCAGTAATACGATACAATCTCTCGACTCAATTGCTCCCATGGTTAAGAGTGAGGAGAAGAAGGAAACGGACCCCGTGAAGGTGGAGTACGAAGAGGGGAAAAAGTTCTTCGAAAATCAGAATTATGGTCAGGCTGCGGTGGCTTTACATAATGCCCTGGTTGGGTTTGAAGAGAAAAAAGATGAACCAGGGATCGCTAATGCAAGCAATCAACTTGGTCATGTTTGTCTTGAGCGTAAAGAGTATGAGAGTGCTTTGAACCACTATCAGCGAGCCTTTGATATCTGTGATAACTCCAACGATCGCATGAGTGTTTTATCTGTAATGGATAACATGGCTTCGGCCAATAAGGCGTTGGAAAATTACAGTGTTGCCATAAAGCTGTATCTTGAGATGTTAGATCTCTTTCAAGACAACAGAGATCCCCAGGGGACTGTAGAAACCCTAGAGAAAATGGCCTCGATTTATATTGTTCTAGGACAAAACCCTAAGGCTGCTGATGCGTATCGAACAATTAGCTCGATCCATAAAAATTTCAAACACAATAATATGGCTACTCAGTTTTTAGAAAAAGCAGAAGCACTTGAAAGCTAAGTTAGCTGTTAAGGAATAGTACATGTTTACGGGGATAATTGCTGGAGTTGGCGCGGTAACTGGAAGGAGAAGCGTTGGTGGAGGATTGACCTTTGATATGGAGGCCGGTTTTGATATCCCTGATCCCGAAGAGGGGGAATCCATAGCGGTTAATGGCGTTTGCCTTACTGCCTATAATTTCCGGGGCCGCCATTTTACTGCAGACGTTTCACCTGAAACAGTTTCGAGGACCACGTTGGGTAATACCGGGCCAGGGGCCCTCGTCAACCTTGAGCGTGCTTTACGTCTCTCGGATCGATTGGGTGGACATATGGTCTCCGGTCATGTTGATTGTATGGCTTTAGTGAGTGGTATAAAAGAGGTTGGAGGCTATACTATTTTCAACTTCACTCTACCGCTGAAGTATGGTCGGTACATTATTGAGAAAGGCTCAATCACCATTAATGGTGTTAGTCTGACGGTGAATAGTTGTGGTAGTGGTACCTTTTCTGTTTCTATTATTCCACACACACTGAAAATAACTACCCTTGGCGTATTGAAAATTGGTAGTAAGGTTAATATTGAAGTTGATATCATAGGAAAATATGTCGAAAAACTTCTCGCGCCCAAAGAGGGTGGTGGGGATGATGCTATGGATACAATGAATGCTGGATTTCTAGCACAACACGGTTTTATGTAATCCCCTTTAGTGGGATATGTTACTAATTTTTAGACAAGTGTGAATTACTATGGCTGTGAGTTCAATTGAAGAAGTATTAGAGGACATTAAGGCCGGGAAGATGATCATCCTGGTTGACGATGAAGACCGGGAAAATGAAGGTGATCTCTATATGGCTGCAGAGTCAGTTGATGCAGATGCCGTCAACTTCATGGCAACCCATGGGCGTGGTCTTATCTGTTTGACCCTCTGCGGAGATCTTGTAGATAAGTTGCAATTGCCTATGATGGTGCCCAAAAACACCTCACCCTTTGGCACCGGATTCACCATTAGTATTGAGGCAAAAACGGGCGTCTCCACGGGTATTTCAGCGGCGGATCGAGCACGAACCATCCAAGCCGCGATTGCACCCGGTGCAACGTCCGATGACCTCGTAAGTCCAGGTCACATCTTTCCTCTTCGGGCGCGTGACGGTGGTGTTCTTGTCCGTACCGGGCAAACCGAGGGCTCTGTCGATTTGTCAAGACTCGCAGGTATGCTTCCCGCAGGTGTTATTTGTGAAGTAATGAAAGAAGATGGCACCATGGCCCGTATGCCGGATTTGGAAATATTTTCCCAAAAACATGGTATTAAAATCGCCACTATTGCGGATCTTGTCGCCTATCGTCTGCGTGCTGACATGCTCATAAAACGAGAGGTTGTAGCACGGATACCAACCAAAGAGACGGGTGAGTTTAGGGCTGTTGCTTATACGAATTCAATAGATAATCTCGAACATATTGCCCTTGTTAAAGGTGAAATAAACGGTGACGAACCTGTTCTGGTACGTGTTCACTCCGAGTGTTTAACAGGGGATGTTTTTGGTTCTGCGAGATGTGACTGTGGCGACCAGCTTAATGCGGCCATGAAGATGATTGATGAGAAAGGTTGTGGTATAGTCTTATACATGCGCCAAGAAGGACGGGGCATTGGTCTTGTAAATAAGCTCAAAGCTTACTGTCTGCAAGATGAAGAAGGCGTTGATACAGTCGAAGCTAATCATCGGCTAGGTTTTAAGAGCGACCTGCGAGATTACGGAATCGGTGCACAGATACTGCGTGATCTTGGTGTGAGTAAGATGGCTATATTGACAAATAATCCGAAAAAAATAGTTGGTCTTGAGGGGTATGGTATCGAGGTTGTTGAGCGGATCCCCCTAGAGATGCCTGCCTGTGAAGAAAATAAAGATTATCTGATGTGCAAACGGGATCGGATGGGACATCTTATTGAAGTTGACGGCTAATCGTAAGGCTACGGCTCTTAAAAACATGGTGTAAAAAATGGCTAATTATATAGAAGGTAACCTCAATGCAGATGCTAAAAAATTTGCTATAGTTGTTGCTAGGTTTAACTCCTTTTTAGTGGAAAAACTTTTAGAAGGGGCGCTGGATAGTCTCGTACGTTCTGGGGCTTTGGCGAGTGATATAGATGTCGTTCGTGTTCCCGGTGCCTTTGAGATACCACTCATTGCGAAAAAATTGGCAGGTTCACAAAAATACAATGCGGTAATTGTGCTCGGTGTTGTTATCCGTGGTGCTACCCCGCATTTTGATGTTGTTGTAAGTGAGGTATCTAAGGGAACAGCCCAGGCTAGTCTTGATACCGGCGTCCCTGTGCTTTTTGGTGTCCTTACCACTGAAACAATCGAGCAGGCAATTGAGCGAAGTGGTACCAAGGCCGGGAACAAAGGAAGTGATGTTGCTATTGCGGCAATCGAAATGGCTAATTTGATGGATTCATTGAATTAATTAGTATTACACCCTCCGGGGTGGATTCAAAGAATTGCCACTGACTGAGGGGTCGGGCAGGGGGATACCTTCTGTTGGCCCCTTTTTATTTTTATAATTCAGACATGAGACATTAATACACCATGGGGATACGGCGTATATCGAGGGAAGCTACCCTCCAGTTTTTATATCAGGAAGATTTTACTCTTACTGATGACCAATCTTTTGGTTATGACCTTGAAGAGCGATTTGAACTCTTTTGCACCCTTTTTCAAGTAAACAAGAAGGCGAGGCCGTATGCCCTGGCTCTGCTTAAAGGGATTTCATCCTCAATTGAGGAGATTGATGCTGAGATAAGCAAGGCCGCCAGTAATTGGCGCGTATCGCGTATTGCAGCAACCGATAGAAATCTGCTGCGTATTGCGGTGTATGAAATCGTTTACTGTGAAAAGGTACCAGCGCAAGTTGCTATAAATGAGGTTGTAGAGATTGCCAAAAAATTTGCAGGAGATGAATCTCCGAAGTTTATTAATGGTATCTTGGATGCAGTCTTGACGGCACAGAAGCGGTAGGTACATCTAGGGGCCCCGTTCTTGCGCCTGTGACACTTTCCGGCTAGATCTGGGGCCAAGGTTCAGCGTTCATGCTTTTCCTCTTGGTCAGCCGGTGGTGCGTTTAAGGCGTTGGCAATAAACTATAGTAAACTATGTTTATTGCCAAAAATAAGATGTAGAAGTGAGTCGTCACCCTGGGCCGATGGTCGGTGGACAGAGTACGCTTTTCACTTTGCAAAAATGTCACAAGTAGTATCTAATTCTCCATTGATTATCTGAAATCAACACAATGTTCATGAGAAATGCGGGGAACCCCGCTCATCGGGACAAGTGGTTCTGTGTTCTCTATCTGGTTCTACATTTTTAGTTATTAGCTTTAAATATACTCATGGTGTTTATTGTGAGAGGTTTTCCGGAGTAGGGCACTCAATGTTAAATCAAGAAACGGTTAAACCAATATGGCCCCCAAAACAGAAGCTCCCAAGCCAGGATTAAAACAGGAAGCTCTCGCTGTTTTCGGCATTTCTGTGTCTCTTTTTATTTATCTGAGTTTATTTGCCTATATTTTTAAACTTGACGCCAACTGGAGCGGTAAGGTTGGTACTCTTATTGCGAAGGTCCTTTTTAGCTTTATCGGCTTTGGTGCATACCTGCTACCAACCCTTCTTCTTCTTTCTTCATTGCTATTTTTTGGCTCTAAAATCAGTTTTCAGCGACTCCCCCATGTCATAGCTGGTCTCACGGGGGCAATTATATCTTGTTGCGGACTGCTTTCCTCCTTTACTCTCCATGATACGTCATATCTCGGCGCTGGCGGTTTTCTTGGGAAAACAGGATTTGTACTCCTCGATGCCGTCGTGGGTCATGGTGGAACGATATTGGTCTTTCTCGTGATTTTAATTTTTTCCCTCATGTTGGCGGCTCAGTTTTCGTCATATCAGCTGTTACGAGCATTGGCCCAAGGCGTGAAGAAGATCTGGGGAGGCGTGAAGATGCCTAAGAGCCTCGACAAGCAGCCTGAGTCATCGCCCCTATCTAGGAAAAAAAGGACTCCTAAGGTAAAGATCCCTGTTACCGAACCTGTGCCCTCTGAACGTAAGGCAGTGCCGGTTGTGAAAGAACTTGCACGTACGCAGAAAACCAGTGAAAAAGATGAACAGTTTGCGGCTATGCCCGTTGCAAGAGGAGACTGGAAGCTGCCTCCTCTTTCTCTTTTAAGCACGGATGATCATGTCCACGAAAAAATAGATAAGGAAGTTTATTACAAGATTTCCGACGAATTGGTACAGAAGCTGAGTAACTTTGGCGTTTCTGGAAAAGTAGTTGGGATTTCTCCAGGGCCTGTGGTTACGACATATGAATATTCACCCGCTGCGGGTGTGAAAATTAATAAGATTGCTGGACTGGCCGATGATCTGGCTCTTGGCTTAAAGGCACAGTCGGTCAGGGTTGTTGGCTCTGTTCCAGGTAAGGCTGCACTCGGTATTGAGATACCGAACGAAATACGCCAGATTGTCCATATTCGTGAGCTTATTGGTGCAAAAGAATACCGGGAAAATTCCCATAAATTATCTATTGCCCTCGGTCTTGATGTTGTGGGTAATTTAGCCATGGCAAACCTTTCCAAAATGCCGCATCTCTTGATTGCTGGGGCCACTGGAGCCGGTAAAAGTGTTGGCATAAATACCATTATTGCCTCGATACTCTATAACGCAACCCCAGAGGAAGTCAGGTTTTTAATGGTAGATCCTAAAAGAATCGAACTCTCGGGCTATGAAGGGATTCCCCATTTGTTACACCCGGTAGTTGTTGACCCCAAGCTAGCGTCAAGGGCTTTGAACTGGGCCGTCCGTGAGATGGAGCGCAGGTATCGATTACTTGAAGAGGCAAAGGTGAAAAGTTTTGATTCATACAATCAAACCCAAGAAGAAAAATTGCCATATATTGTTGTAGTGGTCGATGAGCTTGCGGATCTTATGATGGTCGCTTCCAAGGATGTTGAGGCTGCAATTGCGCGACTTGCACAGATGGCACGTGCTGCTGGGATACATATGATCCTGGCGACCCAAAGGCCTTCTGTAGACGTCCTGACCGGCCTTATAAAGGCAAACTTTCCTACGCGTATATCTTTTAAGGTATCTTCTAAAATCGACTCTAGGACCATCCTGGACGCCTCAGGAGCGGAACATCTGCTCGGAGCGGGGGACATGTTGTTTCTCGCACCTGGCACTTCAGCCATAAAAAGAATCCACGGCGCCTATATTTCAGAAAAGGAGACAGCGGATATTGTTGACTTCTGGAAAAAACAGGGTAATTCTAGCTATGATGAAGCGGTGATGCAGGAAATTGAAAAAGAAACGAGTAGTATTGGTGCTGAGGAAGAAAAAGATTTTGATGAACGTTATGATGAAGCTGTAACAATCGTGACAGAGGCCGGCCAGGCGTCTATCTCAATGGTTCAAAGACGGCTGCGGGTAGGCTATAATCGGGCGGCTAGAATGATTGAAACCATGGAGAAAGAGGGTATCGTTGGACCAGCTGATGGGGCCAAACCACGGGAAGTTATTGTTCGTCATAACTACAATGAGGCCTAATGGGCCTACCAATTAATTTTCTTGACAATTCCCAGTCAACCTATTAAAAAAAAGTTCTTGATAAAAAAATGAGTGCTCATTCAGAAAAAAGCTGTTTGTGGGTGAGATAAGATATATTTTTAAGAGTGTTGCTTGTTGTAGCGTGCTGTTTTTAGCATATGTGAACAAGATGTTTTTTAGTGGTAAATAGTTTAAGTGGGCCCTGTCGGTTCAGGGTCACAACAGTTAATACAAAACTGAGGAGGTAGTTGAATGCCAAGTTATGTAGATCCTGCCAAATGTGATGGCTGCAAGGGTGGAGATAAAACGGCGTGCATGTACATTTGTCCCAACGATTTGATGGTTTTAAACGTTGAAGAGATGAAGGCTTATAATCAAGAGCCTGATGCATGCTGGGAGTGTTATTCATGTGTTAAGATTTGTCCGCAAGGCGCAGTCTTTGTTCGTGGATACGATGACTTTGTTCCTATGGGTGGTCAGGTTCATCCAATGAGATCATCTGATTCCATCATGTGGACCGTTAAGTTCCGTAATGGTAATATTAAGCGTTTTAAGTTCCCTATTCGTACTACCGCTGAGGGTGCTGCCAATGCTTACGCTGGAGAGAAGGGAGCAAGTTTGGACGATGAATGTTTGTTGCTCGAGTCCAATCTCCCAACCCCTAAGTAAGTCAAGTTAGAAACTTTATAACTAAAAAAATCTTATTTTTTAAGGAGATTTGAAAATGGCATTACCAAATAAACCAAAAGGCGAATTAAACGCCGTCGTAAACCCCGAGGTAGTTGAGCATGATGTAGATGTGCTCATCGTGGGTGGTGGTATGGCAGCTTGTGGTACCGCATTTGAAATCAAAAAATGGGCTCCAGAAGATCTTAAAATTGTACTCGTTGATAAAGCTTCTCTTGAGCGTTCTGGTGCAGTTGCTCAGGGTCTGTCTGCTATCAATACTTACATTGGTGAGAACAAAATTGAAAACTACGTTAAGATGGTTCGTAACGATCTTATGGGCGTAGTTCGTGAAGATCTTATTTATGATTGTGGTCGTCACGTTGATGAATCTGTTAAGCTTTTTGAAGAATGGGGTCTCCCTATTTGGAAGAAAGATGCTGATGGTGAGAATCAAGACGGTTCTAAGCCTGCAGCAACCTTGCGTGATGGTGGAACTCCAGTACGTACCGGTAAATGGCAGATCATGATCAACGGTGAGTCTTACAAGTGTATCGTTGCTGAGCCTGCTGCAAGCGCGCTTGGTGCTGAGAACATCATGGAAAGAATCTTTATCGTTAAGCTTCTTCTTGATAAAAACAAGCCAAACCAAATTGCTGGTGCAGCTGGTTTCTCAACACGTGAGAACAAAGTACACGTTTTCCGTTGCAAAACTGCAATGGTTGCTTGTGGTGGTGCGGTTAATATTTTCCGTCCACGTTCTACAGGTGAAGGAAAAGGACGTGCATGGTATCCAGTATGGAATGCAGGTTCCACCTACACCATGTGTGCACAGGTTGGCGCTACCCTTACCATGATGGAAAACCGTTTCACCCCAGCCCGTTTTAAAGATGGTTACGGTCCTGTTGGTGCATGGTTCCTTCTCTTCAAAGCGAAGGTTCAGAATGGTCTTGGTGAGTTCTACGCAAATAGTGATGCAGTAAAAGATGAGCTCGAGAAATTCATGCCTTATGGTGCTTCTCCTGTTACTCCTACATGTCTGCGTAATCACTTGATGATCAATGAGCTCAAAGAAGGTCGTGGTCCAATTTATATGGCTACTGACGTTGCTCTTAATGCCTTCATCGAAGAACGTCGCGAAGCTGGTATGGATGAGAAAAAGCTGAAAAAATTCTGGAAGCATCTTGAGTCTGAAGCTTGGGAAGATTTCTTGGATATGTCAGTTGGTCAGGCCGGTCTATGGGCTGGTGCGAACGTTGAGCCTGAGAAAATCGGTTCTGAGATTATGCCAACCGAACCTTACATGCTTGGATCCCACTCTGGTTGTTGTGGTATCTGGACTTCTGGTCCGGATGAAGCTTGGGTTCCTGATGTCGATAACGATTCCCGTGCTCATAAGTACAAGTGGGGATACAATCGTATGACCACTGTTGACGGTCTCTTCACCGCAGGTGATGGTGTTGGTGCTTCCGGACATAAGTTCTCCTCCGGTGCCCATGCTGAGGGTCGTATTGCTGCTAAGCAGATGGTTAAGTTTTGTCGTGACAATGCTGACTTCAAACCAGAGCTCAAGCAGACTGCACAGGAAATCGCAGATGAGATTTATGCACCAGTAGCACTGTATGAGAAGCACAAAGGTGCTTCCACCGCTGCTGATGTTAATCCTAACTTCTGTAAGCCTGCAGGTCTCATGATGCGTCTCATGAAAGCTACCGATGAGTATGGTGGTGGTGTTGCGACATACTACATGACTTCTGGCAAGCTTCTGAACATCTGTTTGGATCTTCTCCAACTTCTCCGTGAAGATGCTGCGAAGATGGCTGCTGGTGATCTTCATGAGCTTCTTCGTTGTTGGGAAAACTACCATCGTATCTGGTGTGTAGAGACTCATATTCGTCATATCGAGTTCCGTAAAGAATCCCGCTACCCAGGATTTTACTACAGATCAGATTTCCCAACTGTAGATGATGAAAACTGGAAGTGTTTTGTAAACTCTACTTTTAACCCTGAAACTGAAGAGTGGAAGTGTGAGAAGGTTGAGTGTATTAATATCATCGAGACCGAACCTTGGCTGTAATTAGAGGGTCGTTAGTTTGATATGATGTAATAAAAATCTCCAGAAGTCATCGACTTTTGGAGATTTTTTGTATCTGCTGTTTTAGTTTATGTAGCCGAGGAGAGCTTGCATCTCTTGGCTACATAAGCTAATAAATAAGGTCATGTTTTGTTAGGTTTGTATATCTGTTTAACAGTTGTCATTGCAATGCTTCTCTTTTGTTGGGTAAGCGCTTGGTCCGCAAGGCAATAGTACAATATTTTAGGTAATTATGGAGGTTAGGTATGACTGACGAGCAAGGCACCTCTGGTGCAGTTTTGGTCGTAGGCGGTGGAATCAGCGGGTTGACTGCTGCTCTGGAAACCGCTGAAGTCGGAAATGATGTGTTTCTTATTGAAAAGAACGCAACATTTGGCGGGCGTGTAGCTCAGCTTAATGAATATTTTCCGAAAATGTGTCCCCCAAGTTGCGGCTTGGAAATCAATTTCAAACGTATAAGAGATAATCGCAGGATCAGGACCTACTCAATGACCACAGTGAAAGCTGTGACGGGTGGACCTGGTAATTATGAGGTTACCCTCGAAACGGCTCCTCGCTATGTAAATAGTAACTGTACCGCATGTGGAGATTGTGCGGCCGCATGTACTGATGAGATAGATAATGATTTTAACTTTGGCATGAACAAGTCAAAGGCTGCGTACCTTCCCCACGAGATGGCATTTCCTAGACGTTATGTTATCGACAAAAATGCATTAAGCACCGCAGGCGCAGAAGCCGTTAAGGCCGCGTGTAAGTATAATGCAGTTGATCTCGATATGCAGGTTGTGACCTGTACTATCAATGTTTCGTCAATTATCTGGGCCACTGGCTGGGTACCATATGATGCAACAAAGATGGAAAATCTCAATTTCGGCAAGTCTCAATCCATTGTAACTAATATGATGATGGAGAGAATGGCAGCGCCGAGTGGTCCGACTGGCGGCAAGATTCTTCGTCCTGGTGATAATAAGGAAATTGAGTCCATTGCCTTTGTTCAATGTGCCGGTTCGCGTGATGAGAATCACCTCGAATATTGTTCCCATGTCTGTTGTATGGCAACTTTTAAGCACATGACATACGTAAGAGAACAATATCCCGACGCGAAGATTTATGTTTTTTATATAGATCTAAGAACCCCTGGAAAGTATGAGAAGTTCCGTGCAGTAAGAATGGCGGATAAAAATGCAACGTTCATTAAAGGAAAGGTTGCTGATATTACTGTAAACACTGATGGTAGTGTCACCGTAATAGCCGAAAATGCTCTAACAGCAGAGAAGATATCGCAAAAAGTTGATATGGCTGTTTTGGCAACAGGAATGCAACCTTCATTTTCTCTGCAGGCACCACCTGCCGATTTGCAGATGGATGCCAACGGTTTTGTGATTTCTGAACCTGACAAAGCAATGATATCAGCTGGTTGTGCCAAGAAAGCCGCAGATGTTGTTACCTGTACTCAATCTTCAACTGCTGCTGCCTTAAAGGCAATTCAGGTTTCCAGGAGGTAGAAAACGATGGATAAGAATTATTGCGCATATATTTGTGCTGGATGCGGCATTGGTGACGCGCTCGACCTTGAGGCGCTATCAGAAGTCGTAACCGGCGAAATGTCAATGGACTGTAAAGTCCACGATTGTCTTTGTGGTGCTGAAGGTCGTGCTTTTATAGAGGCTGATGTAAAAGAAGGGGTAAACACTGTAGTTGTTGGTGCCTGTTCTCCACGCGTTATGGCCAATGAATTTGATTTTGGTAAAGATAAAATCACGGTGAGGGCAAACCTTCGTGAGCAGGTCATATGGACTGAAGTAAAACCGGCTGAAGGTGAAGAGCCCCATGCAGAAGCTGCAGAATTTTTGGCAGAAGCCGCTGCTGATTACATGCGTATGGCATGCACCCGAGCTCAAAAGACCGAACTCGCTGAACCGTATCAGCTTGAGGTTACCAATAAGATTATTCTTGTTATGGGTGGCGGACTTGCAGGACTTACTGCTGCAAAGGAATCTGCTGCTGCAGGTTATGATGTAATCCTGGTCGAAAAAGAAGATAATCTTGGTGGCAAGGCTCTTGGTTGGAGAAAATCTTTTCCAACAAAAGCTCCATGGACCGATCTTGAAGAAAATCCAATCCAAGCACTCGTTGCCGAGGTTGTAAATAATTCAAGAATCACGGTAAAAACTGCAACAGAGGTCGCTCGTATAACCGGTTCTCCAGGAGACTTTGGTATTTCTTTTAAAGCCGCCGGAACGAAAACCGAATGGGATGCCCCTGCAAAAGTTACTGTAGATGAACAGGATCTTATCAACAAGGGCGAAAAAGAAGATCCAAACGAAGGATTGCAAAAATATACTGAGATCAATTCAGAGGCGACCAAGGTTGGTTCTGTGGTATTGGCCACCGGTTGGAAACCCGCCGATGTCTCTGAATATGAGCATCTCGGACATGGAAAACTCACTAATGTTGTAACCAATGCCGAGTTTGAAAAGATATCTAAGCTGGGTAAGGTTCCTGCCACTGTTGCCTTTGTGCAGAGTCCAGGCGGCAAGGACAATGATAACGATTTTCCTTACTGTAACTCTGTTACCTCTATGGTAGCACTGAAGCAGGCCCAGTATGTATGCGAAGACAACGTCGATGGAAGGGCATTTATTCTGTATCAGCATATGAGAACTCCAGGCAGTATGGAGCTCTTTTATAAAAATACACAGAACAACGATGGCATATTCCTCACCAAAGGTTGCGTTACCCAAGTAGAGGAAAATGGTGGTGGTCTGCGTGTTGCTGTTGAAGATACCTTACTAGGAGAAGATATCACCATAGATGTTGATATGGTTGTATTGGCTGCTGGTATGGAACCCGTTACCCTCCATGAGAACTCTATTAATCTCGCCTATCGTCAGGGACCAGCGTTTAACGACCTTGATCTGTTTGACGGCTATGCAGATTCTCACTTTATCTGTTTTCCATACGAAACGCGAAGAACCGGTGTTTACGCCTGTGGTGGTGTGAGAAAAGCTGAGACCATGGAAGAAGCTGTGGACGATGCAACCGGAGCAGCACTTAAGGCTATTCAGTGTATAGAATCGGCTGACCGTGGTGTTTCTGTTCATCCACGATCCGGTGATGCTACCTATCCCGAATTCTTCATGCAGAGATGTACCCAGTGTAAACGTTGTACCGAGGAGTGTCCGTTTGGTGCCTTGGATGATGATGATAATGGTACACCTCTTCCAAATCCAACCAGATGTCGTCGTTGTGGTACTTGCATGGGTGCCTGCCCAGAGCGTATAATTGGTTTCAAAGATTATAATATTGATCTTATCGGTTCTATGGTTAAGGCGGTTGAAGTTCCTGAAGATGATGATGACAGATTACGAATCGTGGTCTTTGTCTGTGAAAATGATGCATATCCAGCGATTGATATGGCTGGTATGAAGCGATTGGGCCTCAGTCACATGGTTCGTTTCATTCCTGTTCGTTGTCTGGGCTCCGTGAATATGGCCTGGATCAGAGATGCACTCTCTGCAGGTATGGACGGCGCTATGTTGCTTGGCTGTACATACGGCGACGATTATCAGTGTCACTTTGTAAAGGGTTCTGAAATTGCTAATAAGCGTATGGAAAATATTGGAGACACCCTTTCTACCCTCGGTCTCGAGCCAGAAAGATGTGTAGCAAATCAGATTGCAATCACTGATTACGATAAGATTCCAAAAATTATCAACGATTTTGTAGACGAAATTGTTGAAATGGGTCCGAATCCATTTAAAGGCTTCTAACCTGTTTTTTATCAATAGTGGCTGCAGGTAATATACCTGTGGCCATATGATGGGTCTTAGGTTTAACACTATCGATCAGTTAAGTTATAATACTGATAATTGAACAGGAGGAAGAAATGAATGTTCAACCGGATTTAGATTTTATACGAACCTTGAAGGAGGCGGGCGGTGATACACTGAAAAAATGTTATCAGTGTGCAACCTGTTCTGTCATGTGTCCTCTTTCAAAAGATGGTAAACCCTTTCCAAGAAAAGAAATGATCTGGGCAGGGTGGGGAATGAAAGACAAGCTTGTCGCCGATCCTGATATCTTTTTATGCCATCAGTGTGGAGACTGCACCGCCAATTGTCCTCGTGGAGCAAAGCCTGGCGATGTTTTAAGCGCAATTCGTTCCTATGCATATACCTTTTATGGCTGGCCTCAGCCACTTGCGAAACTCGCATCAAGCGCCAAGGGTTTACCGATACTTATTGGTCTGCCGGTGGTCGTGATTTTTATAATGTGGCTTATTTCGGGTGGTATGCAAATCCCCAATAAAGAATTTTTCGCAGAGCATGGATACCAGCAATTTTTTGGTCACTGGGATTTTAGGTGGTATGCAAAGAATATCTTCTTCATCGTCTTGTTTATGGTGCCGTCACTTGGGCTTGGATTATTTTCAGGTGTCATGGGTATCACGAAGATGTGGAAGAGTATGGCGAAGAATGCAGGCATGAATAATGAGTACAGGCCATCTGTGTTGAAGTTTGCCACTGATTTTGTCTGGCCTTCACTTGTTGAGATTGTCCAGCATAAGCGTTTTAATGAATGTGGAACATACCTCAATCGGGTTCGTGGGCATTTGCCTCTGATGCTTGCATTTATTGGTTTGTTTATCGTCACCTGTTGGTCGCTTCTAAAAAATGACGTTCTAGGTCTTTTCTGGCCTTCTCTTCATGGACCGCTGCCTCTTACTGATCCTTTTAAATTACTTGCCAATGCAAGTGCCATAGCCTTGATCTTTGGCATTGCAGTACTCTGGTCTAATCGCAAGAAGTCCGAGGCTGAACTCAATACTCAACCAACATTTTACGATTGGTTTATTATTTGGGAGATTACCGCTGTTGGCGCAACGGGTCTAGGTGCTGAGCTGTTACGTTGGGCAGGGATGCCTACCTTGGGTTATATAGTGTACTTTTTGCATCTCGTATCAATAATGATGCTCTTTCTCTATCTCCCATATACAAAACTTGCTCATTTGCTTTACAGAACCACCGCATACACTTTTGAAAAATATCGTGATAGTGACTTTGCTGTAAAGAAATAACAAACATTATTTCTTGTTGTAAAAAACAGCCGTTGAGTTAAAAAAGCCCTGTCATTTGACAGGGCTTTTTTATATTATATATAGTATGTATTATTCTTACTTGCGTAGAATAACGTCAACTCACTATGTTAAAAGTTAGTGGCTTGATTTATGAAGACAAAAGAGTGAGAAAAATGAATAAACGAGAAAATATGTCTTGCGTTAAAGAATTCAAATGAGTATATTCTCTCGTCTTGTAAGCTGGCGTAGCTCAATTGGTAGAGCTCCTCACTTGTAATGAGGTTGTTGTGGGTTCAAGTCCTATCGCCAGCTCCAAAAAAAAACACTTTACAAGGTGTTTAAAAAAGTGTAAAAGAGACCCTGTCTTTTTCAGACAGTTCTTTGAGGAGGGGTTCCCGAGTGGCCAAAGGGAACAGACTGTAAATCTGTCGGCTCAGCCTTCGGAGGTTCGAATCCTCCCCCCTCCACCAACTTTTTTACCTTGTGAAGATTATGATATCTGAGCGGGAATAGCTCAATTGGTAGAGCATCAGCCTTCCAAGCTGAGGGTCGCGAGTTCGAGTCTCGTTTCCCGCTCCATTTTTTATTTTGTGTTGCAGCAGTTTGCCCACGTAGCTCAGTTGGTAGAGCGCATCCTTGGTAAGGCTGAGGTCACCGGTTCAACTCCGGTCGTGGGCTCCATGTGAACACCTGTAGTAATCTTCGAAAAAACTTTTCAACGGTCTGAGGAGACAAGGAAATGTCAAAGGAAAAATTTGAAAGGACTAAGCCGCATGTCAATGTTGGTACTGTAGGACATATTGACCATGGTAAGACCACACTGACCGCTGCAATCACACGTGTATTGTCAATTAAAGGTCAGGCTACATTTACTGATTTTAGTGATATCGATAAGGCGCCTGAGGAAAAAGAGCGTGGTATCACCATCGCTACTGCCCATGTAGAGTACGAGACTATTAAACGTCACTATGCTCATGTGGATTGTCCAGGTCATGCCGATTATATTAAGAATATGATCACCGGCGCTGCCCAGATGGATGGTGCTATACTTGTTGTTGCTGCGACTGACGGTGCTATGCCTCAGACTCGTGAGCACATTCTTCTCGCTCGTCAGGTTGGCGTTCCTGCGATTGTTGTCTTCTTGAACAAGTGTGACATGGTCGACGACGAAGAGCTCATTGAGCTCGTCGAGATGGAATTGCGTGAACTCTTAGACAAATATGAGTTCCCTGGTGATGATATTCCTTTCATTCAAGGTTCTGCATTGCAGGCGCTTGAGAATCCTGAAGACGAAGCTAAGGCTAAGTGTATTTGGGATCTAATGGAAGCAATTGATACTTATATTCCAGAGCCAGTACGTGACATCGATCAGCCGTTCCTCATGCCTATTGAAGATGTGTTTTCAATCTCTGGTCGTGGAACTGTTGCAACCGGTCGTGTTGAGCGTGGTGTTGTCCACGTTGGTGACGAGATCGAGATCGTTGGTGTAAAAGATACCATGAAAACCACCTGTACAGGTGTTGAAATGTTCCGTAAACTTCTTGATGAAGGTATGGCAGGGGACAATATCGGTGCACTTCTTCGTGGCGTTAAGCGTGAAGAAATCGAGCGTGGCCAGGTGCTTGCTGCACCTAAGTCCATTACTCCTCATACCAAGTTTAATGCAGAGTGTTATATTCTTGGTAAAGATGAGGGTGGTCGTCATACTCCATTCTTTAACGGTTATCGTCCACAGTTCTACTTCAGAACAACTGATGTAACAGGAGTTGTTACTCTTGCGGATGGAGTTGAGATGGTAATGCCTGGTGATAACATCGCTGGCGCAATAGAGCTCATTACTCCCATCGCAATGGATGTAGGACTTCGATTCGCGATTCGTGAAGGTGGCCGTACCGTCGGTGCTGGAGTTATTACCGAAGTCGTCGAATAAATCATCGGAAAACTGTTATTGCCTTAATCGATTATGGGTTAGGGCAATTTCTCATATGGGATAGATTGATGAGAGATATAGTAACTCTTGCATGTGGAACATGTAAGCGTCGTAACTATACGACGACAAAAAACAAAAAACAGACTCCTAATAAGTTGGAGTTCAACAAGTATTGCCCGTTTTGCAGGGTGCATACACCACATAAAGAGACTAAGTAGTTTCGTCTTGCAGGCCAGTAGCTCTAATTGGTAGAGCGCCGGACTCCAAATCCGGATGTTGGGGGTTCGAGTCCCTCCTGGCCTGCCATTTGTGGTTGTTGTAAAGAGAAAATGCTCTTTTAGGTTTTGTTTTTACTCTAGGTGTGGAACGGTTTGGAGGTATCGCGAGATAATGGCAGCTAAAGGAAAGTCAAAAAATAATAACAATGCGCCTGAGGAAAAGAAATCAATTTTTTCTCCGAAGCAGATAGGAATCTTTGTTGGTGAAGTAAAGACAGAGTTCTTGAAAATTGTTTGGCCTGATAAGAAAATGACTCTCGGTTTAACCGGAGTTGTTGTCGTTATGACTGTTGTGATTTCGATATACTTAGGCTCAGTAGATCTAGTACTGGGCAAAGTCGTATCGTCTTTCTTAAGGTAAACCGGTTGTACACTGTTCTTTGTGTCTTGTGGTCTAAGGCGCAATTGCACTTCTTAACTTCTAAATAGCAGAGCAAATGGCAAGACAATGGTACATACTTCAAGTTCACTCAGGGTTTGAAGATAAGGTTAAAACCACTCTCGAAGAGCGTATTCGTAAAGATGGTCTTGAAGATTCCTTTGGCGAAATTCTTGTTCCGACTGAACAGGTCGTAGAGATGGTTAAAGGGACTAGAAAAACTTCATCTAGGCGATTCTTCCCAGGATATATGCTGGTAAGTATGGATCTTAATGATCATACCTGGCACACAATTCATGACAATATGCCAAGAGTTGTTGGCTTTGTTGGCGATGACAGAGATCCAATACCGTTATCGGATGAAGATGCAGCCAAGATTATTAGTAGAATTCAGGACGGTTCTGAGAGGCCAAGACCTAAAGTAGTATTTGATATTGGTGAGGTTGTTCGGGTGGTTGACGGACCTTTTGCTAATTTTCAAGGTGTTGTTGATGAGGTCTTTCCTGAAAAAGGACGTGTTCGGGTTATGGTTTCTATTTTTGGTCGTGAAACACCAGTGGAGCTAGAGTTTGTACAGGTTGCAAACACTTAATTTCGTTGTTGGATGTCACCCCCGGTCGAATGGCTGGTCACAGCCTGTCCTGGGACAATGAATAAAAGATAGTTGGAGTAAGACAATGGCAAAAAAAGAAATGGCTTTTATCAAGCTGCAGATACCTGCAGGTAAGGCCAATCCTTCACCTCCTGTTGGACCGGCACTCGGTCAGCATGGCGTGAATATTATGGAGTTTTGCAAAGGTTTTAATGCGAAAACTCAATCAATGGGTGATACCATTGTACCTGTAGTAATCACAGTATATCAGGATCGGTCTTTTAGTTATATTACCAAGACTCCTCCTGCTTCAATATTACTGTTGAAAGCTGCTGGGCTGAAAAAGGGTTCTGGTAATCCTAAGCTTGAGCGTGTAGCTGAAATCAGTCGCGAAAAAATTCGTGAGATTGCAGAAATAAAAATGCCTGATCTTAACGCATATGACGTTGAGAGTGCTATGCGTATCATTGAAGGTACCGCAAGAAGCGCAGGGATTACTGTAGTAGATTAATAAATTCAATACTGCTGGCAGAACTATCGGTTCTGCATGAGTAGGAGGCACCCATGCCGAAGCACGGAAAAAATTATAGAAATAAAATTCAAGAAATAGATAAATCTGTTCTTCTTGAAATGCAGAAAGGGGTGGAGCTGGTTGTTAAATCAGCATACGCAAAATTTGATGAGACCTTTGACATCGCAATGAAGCTTGGCGTGGATCCACGTCATGCTGAGCAGATGATTCGGTCTTCTGTAACGCTGCCCCACGGAACAGGAAAAGTCACCAGAGTACTGGTTTTCGCTAAAGGACCTAAAGAAGCAGAAGCCTTAGAGGCTGGAGCTGATTATGTTGGTGGCGATGATCTGGTAGAGAAAATTAAAGGTGGCTGGCTCGAATTTGATAAAACCGTCGCGACCCCAGATATGATGGGTGTTGTTGGTAAGATCGGTCGAGTATTAGGACCTCGTAACTTAATGCCAAACGCAAAGCTTGGAACGGTTACCATGGATGTTGGTAACGTTGTAAGAGAAATCAAAGCTGGTAAGGTTGATTTCCGAGTAGATAAGTCTGGTATCGTTCATGCTGGTATTGGCAAGATGTCTTTTGGCGCTGAAAAATTGAACGAAAACTTATTTACTTTCGTACAAAAAATATTTCAGTTAAAGCCATCATCAAGCAAGGGAATTTACCTAAGATCTATCGTTATATCATCAACGATGGGACCTAGCGTTAAACTTGACCCAATTGCTATCAGGGCATTAGTAAAATAAATTAGTTTGTAAGATGGGCTTGGATCTTTGGATCCAGGCCCGTTTGTAGTCGAAGACAGCGGGTACTAACGTTTAATCGTGGTAATCACGACCTGCCGAGGCGAATATAGAGCAGAAATATTTAATTCTGAGTTAGTGTTTTCTCTGCTTGTCTTTTATCTTGTAACTGCTGTTTCGAATAATATTTCACCTTAACCTAGGAGGAGTGCTTTGAATCGTGATGAAAAAGTAACAATCGTCTCCGAATTGAACAATTCGTTCAGTCGGGCGAAGTTAACAATTGTTGCTGACTATTGTGGTTTAAAAGTTTCTGAATTTCAACAGATTCGTATTGAGTTGAAAAATTGTGATTCAGAAGTCCGCGTAGCAAAAAATACTCTCCTGAAAAGAGCAGTTGCAGATACAGATAACGCCGCGCTCAGTGATGATTTCACTGGCACCACAGCGGTTGTCATGGGATATTCAGATCCTGTTGGACCAGCAAAAGCTGTTACAAAGTTTGCTGAAGCCCATGAGAAATTTGTTATTCGTTCTGTCGCTCTTGATGGCGAGAAAATTGGTGTAGATGAGTTAATTGCATTGTCCAAACTTCCTTCAAAAGAAGTCTTGGTTGCACAGCTCCTCTCCACATGGTCCAGAGTACCTACTGGGCTTGTACAGGTTCTCAGTGGAGTTCCTCGTACTTTTGCTTACGCACTGCAAGCCATTAAAGATCAGAAAGAAGCTGGCGACAATTAATTAAGGCCTTAGAAATTCATCTATTTGCGCTTTTGTGCAAGGATTTCTCAATGGTTACTATTCCGATGGACTCTCGGGTCAGTGGGATTAGATTTACTTAGAAAAAAATATTAGAAAACAAGAGGTTATATACCATGGCTGTTACTAAAGAAGATGTAATTGACTTTATCTCAAACATGTCCGTTCTCGAGCTCTCTGAACTTATCAAAGAATTCGAGGAGAAATTCGGTGTTTCTGCTGCTGCTCCAGTAGCTGTTGCTGTAGCTGGCGCTGCAGGAGCAGAAGCTCCAGCTGAAGAGAAGACCGAGTTCGACGTTATTCTTACTGAGATCGGTGGCCAAAAGATTAAGGTTATTAAAGAAGTTCGCGCAATAACTGGTTTAGGTCTTAAGGAAGCGAAAGCTCTCGTTGAGTCCGCACCTACTCCAATTAAGGAAGGTACCAGTAAAGAAGACGCTGAAGAAATCAAAGGCAAGATCGAAGCTGTAGGAGCTGTTGCTGAGGTTAAGTAATTGATTTCATATGAGTTGTTCGATGTATTGAGCGACTTAGCTTGATAACAACACGCTACGAGCTTTGCTTGTGGCGTGTTGTGCTTTCTAGAAGTTAGCTATTTTTATTTGATTATATCAGCGTGGTTTGTGTTTTAGGTGCTTGTATTCTTCTTGGTTTTTTGAAAAATTCGGAAAAGGATAACTACAATGCTAAGAGACAATGCTTATGATCTTGCTGGTCCTGCCTACTGCTTCCATACCATAAAAGTGTATTTGTTTTCACTCGACATGGTCAGAAGTACCATCCCGTCGGTCACCTGAGCAGGCTGCTAAAAGTTTACAAGATCATTAAGGAATCCGCCAGCAACGAAACAAAATACTTAAAACATGCGCACAGGCACCACCCTAAAATAGCCCTGTAATGCCTTGAAAATTTGCAAAACCAAACAAAAAGGCAGTCTTATTAGCCGAGTCACATACAGACACCATACTGTTAGACAGGTTTCCCATGACCACGCCAGAGACGGCCAGTCCATAAGAAAAACTGTAAACGGCGGTGCAAAACTAGTCCACTGAGGCGGTGATATTGTATTGCTGCGGGCGGAGTAAAACTCTGCCACTTTTGCCCTTCTGATATAGAGGAGGGCCAAGGGATTTACACAGTGGATTTATATAGAAGAGTGCGGCTTGCTTGCCATAGCGAGGGCATGAGCAGGCGGGAGGCAGCGCGTCAGTTTGGTATCAGCCGCGAGACAGTAGCCAAGATGCTAAAGTTTAGCGTGCCGCCTGGGTATCGCCGCACTGCCGCCACCAAGCGCCCCAAGCTGGATGGTTTCACCCCTATCATTGATGGTTATATTGAAGATGACAAGCTTGTACCAAAGAAGCAGCGCCATACGTCTAAGCGTATTTTTGAGCGTCTGCGCGATGAGCATGATTTTACCGGCGGTTACACCACGATCAAGGACTATGTTAGAGGCCATCATCAGCGTCACAAGGAAGTTTTTGTGCCGCTTAGCCATGCGCCCGGCCAGGGTCAGGCTGACTTCGGCGAAGCACAAGTGATCCTTGGCGGTGTTCAACAAAAGGCCTACTTCTTTGTGCTGGACCTGCCTCATAGTGATGCTTGTTATGTTAGGGCTTATCCGCGTGCGGTCACCGAGGCATGGCTCGACGGTCACAATCATGCCTTTGCTTTCTTTGGCGCGGTGCCGCAATCAATTGTCTATGACAATGATCGTTGTTTGGTGGCTCGCATTATGCCTGATGGCATCCGCAAGCGCACCGAAGCCTTCTCTGGCTTTCTGTCCCATTACCTGATCAAGGACCGTTATGGTCGCCCCGGCAAGGGCAATGATAAAGGCAAGGTCGAAGGCATGGTCGGTTACACCCGCCGTAATTTTATGGTGCCTATTCCTCAGTTCGCGAGCTTTGATGCTTTCAATGAGTATCTGGAAGCGCAGTGTCTTGCACGCCAGATGGATAATGTGCGCGGTCATAAGGCGAGCATTGGTGACCGCTTAAAGGCTGACCTTGCTGTCATGCAAACATTGCCCGCAACGCCGTTTGATGCTTGCCATAAGCAGGTTGGTCGTGTGACGAGCCAGTCCTTGGTACGTTACAAGGGCAATGATTATTCTGTCCCAGTGGCTTATGGCCACCGTGATGTGTGGATCAGGGGCTATGTCAGTGAAGTGGTCATTGGCTGCAAGGCTGAGATCATCGCCCGCCATGACCGGTCCTACGACACTGACGATATGATCTTTAACCCGCTGCATTACCTGCCGCTGATAGAACGCAAGATTGCAAGCCTTGACCAAGCGGCACCGCTTGACGGTTGGGACTTGCCTGAAGATCTCACAAAATTACGCCGTCTGCTGGAGGCGCGCATGGGTAAAGCTGGCAAACGGGAATATGTGCAGGTCCTGCGCTTGCTGGATATTGTAGATATGAATACCCTGGCGGCGGCCACCCGTGACGCACTGAGGCTAGGTGCTGTTGGCTTTGATGCTATCAAGCATCTTGTCCTGTGCCGCATTGAGCGCCGCCCCGCCAAGCTTGATCTGGAGATTTATCCTTATCTGCCAAAAGCCACTGTGGGCACCACGTCTGCTGCCAGTTATATGAGCTTGCTGGGGCAAACAGCGGGAGCACCATCATGAATGATGCCCCTCAGATATTGCTCACCCACCATCTTAAAAGCCTGCGACTACCAACATTCCTACGAGAACATGACAAGCTCGCGCGGTTGTGCGCCACAGAGGGCGTTGACCATCTTGGTTATCTCAGCCGTCTGGCGGAACTGGAACTGATAGACCGCGAGGGGCGGATGATTGAGCGACGGATTAAGCTGGCCAGGTTCCCCGCCCTTAAAAGCCTCGACAGCTTTGACTATAAGGCCATCCCCAGCCTTAATAAGATGCAAGTGCTGGACTTGGCCCGATGTGACTATATTGACCGGCGCGAGAATGTCATCGCCCTTGGTCCCAGTGGTACCGGCAAAACTCACATTGCGCTTGGCCTTGGCTTGGCGGCTTGTCAAACGGGGCTGAGTGTTGGCTTTATCACGGCCAGCGCCCTGGTGCATGAACTAATGGAGGCCAGAGACGAAAAGGTCCTGTTGCGCTTCCAAAAGAAGCTGGCCAAATACAAGCTCTTAATCATTGACGAACTGGGCTTTGTACCGCTCAGCAAAACCGGGGCTGAGCTGCTGTTCGAAGTCTTCTCACAGCGCTATGAGTGTGGCTCGACCATGGTCACCAGCAACCTGCCGTTCGACGAATGGACCGAGACCTTCGGCTCTGACCGGCTCACCGGCGCGCTGCTCGACCGCCTGACCCATCACGTCAACATCCTTGAGATGAACGGCGAAAGCTACCGTCTCAACCAAAGCAAGTCCAAACAGAAGTAAAAATAAAAAGCCAATCTAATAAAGGGGCCAATTGGCCCCTTTATTAGATTATCTCAGCATATCCATACTGGTAGAGTTTTACGCCGCCCTATGGCCTGATTTTGTTCCGCCCTTGACAACTGGCTAATTCTTCCATCAACACAGTGTTTTGACCCGCAAAAGATGTATAGCCATGACTATAGAATATAGTTGGTAGTTTCCCTTTTGTTGTTAGGGGAGGAGCCGCTTTTAAAGAGTTTGTTTTTACTAATTTTAGATGTTGAAATAGAAAAGGAGCGCCAACCATGGAGCCGACGCCTTTGGCTGTAGTGCCTAGCTCGTCTTCTCTGAAGTAGTTTTCTACCTCAAAGTCGTCAGCCTGCGCGTCGGTGGGGTACCATACTCTTACAAGAAGTTTTCGACCTTCACTGGAATCCGCAAGCATAATACCTTTTCTGGATTGGTCTATAAGGTCAAAGTCTCGTGTCCCTACTTTAAATTCGCCTGTTGGTTCCGGCAGTTGATGGATAGGGAAAAAGTGGATCAGGCCCGCGGAAAGAAAAGCGAGCAGCGTAAATAAAACACTGGAAATATAGGGACGTGTGGCGGGTGGTTTTTTCAAGACTAGAGTGATGAGAAATATGACACCGGATATTAGGGCCAAACCAGCCTGCCATCTGTATTGCGCTATGGCTAGGATGGAGGAGACAAACAATAGTCCCAAGAAACCTATAAGAGGGGCTCGACCGTTTTCTTTCTGACGCCACCAGAACAAGATAAAACCGGCAAGTGATAAAAAGATGAATAAATCAGGTAGATACATACTATTTCCTTGCTAGTTTAATTCCTAATGGTGAGCTGTAATGTTAAGGCCGCGCTTCTTGCGTCTTTATTGTGGGTTTTTATAAGCGCGCATCAATGATATGGTCTGAAAATGATACGCGCCAAGTTTTTATTCAGTACTGGCTAATGATGCCTGTGCACCAAAAAGCTTAGAGCTGTGTGCGTAATAGCCGCTGTAGCCCCGTTTAACAGCTTGTATCCGCAGCTCGTACTCTGCCTGTTTTTCAGCTGGTAAGGCATTCCACCACGTGCTTAGACGGGAATTGTCATACTCAACGACTTCACCGTTAAATTCTGCGATTTGCTGAGCGGGGAAGCCATTGTTTTTGCTCTTCATATGTTTATCAAAGAAACCAAGGATCACTCTATTCTGGCCTTGAATGATAGTATGGTCTTCCCCTGTTCCAATAAGCGGGCCTTGTAATGGTTGGCGGGCGAACAAAGCGTAGTCTGAGATGCCAATGTGCGTCGATTTTTTGATGCGCACACGATAGGTGTCATCGTCCAAGCCAGC
>NVXR01000019.1 GCA_002733995.1 Desulfotalea sp. | reverse complement strand
AGCTTGAGCCTTACAAATATCTTCGGTATCTCTTTGAGAAATTACCTTTTGCCGAGGATGTAGAGGATTACAGAAAACTGCTGCCGAGCAGCCTCTCTGCCACTGAGATTGAAACAATATCAAGAATCAGTTTGGTCTAGTCTTAACATGTCGTTGAATCTCTAGAGAACTACACCTATATTAGGTGTAGTTCCTGGAGCGCTTACCTTCTTTTTGGATTTATATTTCATTTTCAAAATTAGACAGAGTTGAAAGCGAAAGGGAGAGGGGTGGCAAATAGCCCAAAGGGGTATCACCACCTTCATACTATATAGAGCAATCACCATCACCTGTGTTTACTGGTGTTGCGGATGACCCATTGAAATTATAATTGGATGGCATAGAAAGACTCCAAGGCACAACGATGTAAAACTAGTGATAGTAAGGATCTTAGAAGAAACAACAACACTTGAGCCTGTGTAAGTAGGATGCTCTATGCTGGATGTTTACCAGATTAGTGGGTTATGCCAATAAGGACATAATCATCAGCTACAGTCATCCTGGCATGGTTGGTGTGACATCCGGATATCATTAGTGGAGCGATGGTAAAATGACTGGTTATACATTATTCTGCATCTTCTATGAGCAAGCTGGATACTTTAGAAGCGGTTATTATAGTATTTTTTTTGTTTTTTCGAGATGTCCTTTCTCCTTCCTTAATAAGCTTAGCCAGCATTTCACTTAATTGACTCATTCTAGATACTGTAAGCCTCATTCTAATAGCAGTTCCAGAAAATGAGGAATCAAAAAAGTAGTTGCCTCTCTTGTTTAGAGCCAATACTCTTTTTCCACTGCATATAGCAAAATCGCCACCATCTTTACAAATGCGGCTAGTCATGAATAAACCAAACCCGCTATTTGCATAAGGGTCGTCTTCGTCAAATCTCGTTGGTGTTTTTCTCGTGATTCCAGGCTCTAGAGATAAAAGAAGAGCATCTTTTTGTGACTTTATTTTTAGTTTTTTGTTCTTGCGTAGGCTTCTCCTTATACCTATACCCTCATCTAATATAGCTACTTCTACCCTGTTCTTAGTAGGCCAAAATTGAGCTGCGAGCCAAACATGATCCGACTCACTATGCTCGACACTATTTCTTATAATTTCTCTTAGAGAATAGGTAAGAGTCTTTTTTAGCTCTGAATCACCATTTGAAAGTACTTGGGAAAGCCTTCCTGCCTCTCTTTCTACGGTCTCAACAACATGTTCCCTATTGTCTCTTGAATCACTGTGAAACTTTGAGACTTCTAGCTTGGTGATTGGAACATAGCTTCTGCTACCATGAAGCTCATGCCCATAATCCTGATACATACTTTTAAAGAACCCCATATTAGCAGCGTATGAGTGATGTTTGTAATTTATATCGTAATACCCAGACTCAGGAAACCTTTCCATAAACTGTCTAACTTTAGCACCTACCAAAAGCATACCAAAAGGTTCTACTGTTGCTAATGAACTGAAATCAAAGACGAAATCCTCATGCTCTTCAATCTCATCTAGATAGTTGCAAAAATCTATTGAATTAAAAAATGTTAAATCTGAAGGTACTTTTATGTCCATGGTATTTTAATTAACTATTAATTATTTTTTTTAAATTCCGTGTAACGGTAAGCTCACTGGCGAGTCCAGCGTAACGCAGTGAAGCGTTTTAAATGCCTGGATGTGCAATATTTTATATATTTCATGATAAAGCTATATCTCGAAAGCGATCTGATAGTAGTTGCTCTTCGGTTTCTTCATTACGATTTTTTATATTCTCTAGAATATTTATCAAATCGCTGTCTACAATAGGAATAACAACTCCACGACCAGCAATGTATGTGTCTCTACATCTCTGTATAAATGTATCGAAATCCTCTATTTTTCTGCATAAAAGCATTCCCATTTTACCACTGTGTAGAGAAAATCTACCAGAGAGTTGATCAAGTTCTGGATTTGTGACATCACCAGTATAATTTTTACACTCAACAAAAATAAATTGTGAAGGAATCTCGTTTACAGAATGCAAGCGATGAAAAAAACCTGAGCTTGCAGCGTTATCGAAAGTAATATCAATTCGTTTTCTTCCTTGATCAATTTGACGCTCGACCTGAGGAGAAGTTAAGTTTGGATAAAATATTAATTCCAATATACCAACAATCAGTTTGTGGTATTTGGTAGCATTAGTAGTGCCTGTCGGTGTATTTCTTAGTTCAGAAATTAAAAAATCGATGATATCAGATAAGCTATCCTCTGTTATCTCAGAGTTTTTAACAGATGATAAGTTTTTTTTGACTTCAGATTTGAATTTATCAAATATTTCAGGATGACTCTGAGTAAACCTTGCAAGATACTCCTTGTCCATTGGCTCTTCATACTCCGAAATACTCTTTTTTGTGACAAACACCCTTTCTCTACCATTTCGACTTATTCTGCGTTGTACCAACACGGAATTCATTCTAAGGTGTTCGTTTTGTAAAAAGTTTAAAACAAAGTGCTGCTTGTATTGTTGTGCTGTATAATCTTTTACAAAAGACACAATTCCCTTGGGTGTTAACAGAATTTTCTTTTCATCAACTATTAGCATTTTAGAATAATTATTTTTCCATTCTCTTTCATGCCTATCCCAGAAGAACCCAGAAGGAACATTGTTTTGAAGTGGTATTTCCCAGAGTTCACATTGTTTTTGAGTGTACTCCATTAAATGCTTTCTGATTACATTAGTTGCCATATCAGATATTTTGTCTTTATCTACTCCAGCAACTAAAACCCTACAGTCTTCAATATCTTCTACAATACCAGTTCTAACAGCGGTGCTTTGAAGTAAACTATTAAAAATTTTACTGGCATCTCCAGATCCTACCCCTCTTCCTTGTGGCGCCCCTTTGGATAAACCGAGACATGTCTCATTTGGCTCTCCCAAATGAACAAAAAGTTCCCTCCCCTGATCAATTGAATTTGCCCTTATTAGATTAATGATGTGTTGGAAGAAACTTCGAATACTGCGATTTGCGTCTATTGACCATTGGTCATTTCGTTGAGCAAGAAAATAGGGATCAATAAAGAGTGGAGTATCTTTCGTTAGGTCAATATCTACAAAATCCAATTCATACTGTGTTTTTCTTAAGTTGAATTTCTCACTTAGTTTCACATGAATTTCCTAGTAAGATGTTTTAGTTTCAATATACAACAAGTTATTCTGCTGATCTGTATATCACCACGAATTGAGTATTATACAGAAAGATGGCATCATCTTAGGGGCCTTGATCGATGTCCTTCCAAAGTCCATATTATTCCCAATAAATGTTGCCTCATTTTTTGACCTACAAAACCAAGAACACCAGTAGATTGGCTCAGCAAACTCGTTGTTTCACAGCCACCAAATACATTACACTTGAATGGAGTAAAAACCAAACGATTACCCTCACAGAGAGGGGATTTCTTTCAATAGGTTTTCAAAGAGACATTTGTGGCAGGGATATCGACCTTCACTCTATTTGCCTTACGGCAATGATTGTTGCAGAATTGAAGATCTGAGGGCATTGCTGGAAGTGCTACTAAGGTTCAGATGCTGAGTGGATGATATATATAGAGGCTTCTAGGTGGATTCTACTCGGTGTGAGATACAATTCAAGTCAACCTTGTATTTCTAGGCCAATATTCAACGCTCTCAGGAAGGGGTGTATGTGTTTTGAGGTAGGATATCACTTGTCTCTATGAGATGGGACTTCTTTGAAATTCTGCACAGAGTTTGCCGATGCCAAGGTACGGGGTGCCTCTCTCCTTGTCCCCCTACCGAACTCAATTTATAAGATTGGTAAAATCTCTTAAAGGCTGGCATCACATGAGGAACAAGCAACACTCGAACCTTTGTGACTAGAATGCTGGACCTGAGTTAATTGCTGGAGATGCTACACAGGTTCATATAGAGCTTGGGTGTTCAATGGGAGGCTTCTAAGTGGCTTCTGCTTGGTTTGATATCTGTTCAGGACTTAGGGTGTTCCAGGAAGGTATTTTACTGCTGGAGCGGTTGCACATTTACTCTGGTCAGAAGTAGTGTTGATAACACTTTAATATTTTTTGGTACACCAGACAGGATTCCAACCTGTCATCCACAGGTTAAAATCAGGATCTATCATATGTGAAAGTTTGCAAAGAGTTTGCAAAAACGAAAAAAGGGTTCCAGCTAAAAAGCTGAAACCCTTACGTTCCGTGGTCGGGGCGGTAGGATTCGAACCTACGGCCTCCTGCTCCCAAGGCAGGCGCGCTAACCAGGCTGCGCTACGCCCCGACTATATGGAAAAGGTTCGATTTAAAAATCGAGACCTGAAATAAACTGGCTCCCCGAGACGGACTCGAACCGCCGACAAGGTGGTTAACAGCCACCTGCTCTACCAACTGAGCTACCGAGGAATATTCGTTTTCTCAACACTTGCAATCCCGCTGAGCCAACGTAGGCGGGCAATATAAACTGCTCACCCCATACTGTCAATAGATTTCTACCAACTTCGCCTCATCTTTTGCGTACTATTCTTCAATAAACAGGTATCCCACTGTTAGTACATGCTTTTACAACGGATTTTTCTATTACTTTTTCGCTGCAGGAAATGTTTTCAGAATGCTTTTGACCAATCTGCCTATGTATAAAGCAACCTCATCGTTATCCAGGTCCGGCAAAAGGAGGTCTGTGCCCCGCCCTCGCCAGAAGATGGTATGACTTTCAGGGTCCAGTATATTGAGAAGGATGGTTCCTTCTTCATATTCTCTTCTCTTCCCATCATCCTTTGTCCCAGGGAGCATACTTGCCGCTACCGGTCCATATCCGTATGAGCTATAAAAATGATTGATCGACTCAACCTTAACCTTTTGTTCGATTGCCCCAACCCAGCTAACTATCATGTCGGGCTGGCGTCCCGAGACCTTTGTATATCCTTTAGCCAGAAGCTGCCTGTCCACTGAAGCCTTAACCCACGCATCGACATCCGGACGATGCATCCGCACCCCAGTAAGAGACGTGTCTCCGATTTCAAGCCAACTATAGGTGGCAAATTTTGCCGTATCAGAACCACTGCGAACCTGTGTCTGAACATCAACGCCGCTACATGCGGAAAGTACCAACAACATTATGGCACTGAGTATAAAATGTTTCACCCGTCTCCCCTCAAGTTACCTTGGCCATAGGGTAGCTACTGGCCAAAGATATTCTGTATTCCCTTAAGCAACTCTGCCCCTTGCTCCAGCTTCTGCTTATCTTCTTCTGCCATACTTTCCAGTCGAGTACCATTCACAGCAGCGGCAAAACCTTTCTTTGCAGCCTTGGGATCCTTCAAGGCATTTATAATCTGAACCCCCATAGTTTCGGCCATAGCGTCACCTTCTAGGTCAACGATTGCCACTATCCCTTTTGGATGCATAAAATATTTGGGGTCAACCGCACCTATGTCAATTGAGGTGGCGACAATTGACGTCTTCATACCCATCATATTCATTTCAGCTTTCAGCGGCAGGTCCGTTCCATGAAGTAAATATATTACCCCACCACCCATCATGTCGATTTTATCACAACCAAAGCCGAGGAGTTCGATGGCATTTTGCTGAAGCACCCCTCCCATGCCCTCCGCGAGAGTCCCGCCCATCTCAATCGCATTTTTCTGGACTTTATTTTTTTCTTCAGCAGTTAAATTCGCATATGCTTTGACCATATATTTTTGAGGGTTAACATTTTTAGTCCCTTCCTGGGCCTGTAGGTCATAGGAGTATACAAAGTCAACATCCACAATTTCAACAGACCTTTCCCGTACAGCCATCCCCATAATTTTCGTTGTCGAATCAAGATAAGTGGCCTGTTCTTTCCCATAATCACGAACATATACGATTTCCTCTCCGTGCCCCATACCGCTCACAGAGTAGTGGATAGTTGCATTTTCAAAGGGCAATGCTTTCTCCCAAGGCAACTCACCTGCCTCAATATTTGAGCATAGAAAAAATCCAACTATCGCCATAAGACACAATTTACAAATGTTTTGAATTTTCATTTTTGACCCCATGATTTACATTCCAGCAGATAGAAACTTTTTCCCTACGGGACAGAGACACTCGTCCAATAAAGCCATAGCCAAGCAATTCATTTCATTTGACTGTACAGTTTTTTCACTCTCCACAAAACCTACGCCTGCTCAGTATCCTAACAGAAAGCAGCTATTATTTCCCCTGAACATTGCCCTGTTTACAGATAGACAAAAGACAATCGCAAACTGAAGTCCAACATTTTTTCAAAAACACAGCTCACATTAGCCACGAGCGGCTCTGTTCGTGTGGCATTTTTGCTCCAGATTCCCAGGCAATATTCATAGCTTACGGTGGCTCATCGCCAAGAGCCAAGTACCGCCGACACAGCAGCTAAATGCGTGTTAAAGCGCAATTCCACGATCTGACAATGCCTCACAAATAACATATTATTCGTGCAGACGGGACCTGAGGGCTTATAGTTAAAATAAGGTAACTACTCAGCAGCAATCCAACTCCGACCATTGCGGTCTTCTCGTGTAGCATTCGTACGCCTTAAAAGCCCTTATTGAGCGGCGCTAAAGCACTGACAAACGGTTACAGGCAGTGGCTCATGCCGATGGAGGAAAGCCACCTGAATAGTTACCAAAAAAGCAATTTTACACTACGCACACCGACCAACACGAACAGTCCAGATACCCTCTCCAGCTAGGTTGTTCTCTAACCCGGACCGCAAGGAGGCACAACGATGAAAAAATGCTCTACCAACTATATCCTTCCCGATTCTTGTACTTCTCTATCTAACCTCTTCCTGCAAAGAGTGGCTCAATCGCCACAACAGATCGCCTACACATATTTTGACATAACGACACAACAGTGGAAAGCCACCAGCTGGCAGGAAATGTTTACACTCTTATGCAGATGGAGAGCAGCTCTGCAAAAAGAACATCTACAAACGGGAGACAGGGTCGCCGTCATGCTACCCAACTCAATCCTCTGGGTTGTCTTTGAACAGGCCGCACTGTCTCTTGGCCTCATTGTCGTACCTCTTTACTCCAACGATCGTCCCAAAAACATAGCCTACATACTAGGTGATACCAAGGCTAAGATCCTCACATGTCCCGGCAGTGCCTACTTTGAGCACCTCGCCCCCGAACTTAAAGAGATGACAAGCCTGCAAAGGATAATCACCACCGACAATTGTAAGATCCAGGCACCACACTCCATGCTTGTCTGCCTTGACGAATGGTTACCGCAACTAACCGACATGAATCTGGAAACCTTCACTCCTATCAAAAACGAAACCGCCACTATTGTTTACACCTCCGGTACCACTGGACCGCCTAAAGGTGTGATGCTTAGCCACTCAAACATACTCTCCAACAGCTACGCCGGACTTCTGGCTATGGATATCTACCCAAACGATTCTTTCCTCTCATTTTTGCCCCTCTCTCATATGCTTGAAAGAACCGCCGGCTACTACCTGCCAATGATGGCAGGGGCCAGTGTCACCTTCGCAAGATCGATCCCCGACCTTGCAGAAGACCTCATAACAACCCAGCCCACGGTAATGGTTGCCGTACCTAGGATTTTCGAGAAAATGTATGCCGCCATTACTATGAAAGTTAACACAAGCTCGAAGGCAAAAATGCAACTTTTTACTCAAGCAATCGATGTGGGCTGGAGACACTTTTTATATAAACAACAAAGAGAATCCTGGCGGATATCATTGCTTTTCCAGCCCATACTGGATCGACTGGTTGGCCAAAAAGTTCGCAACAAGCTTGGCGGAAAACTGAGAATCGTCATTACCGGGGGAGCAGCCCTACCCAAAGACATCTCAAAATTCTTCATAGGTTTGGGACTTCCAATCTACCAAGGCTACGGATTGACTGAAACAAGCCCTGTGGTCTGTGTCAACCGAGCTGAAGACAACCGCCCCGATGGCGTTGGCAGACCACTCACAGATATCGAAGTAAAGATTATTGACAATGATGAACTACTGGTCAGAGGCCCCTGTGTAATGCAAGGATATTGGAACAACCATAAAGCTACAGATGAAATTATAGACAGCGAGGGATGGCTGCATACAGGTGATAAGGCAGTCATCGAAGATGGCCATATCCGGATAACCGGCCGCATTAAAGAGATCCTCGTCCTCAGTAATGGAGAAAAGGTCGCCCCAAACGACATAGAGATGGCAATCAGCCTCAACCCTTTATTTGAGCACAGTATGGTCATTGGTGAAGGACGTCCATACCTCACCTTGATCTGCGTGCTCAACCAATTTTCCTGGGAAAACTTGGCTGAACAGCTCGGGGTTTCCTCCTCTCCGGCGGCCCTCATGTTCCCCCAGGTAAGACGAGCCGTTCAGGATAAAATAAATTTCCTTTTACGTAGTTTTCCCGGATTTGTTTTCATCAAAGAAGTCAGCCTGAGCCTCTCCCCCTGGACCGTTGAGGAGGGCCTGCTCACCCCGACTCTAAAAATGAAACGCAAGGCTATAGAAAGACACATGGGAAAGGAAATAGACCTCATGTATGACAACACATCCTAAGCCACATTTTCCATCAAGCTTGGGGGCTTGCGAACAACTCTGCAGGTTTAAAGGGTTGGTACAATGGGTCCCCAATCAACACCATCTGCCAGGACAGATACGGCAGAGCCACGAGGTACGACTCTCCAAGACTCATATATCCCTCTAAAATGTTACGAAAGAACAGATGGGGGACAGGAAAGCCTTGCACATATGGCTCGTAAACCGGTCCTATGGTTGCGGCAACTCCTTTTTCCAACATTCTTTTGCACCAGACAGAACTTTCTTTCCTGCGTAAAGTGGTGCATTCGCTGCTTGCAATATGATAGCCTATGGCCCCTTTCTTCCAGCCGAAACTATCAATATACTTGCCAAGAGAATACCAACCACAATACAGGGCTGCATCGGGACAGGCCTTTACGGCAAACAAGTCTTCCCCTGCATCTAAGACAACATCCAATCTCTGCGCCGCAATAGCGGCCGCCCTATGCAGTGAATCATCATAGCGGCGATAGCCTCTCAGCCCCTCTGGACCATCTGGTTCAGGCCAGCGTGCATCAAAATAAGCGCGACCCTCCAGGCCCTTTTCTTCGGCCCACAGGCTATCATCAATGATGCGGTACACAGTCTCCACATCTGGGCCATCCAGGCGACAGACGAGCAGCACCTGATTTTTGCGGATTGCGGTAACCTGTCCCTGAAAACCAAGATAATATGGATTTTTAATCCACCCATCCAGATCATACTTTCCCGCCTGAGCAAGAGACAACTCTGAATCAACGGCAGCCCGCTGGTTCGTGTTAAGCAGTTGTATCACTCTCTGTCTTACATCCTTTTTGTGACTCTTTTCATCCTGATCTTGACTGTCACCCTGTTTCCTTAACACCTTCTGCCGCTCCCGAAGTTCACGAATACGGCTAAGAACATTCAAATCAGGCAGAGGCGGTGCAACCTTTAGTGGCACACCATAGATGAGAACAATGGCTGCAATACGCGGTTTAGCCTGTAACCCCGCAAGGGATGCCAGTACACTTTTCACAAGGACATCATCATACTCTAGCCGTGGCATTGTTTCGTCTAGAGTCAAAGATAAGGTCAGCAGGTGAGAAGCAGGGATAGCCCGCTTTTCCATATAATACCTGGCAAGAGCGACGCTGCCTTTCATTTCCCTATTCGCTACGACCAAAACCTCTTCCGGACCAAGGGCAAAACAGCTACCACTCCCCCCAAAGAGCAACCACACCAGTAACAAAGCGATCCTTTTCAACATAAATAACCTAACCGGGTCAAACAGGGAAAACGCCTTAACAAAGGCCTCAAAAGCCCCTCTACCTTCGGGCACAAACCAACTCACACAGCTATTGCCTCCCTTGCTTTTCAAAGCGTGCGAGGGAGTCCATCATCAAATGGTAATGCGGATTGGCTGGCTCTAGAAAAGAATCACCGGGAGAACAGTCATTCGCATAAACAGGCTCTGCCAAGACCACACAGGCATGGGCCACATTCGCTTTATCAGGAATAACGTAGGGAGTAAAATTACCAGGCGCAAGAATGGCTTCAAATTTTTCTAACAAATCGATGCGCACTACCACATCCACCTCCGAC
This sequence comes from Desulfotalea sp., assembly GCA_002733995.1. Lineage (GTDB taxonomy): Bacteria > Desulfobacterota > Desulfobulbia > Desulfobulbales > Desulfocapsaceae > Desulforhopalus_A. The sequence goes on along the minus strand of NVXR01000019.1, from coordinate 49,241 downwards.
CACACCGAAAAGACCCTTGATTCAAAGGCCTTCCCTTCTTCTATGTGCTGCAGCAGTTGTTTATTCTCATCGATCAGATAAACCAGCTCACGGGCACTTATAACAGGAACTCTGCTGTACCTATATGGATTATCGGAAAGAAGCGAACTGCTACTTGTCATCCAGGGTATAAATGGCATTTTCAAAAGGCCTTCCACCAGAGGAGTCAAAAGATTACGTTTCCAGCCATAGAGGCCAAAAGCTGCTGAAAAGAGATAGAGCTCACCATCAACCTTCGAGTCGACCGCAGCAAAATGAAACGCAAGTCCTCCGCCTGTCGACAAGCCACCAATGGAGACACGGCGCCCTCCGCCCGCTGCAACCTCAACGGCAAACCGTACATTGTCCTTCCAGGCTGCGAAGCGAACGCCAGTCATTCCATTTGCGCACTTTAGACCATGGCACTGCAGAAGCGGGAGATACACATCGTAGCCAAGTTCTGTATAAAAATACATGGCGATGGCCGACACTGAATAGGGAGAATCCGTCAAGCCGTGCACCAGGACGATGGCCTTATCACTCCCCCCCGCATGCAACAACTTCCTTGGATGACACAACGGCCGTACAGCATCAAGGACTAAATAAGAAAACGCATCATAATATTCCAGCCAAATAGACTCATCACCTAACTCAACCACTTTCATTCCTCGCTATCAATTTTTAAGATCCACCTACCCCTGCTTCACAATCCTTCTATAAATGAAACTATTTTGTTCACCACCTTCGATGCACCGTTACCATTAATCAATATATGTTGATCGGAGCTGAGCAAACAAAACTCTTTATCAGCAGAACCGACCCTGCTATAAACCTTGCGTGAGCCCTTGGGATCCACCACCGGATTGGCATCCGCCTGGACAATAAAGACAGGTTGACGGATCTTCTGGTAAGTTTTTGCTATGGAATCTAAATACTCACCAAGTTCTCGTATACCCTCCACCGGATTTTCAACATAGTTAATAAGGCTATTACCATGGGAAAATTCCACATATTTGTCCTGCGCCTCCCCCCGGCTAAGCTTGTTCAACAAGCTGTTCCAGACATCCCGCCCTGGCATAAAATTGGTTGAATAGTTTTTCAGTGCAAACGGCGGACAGATCGCAAAAACCCCCTTAATATCTCCAACCCTTGCGGCAAGATCTAGACTGAGGTTTCCACCAACACCAACACCGCCCACCACAACCTCTTTACAAAGAGAGCTCATAAGGACATAGCCATTTTCCAATGCCTCAATCCATTCTTGATAGTTCCTGCCAGCGAGGTCTTCTGCGGAAGTCCCATGCCCAGGCAAACGTATAGCATACACCCAGAAACCACTTCTCCGCAGAGCCCTTGCAATATTTTGTACTTCTTTGGGCAAAGATAAATAACTATGCACCAAAATCACACCTGTTCGCCGTATACCCCGCAGCAGAAAAGGCCTGCCAGCACAGCTGTTTTCGCCGTCTTCTAGTCGACCAAAGGTATTGCAATCACGATCATATATTTGCTGATCCTTATGTAGAAGGTACCGCGCCACCGAATACTTCACAAAAAACCCTGGCTGCCATGCAATTGATTTTATGAGGAATTGTAAACTTTTCAACGGCTCGACCTCATTTGCCATAACCTCGATGGGATTGATGATCCGCCCTCGGTGCAAACTTAAAGGTACTGAGAGTTTGCACCGGTCACGAACTAAATAATCACCGTCTTTTTTAACGACTCCTTTCTCCAGGGCAAGTTGCAAAAAATTCTGATATTTTTTATGCCGATCATCGGTGAGCAGATGAGCCTGATCGGTCTTCAAGGACTTGTGCAGTGAAATATCTGTGCCCCTGTTTTGATCACTAAGAAGGGTTGCAGCGAAAAAGACCCTGCGTCTAAACTCCGACTCCAAGATCCGCTTAAACGGATACAGGCGTAAAAAAGAAGCGAAGAGATGTTCATGGTTCACCGTGGTCATACTATAGATTTCATCCATATAGCGCTGCATCACACTATACGCTGCCGTTACCATCTCTTTTTTTATAGCATCGCACACCGAAAAACCGGTAAATTCAGTATCTAACCACCCGTCACTGAGATATTCACTTACCTGGATAGGCTTACCAAAACGTATATCTAGATCAACCCCGGAAAGAAACATCGTTCCCTCGGCCATAATTTCTTCCACCACCCGTTCTGGCATCTCTTTGACCAATTTAGAGACAATATCAAGAGCTATATTCTCAGCTGCACGAATAGGGTAATAGGTAAGATTTACGGGCACAATGGTCGTTTGTTCCTGGGCCACTTCTCCATAGTTTTCCACCCCAAGAAGTTCGAGCATCCGGCTTAACCGCCCTGGAGATTCAACTTCTTTCTGAGCCAGTTGCCTTCGGAACAGTTCCGTCCTCAAGGCAAGAGCTGCAGCCCCCGTATGGGGTTCATGCATCCCATCCGGATGGGAAATCATATATTTACCACCAGCCACAATTTTTTTATTCTTCACCATGCTTCCTTCAGGAAAAATGATCCAATTGGCATTTTCGGCGAGAAGGCTCTGGATAATGATTTCATCTCTTTGCGGGTCAGCAGTAGAAATAACGCCAACAAGATCAAAAAGTTTTTCTAATCCTCCTTTGAAAAGGCCTGATGCAGCCAAAGAATATGCGGGTTTACCCGTGAGCTCGTAGGTACAATTTGGTAAAATGATGGTTTCGACCCGCGTGAAATGGTTCATCACAAAAATGGTCGGTCCGGAAGGGATGTTGTCTTTGCCGTGAATAACGATATCAGCCTTAGCAAAACGGGATAATGCCTTGATTGCTAGACCTGTCGTCAAATAGGCGGATCGGTTCATAAATGCCCTATACACATTGAAGGAAACCAATTGAAATATCGAGTATTAATGTATTTTATATCCATTCAGAGTAGCGGTCAAGTCCTCAGACTTACGAAGAAGAGACATTGAATTTTTTCTATTACTTCCTATAATACCTCCTAATTGGATACAATACTTCAACCCCGGCCAACGACCGGGTAAACCGGGATAAGTGCGCGGGTAATAGATTGTTTTTTCCAAACCCAAGTCGACCTGCCATGCACTGACCAGAGACATTGAGGCATAGATGAACATTACGACTACCTATACCGCGCCTAACTTTAAGAAAGAGCACCTACAAAAAAGCCCCCTGGCGACCCTAAAAGCCGCCCCAGCTGATGGCATTGCTCCAGACAACTACCATGCGACATCAAACCACCCGGAATACATAAAGGTAAAAGACGACAATTGGGCACTCGCACCAGAGAGCCGCATGGATGCCGTCTTTGTGGTTAAAGATTTTGCAGTTGAGGCCGTTGAGGCCAGAAACCTCAACGAAGGTGACATGGTTGTAACCGGCCGCACAGAGAACGGCGAGGAAGGTGTCCTGGTACACAACACTGGTTTTGAACAGGCGAACACCAATGAGGACAAGTTCTCTTTTCGCTCAAGAGGCACCCGTGAGACCCCGTTCTCATATTCCTACGACGCCCTTTACGAAATACTAAAATATGACCGGGACCACGGTCACATTGTCTGGGTTCTCGGGCCCGCTGTGGCATTTGACAAGGACTCACGAGCTGCGATGCAGGGACTCATCGAAAGCGGCTACTGCCACGGGCTCATGGCGGGAAATGCTCTGGCGACCCATGATATAGAAGCAGCAATCTACAACACCGGCCTTGGCCAAAACATCTACACCCAGACCCTACAACCCATGGGCCACTACAACCACCTCGACATCCTCAACCAGGTAAGAAAAGCCGGGTCCATAAAAAAGGCCATCGACTCAATGAAGATCGATAACGGTATCATGTACGCCTGTGAAAAAAATCATATCCCTTACGTACTCGCCGGCTCGATCCGTGACGACGGACCACTCCCTGAAACCGTGGCCAATGTATACACCTCCCAAGACCTCATGCGGACCCACGCAAGAAAGGCAACCACGGTCATAACTATGGCAACCCAACTCCACTCCATCGCCTTTGGCAATATGACCCCAGGTTACAAAGTGCTACCAGATGGATCTGTTCGACCTGTGTACTTTTATGTTGTAGATATGTCTGAGTTTAGTGCAGACAAGCTCGCAAATAGAGGATCAGCACAGGCACAGGCGATTCTTACCAACGTACAGGATTTTATTGTCAACCTGTGGAATCACTTAAAAAATTAGGTTCCAAATGCAAAAAAAGACCCGCATCATAGGCATTCCCATGGACCTTGGCCAGAACCACAGAGGCGTTGACATGGGGCCAAGCGCTGTTCGCTATGCAAACCTGGCACAATGCCTTGAAGATTTAGGCCACACCTGTCTAGACAGTGGTGATATTACAATTCCGGGACGTTACGCCCTGGACGACACCTCCATTGAAAAACGACTACCCCTTATTAGCAAGGCTTGTGAGAAAGCCTATGAGCTTGGTCGGGCAGCCATTGATGCAGGAGAAATACCTATCTTTCTAGGAGGAGATCACTCCGCTTCCATTGGTACCGTCGGTGGTGTCACCCACAATTGCGAGGTGGGCCTGATCTGGATAGACGCCCACGGCGATTTCAATACTCCCGCAAGTTCTTACACCCAGAATGTTCATGGTATGGCACTTGCGACCCTTCTGGGCCAAGGTTCCCAAGAGCTGATAAATGTGGGTAGACCGGGGCCCAAGGTAAAACCCGAAAACACCATTATGATAGGAATTCGGGACCTTGATCCCGAAGAAAAGATACTCATAAAACAATCGGGCTGTACGGTATTCACCATGCGTGATATCGATGAAATGGGGATACGAGGCATCCTTAGCAAAACCTTGAATATTTTAAAAAACCTGGAAAACATCCATGTCAGCCTTGACCTCGATGTTATGGACCCCCTTGATGCTCCCGGCGTAGGAACCCCATCACAGGGGGGCCTCACCTACCGCGAAGGCCAGCTTATCATGGAGATCCTTTCCGACACCAACAAGATCCACTCTGTCGATATCATGGAAATAAATCCCATACTGGATATCCAGAACCGTACTGCCCAGATGGCCGTAAACCTTATTTCGTCACTTTTTGGAAAAAAGATCCTCTAACCTAGGAAACGAGGCGTAAGGCCACCGCCCCCTCTGTGAGCCAGAATCTGTATCTGTTGGCAAGACCAAAATCGTTGCTCTTTTTTGCAATATAGACGTTCGTAGTACTTACGCCCCTAACCTCTCCTGAGAGTTACGGTTTTCAACAAGATTACGGAAGTACCCGAAACAAAAAACCCCGTTTGCGCTTATGCGCAAACGGGGTTTTAAAATCATTGTCATCGATGGAAACTACTCACGAATCCAAGTCTCAACGATTTCTATTCTGGAAGTAGTCTTGCACAAAACGAATATGGTTGTGCATTGCATTGTATGCGTCTTTTGGAGCCCTGTGCTCAATGGCGGCAAATATTTCTTTATGATGTACAATAACCTCTTCCAGGGCATTACGATCCAAATACATATGGGTTAAATTTTTCTTAATCCCCACAAAAAGGAAATCGTAAAAATTCCTCATCAAATGTATCAGAACCGGATTCTTGGTTGAAAAGGTCACAGCCATGTGAAAAGCCGCATCCGGGCCACTGCCAATCTTATCTGTGTTTGCAAGATCTTCTTCCATCTCCGCAAGACTTTTCTTAATGGCAATAATGTCAGTTTCCGTCGCCCTTTGTGCTGCCAGCATAGCGGCGTTACATTCCAGCCCCATACGAACTTCCAACAGATCATCAAGAGTGGCCTCATCGGTTGCCATAACAGCTGCCAACGGGTTCCCCTCACGTCGTTCAGGAGAACTTACGAAGGTTCCCTGCCCCTGTCGATGCTCCAATAACCCCATGGTAACGAGTTTATTGATCGCGTTTCTCACAGAGGTTCTACTCACAGCCATCGATTGGGCGAGCTCACGTTCCGGGAGAATCTGCTGCCCCGGCTTAAATTCGCCCTTATAAATCAACTCTCGAATCTGCTCAAAGACTTGGTCCGAGATGCGCTTAGGTTTTATCGGTTTAAGATTCATCATTTTCTACTATTCAAGAATTAACAATAGCGGCACGTTTCGCAAGATAAATAAGGTCCGACCACCATACACAGTGCAACTCATTATTTTCAATACGACCAAACGTCAATACAACTTGCGAGGATAGGAAAAAGCCCAGAATAACAAGCACTAGTGAAGCCAACACCTAGGTTTTCCTTAGCAATATGGTACTGCACCATACACAACAATCTACCCTCGGTAAACTGGAAAAAAAGCTGGTCTGATACTATTTATCCAACATTGTGTCCTATTATCAGCTACTCCACACCTAAAACAAAAAATATCTCTAAGCGAAAAAGGCAAAATATTTTTTCTGTATCTATTCTTCAAAAACTAACATTAAATCAAGACACAACCCCTTCCTAAGCAACTCTTACCCTCAACATATCTATTTATGTTGCGCATACTTACAGATTCGACGCGAGCATATTTATAACTTTTTAGCGATCAATGATATGGACTGTGGCCAGGGTATGTTCTTGACCGTTATTTTGAGCGGCCAAGGAACTGGTAGTACCAATTTCTAGGGCAACCTTCCCCGGACCAGTTCAACTGACAAGTGGGGTTGTGCCTTGACGAGATAGCCAAGGCTGACGGTCCTGCTTCGCTGCGAGTCAGCAGAGACAATTACCAATTATCAATTACTAAAACGAGATAATCCGTAATTTTACCGCCATATTCATTCACCTAGGCGAAAATACAATGTTCAAAAAAAATACGGGTTAAGGTTTTGCTATTTCTTGTTAACTCTTTTATTATCCGGGGTTCTATTTTAATATTTAGCTCGGACTTCTCCAATCGGTAAATATCTCCCCCCCTAGAGAAGCTAACCAATGAGTGAACGTAGAGAGACCTTCGAGGCATCTAGCCCTCCTATGAGGCTTAGTATCTTTGAAAATCATTCAACGTCTATTCTTATTTATTCTCCACGGAGTCTTTACGCTCCAGCTTTAAAGGAAGAACATGACCCACACTGTTGAACTCTACGACACAACGCTTCGCGATGGTACCCAAGCAGAAAACTTCAACCTCTCTGTTGACGACAAGGTCCGAATCACCATTGCTCTCGACGAACTGGGCCTCGACTTTATCGAAGGTGGCTGGCCCGGATCTAACCCCATTTCCGCTGAATATTTCACCAAGATGAGGAGCGTAACACTCAAACACGCAAAACTTGCTGCATTTGGTTCGACAAGGCATTTTAAGAATAGCCCGGACAAAGATCCTAACCTTCTTGCCCTACTCGCAGCGAGCACACCGGTTATCACCATTTTCGGCAAAAGCTGGGATATCCACGTTAGAGATGCACTGCATATTCGCCTTGAAGATAACTTACAGATTATCGAGGACACCCTTGCCTTCCTGCGCCCCCAGGTAAAACATCTTTTTTACGATGCTGAACATTTTTTTGATGGTTTTAAGGCAAACAAAGAATTTGCCTTGGAAACACTTGTCAAAGCTATTGATGGCGGGGCTGAAACCGTTATTCTCTGTGACACAAATGGCGGCACCCTACCCCACGAACTGCCCCCCATTATAGATACGATGCATGCGTACCTTAATGAACGAGGCAAAAGCGCCAAAATTGGCATCCATGCACACAACGATTCGGAAACAGCGGTGGCAAACTCTCTTATTGCAGTCTCTGACTCGAAGGTCGACCAGATCCAGGGAACAATAAACGGTTTTGGTGAGCGCTGTGGTAACGCCAACCTCACCTCCATTATCCCTGCCCTGGTCTTTAAACTTGAGGTCAACTGTGAGGTGGCAAAGCATGTAGACAGGCTCCACTCAACCTCACGACTCATCAACGAACTGGCCAACCTCCCCCATAACCGGTACCAGCCCTATGTCGGCGAATCAGCATTTGCCCACAAGGGTGGAATCCATGTAAGTGCCGTCAAAAAGAACCCAGTTACCTATGAGCACATCACACCCGGCAAGGTCGGTAATTTCAGACGCATCTTGATTTCAGACCAAAGCGGACGCTCCAATATCCTCCACAAAGCAAAAGAGTGGAACCTCAACATTGAGCCCAACGATCCAGTGCTATCCACCATCATTGCAGAACTCAAGGAACTCGAGAACCAGGGGTATCAATTTGAAGGAGCCGAGGCAAGTTTTGAACTGCTCATGCGGAGGGCTTTAGGCTTACACAGAAATCATTTCAAGTTTGAAAGCTTCAGGGTGACGAACCACAAGTATCGAATGGACAAACCTCCTCTCACCGAAGCCACCATCCGCCTTTTCATCGGTGGTAATGAAGTCCATACAGCCGCCATGGGAGACGGTCCTGTAAATGCACTTGATGCGGCTATGCGCAAGGCTCTCATCGGCTATTATCCCGTCCTTGAAGAGCTGGAACTCCTCGACTATAAGGTACGTGTCCTCACCGGGGAACACGGAACCCACGCCAGAGTTCGAGTTCTGATTGAGAGTAAAGACCATGATTCTAACTGGGGAACAGTCGGTGTTTCTGTGAACATTATTGAAGCAAGTTGGCAGGCTATGATCGACTCCATCAACTACAAGCTCATGAAGGAAGATAACAAAGTTACTCTCCAGTAGATGTGGCTCTCCCTGGCACTCCCCCGGCCCCTGTCCCTTAACGAGAACGGAGATATTGCCTTAACCCGCATTTTCAGAGGGATCAAGTAGATCCTAGGTGCAAACGTTGTTGTAACAAACCATAATAAACTATGGTTATTACAACAACATACTCAATGAATATGTGGCCAATGGAACGGACCTTTGCTGAATAGCGGTCCGTTGTTCCTATTAGAAAACAGATGTCAACGGTCGTTGTATGTTCTCATACATACCTATCTGAAAACAATACACTGTTCATGAAAATGCAGCCTTGTGGTACCATTGTTACAACACATCACGACAACCCTCTTCAGCTTTAGTACTTTTTATGACAGAAAAGCTGATATTTAATGCCATCTCACCCCTACAAAGACGTCGTTAAAAAAAACATTATGAGTAACGATCCCATCATCCCAGAAAATGCTCCCTTTGCTCCAATCGTCTCTTCAGAGCACCTCGCCTCCAGTGATTCATGGCCACTCAGTGAATTCGAATACGGAATGATCATTGCTCACCATGCCTTCACCCGCTGGATGGTTCGCTGTATGCACGCAGCAGGCTATGCGGATTTCAGCTCACTTGACGTCCTCGTACTTCACAATGTAAATCACAGAAACAGGCAGAAACGACTCGTAGACATCTGCTTCGTCCTCCACGTAGAAGACCAGCACACAGTAAATTATTCACTAAAAAAGCTTGTCAAAAGCAGTCTTGTCGACCGGGAAAAGAAGGGCAAAGAAATTTACTACGCGACCACCTCCAAAGGTCAGGAGGCCTGTAGTAAATATCGAGAGATCAGGGAACAATGCCTTACATCGGCCTATAGGAATCTTATTAAAGACGGATCGGACCTGAGCCAAACAGCCGCTCTGTTACGCTTAATGTCTGGTCTTTATGACCAGGCATCTAGGGCCGCAACCTCGTTGTAACAAGCTTGGGTAAACTCAGTTTCCCATCATTTCTGGGAGCAGGGTTACTATTTGAGGAAAAAAGACTATCAAGCCAAGGCCAACGAGCAGTAGCAGAAAAAACGGCAGAGCAGCAAGGGCAACCTTTAAGATATCCACCCCTGTCAATCCTTGAATAACAAACAGGTTAAATCCTACCGGAGGGGTAATCTGCGCCATCTCCACCACAATTACCACAAAGATACCGAACCAAAGAGGATCGATACCCGCCTGTTCCACCATGGGCATAATCACTGAAGTGGTGAGTACAACTACTGATATTCCATCTAAAAAGCACCCCATAACGATAAAGAATAGGGTTAGGGCCGCTAGCAATGCATAGGGCGAAAGGTGCATTGCCGCAATCCACGTTGCCAGAACCTTTGGGATCCCCGTAAACGCCATTGCTACGGTCAAAAAGGCCGCTCCTGCGAGGATAAAAGCAATCATGGACGATGTTTTTGTTGCCCCCATGAGGCTGTCGAGAAAATTCTTTTTGTTTAGAGATCCGGTATACCAGGACAGCGCGAGTGCCAAAACAACTCCCACAGCAGCGGCATCGGTAGGCGAAGCGATACCGGAATATATTGAACCGATAACACCCAATATCAGAAGCATTACAGGGATGAGCCTTTTTGAGGCATGGAGTTTTTCAGCAAGCGTCAAATTCTCATCTTCAGCAGGGATTTGGTCCTTATGCAACAGGGACCAAATAACGACATAACCGACAAAAAGAGTCACCAGCATACAACCGGGCAACACCCCCGCCACAAAAAGCCGCGCAATAGACTGCTCAGTTGCCACCCCATAGACAATAAGAATAATAGACGGTGGAATAAGCAGCCCCAAAGTTGCCGAGCCCGCAAGTGTCCCGAGCATCATGGATTCTGGATAGCCACGCTTGGCAAGCTCTGGCAGAGACATTTTACCAATGGTGGCTGCTGTTGCAGCTGAGGATCCCGAAACAGCCGCAAATATCCCACAACCGAGAATATTTACATGGAGTAGCCTCCCCGGCAAATATGTGAGCCAGGGTGATAGACCTGCAAACATGTCCTCGGACAACCTGGAGCGAAACAGAATTTCTCCCATCCATATAAAAAGAGGCAGGGCAGCAAGGGCCCAACCGTTACTCGCCCCCCACACCGTGGTTGCCATCACCTCACCAATGGGGGCTTCTGAAAACATTGCCAAGGCTGCCATCCCCACCGCCATCAGTGAAAAAGCAACCCAGACACCACTTGCGAGGAGAGAAAACAACAAAAGAAGAAGGATGAGCGTAAGTATTATTTCAGACATCTTTTATATCTCCCCTTCCACATCAACACCACCTGCTGAACCATTTTCCTTAACAAGCAACTTTTCTCCTTTTTCTCCATAACTCGGCTCCCGCCCGCGTAAAACCGTCACCAATTCATCGAGGAGCGCAATAGAGAGAATCAGCAAACCCAGCAACATAAATGACTGGGGAATCCAGATTGGAACGGCAACCATCCCCGAAGACAGATCGTGATAACTATATGATTCAAAGGTGAGTTTTGCCGTATACCAGCTAAAATAGCCCGCGATAAACAAGGCAAAACAAACGCACCAGACCTCGGCCAACTTGCGTAACTTTACCGGCAGATGCCCAAGAACCAGCACAACCCGTATATGAGCACCTTCCCGCAGGGTATATGCAAGAGACATAAACGAAGCGGCAGCAAGCAAAAAGCCGGTAAAATCAGAATAGGAAGGAATGGTCAAACCAATGGCACTCCCCAGTATAAGAGTACTCAGGCGATCAAGAACATTAAGAAAGACCTGTGTAACGACCAGTAAACAAATCGCACCAATAGAAGCCGCCGCCAGCCAGCAACTCGTTTTATACAGGCCATCCAACAAGTAACGCATTTACTCTCCAATGAAATTAACACACCTAAGCGATGAACTCGCCCTACATAAACCTTTAACGAGCCACCCACCGATGGCCCGACAATCCTATTTGCCGTGGTAGGCCTCTAGCAAGGCCTCTCCCTCAGGACCTGCAGATTTTGTCCAATCAACAATCATTTCTGCACCAATTTCTTTAAGACCTGACATAAGTTCTTCACTTGGCGTAACAACTAAAATACCATTGTCTTTTAGAATAGCTGTTTTATCTGCCGTCTCTTTCTTACTCATCTCCCAGCCCCTGAGTTCAGCCGCCTTTGCAGCTGTAAGCACGGCCTCCTGGGTTTTCTTATCAAGTTTTCTAAAGGCTTTCTTACCCACGACAACAATGTTTTTTGGTAACCAAGCCTGGATATTGGTGTAGTGAGTTACAAAATCCCACGCCTTGGAATTGGCACCTGTAGACGGAGAGGTGATCATTGCCTCCACCCGACCTGTGGCAAATGCCTGGGCAACATCAGGAACCTCAACCTGAGTAGGTGCCGCACCAATTTTATTTGCGAACAACTCAAGGGTCGCATTATATGCCCTAAATTTCATGCCTTTGAGATCAGCTACAGTGTTGATTGCTTTTTTTGTATACAGCCCCTGTGGTGGCCACGGAACAGAGAAAAGCACCATGAGACCTTGCTTATCTAGAAGTTTCGCAACGATTGGCCGCTGGGCCTCCCATAACGTCATGGCATCTTCATAATTTGTGGCAAGGAAAGGCTGAGAATCTGCACCAAAAACTGCATTTTCGTTGGAGAGAAGTGATAGAAAAAATTCGCCTATGGGCACCTGCCCACCACGCACCGCATTCTTAATTTCTGGATGTTTGAAAAGTGATCCAGCGGAGTGGATATTAATTTTCAACCCACCTGCAGTTGCAACTTTTACGTCTTCAGCAAAAATCGCTATATTCTGCGTATGGAAGGTTTTATCCGGGTAAGGAGTTGGCATATCCCAGGTTGCTGCCATCGCAACACAGCCCATGCCCAGACCTACAGTTATAGCAATCAATGTCAAAACCAATTGTTTTCTTACCTTCATAAACCCACCTCTTTTTTGTGTTTAACAACTCCTTCCAGCTACTCTCCACAAGCCTGGAAGCCCACCTATGAATTGCCCTTTGAGCAAAAATACTCTTCTCGTAAAAGGCCTTACACCTTGCATTTGTTCTGCAGAAAACCAGGAATTCAAACAAGACCGTTGACTTTTCAATACATCCTTGCCATTATTTCCTTATACTGACATTTTATCGACATATTTTCAAAATGCAATACATTTTTGTCATGTAATTCATTCATCAGCACGAATAATCATGCAAATACGACATTATACAAAGGGAGACGTATCCATGGCACAGTGGCAAATTTGGATTGATCGGGGGGGAACCTTTACCGATGTAGTGGCGAAAACCCCAGAAGGGAAGCTCATAACCCACAAACTCCTCTCCGAAAACCCGGAAAAATATTCAGATGCTGCAGTTCAAGGAATCCGTGATCTTCTTGGTCTTGCTGTAACCGAAGCAATCCCTGGCGCCATTATTGAATCCGTAAAAATGGGGACCACAGTTGCAACCAACGCCTTACTTGAACGAAAAGGAGACCGAACTCTCCTGGCAATCACCCGCGGTTTTGGCGATGCCCTGCGCATCGGCTACCAAACCCGACCAGACCTCTTTGCCCGCCATATCGTCCTTCCGGAAATGCTCTACGAAGATATCGTTGAAATTGACGAACGCCTCTCTGTAACAGGGGAGATCATCCAAGAATTAGAAATAACAAAGGCCAGACAAGGCCTGCAACAAGCGTTTGACCGTGGAATTCGAGCTATCGCAATCGTCTTGATGCACGGGTATCATTTTACCGATCACGAACAACGGCTCGCAGAACTCAGTAAGGAGATCGGTTTTACCCAGATTTCCACAAGCCACAAGGTAAGCCCCCTTATGAAGCTTGTATCCCGGGGTGATACAACCGTTGTAGACAGCTACCTCTCTCCAATATTACGGCGTTATATTGACCTTGTCGCAGAGCAACTCAACTGTACGGATAACTCCGGGCCCAACCTCATGTTTATGCAGTCAAACGGTGGCCTTACCAACGCCAAGCTCTTCCAGGGCAAAGATGCCATCCTTTCAGGCCCTGCCGGTGGTGTAGTCGGCATGGTGAAAACCGCTGCAATGGCAGGAGTTACGAAGCTTATCGGCTTTGACATGGGGGGCACTTCGACAGATGTCACCCACTACAATGGTGAGTACGAGAGAAGTTTTGAAACCATGGTTGCCGGTATTCGTATGCGCGCGCCCATGATGCACATCCATACCGTTGCAGCTGGCGGCGGTTCGCTTCTCAACTTCGACGGTTGCAGATATCGGGTAGGGCCTCAATCTGCGGGTGCAAATCCAGGACCGGCCTGCTACAGACGCGGCGGTGAACTTACCGTCACCGACTGCAACGTGATGCTTGGCAAAATTCAGCCCAAATATTTCCCTGAAGTTTTTGGCCCAAATGGGGACGAACCTCTCAATACTGACGTGGTCCTGCAAAAATTTCTGGCCCTCGCCCAAAAGATTGCAACGAGTACAGGCCAAGAACCGCAATCGCCAGAACAGATTGCCACGGGATTTCTAAGAATTGCCGTTGAAAATATGGCCAATGCCATAAAAAAAATATCTGTGCAAAGGGGCTACGACGTCACCGAGTATACCCTCAACTGCTTCGGTGGAGCTGGCGGTCAACACGCCTGCCTTGTCGCCGACGCCCTGGGAATGAAAAAGGTGTTTATCCATCCATTTGCAGGCGTCCTCTCCGCCTATGGCATGGGCCTGGCTGACATTCGGGCCATGCGCGAAAGTCAGCTGGAAATGCCCCTCTCACCGGAGACTCTTGACTACGTCAGTCGCCACTGCCTGCCATTTATCCGCGAAATAAAACAAGAAATTGCCGCCCAGGGGGTATCTGATGACAAGATTGAAATTATCACAAAGGGCCATATCCGCTACGAAGGAACGGATAGCAGCCTGCCAATAAATGTCTCCACCGTTGATATCATGCAGGACAATTTTGAGAAAGCCCATCTACAACGCTTTGGCTTTATAGCAAAAGAGAGGACAATCATCCTCGAAGCTCTTTCTATTGAAGGTGTCGGCAATAGTGAATCCGTTGAAAATGACACCTCCTTTTTAGCACCACTATCACCAATCCCCAGTGAACAAGACGACACAATCACCATAGAATCAGCTGGTCAACGAGTAAGCGCCCCACTCTTTTTACGAGACAACCTCAGCCTTAACCAGCAGATTACAGGCCCTGCAATAATAGCGGAAAAAACCGGAACTATAGTCGTTGAGACCGGCTGGCGAGCAGAGCTTGATATGCACAACAATCTCATCCTAAAAAGATACGCAGAACGTCCCAAACAACATGCCATGGGTACATCTGCTGACCCTGTAATGCTAGAGGTCTTCAACAACCTTTTCATGTCTATTGCCGAACAGATGGGAGCAACTCTTGCCAACACGTCGTACTCGGTCAACATCAAAGAACGCCTCGATTTCTCCTGTGCCCTTTTCGACCAGAAAGGCAACCTAGTAGCCAATGCCCCCCATGTTCCTGTGCACTTAGGCTCCATGGGAGAATCTATTAAAACCGTGATCCGAGAGAACGGTTCAACCATGGAACCAGGTAATGTCTATATGCTCAACGCGCCGTATAATGGCGGCACCCACCTCCCGGACGTAACAGTTATCACCCCCGTTTTTGCAAAAAATGAGAAGGAAGTTATTTTTTATCTTGGGGCAAGAGGCCACCACGCAGATATCGGCGGCAGAACCCCCGGCTCCTCCCCGCCTGACAGTAAACATATTGAAGAAGAAGGTGTTCTCATTGACAACTTTCTCCTCGTTGAAAAGGGTTTCTTTCGAGAGCAAGAGACCCGTGAGCTCCTTGGCTCTGGCAAATATCCTTGCCGAAACATTAACCAGAACATCGCCGACCTCACGGCACAGATTGCAGCCAACACAACAGGTGTTATTGAACTAGGCAAGATGGTAGAAAATTTCGGCCTCGAAGTAGTCCATGCATACATGACGCATGTTCAGGATAATGCGGAAGAATCTGTGCGCCGGGTTGTGGATGTTCTCGACGACTGTAGCTTCAATTATCCAATGGATGAAGGCCGAAATATCGCAGTCAAGATAACAGTTGACCGCATCAAGAGAGAGGCCACCATCGACTTTAGCGGTACCGCCCCCCAAAGCGAAGGTAACTACAATGCCCCGGCAGGAGTGTGTAAGGCTGCGGTTCTCTATGTATTTAGAACATTAGTGGCTGACAATATTCCACTTAACGAAGGATGCATGAAACCACTCAAACTCATCATCCCTAAGCAATCCATGATCAATCCGGAATATCCAGCTGCTGTGATTTCAGGTAACACGGAGGTTTCCCAGGGGATCACCGATGCACTTTTTGGCGCCCTAGGGATCCTTGCCTCTTCCCAAGGTACGATGAATAATTTTGTTTACGGCAATGCCACCCACCAAAATTATGAAACAATATGTGGAGGCACCGGCGCCGGGCCTGATCACCCGGGAACCAGCGCAGTACACAGCCACATGACCAATACCCGCATGACAGATCCGGAGGTGGTTGAGCATCGTTTTCCTGTACGAGTTGAATCCTTTGCAATCAGAAAAGACTCTGGTGGCCCGGGTAGATTTGCAGGGGGTGACGGGGTCGTCCGCAAAATTCGCTTTCTTGAACCAATGACAGCAACCATCTTGTCCTCCCACAGGCAAACAGAACCCTATGGTCTGGCGGGAGGCTTGCCGGGCAAGAAAGGACAGAACATCGTTACCAAAAAAGACGGAACGGTACGATGCCTCGCTGGAAATGATGAGGTTTTTTTGGAAGCCGGCGATACTATAACCATCAAAACTCCAGGGGGAGGCGGCTACGGAAGCACTTTACATTCGGATACTTAAGCAAGATCTCTTCCAAAGAGATATAAATTTTGAAGAATTTATCCCGGGAAGACGCTTTGGGGTTGGATTACTAGGTAACATTATGTTATCTTAGTTCTGTTTGCTGGTTAAGAGAATGTTTTTGTGTAATAATCCAAGAACCTCGTCAAGGAGAAAAAGAATGAAAACCCCAATACGTGTCGCAATCACCGGAGCCGCCGGTCAAATCAGTTATTCCCTTATTTTTCGGGTAGCCGCCGGGGATATGCTAGGAAAAGACCAGCCCGTCATCCTTCAACTTCTAGAAATACCTCCTGCCATGAACGCCCTCAAAGGGGTTGTTATGGAGCTCAACGACTGTGCATTTCCACTGGTCGCTGGTATTATTGCAACCGACGACCCTAACGTCGCATTTAAAGACGCCGATTTCGGTCTTCTTGTCGGTTCAAGACCCCGCGGTCCCGGTATGGAGCGTTCTGACCTCCTGAAAGCTAACGGAGCTATCTTCACCGTTCAGGGTAAGGCGTTGAATGAAAACGCAAGCCGTGACGTTAAAATACTGGTTGTTGGTAATCCAGCCAACACCAACTGCCTCATCGCCATGAAGAATGCACCGGATCTCAACCCCCGCAACTTCACCGCCATGATGCGACTGGATCATAACCGTTCTCTTTCACAAATTGCTGAAAAGACCGCAAGTCATTCAACAAAAATTGAAAAAATGGTCGTCTGGGGCAATCATTCTGCAACCCAATTCCCAGACATCAGCTACGCCACCGTAGACGGAACCCCAGTAACAGAAAAGGTCGACAACGACTGGTATGTCAACACCTTCATCCCTACCGTACAACAGCGTGGAGCGGCAATCATCAAAGCTCGCGGCGCCTCCAGTGCTGCATCTGCGGCATCAGCTGCCATTGACCACATGCGAAGCTGGGCCCTCGGTTCAGACGGTGGCTGGGTGAGCATGGGTGTTCCCGCAATGGGCAACAGTTACGGAATCGAAGAAGAATTAATCTACTCACGTCCAATCACCTGTGAAAACGGCGAATGGAAAGAAGTTACAGGCCTTGAGATCAGTGATTTCCAGCGAAGCATGATGAAGGCCACCGAAGACGAACTTCTCGGCGAGAAAGCGGCCATCGCAGACCTGCTGTAAATCTAACCCTCAAAAGGGCATAGAGTACTAAAATGGGTGACTGCTTTCTTGCAGTCACCCATTTTTTTTGTCCGTATCTCCCCGGGACAGGGTCCCGTTTCCAAAAAAACGACTCAGGATATATCTTTACTTCTTACAACTGTTCAAAGTTGTCAAACTGACAGTGTTCAACTAAGGCCCGCCCAGATGTAAGCCGTTTCTACATGCTTTTTCTGGCAACAACAACCCGTAGCTTCCATCGTTTATCACCCACAGTACATTCTGGCAAAAACATCTTTTGCAAAAGGTTTCTTCCATTTTTGCCTCTGTTGCGATAATTTCAAAACAAGACGATGTTCTGATCACCCCGAAAAGATGCAGCCCTCTTTATGGTAAAAAAGACAATGTATAACGAGATAAGCGAACTGTTGCAGCTCTATTTTCCATCATCATCCTACTCAAAAACAGAGCTCACAGATAAAATAGCCAAAGGTGAGATTCTCACTAAAGAAGAAGAGATTCTGCCCTTCTTACAGACAGCCCTTTTGGATGAGAAAATCCTCGAGGTTGAACTGGACAAAATGCCGAATCTTTACTTTTCAAGACTTCAGGATAACGCCCCTACTCCCATTACTAACGGCGATAGGCAAACAGAGGAAAATGATGACGAGGAAGAGGAGGACAAGCCTGAGTACAATACAGGAGACTACCTTCTGGAACTCGATCATATCATAGCCCTGCCCCTTGAGCCGGGCCTTGGTAGCCTGCGCTTAAGACAATCAACAACTGTTATCCTCAGAATGTTCACCAAAGAGTTTGGGGTCGAAATGGGAACGACCTTTAGAAACATCGCCAAGATTGACGATCTTCCGGTTCTGCAGCTTGCCTACCCTTCCATACTACTTATCCAACCTAATGCGCGGGAGTTCCGGGCCAAGGTCCCTGATAAGCAGGACTTCATAGTCGAAGTTGAGCGGGATGGAGCCCTTTTCGAGCTGAGTTCCAGCCCCATCGACATCAGTAGAAAAGGAATGGCTATCGCCCTTAAAAAAAACATCCACCGCGAGCTTAAACTCGACGACCAACTCTTTTTAAAACTCTACATTGATGACGAGTTACGTGCCAGAATCAACAGTACAGTCAAACATCTTTCCAAGGTGAGAAAACGACAGGGAATTGAATATTGTTGTGGGGTAGAATTCAGCCTTACAACCAGAACGATAACATCCGTTATGGAATCAATAGTTGCGACAACCCAGCGGGCTCATTTACAAGAGTTAGCAGCCATTGCGGCCACCCGTGGGATAAATATCTTACCGTAATACCGGATTTTCCTTTAGGGTAAAAAAATCACAATATTCAGGAGCAACCATGGTGAAATTTACGATTCTCCATCTCGGCAAACACAGCGTTGAAAACATGGTAGTGACAGGGCCTTGCAAAGAAATTATTCTTACAATGGCGGATCTTTTTCTCGCAACATACACCGGAGTCCCGCAAGAGAGGGATTACCATTTCGCCCTTTATGTAATCGAAATGTCCCAGGGCAACGGAGAGATCCACCAGCAAACCAAAGCGCCACTGGAAGGTCCTGTCCAGTAGACAGGTTCTGAAGCAGGTCTATGCAGAGACCTTTTTCTCATAATCAGCCAGGGTTAGATAAAAGGTCCCAACGGCGAGTTCAGCACAATGCTGATGATCTTCTGGCAGGGTTCTTAGATATTCAATAACCCGGGCAGGGGTGATGTCCCACCCAGCCGTAACAGGTTTGTTTTCAGCCATTAGCGCAACAACGTTACTGCAGGCGTTGGTGTTCATACAACCATCAAGCTCAAAACACAGTTGCTGCACCACACCATCTTTTACATCCAGATACATGCTAATGGTGTCACCACAATCCCCGGTCTTCTTGCCGAAGCCTGCCGGTTCTTCCAGCTGTTTCCTTCTGTCCCACATGTATGCCATAGCTAAATACTCTGTGGAATGATCATTCCAGAAATCAAATGTATCTGACATTATAAACCACCCTTTGTTTTCTTGCTTTTAATCATGCAGTAATGCCCCCTGATCCCCATCAAGACGGGTATCAATAATAACGGTTTTACATCGAAAATTCGTTGAAATCAACACATCTCGTCTGCCATAAAAGAAAACAAAAAAAAGTTCCTAAGTAAGACGGGATAAGCACCTTTTCCTCTACCCCACAATTGTTTTTCATCTCCATACTTGTATCTTAGGATTTCCATTGCTCTCTATTGGAAATTGCTGTTGCTACAAAGCAACCAAACACTCATCATATTGCCTCCATCTCCAATCCGCGTCTAACAAAACATCAGTCGTCCCACCAGCATCTCATATCTTTTAATACATTTGACTTTGCCTGACCAATGCAGTAGCCCTTAGGTATATACACATTACTCTGTACTTTTTTCCATTAGGGAGCTCAGACGAGAACAGGATTATTTTGACAAAAGGCTATCCTCAGACAGGCTCCTAGCAGCAAGTTGTTACTCAATGCCATCTCTCGTCAACCACAAGTATTTGTAATATATTTTTTCGTTTTTACTAAAAGCCGACTGCGGATATTTCATATTGAATGCAATATTCCAGCGGCATATGCATCGGACATCCTTTCATCTCAACATGCAGGAGGAAACATGAAAAAAACTCTTACAACTGCTATAGCGTGTATTGCAGCATGCACGCTGGTATCATTCAATGCATTTGGTGCAGGGGGACCAAAGCCAGATCCACTGCCTAAAGCGAGAACTATTGCTGAACTTGCTCAGCGATACGACTCCAGCAGATGCATCGAATGCCATGAAGAGACCCACGACCAATGGTCTGAGTCTCTGCACTCCAAATCCATCCTCGGCTCCCCCCGCACGGCACCAACTATCATTACTGCCATTGAAAAAGGGCTGAAACTTTTCCCCTACTCTGGGGTAAAAGAAGACTCAGACATCACAGTCGAAAGTCTGATGATGTGCATGAAGTGCCACCTGCCCCAGCTTGATGAAGCGACCGATGAGGTCGCAAGAGAAATAGTTGCAACCATACGCGCCTGGATGAAAGCCAGCAACGCAGGTAAAGAAGACGAGGCCGAAGCACTTGAAGAAACAATCGCCAGCCTCAATATCGGTTGCATGGTCTGTCATAACAAGATGGCCATCATCCACAAATATGCGGATGGCTATCCTCAGTATGACACCGTTTACGGTTCTCAAGAAGGAGAACATGAAGACGAAACAATCAGTAAAATGGCCATTGCCCCCGCACTGAGCGAGTCAATATTTTGCGGACAATGCCATGGACAAGGTCCTAATTTTGAACTTGACCATCCATCTCAATGCGCCACGGCATATGGTAGTTATCTCTTTGCCTACGTAGCCCATGGTGGCAGTGAGTCCTGTCAAGAATGCCATATGCACAAATCAGAGCTTGGCCATAACATACAGTCCTACCAGGACGAGACCATGGCTAAAATGGCAGTTGATGTCACTGTGCATGCCAGATCACTGTTCTGGAGAAAGAACAAGACTGAAGGCGTTCTGCCAATTGGCATCATAGATGTTGAAATTTACAATAAGGCGGGACACGGCATCCCGGACGGCTGACCTACTCCTAACCGGCTAGTCCTGGAAGTGACTGCTAAAACAAGTGATGACAAAGAAATTTACAAAGAACAGAGAATTTACATGCCTTTCCCTGGACGTTTTGGAAGGGGTAAAGAAATGGGTCGTGGACCTTACGAAAAAAGCGGGCTGCTTAGAGAAACAAGTATCCCACCTCTTGCTCGGGTTCATGAAACCTTTGAAATTCTCTATCCATTTAAAGATGCACAAATTGGCACAAAAACTCGCAGAGAATTAACCGAAGACGAACTCACAGTATCTGTTGTTTTGTGGTATGTACCGTTTGGGGAATTCGATGGAACCGAGGTTATTTTCTATGAAGAAGAAAAGAAACTCGACCTAAAAACCGAGTGGAAATGGAGATAAACCTCCCCTGTAAAGAGGGCATAAATCGAGAGACCTGCCTTTCACTGGTTATTTTCTTGTTTTTATGACGAAAAACAAGCTGAAAGGTCTCTCCGATATACCTTCATTGGCTTCAAACCGCGCCTGGGACAGCGAGTGACGCCCCGGCGCGGTTATTCTACCTATCTAGCTAATTGCCACTGCGCCTACCGCCACAGCCGCCGCCACCTCTACCCTTACCGCCTCCACTACCATCTCGACGCCCAACCCCGCCACCTTGGCCCTTACCTCTTCCTGCCCTTGTCGTGGTTGAACTATTTTCCTGTTTGTTGTCCGAGGCCGTAACTCCACAATCGGGCCGATCACATCCTGCTGCATCTTTTTCTACCATTTCCCACCTCACACCGTTAAGTTTTCAGCCTGCACGCTTCTTCTGTCTAACAACAGCAGTTCCGTCTCGGGCATATACACATAATGTAGTGACGCTCTGATGCATTTACAATCATCATTTTGTTTTAGCTGAAATTACAGCCTAACATCCCTTACAAAGCATCACTTGAGTCAAGAATCCAAGCCGTTGCATGTTCACCTGCCTTCAATACTTTGCAATCTTCTGGGAGTAGAACAAGTGCATTAGCCGCCCCCATTGCCTCAAGACGCCCTAGCTTATACAGAGGGACTGCCACGGCCAAATCTTTTTCAAACCTAACTCTACTGTAGACCAGTTGAGTCCAACCGTGCTGGCCAGAAAGTTCTTCCTGTACCACCACACTCCTCTGCACCGGGAGACAGTTGCCAAAGCCCATCAACCGGCGACATCCCGGTAAAGCGAGTAGTATCAAGGCAACATGATTAGATGGAGGTCCACCCGGAAGGTTAAACACGACAGTAGCCCCTAAACGCCCCAGACATGCACCTTTACCAGGGCCGATCCGCACACGGTGAAAAATCTTCTCCATACCGAGTCGCTCCATAGCTTTCATGGTAAGATCTTTATCTCCATCCAGCACCCCGCCACAGGTGATAAGAACATCAACATTTTCCACCAATTCTTTAAATTGGGCCTCTAATCCATCAAGATTATCGCGCACAATATGAACAGAAGCATCTATTCCAAGCCTCTTCAATTCGGCCTGTGCCGTCACCATATTACTGGCCGCAACCTTACCTGGAGTCACTTCTTCACCGGGCCAAACAAGCTCACTGCCGGTAGCAGCTATGGCAACTCTCGGTAACCGATGACAGGCAAGCGAGCCTATCCCTGCTGCCGCGAGTAAGCCAAGGAGGGCTGGTCGTAAAAGGGTTCCCTTGACCAGTAGCAGTTGCCCTCTTTTGATGTCACTGCCCTTAAGCAGTATATTTCGACCAACTCTGGCATCTGCCCTGACAACAACACGAGAACCACGTTGCTCTGTAAATTCGGAGGCCACAACTGAGGTTGCACCGTCAGGAACTGGAGCACCCGTCATAATTCGTACAGCATTTCCCTTTGTCACCTGCAATGAATCGTCGCCATCACCGGCCATAAGGGCACCAACAACAGACAATTCAACAGGACATGTTTCTGTGGCACAGTCGATATCATCGGCAACCACGGCAAAACCATCCTTCACGGAAGAGTCTACACTGGGACAACTCGACCGGGCATACACGTCTTCTGAACAAACCAAACCAAGGGCCTTATCCAGAGATATAACAACTGCTTCAAGTGGCTGTAAACTTACGATATCTCTATGTGCCTGCGTCAATGAAATCATAATTCACCCTTCATTACTAATGAACGTTGTATCATTTTAGTGATAGGTTTTCCCTAGCACAGTATCTTTAGTAAATTGCTAAACAAATTCGTTGTTACACTTCTTTTCATCCAAAGCACTGGCCAGGTAACTGCGCACCACAAACCAGCACAAAGACAACCTAACATACTGTACCATGGGCAAAACATACAAGAGCAAGACGTATGACACCCTGCATAAAACATTGTGTATGTAGCGGCAACATGACTCCCGACCAGTTACCAGAGGTGCTACGTTTGCAACGCTTTATTACTCAAAGTTTAACTTTGATTGCCATTTTACTTGACTTACTACCGTGTTTCTTTAAATTGAGCGGTTCACAGGTGCGCGAATTGAGAATTTTTATTCGTTCACTTAAGACACATGCCGGTTTACAGACATGGAATAATAGCTTCGCCTTTGCGTATATTGTTACTTCCTCCTCAATAAAAAATCCGGCTCAGTACCCACAAGGAGAAGAACATTGAAACGCGATTTTTTACACATAACTGATTTTACAGCAGCCGAAATCCACGAAACATTTTCCATCGCCAAAGAAGTAAAAGAACGTTTTAAACGTCGAGAAAAGTATAAACCTTTCAAAGATCACACCATGGCAATGGTATTTACCAAGGAATCGGCACGTACCCGTATCTCTTTTGAAACCGGTTTTTCCCGTATGGGTGGACATGCTCTGTATCTCGGCCCTTCTGATATTTCCGTAGGTAAGCGAGAAGCGGTAAAAGATATTGCCCGTGTTATTGCCAACTATAATGATGTTATCATGGCAAGACTGTTTGACCATGAACATATATTAACCATGGCTGAATACTCTTCAGTTCCTGTGATTAATGGCCTTACAGATTATAACCATCCCTGCCAGATTATGGCGGATATGCTAACGATTCTTGAGCATCGTGGCAATCTTGATGACCTCAAAATCGTCTATGTGGGTGATGGTAATAATATCGTCCACTCTTGGCTTAAAATGGCGGAGAGATTGCCGATACATTTTGTGTGTGCCTGCCCCGCCGGTTACGAGCCAGATCTAAAGACATTTAACGAGGCAAAACAGGCGGGCCTTTCAAAGGTTGAGATCAGCAATGACCCAATGGCTGCGGTAAAGGGTGCCGATATAGTCTATACTGACGTATGGGCCTCTATGGGGCAAAAGCAAGAGGCGGATGAACGTAAAAAGCGTTTTTCCGGTTTTCAGGTTAACGATGAACTGATGGCCGCCACCGGTAAAAAGAGCCTCTTCATGCACTGCCTCCCGGCTGAACGAGGGGTGGAAACAACAGATTCAGTAATGGAATCTGAGGCATCAATAGTCTTTGATGAAGCGGAAAACCGCATGCACATTCAAAACGCAATTTTATTGAAGATTTGCGGTAAAGTATAACGCTCTATGTCCACTTGCCCATGGCACAGAAAGACTCCTTCTGCGTGTGTCGCGGGCAAGTTATGTCGTTTGCCTCTCCATTGTTTTTACTCCCAGCCTAGTTACGATACGCATTGAGCAGCGGCTTATCTTGCCATCTAGGGGTACAAGGGCAATACAACAAGCCACACAGGTTCAACGGACCTCTTCGAATATAATTCCCGGATGGATAAATGAGCAAATAATCTGCAAGGCCTCAACAAAAGTTGCAGGGGAGGGACTACAGGCAATGTCGGGATTGATCACATAAACACGATTGTCTTGTACCGCTTGTATGGAGGTAAAATGCTGCCAGTCAACCTTCTCTTTTGCCGCAACACCCGCCTCGGAGCCCATAATAGCAATAATGATGACTTCGGGGTTTTCCGTCAGCACCTTTTCCCTGTTGGTCTTTCCTGATTGTTGCTCACGGGTAATATTAATTGCACCGGAAAAGCTGATATAATCATCACTGAAGGTATTTCCCGTAACCCCATGCAGTGGGCTTGAACCAATTTGTAAAAACACTTTTGGCTTAACAAGAGGTGCAACTTTCTCTTTAATCCTAGTGACTTTTCGCTCTAACCCTTCAACGATCTCCTTTGCATGGGCTTCAAGACCAAGAAGACGACCAAGTTCCACGAGTTGTGCACAGGACTCAGAAAAAGAATGTGGCTGACCAAACTGAACAACCGGAAGACCGAGGCTTTGTAACTTTTGTAATTGCTGGGGCTGCGTAAAGCCGGTGGCAAGTATCAGATCGGGCTGTAGACTGATAAGTTTTTCAAGAGAAAAGTGCATCACCGAACCAACCTTGACTGTTTTCCTGGCGGCCGCGGGTCGTACACAATACACAGTGCTACCGACTATTCGATCTCCCGCTCCAAGCAGAAATACATTTTCAGTATTGATAGGTCCTAGTGAAACAATCCTCTGTGGCAATGTTGATGGACTGGGGAGAGAAACATTGGCCTTAAGCCCTCCAACGAAAACAAAGAAACAGAGGACGCAGAAGAGTTGAAGAAGTTTTTTGAGCAAGTTCATAACTTACATCTCCCTCATCTCTAAGCCGCTAAGCAGTGCCCCGAAGGCACGCCCCAGGGCTGGGGAGAGTAGCGTGCTCTCTATTGGTTTAACAGACGTCTCCCTGCCTGCTACTTCAGCAGCTGTTGTTTGACAATGGGCTAAAAAAGATGCGTTGTCAGCAATTAAGCCTCTTTCCATGGCGTCACCGAGCACCATTGCCTCCTCTATAAAACCACTATATTTGGGTTGCAGAAGGAGCTTATAGAGTTCCGATGAGTAGTTTTCAGCGGTAGAGAAAAGTTTTGCCACGGTAGAGATATCAATTTTTCTCTCTTTGAGGCGGCAAAAGACGGAACGTGCAGCGGTGAAACCATTCTGCTTACCAATCGCTTCAAGAACTCCTTGGTAGACCGCCTTGGCGATAAGTTCTCCCATTTTAGTGTGCCCTCCACTTGAATCAATGGGAGGCCCCTGCCCCTGAACCACAATGATATTATCCGTTCCAGTGCCGGTGGCCGGGTTAGTTGTCGGGGTGTAGCTTGAACGGATATCAAGATCATAGAGGGCTGCAGTTTTCGCCTCTGTGGCACTGATTATAGCCCTGGTCATTGCCCGGGGAGACAGCTTGGTGTTGGTGAGAAGGAGGATGTTTATTGTTCCCGGTTTTTTGGCTTTAGCCCGCCCCGCCAGTTCATAATAGTCCCCTGAATCAGCAGACATACGAACTGCATTGCCACTAACACCAGCTGTAACCATTGCGATGACCCGCATATCTTCATAAACTTTCTCTACGATGGCAAGATTATCCATGTCGGCCCCGGTGAAAAGTAGTGCCGTAGCGCTATTTTCAAGACCTAACACCTTCAAAGTATGTTCTTTTAAAAATGTGACACCTTGCTTAAGACCCAGCCCCCAAGATGGCGGAGGCAAGTAATGATTACCGACGTAGCTAATATTGTTCCGCCATCCTTCAAGAGATGACAGTATAGTCATGGGCCGGGTAAAGGAGAGAAGTAGTGTTTTGTTAATAAAATCAGAGATACTCGTTTCAATTTTTTCAGCTTTTTCCACATAGGCCAAAGAGACATTAAGTGGTGATCGGCGCAGCACCTGTTCTTTTACAACCAGATTCTGTGGATCGCTGAAATAATCGCGATACAGCCTGGCACTAAGGGTGGCAATAAATCCTCCCATGTTGCTGGCAGCCCGACAAGTAATTTCGCAGGGGAAGGTAAGAACCTGTTTATTTTGTACTGCAATGACATCCCGCCATCCCTCTTTACTCAGAGATACAAGTAGCGTTTCGCGGTTACCACAACCATAGATGACTTGCGGATTAAATTCTTGCCATTGCTGCAGGGTTATAGGGATGACATCACCTCGTTGACCAAAATGCGGGGCAAGACCTCCGGCTGCTACGATAAACTCATTCTGAAACGAGTCGTCACCGGGGACTGTCACCTGACCTCCCGTGCTGCCCATGAATCGAAGGGTTCGCAGCTTCTCCTCATCTCGTATCGTCGAAGTTTTCTTTAAGATCACCTGAATTTGTTTTTTTTGCTCCCCAACAAGTGACTGGGCCCGACCTCTTTTATTAAACATTTCCCCTAATATTTTCAGATGCCTAAAGCCTTGTTCAATACTGTTTTGTTTTAAACAGATACGTTGCGCTGGGCCTTCATAATTTTCAAGCAGCTCTAGCTGAAGATCTGAAAAGAAGATTATATCGGGTGCAAGGGCATAGATTCGAGCAACATCCGGATGTAAAAAACTTCCGACGAGCGCCTTTTGGTTAACTGTGGGTGTTGGCGTTGCACTGCTTGTAACGCCAACAAGAAGATCTGCGGCCCCTAACTTTACCAACATCTCTGTGATTGCAGGAACGAGAGAAACAACCCTTTGCGGGGGTGTTGCGATGGTAATTCTGTGCCCCATTGAGTCAACAAAATGTACAGGGTAATTGTCGAGATTACTCGACGCAGAACTGAACTGTACGCTATAGACACTAAATGTCAGGGCAAGAAACAAGAGAAATACTGAGCGGTTTTTCATAAGCGATCACCTATTGCAGAGGAAGAGCAGAAAACAACCGGAGAACCGCAGGAATGAGATGCACTTTAATTTGACACGGATTTTTCTTCATTTTTCCCCTTTTTACAAAGAATTTCTTTGGCCTGGGGAAATAAAAAAACCCGAACCAATATGACATTGATCCGGGGAGGCCCTGTTCTACCCACAGATATTGCAGATCCTCTTGTCCACGGAGGATTACAACTCAGTTCCGCTATCATTGTGGTAATTGTTAGCGACTTTCTTTCAAGCAGGTCTTCTGACTTCCGGTTCGTCCTACTGGTTGCCCCTTCCCGTCACCCTGAGGTAACAGTGGTTCTTTTGCAACGTTCGTCCCCGGTTACAGCGGCGGGCCCGTCCCGGAATTACACCGGATTCCCTTGTATTCAGGTGAATGAAACTTGAAATATTGTTATATTTGTCTACTTCAGATTGAACATCCTGTCAATCAGGATAATTCTGTTATAACAGCAATATGGCCGTAGTTTCATCTAGTATAACGCCCACAGCTGATCGAACCACCCTATGTAAAACCAGGCCAGCATAGGAACATACTATTGGTTATCTACTTTCCAACACGGTATTTTAGATAAAACTTAAGCAGTAACTCTGCACCTCTCAAACTTCCTCCATTGAAGTCTTCGTAGGTTGCACTCGCACGCAGCAAAACCCAACCCTAACGGAGTTGAAATTATGGCGAACAGTTACAAGTGGTCAGATAGCCAATATTGACAAACCATCAACATAGTTACCAACTTAATTCGATTTTCTTATCGTTCCCCCAGCTCAATGACAAAAAAACTCCACTTCGAACAAGAACAGCGATCACCCCGCTGCGCCCCTGGCGAAAATGCCATCAACGTAGTGGCACAGGAATGCAATGGGTGCAGGGCCTGCATGGAAGAATGCCTCTTCCTCAGAGAGCAGGGAACACCAGGCCTTATTGCTACAAAAGCTTTAAGAAATGGGGACGACCACCCTGCCTTTTCCTGTAGTCTTTGTCAGCTCTGCACCCAGATCTGTCCCCAACAACTTCCCATTGCACAGATGTTTCTAGATCTACGCAGACAAGCTGTTAGCAATGATAGAAATATCCTCAAAAGCTATAGGCCTCTCAGGTTTTATGAAGCCCTTGGTGGCTCCAGCCTTCTTAAACAATATTTTATCCCTAAAGACTGCGATACTGTTTTTTTCCCAGGATGCACGCTTCCAGGAATACGCCCCAAACAGACGGAACAGCTCTTCATGTTTATGCAAAAGAAGTTTTCCTCTCTGGGCTTAGTTTTGGATTGCTGTCTGCAATCGTCTCACAACCTTGGCGATCATGCTGGATTTACAGAAAAGAAAGATAGAATCATCAAAAAACTCAAGGTAAATGGAATACGGCATGTCATCACCTCCTGCCCAAGTTGTTATCAGGTGTTCCAGCAGTATGGAGCGGGGATCAAGGTCTCCATGGCCTATTCCCACCTGGCAGACGTGATGACTCTACCAGAAACATTGGCAAAAAAGGTGAAATCAGAGGCGAGATATACTGTTCACGATCCGTGCATTTCACGTTTTAATAGTGATGTACAACAGGATGTGCGCATGCTGATTTCTTTGGCAGGGGGTACGGTGATCGAGCTGGCCCATGCGG
This sequence comes from Desulfotalea sp., assembly GCA_002733995.1. Taxonomy (GTDB): domain Bacteria; phylum Desulfobacterota; class Desulfobulbia; order Desulfobulbales; family Desulfocapsaceae; genus Desulforhopalus_A. Next base: position 19,677 of record NVXR01000019.1, on the reverse strand, counting down.
GCGTACGAACCCTGTGTTGTGGAGAAGGTGGTGGTGTTGGTCTGGTAAAAAAGAAATACAAACTTCAATGGCAACAGCAAAGAAAAGCTGAAACAGGTTCACTTCCTATGATAACCTACTGCGCCGGCTGTACAGTTTCCCTTCACTCGGCATCGACCATGCATATTCTTGACCTGATCTTCCCAGGCAGCGACAAACCCAACAAACGAGTCAAACAGATCCAAACCTACTTCAACCGACTGTTCTTTAAACGTAAAATGTCATCCTACTTCAAATCGTGCAAAACGTGAGTCCATCTTTCCATGGGCTGATGGTGAAGATTTGACCAACAGTATAAAGCCACCAAAGGTGTGGCCTCAATCGCTTAAAATAAGACAATGTTCAGGTAAAATACCTGCTAAAAAATAAGTCCGAGGCAAACGGAATCATAAGAGTTGACTTTATCTGCGGATTTTGTAGATATGATCGCAACGGAAAGGTTGAACGACGTCATTTGTGTAGCTGGCGTCTTCTCAACTTTTCAAAATTAACTTTGCATTTTTAGTGTGTTACACGACCGATCTACGGTTTGTATAACATATCCTCAGGGCGGGGTGAGATTCCCCACCGGCGGTGATTCCCACAAGGGACAGCCCGCGAGCGCCTGCATTTTACCACTGGCAGGGTCAAGCAGATCTGGTGTAATTCCAGAGCCGACGGTTACAGTCCGGATGGGAGAGGCTAAAACAGTATCATGTCTTGTTGTTCTCATGTACCTGTGCAGATTCATGTGTCATGTGACACTGGTCTGTTCTTCTCTATGCCCTGATTCTGGTAAATTACGGAGAAATACCATGAATCAGTCTCTATTAGTTCAGTTTGGTGACTCGAAGAATCGTGTTGAAAAAGCTTTGGACGCCTTGCGTCAGGGCCAAGGTGTACTTCTCGTCGACGATGAAGACCGGGAAAACGAAGGCGATCTTATCTTCTCATCCGAACATCTGACCAGCGAGCAAATGGCTCTTATGATCAGAGAAGGCAGTGGAATTGTCTGTCTTTGCCTTACAGAAGAAAAAATTAACACCCTGCAACTTCCCATGATGGTTGCAAACAATACCAGCCAAAATAAAACCGGGTTTACCATTTCTATTGAAGCAAAAGAAGGGGTTACCACAGGAGTTTCAGCCGCAGACAGAGTGCAAACGGTAAAGGCTGCCGTTGCCAAAAACTCTACACCTGCCGATCTCTGTAGTCCCGGCCATGTCTTCCCTTTACGCGCCGAAAATGGCGGAGTACTTGAAAGACGAGGCCACACCGAGGGAACCATTGATCTCATGCGCCTGGCAGGACTTACGCCATCCGGACTACTTTGTGAACTGACCAACCAGGACGGTACAATGGCCAGGCTTCCAGAGGTTGTCGACTTTGCCAAATCCCACGCGATGCTGGTTTTGACCATCGAAGATATAGTGAGTTATCGCCAAAGCCAGATGTAGGAAAAAACAGTACGGCTACAGTAGAAAAGAAAAAAGCCCCCCTAGAGAGATCGAAGAATCTCCCTAGGGGGGCTCGCTGCTACTGCTTGCGTTGGCACCACCTGAATTGGGCAAAACACGACCCTAAAACAACTTTTTGGGTGGGCTATTATCTCACTCAGAGGTTACTTGCGCCTTCACACCACACCTAAAGGGATGGGCCAGATAGGTACCAAGCACCGTAACCTTTTTGGCAAAGAAGTGTAATTCATCAAGAGCTCGCTGTAAAGACGGCTCATCGATATGCCCCTCCACATCAGCGTAAAATCTTGCCACGTGGAAGTTCTTATCTACATAACTCTCAAGCTTGTCCATCTGCACGTTATTGGTCGCAAAACCGCCGAGTCCTTTATAAAGCGCAGCAGGAATATTACGAACCTCAAAGACTATACTGGTAAGATATCTCGTTGTTTCCTGCCACTTTGGAGGCTCTCCATTTTTGCTGAGAATCAGAAATCGAGTCGTATTATGGTCCGCATCCTGAATATCCTTTTTTAGTACCTCAAGCCCATATATTTCCGCCGCCAACTCGGAGGCAATTGCGCCTTTTGTCGGATCATTCCATTTTTTTATATCCGCAGCTCCCGTCGCGGTATCCGCGCAAACATGGCTGATAAGGTTGTTCTCTTTAATAAAGTTTCGGCATTGGGGGATGGCGTGGACGTGACTGTACAGGTCTGATAATAGAGAAAGATCACTATTTGCAAGGCCCAGAACACAGTGTCTGATACGTTGAAAATGCTCCCCAACGATGAAGAGTTGACCCTCCGGCATGAGGTAGTGTACATCCGCTACTCTTCCAGCAAGGGTATTGTCCACCGGAATCATGGCATAATCAGCCTGACCTTCTCTAACCGCTCTGAAGGCGGCATCAAAAGAAACACAGGGTAGGGTTGCATAGTCGGGTCGTGCTGACCTACAGGCTAAATCGGAGTATGCACCGAGCATACCCTGAAAGGCAATTATCTTCTTTTTGTTCATCTTATTCAATGGGGTTTTTAAAATACAAGTTATATCGGTCCACAGGCCGGCTAGTCAGAGAAACTGGGTATTTCAACACCTTAAACGATACTACACTAGCCAACTATCAGCTATATTAAACGCTTGTTTTTATCTATCTCTCATTCGATAATGTTTTTGTACGTCCACGTATCACCCAGCCGAGGCTACAACCTCAACACGACATTGGAATAACGGTTAGCAACATGGGCCATCTCTTGAGGGATAAGTTAACGGCTAATTCTTGTGCCCCTTATGCACACAATAGAGCAATTGTGCCAGTTACAAACAGCTACGTCCCATATTGCTTGGATTTAAAAAGACTGTCTTGAATCAACACGATTTAAACGTTATATTATATAATAGATTTGAACACCGAAACTTAGGGACAGCTAACACCGTATCTGTATCGGTCTACACTTATTTAACGATTTTCTGAGGGGCTCATATTCCAAAGAGCAAGGTAATTGTTATGGCTAGGTCAAAATGTCCATCATGCGAATATCACGAGTTTGAAGCAGTGCCAGTGACGACAAAAAGTGGCCAAAAATTTTGTCTTATCCAGTGCGTTGCATGTGGCACGGTAGTTGGCACTCTGGATGATGTCAAAATCACCAATGTCATCAAAAATGCAGAAAGAAAAATGTCTAAATTTTTGGAGAATCTTAACCGAAAAGTAATAAACGTTTGTAACCGTAAATAGGTATGAACCTTCGTTTTTCTCTTTAGACAACATATTAGTAATACATTTTCATTTCATCTGCGATTCTTAGTGAGGTGCAAAAGATGCATGCCTTGTGTTATCAATATCGCATTCTCCCGGCAAAATCCAACGAACTTTATGGAAAAATATCTGGTGCCATGGCCACAGTCATCGTCTTTGCGGATACAGATGAGGTGGGCAGAGCCCGCTGCGGTCGTTTTATAGCAAAACACCAATGGAAAATTACACAATTTATCCGGGTTATATTTATGGGAGCACAGCAGATTGACAACTTAAATACTGATCTCGCTAAGATATATAAAAAAGCCGAGAAATTTGGTATAGCTGTTTTCTTTGATAGTTGGTCAACAATCCACAAAAAATAAGCTGTCTAGCGAAAATATTTGCGAAGGAAACGTTCATGAAGGAATTGTCAATTGGAGAAAAACTTGTGCAGGCGATGAAGGATCCCAGCACTATCGAAACTCAGGAAAGCATAGTGAAAGCAATGGAGCTTACCAAAGCTTACGCCAGCTCCGGTTCAGCGACCCACTTTAGTACCGTGACCAAATTATTTTTTGATCTATTTGAAATGTTTGAAACAGGCAAAGATCCACGGACTAAGTAGAAGGCGGACTTCGTTTGAGGTACAGGTAAACCTCCTCTATATCTTTACATTTCCTAACGATCTTTCTAAGATAGTTAATATTTTTTTCTATATTATCGATGTAAAGATTACGATTAACAGTATGCCGGTCTCTGAAGTGGGCACGCAGAGCATTTGAGGTGTTCGCAAAGGTTGTAATAAGTCTTCGAAGAACGATATTATGATAAAAATTGGCCGTATGCTCCATAAGCTCTAGGGGTGAACGGTGCGTACACGTACCCCCTGCCTGTTGTTCCATAAAGAGGAGCGGCAGGCTCTCTAGGTAGTAACGATCCGCCATCTGAGCAAGTAGGTCTGCTGAGCCCACCACCTGACCTGCCATTTGAATTTCAGAGGTATGAGAGGCAAATATTGCAGGATCACTTTCCAGATTTGTGTAGTTGATTATTGTTGCACAATCCGTAATAATATTTGCGCCAAACCTTTTTTCATTGGCATATTTAGTGAGAAAAGCAATAGATCTGGCTTCATGCCCTACAATGTATTCCGCCCCGGATTTCGCTGGATCATTTTCAAGGAGCAACATTCCTGAATCATGAAAATATGCTGCAAAAAGACCTTTAAAAAGAGTCACTGCCGAGATGCGTATGTGATTGCAGTGCAAGCCGTGAAAAAGACGCACCGTCGCCAGCACAACACGTAGACTATGGCGCAAATTATGGTACGGCATGGTGTTTTTCTGAAAATCCGGATGGGCTCCAGTGAAATAGGCGCTTAAATCCCGGTGAACCGCCCTTAACAGTCCTGTATCGAATCTTGGATCGATGATCTGCGCGAGATTTAGTATTTCATCTAAAGGAGCTCCAGAGGAGTGGCCCCCTTCAAAAATGTTCGCAAGGTCTTTATCGTTCATCTGTCGTTAAATATAATTTATATTTTTTACTTATCGCCTATAACATTCTACCGTTACAATGCACAGAAGGCAAATCACAGCGAGCCAGCCTCAGGCGAAGACTATATTGTTGTTTTTGCGTCCTATTCCAAACAGCTGTACTCCCACACAATGCTTTGTGTCTCGATTTTATTATAAAGATTTGGTGTCAACTGGACTTTGTTTATATTTAGAGGTACTATTTTACGTTAGAGATAGCACCTTTAAAAAACAGAGCACGACGATAATACTTCCTGTAAAAAATAGGTTTTCGTTGATGAAAAAAAAGCCCAATATAGCAGTCATACTTATTGTAGATGATGATGAACTAGTCAGAATAACCATTAGTGTACTGGTAGGATCACTCGGTTACCACTGCCTTGTAGCAGGGGATGGTATTGAGGCCTTAGCCGTATTGCAGTCAACCCCCGTGGATCTTGTGCTGTCTGATATTGTGATGCCAGGGATGGATGGGTTGGACCTATTAGTCGAGATAAGGGAAAACCACAAAGGTACCGACGTGATTATCTCCACCGGGTTCCATGAAAAAGCAAGTTACGCCGAAGTGATTAAAGCTGGCGCTATTGATTTCATAAAAAAACCTATCGACCAATCAGAGCTTGAAGCTAAGCTTGCCCGAGCAATCCGTGAACGAAAAATGATGCGCGAACTCGAAGCGTTATCGCGCCAGGATGATTTAACCTCTATTCTTAATAGAAGATCGTTTGATGAATCCTTTTCAAATGAAGTGGAACGTGCCTTCCGGCAGGAATATCCTCTGATGCTTGCCATCATTGATATCGATAATTTTAAAGAATACAACGATCAAAACGGCCACCTTGAAGGAGATGAGGTTCTGATTGGCCTGGCAACAATCCTAAAAGATTGTACCAGAGAAAATGTTGATCTCTGTTTCAGGCTGGGTGGTGATGAATTTGCGGTTCTGCTTCCCCAGGCAACAGTAAACCAAGGGACAGAGATTGTGCAGCGGATACTCCTAAGCTTTCTTGAACGTAGTTACGGCACAACAACACTTTCTATTGGCCTGGTCTCCTGCCAAAAAGACAAAACGTTGCCCGCTGCAGAAGACGAAACAGCCATAAAGACCCGTGCCGATATGGCCATGTACGAAGCGAAAAACAGCGGAAAAAACTGTGTAGTAACTAAAGCATAGATTTTTCCGCCGTATATCTACCTCACTACCCCAGAGCATTTTTACAAAAATTAAGATCCGGCTCAACCGGATACTCTCCATTAAAACAGGCAAGGCAGAAATCTTTTTTCGTCAAACCGGTAGCTTTCACCAGACCATCAAGACTGAGGTAGTGTAAGGAGTCTAGCCCCAGATAATCCCCAATTTCTTTAACAACCTTATCGGTAGCAACAAGCTGTGACGCCGACGGAAAATCAATACCGTAGTAGCAGGCATGCCTTGTTGGCGGGCAGCTAACGACCATATGAACTTCCTTAGCTCCTGCTTCTCTAATGGCGCGTACCCTGCTTTTTCCAGTTGTACCTCGAATAATCGAATCTTCAACAATAATAACCCGTTTGTCCTTCAGAAAAGAACGGACAGGGTTGAGTTTTACTTTAACGTTGAAATCTCGCATGGATTGGGTTGGCTCGATAAATGTTCTGCCCACATAGTGATTTCTTATCACTCCCATTTCCATCGGAATACCTGATTCTTGCGCATATCCCAGGGCAGCATAGTTGCCTGAGTCAGGAAAAGGCATGACAATATCAGCATCAATCTTTGCCTCTTGTGCCAAAATGGATCCCATTCGCTTTCTCGCCTGATAGACATTAATCCCAAAAATATCCGAGTCTGGACGTGCAAAGTAGACCTGTTCGAAGATACAGAAATGGGTGTCCTGCTTTGGCCAAGGGAAAACGGAACGCATCCCGTCTTTGTTTATAATGAGAATTTCTCCAGGGGCAATATCTCTGACGTAATCCGCTTCGATGAGATCTAGAGCACAGGTCTCTGAGGCGATAACCCAGCCATCATTTTCTCTGTTTTTCAACTTTCCAAGGCATAAAGGTCGGAATCCATCGGGATCACGAACTGCAACAAGGGTGTCTTCGGTCATAAGCAAGAGGGAATACGCCCCCTTAATTGCGGAGAAGGTGGAGCAGAGAGCTGTATCCAGCCCCTCATGGTTCGCCCGCGCCATAAGATGAAGCACAACCTCACTATCCATTGTGGTCTGAAAAATCGATCCTTGTTCTTCAAGATCGCTACGCAGTTCAATGGAGTTGACCAGATTACCATTATGGGCGACAACAAGGGTCCTTCCCTTGTGGGTCACCATAAGAGGCTGTGCATTGGTTACATTCGAGGCCCCTGTAGTGGAGTAACGAACATGGCCAACGGAGATATGACCTTTGAGGCTTTGCAGAATCTCCTCGGAGAAGATCTCGGGGACAAGGCCCATGTCTTTGTGACAGCGTACGTGCTCACCGTCTGAGGTTACAATTCCGGCACTTTCCTGACCACGATGCTGAAGAGCATAAAGGCCAAAATAGGTGAGTTTTGAAGAATCCTCGTGATTGAAAACCCCACAGACACCACACTCATGGGTAGGCCGTCCATCGGGTACGTTGTGCAAATGATCATCTAACATCGGGTAATAGTCCTTGGCTGCCCTGATCACGGTTGCAGCAACAACCTTGATTCAAGGTGGATAACAATCCTGTATCGGTTTATGCAAAAACGGGGAAAGGCACAAAGAGCTACTCTTTGTGCCTTTCTTGGATAACCCAAACAAGAAATCTATAATAACTATCGCCTAAATTCAACAAGAAATAAAAATAGTTTGAGATAAAGCACCTACTGTCTCGATAATTCAGTAAAAACATGCCTTTTTTACTCCGACTTTTACGCTGTCTTCTTGGATGAATCCGGGTACCCTCGACCCGTTGCATTCCATCTTTATGCAGGGGCTGTTACAATACCCACAAGAAGCTCTGTGAGGCTGATCAGATCTCCAAGATCAAGTTGTTCATCAACGGTATGCACCTTACTCATTCCAGTGGCGATAATTGCAGTCTGCAAACCTTTGCCGCAAAAAATGTTTGCATCACTTCCACCGCCTGCAACGATATGTTTTATCTCCTTACCTACGGTCTCAGCACCTTTGCACAGTCTTTGTAAAACTGGTGCATCTGCAGCAATTGCAAGTGCCGGATAATCAGCGGTAATGGTTATAGCAAAATGAGGACGTTTGTTTTTGGTCTCGGGGCTTGGCCGCCAGGAGTCTACTGCTTCTTGGAACGATTTTTCAATTTCATCGGTATAATATTGAAGTTTTTCTTCTGAGTGACTCCGTACTTCACCCTTGAGAGTAATTGTCTCGGGGACGATGTTTGTGGCTGCCCCACCCTCGATACAACCAAAGTTGCGGCTGGATTCCCCGTCGAGCCTGCCAACTTTTATAGTGCTAAGCGCAGTTACAGCAACAGAAAGAGCGTTGATCCCCTCTTCGGGACACAGACCGGCATGGGCTGCCTGTCCACTCACAACTATTTCGACTTTGTTGGCGGCGGGCGCCCCCACGATGACATGATTAATTCCACTTGCATCAAGTGCATATCCGTAGGAGCTTGTTAATTGGTCTGATTCAAGATACTTGGCTCCAAAAAGGCCAATTTCTTCACAGGTGGTGAAAACAACCTCTATTAGTGGATGGTTTAGGTTATTTTCTTTGAGGAGCTGAATAAGTTCAATTATTGCCGCAATGCCAGATTTATCATCACCACCGAGTATGGTTTCACCTTTACTGGTAAAAATGTCTCCATTTCTAACTACCTGAACGCCTTGAGCGGGCTCAACCGTATCCATATGGCAGGCGAAAAAAAGCCCTTTCACATGGGGCTGATTGCCATTGAAGCGGATAATAAGGTTGCCTGATTCAGATCCTGTTTTTATAGCAGAATTGTCTTCATAGATAAAATCAGCACCAAGATCTTTGCAAGCGTTCTGTAACCACAAAGAAATTTCCCCCTCTCGTCTAGAGGGGCTTTCTATTTCACATAAGGTTGTAAATGTTGCGGCGAGACGTTCTTTATTTATAGAGATTCCCATGGTGTTTTATCCTACAGCTTTACTTAAGCTTATTGAATTATGAAGAGGATTGCAGCAGTACAACCGCATGGCAGCTGATGCCTTCTTTTCGACCAGTAAAACCCATTTTTTCAGTGGTTGTTGCCTTGATATTGATAGCATCAGAAGCTGTATTGCAACACCTGGTGAGAAGAATTTTCATTTTTTCTATATAGGGAGCAAGCTTCGGCGCCTGACATACTAATGTAATATCTGCATTACTAAGAGTATAGCCTTTTTGATGGGTTGCGGCCATCACCTCTTCCAGTAGCTTTATAGAGTAAATATCTTTGTAGGTTGCATCGTTATCCGGAAAATGCTTGCCAATATCTCCAGCCCCCAGGGCACCTAAAATTGCATCACAGAGGGCATGGGTTAAGACATCTGCATCGGAGTGACCCGCAAGCCCTTGACTGTAGGGGATGTCAATGCCACCGAGCACCAGTTTTCTATCTGTTGCAAATCTATGGGCATCGTAGCCGTGGCCTATGCGCATGGGAGAGCTCTTCTTAGTTAATATTTTTGTAGCAAGGGTCATATCTTCTGGACGGGTAACTTTGATATTAGTCTCTGATCCCTCAACGACCACAACCGGAATACCCGCCTTTTCTAGGAGGGACGATTCATCGGTGACGTCTATGTCTCCATTTGCTTCGTACGCCCGGCGCAGAAGTTCCGTTTTCATAGCTTGTGGGGTTTGTGCTTGATACAGGCGATCACGGTCAACGGTGGCAACAATCTTACCACCCGTCTCTACTTTCTTTAGCGTATCTTTAACAGGAACAGCTGCAATCACAGCCCCCTGCTCGACAGCACCCTTATAACAGCGGTTTATCACCCCCTGGGAGACAAGAGGTCTTGCACCGTCATGGACAAGCACGATGTCATTTCCCGGCGGCAGCGCCACAAGACCTAAATAGACAGAATCCTGCCTTCTTGGACCTCCGGCCACAACGCGCACCTGTTGCGGGGCTGTCAGTTGGGAACTAAAGAGTAATTCCGTCTGCGCAACCCTGTCTTTCGGAACGACCACTACGATGTCAACAATGTACGAGTTTTGAATAAAGGCTTCAACCGTGTGGACGATAATCGGTTTGCCTTGAAGAAGAAGATACTGCTTAGGTTCTGCGGTCCCCATTCTGGTGCCAAATCCGGCAGCGGGGATTATGACTGCAGCTTGTGCTTTCATACGGGTCTTGCTTGTTCCCGGTTACGTTGTCCATCAGGATTGATGCAATCATATAAGTACTATTTGCAGTTACTAAATGGTGTCGTAAAAAATTGGAGTGGGTTATAAGCCGGATTCTGTACCCCTTGCGGGGCCATGATCATTTCACTGGGATGTTGGTTGCCCAACACCTCTTGCAACCTACCCGGAGATTTCGGGCGGGCAGCCCTCAAACATCTCTCTATTTGGTCTTGCTCTGGGTGGGGTTTACCATGCCCTTCATGTCACCATGAAGGCGGTGAGCTCTTACCTCGCCTTTTCACCCTTACCTGCATAACAGGCGGTCTATTTTCTGTGGCACTTTCCCACGGTCACCCGAGGTTCGCGTTACGAACCACCCTGCCCTGTAGAGTCCGGACTTTCCTCTCCGGCCTAAGCCGGAGCGATCATGCGCCCACTCCAAAAGTCTTACAACTGATATTCCTGCAACAATGAAGCGCTCTCCATCTATTCTGTCTCTTCCAAAATAACTGGCATATGATACATAAGACGCTGACATATTGGACAATCAAACATCTGCTCACCCTTGAGCAGCATATTGTACTTTTGTGGCGGAATAGACATAAAACAACCCTGACAAACACCGTCGAGTACATTGACTACCGCAATACCATTTCGTCGTTGACGAAGTGTATCATATTTTTTGAGCATGTTTGGCTTGACATCTTTAGCCTTCCTGCCCCGCGCATTGTCTTTGGTCTTTTTGCCCTTGTTGATAGACTCGATTTTTTTACGTACTTTCTCGGTCTCTTCACCAACCAGCTCTTTCTCGCCCTTGAGAAGATTTTTTTCCTCTTTGATCTGCACCGTTTGAGTCTCAATAGACTCCATCAAAACAACGATTTTTTCTTCATTGTCTTTGGCACTTTTCTTGGCATCTTCAATCTCTTTAAGCAGCGCGGTTTGCTCTCGACCGGTCTGAACCTGCATCATTTTAGACTGACGCTCACGAACATGGTCCATTTTGTCCGCCATTTCTGCTTCAAGCGTACGACTTTCAGCCTGTTGGCTGGTAATCTGCTCCTCAAGACTGCCGATCAGCTCTTCTCTTGCAGCAAGGGCTGAAATACGCTCGTCAAGACCATTCTGTTCAAGCTTGATGGCACTATCGATCTGGTCAATTTCGAGGTCAAGGGCCTGGAGTTCGACAAGTTGAATTAAGATTTCGTTCAAGGGGATTCTCCTATGCAAATATTACTGATGTTGATGATTTTTATCTATATAAACAAAGGGATGTTTTTCGTTTACAGATTGCAGAACTTTGATATTCCATCCCTCTGTCTCGTTTGCTTGCAGCAGCCGTTGAACAAGGAGCGCTACCGCTGGTTTTTCTGTTGCGTAATGGGTACCGTCAATAATACAGAAGTTATTTTCTCCGGCCCAGATTGCGGTGCTGTGCTTTATCTCAGCCGAAAGATAGACATCAGCTCCCCTTTCAAATGCTGCCTGGGCAAAATCAGAACCTGACCCTCCGCAGACAGCTACTGTTACAACAGTATCAGGGAGTGCCCCCGCCATCTGCACACCTTTTAGTTCAAGGGCTACGAGAAGACGCTGGGTGAATTCGCTTTTAGTAAGAGCGACCTCATACCTGCCAATCCGACCAAGGCCCGTACCTTCCGGTGCACCAGGAGGAACGATAAGAGCCTGAACTCTAGTCAATCCAAGACGTGCAGCCAAGACGTCACTAACGCCTTCTTTTGCACTGTCAAAGTTGGTATGGCAGCCAATTATGGCAATATTGTGACTTAGAGTTTTTTGCAGAAGCAAACCTTCCGGTGTCCCGGTATTAATTGACGTCAAAGGTTTGAAGATAACAGGATGGTGCGTAACGACGGTATTGCAGCCGGAGCTGATGGCTTCATCTATCAGCTCATTGGTGGGGTCTAATCCAGCGATAACGCCTGTGACAGCTTGCTCCGGATCACCGATGAGCAGCCCTACGTTGTCCCAAGATTCTGCGAGCTGAAAAGGTGCTTTCAGTTCAAGATTGTTAAGAATGTCTTTTACTCTTGCTATCATTACACTTGTTATCTAGCTGCTTATAAAACAAAAAAAGGTACACTCCACTGGAATGTACCTTTAGGTCACTTTGCCCATTCAGACTTTTGCTGTCTGAATCGTAATATGTCGATCAGGGGTCTTAGCTTCACCCCTTGTTGTATGCGTAACAATAATCTTTTCAATGAACTCTTCGTTAGTATGTGGCTCTTTAGTGCCTTACTCCAGAAAACCTATCGTATAATACGAGAAAACGTGAAGTAGGTCCAAAGCTGATATGTTAAAGATACCACCAAGACACTTATCCCGTTTAGCAGGTTTGTAATGGTGGGCGCAGTAGGATTCGAACCTACGACCGATCGGTTATGAGCCGATGGCTCTACCAACTGAGCTATGCGCCCTTCTCATACGAAAAAACAAATAATATAAAAGCACTTGTCCATTAAAGTCAATAAAAAAATTAACTATGGCGACAAAAAACCTTACTATAGAGATAGTAATTTGTCACGTAATGATTTTTCTCTCAGCATATCAAGCAATATATAAAACATCATAATAATGATCTTGAAAATAACAAACCGACAGGAAAAAACCGACTTGCAGAGAAAGAGAGCCTCCTTTCTCTGCTGGCATATTAAGTGATTACGCATTACCTATTATCTTAAACAGACTGTACACAAGGTAAGGCTCTGATTGTTTTGAGTCTTACAAAAGCATCTTTTTGAGCTGTAGAACTAACTGGTGAACAATTTTGATGTACACAAATCTCATTCTTTTTCTTGTTGCTATCTTCTTGTTTAGTGTTGATAGCGTACCTGAAACGCCACTACTTCCTCTTTGGCAGGCGGCACTCTTATGGACGGGGACACTTTTTGTTTTTAGTAAGGTGAGTGACTATTTCTTCAAGAAAAGCTCCAGTAGCAATGCCAGTGGCTATTTCAAGGCAGAAAAACTACTCTCCATCTCCAGCATCTTTTTTTTCGCCTTCAGTCTCTATGTCTGTGATCTTAAATATTATCTTTCTTTCCTACCCTTAAGCGACAGCATTCCTGCGATTGTCAGCTTTGGTGGCTTGTTTGCATTTGTGCTGTTCCTCATGGTGATGTGGTCTCGGGGACGTTTTGCCTACGAGCGTGTTTTTGACAAAAAATATAGCCCAGGTTCTTTTTTACTTTCTAACATCAGAGCCAATCTCCCGATAGTTTTGCCCTGGATGATCCTCTCTCTGCTTTACGATATTGTTGCTCTTTTACCCCTTCCGGGGCTGCAGAGCGCCATCAATTCAAGCTGGGGAGATTTTATTTTTTACGGCCTGTTTCTCGTTTTCATTTTGGCATTTTTCCCTCCCATTGTGCGCTCGCTTTGGGGGTGCAAGAAACTTCCAGACGGGATACTCAAAAACCAACTGGACAGTTTTTGCCAAAAACAAGACTTCAAGGCGGACTTCTATCTCTGGCCACTTTTTGAAGGCAGGGTGCTAACCGCCGCTGTCGTTGGAATTATCCCCGGACTGCGCTACATTTTACTTACTCCTGCACTGATAGAAACGATGAACCTCGCAGAGTTAGAGGCTATATTGGCCCACGAGATAGGCCATGTGAAAAAACGCCATCTCCTCCTCTACGTTCTTCTTATTGGTGGCTTTAGCCTCATGGCCGGATTACTTGCTGAGCCATTTATTCACCTGCTCTTATCCCTGGGCTTTCTTAACGACTTGATGGTCAGAACAAATATGTCTGCGGAGACAGTAGTCACTCTGATGGGTTCCATCCCCCTGCTTGTGGCTATGGTTCTCTACTTTCGCTTCGTTTTTGGTTATTTCATTCGTAATTTTGAGCGACAGGCCGATTTATTTAGCCTTCAGACACTCGGTAGTGCTGAGGCTCTTATCTCAGCCTTTGAAAAAATTTCCATTCTAAGTGGCAATATCAGAGAACAGCATAACTGGCATCACTTCGGTATTGGCGAACGCATTGATTGCCTTGAAGCGGCAAGTAAACAACCAAAAAGAATAGCACAGCACACCAGCAAGGTCCGTAAAAGCCTGTTTGCTTTCGTAACGGTACTCGCCCTTACCTTGGTTGGCATACAACAACTTCCGTCAGAACTGCTGAAACAACGCTATGAAGAAAATTTCACCGAAGCTATACTCATGCAACGTGCCGCCCGGGAGCCAGAGCAAGCACTATGGCAGAGGCTTATCGGCGACTTGATGCTACATAAAAAGCTGGAGAAAAAGGCCTTTACCGCCTATGAAAAAGCTATTAGCCTTGCCCCTACAAACCCGCAAATAATGAACAATTTTGCATGGTTATTATTAACGAGTAACGACCTTGAACTACGGGATCCCCTCAAGGCTCTAACCCTTGCAAGAGGAGCGACAACAATCCAGGAAAAAGGCTATATTCTCGACACATTAGCCACAGCGTACTGGGCAAATGGCCTCGTGGAAGAGGCTGTACAAATAGAGAAGAGAGCCGCTATGATTGACCCAGAAAAAAGACGCTTTTATCAGGCGCAGATGAACCGTTTTGCCTCCATTGCCTATGAAGATTCTCTTCGGACAAGTGACGGCTTTTTGCAACTAAAAGCTATCAACTAAGGACTTAATGTTTACAATTTTCACTTCTTACTAAAGTGGCAAAACACTGGGCGACAAGTATACATGCACGAGGCGGTAACAAAAATGACCAGCAGAGACGTCTAGGCCCGGCGGGTCACCAGTATAGTCAATGTAAAACTCCCAACAAGACTATCTCAAACAAACAACTACCAACAAGACAACAGTTCGTTTTTGTTGCTTAAATAAATATTTTCCATATTGCAGATGCAAAGGTTAAGAGGAATATTATGTCATTATTAGGAGCCCACGAGTCTGTGGCCGGTGGATTGCACCGGGCTTTTGAAAGAATAGAAAAAGTTGGAGGAGAGTCTTTACAGATTTTCACCAGAAATCAGAGACAATGGAATCCAGCCCCTCTAAAACAGGAAGAAATAGACCTTTTTAAAGAGGCCCACGCAAAAAGTGAGCATATTCCGGTGGCCTCCCATGCTTCGTATCTAGCTAATCTCGCCACCGGTAAAGATGAATTGCTGGAAAAATCTATTAACAGCCTGGTTCTGGAATTTGACAGATGCCACAAATTAGGCATTCCCCAGGTGGTCATGCATCCTGGCACCCACGGTGGTGACGGTGAAGAAGCGGGACTTTCACGGTTTGTTGCAGGCCTTGATCGCGCATTTCAGGCCAGTGGACTTGAGGTAACCTTGCTGCTAGAAACTACTGCTGGTCAGGGAACAAGCCTTGGGAGCACGTTTGAAGAGATCGGCTACATCTTAGAACATTCTCAATTCCCAGAACTGCTGGGTGTTTGTGTAGATACCTGCCATATTTTTGCGGCTGGCTACGAACTACGTACCGATGCCGGATATACAAAGACCATGAATAACATGGAATCATGCTTTGGCACCGATAGGGTCAAATTCTTCCATCTCAATGATTCGAAAAAAGACCTCGGCTCAAAAGTTGATCGCCACGAGCACATCGGCAAAGGACTCATTGGCCTTGAAGGTTTTCGTAAGCTCCTGACCGATACAAGATTTACAGGGCTGCCCATGACCCTCGAAACACCAAAAAGCGATTCTCTAGCCGAAGATATTGTAAATTTACAGACCCTTCGCTCTCTTTTGTAGTACTCTACTAACGTAGACAAGCAGTTTGGGTGATGGTAAGTGTTCCAGTGAACGGGAACGGTAAGAGTTGTGTAGCTAAACAGGTGTTTGTATGAAGTTCTTAAACAGTGAAGCCTTGCTCGATATCTTAGTGAAGTATAAGGTACTCACCCCTAAACAGCGCCAGTTTGTACTCCTAGAAAAAGGAAAGCAACGCCAAAAGCTACAAAGGCAGGCCGTAAAGGATGGTAAGGTTGATAAAAGTTATCCCGATATGGTTGATATTATTGTTGCCTTCAACCTCAAAATACAAGACGGTAAAAATCGCCCCATAGATGAAGAGTTGATCATGCGTGCCGTTGCTAAAAATGGTGATTTCCCTTTCAAAAAACTCGACCCTCTTGATCTCGACATGGAGGTAGTCACCAAAACCATCCCCCGTAATTTTGCAATCAGACAGCTCATCCTCCCCTTTAAGATCGAAGAGGGTTTTTTAGATGTGGCTATTTATCATCCTGATAACGAGGTAGCTCTTGCCGACATTGAACACACCAACCAGACAAAGGTTCGGGCACATATCGCGACAAAATCGGATATTCAGAGGATCATTGCCGAGTTCTTTGGTTTTCAAAAATCAATCAGTGCCGCAGAGGACCAGTTTGGTGTAGCAGCAGGCTCCAGTGCGTCCATCGATATTGGTAACCTTGAACGGTATGTAAAAATATCCTCGTCAAAAGAGATTACCTCCTCCGACCAGCATATAAAAACCGCGATAAACCACATATTCCACTATGCACTTGAACAACGGGCCAGTGACATTCACATTGAACCCAAGCGAAATGCCTCCGTTGTCCGCTTTAGAATAGATGGTATTTTACATACCATCTATAACCTTCCAAAGGCGGTGCATTCCGCACTTATTTCTAGAATTAAATTTCTCGCCCGTTTGGATATTGCCGAAAAAAGACGCCCCCAAGACGGACGAATAAAGATAGGAGCAAAGGGAGACAGAGATGTGGAGATACGTGTATCTTCTATACCTGTGGCCTTTGGGGAAAAGATTGTGCTGCGTATCCTCGACTCTGAGATGATTTTTCAAAAGATCGCAAATCTCGGATTTTCCCGGCGAGATATGCAGGTATATAATTCCTTTATCGCCTCGCCCCATGGCATTATTCTCGTGACAGGTCCCACGGGGAGTGGTAAGTCAACAACTCTTTATTCGACACTCAAAGAGATTGCAACTCCTGAGAAAAACATCATCACGGTGGAAGACCCGGTGGAGATGGTGCATGAAGAATTTAATCAGATTTCTGTACAACCACTCATTGATATCACTTTTTCTTCCATTCTAAGAAATATCCTGCGACAGGACCCCGATATCATAATGATTGGTGAAATACGTGACCAGGAAACAGCAGCACACGCAGTGCAGGCCGCAATGACCGGCCATCTGGTCTTTTCTACCCTGCATACAAACGATGCGTCTTCGTCCATTGCACGCCTTAGAGACCTTGGCTTGCAACCATTTATGATTGCATCGACACTACTTGGTTGTATGGCGCAGCGGCTTGTAAAAACCATCTGCCCCTCCTGCGTAGAAACATTTAGCATTGAAGGTGACGAACTCAAAAGATTCGGTTTTCCGGTGCTAGAGCAGGGCCCTCTCAGCCTGAAAAGAGGCAAAGGATGCCCGGAATGTCGAGGAACCGGTTACAAAGGAAGGTGTGGAATTTTTGAGGTTTTATCCTTTTCTCCCCAGATAAAACGGATGATTGTCGACAATTCTCACTCTCTTGAAATACGACGGATTGCAATACGGGAAGGAATGACTACATTACGCGAGGACGCTTGGGATAAAGTGAAACGTGGCATCACCACCTACCAGGAAGCGTTGCGGGTAACCTCTGATTCATAGGCCATGTAATATACTGAAAAGAATGAGTGAATTGTAGATGGGTATAAAGATAGTAGCAAAAAACAAGAAGGCGTTTCACGAATACAATATCGATGCAACCTATGAGGCTGGCATGGTGCTTTCAGGACCTGAGGTGAAGTCGCTAAGAGCCGGCAGGGCAAATATCCGTGATGGCTATGTCCGCATAGACGCAAAAGGTGAAGCGTATATGTATAACGTTCACATCGCGCTCTATTCCTTTGCTACCCATAACCCCAATGAACCGCTCAGAGCACGAAAATTACTTCTGCACCAGAGAGAGATAAAGAAACTAATCGGCAAACTAAACGAAAAAGGCCTTGCCCTCATACCTCTCAAGATATACTTTAAGGAAAATGGCAGGGCGAAAGTCGAATTAGGTCTTGCCCGTGGCAAAAGGCAGTACGATAAACGCGCAACACTAAAAGAACAGCAGTCAAAGCGCGAGATTCAGCGAGCAATGCGTCACGACAGGTAACAAAAAGAAAACTATTTAATTAAAAAAAATCCCACAAAAAATAAGGGGGCGAAACGGATTCGACGGGGATGTGTAAGCTCATCGTTGCATGCCGAGTTTCTATCTACTCGTAAAACCGATAGAACATAAATATAATCGCAGACGATTATAACTACGCAGTAGCAGCTTAATAACTGTCATACTGCCGTTCCACCAGTCTTCGCCCGTAAGGCTGGGTTTGGAGCGTCGACTCAACGGGCTGGTCAACCGATAGCCGTCTGTCTTTCAGTTGATAAGATTTAACAGTCTAGCTTTTAGAAATCTATGTTCCGACTGAGTTCTAAAAGCGAAACCTAAAGCCGGAACTAAGCATGTAGATACGAGAGGGGAGCATTTTCGGACGCGGGTTCGACTCCCGCCGCCTCCACCAAGTTGTTGTAATAACTAGATAAATCGAAATTACCTAGATTCGAGACCCATTTTTATCCACTTCTGTTATCCACAAGATAGCAATTGAGAGGCTGAAAATGGGTTTTGTTGTTTCTGCTGCACCCACTTACGTATACCAGAGCCCTTCTGGTTACATCTTCCGATTAAGAGTTCCGCGAGACCTTAAACAAGTTGTCGGCAAGGTAGAGTTCAGGTATTCTCTGCGCGCTGGTGCCTTGCGCTTAGCCAAGTATAGAGCACGTTACGTAGCATCATACATCCAACAATTGTTTCAAAATGTAAGAAGGAATATGTCTGAATTCACCCCAGAGAAGATCACAGAATTAGTCAAAGATCAGTAATCCGTAAAGTCCTTGAAGATGACGACGCTTGCCAAGGGCATACTGCGATTACTCGTCCAGGATCTGTCATTGTGAACGGTGAGAAAGTTATCCACGCGACTAGCTCAATCACAGTAAAACCGGAGGCTCCGTTGTCTGCTGATCTTATCCACCAGATCGTTGTAAAGTACATCAGAGAGACCTTGGCAAACGATGAGGTGTGCAGACTAATTGGTGGGACTATGGCTGACCGATCTATTACTTAGGATGGGTTGTCAGTGCTGGAAGGTTCTAATATGGGTGAAGCTGAAGCCAGTTCTATGTTGAGTTCAGTTACAAGGTGGTTGCAGGTTCCAGACTACTCTTTAGTAGCCTCATTAACAGAAAAGCTGCTCATTAAGGATGACCAGAAGTGGTCCCTATTATTCAACCAGTGAACCGGAGTTTTTAGTTATAACACATAGCTCCCAGTTATCGCCCACTCCCCCATGGGGGAAAAATCAACAAACAACCTTAGGCAATTTTTCCAAATATACTTCATCTGGTGTTCGACCACCCAATGAGTCGTGGGGACGAATCGAGTTATAGCGAGAGAGCAGTTTAGCAAAAAGATAAATGAAACCTTTTTGCATTGGTATGTAAGTTATATCTGCTACCCACACTTGGTTGGGACGATTAATATCAAGCCCCCTCAGTAAATAAGAATGAATGCCAGATGGGCCGCCTGGGATTGTTGTTCTCTTTCTTGGGTAAA
>NVXR01000018.1 GCA_002733995.1 Desulfotalea sp. | reverse complement strand
GGCGACTGTGTGGGAGAGTAGGTCATCGCCGTATTTTTACGAAAAATCCCCAAGCAACTTAATTGATGCTTGGGGATTTTTTTTGCCTTTTTTTTAGAACTGTAGCACTCATTTTCACTGTTTTTTAATGATCAGCTATTTTAGACTCCGTTCATTTTAGTCATCGGTTTTCCCAAGCGTTTTTTATTAAAACCGTGCCCTTGTTATGGAAAATGTTACTGAAAGAGACTTGCAATGAAACCCGCTTTTTAATATATATTTGTGTAAATGTGTTTAGATATGCAATGTTATAATTGCAGCACTTGTTTTCCTAAAAGACCGTAAACTATAATTCGAGTGATATCATGAATAGCCACCTCTCTGTTGTCGTTCTTGCTGCTGGTAAAGGTACAAGAATGAAGTCTGAAAAGGCAAAAGTTTTACATGAAATTTTTTATGCACCAATGATTCAACATGTACTTGATAGCGTAGAATCTTTAAATACCTCAAAAACAGTCGTTGTAGTCGGACATCAGAAAGATCGAGTTCAGAAACAACTGGCTTCTTATGACGTTGTATTTGCAGAGCAAACAAATCAACTTGGTACCGGTCATGCTGTCCTCGCATCTGAACAGGCATTAACAGATGTATCTGGAACAATTTTGATTCTTTGTGGAGATACGCCACTCATTCGCCCTTCTCTACTCTCAGATCTCTTTAGACATCATGAACATCACTCTGCCCAAGTAACACTGGTTACAACACGACTTGCTGATCCGAGCAACTATGGACGCATAATGAGTGATAAGGATGGCAATATCCAAGCTATTGTAGAGCACAAAGATGCCAACGCTGAACAACTTTTGGTACAAGAAGTCAATGCCGGAATATACTGTGTGAATAAGGATTTTTTATTTTCTACTCTGAAAAAAATTGGCACCGACAACAGCCAGGGAGAGGTATACCTCACAGATATTGTTAAACTTGCAGTGCAAATGCAGCTCACCGTTAAAACATTTGTTACCAAAGATTCAATTGACGTCCTAGGAGTCAACTCCAGACTTGAGCAATCTCTCGCCCAGGCTGAACTACAAATTCGTAGAAATCGAACACTCATGGCAGCTGGCGTTTCAATGATTGCTCCCGAAACCATTCGCATTTCCCAGGACAGTTCAATTCTATCTGACTCTTTAATCGAACCCTGCGTACACATTTCCCATGGAACATCCATCGGAAATACTGCTGTTATTGAGCAGGGAACCGTCCTCAAAAACTGTACCATTGGTCATAATGTCATCATTGGCGCCAATTGTTACCTGGTAAATACCACTATAACAGACGGCAAAACTGTTGTACCAAACACCACTATTTTATAAATTTTCTTTTCCCAGTATTCGCTTCAACTGAACGAGCATATTTATTTTACATACACTTTAACAAGGAAAATATTATGAGTGATCTGAAGAAAATGTACTCCACTATTTTAGGAGATAGCTTCCCTTCCGATATGACCATTACCTTCGGAGAACAGAAACTTGTCTACAAAAAGAAAACCTGGGGAATTAAACAGGACGATGGGACCATTGACGAACGTGGTATTCGTTATGGAGAAAACCCAGACCAAGAGGCCGCTCTTTACGAGTTGGTCAATGGCAACCTCAGCCTTGGTGAGTGTAAATTTATTGAGCCTGGTAATGGACTCGTTTCTGCAATAAAGGTTGAGGATATGCTACAGGTTGGTAAGCATCCCGGCAAAATTAACCTCACCGATATCGATAATGGCCTAAATATTATTAAATATCTCATGGCAAAACCCGCCGCAGTCATTCTTAAACATAACAATCCGTGTGGTGCTGCATGGGACAATGACCTCCCAACCGCATTCAATCGAGCCCTCAGATGTGACCGTATAGCTGCCTTTGGTGGCGCTGTGATACTCAACAGAACCTGTGATAAACTTACGGCAGAACTTCTTGCAAAAAATTATCTTGAAGTTGTCTGTGCCCCAGACTTTGCGGATGGAAGTTTAGCTATTTTGCAAAAAGCGAAAAATTTGAGAATTATTCAAATCAGTGATATTTCAAAACTCAGCGAATTTGAAAAGTTCCGTTTCGTCGATTTTAAAAGCCTTATTGATGGTGGAATCATTGTTCAACAATCAGCTGTTAATTCAATACGTTCGGTCGACAATCTAACGAATGCGACAGCAAAGTGGAAAGGGCAAACGTATAGTTGTGACCGAGCTCCAAGCCAGCGTGAAATCGATGATATGCTTTTCGGTTGGGCCATAGAGCACGGAGTAACATCTAACTCAGTTCTCTATGTAAAAGACGGCTGTACCGTTGGAATTGGTACCGGCGAACAAGACCGGGTAGGGGTTGCAGAAATAGCGGTACAAAAAGCCTATATCAAGTATGCAGACATCATTTGCTATGACACCCACGGAATAGGCTATGCGGACCTTGTACTTGCTATTAGCAATGGAAAGAGAGTCTTAGCTGAAAAAGAAGCCATTGACGCCCAAGTTCAGCAAACAAAAGCTGGTCTCATCGACTCTGTGATGATATCTGATGCCTTTTTCCCATTTAGAGACGGTGCAGATGTAGGGATAAATCAGGGAATATCCGCAATTTTACAGGCGGGTGGATCCATGCGCGACTATGAAACAATCAACGCCTGCAATGAAGCGGAACCAAAAGTGGCCATGATGTTTACAGGCCAACGTTCTTTTAAGCATTAAAGATCCTTTCTACCTTACGAGAAGGTTACAGGCTATTACGCTACAAAATAGACTACTATCCGCAGAGATGAAGCCTCTGCGGATAGCAGCAAAGAAGTGTTTTTGTGCAAAACATTGTCAATGAAGTCCCCCAGCATGAGCCATCATGATTAATCCTTCGACTCCAATCGATATTGAGCATATTTGTGTGACAAATACAGCTTGTTTACCAGTAAATCTCACAGCCCAAGACAGCCTCCTCGCCCTACCCTTTAACCGCAGACCATGACTGAACGTTTAGTCTCCAGAATGTCGCAATTACTCATTTAAACACTACATAACCCACCACTGATCGCTCATACGGGAATTACATCACGCATTAGATTGGCAAGTAAGCGAAGACTGCATCAGCTGCTTTGCAGATCTAGTTTATGACGGCAGGACAAATATAATAACAGAAGAGGGTATATCTCCCCTCATTTCATACCTACGTCCAGGAGACAAGCATATGCCCTGCCCTACAGAAGAGCGAGAGACAGAGATTAATTGGACAGGATCAGTCTATGGTCAGAATAAACAACTTTTCACGAATAAGATCGACGGCTTTGGACAGCAGAAATCAACCTTCCTGATGCCCAAAACCGGGAACATGTAACCATTGTTCAATCCTTTTCAAGATGAGCATAGCACAGGAAACAAGCAACAGATAGTAGACACCGACCATCATAAAAACTTCAGTGAATCTGAAATATTCAGAGGCAATAGTATTACCTTCTCCTGTGAGTTCCATGCAGGTCACAATATAGGCGAGGGAAGAATATTTAATCAGGTATATAATCTCATTGCCACAGCCGTGTATCGCCCGTCTCATAGCCTGGGGAATAATTACCCAGAAAACGGTTTGAAATGTGGTAAACCCCAGGGCCTGTGCTCCATAATACTGTCCTCGCTGGATGGAGAGCAGAGCACCACGTACATATTCAGACTGATACGCCCCACTGCATAACATGAAACCGGTCACAGCCGCTGCGTAGGGTGAGAGATAGATACCGAGGTTTGGCAAGCCGTAATAGAGAATGAAAAGTTGAATAACGAGAGGCGTTCCGCGGAACAAGGCCGCGTAGGCATCTCCTAATTTTCTCACGGGTTTCGGCCCGAAGGTGCGCAGTGCACCAGCAGCAATACCAATGCAGACGCCTCCCAGGGCAGAAGGAATAATAAGCCCAATGCTGGTGATCACGCCTGTGTTTAAGGCTGTCAGAAGATCCTGATAAAACGGGGACAACTCCACGATCAACTCCCCTCTCCGTCGAGATCACTCAGTCTATCGCAAAAACCTTGGGTCCTCGTTTTTTTACCAGCTCCCAAAAGTTCCTTGGGACTCCCCTGTTCCTGTATAATCCCATTTTCCATAAAAAGTACATTGCGGGCAAGCCCGGCGATCAGACTAATTTGATGCGTTGCCATAATCATGGTCATACCTTTTGCAGCTAGGGCCTTTATGACAGAGATAACCTCTCCTACAAGTTCAGGATCAAGGGCCGAAGTTGGCTCATCGAGCAAGAGAACCTCCGGATCCATGGCAAGGGCTCGCGCAATTGCGACCCGCTGCTTCTGGCCACCCGAAAGTTGAGCCGGATAGAGTTCAATTTTATCACCGAGCCCTACCTGTTCAAGTTCAAACATGGCACGTTTATTCGCTGCGCCCTTGTCCATTCTCCGCACTTTTCTAAGGGCGATGGTCACATTATCGAGGGCAGTGAGATGATCAAATAAATTGAACTCCTGGAAAATCATCCCAACCCGCTGTCTGAGCTGATATAAATCTTTTTTATTTTTCAGATTTATCTCTTTTCCATGCATACTGATGGTTCCAGAATCTGGGGCAACCAGACAATTAATACACTGTAAAAGCGTACTCTTGCCACCTCCGGATGGACCGATAAGAACTTTAATCTCACCTTCTTCAAGGGTCAGGCTCACACCTTTTAAGATCGTGTTGTCTCCGTAGGACTTATTGAGTGTATCTACTTCCAGAATAAATTTTGCTTCTGTCATGAGTTCGCACCGTTGTCGGAGTATCCTGGAATGCGGACACGTTTTTCGAGTTTAAATAAAAGCCGTACACCAATCCAGGTGAGGACAAAATATATTATTCCTGCAGTAATATAGAGAGGCAGATGCTGGTAGGTTCGAGAGGCAACAAACTGGGTTCTTGCCATAATTTCAGGGGCGCCAATAACAAATGCGAGAGCCGAATCTTTGAGAATAATTGAGTATTCATTAGACCATGCTGGAATTGAGATGCGCAGTATCTGTGGCAAAACAATACTTTTAATCGCTTGGACATCGCTCATGCCAAGGGAAGACGCAGCGCGAAACTGCCCTATCGGCAAAGATAACATGGCACCTTTAAAGATGTTTGCCTGATACGCAGCCGTGGTTAAGCCAAGAACAATTGCAACCGAGACAAAGGCACTGAAATTTAGCCCCAGATAAGTAAACAAGCCAAAGTAGAAAAGAAAGAGTAGTACCAGAACAGGCACGCCCCTAAAAATCCACAGATAAAGATTCAGAACAAAGCGAACAGGCCAGGGACCATAGACAATGCCCACTGCTATACATACGCCCAGCAGAAGGCCAAAGAGCATGGCGCAAACAACAATACCTGCTGTAAAAAAAGCGCCCTGAATCAAATAGGGAAAAGAATCAACAATAACGGTAAGACTGGGAGGCATGACAGATACACTCAGGTAAGAGCGATACGTTCTTCACTCTTTTGATCTCATGGACAGACAGAAAAATCGGATTTTCTTTATAGCAAAGAAAATCCGATTATAACAACTTACTTGGCCAGGTCGTACTTTTTAACAAGTTCGTCCCAATTTGGAGACACCTTGAACTTGTTGAGAGCGGCATTGACCTTACTTAAAAGCTCAGTATCGCCCTTACGAACCGCATAGCCGAACTCTTCGGTAGCCATACCAAATTGGCCAAGAGACTTAACAGCCTTTTTGGATGCAGCATCCTTTGCAGGTGCATTTTCCATGGCTGCGGCTGCAATTCGGCCATTGAGAATATCTTCAACCGCTAGCGGGGAGGAGTTGTAGTAACGAAGGGTGAAATCCCAACCATTCTTTTCTTTTTCTGCTTTCAACCACTTGGCTTCAGACGTTCCCTGCTGTACTCCGAGGATTTTATTGCCGCTTAGAATTTCATCTACGGTAAGAGCTGAATCAGATTTAACCACAATTACATTTTCAACGATCCAATAAGGAACGGTGAAACTAACCTTCTCGGCACGCTCTTTCGTAATACTCATGCCAGAGGCAATAATATCAATTTTATTAGACATCAGGCTTTGAATAATACCGGACCATTCGATTGGCTGGTGGGTCACTTCTTCTCCCATCTCGTTGGCAATCCATTCCATTGCTTCAACATCGAAACCACTTGGAACCCCCGTTTTATCAATATAAGCAAAAGGAGGATAGTTGGCATCAATACCATTTACGAGTCCTTTTTTAGCAAAAGCACTTGCAGTAAAAGACAGCCCAACGACACAAAGTAAAAGAATCAGACTATTACGCAACATTTTTTCCCTCAATTAACAGCAAGGTTATGGGCACAGGGCCCTCCATTTCAATCCGCAAAACACCGAATTATATTACTTACACATGAATGCGTGATATAAAGAAAAAAGGCTGCTGTGTCAACGAGATTCGCATTAGCGACATTTGCTCACCTCCACTTTACCCCCACACGGTAAAATAGCTTTTTTGAATATAGAATTGCAGTAACGACTCAGGTGCGCTTCACTAACGCTACACTCCAATTAACGGAATTTTATACCGAAAGTAGCTTGTGCTACAAAATAATTTGTAGAAAAAAGACATGATAACACTTTATAATAGGGTTTATTGCAAAAGAAATCTAACCCTCTGAACTGAAGAGAAGCTTCAGTAGCAAGAAAATGACAGCTCATAATTTGTGAGAGTTTCACGGTTTCCTTGAAATGCCTCTCATCTAAAACAGCGGCCAAGGAACATGTTTTCATGGGTATTAGAGGCTGGATTAAAAGTTTTTTCCATATTTTAAGGACAACGACAGAACAGATGAATCTTGGTGGAATTATTATTGCTATTGTTGCAGCCCTCTGCATGGGGACCATGGGCGTTTTTTCTCGGAAAGCGGGATTCACAGCCGAAGTCATAACATTCTTCAGGCTCTTTATCGGCTCATTATTTCTTCTTATCTTCCTTAGTGCAAAGGGTGATCTGCGTTACATTCGAACCTGGCCCGGCTGGCTCGTTAGCCTTAATGGCTTGCTCCTCGCCGGCTTTATAATTTTTTATGTCCAAGCCATGAACTATACCACCATGGCCAACGCCATCATGGTGCTCTACCTTTCACCACTAATAGCCTCACTTATCGCCCATTTTTTCCTTGGTGAACGGCTCAACCTCACCAGCGTTAGTCTCATCTGCGGTTCACTTTTTGGCTTTGCAATGATGCTTAATTTCCAACTGGGATTTGGTAACGAGAGTAATGATATCCTCGGCATGACATACGCCCTACTGGGCCTATGCTGCTACACCGGCTTTATCATCATTAACCGAATAATAGATATAAATATCCATGTGTATACTAGGACCTATTACCAACTTCTAATAGGTGCCCTGTGTGTTATTCCATTTATTCTTGGTCACTTTCCACCATTTTCGATATCTAATATAATGTGGGCTACTGGGGCTGGGCTTATACCTGGATTTTTGGGTATCCTTTGTGCCGTTATTGCCCTGAGCAAATTACCAACTGCTACCTTTGGAACACTTGCTTACTTTGAACCTATTTTTGTGATATTTCTTGGCTGGGCATTGTTCGGCGAAGGTCTGAACGCCATACAAATTACTGGCTGCATAATTATCCTCGGCTGTGGAGCAATAAAAGGCTACCTAGCCACAAACATAAAATAAGCAGAAGAAACTGATAACAAAACGATGACAACTCAAGACCTGGAAAAATGGAATTCTAAATACCTCAAAGATAGTGGAAACCAATCCGCCTCACAGCTATTACATGATTATATAGATCAGGCCCCATCAGGAAAAGCTCTTGATATAGCTTGTGGTAACGGGAGAAACAGTATCTTTCTCCACAAACGGGGCTTCGCAGTAGACGCTATTGATATCTCAACAGTTGCAACAAAAAGATTAGAGGCCCTCAATCTAGGTATTAACGTTCAATGTATAGACATGGATGGGTGGACAGTCCCAGAAAACAGCTATGAACTTATCATCAACATACGCTTTCTAGACCGACGCCTGTTTCCTTTTATAGAACGAGGAATAAAACCCGGTGGACTGTTGATATTTGAATCGTTTACAGGCACCAAAAATAAAGACTTTTGCCTAAGCCCAAATGAACTTCTACACGCCTTTCCCATGCTCAAGGTGTTACATTTTGCAGAAAAGCCCTTAGAAAGCTCTGCCAGGTTCGAGAAATCAGCATCACTGGTCGCAATGAAATGCTAACCTCATTACCAGGATCGTTGCAGGATTCTCCAGGAAGCCCCCAGAGAAAGAGTACAGTCTGATGCTCCGGGCAGCAGACTAGTTACCACTCACATAGGGATAACCGTTGCGAGCCCAGTCATACACACCTTTGCGTAAATTATATATTCGCTCAAACCCTGCATCTGCAATGATCTTTGCCGCCACAGTGGATCTATTGCCAGTGGCACAGTAAACAAAAAGGTCTTCATACTTTTGTGATTGCAGTTCAGAGAGTCTCTTCTGTAGTTCCTGTATTGGGATAAGAACTGAACCCTCAATATGAATCTGTTGGTATTCCCTTTGGGTCCGTACATCGAGAATGAACGGCTTTATGTTTTTGAGCAAGGCAAATGCCTCCCCGGCCGTGACTTCTATATAATTAGGTCGCACAAGCTCGATAACCGTTATTACACCACCCCCCGTCCCGAGTTGGAAGGTAAAATCACCAACATTCTTCATTTTATAAAAAGGCGACTGGTCGGGGTTGGGCCTCACTGTTTCAGTGTATTGCAAATCCTTCAGAGAAAAGGTAAGCGCGTGATACTTTTGTGGGTAACTGGATTTTATATAATCGCCTCTATATACTGTAAAGAGGTTATCAGACTTCCCCGGAAGGACACTAAGGATTCGATACCCGGAGATGACAGAACCTGAAACATCCGTCACAACTTTGGCATAAGCAGTCGCCGCCATAAAGAGCAGCACAATAATTACGCCAACAATTGTTCTATTGTGAAACAATTTCCAATTATATATTCTCAAAGCACAATTCCCGTGAAAAGGTGAAAGGCCCTACAGCACCACTGTCGCATGCCAACAAAACAAGGTTAATATACCTAATAAATAATATATTTTTAAAAGAGGAGCTGTCAAAAATCCCCAGAATGTGGCTGCACAAAAATTTTTCCCCAACACTGAATTGTTATCAGGCCAGCTCATAACAATGGAACATGACAACATTCTTTTTTGTAAAGACTCGCTTCTCACCCTGCCGCCCCGAGGTGAATAACGGCGTCAACCGTTTCATAACTGCTTGTTTTGCAATCGACATAGCCATCTTTCCGTATTACTAATAATGCTAAAGTCAGTATCGCTTAAACGCATTAAACTGACACCTTAGCTCCTTATCAATCTCTATAAGTGCCTTAATACAAGCAGAGCAGATACCCTTTTAAAAATATCTCACCAGGCGACAAATGCCTATCTGCCTGAATTATCGTCTTTTTTGTGTTTCGTAAAGACATTCAGGCAAACTATTACATCTTTTATGAAAGAAAAGGCTTGCACAATCCAAAGAATAGATTATTGTCTGCCACCAGATGCAAACCTGCTCCATGCAAGCGTAGTCCTTCTGATTAACCCTATCGTTACCGAATGGCATTAATTCCAAAGAAGTCCGTAGAGCTTTCAGAGACAGGAAAACATCATCACGAGAGAGCTGCAAAGTCGTTTTAATTTTGCAGTCTAAGCAACCAATTTTCCGGTTGCTTAAAAGAATTACAACGGAGTTTTAATGAGTTTTAAAGATTTTAAGTTTCACCCAAAGGTTAATGCGGGCATTAGTGCTTGCGGATACACCTGTCCTACCCCGATTCAACAACAGACTATCCCACCAATTCTTGCCGGAAAAGATATCTTAGGCCTGGCACAGACCGGCACCGGTAAAACCGCAGCGTTTGTTCTTCCTATTCTTCAGCGATTACTGGATGGTCCACGAAACCAATTACGAGCACTCATAGTAGCCCCCACAAGAGAACTTGTTGAACAGATACACGAGAATATCGTAACTATGTCTGTGCAGACAGGTCTCAAAAGTACTGTTGTCTATGGTGGTGTTGGTCGTAACCCCCAAATAAAAGCTATCCGTGCAGGGGTCGAAATAGTTGTCGCCTGTCCCGGACGTCTACTGGATATTCTAAACGAAAAAGGTGTCAGCCTTTCCACGGTAGAGACCTTAGTGTTAGATGAAGCTGACCATATGTTCGACAAAGGCTTCCTCCCTGACATCAAGCGAATAGTTAAACAACTACCTCGTAAGCGACAGTCACTTGTTTTTTCAGCAACAATGCCGAAAGAAATTCGTCACTTAGCTGAGGAAATCTTATACAAACCTGTTAGTGTACAAATTAATCATACCCTGCCAGCACCAACAATCTCACACACGCTTTTCCAAGTCGCCCGTCCACAAAAGACGGCCCTTTTGAAAAAGCTTATCGTCGAGCAGGAAATGACAAGTACCGTGGTCTTCACAAGAACCAAGCACAAGGCAAGAAGTCTTGCGATCCAGCTACAAAAAGCGGGCCACAGGGCGGCATCCTTGCAGGGGAATCTTTCCCAGAATAATCGCCAGAGAGCAATGGATGGTTTCCGTGATGGCACCTTCTCAGTTCTTGTGGCAACAGATATTGCAGCACGTGGTATCGATGTTTCTGACATTTCACACGTTGTGAACTACGACGTGCCAGATACAGCAGAAACATACACCCATAGAACTGGTCGCACCGGTCGAGCCGAAAAAAGTGGTATGGCAATAACTTTTGCCGATCATGATGACTCTAAGATGATCTCTCTGATTGAGAAAAATCTCGGGAAAAAGATGCTCCGCCCTGAAGGTCAGGCCTCTTTAGCACCAAGCTCTGAACCTGCTTGCAAACCGCAAGCCAGACGCACAACACAGAGCAGAGATGCTGTAAAAAAGAGGTCCAATTCAAGGTCTAGCAAAAAAAATAGCCAAAAAAAAAGCAGTAGTTTAGATTTTAGTATTAATAACAATAGAAAACAACTATAGTATATATTCTGGACCCCCAGATGATCCGTCGAACTGTCAAAAGACGTGTTCGGCTTTATAACAAAGTGGCTCAAGACCGAGCCAAGCACAAAGGAGTAGTACAAGATGGCTGAAGGAACAGTTAAGTGGTTTAATGACGCAAAAGGTTTTGGTTTTATCGAGCAAGATGGTGGAAATGATGTATTTGTTCACCACACTGCAATTCAAGCAGACGGTTTCAAATCTCTTGAAGAAGGTGCTCGCGTAACCTTCGAAATCGTAGATGGTCCTAAAGGTCCTGCAGCAGCTAACGTTGTTCAGCAGTAAGACCCACTTTTGATCGTTCTAAGCCCCCGCTTTTAGCGGGGGCTTTTTTATTTGCCCCTGTTACTCACTGTCCACATAACGTGGTCTGGCTGAATACAGGTTTCTTTGTTGCTGCCATGGGCTATCGCCTTATGGCTTTTTTATGGAACCAATCTCATGATTACCGCATCCAATGTCGCGCTTTCCTATGGAAAAAGAGTCATCTTCCAAGATGTAAATATCAAATTCACCCCAGGCAACTGCTACGGTCTCATCGGTGCAAATGGTGCTGGAAAATCGACATTTCTAAAAATCCTTTCCGGCAAGCTCGATCCCGACAAAGGAGAAATTAGCAAGGCCAAAGGACAGCGCATTGCTATGCTGAGTCAGGACCAGTTTGCCTTTGATGAGCATACAGTTTTTAACACTGTAATTATGGGCCATAAAAAATTGTATAAGATTATGTCAGAACGTGACGCCATTTATGCAAAACCTGACTTTTCAGAAGAAGACGGCATACGATCAGGTGAACTAGAAGTAATATATGGTGAAATGAATGGCTACGAATCCGAGGCTGAAGCTGCAGTGCTCCTCAGCGGACTTGGCATCACCGAAAAAATGTTACAAAAAAAGATGAAAGAACTTGAGGGGGGAGAGAAGGTACGTGTACTCCTTGCCCAGGCTCTTTTTGGCAACCCTGATATTCTCCTGCTTGATGAGCCTACCAACCATCTGGATATAAAATCGATCCAATGGCTTGAACACTTTCTTTCTCGGTTTCACAACACCGTTATTATCGTTTCCCATGATAGATATTTTCTGAATCAAGTCTGTACCCATATGGCCGATATCGATTACGGCAAGATCATGGTCTACGTAGGAAACTACGATTTTTGGTATGAGGCCAGTCAACTACACTTCAGACAGAAAGAAACTGAGAGTAAAAAAGCTAAGGTAAAAGCTGAAGAACTCAAAGAATTTATCAGACGTTTTAGCTCCAACGCCTCTAAAGCTAAACAGGCAACATCGAGGAAAAAATTACTGGACAAGCTTACCATCGATCAGATGCCAAATTCGTCCCGCAAATATCCCTACATCGTCTTCAACCCCGAGCGCCCTTGCGGTGATATTATCCTTGAGGTAGAGGGTCTTTCAAAAACGATTGAGGGTGAAGTGATGTTTAAGGATCTCACCTTTACGGTGAACCGAGGGGACAAAATTGCGTTTACCGGCTCAAACAGTCTGGCAAAAACAATCCTCTTTCAGATTCTTGCGGGAGAAATGGATCCGGACAGCGGCAGTTTCCGCTGGGGTGTCACTATCAGCAATTCTTATTTTCCACTGGAAAATAAAGATTTCTTTGAAAAAGATGAAAACGATCTTGTCACCTGGTTACGAGAATTTGCACCGCCTAAATCCGATGAGTCTTTTATCCGTGGATTCCTAGGAAAAATGCTTTTCTCCGGAGAAGAAGCTACCAAACAAACCAAGGTCCTTTCGGGTGGAGAACGTGTTCGCTGCATGCTGTCTAAGGTAATGCTTGCCCATGCCAACGTTCTTATTCTCGATGAACCAACCAACCATCTTGACCTCGAATCAATTACCTCACTCAACAACGGTCTCATGTCCTTTAGTGAAGTAATACTGTTCGCGTCCCACGATCACCAGTTTGTCTCAACCATCGCCAATCGCATTATCGAGCTTGAGCCTGATGGCTATTCCGATCTGATGATGACTTTCGATCAATACCTCGAAAGGAAAGAAGCAAACGCTTAGGTCCCTCGACATACCGAAAAAAAAATGCCCCATCTGTAAACTCATACAGATGGGGCATTTTTTTTTAACTACCAGCACACTTCCCATGGGCCTCGCACTATCTTCGGCCAAACCATGTCCCTGCTCTTCCGTAGTTAATCCAGGCAACGCTTCTTTCATTCAGCCTTTTTTATTAAAAAAACATTTACCCTAGCGTACTATTAATACCTTGTAACTATTCAGCTGACTCTCCAATAACGGTTAAACTACGGCTGTAATTGTTGATCAGTACTGCAATGCCTTCAATGTTGGCTTTTGCACACGTGACTACCGCTGCTAGAGATTACAATGGACCTCACTTCTGTAGTACTGAATAGTTACAACTCATCAAAAACTATAATCCCATATACCCAATAATGAGGAATACAATAGAAGTAATCGCAGCCCCTAGAAAACCATAGGGCATCTGAGTCAGTGCATGCCGATAGTTATCACACCCCGTTGCAGCAGAACTAAGGATCGTCGCATCGGAATAAAAGCAGATATGACTGCCCCACACCCCCGCTGAACACACTGCACCTATCGCGACTACAGGGTCGGCTCCAACTGCGATAGCCAATGGAATTACGACAGGAACGGCAATGGCATACATCCCCCAGCTGAGCCCCATAATAAACTCAGTGATACCTAAAACAATAAAGACAACAAAAGGTAACAGAGCGGGTGTCATATACACTTTTGCAGTATCGATAACATAGGCCAAAAATCCGATTTTCTCATTTACATTTGCGAAGGTTAAGGCCAGAACAACCATTAGAAGCGGAAACAACATCTGCTTAATACCACTGATACAGGTGTCAAAGAAATCTTCTGGTCCCATCAGCCCCTGGGGAATATACAGAAGAAACATAAAACCGACGGTGGAGAGCACTCCAAGCTGCATATCGATATCAAAATAAATCGTCGAACAGATAAGGAAGGCGATTGGCAGGAAAAAATTAAATATTCTTGGATTTTTTGGCTTTGGTACAGGTTCGCCACTGTGGATATCAATTTTTTCCGAACCAGGCGGGGCAAGAATGCCGTCTTCTTTAGCCCGTCTATCCGCTTCCTTCATAGGCCCAAACACGGGAATTATTTCTAAAATGACTAGTGGTACAATCAACACAGCAACCCAACCATAAATATTGTATGGAATTGTCTGAATAAAGAACTTAATCCCCTCACCCGCCGGCGCAGCCCCTGCTTGTTCCAGAAGGCTGGCAATATAAACAGCCCAGGTGGAGATGGGGATAAGTACACACACAGGTGCTGCCGTTGAGTCAACGATGTAGGCCAGTTTTTCCCGGGATACTTTATACTTGTCAGTAATTGGCGCCATACAAGAGCCAACGGTCAGTGAGTTGAGATAATCATCAATAAAGATGACGATACCCAATAACCATGTCCACATCAGAGTGCTTTTTTTGGTCTTTGCCCTTTTGGAGACCCAGTCGCCAAATGCAGCAGCCCCACCAGCCCTTTCCACAAGTGCAATAATACTCCCCATAAGACCGCAAACGATGAATAACCACTGAGTATTACTATCTGTCAATACTTCTGTTAAGGTATCACTCATCGGTGTGAAGAAATCTAATTTATGGGCCATGAGGAAGGCCAGTAAAGACGCAAGCGTCAGGCCCTCCAAAATTCGTTTTGTATAAAAGATAAAAGACAGCAAGAAAACCGCTGGAAGAGCGGCCAGGATACCAAACGTTGTTTCATCATCAGGTACGAGTAAGGTAATAACAAGAAAGGCGATTGCTAGAAAAGTGTATTCTATTATGGTTTTGTTAACTTGCCTTCTACCAACATCACTGTCAGGTAGCAGGCCACTTATTCCAATTGTTTCACTCATTGCTTTTCCCCCACACAAACGGCGTGCCTAGCCCGTCTGTGAATAGTATGTGTGCTGTATCGTTTGAAGCCGAAGTATCCACTCTGCACTCACAGGATTGCTGCCACATAAGGCATAAAGCACAAAGCACAAAGCCCATCATATTTTATATCGGAACAGAGAGATAATCGCGGCGGCCGAGATTCTATCTTTTCTCCTTATTTTTTAATTTGTAGGATTGCCTCGGGACAGTTTTCAATATCGCCTAAAACCTGACCGTCACCCCCCATTTATTGGCTGGAAAAACTTCACTTGTGCATTTTGCGGGACTGCGTCGGCCGCCTTTGCGAGGAAGCCATTGATGGAGACTATGGCCACCTGGTTGTGCGGCAGCGGCACAAGCTGTACCAATTCGGCAACAGTGAGCCCCTGCCAAGCAGCCACATCAAGACCCGTTTTAGGGTAATCGCCGAGGTAAAGCTTTGGCAATGTTCCATAGAGCTTGACGTGCACTTGCATAGAAATATTTTTAAAAGTCAAAGGTAGAATCCATCTCAGCATCACTGACTTTTACCACCACGTTATAGGGTGGCAGCGGCTCGTTGTAAAACATAGGTGGCAAGCGATCATCCGCACTGGTGAATCCCGCCTGACGATTAAATTCCAATTCCACCTTGATCACCAGCTTGCCAAGCTCAGTCCACTCCTCCTGACCATAGTTTTGCCCAGATTTTGCACTCATCATGGCAAAAACATTGCCAATACCAGCCTCCGTAGCAAGACCTGATTGGGCAAAGTCACAGATTCCAACCGTATCGACGGCTGCCATATGAATTTGGGTATCGCGTGATATCTCTACCTGTCCTTTAGAGCCCCGTGCATTTACAGTTCCACCAAAAGCCTCAAGATTCTGGTCAACTACCCAACCCGCCGTATGATCTGCACCCATGGGAGTCGTAGCATAGGTCACCGCCATTCCTTGGATTGCCCTAGGATCATATGCTGCAATAGACTGTCCTTTGACCGTAGGAACCCTGGAATGATTGAAATGCTTACCAACGCTATCGGGCCCATTACCTATCAGGCGGCCCATCTCGGTTCCCGCTGCAACCTCTTCAACTAAGGCAATAGCGGCTTCGAAATCACCAAATTCCCGATAACCAGCATCAAATGCAACTGCGAGGGCTGCACCGGTATTCATGGTATCTAAGCCAATATCATCACAGAGAAAGTCGAGTCTTGCGATGGCATCAAGATTATCGTTTCCAATCATTCCACCCATAGACCAGATGGTTTCATACTCAAGGGAAGAGGTGACATACTCCCCTTCTTTGGTAACAAATTCATTGGAACAATCGATGATACATTGGGAACAACCTTTGTGTTTATTCTTGCCACCCCGTTCTTTAATCACCCTGGCAATGGTCTCGCCGCTGATTTTCTCAACTCCATCGAACTGCCCCATCCTGGCATTATTTGTTGGAAATCCACCAGCTGCATTGATTGGTTCGACAAGTATTGCTGTGCCAAATTCACCTAGAATTTCGCCACTAAACTCGTCGGCTCTGACATCTTTTGCATATCGCTTAGATGCCTTTTTGAATTTTTCAGCATCAATAAGTTCAGGAGGCATCTTGCCTCTGCGGTCGACGATTATAGCTTTTAGACCTTTTGAACCCATAACCGCACCAAGCCCACCACGACCGGCTGCCCTGCATGGACGTCCATCAAGATCCGTGGATTGTATAGAGGCCGATAACAACTGCATCTCCCCCGCTGGTCCAATACAGGTAATGCTTTTCCCTGCACCAAAATCCTTGTGCAGCTTTTTGGTGGTAGCATAAGTTCGCTCCCCTACAAGCTGGGTGGCAAGGATTAAACTGGCCGTATTTTCATCTTCAACATTAAGAACGAAGTAATTGTCGCTTGGGGCCTTACCCTCGACAATAATTGCCTTGATACCAAGTTTAGCGAGGGAAAAGGCCACAGTGCCCCCGACATTACTTTCTTTAATTCCACCGGTGAGTGGACTTTTCGCTCCTACTGAAAGACGGCTGGTATTGATCAGTGATGTCCCGGAAAAATAACCAGGGGCAAAGATGAGTTTGTTTTCGGCTCCAAGAGGATCGACAGTGGCCGGCACCTCTTCACTTACCATGAACGAGGTTAATGCCCGGCCACCGACTAAGGCATAAGCATCCGGTACATCTTGGTATTGTACCGTTTGAGTGGTCATATTTACTCGTAGAAATTTCATAAACGTA
This sequence comes from Desulfotalea sp., assembly GCA_002733995.1. Classification (GTDB taxonomy): domain Bacteria; phylum Desulfobacterota; class Desulfobulbia; order Desulfobulbales; family Desulfocapsaceae; genus Desulforhopalus_A. The sequence goes on along the minus strand of NVXR01000018.1, from coordinate 42,424 downwards.
TCCCTCTTTCGTCTGTTGATTTTCTCATCCCGAAAAACGGGAAGAAGACGGGGATTAGTGCCTTTTCCTATACGATGCTCCTCGTTTTATATGAAGCAACAAGAAGGAAGACACTAAACGAGCTTCAGACCTCAACTATTGAATAGGCCTGAAGCTTACGTAGCCAGAAACGAGGCTCTTAAACGAGGCTCTTAAATGTCGCTTCAAGACGCTTTAACATCTCATCTATCAGTTCGTAGGGTATATTCAGTGCAGGCTCAATTCGAATAGTCTGAGCATTGGTGAGGGTTCCAGCAGTCAACACACCACGACTAAAAAGTCCTGATGCAACTTGGTAACCAATTTCATCGTTTGGAAATTCCATACCTAACAGCAAGCCTCGTCCTCTAATTCCAACAAGAATCTGTGGATATTTTTCCTTAAGTTCCAAGACTTTCTTCTTAATATATTCGCCTTTTTCAGCTGCCTGTCCTGCAAGATCTTCTTCCAAAAGGACAGAAATCTGTGCTAATGCAGCTGCACAGGCAACCGGATTGCCACCGGTGGTTGTGGTGTGCATAAATGGATTTGGCTCCATACATTTCCATATTTTTGCAGTTGAGAAAAAAGCTGACATTGCTATAACACCGCCACCAAGCGCCTTGCCAAAGCACATAATATCTGGAGTTACGCCCCAGTGATCAACACCAAAAATCTTACCGGTTCTTCCAAAGCCGGTTTGCACCTCATCCGCTATCAACAGGACTTCGTACTTATCACAGATCTCACGCAGTCGTGGCCAATAGTCATCAGGTGGCTCAATGGCACCAGCCTCTCCCTGGATTGGTTCAACCACAACAGCCGCAATACCCTGACCAACCTCTTCCGCATATTTTAACTGTTCTTCAATAGCATCTGCATCACCAAATGGAACGTGGTGAACCCCTTCTAAAAGTGGCAGTAACGGTTGGCGGTAGACGGCTTTTCCTAGCAAAGACAATGCTCCGAGTGATTTTCCATGGAACCCTTTAAGAGTTGCAATAAAACCACTTTTACCGGTGTACAATTTAGCCAGTTTCATCGCTCCATCTACGGCCTCGGTGCCGCTGTTTGCAAAAAAGCCATACTGGATATCACCCGGTGTGAGCTTAGCGATAACTTTTGCAAGATGGGCTCGAAGAGGATCAAGCATTTCCTGGCTGTATTGGGGACTGCGATCCAGTTGTGCCTTTGCTGCTGCAACAATTTTCGGGTGACGTATACCGGGGGAGTAGAGACCAAAACCACCGAGCATATCTATATACTCTCGCCCCATTACATCCTTTAGGATAGACCCTTCACCCTGCCAATCTGTCAGGGCAAAATCCTCTGTTTCTGTAACGGATTTTCGGTACTCTAAAAAGCCCTTGTTAATATGATCTGCAAAATTTTGATATGTCGATTCTGCGACCCATTGGCGTTCTTCATCCGTTACATCAACCTCTGGTGTTTGGATGAGGCCAACCATTTTTTTTGCTTCTTCTAAGGCCTTCTCCAGATCTCGCTTTGCAGGTATTTGAGATGTGCTATCGCCACTTTTAACTGGTTTATTCATTTTCAATTCTCCTTTTACTTTTTATTGCTTTGCTCGGCAAAGGTGTGGGTAATCCAGCATCATTTCCTACAGGTTCTTTCCAAGAATCACTCCCCGTTAATACAACCCAGACAACTATTAACCAGTCAGTCAGTTAATAGTAGCAGACAGTTCTATACATAGAGATACATGACAGACCCTTAATAGATATTCTTCTATTAAAGCTGTTCATGAACTGTGTAAGAGTTAATTAAGAGGCTAAATATTACACTACTGGCACAGCTGAGTTTTAGTTATAAAGTGTGATTTTTTAAGACAACAAGGGCGGATTTTTTTGCCTTTTCAGCAAAAGAATCAAAAGGTTGATCCTGGCCTAGAAATTGTGCATGAAATTCCAGACCTTCCATAAGGGTGACGATGAAATCTGCAGCCGTTTTCACATCGTTTACCTGGATGATCCCTTCCCTGTTGTAGATAACAAATTGCTGACACAGGTAATCTCTGAGCCAACAAAACATCTCTCTAAACAACTCTGAGACATTTTTGTTACGAAAACTTTGATAGTAGAAACCGAAATGAACACCTGGATCAACTGTACGAGACCATTTATAGCTGAAAATCGTATCCATAAGCAGGGTAAAACGTTCTGCAGGATCTTCAATATGGTCAAACTCAATCAGATGCTTTGATTTGTATTTAGAAATCATCAACTCGATGAGAGCGAGTCGCAGATTATCTTTATTTTTGAAATAATGTAGTATGAGGCTGGGATGAATACCCAGATGTTTAGCAATTTTACTTATGGACGTGCCTTCCAACCCTTCCTCAATGAGAACAGAATAATAGCCTTCTAGAATTTCGGGTTTTCTCAGCTCTGCATTTTGGTTTTTTCGGCCAGCCATAAAGATCCTTTTATTATGGTAAGGGTAGTTTAGCACGCTGCCATGGGTACTTAAATACCCTGTTATATTTAATTTGTCAATAATATTTACTGACCATTCAATTAACTTACGAGTTTATATACACTCTCATATATCTGATATTTCATATATTCTAATATCGTTGCTTGGAGTAATGAGTCACCTCCATCGTCGAAGTTGCCACCATGAAACGCGCTGGACCAGGACTCTCAGCCACCTTTACTTTTGCCAGGGTATTGGAATATGCCCCCCTCCTTCCAGCTGCCATAAACAGGATAAGATCCTGCCAAATTGGCAAGCCAAACACCACTTTTTTTGTTCTGTCTTTGCAAAAGTTACCAGAGCATGTGACCCCTTATTTCCATAGTTTATTACAATTAAAATTACCACCTAAACTGCGAAAAATTCGCACGAATAACAGGCCAAAACTCCCACGATGCGATTACGCATCAATTTGTAATTGATTGCTACTCAAACATTTTATTTTCAAGAAAAACTTTAACATTCCACTAGCTGTATCGGCATACGTCAATCCGCATATCCCACTAATATAACGTCATAATACCAAGACAGTCTCACTTTTTAATGAGATAAAATATCTTTCAGCCACAACCTTGATGCACAATTCAATCATGGATTTCGAACAATAATTCAGCAACTTAGCCGATAATGATGCAGTACGGCATCGCCTACACTCTACTATCACCGCTTTCACCACCATAACATATTATTATCACAGCGTTTATTTTACTCAGCATCCTTGGCATTGCTTTTGCTACTTAGCCTAGTGGCACAAACAAATTATGTCTATTAAACAACATCATATTAACTGAACGGTTGGTTAATTAGAAATAGACTTTGCATCTTCGTAACGGATGAGCAACTGAAGACCATTACCCAACACCCATCAATCAACCGGCACTGGCCTCAGACGAACCATTATCTTTTAAAGTAAAAAGGATATACGGACAGACTCTTACTCGTACAGGCTACTGATATAACATAACTTTACTAAAAGTTACTATCGCATCATACTGCAGACAATTGATATTAAAGCGCAAAAGGACTTCTACTCTAACAGGAGTGTACTATGGAAAGTTTTGTGAGCAACACCGTTAGTTCTTCCCCAAAAGCCAATGTCATCAGTAAAACGAATAAAGATTCACTTGATTCTCGCCTCCTCTATGAAGCGGTTATTGGGCTGTCAACCAAAGGGTTGATTACTGCAAACTGTCTCAATATGGCGGCGGGAATTCTCCAGGAAGACCTTGGTTTACCGCAATATTTCTTCCAACATATCCAAAAAGACTCCCTGTCAAACCTGCTTCAGTCCATTGCAACCAGCATCCAGATAATTGACGGCAAGGTTATGCTATGTGACCGCGTAGCCCATATCGATTTTGACCTCACCCAAGAAAATGCTGTGCACTTGGTCAGGATAGCTACGGCAGAAACCCGGGATAACATGGAGATGGTATTGGCAAAAGACATCTCCGGTCATCGCCGAGACTACTACTACAGCCCGGAAAGTAACTACTACACCTATATCATTCATCCAGAAACAGTAGATGATTTTGCAAACAGTACCTTTACCAGCTCAAAGTTTCTTTTTTCTCTCACCGGGAACTATGAAGAAATGCCGGTTCCAACGAGGAAAAGATATGAAAATCATTTAATTAAATCATTAAATTCTGTCGTGCCTCTCATTGAAATATTCAATCTTCCAGAGACAGGTGAGACGCGGCTGATGTTCAATAGTGACTTTGAAAGCCCACAACTGCCGATTTTAAGAAAATTACTCGAAGATCATGGACTCACCTTATTGAGGGCCTACTGGGAGCCCTACCTCACCACCACAGCCACAGCGTCATCAATCTGTGCTCTCTATGTTCAAGGGGAGTTGACCAGAAAACAGGAGGCCGCATTACTCACAGACATCCGCTCTTTCTTGGCCTTTTCCATTAACAAGGCGACAGATTTTTACCTTCGCAATGAGCTCACCTTCAAAGAAATGCTTTTTGCAGGTAATGCCATCGACTTTACCCATCTGTTTATCTATAAAGAAAGTGACAATGCAACAGATAGAGCCATACTCGAAAGTCTTGTAAACAAAGACCACCAAGACGCATTTTCCAAACGACTACAAAGCTCTAATAAATCGATTTATGGCGCCCAGTTAATCGAAGATATTGCAGGAAAGAACAGTGATCTATTCACATTTTTATTTGACCTTTTCCAACGTAAATATGATCCAACATCGTCAAAAAGATTGGCACAAGGTGAGTTAAAGAGTAAATGGCAGGAATTTGACAAGATCATTTCCTCTAGGTTTATCGATTGCACTCTTGGCTACGATATTTTCAAATTCATGTTTAAGATTGTCACCTCTACCTTGAAGACCAACTTCTACAAGGAAGAAAAACGTTCTTTCGCCTTCAGGTTCGACAGCTCTATTCTTGACCCACTTGTGTTCAGCCAACCCGTCTATGCAATTTTTTATATTAATGGTCACTACGCATGTGGAACCCATTTAAGAGCCGACGACATAGCAAGAGGTGGCTTAAGGCTTCTAAGAATTTCAAAATCAAATCATGCGGCAGAACTCGACAGCGCAGTTCTTCTCAACTATGCCCTCGGACCAAAAGCCCAGAGACTTAAACATAAGGATATCTGTGAAAGTGGCGCCAAAGGTGTCGTGGTTCCCCATCCGCACTATGCCAGATACTCAGAGGATGCACTACTGGACTATACCGAGGGCATGATGGATCTCATGCTCCTTGATGACTCCATTGTTGATTACTACGGCAGGCCTGAGCTACTATTTTTTGGTCCAGACGAAGGTACGGCCCCGTTAATGGACGGAGTTGCTCTTCGCGCAAAGGCAAGGGGTTACAAACATTGGCGCACAATTACCACCGGGAAAAGTTTTGGCATTCCCCACGATACTTACGGCATGCTCGATTCGGGCGAACTCTTTGGTCTCAATGATCTGGGCAGCGAAGGTGTTGAGCTACAAATCAACGGTACATCCGTTCTTGTGACCGATAAGATGGAACAAATCTATGCTAAAATCGGTGGCCGAATTGACTCAAGTGGCATGACAACCTCCTGTATAATGAGCTGCTTTCGCACCCTTATCTCCCATTATGGCAGTATAGAAACAGAGCTGAACCTGATGATAACCGGAGGACCCGATGGAGACTTAGGTGCCAATGAAATTCAGTGCTACAAGGGAAACATCTGTCTGCTGATTGACGGTGGCTCCATTCTCTTCGACCCCAAAGGGCTGGACAAAAAAGAATTGATGAAGATTGCCTTTAAGAGGAATTCTTCGCCTCGACAAAACTCAACGAGTTTTCCCTTGGACAAGCTGAGTAAAAACGGCTTCATGGTTCCTCTAACTGCCAAGAACATACATCTTCCCGATGGCAGCATTATCGAAGATGGGGCCTTATTTCACCGTACATTTTTGGCCAACAGTGACAATAGAAAGTACATCCAACAGGCAAATATAGAGGCATTCATCCCCTGCGGGGGTTTTAAAGATACTATCAACCAAAGCAATGTCAAAGCCTTCTCAAATAATTTCCAAGAACTCAAGTTTATCGTCGAAGGTGCAAATGTTTTCTTTGATGACGTCGCTCGGCGCTATATAGCCACCAAAACGAAAATCAAACATATTAAAGACTCTACGGCAAATAAAGGAGGAGTCTTTAGCAGTTCTATTGCCGAAGTGCTCACCGGTTTTTTATTCCAGGAACAGTATGAAGAAAAACTGCTTAATGATCCAGAGACCAGATGCGAACTGATTAAAAATATCATTGAACTCGTGCAACATTATGCCAAGCTGGAAACAACACTGTTAATACAGCTCCATGAGGGGGATCCCTCTGTACCGCTCTTCGATCTTTCAGAACAGACCAGTGAACTGATATTCACCCTGCAAGACAAACTGATGGATCGACTCGATGACATTCTAGCTGATGCTGATCTTGTCTGGCAGGTGATGAAACATTATCTACCGCCTGTTCTTATCAGTAAACTCGGCAGAACCGCAATCATGTCTATTTTAAATGGCACTGAGTTGCAGGCATATCGAGACGCCATCGTCACCAAAAAACTAGCCTCAATGGCTTTCTACAAATTTGGTCGGGATTGGAAGGGCTTTTTACTGACCTTGGATAACAACTTTATGCAATCACTGCACAAGACACTGCAATAATCTGCAGACTACAACACTGGGTTGATTCGCATAGGTCGATCCACAAGTTTAAGCGCTTGGCTAGCATGTCCCATCAGTTAGGCGCTATCAGCTACAACTTTTTATTTACAATAAGCCAGAGGTAACTCTATTTATTGCAAATAAAGCCCAATGGTAAAGAGGCCCTTACACATAAGCCCTCCACCTCAACGGAAAATATCATGTCATTACACGCGAAAAGACAACAAGTTCTGCAAGTATTAGTAAGCAACCTCAACAACCCACAACCCCAGGTTGTTCAATCAGAATTTATTGCAGATAAATTGAATATGCCATTAAAGGATATCTGTCAGCTTGTGAAAAGCATGCATCAAATGGGGGTGGTTATCAGCGACCTCGAAGGTCAGAATTCATTAATAACAAGAAATGGCATCAAGAGCCTATCACAGTAACGGGAAAAAGAGCTGGGCCTTGCTGATGATTTTTTTCATCTGCAAGGCCCAGAGGTCTCTATCCGTTATACAGCCGCTCATGTTAGCGGAACAGGCGCTCCCTATCTCTTTGTCTTTTACACAAAAATCTGCTGTAACCACTCAACCACGCCCCCGCTCAGCTAGGAATCCAGCGTTCAGCAATATGAGTCATGGCCAAGATTGTCTGTTCAATCTCCGCTTCTGTGTTGAACTGGCCAAGACTGAAGCGAACGGCACCCTTCTGCCCTGTGCCCATAGTTTCATGCACAAGAGGTGCGCAGTGCAAGCCACTTCTGACGGCGATATCAAAATCTCCATCCAGAATACTACTCAGGTCTTCAGGATGTAAGCCTTTGAGATTGGCGGCAAACAAGGGGAGCTGGTAGCAACCCTCCAAGGAAGACTTAATTCCATCGTTCTCCCCCATGAAAGTAGCCCCCCCATACAACTCGATCCCCGGAATGTGTTGTAAACCTCGATAGAGTTTACTGGCCAACACCATCTCCTGCCTATGGATTACCTGCAACCCTTGACGAACAAGATCATCAACAGCCAAGGATAAACCTATTATACCCATCAGATTATGCGTTCCAGCTTCCAGTCGCTCGGGAAACGCCTGGGTGTGCAGCATACTTTTGGACTCAATACCGGTCCCGCCAAATCGTGTTGATTTAATCTCCAAATCAGGCTGGAGAATAAGTCCTCCAATTCCAGGTGGAGCGTACAGGGACTTATGACCTGTAAACACAAGCGCTGACGCTGCCATTGCAGCCATATCAACCTGTATATGCCCTGCACTCTGGGAGGCATCAACCAGTAGAGGTACACCGTAGTTTCTACAGATATCACCAATCCGCGCCAGCGGTTGTACCGTTCCCAGCACGTTTGATGCATGGCTGACAATCGCTAGGTTGGGGACTTTGTTGTTAGCAGATGATACTGCAGCAATAGCCTTTTCAAATTCTTCCAGGTCGACAAATCCCAGTGTATCAAATGAAACGTAATTCGTCTTGACCCCTAGTGTCTGTTGCAACTGATACAGTGGCCGAAGTACAGAATTATGTTCCAGCCGGGTGGTAACCACACGACTGTTTTGCTGCAACAGACCGAACAGAGCCAGATTTAAAGCATCCGTTGCGTTGGAGGTAAAAATAACCCTGTTCGCATCTGCACCACCAAAGAAACGCGCCAGCTTTTCTCTGGTCTTACTAATATATATCTGTGCCTCAACCGCCTGATCATAACTACCTCGTCCGGGAGAAACACCAATTTCCATATAGCGTTCGACCATTTCAGCAAACATTGCCCGGTGTTTAGGCCAGGTGGTAGCACCATTATCGAGATAAATCATAAGTAGTATGTTGTCTGTGACCGAAAGATTTTACAAGCATGCCTTGGGGTTTGGCAAACCGGCGAGACGCCGGGCTCCTAAGCGAATGCCCTGTGGAAACAAAACCTCTAACTCCATAAGAGACATCTTGGTCCCGGCTTTCAAGTCCTTGTTTAACGGGGAGCGACCATGGTAAAAATAATATTCCCGCATGAATCGAATCACCCGCCAGTGGACTTCCTCCAAGCCTTCCATGCCAAGTTCCATGGCAAGCTCAATAGCCACAGACTCGGTCCAATCGGTAGGGTCCCAGAGAAAATCCTCCCAGTCAAAATAAATGTCGCAACCGGCGATGCTACGCAGATACCGGTCACGGCCTGAAGAACTACCTGTATTTACTTTTTTCTGTGTCACTTGTCCCTACGTTGTAAAGCCGCCAAAACCTTTTCCGGAGTTGCAGGAAGATCATTGATCAAAACACCACAGGCATCGTGAATAGCATTGACGACAGCAGGAGCGGTTGCAACCATAGCCATTTCTCCAACACCAGTAGCCCCAAGCGTTCCCCGGATACGTGGTGTTTCACGAATAACCACCTCCATGTCAAAGGAGGTCTTCATAGTGGGAAACTTAAACGTTCGCCAATCCTTGGTCTCTCCGGCAATATATTGTTCACGCAGGGCATATCCCACCCCCATATCCATCCCACCTTCAAGCTGTCCCTCAAAATTATTGGGATTTATGACCGGTCCAGCATCTACGGCTGTGGTCATTTTTACAACTTTGACCCCACCGGTATCGGTGTTAACCTCTACCTCGACCAGCTGGATCGAATGAACGTCAGAATCAGCCGACGGACCCTGACCCGTTTGTGGATCTAAAGGTGCCGTCTCTATGGCGGACTTACTACCAACATATCGGGTATTACAACCCGCGTCAATGAACGCCTGATAGCTCTTTGAACCAACCTTGTCCATGGCGTCTTTCAACTGTTTTAATGCAGCAACGGTCGCACCACCAATCATATATGTAACCCGACTTCCTGAGGCAGGCCCACTCGCTGCCGTTGTTGCTGTTGTTCTGGTAATGGCTCGCACCTGGTCCAGTGGCATCTCCAACACCTCGGCGGCAAGTTGCGTAAGCATCGAATCGTTCCCCTCACCGGGGTCGGCCGCCGCAACATAAACAGTTACGATATCATCCGCTTCAAGCTCTACAGCTGACATCGCTTTATCACCGGGAAAACCGATACCAAAGGCCGCAGCTCCTAGGCCAACACCTCTCTTAATCGAGCCCTTAGTACCACTAATCGCCTCTGCTACGGCACGGTCGTAGTGGGGGGTAATCGCATCACACAAACCTTCGAAGGCCCACTGTTCCACCGGATGACCGGTGGCTTTAGTTTGCCCTGGCTGCAAAGAGTTTCTTTTGCGAAACGCCAGCGGGTCAATATCCAGTTTGTGGGCCAGCATATCCATAGCACATTCCAAGGCATAGTGGGCCTGTGGAGGTCCTGCTCCCCGGGCTGCGCTGCCCCATGGATTATTGGTGTAGACTAGTTTTGAGCAAACCTTAATATTAGGAATATAATACGAGCTGGACAACATATGTAAGGCACGGTTTATGATGACATTTCCTATGGAGTTATAGGCACCGTTATCAACCGTTATATCCATATCCAGAGCAGTGATTTTTCCATCAGCATTTGCTCCAAGTTTAATATACATATCAAAGGGGTGACGCTTGCAAGTGATCAACATTGATTCCGCAAGACTCGGCATATATCTGACGGGTCTTTGAAATTTCAAGGCCGCCGCTCCAGCAATTCCTTCGGTAAATATTTCTAGCTTAATCCCGAACTGACCACCGGAAAATGGTTCTTCGTAACGAATGTTATCATAGCCAAGAGCTGCCTGGAGAACAGACATATGAAGATGAATATTAATACTACGCCCCATGACCACGAGAACATCTTCATCGCCGGGATCACCTTTTTCTATGTAGGCGATACTGTTTTCCGGCTCCATGGGGGCCTGATGGTTGATCTGGGTGGTAAAATGGTTTTCAATGACAGCGGTAGAACTCAGAAACGCCTGACCGGCATCACCTTTTATAATGGGCTGACTAAAGCAAAGATTTTCCCATTCTTTGTGGATTTGTGGTGCATCTTTGGCTAAGGCTTCCTCTGGACTCGACACCACCGGTAATACCTTATATTCAACCTTCACCATCTCCACCGCAGCCAAAGCCTGGGCTCGTGTCTCTGCAACAACTACAGCAACAGGGTCTCCCAGAGTTCGAACACGATCGGCACAGAGAACGGGACGATCATCAACTATATATTTCAGACGATTGGTGCCTTTGATATCTTTTGCGATCATAGTTCCGATGACACCGGGCATACCCTCTGCTGCCCGACAATCAATATCGATGATTTCCGCGTGCATATGCGGACTTCTCACAACCGCAATCTCAGCGGCACCAGGAATATTTATGTCTGCGGCAAAATGTGCAGTACCACACGCCTTAGCCATGGCACTTGGCCGGGGATGGGAAACCCCAATTTTAGGATCTGTCGGCTTCGGACAAACCTCCTGGGGGGTGATTTCTTTTCTGATAAAACGCCCAGCCAACTTTACAGCTGCGATGATTTTTGTATAGCCGGTACAGCGACACAGATTACGGCGCAGGGCATGTTTTATTTCCTCAGAAGAAGGATCAGGATTAGCATCAAGTAGTACCTTTGACGCCATAATCATTCCCGGGGTACAGAAACCACACTGTATCGCCCCTGAGAGCACAAATGCCTCCTGAATGAAATGAGGATTATTCGCCGTGCCAAGGCCTTCTATAGAAATAATATCTGCACCTTCGAGGTTGGCAACTTTCGTGAGGCAAGATAGTACAGCTTTTTTATTGACGATAACTGTACAGGCACCGCACTGACCCTTACGATCACACGATTGTTTTGCACCGGTCAGGTGCAATTGCACCCTAAGCCAATCAAGAAGAACCATGTCTTCATCGACCACCATCTGTTTAGCGCATCCATTGATAGTTAGATTAATTTTTTTCACATACCCCCCTATTATTTTTCAAAAAATAAAAAAGTCGATGTTACACGTCGTGTCGCTACCTTGAAACTAACACAATATTCCTGAAAGTTGAGAACTAGAGAGCGATCATAACATGTTTCGTTACCTGATAGTCATGAACAGCTTCCATGGATAGATCCTTGCCAAAACCTGATTGTTTAAAACCACCGTGTGGCGTTTCAGAGGTCAGGGGAAGGTGGTCATTGATCCATACGGTGCCAAACTCCAGTTGGGTTACCAGGCGCATCGCCCTCGAAACATCAGTTGTAAAGATTGAAGCAGCAAGACCAAAATCGGTACCATTGGCCATGGCAACTGCCTCTTCTTCGTTTTTGAAAGATTGAATGGTAATAACTGGACCAAAGATTTCTTTTTGGATAATCTCATCACTCTGATCAACATTGGTGATTATAGTCGGTTCGTAATAGTATCCACGGTCTTGTTGTTTTGGGATTTTTCCTCCACAGAGCACCTTCGCCCCTGCGGATCTAGCCCGCTCAACAAAACCTATCACATTTTCTCGATGATTCTTAGAAACCAAAGGACCCAACATGGTTGCTTTATCAAACGGATCGCCAATTACAATTGTTTTTGCCGCTTCGATCAGGGCTTCGGTAACCGCAGACATTTTACTACTCTCAACAATAATACGAGTCGCGGCAGTACAGTCCTGACCACTGTTGAAGAAAGCACCAAGAGTAGCTTTTTCAGCAACAGTCTTGATATCAGCATCGTTAAATACGAGTAGTGGAGCCTTGCCACCCAACTCAAGATGTACTCTTTTTACTGTATCAGCGGCACTTTGCATGATACTTTTCCCCGTTTCAGTTGCCCCGGTTAAACTCACAAGACGAACACTTTTGTGGTCAACCAGATGCCTGCCAACATTTCCCGAAATTATATTAAGGACACCATCGGGCAGTCCCGCTTCCTGGGCAATCTCCCCCAGCAGTAATGTGGAACGTGGCGTTATGGATGCGGGTTTTATAACTGAAGTACATCCAGCCGCAAGAGCTGCACCTATCTTCCATATGGCCATGAGAAAAGGATAGTTCCACGGCGTGATTCCGGCAGTGACCCCACAAGGTTCCCTGCGATAGATTGACGTATATCCCGTGGCATATTCGCCGGCATGACTGCCGCCAGTATCTCTGGCCGCAGCGGAAAAAAATCTTAAGTTATCAACACAAAAAGGCAGATCGCCACCGAGAGAAACATAGTCGTATGGTTTTCCCGTATCTTCTGATTCAATTTTTGCAATTTCCTCCTGACGCTTTTCGATTATATCCGCCATGCGGGATAAAACCAGAGAACGTTCACCCGGAGTTTTTCTTGACCAGCGACCGTCAGCAAATGCTCGTTCTGCTGCATCAACAGCTGCAACAACATCTTCTTTGCTACCATTTACAACAGTATCTATGATTTCTCCCGTAGCCGGATTTTCTACCTTCAGGATTCCACCACCTTTGCTCGCCGTCCATTGTCCATCAATCCACATCGCGTTGTCCACGTTGTTCTCCTGAGTTAAATAGTAAGAGTATGATCAGGTATATGACTGAATGAGAAACATAACTATGCAAGTGATTCTGCCTTTTTGCTTAAACAACCGCCTGCAATCGTTGATACTGCTATGATATTTTCCTGGGAAAACAGATGACAAAAGACCAGGACTCTCTCAGTAATAGCCCTTCTTCTTCGTGCTCCTTTGGTTCGCGTTAGCCTATGGGCGAGCCCCTACTATTAACTGACCGGTCAGTTAATAGTAGGGGCTCCCGTACGCTTTTCAGAGATGATCATAATAGGTAAACAATAAATATGCAATATTTGCATATTTATTATTTAGCTATTATTGCATTGAAATATCGATATGCACATGGCAGTATCCATATATTCTATACGCCTAACGGAAATTGCGTACGTCCCCTTCGGCTGATATCAAAATAGGTGTCGCACTAAGCGAATTATGAATCCTGCCTCTTCCTCCCCCCCACTACACAAATACGGCAGGAAGAAAAAAGCAGTAAGCATCAGCTAGATCTAGCTGATGCAAGATATGATTTAACATTGAGCAAACGGTTTATTGCATCCTTAACAAGAGTTAAGAAAACTCACCTTTTCATGAAAATCATTTTCCATCTTAACTGCAATTCAGGCTTAAAAGACCGCCTGATTCAAATGTCTTAAATCCATATCAACAGATTTACTACAATTGAAAAAGTAAAAAACAGATCGGTGACTATAGCTGCAAGGCACCGTTCTTGTTTCTGACTATGTAATTAAAACTTACGGTGCAGTGCACTCCACAAGTTCCAATTTGAACGTCAGATCCTTACCAGCAAGTGGCGGATTAGCATCAAGGGTAATATGGGTCTCGGTCATTTCCACAACCACGACTCGAAGAACTTCGCCGTTAGCCCCACCCATCTCCAGGCGCATACCAAGTTCAGGCTTTAGATCTGGTGGTACTTGCTCAATGGGGCTGCGAATGATCATCTCCTCGTTTTTTTCCCCATAGGCTTTAGCACAGGGGATATTAACGGTCTTTGAATCTCCAACTTGCATACCAAGAACAGCCTCTTCAAACCCTACGATAACCTGTCCGCTGCCTACTGCAAAAGAGAGAGGTTCACCACCTTCAGAGCTATCAAAGACAGAACCATCTTCCAGGGTTCCAGTATAGTGAACTTTAACATTATCGCCTCTTCTTACTTCTGCCATGTTTCCTCCAAACCCAAATGACCCATGGTCATTATTATCTAAATTATTAGGTAACTGTTCATCAGTACTACTGAATCGTTACATCATTATTTTTCCCCGTACTGAGACATTCAGAACCAGGAAAGCCAAACCACAAACGTAGGCGCTACTATTAAACATCATCTGCAAATATACAACCACATTAAAAGGCAACCTGCGCCTTGGCTCAAGATTTAAACTGGTAATAAGACAAGCCACAAATTAGACTTAAAAGTGGTTCTCCCTTTAGCTTTAGGCAGCACTATAGTAGAGTCTGCTGCGAACCGGGAGAGTCACTCTGTTATGAATGAGATTATCCCAATAGCATTAATATATACGAATAAATGCCATATCCCTGTACAGATAAAATCAACGAATCACTGGAGACGAAGTTGCGGATCATAGTTTTTATGACTCCTCAATAGCATAATGGTAAGAGGAAAAACGATAGTAGTAGGAGGAGGAGCCGCTGGACTCATGGCCGCAGGTCGGGCAGCTCAACGTGGAAGCGATGTTCTTCTGTTGGAGAAAATGGAACAAAAAGGCAGAAAGATTGGCATCAGTGGTAAGGGGCGATGTAATGTTACAAACAGTGCCGAATTACCTGAGTTTATGACCCACTTTGGCAAGAATGGCAAATTCCTACGCCAGTGTTTTCAACAATACTTTTCCCAAGAATTGCTCACTTTTTTCCAAGAGGCCAATCTCCCCCTTAGCCTTGAACGGGGGGGACGATACTTCCCAGAAAGTGGCAGGGCTCTTGACGTTGTCAAAGTATTTCACAACTGGTTAGAAAGAGAAAAAGTCGATTTCAGAAAACGATCACATGTCAGTAGAATTGTCGTCAAAGATGGCTCAGTCACCGGTGTTGTCTGCAATAATATTATAATTGAAACAGATAACGTTATCCTGGCAACAGGTGGACAATCCTACCCCCGTACCGGCTCCAGCGGTGATGGCTATAAACTTGCCGGAAAAGTTGGGCATACAATCACCCAACTACGCCCTGCACTTGTGCCACTATCAAGTTCAGACCCTTCTCTTGCATCTCTTAAAGGTCTAGATCTACGTAACATCGAGGTACGACTTTTTATTGATGGGAAAAAGAAAGGCCAGGATTTTGGAGAACTTTCATTTACTCCACATGGTCTATCAGGGGCAACGATCCTTAGCCTAAGCGAACAAGTAGTAGTGGCCATTGATCAAGGTAAACAGATAAGTATATCTCTTGATCTCAAACCTGCACTTGACGAGAAAAAACTTAATGCACGACTCCTAAGAGATTTAGAAACTAGACGGGGTGAGTCTATAGAAAGTATCCTCCGTGGACTGCTTCCCAAAGAATTCATAGCCGTTTGCCTCAACGCCTGTGATATTCCAGTGGCTATCGACACCTCTAATTTCCCAGCTAAAATGAGGAAAAAGCTCGTCCACTGGTTTAAAGATATACGTTTTGAAATCAGTGGCTATCGCTCTTGGAGCGAAGCAATTGTCACATCAGGTGGCATCAGTTTAAAGGAAATAGACCCCAAAACAATGGAGTCAAAACTGATCAAAGGCCTTTTTATAGCGGGAGAACTTCTTGACCTACATGCGGATACAGGAGGTTTCAACCTACAAGCCGCTTTTTCAACGGGCTGGCTGGCAGGCTCATCTGTTCGCTGATATTGCAATCAATGACAACACCACTGTAATGGGGCCTCAAAGAACTGCTGCAAGTGGTGTTGGTAGAGACAGAGAATTGCTGAACATTATGCGTTTCGCCACGGGCAAGGATATAACAAACACATCCACCTCCCCAGTCCCCAAGCTAAAAACCATACAATGTTCATGGGAAATACGGGCTAAGGAAGATTTGCATTCAACCCTTGAATAATCGTGTCAGAAACCTGTTGAGCACACATGATATAGCGATCCAGCCCCTGGGGCATATCACTAAAATGAACCAATTTAAAATCGTGCCGTAGAGATCTTGGCAAATGAATCAAAGCAAAAGCCTCCTCCTCCGCAACAAAGAAGTAGTCAGCCCTCCCTAAAGCAATCATTTTGAGCATTTGATAGTTTTCAACAACAACTGTTTCTTTTTCAGTGTGGCAGCGTTCTATTAAATTATCAAGAAACAAGCCATAGGAATAGCCACCTTTTACAAGCATTTTCATGGACCTGTCCTTCAATAGGTCTTCCACTTTTAGCCCATCTATGACTTTGCTATTATTTGATTTTGCAATGGCAACTTGAGGATTGTCCCTGTAGAGGGCTTTGGTATACTTCGCATACTTTTGTCGTTTCGAGGTTTTAAACCAGCAACAGCTGCAATCTTGACCGCTATTTGCCGCCAAAATGATCAACTGTCTTTTGAACGGAGTTTTTTGCCAACAAAAAGGAATATTAGCACTTCGAAAGGCATCTCCAGCGGTGGTCGCCGTCAGTCCAACAACATCATCTAGCTGTTCATAGGTATACGGGAACCTTTGATTATAATGGAGGGTTATTTTTTCTTGGCCACAGGAGGAATGGCGGGGACAGGTCAACAATACAAAGAAGACCAAGGTTAAGATAACTGCTTTCAAAGAATCCTCCCGATTATCAATTTTTAGCTTTTTTTAACTAAAACAGTTCTTCCACCATCGTATTCAAGAGCTCTACCCCTAGATGCTATTGGTTAATTCGTTTTCTCATTTGATTTTTTATAACTATTTACGCACACCCCAACTGCGTCCATTGTGGAGTGCGTCAATGACACGTAGATACCTCACCTTCCAGATTAACCGACGGCACCCTTTGCTAATTACTGCCAAATAAATATACGCTGAATTGAAAAAGGCCTGACGTCTGTTTCTAAGTCTAATGTGTGTAGAAAAAACCTCTATGCCTGCTAACAACGGGCAAGAACTTTCAGGCCAGAAAGACAGCTATTTCACATAAAACAAACGAGGGCAAAGGGCCACTATTACCGATAGCCCTTTGCCACCCATTACGACTGCTACGATCAGGAGATTAAAAAGCGATATTAAGGTAACTCCACGGCATACTCATTAAGATCCTTGATCTCCTCAATCACCTTTTGCTCCTTTAAAAACTCTGCAAACTGTCGATATCGGTGCTGATCAAGTGCACCGGGGCGTAGGGCAAATCGAGGCAGGGTGTCGCGCCAGGCGAGACGGTTGAGTTCATCGTCTAAATCCTCTCTCCCATGGCTCACAAAAAGCTTCCAGCTCTCTTCAGGATGGTTTACAAGAAATTGAGCACCCGCTTCAACTGCCATGACAAACTTTCGCATATTTTTGTCTGCAACTCGGTCTTTATGGGCAACCAAGATCAATTCATCATATGCAGGAACACCGAGTTCTTCGACAAAAAACGGCCTGCCGGGTCTCTTTTCAATAGCCATCTGGTTCAATTCAAAATTACGAAATGCCCCAACAACCGCATCAACTCTGCCAGTAAAAAGTGAGGGAGAAAGCGAAAAATTAACATTAACCAGTTTAACATCATCAAGAGTCAAACCTTCTTTTTCAAGCATTACTTTAAGAAGCACTGTCTCAAAGCCCCCCACAGAATAACCAATGGTTTTACCTTTAAGATCAGCAATACTCTTTATATCGCTCTCCTCCAATACCACAAGTGAATTAAGGGGCGTTGCAATAAGGGTCGCAATCCGCACCAACGGTAATCCTTGGTCAACATGCATGTGATGTTGTGGCTGATACGAAACCGCAATATCGGCTTTACCTGCTGCCACAAGCTTGGGAGGATCATTTGGATTGGCGGGGGCGATAAACTCAACATCAAGACCCTGGTCTGCAAAATAGCCTTTTTCCAAGGCTACAAAAAGAGGTGCATGATCAGGATTAACAAACCAATCCAAGAGCACTGTCATTTTTGTTGCAGCAAAAGACTGACAGGAGAGAAACAGACTAAACGAGACGATACAACAGATTTTAAAAATATATTTATTCATGATACAGCTCCCTGGGTTTTTCCCAGTAAATAATTTTTAACAGTAAAAAATCGATTAAAAAATACAGACCGACAGAGGCCACAGACAATAAAAATAGTGCAGCAAACATTTTATCCACCTGCATTCTTGCATTGGCTTGCAGCATATAAAAGCCAAGCCCTTTGCTCGACCCCACCCACTCCCCCACAATGGCACCTATGGGAGCCACGGCAGCGGCCACTCTAAGACCACCAGCAAACGCCGGCATTGCATTGGGGATTACCACAAATCGCAAAATCGACGAAGATCCAGCGCCCATCATACGGCTCAGCTCCAGCAAATCTTCTTCTGTTCTCTGCATTCCATGATAAAAGGAAGAGGTGACCGGGAAAAAAATAATCAGCACTGCCATTGCCACCTTAGACGCCATACCATAGCCTAACCACAGCACTAAAATAGGGGCCAGGGCAAAAACGGGTATCGCCTGACTCATAACAAGAACCGGTAGCAACCATTTTTTCAGCAGAGGTGATAAGATCATAGTCAGAGCACACAGGCAACCGAGAACAGTTCCTAGAATAAGACCCAAAACGATCTCTGTGCTGGTAACGAGCAGGTGGGGCATAAGAACAGACCACTCATTACATAAGGCAGAATATACCTTGCCAGGTGCCGGCAAGATATAATGTGGCACTCCAGTTGTAACTACAAGTATCTGCCAGCAAACGACAAAAGACAAAAAGAGAACGACAAACCTCACAACTTTCATGCAACATCCTCACATAACAAACTTTGCAGCAGGCGAGGGTACTCGGCTACGAGAACCGGGCCACCACTTTCTCTTGGCACACTCCCTTCTGGTTTAAAGTCCGCGACCACCTTTGCAGGACTGCCGCCAAGCACAACTATTCGATCCCCCAGTCGTAAGGCTTCCATGGGATCATGGGTAACAAGAATAACAGTTTTTCCACGGGTGAGTTGTGCTGACAGGTCTTGGAGTTTTAAACGGGTTAACGCATCAAGTGCCGAAAAGGGTTCATCCATTAAAATAATGGGTCTCTCTTCCATCAGGGTTCTAAGAAGGGCTACCCGCTGACGCATGCCACCGGAAAGCACCGCAGGATGACAGGTTTCATAGTCTGCCATCCCTGCATCGGCCAGCACCTGCCTTGCTTTTTGCCGAACCTCAAGGGTAATTTCCCCACGAAGTTTCGCACCCAACATAACATTGTCAAGAACCGTCATCCAGGGCAGCAGCAGGTCTTTTTGGCTCATCCAGGCAACTGCTTCTGAGTTATTTACACCCTCACGAAATCGAACATCCCCTGTATAAACGATACTCTTATTCCCTGATATTATACGGATAAGAGTAGATTTACCACATCCGCTCGGACCAAGCAGACAAGTGCAACGACCTTCCTCAAAATCAAGGCAAAGGTTTTCAAAAACCAGCTTCTTGTCATAGGACATATTTATATTACGGCACGAGACACCTTGCACGCCGGTCTTTGAGGATATCAGCGACATCACTCCCCCCTACCCTTTGACAAGCAGTTAAAAAAACTTATAAAAATGATCTACAGGACCATGGCCGCCACCAATCTCATAATCAGCTCCCGAGCGTATGGCTCCGGTTATATAGTCCTTCCCAGATGCCACCGCTGCTGGCAGAGACAAGCCTTTAGCAAGTCCAGCTGCTATTGCCGATGATAACGTACAGCCTGTACCGTGATTATTTTTGGTTTCTATTCGCTTTACCGGATAGGTGAACACTTCTCCACTGCCTCCCATATAGAGCAGGTCATCACAATCTTCCGTCTCTAGATGACCTCCTTTAATCAGCACGTTTGCGCAACCAAGTTCACTTAGTTCGATGGCAGCGTCTTTAAGCTCAGTAGCTCTGGTAATCTCGCGACCAAGTAAAACCGATGCCTCTGGAAGGTTTGGAGTGATCAGAGTTGCCACCGGAATAAGGCTCGATTTCAAGGCAGCAACTGCCTCTTTTTTGAGCAGATTATCACCGCTTTGTGCAATCATTACAGGGTCCAATACAATATTACCTGTAGCGCATGAGGTGAGTTCCGCCGCTATCATTTCAATGAGTTCAGAGGAAAACAGCATACCTATCTTTATGGCATTGCTACCAATATCAGAAAGCACTGCCTGCAACTGTTGCTGTACAAAGTCAACCGGCACTGGAAAAATACCAAACACTCCCTTGGTATTTTGTGCTGTAAGTGCTGTGATAACAGACATTCCATAGCAGCCACATGCGGCTATAGTTTTGAGATCTGCTTGAATACCTGCCCCACCACCACTGTCAGAGCCAGCAATAGTAAGAACACGGTTATATGTTTTTTTTATTTTGTTTTGCATTAATAAATCCTTTTTTCAGATAATCCGGCGGCCCTGTCCTCTAACCACTATAATAGCCGCTCAGTTGTCACAAGGTACAGAGAGTAGTCTCTCTACACATCTTACCTATCTCTCCAGAAAACGTGCTCCGGCTTGTAGCTCTTCTGGAGACATATTGTACAACGCGTCGAGAAGTTCTATCATGAATGTACCAGGACCGCCTGCCTTACCTGCAGCAAGCTCGCCTGCCAATCCAAAAAAGGCAAGTGCCCCCGCCGCAGCAACGACCATATCCTTTTCAACCGCGGAAAATGCACCAATAACTGCTGTAGCAGAGCATCCCATACCTGTAACATATGGCATCAGCTCGTGTCCGTTTGCGACTTCAACCACACGGGTACCATCGGTGATAAGGTCAACAGGGCCTGTAATGGCTAAGGTTGTTCCCAGCTCTTTAGAAAGGTACTTTGCGGCACCCGCTGCCTCCTCGACAGAATTGCCGGCATCGACACCTCGACTATGACTGTCACTTCCCGCAAGGGCAAGAATTTCAGAACTATTTCCCCGCAACACCTGTACATTTGTTTCGTGGAGGATCCTCTTCGCCGCATCGGTCCTGAGCTGTGTTGCCCCAGCCCCAACAGGGTCAAGAATAACAGGGATATTAAGCTCTGCCGCCTTCTGGCCAGCTTTTACCATGGAATCAACCCAAGAATCCGTCAAGGTACCAATATTGAGGACCAGAGACCCCGCAAAACCGACCATTTCTTCAACTTCATTGATCGCATGGGCCATTACAGGAGATGCGCCTGTTGCCAGAAGAACGTTTGCGGTATAATTCATCACCACAAAATTGGTGATATTATGTATAAGAGGTTTGTTTAACCTGATTCGGCTCAGATTTTCAGCAGTTTGTGCGGCAAGATTCGACATGGAGCAACCCCCTTTTCCTACTTATATTTCGGTAAACAGGGGCTGAAAATGAACTAAAGATGAGAGGGATAAAAACGATCGGAAGATGAAAGTTCTTTCCTGCAATTCCCTACGCTGGTTCGAGCCAGTTCAGGTTCAACGGGTATCATCTCAGGCTAAAAGCCACCCCTGCAAGTGTGATAAACGGAACATAGTTGAAGCAACATTCAAAGTCAAGCTTGGCTCTTATCAATACAGGGAAGAGCTGAACTCTTCATAGACGGTGGTTATTGGTATGGCAAAACCAATACCTTCTGTATCTCGTAAGATCATAGTATTCACCCCCCACACATAGCCATTTTCATCAATGAGTGGCCCGCCACTGTTACCTGGATTAATCGCGGCATCCGTCTGAAGATAGATGGGTCCATCTTCCCCTTTTCGTCGATAGCTAGAAAATATACCTGAGGTGACAGTATGCCTAAGCCCCACCGGACTGCCTATGGCAAAGACCTTATCGCCCTGCCGCAAAGAATTTCCCACAGGAGATTTTTTAAGAAACGTTGATTCTTCCACGTACAGGGACAAAAGAGCAAGATCATGGTCTGCACTAAGAAGAAGATAGTTTGCCACATATTCCGTGCCATCGGCCATAATAATCTTAATACTAGAAGGATGGACCTTAGCTTCTAGCTGGTCTAACCTGTCTTCCGCTTTTTGTTGCCGGAGCAGGGCCCGCTCAAGCGCTTCAAGACGATCCCGTATGATCATGGCAAACTGACTGCGCTGTGGCCCCTTAGGCAGGGTGCGTATCCGCTTGCGATACCCGGCGATTGTTTCCTTTTCTAGCTCAATAAACACGCGGCTTTTAAGCACTTGTTTTTTAAAATCAGCAACTTTCTTCCCATCAATTTCAACCACATGTTTATTGGTGACAATGTAATCCTTGCTAATAAAAAAGCCTGAGCCCGTGCCCCATGGGGTCTCAATTGAGACCGTGGCGTTGCGAGCCAGTTCAATGGTATTGTACCGAGTGTTTTCTGGTTTACGAGCAAGTCTTGCTTTTACTTTTGGGGCTACTATCGGTATTTGTGGAACTTGCGATAGCATACCATCTACAGCCGGAGCCTCGGCTACGATCTGCTCTGGGCCAGAAGACGGATATCTGGTGAAATAATAGGTTGTTCCGGCTACAACAATCACCAAGAGTACGAGTTGCAGCATCTTTGATAAAAGGGTCTTTTTTTCTGCGGGTCTAATCGTGGGGGCGTCCTTGGCTTTTTTTTTCTCTTGGAATTGTCGATAACGTTCAAATATCACTCCGCAGGATTCACATTCTACAGAATTTTTCTGTGCATGATTACATTTTGGACAGCGCATTTATCCGTTCCTTAAGCCTTTTAATTGTAAAGTAAGAGTAACTCTCACCTAGCACCCAAACCACATCCACCGCGGTCATGGGTCTTCATATGCTTGCAAGAGGCGATTGGCGAGCAGTCACAGGCGAAGATATAAGCCATTCCAGCGAGTCACCGAAAGAGTTCGTTAATCAAAGTAAAACCTGAGCGTTCTTCCACAGGCCTATCTTTTACAATGAACGTACACACATCTCGACAAACCAAGCCTATCCGTTTACCTTAGCAGGACAACAACTATAGTTCAATCCGCTGAATACCTACAGACACATTTTATAATTATGGAAAACCTCATTATCAGTAACACAGTAACTATCCCTGGTCAGGAAATTGTCCTTGTTCCCATACGTGCCCAAGGCGCCGGAGGCCAAAATGTTAATAAGGTATCATCTGCCATTCATCTACGCTTTGATATCAACCAGTCTTCCCTGCCCCCCTTCTACAAGGAGCGCCTCCTCGCACTAAAGGACTCAAGAATTTCAGATGAAGGTATCATCATCATCAAGGCCCAACAGTTCAGAAGCCAGCAGAAAAACAAGGACAATGCCCTAGCCCGCCTTTTATCTCTCATAAAGAGTGCAACCTTCACCCCGAAGTCAAGAAAACAGACTAGGCCGAGCCGAAATGCCAAATCTAAAAGAACTGATAACAAGAAGAAACGTGGCAAGTTAAAAAACATGAGAAGAAAAGTCACTAACGACTAAGACAGTAGATCCACAGACTATATCAAAGAGCCCCAAATTTTGTTTTTTGGCCAACACCTCTGTTATTCAGGAAACAATCCTCAGAATATCAATTACATGCCGACAGCTATCTCCTATTAATTATAGAGCAAATACACTAGCAGACCCATCTATTGGTTATTTGGCTAAAAATCAGCAAATAAATGGTTGCATTTCTCTTCCTATTCGATTATACAGTCGCTTTACTGAGATAGTGTCAGGCCAGAACATGGAATTTTGGGGAAGTTACGCGAAACTGGACAGACACGTATACATCGGCGAGAAAACAACGCATTAGTCGTTGACGAGCCGATTCTACATTCCTGCACAGGCTTCACGTAACAAGTTCATTTGCGGAATCAACCCAAATAGTATTATAGGATTTCTATGTCTACTGAACACGAAACAACACCAACCTCCTTTTCCGACCTCGGTCTCCCTGACCACCTTATCGAAGCAGTTGAAAGACTCGGATATACAGTACCAACCCCTATTCAACAAGAAATGATCCCCCACGTACTTGATGGCAGGGATGTTGTTGGACAGGCACAAACAGGCACAGGGAAAACGGCGGCCTTCGCCCTACCACTCATTGCAAAACTTTCAAGTACGGGACCACGCAATCCTCAAGTTTTGGTGCTTGCACCAACCCGGGAACTTGCAATCCAGGTTGCAGACGCCTTCTCTGACTATAGTAAACACCTTAAACATATCAACGTACTCCCTATCTTTGGTGGCCAGGACTACAGTATCCAACTCCGTCAGTTACAAAAGGGATGTCAAATTGTTGTGGGAACCCCCGGCCGCGTAATGGATCATATCCGTCGCGGTAGTCTAAAAATGGATTCCATCCACAGTCTCGTTCTTGATGAAGCGGATGAAATGCTGCGTATGGGTTTTCTAGACGACGTAGAATGGATTCTCGAAAAACTTCCAAATCGAAAACAAACCGCTCTATTTTCTGCAACAATGCCAGGAAATATTCGTAAAATTGCCCGCAAATACCTCACCGATCCAATTGAAATAACTATCAAGTCAAAAGCAATGACTGCCACCACTGTTCAGCAGCGTTGCCTGATCACCAGTGGTGGATTTGCAGCCAAGGTTGATGCTCTTGCCAAGGTTCTTGAATCAGAGACATTTGATGGTGTACTTATATTTGTTCGTACCAAGTTACAGACGGTCGAGCTTGCTGAAAAAATTGGTGCCATGGGTTACGCAAGTACCGCTCTAAACGGTGACATCCAACAGAGCCAGAGACTCAGAACCATTGAATATCTCAAATCAGGAAAAATCGATATCCTGGTTGCAACCGATGTTGCGGCAAGGGGGCTCGACGTTGAACGAATCAGCCATGTAATCAACTTTGACATTCCTTTTGATACAGAGGCCTATGTCCATCGTATTGGTAGAACAGGAAGAGCTGGTCGTTCAGGTCATGCCATCCTATTCGTGAATCCTCGGGAGCGATCTATGCTTCGCTCAATTGAACGGGCAACCAAACAGAAGATCGAGGTAATGCAGCTTCCTACCGTGGCTGAGATCAATGTAAAACGTGTCCAAGGTTTCAAGGATCAAATCACCGCCAAAATGCTTGAAGACAACACCTTCTACGCAAAAATGCTTGAAGATTACCTGCAAGAAACAGATGCCGATGTCACCCAGGTTGCTGCGGCCCTTGCCTCACTCGTACAGGGGAAAAAGTCTCTGCTCCTGGAGGAAGACAAACGTCCACGTTATCAGCCAGAACGAGAAAAAACGTATGGTGACAGAAAAAGCAAACAGCAACGCAAACCAAGAGCACATAATATTCAACTCCCCCCCGATGAAGGTCTTGAACGTTTTCGCATTGAAGCTGGCAACAGCCATGGTGTTAAAGCCGGAAACATTGTTGGAGCCATCGCAAACGAGGCGGATATAAACAGTAAATTTATTGGAAGAATATCTATCTACGACGATTACAGCACCGTGGATCTTCCGTTTGGAATGCCCGCTAAAACGTTGAACCTGCTACGCAACGCCCGCGTTGGTAGTCGCTTGATGAGAATCCAACGTCTTGCAGACTCAGACAAGACAAGCGACCAAAGCTCACCGCAGAACAGACAGAACAGAAAACCGGGAGCAACAAACAAACCCAAACGTCACAGCAACAGGTACCAAGGCTCAGCCGCTTAAGGGACCATGCTGCAACACACCTTTTCTCATATTCCCGGCATTGGACCAAAGATCGAAAAAAATCTCTGGTCCGCCGGTGTAACAACATGGCAGGAGTGGCACCTACCAGCGCCTGTCAGAGTATCAGCAAATAGTAGTGCAGAGGCCGCAGCGATCATCGCGGCCTCCCACACTGCCCTTAGCAATAACGACCCCTCATTTTTCACCTCACGCCTGGCAGCCAATGAGTCGTGGCGTATCTTTTCTCATTTCCAGAACTGTATTGCCTACCTTGATATCGAGACCACTGGTCTGGATGATTTTGCTGAAATCACCACAATTGCACTCTACGATGGACAAGAGATTTTCACCTATGTGAATGGCAGAAATCTCGATGATTTTGTAGAAGATATACGTAAATATAAAGTGATTGTAAGCTACAACGGCAAGAGTTTTGATGTTCCTTTTATAGAACGTTTTTTCGGTATAACTCTAGATCATGCTCAGATAGATCTTCGTTATATCCTGGCAAAACTCGGGTTTAAAGGGGGCTTGAAGGGATGTGAAAAACAACTTGGTCTTAGTCGTGGCAACCTTGATGGTGTTGACGGATACTTTGCCGTGCTTCTCTGGCAACAGTATAAAGAGACGGGAGAGGAACGCGTTCTTGAGACACTTCTTGCCTACAATATCGAAGACACCGTCAATCTTGAAAGACTCGCCATAGAAGCCTATAATCGCAATATTGCACTCACACCGTTTGCGGCAAGTCTCAGGCTCAAAGATTCTACTCCTCCGCCCTCTCCGTACTCCGCAGATAGCAAAATCATAGACCTTCTCAAGGCCTACTAGGCCTAATAGACCTTTTAGACCGCATTTTCATCGGCCCTATGACACCAGCATTCAATCGGTGCCAAAAGGGTTGGCCTTTGGCCATATACGAGCATTGTCACTCTTCCCCTTGGCATAAAATCAAACAAGTAGCGGCGCGCTACTCGAACGTACTTACCTGGAAAAGGTACAATGCTCAGAAGAAATGTGGGTTTGTGCCAGAGGCCTACTCTCTGTTGCCAAAGGCAAGAGATAAGGCCCACAGAGCAAGATATTACAGAATGATCTCCATACCTTCTTTAGCAAAGAAAACCTCAGTATCCCCAAATTTTCCTGGTTCACAATAGGTGAGAGAAAACTCATCAAGCTCAGCGTCCGACCTGTCAGGATCATGGTGAAAAAGAGCAAGTTTTTTAACCCCCGCCCTGTTGGCCGCTTCCACGGCATACTCCATTGCAGTATGTCCCCAGTTTACCCGACCATTAAGGTATTCCTGCTGTGTATATTGGGCATCATAAATGAGTAGATCCGCATCCTTAAAAAAGGCCTCAATGGCATGATTCTGCTCCTTTGCCACCTCTTCTCCCTCATAGGCCATGGCCTCATCATAATCAGGATGATCCGGGTCTGTTATGAACAAATTTCGAAATGGTTCTGTATCATAGCAGGTGCAAACTACTTTTGAGTCATACTCAAAACGGTAACCGAGGGCGGTGATAGGATGATTCAACAGCTTGGTCGATAGATGTAAACCACCACCAAGATCAATGCCTGGGTCTTCTTTTAAGCGTATATACTCAACTTTAGAGGCAAGCTCCCCAAGGTTTATGGGAAAGTAGCGATATTTCATCTGCCCCCCTACAACCTCCTCCAATGGCTCATCTTCAAAAGAAACAGGTCCGTACACCTTTAAGGTGGACCCCGGGATGTAAATAGGCGTAAAAAATGGATAGCCCATGATATGGTCCCAATGGGTGTGTGAAAGAAAGATATCAGCCTTAATCGGTCCTTTTGGTAGATCATGCTCCATGATATAATTACCAAGATTACGAATGCCAGAACCGGCATCCACAATCAGCAGCCGATCATCCTCACCCACTCTAATTTCAGTACAAGCAGTATTACCGCCATATTTTTGAGTTAACGGCCCCGGACTTGGAATAGAGCCGCGTACACCCCAGAAACGAATCTTCATAGACACACCAAAATTATATTTGCAAAAAAACCTTTGCTTTATCAATTTCCTCTACAACCCTACCGCCAATACCACAAAAATCTTCAATGCAAATATCCGTGAATTTTAGCAGACTGTAAACATCTTCTTCATTAGGAAACGGATTACCGGCATATCCATGGTCAAGAATATTTGCGTACAGATCACCAAGAGCCACAAGTGCCAATTGCAAACTTACCTCTTTAGGATAGCTAGCTAAGTTATGCACATCATGATGGCTACCAATACAGCTGGTTATAACATTATTGAGCTTCCACTTACTGGCGATCATCAAGCCTACTTCCTGATGATCAATACCCAATACATCGAGTTCTACTTCCCGCAGAGGAACCTGTTCAAACTTAGCGATATTGAGTACTTCTATATACTCATCTCCAAAAGGAACCTTACCAAGGTCGTGCAAAAGCCCGCCTAGAAACAGCTCTTCCCTCTCCATGATAGGGACACCTTTTAACTCGCCAAGCAATTTTGCGCTCACACCGGCCCCGATAGAATGGGCCCAGAATTTTTGCGTCGGTAATGCCCTTGATTTTTTAGCACCGGCTACAGTTCCAATAATAGCAGTGCTGAGTGCCATATTTTTCACCGTATTCATGCCCAGCATCGTGATAGCCCTTGTCAATGACGTGACCTTATTGACAAGAGAATAATAGGCTGAGTTAATAAGCTTAAGTACCTGCCCCGTTAAAACAGGGTCCAGCGAAATCACCTTGTTAAGCTCATTGGGTGACGCATCTGTGCGACTGCAGATCTCCATCACCTTACCTACAGTGGTAGATAAACTGGGCATCTTTCGAATAAACTTCTCGATATCTCTACGTTGTATGTCTTGATCAATACTCATATTTAAAGTTATAAAATCAACATGTTAAGAAACACTTCTCCCCCACTAATACCTGAACACTATTGTATAGGAAAGAGCATATAAGGTCAAGAAATGCAAAACTAATATAAATATATCGGTAAACAGCTTCCTTCCTAAACCACATTGGCCAACGGCTTGGCACAGGCAGGTCATTTATCTGAGACACAACCAGTTACTACAATCCCTGCGAAAAGTTGTTTAACAACAGAAGTCTTTCGCATCCTGGTAACTCAGGCCACTTCCACCAAAGATATCAAGAGCACTGCCTACCGTTACATCCAGACGATCCCCACCAAGGTCTTGTATAAGCTTAAGGTCTTCTATATTACGAACGCCACCGGCATAGGTTGTCGGTATCTCAACCAGAGACCCGAGCAGGGTAACAACATCTTCTTCGATACCCCTGCATTTCCCTTCAACGTCAGCTGCATGAACCAGAAATTCATCACAGTATTTTGCCAGATCTTCAATTACCCTTCTTTCAACCTTAACATTGGTGAATTTCTGCCATCGATCCGTGACAATATAGTAGTCACCATCTTTTTTTCTACAACTGAGATCAAGTACAATATTAGCCTTTCCCACCTTGTCCACTAGGCGTTCCAACCGTTGCATGTTAATGACACCACCGGTGAAGACATAGGATGTAACAATCACATGGGACGCACCCTTCTCTAGCCAAAAAGCAGCATTATCAGCTGAAATACCTCCACCAATCTGCATTGCTTTTGGCCAGGAGGCAAGCGCTTCTATGGCGGCCTCATCATTACCTGGACCAAGTTTAATAATATGGCCACCGGTGAGATTATCTTTTTTATACAATGAGGCAAACCATGAAGGAGGGTTTGTAGCGATGAAGTTTGTCTCCATAGACGAAGGCGTATCGTCACTCAGGGTAGAGCCAACGATCTGTTTCACTACTCCAGCGTGCAAATCTATACAGGGTCTTAATTTCATCTGCTTATTCCTTGTATCTGCATAAAAAAAGGCGGGATGCCTATAACAGCACCCCGCCTTTGTACTCCGTCTGGGTCTTGACTGGCAAAACCCAATATACTCGCAACTATTACGACTATACTTTTTTCAACAACATAGTCGCTGGATCAAGCGAAAGGCTTGTACCGGGATCAACGGAACCTATATCACATTTAATGATATCAAGATTAATCGCATCACCATCGGGGTTGATCAGAAGAATTGTATCAAACAAACCATCAACCTCATGACACGGCGCAGGAACACCAGCTTTAGAAACACGTTCATCATCACGGTGTCTTACTGCCGAGAACCAGATGATTTTCAGACCCTGCTCGGTCATAATATTTCGAAAATCTTCCAAAGATTCTTTGCTGTTATTCTCAAAATCGTATCCATCAATGATGAGACACTCAGGCTGGTAAATACCTTGTTTTACTAAATCTTCTAGCCGTTCAACAAACATAGCTTTAGAAAAGCTGCTCTCTTTGAACGTCATAATCATGCGGTTTTTCATGATTTCAGGGATGCTCTCGATTTTTTCACCGTCGGTGAGCAGAGCGAGAATATCATCATACCAGTTTCTGGTCTTATCAATACCTTCCCCAATGGAAACATGTAAAACCTTGTTGCCAAGCAACATCGAATCCAGAGCGAATTGAACAAGAATTGCAGTCTTACCGAGCCCTGCTCTCGCCATGACAAGTCCCATGGACTCTTTTCCTTCCGCCTTTGCATCCAGACCAAGCGCCCGGAGTGGATTACTTACAACCAGATCATTTCCCATGGCAGTCACCTCTTTTTTATTCCTTATATGATCGTGAGATACTTCGACCAACAGTCTCCGGTAAAATACCGGAGACTTCTATATAATTCTAGTCTTTACGTCTCTGAATATCAACCGTTCTTACGCTCATCCTGATACGCCTTGACAAGCTCTTCACTCACACTTTTTGGTACCGCTTT
Source organism: Desulfotalea sp. (assembly GCA_002733995.1). Lineage (GTDB taxonomy): Bacteria > Desulfobacterota > Desulfobulbia > Desulfobulbales > Desulfocapsaceae > Desulforhopalus_A. The sequence goes on along the minus strand of NVXR01000018.1, from coordinate 11,748 downwards.
AAAAGTTGAAAATTCCATGGTAAATTCTGCTTTACCTTGGGTAAGTGAACGGAGCGTGGTTGAGTAACCAAACATCTCAGAAAGAGGTACTTCTGCTTCGATAACAGAATACGTTCCTTCTTCAGTGCTACCAATGATCATACCACGTCGCTGATTAATAGAGCCCATAACCGAACCCTGAAACTCAGAAGGGCCTTCAACAGCAACCTTCATTATAGGTTCCATAATGACAGGATTTGCCTTGAGGTAACCTTCCTTGAAAGCGCCTACAGAAGCGAGCTGAAAAGCAACATCGGATGAATCCACCGCATGATAAGCACCATCATTAATGGTACAACGCACACCGGTAATAGGAGCGCCACAAAGAGAACCTTTCAACATGCTCTTTTTGAAACCCTTATCACAAGAGTTAATAAATTCACGGGGAATAACACCACCCACGATTTTATCAACAAACTCGTAATCTTCTTCGATTGGTTCGAGGAAGCCACCGACACGACCAAACTGACCAGAACCACCAGTTTGCTTTTTGTGGACATAGTTGAATTTCGCGATCTGAGAAATAGTTTCTCTGTACGCAACCTGAGGTGCACCAACTTCTACACAGGCTTCATACTCACGTTTCATTCGCTCAATGTAAACCTCAAGGTGAAGCTCACCCATACCTGAGATAATGGTCTCGCCAGTCTCATGATCAACAAAAGTTTTAAAGGTTGGATCTTCTTTTGTGAATCTGTTGAGTGCCTTGGACATATTGATCTGGGATTTGTTATCTGCTGGAATAACAGCAAGAGAGATAACAGGCTCAGGTATATGCATAGAAGTCATTGAACAAGAAATTGCATCCGAGGTAAAGGTATCGCCGGAGGCGCAATCAACACCAAAGAGGGCAACAATATCTCCAGAACCAACGCTATCAATTTCTACCATTTCCGCGGAATGCATGCGACAAAGGCGGCCGATCTTAACTTTTTTACCGGTACGACGGTTATAGACAGTGTCTCCTTTATTCAAGAAGCCCTGATATGTCCGCACATAGGTCAGCTGACCATAACGACCATCTTCGAGTTTGAATGCAAGCATGATGAGAGGATCTTCCGGATTATTGGTAACCGGAAATTCTTTTTCTTCATTTTTGAGATCCAAAGCCAAGTTGATGACATCGGTGGGAGAGGGAAGATATTGTTCAACCGCATCCAAGAGTGACTGTACACCTTTGTTCTTGTATGCTGATCCAAGAAAAACCGGTGTAAATTCAAGAGCGAGAGTACCCTTACGAACCGCATCATAGATGAGCGCGTAATCAATCTCGTCCTCTTCAAGCAATGCCTCCATAAGTTCTTCAGAGTACATGGACACTTCTTCAAGAAGAGCCTCACGTCTGTCGGCAGCTTCCTCGGCCATATCTGCTGGAATCTCTTCGATTCGAATATCATCGCCATTCTCGCCGTCGAAATAGACAGCCTTCATGGTAACAAGATCGACAACACCGACGAGATCATTTTCTAGACCAATCGGCATCTGCATCATATGTGCATTTAGATCAAGCTTATCTTTGAGTTGAGCAGTCACCTTTTCAGGATTCGCCCCAGTACGGTCGCACTTATTAATAAAGGCGATACGCGGGACGTTGTATCTGGTCATCTGCCTGTTTACAGTTATTGACTGAGACTGTACACCACCAACAGAACAGAGAACAAGAACCGCTCCATCAAGAACTCGCAACGCACGCTCTACCTCAACGGTAAAGTCAACGTGACCCGGGGTATCGATGATATTAATATCAGTACCATTCCAGGAACAGTATGTCGCAGCTGACTGAATTGTAATACCACGCTCTTTCTCCAGTTCCATGGAATCCATCTTCGCACCAACACCATCCTTGCCTCGTACTTCATGAATGGCATGAATTTTCTTGGTGTAGTACAGGATACGTTCGGTCAAAGTGGTTTTTCCCGAATCAATATGGGCACTGATACCTATATTTCTTACTTTTGATAAATCCGTGTTCATGGCTGCTGTCCTCTACAACGGTGCCAACCGGTTGTTACTGTCCGGCCTAGCTTATACAAGCTGAGTGAATATAAAAAAGTAAGGAGCCGCAGCATGCTGCAACCCCTTACTCAACTGACTTACTTGTGATATCACTACGTTAGATACAGGTTATTTACAATCAACTCTATAGATATCACCCCAAGTGTAGGTGAACCCACCGTACACCCGAAAAATAACCTGAACAACCACATACATTAACCCGACATCCATAAAAAATCCACAGAAAAATATCTCCCATTGTCCTTTTTTATTGCTAAGTGAGTATTTCTTCGTTGCTTCGCTCCTTTTTTTCTGTCTCCAATATCAAATTTAACCAGTCTCTGCTAACATATACATCACCCGTCCCTCTAACAATTTAACGAACCCAATCCAAAATAATAAGCTCGAACATCTAGCCTCGTTCACGAGCTAAGAGAGAGCAATAGCCCCATAAATACAACACATCACAGATTCACTTTTATAGGACCAACATTCCCATGCACAATATCCGATAGGACCTACAGAACCAGAGTAGACGTATCAATATGGACAGAGAATTCCGGCTACCGTATGATTTTGTGGTTGACAGATGATTATTGTTCAAGTAAATAATAATCATTATCTACTGATAACCTTTATCATTAACAGCAACGATACATAACTCATCACCACTACAGGAGAACTACATGAGTAAAACCACTGAAAACTTAAAAGCTGCCTTTGCAGGAGAGTCGCAAGCACGCAATATGTATACATTTTTCGCGAAGGTCGCGAGAAAAGAAGGCTACCATTATATTGCAGACATCTTCGAAGAAACTGCAATGAATGAAATGCGCCATGCTAACGATCACTTCAAGATGCTAGAAGGAATCGGCAACACCGCTGCAAATCTAAAAGAAGCAATGGATGGAGAGAACTACGAGACAGTAACCATGTACCCAACTTTTGCGAAAGAAGCCGAAGAAGAAGGTAACATGGAAGCTGCTATGCTTTTCACTCAAATAGCTAAAATTGAAGCAGAACACCGGGAAAGATACAGCAAACTACTTGAGATGGTAGAAAAAGGTACTGTCTTCACCCGTGAAAAGCCTATCAAATGGAAATGTTCACTCTGCGGATACAAGTACACCGGCACTGAGCCTCCACCGAAATGCCCAAGCTGCAAGCACCCTAAAGAGTACTACGAGCCTGCCAACATGGACATCTAAAAAGATGAGTCGGCTGCACTCAGAACAAGAGCGTAGCCGACTATCTTTATCGCCTCTTAACCCTTCAATCATCTAGCACCTCTTCAGCCCAAAAAATCCCTTCTCCCTGCACCGCCCCTCAGCAACCCATCATACAGCTAGTCGCCTGCAACTGCTACGCGAAATATCTACAGTAAAAACAGCGTTACAGGTCCAGAAAGCAGCTTTACACATCAACCTCGTTTTCTATTAATTGCCCCAGAAAAAAACAATATCACTGATATTGCATGGCATTTGAAGGGATTTCAGCCGTATAATATGTGGCAAACAATGTATCGCCTACAACCAACGCTCTTACATTTTTTTATTGACAACACCCCCTCCTGACTTTACAAATACTGTAGTAGATGAAGTATTATTAAACATACGTCTCAATCAACAGGTACAGACAGAGAAAAATGTGCACAGGTCCCCTTAACACTTTCTTTGATTTTGATATCTTTCCTCCATATTGGGCAACACATACCACCTCTTTGTTGTTTATGGCAAAAAGCAGCACACGGGAGCAGGGGTGGTCAGCACACATTCTCCTTCCCTTTCGGATCTTTCAGCATCATGGGCTTCTGCCCCCTGTAACACAGGATTTCAAACAACCATTAATGTCCTACATGGCAAGAAAACAGGCTAAAATGAAATATAAATTCGGCGAGAAACTGAGGACAATTCGAGAACGAAAGAATCTGACATTAAAAGATGTGGCCAGGAAAGTGGGGGTGAGTGAAAGCCTCATTTCCCAGATCGAACGAAACAAGGTTTCGCCTTCAACCGACACCCTGCTTTTCATAGCTGATGTACTGGATATTGACTATGAATATCTGTTTTCTGACTATCGACAAAAAAGAAAGGTGGCCATAGTAAAACGCTCGGAAAGGGATAGGATAAGCCGCAACAAAATGACAATCCAACAACTTTCAGTTGCAACTACCGGAACAACAGACCCTGCAATAGAGGCCTTTCTTCTCCAGATAGAAACCGGCGGGGAAAAGGGCGACCGTGAATATGGCCATACCGGCTGGGAATTTGGCGTCATCCTCAAGGGCCAGGCCCAACTCATTTACGGCAATGAGGTATACAATCTTGATGAGGGTGACAGCATTTCTTTTCCATCAGACATACCACATCTCTTTAAAAACAATGGCCCAGACTTACTTGAAGCAATTTGGGTCGTAGCCCCTCCGCGAGGAACATTCTCGACCTAACGCAGACAGCCATAACAGGGCATTGCGTTAAACTATACCACTAAAAAATCTCGTAATGCGAGCTACAGATCATGAACAACCGACCAAAGAAAGTTTAGCCAATATAGCAGTGCCAGGCTAAGTAAATAACAGCGTAAATAAACAAAATCCCGGAGGACATTATGGGAAAAACAATTGCGGAAAAAATATTTGATTCCCACAAGGTGGACAATCCTTTTGGAGACATCCATGTGATTCGACTTGACGCTGTATTTTGTCATGAAATCACTACCCCTGTTGCCATCAACGACCTCGTAGCCAGGGGCATGGACCGTGTCTTTGATCCCACAAAGATCAAGGCGGTCATTGACCACGTCACCCCTGCAAAGGATTCCAAAACCGCAATGCAGGGAAAGATTTTAAGGGACTGGGCCCTACGCAACGATATTGTCGACTTTTTTGATATCGGACAGAATGGTGTCTGCCACGCACTTTTCCCTGAAAAGGGTTTTGTACGCCCTGGCTACACAGTGATCATGGGAGACTCTCACACCTGTACCCACGGCGCTTTTGGTGCGTTTGCAGCAGGAGTTGGCACCACCGACCTTGAGGTTGGTATACTTAAAGGTGTCTGTGCCTTTCACTACCCTGAGTCCATTAAGGTGGACATCACGGGCGCGCTCCCACAGGGAGTCTATGCAAAAGACGCAATCCTAGCCATTATCAACACCCTAGGAGTCAACGGAGCTACCAACAAAGTCATTGAGTTCACAGGAGAAGTCGTGGATAAAATGTCAATGGAAGCACGCATGACCCTCTGCAACATGGCTATTGAAGCGGGCGGCACCTCCGGCATCTGTGCTCCCGATATGGTCACAGTCGACTATCTTTGGGAATTTATAAGCGACGACTTCTCATCAAAGGAAAAAGCACTCGAAAGCTATTGCCAGTACGCTGCTGATGCGGATGCAACCTATAGTGAAGTGATAACTATTGATGCCTCCAGCCTCGTCCCTGTAGCAACCTTTGGCCATAAACCCGATCAGGTAAAACCAATAAGTGAAATGGCAGGAGAAAAGGTTGACCAGGTGTATATCGGTTCCTGTACCAACGGCCGTATTGAAGATCTGCGAGTAGCCGCAGCGGTGCTTAAAGGCAAAAAAATCAAAGCGGGCCTTCGAGGTATTGTCTCCCCTGCGTCCCCTAAGATTTACAGTCAGGCCCTTGATGAAGGAATTATTAAGATTTTTATGGATGCGGGCTTTTGTGTCACGAACCCCACCTGCGGAGCCTGCCTTGGTATGAGCAACGGTGTTCTGGCAGAAGGCGAAGTTTGTGCCTCGACCACCAATCGAAACTTTAATGGCCGAATGGGTAAAGGCGGAATTGTACATCTTATGAGCCCGGCTTCAGCAGCAGCAACCGCAATACATGGACACATCTGTAACTCCACTATTTTTGCAGCAGGAGGAAAGTAATGAAAGATTTTAACGGCAAAGTTTTATTTCTAGACCGCTCTGATATAAATACCGATGAGATTATTCCGGCACGCTACCTTACGGAAATCACCAAAGAGGCACTAAAACCCTATCTTTTGGAAGATCTTTCCCAGGATGGCTTCAACCCCACCCGTGATGTTGAAAAGAGCTCTGTTGTCCTCAGCCGTGCCAATTTTGGCTGTGGTTCATCGAGAGAACATGCCCCTTGGGCCCTTGAGGTTAACGACATAAACATTGTTATTGCAGAAAGTTACGCACGCATATTCAAACAGAACATGTTTAACTGTGGCATGATGGCAATCGAACTTCCCAAAGAAGACATTGATCGCCTTTTTGCAACGTTTGCAGGCAAAGAAACCACCCTTACAACAAATCTTAAAGAAAAAACCCTACGCTTTGCAACAGCAAGTGACGAGGAAAACCTTACTTTTTCCATCTCAGAATTTGACCAGGCACTGGTTGTGGCGGGCGGTTGGCTTGGCTATGCAGATGCAAATTATTAACCACCCGGTCCGGGAGAACTACAAGCAGACACGGCATCAATTCTGCTTACATAATATGGGGAATAGTTTTTCTATATTACTTGTCCTCCGGACCTCGCAACTACAAGATTCAGACAACATATAGTTTTTCTTTATCCCAGTGTCGCAGGTCTCTCCATTCAACCTGCGACATTGGACTCTCTCCGCCTCATCTCTCTATCTTCTTTTTCTGCAGACTGCTCCATTCACATACAAAAAATACATGCAAATTAGATACGTAAGGTCTACACTGCAAGGGTAGACTCACAAACTATTCAATTTCGTTTCTTTATAGGAAATGCACATGTCAAAAAATCTTTACCTTAGCGCCCTGGAGCCCAAAAGTGGCATCTCCCTTGTAGCCCTTGGGGTAATGGAGTTTCTCGTTCGCAACCTTGTCCGGGTCGCAATTTTCCGGCCAATTGTAAACATGAAACATCACAATAACGGTGAAGATGAGATTATCAACCTTATATCAAGTTACTACAATCTTGATATTCCCTATCACAAAATGTACGCCTACACCTTTGAAGAGGCGAGGACACTTGTTGCAGATAAGCAGTACGACAAACTGCTTGAAAACATTCTGGTCAAATATCAGTCTCTGGAAGATGAATATGATTTTGTACTCTGTATCGGTACTGATTTTGAGAGCGACTCTTCTGCATTTGAATTTGAGCTCAATGTAGAAATAGCAAACAACCTAGGCAGCCCGGTTCTCATGATTGCCAACGCCCACGAAGCCTCCATTGAAAGTGTTGTCAGGTCCTGCCGTTTTGCCATAGAATCGTTTGAAGAAAAGGGTTCAACTATTCTTTCCATCATCGTCAACAGGACTCCTGTTGCTTTGCAGGAAAAAATGTTGCAGGCCCTGGAAGAAAAGCTCCAGACAAAAACTGACCTTATTTTCTCCATTCCCTATGAAGAGACATTAGATCGCCCTACAATGGCGGAGATTGTCAAATCATTGAACGCCAGAGTCATCTACGGTAAAAACCAACTCAATCGCCAAGTTTCCCGTTTTGTCATCGCGGCTATGAATCTAAGAAATTATCTTCCCCGACTGGAGAACGATAGCCTCATTATCACACCCATTGACAGAATAGACATTATTCTTGGAACTCTTGCAGCGTACAAATCATCAAACATGCCCAACATCGGCGGCATCGTTCTCACCGGCTATCTCAAACCGGATCGGCTCCTACGCAACCTACTCCAGGGTATGAATGACCTCGTTCCAATCATAAAGGTTGAGGAAGACACCTTCACGACTGCAATGAAAATAAAGGCCATACACAACTGCATCACCTCTGATTCAACACTAAAAATAGCGTCGGCCCTCGGTCTTTTTGAATCCCACGTAAATAGCACAGCGCTGAGAAAAAAAATCATCGACTACAGCATGCTCTTCACCACACCAAAAATGTTTGAGTTCAGCCTCATCAAAAGAGCAAGAGCGCACAAACAAACCATCGTCCTGCCCGAAGGGGTCGACGAGCGGATATTAAAGGCCGCCGAAATACTTATTCACCGCGAGGCAGTTGAAATCATTCTCCTCGGAAATGTGCAAATAATTCAAAACAAAATAGACAGCCTTGGTCTGGTTCTTGGCGATGTAAAAATTCTCGATCCTACGGAATCAGAGATGCTTGATGACTATGCCACAACCTACTTTGAGCTGAGGAAACACAAAGGTATAACCCCTGATAACGCTAGGGATGTGATGTCTGCTGTGAATTATTTTGGTACAATGATGGTATACAAAGGTCATGCGGACGGCATGGTTTCAGGGGCAATTCACTCAACACTCAACACCGTTCGACCATCCCTCGAATTTGTAAAAACAAAACCCGGCTCAACAATCATGTCATCGGTTTTCTTCATGTGCCTTGAAGACCGTGTCCTTGCCTATGGGGACTGCGCAGTCAATCCTCGACCCACCGCAGAACAGCTCGCTGAAATCGCTATAGAATCTTCTCGAACTGCAGAGCTTTTTGGTATAAAGCCCTATGTCGCTATGCTCTCCTACTCATCCGGTACATCAGGGGTTGGAGAGGAGGTAGACAAGGTCAAAAAGGCAACAGATATTGCCCATCAACTCGCCCCTGAACTCCTCCTTGAAGGACCAATCCAATATGATGCCGCCGTTGATCCCGTGGTTGCCGCAACAAAAATGCCAGAAAGCAAGGTCGCAGGCAAGGCAACTGTCTTTATCTTTCCCGATCTCAACACCGGCAATAACACCTACAAAGCCGTACAACGATCCGCAAGAGCCATTGCCATCGGTCCTATCATGCAGGGCTTAAATAAACCTGTCAATGATCTTAGTCGTGGCTGTATCGTAACCGACATTGTCAACACCGTCGCAATTACGGCCATTCAGGCCCAAGCCAAAAAAGGCTTACAGACGTAAGGGTACAATGCTACGTGCAGGTCAAGGGTAAAATTATGAAAACGATTGAGCCGTATAGCGGCTTTGAGCAAGGCCCCATCCGGCCCCCCAGTGAAGCTGCAAGCCTGCTCATAAGAATAAGCCGGAACTGTCCATGGAATCTCTGTACTTTTTGTAACCTGTATAAGGGGACCACATTCAGCATACGCCCCGTACAGCATGTGCTCCAAGACATAGATACTCTTCGCTTTTATACAGATTCAATCCACACGGCAACAAAGACAGGACAACATCTTTCGCAGCATGAGCTCATGGGCCTTTCACCAAACGGTAAACATGCCGATATTGTCGCCCTCCAGGCAGCCTTGTCTTTTGATGCTAACGGTATGAAATCCATTTTCATCCAAGATGGAAACAGTCTGATCATTAAACCAGATGATATTATTCAGATAGTTCGCCACCTCAGCCAATCATTCCCTCAAGTTGACAGAATAACCTCCTATGCAAGGTCACAGACAATCTCAAAAATCAGTGACAATCATTTGGCTCAGATGGCAGATGCGGGCCTCAATAGGATTCATATTGGTATGGAATCCGGCTCAGACAAGGTACTGAAGAGGATAAGGAAAGGAGTTGATAAAGCGACCCATATTATTGCAGGACAAAAGGTTAAAAGGGCAGGTATGCAGCTCTCTGAATATTTCATGCCGGGCTTAGGTGGTAAATCACTCTCAGCAGAAAATGCCATGGAGACAGCCGACACCCTCAACCAGATCAATCCTGACTTTATTCGCCTGCGCACCCTTGCAATACCTCCAGGCGCACCACTCTTCAAGGCCTACCAAGAAGGGTCATTTGATAAATTGGGTGAAGTTGACACGGCCAGAGAATTACTGACGTGGCTTGCAAACCTACACGGCATCAACACCACTATTCGCAGTGACCATGTACTTAATCTCTTTCCGGAAATCGAGGGTAAGCTGCCAGAAGACAAAGACAAAATGATGCAAGTGATACATACATTTCTGGGGCTCAGCGCCTACGAACAGATGCTTTTTTGTATAGGCAGAAGAACCAACCGTATTGCCAGCATCAATGACCTCAACAGTCCTGTTCACCGCCGCAACGCCATAGATATATGTACCAGACTCGGGGCTACCGTAGATAATTATGATACCGTCATCGATTCAATAGTACAGCGATTCATATAATGAAGTATAGATACAGCCTCCAACAGAGGACAGCGCAAAGATAACCACAGTTTAACTAATGCAATATTTTCCTTAGCATTTGCAACTTTGGCCGAACGTGCATATTATGAGACCTACAAGAGACGTCAAGCATTCCCGCAGACGTGTAACAATTTAAACAATCCAACTAGCGGCTTTCCGCTCAACACAAACATGAGAAAAACATTTAAACTAAGCCATCCCAAAATCGCACCTCCGAGATTGGTTGAAGCCATAAAACATGAAGTAAATAAATATGTTAAAAGAGAGCGCAGAAAGAAACTGCCTGCGAATGTAGATTTCTGGGATTTTGACTGTAAATTTGGCCAGACAGAAGACGTTGCAACAGAGATCCACTTAGCAGAAATACGTAAATACATTGACAAGACGGTGGAACAGAATCAAGAGTCATTCTATCTTGAAATCCTGGCAAAACCAGGAATCCGCCGCAAGAAAGATTCTTCTGCATCCTCAGAATAAGGCACAGTAACCCGTATTTCTCATCAGTTCAAACGGTACCAGTTGCATGTTTTTTGCAAATGAGAAATACGGGCTAATAGTCGTTGAATAACAAGCCTTTTCCATACCCCTCAGTAAAGCTCCCCCCTTGCATCCAATTTTTCTCAAGCACCGAGACATCTGAAAAAGACAGTACCATTGTATAAAGGGAAGGCTAGAGTACCTCTCCTTTCAGCAGGCGAAAGCAGAAAAGGTGTGCCGCTTACGGTGCCCCATAACGACAGAGGTTGGCTACAGATTTACGACAGGCAGCATTGGCCCCTGCCGTAAATGCAAAAAATATCATTCGGTAAGATCGATATGATTTGTTTGATAAATTACCTTGGTGGTTTCAGCATCAAAAATATGAAGTTGTTCGAGGTTGAAAGCTATATCAATTTTTGCGCCGACCTTAACAATTCGACGACCCTCGCAACGGGCGACAAATGACTCACCATTTATCTCGACATGCAGATGATTTTCATTGCCTAAAGGCTCGACAACTTTCACAACCCCAGAGAAAATCCATTCTTTAGGAACAGTGCTGTTCTCAGTAACCAAACTAATTTCCTCGGTGCGAAGCCCCATAACAACCCGTTGTTTGTCACTGAGTTCAGCCTTTTCATTAGCCGGTACTGGAACTCGTAATCCACCCGCAAAACAAACAAAGGTCAAGCCATCTTGTTTTGACAGAGCTTTTTTGGCGTCTTCGATGTTGGTTTGGGCGGTGTTGATCCGCACATCCAGAGATGCGGTTTGGTTGAGGGCTTCAACTTCTGATTCGGCTTTGTCGCCGAACTGACTGCTAAACTTATCAAATTGCCAATCAGCAAGATTGAGTGAAACGGCTTTTGGGGCGTCATCTAGGTTTTTGGCTTCGGTGATTGCCTTGGTCTCATCATCAGTTAAATTGGCTGCGGCATATTTTTCGCCGTTAAACTTTTCGGCAATTTTTGCGGCATCATCGCCCTGCCCTAGCAAATAGGCGATGACCAATGAACGTGGTTCGGCGCTGCCGATGACAAATTCATATTGGCGTAGGTTACGGTAGATATTGTAGATGATGCCACGCATGGCGCGTTTGTCTTTGCTGCCCGCATAGCGGTTGCTTTTGAAGTAACCATCGAGATATTTGTCGGTAGGTTGCTTG
>NVXR01000004.1 GCA_002733995.1 Desulfotalea sp. | reverse complement strand
TCAATATCGCCGACGACATCCATAGTGGCGAGAACCTGCTTACCTGACACTTCCTCAAAAAAGAAGTCCTCTTTATTGATAAGTTTATTATCAATATTTTCCATGACAACATCTGTACCAAGTAGGCTGGAAACTTCATCCTGCATCTTTTTCTGGCATTGGACGAGGACCTTATCAACCCTAGCCTTTTGCTTGGCGATGTCTAACTTTGCATTTTTCCTACTGGCGCCTTCTTCTGCGTTAGTGTCTATCTTAGCATCTTGGCCATCTGCAACTTCTTCTGTGCCAATGGTTTCTTTTTCTTTAGCTGACGAGACAGCGGCTTCTGATGTTGCATCAGGACTGACCGAAGCCTCCGCCTCAAGTTCAGGAGGATGTAGATCAAGCATAGCCGCAGGAAAAAGCATCTGCACCTTGCCAAGCCCTTTACCGTCGACGTCAAGGGAGAGGCTGCTTACATAGTAGAGAGCATCTGGAAAGGGCTCATCAGAATCTGTATCTACCTTGGCCGGAACAACTTTTGAAAGACCTTTCTTAATAAATCTAAACTTCTTTATATACTGCTCTTCAAAGACTGCCGTGTAAACACCCGAGACAATATTTGCTATTTCCCCATATGCATCCTGGGCGTCTTCACCGAAATCCTCTTCATTAACGGTCGCTTCAAGTTCACTTGGAGGCAACATGATGAGTGTGCCACCAAGATAAACAGCATCCTTTACACCTATACAAAAAAAGCTTTTATCTTCTACGTCACCTACAACTTCAAAATCAGCAATGACTTTTTTTCCACCGACACATTCTTCAAAGAACTCTTCTTTTTTGGAAAAATAATTTCGAATATCGGAAAGAACAACTGTCACACCAAGCAGACCACCGATCTCACTCTGTAGCCGGCCCTGGCATTCATCAAGCAGACGATCAACGCGTTTTTTCTGTTTTAGGAAATCAACCTTAGGTGGGCTATTATTTTCAGAAACAACCTCACCGGCTTCACTTGCCCCATCCGCTTGTTCGGATTGAGGTTCGGATTTTTCAGCATCGGCAGATTCCGCCCCCTCAGTTGCTACTGCTTCTTCCAGCTCAAAGGTTGCGGCCGGCAAAAGCAATACCATATCTCCCATGGAAGCCCCATCGAGCTCCATGGACCAACGCACCCGATATAGCTGCTTGTCTTCAACAGGATCGTCAGATTCTATCTCAACTTTTGCCGGGACAATTTTCTGCTGCTTTTTGCGAACGAACCGACAGGATTTAGGGTACATTTCCTCAAAGTCTTTGGTGAAAGACCCGGCAATTATGTTCGCAATTTCTCCAAAAGAATCTTCAATCTCTTCACTGTAATCTTCCCGACCAATCACCTCATCAAGTTCCGATTCCGGCAACATGATGAGTGTGCCACCAAGGCGAATAGCGTCTTTTACACCAAGGAGCAAACAGCCTTTACCAGAGATATCGCCTGTGATATCCATTTCGGCGCAAATCTGCTTACCCTGGAGTTGGTCAAAGCCATCGGCCTTGCTCGTCCGCTCGTAAGACTCAGCATCAAGGAGAAATACCGTCCCGAGCAACGACCCAACTTCGTCTTGAACCCGGGACTTAACTGCCTTTAATATTTTATCGATTCTTTCTTGTTGCTTCATGGGAGTATTCTATATGAAAATGAGCGTACAATTGAACTCTTTAGATACTATCGGTAAAGCACACAAAAATATTTAGAATAATTATAGAGATGTCTATATTAGAGGGACAGGCAATAGCAATGCATCAGGTATTCATTATATACATTAACTCCACCCAAAATTTCCCCTCGCCCATGCGAAAAGGGACCACGATACGGGTAGAGTCTGCAATACCACTCACATAAAATGAATCTCCTACTATTGAGGTAGGTATTGCAAGCTCGATCTTGGTATCGGTTTTTGCAAATGAAATTTTAAGATTCCCTGCAATCATATTGGCAATTTCACCAATGGCATCTTTAACATCATCATCAATTTCCTCAACGTCCATGCCTAAAAAGGTGCCGGTAATTTCCGTTGCAACCAGCGCTGGACAGTGCACAGCCAAGAGACCTTTAAGTCCTCCTCCAAGCCCAATCATGCTGGTGATATTTGACTTAATTGCTACCTTTTTTTGGATAACAACTTCTTCCGCTTCAAGCTCTACCATCAGCATGGTTGAGAACACATCTTTGCAACCCGCTACAATCTCACTTCCAACATCAAGGCTCTCTTTCATCTTGTTTTCCCAGTATTTTGACAAAAAAAAGGCAACTTCGCTATCGATAGTGAAAATGCCTTTTTTTTACCCTGTTAAAGATTTTTTATTTTTCCAACTCCAACTCAACTGAAAACTCACCAGCATCACATTTAAATGGAATAACCACACGGTCAACCTCACGAGTAGGCTGAAAGTCGTAATTCTCCCCTGAAATTACGGATGGGAGTGATAACTCAATGTCTCTACCCTTAGCTGAAAGTATTGATTTAACGCTTCCCCCCAGCATATTGGCCAATTCACCGACTGCATCCTCGACATCTTCATTCATTTCGTCAACATCCATGCCAAGAAAACTGCTGGTGATAGCCAATGCTACCGTGATGGGGAAGTGTATCGCCAAAACACCCTTATGGGTACCGGCGAGCCCAATCACTCCGGTGATACTGTTCGTGAGAGGTTCCATACAATCCCTAATCTCACCATTAACAGCCAGCTCCATCATCACCATTGATGAAAATATTTCATTTGTAGATTCTATAATTTTTTCTGATATGTCCACAGAGACCTCCACCTATCAAACAATTTACAAAAGAGGTCCTAGAACTTCATTGACCTTATCCGGTGTGAAGGGTTTTTTAATTGCACCCAATGCACCAAGAGCTTTGGCTTCACCAATGATATCATCACCAGTCTCTGTCGAAATCATCAACACTGGAATATTTTTAACAGATTCTCTTGTCGCTTTTTCTTTAAGAAAAGAAATACCGTCCATATTGGGCATGTTGATATCACTGAGGACAATATCTACTTTTTCTTTATCGAGAATCTCTAATGCTTCAAGACCATCTGCAGCTTCGAAAATGTTATCAAACTCAATACCAGCCTGACGCAAAGATCTGCCTATTATTTTTCTCATTGTACTTGAATCATCTACAAGCAATACATTTTTTCCCATCACTGTCTCCTGTATGTTTTGTTACTCACGTAAGGCTCCATCAAATTATGTTTTCAAAAAGCCAAATAGTTTTATAATATAAGATACGCGATACGTACCAAGGCGCCACTCACACCACCATTTTATACTGCTCAAAAAACCCAATAGGGATTAGCAACAATAAAGCCTCACCCTAAATGAGACGGTCTGACCATTCTAACAGGGGTGTACTACTGAATCATTATAAGATTTCAATCATTCATTGCACAGATCATTCCAATAAAATGTTTCACTGTAAATATTACCGAGAAGCATAGCCAAAAGTCAAACATCTAATAGAAAGAATAGTTCCAAACTTACTTTTTCTCATTATCTTTTTTCAAATACCTCCAAGGCCCATCAAGGATTTGTGGTATCTGTTTCTCCAACCGCTTCGCTATCTCCTTTAATAGTAAACTGGCCTGTTTTTTGCACTACCAATTATATGAAACGATTTATACTCATAATTCTCATGGCAATGCTCACGTCACCGTGCAATCTTGTTGCCTCAGAACTGATTAACATATCACGCGTAGACGCTAAAGATGTTGTTCAGATCTACCTCAATTTTGACAAGCCCCCTGTGTTCTCTGGAACCGCGACCAACAGAAGGATAGATGTCGAACTAAAAGCCACTGAGATCTCAAAAGATCTGCAGCTTTTTTCAGCCGACGACAAGATTGTCAAATTTTTGACAAGAACCAAAGGCGATACACTTATTCTCTCCATGTTTTTCCGCTATCGACCTCAAGATTTTAAACTTACAGCCAATATCAACAATCGTATTGTACTTGAAGTCCTTTTGGGAAATGAATATTCCAAATCCTATAAAAAACTTGCGGACAAGCTCAAAGGACTGACAGTTGTAGATAGAGCCACCCCGGACTTCACTAATCCATATATCCTCTCTCCATATCGCGCTGACTGGGCATCGTTCTTCTCTTCCTATGAAAATCCTGTCAATATCGACATCCCCGTCACCTTTACTCCCCCACCCTTTCCCATCATTGAATTGCTACCACCTGGAAGGTCGAAGAATCTTGACCTCCTCTCCATTGAGATGATGACCCTCGCTGAAAGTAACTCATGGGATATGCTGGCAACACTTATACTTGAGAAACTACAGTCCACCACAAGCCCTGAAGTGAAAAAGATACTCGCTCTTACCTATGGTGAAGCACTCATGCGCACTGGCTCCTTCGAAGGAGCCTTTAAACAATTGTACCTGCTTAAAGAAGAATATAAAGATGAACGTCTAGGCACATACGCAAACTACCTGCTCATCTGGCTCAGAGCCAGATACGAAGACCCCTATATAGCAGAATATGAATACAGAAAGCTTGCTCCGTCAATCTCAGACACAAGCCCCCTTGCCCCCTATTTACTCTTGTCTCAAATTGAAACCTCACTTGCAACCAAAGAATACAAACACCTCAACAAACTCCTGCAAATAGACTCTGTTGCCTTGCCGCCTGAGGTGGAAGAGAGAGTTAAAATCAGGCAGGCAGACTATTGGTTTGCAATAAATCAACCAATAAAGGCATACGCATCATATAAACTTCTAAAAAATTCCCCACTATTACGTTCCCAGCCGTACTCCTACGGCGGCTACTGCTCAACCCTATACGACCAGAGGTACTTTAGGGCTGCAGCACAAGAATATAAGAATCTCAAATCACTGATAGAAGGGGATAAACATATAGCGGCCATTGCCTACAGAGAAAATATGGCTAGGCTCAAATTCACAAAAGGTGCAAAACTTATAAGTAATTTCTCCCAGATTGCAAACTCCTATTCACAGACAAATGCTGGCCTACTCGCTGCAATCAAAAAAAACGATCTGCGCTTTTTAAACGACAAGCAGTGGGCGGACAAGGCCTTCAGCAACTACAAAGACATTGCCAACAGAGCCTTGAGCAGATCCATACGTGAAGAAGCAGAATTTAAAGCCATCCTCATCCATGCTCTTACCGGGGACAATGAGACCGCGGTCCCTATGCTCCATAAGTTTTTACGAGAGTTTCAAATCGGCAATGTCAGAATTACGGCACAGGCCCTTTTAATTGACCTTCTCCCCAAAGAAATTAAACGACTTGTTGATCAAACAGACTACATAGACGCACTGGTCCTGGCCAAGCAAAATAAAATCCTATTTCAGAATAACTGGATAGACAGCAAATTTTTAGTCGATATAGCAGAGGCATATCATAACGTAGGCATTTACGATGAAGCGCAACAGTTGTACCTCTATCTCATTGAGATTATGTCCGCAGACAAAAGAGAGCAATACTACCTCCCCATGATTCAAGCAACATTTGACCATGGAAACTTCAGCCTCGTTGAAGATTACGCAGCACAGTACAGCTACAACTACCCCGACGGTACCTACTCCAAAGCAATCCTGCTCCTTCGCCTGCAGTCACTCGTCGCTGACGAGAGACTATCAGACGCGCTACAAGCATTACCGTCATTGCTGCCAGCAGATTATTCGTATCACCCTCTTGCGGCCTCACTCTACTTTCGAACGAACAATTATAGCAAAACGATTGCGACCTTAAATGAGTACCAGAACCACCCCACACCTCTGAATCAGCTGCAATTTTATTTCCTAGCAGAAAGCTATTTTCACACGGGTGATTTACCAACAGCAGTCGAAACATTTTATAAGATATCAAAGAACAATCCTTTCTATTTACAAAGTCTGTATCGACTTGCGGAAATTCACCGCCTCCAGGGGAAAGATGATTTAGCGTTAACTTTCTTGCAGAAAATTGTCGAAACAGAAGGAAACTCGAGATGGAAACAGTATGCGGAACGGGACTTGCAATACGAATCAACAAAGGACCGTTATTAAACGGCTCCAGCCAACAATACCGTTTACACAACCGGAGAACATATGTCACCAATAAATCTTTTTGACCAGAACATGCAGCTACTCAGTAAAGTGCTTGATCTACGTGCAACAAAGGCTCAGGTAATCTCCTCCAACATTGCCAATGCAGAAACTCCTGGATTTTCTCCCTCTCGCTTTCAATTTGAAGATGATTTAGCCACCGCTATCGGCCATACAACAAAACTACAAATGCAGACGTCGAACAAAGCCCATATACCACTTGGTCCAAGCAACTTTAACAATGTGAATGGCAAGATAATCATAGATAAAGACGTGTCCGGTATCGGAGATGACAATAATGTGAGCGTTGACCAAGAGATGATGGCATTATCAGAAAATGAACTGCTGTACGAGACCTCTGCCCAACTGCTTAAAAAGAAACTCACGCTCCTCAAATACGTCATTTCCGGTGGGCAGTAAATAACTTAAAACGATGAATCGCACAGAGGTGAAAAATGGATATTACAAATACATTTAGAATTGGGGCATCCGCTCTGAAAGCGCATAGCCTGCGACTCAATACTATCAGTTCCAATCTCGCAAATATTGAAACAACGTCCACCCCAGAAGGTGGGCCATACAAAAAACAATCCACCTATTTTCAAACAAAGTCTTTAAGCTTCCAGGACCAACTCAACAGTCAGCTCGGAGGCAGTATCAAAGGTGTCGAAGTTACCAAAATAGTAGAGGACAACACACCTCCCAAAAAGGTGTATAATCCGTCCCACCCAGATGCCTCTGAAGATGGCTATGTGGAAATGCCCAATATCAATGTCCTTGAGGAGATGGTTGACATGATGTCCGCCACAAGATCCTACCAGGCGAACGTTACATCCATAAAGATGGCCAAAAGAATGGCTCTCAAAGCCCTAGAAATTGGGAGATAGATTATGACGTCAATTCAAGGACTACCACGCTTTAGCGGCAACGCACAGCCTCTTAATACAGCAAGCGCCATTACAAAAAACAGTAATGCCTTTGGTGACATGCTCAACAATATGGTAAGTGACACGAACCAGGCACAGGCCAACAGTGACAACGCGATTCAAGATCTTCAGGCCGGCAACGCTCAGTACCTTCATGAAGTAATGATCTCTGCAGAAGAGGCCGAAATTTCACTTAAAATGCTCATCCAGATGAGAAACAAGGCCCTCACCGCATACGAAGAAATTATGCGCATGCAAATTTAATTTCTGCCATTCTTCTGCTCTGCTTTCCATAAGAGCCAGCTGAAAATAAAAGGATACAAAACCCAATGGAAGTTGCAGAAACAGCTGTTGAAACAACAGACCCGCCAGCAGCCATAGAAAGAAAGAACTTGCTCCAGCTTATCCAGGCCTGGCCCCTCACCAGAAAATTAGCCACCGGTGGAGTGCTCGCTATTTCAATTGCGCTTTTCGCCCTGCTCATCATTCAGGCGAGAACAGCTGACCAGCAACTACTCTATGCCAACCTGGCTATGACCGACGCAGCCGAAGTTGTAACTTGGCTAAAAAACCAAAAAGTTGACTATACCCTGAAAAACGGGGGCAAAGACATATGGATTTCTGCCAATGAGATTTACCAGAGCAGGTTGGATCTTGCCGCAAACGGTATGCCAACTGGCGGGGGGGTCGGTTTTGAGATTTTTGATAAACAGAGTTTTGCCCTCACCGATTATGTACAAAAAGTAAACTATACGAGGGCACTACAAGGTGAGCTTGCCAGAACAATCTCTTCACTGAAACCTGTCGAATCCACACGGGTACACCTGGCATTGCCTGAGAAAAGACTTTTCAAAAGTCAGCAAAAACGTGGCACGGCCTCAGTTATAGTAACACTGGTACCTGGCAAACATCTCGACAAACAACAGGTTCAGGGTGTTATCCACCTCGTTGCGGGTTCTGTCACAAACCTTAATCCCGAAGATGTAAAGATTATTGACTCCAACGGTGTCGTTCTTGAAATTGAGAAAGTAAAGGACGGAACCCAGTTCTTCTCCGGTGAAATGCTTGAATACCAGCAAAAGGTTGAGCATAGAATGGAAATGCGGGCCCAGGATCTTCTGGATAAAACCATGGGGACCGACAATGCTATGGTCAGAATCTCGGCAACCCTTGATTTCTCTAAGGTTGAAAAGACAGAAGAACTGTTTGATTCTGAAGAACCAGTTATCCGCAGTGAGCAGATAAATCGAGAGACATCAGGTAGCGCCAATAATGGCGGTGTTCCTGGAGTCGAATCAAATCTTCAGGGTAACGTCTTTGGTGAAACGAGTAGTGGTTCAACATCGTCAAAGAACTCCAAAACAACAAATTACGAAATCAGTAAAACCGTCAGCCGAATCATCAATCCCGTTGGTACTATCACAAAGCTATCGGTTTCTGTTCTCGTGGCAGACAAAGTTGAAGTCGATGAAGAAGGAAAGGTTAAGACCACAGTTCCCCATACCGCAGAAGAACTCAAAGCCATAGAAACTATGGTTGCCAGCGCTATTGGCTTAGTTGCAGAACGCGGAGACGTTATTAACGTTCTCTCTATGCCCTTTGTTGCACCGCGTCAAGAACCCCTCACAGGCGAAGATGTAACAGCAAGCTCTCTTTACCAATTTATCCCATTAATCAAATATGGGCTTATTGGATTTGGTGTCTTTCTTATCTATTTTCTACTAATCAGACCCGTGGTGAAAACAATGAAAGGAGAAGTAAAAGAGCACTACAAAACGGTTAACCAACTGGAGATGGAACAGGAGCAAAAACTTTTACAACAGCAAAAACAAGAGAATGAACCTCCGGCTGAACCTGTGGACGACACAATTACACAGCTAAGAAGAGAGGTAAATCAGAACCAGGTACCGACCGCATTTATCATCAAGAACTGGATACAAGAAGGTTAGAATATAATGGGAATTGAAACACTTACCGGCATAAACAAAGTTGCTGTTTTGCTTATTTGTTTGGGTGAGGAATCGGCCGCAAAGATTTTTGAAGAATTGTCAGATGACGAGGTTCGCCAAATCACAAGAGCGAT
Source organism: Desulfotalea sp. (assembly GCA_002733995.1). Classification (GTDB taxonomy): domain Bacteria; phylum Desulfobacterota; class Desulfobulbia; order Desulfobulbales; family Desulfocapsaceae; genus Desulforhopalus_A. Next base: position 206,841 of record NVXR01000004.1, on the reverse strand, counting down.
GGCCAGTATTGATCACATTCCCATCGATATAAAAGAAAAGGTTTTTCAAAATTACCGAGAATCTAAAGATCAGTTCGCCGGACTGTTTGTAAAAGGTGATGATTTCGCAAAAAATACAATCTCTGCAATTCCTGGGGATCAGCGATCTCAATTTTTGATGGAGCAGTTCCTCTCAGGTACTGAAACCAAGTCCCTCGAAACAATTTCACTCATGGCACCCGCTATGGTTGCTGGGCTTCTAGAACAGGAACACCCCCAGACAGTTGCCCTGGTGCTTTCAACACAACATATTGAACACGCTGCAGAAATCCTTTCACATCTGCCCGAAGATATCATGTCTGATGTGGTATACAGAATCTCCAAGATAGAAAAGGTATCCCCCATCGTACTCAATCGCATAGAAGACGCCCTTCATAGAGAAATTGGCCTCGTCTCCGGAGGAGCACAGAAAAAAATTGGTGGACTCGATACAGTCGTCGGTATTTTAAACAATATGAAAAACAACCTCGATGGTGATATTCTTGAGGCCATGGAGCAAAATGATCCTGAAATGGCAGAAGAAATTCGCAAAAAGATGTTCACCTTCGAAAACCTTGTTGCACTTGACGGTCGTTCGTTGCAGATGATCTTAAGAGAGGTGAACAATGATTCACTAACCATGGCCTTAAAAGCCGCATCTGAACAAATGAAAGAAAAGATATTCTCAAACATGTCCTCAAGGGCTGCGGATATGATACGAGACGACTTGGACGCCATGGGCCCTGTAAGACTGTCAGAGGTTGAGATCATGCAGCAGTCCATTGTTAAAATTGCAATGAAACTAGAAGAAGAAGGTAAACTCGTCCTTGGAACAGGAGGTGGTGATGAGCTTGTCTAAATATTATAAAGATTCAAATTCTTTCACCCGTGAAAAAATTATTAAATCTGAGTCAGGAGACGACTCATCGGGCTGGACCCCTGAGAAAAAGCCGCCACAATCTCCTTTTGAGCATGGTCGTATCAATACGCTCCAAGAAGCCGTCCCCCCTAGCATAAACGAACCAAAGGCAAAGAGCGAAATCCCCAAACATTCTCCTGCCCCCCCAACTGACCCGCCACAAGATCCAGTTGCAGCTGAACCACAGCCCACCCTTGCCGTTGATCTCAGCAACTATGTTTCCATTAAAGAGGCTGAAGAAAACGCTACGACCATGTACCAAAAAGGTATCCAAGAGGGCATTCAAGAAGGTACAAAAAAAGCTGCTGATGATTTTGGGTCTGCAGTAAAAGCTCTTACAACCTGCTGCCAACAGCTCGACTCTGTTCGAGAAACAATCATTAGTAACAGCAGTACCGAACTTAAAGAATTTGTTCTGCTTATAGCTGAAAAGATACTTAGAATCTCTCTCAAAGAGCAAGATCTGACCATCGTTGCCACAATTGAGGAAGCCCTGTCGCGGGCAGTACGATCTGATGAATTCACAATCTTTATTCATCCCGATGATTACCAGATTGTATCCGACAAATCCGCTGACTTCATCTCCGGAGTCAGTGGCTTGAGCAAGATAGTCATAAAAACAGACTCAAAGATTGAAAAAGGTGGCGCCAAAATAGAATCTGAAAACTGTATAATCGATGCAACAATAATTAGTCAGTTTGAAACTATTCGCGAAGAGCTGCATAAAGAAAAAGAGTAAGCACACCTCGTACTTACCCAGCATCTATATTTTTTCATCCACCACTCACCCTCTAGCTCACTGACACAGCAATATGATACTTGACCCACAAAAGGTAGAAGACCTCAACGTTATCAAGGTTTGGGGTAAGGTTACAAAAATCATAGGCCTTGTCATCGAGGGCTATTGCCCCCATGCATCAATTGGCTCACTCTGTGAACTAACACCAATCCATCGCGGTGATAAGATTTATGCTGAGATTGTAGGCTTCAAAGACAGCATTGCCCTACTTATGCCGCTGGGTGAACTTCGTGGCTTGGGGCCTGGAAGCCTCATTCGGGTCGTTCGTACCAGTGCCGTTATCAGTGTAGGCAACAATTTACTTGGCCGAATCATCGATGCCATGGAGGTTCCTCAGGATGGTTTACCCTCTCCAATCCTCAGCGAGACAAAAGATCTCTACTCCCTGCCGCCAGGCCCCATGGAACGACAGAACATTACAGACTCCATCGATCTCGGAGTGCGGGCAATCAATGGCCTTATCACCTGTGGCGTAGGACAGCGTATGGGAATTATGGCCGGTTCCGGTGTCGGCAAAAGCGTGCTGCTTGGTATGATGGCAAAATATGCTAAGGCCGATATTAACGTTATTGCCCTTATCGGTGAGCGAGGTCGAGAGGTCCGGGAGTTTATAGAACGGGATCTAGGCAAAGAAGGACTGGCACGTTCCGTCATCGTTGTAGTCACCTCCGACCAGTCACCTCTGCTTCGTATGCGTGGCGCATTTGTTGCTACAGCCATTGCGGAATACTTCTGTAACAATGGCAAAAACGTTTTACTCATGATGGATTCCGTTACCCGTTTTGCCATGGCAATGCGGGAAATAGGACTTGCGGTTGGTGAGCCACCGACCACTAAAGGCTACACACCTTCTGTGTTTGCGACCCTACCAAAGTTACTCGAACGTGCCGGAAATTTCAAAAATAAAGGCTCAATTACGGCCCTCTACACCGTCCTTGTGGACGGAGACGACATGACGGAACCCGTCGCCGACTCCGTTCGTTCCATCATTGATGGACACATTGTGCTTTCCCGATCACTGGCAGCCAAAAATCATTTCCCTGCCATCGATGTGCTCAGCTCTGCAAGTCGCGTAATGCGAGAAATCACCGGAGAACGCCACCAAGAACTCGCCGGCAAAGCACGCGACGTCCTGGCGAATTACGCAGAAGCGGAAGATCTCATTAATATTGGTGCATACGTTAAAGGTTCAAATCCTAAAATTGACTTTGCTCTCAGTAAAATTGGAGCAATAACTGACTTTCTTCGTCAAGGCTATAATGAGACATCAACCCTCAAAAATTCTATTGAGACCTTAGGCAATGTCCTTAGCGATCGAAAAGATGAAGAGCCGCCCCCAACAAACCGTCGACAGTCGGATTAAAGCTCAATAGGGATCACCCCGAACCGGCCTAAGCACATGGGTCCCAAGGGCATACATGGCGAGTGAGGCCCCTTACCAAAGAAGTGTAAATACTACGAACGACTACTGGCAGGAAGTTTAACCGCGAGAGGTGAACTTATCTAGCAATAAGTCACATTTTTTACTCTTCAACCCGCGTATGAGGAGTAGAGCTCTCAATCGATTCAACAGAGGTACACAGAGTGGCGATTGAACCAAAACCATTTTCACTTGATACTGTTCTAAACTATAGAAAACGACTGGAAGATCTGGCTAAAAATCGTTTTTTAGAGGCCAAAAGGGTTCATCTGATCATACAAGATAAATTTATAAGCGAAAAGAACAGCTTACATTCTACTATTACAACATGTGCAACCCTACAGACTGAAGGTATAGAAATTACCAAACTCATTCTCTTTGAAGAAAAGATAACTGCGGGCCAAAAAAACCTCGCTGCTATAAAAAAAACCATTCAGGAAAAAAAACAATTAGTAGAGAAAGAAAAACAGAATCTCCTACAACGTAGCCGTGATCATCAGGTTATGAAGCGCCTTAAACATGATCAAAACATCTCATGGAAGCAATATCTTGATAAAAAAGAAGCTGCTATGCTTGACGAAGTTGCTATCATGCGCCATGGAAAAAGCCCAATTGACCCCAAGTAAACCACACATAAATGAGTCTGTTAATTGACGAGAAGATGAGGTAAAGAGCCAAACATACTGATACAAGAAACACACATATGGGTAATATTCCTAGATTTTCCCACATAACGCAGGTATCGGGCCCCAAGACAGTATATCCACGGGCTCATAAATATATAGAGATAACAATAATCATGACCGTCTTGAGACTTTTCATATTCTTCATTGGAACAGTACTACTTTTACCCCTCTTTTCTGTATCTGCTGCAGAGGACAACTTCAGCTCGGTGGAGGAACGACGAATTGAAAAAACAATCCTGGAAGAGCGCACAAAAATCCGAAAAGAGCGAGAAGAAATCGGTCTACGTAAAAAGGAGCTAAAGTCACTCGAAGAGGGTGTCGATAAGAAATTAGCAGAAATAGATGACAAACTTGTAGCTCTTCGAACTTTGCAAAATAAAATTGAAGAACTCCTCAAAAAGAAATCCGCTGTAGAGCAGAAAAAGATACAAAATCTTGCCAAGATCTACGGTAAAATGTCGCCTCAAAAAGCGGCTCTGGCGCTCACAGGTCTACAAAAACAACTTGCATCTGACCTTCTAGAACAGATGAAGATTAAATCAGCTGCAAAAATTTTAGATCAACTTTCAAAACAGAAAGCAACAGAAATCAGCACAACATACACTACCCTGCAACTAGAGTGAATGCATATGACACAATTATTAACTGTTCAAATGAATATACCAAATGTTCCGAAAGTTCAGAATGAACAGTCCAGTAATTCATCGACAGACAAAATTGCTCACGAATCTGAAAATTCTTTCAATTCTATTTTGAAAAAAGCCTCCTCAGAAGAGAGCAACGAGCAAACATCTGCAGACCCCTCAACACAAACACCCCCAACAGACGATAAAATATCCGCCCCCTCTTCTCCTGACGATGGAGAAGCCGCCGACCCTTCTGTCCTCGCCTCAAAAGAACAGGAGCGAAGGGAGGCTATACTAGAGTTACTGGCCCAATATAAGGCATCGATGAGCCAGGACAATACAGCCTCAAAAGAGCCAGATAGTAGCGGTGTTACAGGTTTAAATGAAAATGCATTTCTTGAATTCATTAACAAATACCTGAGCGGTGACAACGGCTCAGCCACACAACTCAAACAAGATGTTCTCACTTCTGCTACGGACAATAGCAACCTCGACGCCTCCAAAGAAAATATTACTGCCCGTATGAACAACTGGCTTCAATCAACACAGTCACAGCAATCAGGAAGTAATCCCCTAGGCTCAGAGGCTTCTCCAGTAGCACTCACCACTCAGCAGCAGAACTTCCTCGACAAACTTCAACAGTTGATGACAAGCGGCAAAGAAGTGGGGACCCTTTCTGTTAAAAAGGTTGAGACAGTAGAGTCTACGTTTTCACTTCGCAACAATTTGACCCTAATCCAGTCCAGCAGCGACAACAATACAGGTATCAATTCTCCACTGGTAAAAGATAATGGCTTTACTGCCCTTGAAAAAGGTGTCTTTGAACCAACCCTGAGAACTCGTCAGCAACAACTTTCTGGTGTCAGGCACAATAGTACACAGCAATTTTACGATACAAAGAACCAAATCTCTAGCCAGACGAACGATGACGCTAACCTTTCCGACAAGCAACAGGGAAATGAAATGAGTCAATCCGGCTCGGGTTTCAACAGAATGAGTTCCAATACATCACTCTCTGAGACTGGGGCAACATTTAACATTCCAGGAAACAGCGCTGTAGATCCACTGACCGGACAGATTACAGACCCAACAAAAACGACCATGCTTCCATCTGGGACAATTATCCAGGACCAAGAGGTACTGCAACAACTTATTGAACGATTTCAAATCAACAAAAAGCGACTGCAGTCAAAAATTCAACTCAAACTACACCCGGCTGAGTTGGGTAAGATGGAAATTAATCTCACGGTGAAAGAAGGTTCAATACGAGCCAATGTTGTCGCCCAGAGCCAACACGTACAAGAAATTTTAGAAAAGAATTTGCTCAAACTCAAATCCGTTCTTGAGCGACAAGGCTTCAAGGTCGAAGAAATTTCAATTACCTGTGAATCCGGGATGGTTGGCGAATTTGATCTGTTTGACCAGCAACTCAACAACAGTGACTCTTCAAACTTTCTAAATCAAGATAAAAAATCTGAGCCTCAAACTCCGTTTGTGTTGGAGGAATTTCAGGACAGCCACGCTACGCCCAGTTCCGGGCTAAGCGTAAGAGCATAAAGGAGAAACGATGAGCGATTACATCAAAGCCTTAAATTCATCTAGCCGAGCATCGACAGGATCAGACCTCTACAGCAAGAAAAAAGACGGTTCTGTAATGGGTAAAGAGGACTTTATGATGCTCCTTGTTGCTCAGCTTAAAAACCAGGACCCACTCAATCCAGACGACCCTACTGAATTCACAGCCCAGCTCGCTCAGTTTAGCTCCTTGGAACAGCTGTACAATCTCAACGACAGCATGGAAAACTTAGTCTCGTCAAATATCAAATCCGATAGACTAGCGACCCTCGGAACCATCGGTAAAGATGTGATTTTTGAAGGAAAAACACTCAAGTTTTCAGGAAAACCTGTAGAATTGGGTTATAGACTATCAGGTCCAGCTTCAGAAGTAACCATTTCACTCCAACGAGATGGGGCAACTGTAGCGACCTTGGAGGGTACCGACCTTACCACTGGCAATCATTTTCTTACTTGGGATGGTTTAACCACTGACGGATCAGCAGCGCCAGTTGGAGACTACACCATTGTCCTTTCGGCAAAATCCGGAACAAAACAACCTATCTCAGTAGCACCACTTATTAAATCAGAAGTTACAGGTGTAGATCTTGGCGGAAACAAAGGCGGCACCCTGGTGACAAAAGCAGGATCAATAGCATTTAGCAAGATATTAGGAGTGTTCGAGGCTGGAGCCAAAATAAACACCCCAAGCACCAAAAAAGACGAAGAGAAGCAGGATGATAAAACTACTCCTGATGCTGGCAAGGATGCCGCCGACTCAGCCGAAAAATCTGCTGCTACGGCTCAATCAACTGGCGGCAGCACAACTCAATAATAACCGCAATTTTGGAGAGGTTTATACAAACTGTCTCTTATAGGAAGGAGAAGAAATGGGTATATCAAGTGCATTTTACAGTGGGGTTAGTGGACTTAACACCAACTCAGCGGCTATGAGTGTGATTGGTAACAATCTCGCAAATACTAATACGGTCGGTTTTAAAGGTTCAAGGCACGTTTTTGCAGATTTGCTTTCCGGTTCAATCAATGGATCAGGAGGCGCATCACAGGTAGGTAGAGGCGTCGGTGTATCCCAGATTGACCAAGTTTTTAGCCAGGGAACATTTGAATCCACAGAATCAAACCTAGACTTGGCTATTGAAGGCGATGGCTTTTTTATCTTAAAAGAACCCGGAGCAGAAACCGTGTACTACTCAAGGGCGGGCGCATTCCGCTTTGATGAAAATGGCTTCTTGGTAAACCCCGAGGGATTAAATGTCCAAGGGAAGAAATTTGGTGCAGACGGACAGATCGCCGCCGGTGACCCTGAGGGTATTCAGGTACAGAACAATGGGCTTATTGCTGGTCAGGCGACAACCGAATTAAAACTAACAACAAACCTCTCCTCCACATCACTGGCCATCGCCCTACCCTTTGATATGAATAATGATGCAACATATAACTATTCATCTTCCACCCAAGTCTTTGACAGTTTGGGAAGCCCCCATCTGATTACCACCTATTTTATCAAAACGGGAGCAAATCAATGGGGTACTGCTTGGAGTGCAGAAGACAATGCCGGCAATGTTTTGCAAGGCCAATTTGCCAATAATCTACAATTCACCACAGATGGTGTTCTTGTTGGTACCGCTGCCGTCCCACCTGTACCTACCAAAGCTATTATTGCTGGTGCGGATATCGATTGGGGTCCCGATACTCTCCAAACTGACATTGAAATCACCTTTAACAACACTCAGTTTGACAGCGATTCCGTTGTACTCTCACAGGATCAGAACGGTTTTGCTGCGGGAAGTCTTACAGGAGTGGAGATAGATGGTGAAGGAAAGGTTATTGCTTTCTATTCCAATGGAGAAAGTACTAAAATTGCTCAAGTAGTATTGGGTAAATTTGTCAATCCACATGGACTTAAAACCGTGGGCAGTAACCTCTACCAGGCAAGTGCAGAAGCGGGTCCTCCACGCGTAGGTATTCCAGACGCTGAGCTTGGATCGATATTTACCAATTCACTTGAACTTTCAAACGTTGATATGGGAGTCGAGTTCGTCCGCATGATCACAGTCCAACGTGGCTTTCAGGCAAACTCTAAAATAATCACTACAGTAGATGAACTACTTGGAGAGCTCATTAATCTCAAACGTTAACTGTCATATTTTTGGCCTTGCCACCCAGCCCCATCGTTTTTTTTAAAAACTTTGGGGCATTTTTCATTGTATTTCCAATATTCCGCAATAACCATCTCTGTTCTTTGAAATTTTTAACAACTCTTTTGTAACGACTCAACACAACTTCATTCATGTCCTTTGTACTCCTCATGAGCATCACTATTATGCTACAAAGCCCTAATTGAAGGATGTTAAAGAACTGGGACACAGTTACAGACGGTGGTTTAATCGCTACGGGAAAACCACCTCGATGCTTCCCTTATATTAATATATTACGAAATGGAATATATTATGCAGACTTGAGTTTTAGAAACTCTGCGTCTATGATACGATTAGACAGTATTGATGGGAAAGATTCAGTTGCCCCTGATACTTAGCTCAGTTAACGTAATTAAAATCTGACGCAGCTTTTGTTGAAAGGTTGCTATCACACATAATTTTTATTTGTTACGGAGGATTTTTTGGATCTTTCAACTATTATCGGCATGGTCGCCGCATTTGGACTGATGCTCATGGCTATCCTCCAAGGTGGGCCATTATCAATATTTATCAACGTCCCATCACTGCTCATTGTCTTCGGTGGTACCTTTGGAAATACGCTCGTTCATTATCCTTTTTCTGATGTATTGGACGCCATTAATGTTGCCAAAAAGACAATGCTCCACAAGGAGATGTCGATAAACAACCTCATCGATCAGCTCATGGAGTTTGCCAATAAAGCGAGAAAAGAAGGAATTCTAGCCCTCCAGGGAGCAATGGATACCGTCGACGATGAGTTTCTAAAAAAAGCTATGCAGATGGCTGTAGATGGACAGGAACCAGAAACATTACGCTCTATGCTCAACACTGAGATTGAGTATATACAACTGCGCCATACGAAAGGCGCAGACATCTTTATTGCCATAGCGGCCTACGCCCCTGCAATGGGAATGTGTGGAACCCTCATCGGCCTTGTGCAGATGCTTCAGACCATGGATGATCCTGCTTCCATTGGCCCAGCCATGGCAGTAGCACTACTTACTACCTTTTACGGAGCCGTTATAGCAAACATTTTTTGTTCACCAATGGCTGGAAAACTAAAGAACAGGTCCGCATCAGAGGTGTTGATGAAAATGCTTATTATAGAAGGAATGCAATCCATACTTTCAGGGGAAAACCCACGCATAATGGAACAAAAGCTCCACGCATTCATCGCACCAAAATTAAGAAAATCTACCTTCAATAAGTAAAGGTACTGATTATGGCCGAAGAAGAAGAAGAAGTCCAAGAAGAAAAAAGCGAGAAATGTCCGGAATGCCCTGCAGGTGCACCGGCATGGATGGTGACCTATTCAGACCTGGTTACCCTCTTGCTTACTTTCTTTGTTCTTTTATTATCCATGGCAAACATGGACCCTGTAAAATTTACAGCAGCATCCAGCTCGCTTAAAGACGCTTTTGGAATGCACAAAGTACCAGCTCATGTTGATTTTACTATTCCAATACTACCATCACTACCGATAAACCCATATTCACCGATCCAACAACAAACAACCCGGAAAGTTTACGAAAAAATTAAATCACAAATCGATTCACGACGGCTTGAAAACAACGTCGGTGTTATTTTAAATGATGATGAATCGATTATCCTCCGCATAAATGACTCCGTTCTGTTTGCCAGAGGTTTGGCTAAAATCGCGCCAAAGTCATATTCAATTCTGCGCACTATAGCTGATATTATTCGTCCACTCCCCATGGACCTTCGCATTGAAGGGCATACCGATGACCGCCCTGTCTCTCCGTCTAAATATAGTAACTGGGACCTTTCAGTAGCCCGCGCGGTCGCAGTAACGAAATTTTTCATCCAGAGTAATCTCCTCCCCCTCGACCGTATGGCAGCCATAGGTTATGGCATGGATCGCCCTTTGGTTCCCAATAGAGACGATGTAAGTCGAAGTAAAAATAGAAGGGTTGATTTTATCCTTAAACTACAAAGTAACAAAGGAAAATCTCAGCCCACATCCACCAAAAGTCCAGTCCCTTTATAAGAGGGCATATCTTTACAACTGAACAACAAACAAAGGCGATATAAATGGCAGATCAAAAGGATGACAGTGCACCTGAAAAAGGCGGTAATAAAAAATTATTTATCATTATTGGTGCAATTGTTGCAATACTGATGATAGGCGGCGGTGTAGGCGGTTATCTCTTATTAAAGCCTGAGCCACCAGCACCAGAAGAACTCGATCCAGGCCTTCAGGTTCCAGTCCCCGACTTGACCAAAAAAGCCGAGATCGGCCCAATGGTGAGCATTGATGAATTCGTAGTAAATATTATCAGCGGAGACACTCCCCACTACGTAAAAGCATCATTCACAGTTGAACTCAGCAATGAAGAAGTTCAGCCAGAAGTAGAGCAGAGGATGCCCCAGGTAAGAGACGCTATATTACTTCTTATAGGCAATAAGACCTTTGAAGAACTTCAAGACCTACAGGGTAAGAGACAACTCAAAGCTGAACTGAAGAGCAAGATAAATTCTTTTCTTCAGAGTGGTAAAGTTCGGGCAATCTACTTCACCAATTTTGTTGTTCAATAGGAATTTTGTGATTTCATGGAACCAATTCTAAATAGAACAGAAATCGCGGATTTACTTAAAGACATCCATGGCGGTCAGGTGTCTATGGAGCTCGAAGAGACTCCGGACAGTTTTCTCAAGTGCTCCTCCGTCAATCTCTTTCAGCTTGCCAGACCTGATAGAGAACAATTTCGCATTCCAAATTTTGACATTATTTTGGATGTGTTTTGCAGGCAATATGCTACTTCGCTTACCAATTTGCTGCAAAGAACAATTTCCGTTACAAGAGTGAGTTTAGAGACATTTGAGTTCCAAAAATTCATGGCTGATAAAAGTCAACCCGGGGCCATAGGTATTTTAGACCTCCCACCGTTAAAGCAGGGGGCTCTCATTATTTTTGACCCTAAACTCTCTTTTTTCATGCTGGAGACCATGCTTGGCGCCTCATCGGATATTGAAACGCTTGAACTTGAAAGACAGCTGACTACCATTGAACTCAATATCTTGAAAACGCCAATGGATGATGCCTGTGCCGATATCGACAAAGCCTTCGCCCAACTTCTCGATACAAACACACGCCTGATGAAACTCGAGAATAATCCTCGTCTTGTATCCATTGTCGACCCGGAAGGAGAAGTTATTGTAGGTACTCTACTCGTTAAATCTGGCCAATACACCGGGGAGGTCCACCTCGTTTTTCCTTTTGCAACCCTAGAACCTTTACGAGAGCTCCTCAAAGAACTCCTGACGATTTCAACTCAAACCAAAAGTAGTTGGTACGAAATTATAGAGGAACAGTTGCAGGACATGCCCGTTTCCATTATAGCACAATCAGGCACCATCGATATGAGTGTTGAACAAGTATTAAATCTGCAGGTTGGTGACGTCATAAATCTTGATTATGACCCAAATTCCCCTGTTCAGGTAATGGTTGAAAACATACCAAAATATTATGCCGACCCCGGAACACACAATGGCAAAAAAGCCATTAGCCTCACAGGATTTTATTGATTAAGGATTTTTATGAAAACCCCAACAAACAACAGCAGACCAGACCCTGAAGAAATTAAAGAACTCCTCAAGGATGATTCACCTAGCCCACCACTTGGTGGTAGCGCTACACAGTCCAACAAGAGGCGAAACCTCGACTTTCTCTACGACATCCCCCTCAACATCTCTGTTGAAGTGGGTAGAAGCAAGATTAAGCTCAAAGACCTACTCAAAATGGGTGAAGGTTACGTGCTTGAACTCGACAAACTTGCCGGAGAACCCTTGGACCTTTACGTTAACTCTAAGCTGATAGCAAAAGGTGAAGCGGTAATGGTAGGAGAAAAATTTGGTATTCGACTCATTGATGTTGTGAGCACTGCCGACAGACTTGAAAACCTTGGATAAAGCCCTTTGATGAAAGCTATCTCCGTTACTACGATTTTCGTTTTATTATGCTGTGTGAGCGCCCACGCGGATACCACCACACACCAGACCTTGCTAAGCGGTAACAACGAGATGCTTGCAAATTCGTTCCGTGTTGTCTGGGGACTACTTGTCGTGCTCGGTATCATTTTACTCCTTTATGGGTTACTACGAAAACGTTTTTCTCTGCTTTCTTCTCTAGCGGATAAGGAGATCCACATAGTTGAAATTAAGCCATTGATGGGAAAAAAAGCACTTTGCCTAGTTGAAATCAGGGGCACAGAATATTTACTTGGTATCAGCGAATCCCACATTTCTACGATTGCCACACTTCCCCCAAAGAACGGTACAAACTTTGCTGAAACCTTACAGGCAGAAACAGGAGGGACAGAATGAATAATCCATACTCTCTTCCCCGTTTTGTCCCCTCACTGTGTCTGGGGTTTTTATTTATTTTTCTGGTTATCCCTAGTGTTGCCAGTGCAATTGGCCTTCCTACCATTACGTTTGGTATTGAAGATGCAAAGACCCCCCAGCAGGTCTCAAGTGCCCTGCAAGTACTCTTTTTACTTACTATTCTCTCTGTAGCACCGGCCATTTTGTTAATGACGACCTGTTTTACTCGGATCGTTATTGTCCTCGGATTCGTCCGCCAGGCTATGGGTACACAGAATATGCCTCCTACCCAAGTCATCCTTGGCCTGTCTCTCTTCCTTTCATTTTTTGTAATGTCCCCGACATTAAACACCATCAATGAAGAGGCGATCCAACCTTACATGAATGAACAGATAGACCAGAGCCAGGCCTTGGAAAATGCTGTCAAACCCATGCGGGATTTCATGTTTAGCCAAGTGAGGGAAAGTGAGCTTGCACTATTGACGGATATTACCCTTGAAGAAGACCCCCAAAACCGGGAAGACGTCCCCACCATGACCCTGATCCCCGCATTTATGCTTTCAGAACTTAAACGGGCATTCCAGATGGGCTTCATGATTTATATCCCCTTTTTGGTCATTGATATGATTGTTGCCTCTATACTTATGTCCATGGGGATGATGATGCTACCACCCGTTATTATTTCTATGCCGTTTAAACTCCTTCTTTTTGTGTTAGTTGATGGCTGGAGTCTGGTTGTGGGATCACTCATAAAGAGTTTTTCTCCCTGAGCCCCCTTTATCCACAATAAATGAGATGCAGAAATGACTCCAGAAATAGCAATCGATATTTGCCGCAAAGCAATACAAACAATACTTATGTGTGCAGCTCCCATGCTCATTGTGGCCTTGTTTGTTGGTCTTCTCATATCTATCTTTCAAGCAGCAACTCAAATAAATGAGCAGACAATGACATTTGTCCCTAAAATCGTGGCTGTCTTCGTCACTCTTCTGATCTTCGGCCCGTGGGTGATCAACACCCTCACAACTTTTACCATTGGCCTTTTTGATCTAATGGCAACTCTCTAAGCCCTCTTAGAAAAAGGCCCTGATGGACACACAGATCATACCAATTGAACAATTCCAGGCTTTTCTTGTCGTCCTCAGTCGTGTTGCTGGCTTTGTCGGTGCCATCCCTGTTTTCACATCTGCCCAGACCCCCGTTCGTATAAAGACAACACTTGCCGTTCTCATCGCCATTGTTCTATTTCCTATTATGGAACCCGCAGTAGGACATATTTCCCTGTCTCCTGTTTCCTTTTCACTGCTCATTGTATCCGAACTGCTCTTGGGCTTGCTCCTCGGTCTTATTGCCCGACTCATTTTCACAGCAGTCGAGTTCGGAGCCACTGTTATCGGCTTTCAAATGGGATTTGCAGCTGCCAATGTTTTTGATCCCCAAAATCAACGACAGGTCGCCCTTATCTCACAATTTCAAAATGTCTTTTCTATTCTCATTTTTCTTGCAATAAACGGTCATCACCTGTTTCTCCAGACCGCAGTGCTCTCCTACGATGTACTCCCACCAGGCCATCTCAATCTATCCGGTGACGCCGTTCCATACCTGATGGAGCTTTCTTCACACATGTTTGCCCTTGGCGTACAATTTAGTGCACCGGTTTTAACGGTCCTTCTTCTCTCAGGCCTTATACTAGGAATACTGGCCCGGGTTTTCCCCCAACTCAACGTCTTTCTTATCTCATTCCCAATTAACATAGGAACCGCATTCATTGTCATTGCTTTGACTCTACCGCTCGTCTCCATGCTCCTAAGACGAGAATTTGACTCTCTCCCTGAACGTTTCTTCATTATTCTTAACCATCTGGCCATGTAGAAGATTACCCCTGGCGTCACTGTTGCTTCGAAGAAGATGTTCGTTCGAATCATAGAATAGCTAGAAAAAAGCAAAGCAACCACCTGACTTGAGGATATTTTAGCATTACAAAGCAGCGATCCTTAACCGCCCCACCCCCCAACAAAAACACGACTAAACGGCTGTTTCAGTACGGCAATATCTTCGGCGTTATTATTGCATATGCTTAACGTTATACGAGTCACTTCATTGTAAGATTTCAGTAAACATAACGTTACCAAAGGCAGAGCACATAAAATATGGCAGAAGAAAGTAGTTCGGGTGGAGAAAAGACAGAAGCTCCGTCCAATAAAAGAAGAGAAGACTTTAGAAAAAAAGGACAAGTCGTCCAGAGTAAAGAGGTTCAGACCGCCGCACTTTTCACGGTGGTATTACTTTTTTGGGTCTTTTATCTCCCCAATTTCTGGAACAAAATAACCGTACTCGTCCACACTTTGTGGCAGTCCGTTGGCGAGTTAGAGGTAAATCCAGCCTCTACTATGAACCTTGCAGCATATCTCATGGAAGAGCTCGCCATCCTCATGGCGCCTCTCTTTATTCTCGTTCTCCTTATTGCCTTTTTCTCAAGTGTCTTCCAGTTTGGTTGGCTCCTTACCACAAAGCCACTCATTCCGGATTTTTCAAAAATGAACCCTATAAGCGGCATGGGGCGATTCTTCTCTAAGAAATCAATAATCGAAGTTGTCAAATCGTTACTCAAAGTCATCCTCATTGGCTATATCGGCTACTCAACTGTATTCAATAACTTTGAAGAAGCCCTCATACTTGTTGATGTAAGTATCGTTTCTGCCATCAATTTTTTAGGTCGAATCGCCCTCATCGTTTTTTCTAAAATCTGTGCCCTTCTGATTTTTCTGGCCTTTCTTGATTTCATGTTTTTGAAATGGGAAATGGAAGAAAAGATGAAAATGACCAAACAAGAGGTAAAAGAAGAGTTCAAAGAAAGTGAGGGAGATCCACACGTTAAGGCCCAAATCAGGTCAATCCAGCAAGAAATGGCCAGAAAACGTATGATGGCAGATGTTCCAAAGGCTGATGTTATTGTCACCAATCCTACCCATCTCTCTATTGCCATTCAGTACGATTCGGCAAACATGGCTGCTCCGGTAATTATTGCTAAAGGCGCCGATTTCATCGCAATGCGCATACGCAAAATTGCCCGGGAAAACGACATTCCCATCATTGAAAATCCACCTGTGGCTCGTTTATTGCATAACCTTGATATAGGAGAACATATCCCTGAAGATCTATTTAAAGTAGTAGCTGAGATCCTCGCACACGTATACTCACTAAAAGGAAATAAATTTTAATGGAAATGACCAGTATATTAACCAACCTTAGTCCTGGTCGGCTCAAACTGATTTTTTTCCGCAGTGACGTTATTGCGGCCTTGGGATTGGTCTCAATTCTGATGATCATGATCATTCCCCTGCCTTCAATTATTCTCGATCTTCTTTTAGCCACAAATATAACTATTGCTCTGCTGATTTTGATTATCAGCTTATACACTGTCAAGCCTATAGAATTTTCGATTTTTCCATCTATTTTACTGACAACGACTCTGTTTCGCCTTGCTCTAAACGTTGCATCTACCCGCCTCATACTTCTCCACGGAGATGAGGGCCCTTCTGCTGCTGGTTCAGTTATCCAATCGTTTGGCCAGTTCGTGGTCGGTGGTAATTATGTTGTTGGTATTGTAATTTTTGTCATTCTTGTTCTCATTAACTTTATGGTCATTACCAAAGGTGCTGGCCGTGTTGCTGAGGTAGCTGCCCGCTTCACCCTTGATGCAATGCCCGGTAAGCAGATGGCAATCGATGCCGACTTAAACGCCGGCATTATTAATGAAACCGAAGCAAAACAGAGACGGGAAGACGTATCAAAAGAGGCGAGTTTTTATGGGGCAATGGACGGTGCGTCAAAGTTCGTTAAAGGTGATGCCATTGCAGGCATAATCATCACCCTCATTAACATTGGTGCAGGCTTTGTCATCGGAGTGGTTCAAAATGGTATGCCCATTGGTGAAGCCGCAGCCAACTACACCATCCTCACGGTTGGTGATGGCCTCGTTGGCCAGATACCTGCTCTTATTATTTCAACGGCAGCAGGCCTTCTTGTCACACGGTCCACAGGTGATAAGGACTTTGGGGCAGACCTCAAGGATCAATTTTCACATAGTGCAGTGGCGTTGTGGGTCGTTTCAGGCGTCTTGATCGTTTTTGCCCTTATCCCAGGACTACCATTTATCCCATTTCTTATTCTGTCCTGCGCACTAGCAGCCATTGCCTACCAGATAGATAAGGGTAAAAAACAGGAAGAACAGAAGGAACTGGAAGTACCAGAGGAAGCACCTGTAACAAAACAGGAGGAGAACTATGAAGAGATGCTCCATGTCGATCTCCTTCAACTGGAAGTAGGTTATGGTCTCATCCCCTTTGTGGACTCAGCTCAAGATGGAGAGCTACTCACCCGAATCCAGTCAATACGAAAGCAGTTTGCACTCAATAACGGTTTCATTGTTCCACCTATTCACATACGAGACAATCTTCAGCTCACACCAAATCAATATTGTTTCTCTCTTAAAGGTGTCAAAATCGCGGAATCTGAAATTCTTCCTGGCCATTTTATGGCCATGGACCCTGGCATGGTAACAGAAACCATCACAGGCCTCGCGACCACAGAACCCGCATTTGGTCTACCCGCTATTTGGATATCGTCTGACAAGAAGGATCGCGCACAAATTGCAGGCTATACCGTTGTTGATTGTACCACCGTCATGGCAACACACATCAGCGAAGTAATTAAACAACATTCCCATGAGCTAATAGGCAGACAAGAAGTCCAGGGGTTGCTTGATAACCTTGCCACTAAATACCCAAAACTGATCGAAGAACTTGTGCCAACAATCTTGTCTCTTGGCACAATCATGCGTGTATTGCAAAACCTGCTGAAAGAAGCTGTTTCCATACGTGACCTAAGAACCATCCTTGAAACAATGGCTGACTGGGCTCCTTCCACCCAAGATACAGACGTACTGACAGAATACGTAAGACATGCCCTCTCCAGATCAATCAGTAATGATCTTGCTATTGATGGTGTTATTCCAGTTATTACCCTGTCAAAACAGGTTGAGGAATCCATACAGAAAGCGATTCAACACAAAGACAAAGGAAGTTATCTGGCAATCGATCCTAATATCGCGCAGAAAATTCTCGACGCAGTGGGTGAAGCAATCCCATTATTTGACAGTGGTAGCAGAGCTGCGATACTAGCGGCCCCTCAAATTCGCCCCTACGTTCGCAGCCTAACGGAACGCTATTACCCAGCAGTTACTGTAATTTCCCATAACGAAATTACTCCAAGCTTAAAAGTCAGATCTCTTGGTACGGTGAACCTGGATGCAAGTTAGAGTATTTCAATCAACAGACATGGCCTCAGGCCTGAAAATGATTAAACAGGAACTTGGCCCTGATGCGCTTATCCTGTCAACCAAGACTATTAGAAATGGTAAACTCGGTTTGCTCAGTAAACCGATACTCGAAATCACCGCCGCCATTGACACTGATTACCCCCAAGAGAAAAGTGCCTACTCCTCGACAGAGAGGTTCTCTAAACAACGCACCATTGCAAAACAACCTCAGCGCCCCCAGGAAACAAGAAGTTTTAACCATATAATCAATGATCCAGTTCAACAATTTTTAGGGTCTCACGCCAGTAACCAAGGCAACAAAAGTCAAAAGAAAAACAACGGATTCAAAGCCGATTACCTTAATGTAGCGTCATCCCCTGTGTCCCATCTGGCAGAGGAAGACGAAAATCAATGCGCTTCATTTCCGGTAGATGCGGAATGCTTTAGTGAATATCCAAAGCAATCCCCCCAAGAACCCACTTCACAACAGCGAGCCAAGCCGATAGCCTCAACCGACAACACCGGCCTTGTGAGTGAAGTGAATGAACTCAAACAACTGGTAAAAGATCTCGCGGGTCAAATCACTGTTCTCAGCCAAAACAGTTCGACGGTAACAGATAGCTCACCCACGGATTCTCGAACGAGTAAAATCAAAAGCACCGAAGGTCTCTTTAGCAAACGAATTACTGTTGACCAGATTCAGGGGGATCATCTCCTCTCCCTACTTATTGGCAAAGGAGTAAACGTTGAAACCGCCCGAACTATAGCGGGATTTATTAGGGAAAGCCTCACTGAGCAGGAACTGACCAGCACTGAAATCGTAACCAAAACGATCATTGAAACCCTACAGAATCTCATTGAAGTTAATCCACCTGTTTTTAGCGATCAAAGCGAACAACGAAGAATTGCACTCGTTGGTCCTACTGGTGTTGGAAAAACGACCACACTTGCAAAGATCGCAGCCTCATACCTACAGCATCATTCTAACTCAATCGCACTTATCACGATTGACACCTATAGAATTGCAGCGGTCGAACAACTGAAGGTTTACGGCGAGATCATGCATCTTCCCGTTGATGTAGTCATTAACCCGGACCAACTCAACCAGGCATTGAAGCGCCACCAGGACAAAGCTTTGATCCTTATCGATACCGCGGGCAGAAGCCCGAGAGATAGTTATTGCATCGACGAGCTCTCCTCATTTCTAGCCCCAGAATATAACATTGAAAAACACCTAGTCCTTTCAGCAACAACACGAGAAAATGAAATCCTACAGATAATTAATCAATTTGCAAAACTTGAAATAGCCAATACTATCTTTACTAAGATAGACGAGTGCCTGAGCCTTGGAATACTGCTCAACACACAGCTACAAAATTCAAACCCTATCTCCTATATCACTAATGGACAGAGGGTTCCAGAAGATCTGCTAGAAATTACGCCTCGTAAAATAGCGGAACTGATCATGTCTCAAGACCAAGGATCCATGCATGAGTAATCCATCACAGTCGACTGATGACCAGGCAAAAACGCTGAGGGATCTCAGCTCAATAGATATCAACACAACTGCCGGCAATAGCTTGCAGGCAACAAATGTTTATGCCATAACCAGCGGCAAAGGTGGTGTCGGCAAGACAGCTGTCGTGGCCAATCTTGCCTACAACCTCGCCGCAATGGGTAAACGAGTACTCATCCTTGATGCGGATCTTGGACTGGCAAATATTGACGTTGTCTTCGGGCTTTCTCCCCTCTATAACCTCAATCATTTCTTTTCAGGGGAACATGAGCTACAGGATATTTTAGTTGAAGGCCCCCACGGCATTCAGATTTTGCCCGCCGGATCAGGGGTACAAAACTTCATAAAGCTCGACGCAAGGCAAAAAATGCGCCTGCTCGATGGACTCGATGCAATGCACAATCATTTTGACTTCGTGCTCATCGATACAGAGGCAGGGATCTCAGAGAATGTAACCTATTTCAACACTGCAGCCCAAGAGATCCTTGTGGTAACCACCCCTGATCCCACCGCAATAACTGATGCTTATGCCCTGATGAAACTTCTCTCAACCCAGTTCCACGAGAAGAAGTTTAACCTTGTTGTGAACCAGATCCGCAACGAAGACGAGGCTCTAGACGTATACCGTAAACTCACCATGGTAGCAAACCGATATCTCGATATCTCCATCGATTACCTAGGCTCTATACCTGAGGATCGCCAGATGATTGATGCGATTAGAAAACAACGTGTGATCAGTGAAATTTACCCCTCGTCTAAAATAACCCAGTCATTCAACGAGCTCGCCAGCAGGTTATGTTCCGAACCAGCCAAGACCAGTCCCAAGGGTAATCTGCAATTTTTCTGGAAAAAACTGCTTAACATGAGGGGATAACACAAACGATGCTTTACGATCAACGACCTCAACCAGATGATATTTCAAATATTATAAAAGAACACCTTTATCTCGTTGATATTTTAGTAGGAAGAATGGTTACCCAGGTACCATCTTTTATGAACAGTGACGACATGAAAAGCGCCGGCATGCTCGGCCTGTTTGATGCTGCAAAAAGGTTCGATCCATCGAAAAACATTAAATTCAAAACCTTCGCTGAATACCGTATCAGAGGAGCGATTTTGGATGAAATGCGCAAGCTTGACTGGTTCTCCCGCTCTCTGCGAGAAAAACAAAATAGAGTTGGTAAAACCATAGTCAATCTTGAATTAAAACTTGGACGAGACCCTGAAGACAATGAAGTAGCCGAGGCTATGAACCTCACCCTGGACGCCTATCAGACACTCTTGGGCGAAGTGAGTCATCTTGGTTGTGTCAGTCTCAATGAAACCCTCGACAACTCCCAGGAAGGACGATCCTTTCTTGATTCTATTTCAGACAACAGGGTTGACTCCCTCCCCGGTTCGCGCATAGAGAAGGCTGAACTTACCCAAAAAATAGCCACGGTGCTGGAACAACTCTCGGAAAAAGAAAGACTGGTGGTCGCCCTCTACTACTATGAAGAGCTCACCCAAAAAGAAATCGCAGAAGTTCTCGACCTCTCGGAGGGAAGAGTGTCCCAGCTACACAGCCAGGCACTGATAAAGCTCAAAACAAAACTTGCATCTCAGGTGTATTGAATAATACATTTTCAAATGACTTTAGAGGTTAGATAAATGGAGTTGTCGCTTTCACAAATTGGTTTTATCGCTTCAAGTGTTCTCTGCCTGTTGACATTGACCAAGTGCCTCCTTGTTAACAAGGAAAATAAATTCATCCTCAAACAGTTAACAGAGACAATGGCCCTACTTGCCACAAGCAAGAAACAATTAAACGAGCTACAAATAAAACACAGGGAAACCATTACATTCCATAAAGCAATAGAACAGGCAGAGCTGACGACAAAACTCCAAGCCCCGAGACTCCAGGCGGCCCATGGCGAGAAACATCAACAGAGTTTTTCCAGCGTACCTGAAAAATATTCGTACATACGATCACTAACAGAAAAAGGAATGTCGCCTGAAGAAATCGCCTCTGTGTTGTCAATATCGACCTACGAGGCAAGTCAACTGGTTGCATTAACAATGATTACAGCGACATCATAACTCAATACCACGGGAATACCCGTTGGCCTATCCGCCTCGTTACCGGTCCTTTGCGATAGGCAACAGCCACTACACAGAAGCTAGCTTGTAATCCAGGTCCGTTGACGTGAGTAAAATTTAGGTTTTACTTAAGAAAACAAAGATATAACCGATAAGTACTTATAGCAAATCCATCTACTTTAACCACAGGTAAGACAACATGGTTTCAGGAAAATACAGCGCACTTTCAGGTGCAATATCAAGAGAGCAGACTATTGCTAATATAAGCAACAATCTGGCTAACGTTAGTACCACCGGTTATAAAAGATCCCAGGTCAGTTTTGAGTCTATTCTCAATGGTGAAAAGCAAGCCACCGAGGCCAAAGGTATTAATTACAGCCGGGTAAGTCAAAATTTCACCGATTTTTCCACCGGTCCTCTCAGGCAAACCGACGATCCCCTAGATGTAACTATTCACGGTGATGGTTTTTTTAAAGTCCAGGGACCAGATGGCGTTCTTTACACCAAAAGAGGTGATTTAGCCATTAACGGTGAAGGCCTTCTCACAACGAGCAACGGACTGCCGGTGCTCGACGATAGTGGAGCGGAAATCACAATATCAGGCACCGAGTCCAGCTCCATTGCATTCAGTGACTCCGGGGCTATCTACACCTTAGATAAACAAGGCGGACGAACAGAAGTTGGACAGTTAGGCCTTTTTACTATCGCAGACACATCCAAGCTAAAAAGAGAATCAGACACCACCTTTTCCCTTGAAGATATTAGTCAGGAAGCCCCAGACGAAGGGTCCAGAATTATACAGGGCAGCCTAGAGCTTTCAAATGTGAACATGGTCGCTGAAATGACCAAGATGATTAATAGCTATCGAGCATTTGAAACGTACCACAAGGTACTAAAAAGTTATTCAACCATCAGCGAACAGCAAAATGAACTTGGCACACTTGGCTAAGTTGCTTTTCTTTTTCATCAAGCAAGGAATCACATTATGATCCGATCACTTTGGACTGGCACCACTGGCATGCACGCGCAACAACTCAATATTGATGTTATTGCCCATAATCTCGCCAACGTCACCACAACTGGTTTCAAAAAAAGCAAGGCGGACTTCCAGGATCTGCTCTATCAAACTATGAAAGTCCCGGGCAGTCAAACCTCTGCCAACACCGAATCCCCCACCGGTATCCAGGTAGGGCTTGGAGTAAGGCCTGCTGCTGTAACAAAGATTTTCACCCAAGGGGATCTCATTCAGACTGAAAATGAACTCGATGTTGCCATTGAAGGTAATGGTTTTCTACAAGTAGATTTACCCAACGGTAATACAGCTTACACAAGAGCTGGAGCCTTGAAGCTTGACAGCAATGGACGCATGACTACCTCTGATGGGTATCCTATTATCCCGGGAATAACCGTCCCTGATGGTTCATCTCAGATTACCATTAGCAAAACTGGTATAGTCAGCGCTCTTATTGGTGATGACACAGAATCGACGGAACTCGGCACCTTACAACTTGCTACATTCACCAACAACTCTGGCCTTCTTGCCATGGGCCAAAATCTTTTTGAATCTTCCTCATCCTCCGGAAGTGCCCAAACGGGGACACCTGGTGACGACGGCTACGGTACTCTCCTACAAACCTACCTTGAAGGCTCGAATGTGAACATCGTAGAAGAGCTGGCCAGCATGATTACAACCCAACGCGCCTATGAGATCAATTCGAAAACAATCCAAACATCTGATGAAATGATGCAGACAACAAACCAACTCATATAACTATGGTTCGCCTACTCCTCATATTAATATTCCTTGTGTTGAGTCAGCCGGCACAAGCCTTTGACGTCACATTCAAAAGCAGTGGTGTCGTTGATGGTGCGCTTGTTACACTCGGAGACGTCGCTACCATAGGTACAATGTCAGAGATAGGCCAATCCCTGTTAACCGTTCCTATCGCTCATTCGCCAGCCCCTGGGGAGAAGGCATATCTTCGCACTGTTAACATAAAGAAGTACCTTGCATCAAGCCAGAGCCTCCCAGAGGATATTGAATGGCAAGGTCCCTCGTCTGTTGTGGTAACAAGAACCGGTATTACAATCGATGCAAAACGAATGTTTTCATTTATTGCCGACTACCTGCGCACCCAACAAGACAGCTTACCCATTGCTGTAATACGTTTTATCCCAACCTCTCACCCACTACCTTTCACCGTAGCCACAGGTGCACTCAGTTGCGAGGTTATACCTTCTAACCCTGGTATTTTAAGTAGCTCACGATTTTCTCTCATCTTCAGAATTGATGATGAAGTTGTTAAAAACATGTCGATACGAGGCAAGATTGAAGCCCGGGCAAATATTATAGCGACCGCAATCCCTGTCAAAAAAGGTACCATTTTAGCCCCCCGTCATCTTAAAGAAACGGTGATGGATATAAGTGATCTTAAAGAGCCAGGTTTTGACGTAAGCCAATTTTTAGGCAAAAGAATCAAACGCAGTCTACGCGCCGGTAGCCCTCTCAACATCTCTATGGTGGAAACCCTACCAGTCATTCACAAAGGGGAAAAAGTCAAAATTGTTATTCAGTCCGGTGCTATGACACTCACTGCAACGGGCCTTGCCCGTAGCGACGGTAAAATTGACGAGCTTATCAGGGTACAAAATCTTAACTCGAAGAAAGTCGTTTTCGGCAAGGTCGTAGCTCCTGGCATTGTGGAGGTAATTTTATAAGATGAAAAAACTCATTTTGCTACTTCTCGTTTCACTGCTTCTTTCAGGCTGTATTACCAAACAACGTGCCCCCATTATCATCCAGGAGCCCCTAGAAGATATCTTCAATAGCAAAGAGATTCCCAAGGAATCAGGATCGCTATGGAACCAAAGTAACGGTTCCATGTTCACAGATCGCAAAGCTCAAAGAATCGGCGATCTCGTCACTGTCCTCATATCGGAAACGTCCAGTGCCTCAAAGGCTGCGACAACGAGCACTTCAAGAAATACCAATATGTCCGCTTCCATTCCAAATTTCTTTGGTCTTGAAAACGATGCCATCTGGAGCGGACATAATCCTATCGACCTTAGCAATCTCATTAAAGCTGACTTTAACAACGGCTTTAATGGCAATGGAACCACTAGTAGAAAAGAAGACCTCACCGCCTCCCTTACAACCCAAGTCGTTGGCAAGTACCCAAACGGACAGCTCAAAATACGTGGCGGGAAAGAAGTAATGGTTAATGACGAGGTCCAGATCATTTACCTGACAGGTATAATACGACCGGTTGACATCACCGCCGCAAATACAGTGAGTTCCGAAAAAATTCTCAATGCCCGTATCAGCTATACAGGAAAGGGTTCAATTAGTGACAAGCAAAGTCCAGGTTGGGCCATGCGTATACTTGACAACATTTGGCCATTTTAGCCATATTGCCCATCTACTTATGGGAGGCATGCTCAAAAGCCCTCCTACAAACAACATTCAGGTATATTTATTGCATAGACTTTCTTGCCTCATGAACTGACCTTTAATGAACAGAGAGGCTTTTCTACACTGAAAAAAGATAAAAAGTGACTTTATGTCCTCAATCAGCTTAGCTAAGAAATAATACAAAGTTCAGGGGACATACGGCTGAGTGAGCCTCTACAGAAAATCCGTCATCAAAGGTGACGGAAATAGAAATGTAACAGCAAGCCAACAACATAGGCTACCTAGCAGGATTGGCCAAAAGAAATCATACTATTCATCTTCAAGCGTGTTACCCATGAAAAAGATATCTACCCTATGCATTATCTGCATCGTACTGCTTTTCGCAACCCAGAGTGCATCTGCTGCCCGAATCAAAGATATTGCTCAACTCCATGGTGTTCGTGAGAACCAGCTCATTGGTTATGGCATTATCACTGGCCTCAATGGGACCGGTGATGATATGAAAAAATCGGTATTCACCTTACAGGCCGTATACAACATGATGACCCGTCACGGGATCACCATAGACCCTGCTGAAATAGGCAATATAAAAATTGAAAATATCGCAGCGGTTATGGTAACAGGAACCCTGCCACCTTTTGCCAAGTCCGGCTCTAGAATGGATGTACTCATATCATCCATTGGTGATGCCCAAAGCCTCGCCGGTGGCACACTGCTCATGACCCCCCTTCTAGGAGCCGATGGCGAGGTCTACTCGGTGGCCCAAGGTCCAATTACTATTGGTGCCTTTTCTTACGGCGGCAAGGCTGCCCAGGTACAAAAAAATCATCCTACAGTTGGGCGTATTGCAGGGGGTGCAATAATTGAAAAGTCCGTCCCCATGGAGATTGGCAATAATGGCCACTTACAATACCAACTAAGAGATGCGGATTTTACAACTGCTTCAAACCTTGCCGCCGTTGTAAATAGACGTTTTGGACCCGGTACAGCCTATGCGGATTCCCCCGGTACGGTGCAAATACAAGTAACTGATCCGTATAAGGATAACATCGTCGATTTTGTAGCAGCCGTTGAAATCTTAAATGTACAATCAGACGCCACTGCAAAAATTGTCGTCAATGAACGCACAGGCACCGTCGTCATGGGCAAAGACGTAAGACTTTCTACCGTTGCCGTATCCCACGGCAACCTCAGCCTTATTATTCGTGACGACTATAACGTATCCCAGCCAGCACCTCTTGCAGACGGAGAAACAGTAGTAACACCCCGTACCTCTATTGATGTTATTGAAGATGATGGTGAGCTGGTTCTTCTCGATATGCAGAAAGGTGTCTCCATTGGCGAAATTGCCACTGCTCTTAATGCGATTGGTGCAACCCCCCGTGATCTTATAGCGATATTTCAGGCTATTAAAGCCTCAGGTTCGCTTCAAGGTGAGATTGTTGTCTTGTAGGAAAAGGTAAATATTATGGACTTTAAAATTGATCCTCGTATACATATCAGCCATGCCACACATCACCTAAAAGATCGTAAAAGTCGAGATCTTGACTCCCTCAGAGAGTCAAGTCGAGAATTTGAAACGATGTTTGTTATGGAGATGTACAAGGCTATGCGTAAAGCTGTGCCCGACGGAGGCCTTTTTGAAAAGAGTAATTCCACTGAAATTTTTCAAGGAATGCTTGACCTCGAACTTGCAAAGGAAACCACTAAAGGAAAAGGGATGGGTATAGCCCAGGCAATGTACGATCAGATGGCTTCTCTTATTGAAGATAAAAAGTAGCCTCCTACGTCTCCCGCCCTCAAGCATAGCTTTTTTTTTGTAGCAATCCTAGCAACGCCCTACTGTTAATTCCGCCAGTCAAACGGCAACACAAGACAAGATAAAGGCATGTAACTATTCGCCTGTGCTTCAAATACAGCCAATGCTGACTATACTATCAGACAAGTGCTACCTACGACACCCACAGAAAACATAGACCGAATACCTATAGGTCGGTTACATTTTTTCTAAACTTTTCATCCACATCCTCCGATATAATCGTATAGGAAAATATTTAACATCAAACTGAGCAAGGACGCTTAGTTCGCATCTCGCAGGGAGGCAACACCATGATTGACAATACGAACAACAACACACCTTCAAAAGGTGTAGTTTTCAAGACACAAAAATCTCCTGAAAACGCAGAGAAAAGCACCCTAAATAATACTCAAGCTTTTGAGGCTAAAGAGTCTCCAAAGGATAAAGTGAACATTTCTTACAGTTCAGAGCCAAATCCAACATATCAATATAACATGTCACTTGAGCAAACTGCCGGTGATGGTCTTGATCTGTTAAGAGGGCTGGTGCTAAATATTTTTAAAGAACAAGGACTCGAATACAAGATTCAAACAACAGGAGTTGAGGTTGATCTTGAGACCATGACACCTGTTCAAGCAGAAGAATTAGTTGCAAAAGATGGTTATTTTGGGGTAGAAAAAACAGCAGAAAGAATTTTTAACTTTGCTGTAGGTATCGCAGGTAACGATCCAAGCAAGATTGACGCAATAAGAGAAGGTATTAACAGTGGATTTCAAGACGCCATGAAGGCTTTTGGTGGTGAGCTCCCCGACATTTCTTACGATACCTTTAACGCTGTCATCAATAAATTAGACGAATGGGCTGAAAGCTCCCAGAGCCCTAAATCTTCAATCTAGGTGAAGTCATGAGTGTGGAATTTTTTGGAGTCGGTGGCCCTAGTCAGATCGGCAATCTAAAAAAGAGCGAGAAGACATCCTCAGAGAGTAAGTCGATCTCAAGTGGAGAGGATACTGTTCAGTTTTCCTCAGTGTTACAAGAGGTTAATAAGGCACAGGCCGCAACGCCAAGTGCCAACACAGAACGGGCAAACAAGGTCCAGGAGTTGAAAACACAAATTCAAGAAGGCTCCTATGAGCCGGATCTGCAAAAAGTTTCTTCTTCTTTACTACAATTTTTAGTTGAAGGTAGATAGCATGACACCCAAATCAACACACGATTATCTGGTCCGCTTGCGTGACCTCATTCTCTTAGAACGCCATTGCGCAGTACATCTCGATATGGAGGGCATGGCTAAAGCTGTCCAAAGCAAAGAGGCGATTGTTAAAATCCTCGCCCACATAAAAGCTGTCGACGAAGAGGATAAGCCTATCACCAGAGAAATTCGTGACGAAAACAGACGCAATGCCTTTCTTTTTAAATCCACACTTGGCTGGATTAGAGGCACAATGGAATTTTTCGGTCAAAAGACCGTCACATCCACCTACGGTGCTCAAGCTAATACCATAGCATCTCAAATCAACGGACGCCTCTTGTCAGGGCAGGTGTAATATGGCTGGTCTTTTCAATGCACTCAATGCTGCAAGAACTTCTCTCGAAGTTAATCAGAAATCAATAGAGGTTATTGGCAACAATATCTCTAACTTAAACACTAAAGGATACTCCAGACAGCAGGTTGTACTGGAAACATATCCAGCGACTAATTTTGGAGATTTTTTCATCGGTCAAGGTGTTAAAGTTTCTGACGTAAGCCGACAGCATGATGTATTTATTGAAAAGGCTCTCCAAGGAAAATCTGCGGATTTTGGCTATCAAAACGCACAAACCAGACCACTCGGAGAACTTGAGCAGGTCTTCGCAGTTACCAATGACAACATCTCTACAGACATTGACAATTTTTTTGATTCTATCCATGAACTTTCCGCAAACCCCAGCGACTTGGTTCAACGTAACAACGTTATCCTCCAAGGTAATGTTCTGACCACTAGTTTTAATAATATAGTAAAAAGTCTGGACACTATCCAAGAGAACATAAATGACACCATCGTCTCTGAAGTAGATGGAATTAATGCTCAGCTCAAGGAAGTAGCAGCGCTCAACGACCGAATTTTTCGAATTGAAATTCATGGTCAAACCGCAAACAGCGCGAGAGATCAAAGAGACACTATCATAAAACAGCTGGCAGTAAAAATAGGTGCCGAGACTTACGACACTGAAAACGGCATGGTCTCGGTGCAACTTCCAGGCGGTCTCCCTCTCGTTGAAGGCACTATGGCAATGTCCATCAGTACCGATTCAACCGGTTCTGAACTGAAATTAAAACTTCATGCCGGTGGTGTAACCAGAGATCTCGGCCTAAAGAACCTTGGTGGCCAGTTCAAAGGTCTCGTAGAAATAAGAGATAAATTTATCCCTGAGCTGGAGGCGGGTGTTGATAAACTCGCTTACGAAATAAGTGTTCAAGTCAACCTCCAACACATGGCAGGAGGGGCTCTTGATTCAACAACAAATAATATATTTTTCTCCATGCCCCCCAATTATGTGCAATCTCCGCCAGCACCTGCACCAACCGCAACAGAGTATGCGGGGGCAGCACGGAATATGTCAGTTGCTATAACTGACCCTAGAAAAATTGCAGCCGCTAATGCCCCAGCAGCAGGTGAGAGTGTTGCGATTGGTGATAATAGAAATGCCCTGGCACTATCCAACATTGGAGCCAATTATCTAATCGGCGGTGTTGATAATTTCAACTCACTCTATGGGCAGCTCACCGCTAAAGTCGGGGTCGAAAGCAATCAGAATCAACTTTCATTAAAGGGCGCTGAAGATTCTCTTGTGCAACTTGAAAATTTTAGAGACGGTCTGGTCGGTGTTTCTTTAGAAGAAGAAATGATAAGCCTGATCCAATTTCAGCGTGGCTTTGAGTCATCAGCTAAATTCTTATCAACTGTAGACGAAATGATGAACACCATTATCGATCTCAAGAGATAAACCTCGGACAAATTATGAAAGTTACTGACAATTCAACATTTCGTCTCATGCAGACAAATTTGAATAGAATAACAAATGATCTTCTAAAACTACGAAACCAAGGAACAACCGGACTCAAATTCAACGTTTCTTCCGACGATCCCGGAGCTATCCGTCCCGTACTCAACACAAGAACAGAGATCCAGGAAACAAAGAGATACCTCACAACAATGGGTAACTCCAGTGATAGAATGGAATCAACCGACGGCCACTTACAACACGTAGAGAACATACTGGTTCGTGTTAAGGAAATTGCTATACATTCTGTCAACGCATCTCTTAACCAACATGATCTCACAACATTGGCTGATGAAATCGCTGAACTGCGCAATGAACTCCTTGATGCCGCCAATGCTGTTGTAGATGGCAAATATATTTTTGCAGGTTTCCAGGAAAACACCCCACCATTTGTTAAAAACCCGACCTACGACTCGGATCTCTACGATGTCAGCAACGTGTCTACCTGGCCCTACCATTACCAGGGTGATCACAACTCCACCCAACTCGAAATAACCAGTCATGAGTTTCTTGAAGTAAATCTAACTGGCAATGAAGTGTTCATGGGGATATCCAATGAGATTGCTAGCGCGGGATACACAACTCCCTACCAGGGACAGTCCCTCACTTCCGGTCAAATACAGCCAAACACAGGTGGTGATATTACCATAACACCTAAAGATGGCGTTGCAGTTACCATTCCTTCTGCCGACCTGACAGATACAGATGACAATTACGCAGGCAAAGTATCTGCCCTTTTAAACCAGTCTGGCACCGGCCTTGTGAGTACCACAAATGCAGCAACTACCAACCTAGGTTCTCTCTCTCTAACTGGATTTGACGACCAGGCAGGCGATACATACGATCTTAATATCAGTTCAGGCGGCTCCACAATATCAGTGCAACTTGATGGGCCTGCAGGGTACGACTATACCTTGGATGGACTCGCGTCCGCCTTGGCCAATACCCTTCCTACACCAACCAATCTCTCCTCCACCGGCGGCACTCTTGCAAATGGTGTCAGCTACGATATCTCCAGTGGCTCGCTCGTTCTTACAGGACCAAATACAGGGCCAAACGCCGGAGCAGAAATAGAACTCACTGAAACGATAACCGGTGCGACAGCAAGTGGAGGTATCGGTGGCAACAAAACCGTTTATGGAACCATCAATATTGCACCAAATTCCTCTACAGATGTAGAAATTGCAGGAGCAGGCCTTGGAGATCTGGGGATGTCCGCCACAAATCTGAGTGGCGCTTCTGGTAACATCGATCTCTTTTCAATTCTGACCAAAACGGAAGAAGCCATTCGGGCAGGTAATATTAATGACCTCACCGGGGCTGGTGGATCAATCTCAGCTCAAATCAAAAATCTGGAAGTTGCTGCAAATCAAAACCGCACCCACCGTAGTACACTTGGCAATAGAGCAAAAAGGGTCGAAACAGCTATAACTCATCAAGAAGATGCAAAAAATGATCTTAAAAAACTTCTGTCAAGATACCAAGATGCTGATATGATCCAAACATATAATGATATTATTCAAAAAGAACTGGCCTTTAAATCAGCACTTAGTATAACTGGAAGAGCCTCACAGATATCAATTCTTGATTATCTTTAGACACCGATTAGAATGGATTGACTGCTAAGCGTCAGCTGTCTGTTCATTGAGACAAACGCTTACGTCAGTAAGGAGACATGGAAGTCACACTGAGAACTTGTCCAAGGATAGGAGTTTGGGACAGAATCGAGCAATTCTCACAAATTATGCGTAGCCATTTGTTTAATCATGTGAACACTTTTTTATAGGTTGTATAGAGTTTGGCCCAAAGGCCCTTCTCCTACAACATCCTAAAACCGCTCACATATTCTAGCGCATCATTTCAGTGCCTTACCCTAAGAAAATTTCTCCAATCTTTCAGGCGTTTTTCGCCATTACAACGGAGTAAAACATGCTGGTTCTCACCAGAAAAATCGGTGAAGGTATTGTCATCGGCGATGATGTTACAATCACAATTGTAGAGATGAAGGGTGGTAATGTCCGTATCGGCATTGATGCTCCTCGTGCAAAGAAGATATATCGTCAGGAAATATTTGATAGAATTGTAAAAGAAAATCGTGACGCTAGTCAGTGGGATATGATTGATCTTGACAAGATAAGCGACAGCTTAACTGTGGATAAAAAGAAAAAATGAAAAAAATAAATACTCGCTTTGGTGAAGTCGAATACGATCCGGACAATCTGCTTCATTTTCCCGCAGGCCTAGTAGGCCTACCCAGTTTAAGGGATTTCATTGTCATGCCAAATAAAAAGAAAGGGCCCCTCTTCTGGATCCAATCCGTTGATAACCCAGACATAGCATTCGTTCTTACAGATCCGACAAATTTCTTTCTTGATTATCAATTGAGCCCAGAGGAATCTGAAAGAGAAATCCTGCAGATTAAAGACGGCGATGACGTTTTTATACTTTCCGTTGTCACTGTTCCCCAGGACCAAACAATTACATTAAATCTAGCAGCACCTATTCTTTTTGCTCCCACAACCAACAGAGCAATACAGGTTATCATGGAAAATTCACCCTACTCTTCCAAGACCCTACTTCCTGAATAGATCTTTTTTATATTTTTTTCAGTTCAAGGCCAGTCAATTTCAAAATTGACTGGCCTTTTTTGTTTAAATCGCCCTGTTAAGTTTAGCCTCCCCACCCAATTAAATTGCACAAATTCAATAATGTATCATATTTTAGTTTTTATTTTGTGCAACACGATTTTTTATTAAAGAATAGTTCTCTCTTTGACGAGAAGTAACTTAACTGCGAGGAACACCACCGAGACTTTACGTTTGTAATATGATTGACAACGACGCCGAAGCACCCTTCCAAGGAGGAATTTTTCATGGCACTTACAATCAATACAAACGTAGCATCACTTAATGCACAAAGAAATTTAGGTAAATCACAAAACGCCCTCAGTCGCTCAATGGAACGACTATCATCGGGCCTCAGAATCAATTCCGCAAAAGACGATGCTGCGGGGCTTGCAATATCTGATAGAATGACATCTCAGATACGTGGCCTCAACCAGGCTGCTCGTAATGCCAATGACGGGATATCCATGGCTCAAACTGCAGAAGGAGCGCTGTCGGAATCAACTAATATCCTACAGCGTATGCGTGAGCTGGCTATCCAATCCGCCAACGACACCAACAGTTCCTCTGACAGGGCCTCTCTTCAAGCCGAAGTCAACCAGCTACAGCAGGAAATGACTCGTATTGCAGAAACAACAACCTTCAACGAGCGTAATATCCTGGACGGCTCACTCAGTGATGCCCAATTTCAGGTCGGTGCAAGTGCCAATGAAACTATTTCCTTCTCCATATCTTCTGCAAAAGCAGCAGCTCTCGGAGACAATGCTTTAAAAACCAGTAATCCTGTTGGCATAGAAGCGGCCACCACCCGCGGAGCCGACACCACAACAGGCAACAATGTTGGAACCCAAGAGCTGACGATTGTCGGTCAACGTGGAACGGAAGTCGTTAAGGTTGAATCAGACTATACCGCCAACCGTGTAGCCGAACTCGTAAACATCGCCTCTCAAACTACTGGAGTATCTGCAGATGCGAGAACTTCGCTTACCATAAGTCATCTTGCTGTTGACGGTACTGTTAGCTTTGAACTGCAAGGCATTAACAACTTACCTATTCCCATAAGCGCATCTATAACAACAACAGACCTTGGCCCCCTAGTTAAGGCTATTAACACGCAACTAGGATCTACAGGAATCTCTGCATCCCTTTCATCTGATAAAGAGAGCATCACACTTACCCAGAGTGGTGGCTATGACGTTAAGATCAGCGGCTATTCCCACAGTGCTCCCGACGGAGAACTTCAATCTCTACGGGTAACGGGATCAGAAGGGGTGGGAACAAACCTTGTTGAAAGTGCAAATACAGAGGCACCCGCTTCATTTACACTCTCAAACCTGTCAGATGCGGGAAGCGTTTCCATGGATGTTATTGGTACCACAGGAACATCAGCTGGTGTTAGTGCCACCATTACAGATGTCAACGACCTCAGCGATATGATAAGTGCGATTAATGCTGTTACCGCCGCTACCGGTGTTACAGCTGAATTCACAGATCCTTCAGGTAAGGACAAAAGTAGCATTACTCTAACTGATATTGCTGCCGGAACCGCACTCTCGGTTGCAAATCTTGACACCACAGCCGCAACAACAACCATAGACGTTGCAAGTGGCGATGCCGCGACTCTATCGGTTGCCCAAATCTCTGAAGGTGGTACTGCAGTTGTTGCAATAACCGCCGCTGGAGCCGCTGGTGACTCCACTGTTGTAGGAGGAGAAGTATCCTTCTCTAGTTCAGAGACGTACAATGTGAGCAGTTCAGCTGCCAACACTGCAGGCTCAATATTTAGCGGTGTAAGTGATTCTATAAACGCCTCCACACTGAATTCTGTGGACACCATTGATATCTCCTCTGTTGAGGGAGCGACCAGGGCAATCCAGATCGTCGATGGCGCAATTGGCCAGATCGACAGCCTCCGGGGTAATCTTGGTGCTATCCAGAATAGATTTGAATCAACCATCTCCAATCTTGAAAATGTATCTGAAAATCTATCGGCTGCTCGTTCAAGGATTTTAGATGCAGATATCGCCATGGAAACCTCGGCAATGACCAAAAATAATATTCTCCAACAGGCAGGAGTTTCAATTCTTTCCCAGGCTAACCAGACGCCACAATTAGCGCTCCAGCTGTTACAGGGGTAAGTAGCTAATATGTAGACAAAAAGCGCCAGTGATGTTAACTGGCGCTTTTTTATTTAATAAATAAAATGTTTTTTTAACATTTATACTAAAGAATTATTTACCACCGACCGATATACTTTATAGAGAAAAGAAATAGAGTTTATTTCAATTCAAAATAAACAATAATAGATTTGACAAAAGGAGGCCTAAAAGCAGAAAATTAAAATAGCTTTACTTAAGTAGCAAATAGTTTTACCCGGGCAAGGATGCCCACTAGTAACCCATATCACATATTCAAGGAGGAATATAATGGGACTCTCTATTAATACAAACGTAATGTCTCTCAACGCTCAACGAAACTTGGGCAACTCTCAAAACGCACTATCCAAATCAATGCAACGACTCTCATCGGGTCTTCGTATTAACTCCGCTAAGGACGATGCAGCTGGATTGGCTATTTCAGATCGTATGACCTCGCAGATCAGAGGTCTGAATCAAGCCGTGCGTAACTCTAATGATGGTATTTCACTGGCTCAAACCGCTGAAGGTGCACTCCAGGAAAGTACTAACATCCTACAACGTATGCGTGAGCTGTCTGTTCAGTCAGCAAACGATACAAACAGCGCTTCCGATCGTCAGTCTCTACAAGCTGAGGTAAATCAGCTTAAACAGGAACTTGATAGAATCGCAGAGACCACTTCTTTCAACGGTAAAAACCTGCTGAATGGAACTCTCAACAACGCTCAGTTTCAAGTTGGCGCTAATGCCAATGAAACTATCTCTTTTAGTATTAATTCCGCTGAAACAACTACCCTCGGTAACAACAGCCTAGATACCGATAATGATTCAGGTATCGAGTCTTCTACTCGTTCAGGTTCTGTTATTGAAGTTTCTAATCAAATTACAGCAACTGATACCTTGGCAGTTAAAACTGCTGATGGGACTGTTACCCAAGTCGTCGCTGGAGCTACAGCGACCGACACCGTAGCAAACCTTGAAGCTGTTGTAGGTGGAAGCACTGTAACAGGAACCTACTCTAACTCAGTAACGCTTGATTTGAGTGCCCTTAGCTCTACTCTCTCTGATGGTACACTAAAAATAGAAGTTGCTAATGGTGACAGCTTTGAAGTAACTGCTGCCTTTGCCGATGGTTCTTTATCAGGCTCCCAGACAGGTAGTAATGGAACATTCACATTAGATGCCGACAAAAAAACTCTCACATATACCACAACTGACGGTGCCCAGTTAGATATTAAAGAAGCAACATGGACGGATGGCGCTTCTGGCGCGATAACTGGGGATATCACTTATGCCGATGATGACGGGACCACGAATACCATCGGTAAAGTTACATCCGGTACTGCTGTTGTTGATACCAACAACCTCGACCAAAGATCGACCGCTTCCTATGCCTTTAGTGATAGCGCCGATGCCATATCGGTCACCGGCACAGTTGGGCTTTCCACTAATAGCTCTGGCGAGGGATTGAACGGTATTGGACTTAATGACGCAGCTATGACGTCTGCTACTAATAATGTAGCCGAGCAAGCCTTGACGGTAGTTGGAAAGCAAGGCTCTGCTGAAGTTAAGATAGCTGCTGGCGATTCCGCCGAAAAGGTTTCTAAAAAGATTAACTCAGCAGCCTCTGACACTGGTGTTACTGCAACAGCAAGGACGGAAGCAACAATTAGCGGTCTTAGTACAGACGGTAGTGTCACCTTCGAGCTTACCGGAGATAACGTTGAATCAGTAACCATCAACGCGACTGTACTGACAGATAATCTTTCTAACCTTTCAGCCTCCATCAACGAGCAATCGGGAAATACTGGAATCACTGCAACCTTAAGCG
This sequence comes from Desulfotalea sp., assembly GCA_002733995.1. GTDB lineage: Bacteria > Desulfobacterota > Desulfobulbia > Desulfobulbales > Desulfocapsaceae > Desulforhopalus_A. The sequence continues at coordinate 170,517 of NVXR01000004.1, read as the reverse complement.
ATGATAAAGCCAGTATCGTTCTGACTAACTCCAATGGAGCGGATATCAAGATTGAAAACTTTGAGCATGGCGCAGCCGTTGAAAGTGCGACTGTAGCCGATCAGGTTCCACAATCAATGTATCTCACCGGTAATCAAGGTACAGGCACCAAGCTCTCTGATGGTGGTGCGGTTGATGAAGCGACACATGGTGACTCTGCCATCGTCGGTGGTGAAGTTTCTTTCTCCAGCTCTTCTGGATTCAACGTTTCCAGTGATATAGCACAATCAACCGGTTCGCTCTTTTCAAGCGGCGCAGATGGTGCAAACGTCAGTGAGCTTCAGTCTATCAATAATGTAGATATCACTACAGTTGAAGGTGCCGCCAATGCAATCGAATCAATTGACGGCGCCATCGCCCAGATTGACTCTATTCGTGGCGATCTTGGTGCGATTCAAAACCGTTTTGAGTCCACTATTGCTAACCTCTCTAACGTCTCAGAGAATCTCTCAGCTGCCCGTAGTCGGATCCTCGATGCGGATATCGCCCAGGAGACTTCAGCGATGACAAAGAATAACATTCTACAGCAGGCTGGTGTATCCATCCTGGCACAGGCCAACCAAGCTCCACAGTTGGCTCTGTCGCTTCTTGGATAAGCTACCCGCTTAACCGCAGTATGGGGCTGGCTTCGGCCAGCCCCTGATAATCTGTGATTTTCTTTGCTAATGGAGAATACCATGAATGTCGATATGATAAGTAACCCAGGTGCAGCTGTTCAGCAGCCACTAAAGCCCGCTGAACAAATAGATGCCGCTCGTAAAAACAAAGATTCACTCACCGCAGAGCCTGAAGTTGCTAATGAAAACCCAAAAATTCAACCAGAAGAGTTAATCAACCAGATCAAATCAGTCACTCAAGAAGGACTATACAGTGTTCGTTTTGAGCAAGATGCTGAATCAGCACAATTAATAGTTAAAATATTTGATAATGAAACCCAAGAAGTCATTCGACAAATCCCAGCAGAAGAGCTGCTTAACTTTAAAGCAACTTTTGCCGAACTCGTCGGAAACCTTGTGGACATTGAAGGTTGATTATTTGTTTTCCACACTGTAGTTGAGGATTAAGATATGTCTATTACATTCAGTGGTCTTGCGACCGGACTAGACACAGACGCCATTGTCAGCGGTTTAATGGCAATTGAAAAAGCACCTCTTAACAGAATTCAAGCGAGAAAAACTGCCGATAAACAGCGTTTAGACGCCTTTGCCCAATTCAAGACAAAACTAGACGAGCTAAAAGCCACAGTTGGTGACATGACACTCACCAGCCAAGTAAGAAGCACTAAGGTGTCTCTTAGCTCTGAAGATGTATTCTCTGCATCCACCACCAGTGGCGCAGTAGGAAAGTATGACATATCAGTTGCCCAACTCAGCCAGGTACAAAAAAATATTAGTGATGGGTTTTCCTCAAAGACAGAATCGACTTTTGGTACTGGTAGCATTGAGATCAATGGTAAAACAATCAGTGTCACAGCTGAAAACAATAGCGTAACTGGTCTTGTTCAAGCAATTAACGAGGAGTCGGAGACAACAGGGGTCCATGCAACAATTATCAACAGCGGCAAGGAAGGTCCCTACCGCATAGTTTTTACCGGCAAAGATGCCAACACGTCTTTCACCCTGAAAAGCACACTCACAGGAGCATCCGGCAATCCTGAACATAATTTTAACAACACCCAAGAAGTCCAGTCTGCACAACAGGCCATCGTCTTCATTGACGGCATCAAGGTCACCAGTGACAGTAACACAATTAGTGATGCCATAAATGGGGTAAGCATCAGTCTCAACAGTGTGAGTGAAACATCCCACGCAGGCACTTCTGAAGTCGATGTAGATCCATGGGATTGGGCAGACCCACCTGTCTACACAACCAATCAAATGAACATAGAGCCGGACACCGGCGCTTTAAAAGAAAAGATAACCGCTTTTGTTACCTCTTATAACGATATAATGGATTGGATCAACTCTGGATATGAGGAGTTTGGTGGATCATCAGAAGTTACAGAGAAAAATGAGTCTGACGAAGACGATCCGACACTGGGATCTGTCCTACGCGGGGACTCCACGATTAACACTATCAAACGTCAACTGCAGACTATGTTGACTGACACCGTAGAAAACAATGGAGGATTCCGTATTCTCTCCGAAATTGGTATAGCCACAAATCGCAACGGTACACTGAGTCAAAACAACAAAAAGCTCGACACCGCTCTAGAAGGCAACTTTAACAACATTGTTTCCCTGTTGTCTGGAGATGATGAAGCTGATGGAGTGATGAAAAAGTTTAACTCTCTTTTACTGAAGATGACCAGCAGCACAATGGGAATGTATGCCACTCAAAAGAAATCGTATGAATCTTCTCTCGGTGATTATGATCGTCAAATAGACCAGATGGAACTGCGACTCAGTAAACGGGAGCTAAGTCTAAGAAAACAATTCACTGCCATGGAACAGTTGGTCAGTAGTCTGAATGCCCAAGGAGATTTCCTTACCCAGCAGATGAACGCACTTTATAAGGATCGTTAGCTATGAACGCTTATATGAATCAGTATCAGCAAAACCAGGTACTGACAGCGTCAAAGGAGCAGATATTAATAATGCTCTATGACGGCGCAATAAGATTTTGCAGACAGGCACTTGCTGCAAACAAGGATGGCAATGTTGCTGAAAAACTTGGCAGGATTTCAAAAGTGTATGCCATTATCACCGAATTTTCAAACTCCCTCGACCATGAAATCGGGGGACAAATTTCGGCCGACCTCGACGGGCTCTACCAATTTATGATTCGTGAGTTGAATCAGGCGAGAAAAGATACAACCGGTCAGCACCTTGAAAATGTCGAGAAACTACTTGTAGACCTACGAATAACGTGGGGAGAAGCCGTTGAAATTAACAAAAAAGAATTAACTGCACTGGTTCAACAACACCAAGAAAACGGACCAGGTGCTGCCCCAAGAACCCAAACTCTCACAGCTTCAGGCTGAGAGACACAAATTAATATAGCTCGCTTACATGGTATAAATGATGGGAAAGATTATAAGAGATTCAATCCAAGAAAACTACGATACTATGGTACAGGAGACTTGCCTAATCTATCAAGAGATTGAAAAACTGTACAAATCATTAGACAAGGGTATTACGACAACATCCTCTGTTACCATAGATCAAACCACCGTTCGCATCAATGATTTGCTCAAAGCAACAAGACTTATAGATCAACGTATCACGAAGCTTCAAGCCGACAGCAAAACCCCTATCACCAATACTACACTGCTCAATACGAAAAAGATTTTGGTGGCAAATCTCATTGAAGCAAATAGTTCTATATGTAAAAAAGCAAAGAATATAGCTTCACATTTTAAGCACGAGATGAGTGCAATGTCCACCAACCGCAATGCGATAAATGGATATAAACCTGTCAGCTCGGTCAACAAAAACATTATTAGAAGTTTTTTCTGAGAAGCGTAATGAACAAACCTATTGACGTTAGACATTTTTTCCTCGAAATCACTCATGCCTATGAAGTATTTCACGAAAATGTCGATACATTGAGCCATAACCTCCCCAGCTATTCACCTCCTGAACTTACGGTGCAATTCCAAAAACTAGACAAAAAGCGCAACAACCTTTCTCGACTAGACAAAGAATTGATCCAAATCGTCAGACTTGCAGGCGATGAAATTGAGGCTGAACCTTTTGTCGACGACTACCGCACAGCATTTTCATTAGCTACCGCAGCCTGCGATAACCTTCAGCAAAGCTTACAACTCCTCAGGTTCTCGCTCCTCTCCAAAAACAAAAAAATAGATTGAGGTATTATAACCTGAATCGTACAAGCGCTCTAAGTGGAAGGATATTTATAAATATCACCACCTAAAATTGCGCCATGTGCAACATATTGCACCTCTCTGTTCTGCGTAATACTATTTCCATATTTACTCCCTTTCAGCGCAGCCAATTGAGAGATTACATTGATTCGATATCATTATTGTATTTTATTAACTTTTCTAGATAGTTGATTAAGACAAAATGAGATGCTATGATGAGATATCATTTTTGACCACAAAGAGCTTTAGCTAACCCGCATTTTCCTCGAACATTGCGTTGTCTTCAGGTAAGCGATAAAAGTACAAGAGTAGAGCTTACACCTTTTCAAAGATGAAGATCTCTCAGTGTTTACCGAAGGTCAGTCCATATTGTTCCATTGCTCAGTGTTTTTAAAAAAACCATTGTTGTTGTGGGAGCAACTGTACTGATAACAATCCGGGCCAAGGGCGTGTTGAGATGGAATTCTACTTATGTTATCTTTAAATATTGTGATTGAGCAACGTTGCAGACATAGTCGAGCTACGTTGAAATCATGCCACTTAAACAATATTTTAAATATGATACAAAGATAAAATGTAAAATCGACACCTTATTTCTGTACATGCCTTCGGGGCTCAGCCCAAACAAACATCAACCTACAATAGAAATATGAGCCTTAAAGAAAATTCTCTAGAACAGATAGCTAATGGCAAACCAGTTCGTATCTTCATGCCTCTTATCGACAGGCCAGATCGGATTCGTGCTCAGTGCATCTACCAGCAGAGATCTGCACCAAAGTTTTCGCTCATTTTCAAACCTGGGATTCTACCAGTCGACGATATTGACACCTCAAAACCCGCTATAATTAACGTCGACCTCGGTGGCCCAGCTCTCTCACTTGAGGCAAACATTGTCAATATATCTAACTCTCAGACCCTGGAAATGATAATCACCAAAACGATTAATCACGACCAGATGCGTGAATTTTTCAGAGTGGACGCCATCACCAATGTTATTTCGAAATCATTTGAGACATCACTATTTGACCCTGCAAATGAACAACAAGCCGTAGCTGGAAAGACCGTTGATATAAGTGGAAGTGGCATTTTGGCAATATTTGACAACCCTCCCCCACAAACTGCGACCATCCGCCTTGAGATAACAGTCCCTTCCGCTGAATCCGAAACAATAACAGCTTTTGCCCATCAGGTACGACTCACGCAACTCCATGATGGTCGCTATGAGGCCGCATACCATTTTGATGATATAAGCGATGAAGCCCGAGACTCAATTATTGGTACTTGCCTTGTACTTCAAAGACAAATGCTTCGCCTCAAGGTCCAGGTCAGAAATAAATAAAGATACCGATTGCATTCTTGCTCCTCTGAGTTGAGGATTATGAGATAATTGTCCCCTAATATAACCGATACAGATGTATGGATCCTATTCGTCCTCCCACATCCAGCACTCCAGTTGGCTCGGCTACGTCACAGGGCCGAGGGCAACAACCACAGCAGGGCCAACTGCCCCTTGGCCAACTCTTAAAAGCCGTGGTTGTAGAAGCTAAAGGCGCAGGCCAATTTGTTCTGGACATTGGTGGCAGCCGACTTGCGGCTCAATCACAGTCCCCACTTTCCATTGGCCAAACACTGCAACTCCAGGTTACCAACACCACACCCCAAATAGAATTAAAGATCGTTAGTGACACTCTCAATCAATTTATTGGTAAATCACTCACCCTCGTGGGGAAAAATATTGACCTGAGTGCACTCTTTCAAAACTTCAATTCCACCACACCACCTCCCCTTCAAGCACTAACCCCAACTAGCCGCTCAATTATTGAAAGCTTCTTCTCGCTGCAACAGACAGACATCGGCAATAAAGAAGGTGGAGCCATCTTAAAACAACTTTTAGAAGGTGTGGGGCTCAATCTTGAGCATCACCTTGCAAAAGGTGATAAAAATAGTGCGGCAGCAACCTTAAAGGCAGCCTTACTTGAGGTAGCTCACACCTTTAAGAGTGCGGAGCTCATCGCCAGCACAACGAACAAGATTATAACGACAATAGAACTCTTTCAACTTGCTCAGTTAAATGCAAATAATGACACCTTTCTAATTTTTCCCCTTCCACTTCCCTTCATTGAAGCCGGCTACTTAAGTATTGAAAAAGATGATGGTAAAGATGGCTCATCCGATCCTGACGATTTTCGATTCTCTCTTCACTTGACTATGTCAGAGCTTGGTAATATCTGTATCATTTTTTCGAAAATAAAAGATACTTTAATGCTCCAGTTTCAGGCTGAGTCTGCAGAGAAAATGCAATTCATACAGCAATTTTCGGATGAACTCGTTGAATCAATCACAAATATGCCCAACATAAGCATATCCTTTTCACAAGACGCCCCCGATCCGGTTGCTGAACTAATAAAGAAAATTGTGCCAGAAGGTGAATCTATGCTGGACACCAAGGCGTAAAATGGACTCTAGGAAAAAACAAAAGAAAGCTGTAGCTATAATCTATGACGACACACCAAGCACTGCTCCTAAGATCATAGCAAGTGGCAAAGGTACAATTGCTGAAAATATTATTGCAACAGCCAGAGAAGCTGGGATTCATATACAACAGGATGACAATCTTGTTGAACTACTCTCAAAAGTGGACGTAGGTGAGGAGATACCTGTTGATCTCTACCAGACAGTGGCAGAGGTTCTCGCTTTTGTCTACAAGGTAAACAACAGGTTTAAAGACAAGATAGAGCAATAGATAATTCTACGGATTTGCTGGCTACTGCAAACGTTACAGTCAAAACAAAGAAGCGTTAGTTTACGTTAACAGCTCAGACAGATAAAGTCACAACCTCATCACCTTGGTAATGGCAGTGAGTGAATCGATGACAGACAGTCACCAGAAGAGTTAGCCTTATAGGGGCATAGCACTAAACAGAAAAAGGGTTTGCAGAATTAATTCTGCAAACCCTTTCTTTTCTGGCGGAGCGGACGGGACTCGAACCCGCGACCTCCGGCGTGACAGGCCGGCATTCTAACCAACTGAACTACCACTCCCTAAAACTTATTTGATATGTGGTGGGCGACACAGGGCTTGAACCTGTGACCCTCGGCTTGTAAGGCCGATGCTCTCCCAACTGAGCTAGTCGCCCATATCAGATACTGCAATCATAAACCTGTTACTAACATCTGTTGGCGGAGCGGACGGGACTCGAACCCGCGACCTCCGGCGTGACAGGCCGGCATTCTAACCAACTGAACTACCACTCCACAAAACCTATTCTATACGTGGTGGGCGACACAGGGCTTGAACCTGTGACCCTCGGCTTGTAAGGCCGATGCTCTCCCAACTGAGCTAGTCGCCCCGTAACGATTTGGTGAGACGCTTTTTAACAACTTCCCTGCGGTACGTCAAGCAAAAAACGCCAGTCATTTGATTATTATCGCTTTATTTGTTTTTTCTTTCTATTCCAGAAACTTATTACTTTTTAAAAACGACTCCATCCTCACCAACAACAAGTGCGTACTGCAGAACTTCATCCATATGATTCACAACATTTATGGTTAAAGAATTACGGATTTTTGCCGGCACATCATTAAGATCACGTTCATTTTCTTTTGGAATAAGTACGTGGGTAACATTACCTCTTTTAGCAGCCAGTAACTTCTCCATTAAGCCACCAATAGGGAGTATACGCCCTCTCAAGGTAATTTCACCTGTCATAGCTAATTGGCGTTTTACAGGTGCTTTTAAAAGTGCCGAAACCAGTGTTGTCGCAATAGTTATGCCAGCGGATGGACCGTCTTTGGGAATAGCACCTTCTGGAACGTGAATATGGATATCGAGCTTTTGATAAAAGTCAGCATCCAGGCCCAACACTTCGGCACGGGATCGCACGTAACTAAGGGCTGCCTGAGCAGATTCCTGCATAACGTCCCCAAGCTGACCTGTTATTATAAGCTTACCAGCACCAGGCATAAGGGTTGCTTCAATCTGTAACAGTTCTCCCCCAACCTGCGTCCAGGCGAGACCGGTGGTAAGACCTATTTCATCATTTTCTTCTGCAAGACCATAGCGAAATTTTGGTGTGCCCAAATACTTAAGAATAGACTGCATACCAATGCGGTATTTCTTATCTTTTAGATTTTTCTTCAACCGTTCCCGTGCAATTTTCCGACACAGCGAGGCAACTATACGTTCAAGGTTTCTAACACCAGCCTCCCTCGTATAACGCCTTATGACCTCGAGGATAGCCCCATCGGTCATCTGGATATCATCATCCTTGAAACCATTCTCTTTGAGTTGCTTAGGGATGAGGTAACCCTCGGCGATTTTGAGTTTTTCATCTTCGGTATAACCGCTAATCTGGATAATTTCCATTCGATCCTGCAAGGGAACAGGAATATCATGAAGACTGTTAGCAGTAGTGATAAAGAAGATTTCAGACAAATCGTAATCTATATCGAGATAATGATCATTAAAGGCAACGTTCTGCTCAGGATCAAGAACCTCTAAAAGGGCAGATGAAGGATCACCCCGAAAATCCATAGACATTTTATCAACTTCATCAAGGCAAAATACCGGATTTGCAGATTTAACCTTCTGCATGGCCTGAATTATTTTTCCAGGCATAGCACCTATATAAGTACGCCTATGACCTCTGATTTCGGCTTCATCTCTCACCCCACCGAGGGATAAACGTGCAAACTTTCTCCCCATGGCTCGAGCAATAGATTTACAAATAGAGGTTTTACCGACACCGGGAGGACCAACAAGGCAGAGAATAGGACCCTTAATTTTTTTAACTTGGGCCTGTACAGCAAGATACTCTAAAATTCTCTCCTTGGGCTTAGCAAGACCGTAATGATCTTCATCAAGAATTGTCTCAGCCTTGTTGATATCAATGAGAGCCTTCTTTTTCTTATCCCAAGGTAGACTAAGAATACAGTCTATATAATTGCGCACCACTGTCGTTTCTGCTGACATAGGCGGCATATTTCTTAGTTTTTTAAATTCTTTTAGGGTTTTTTCTTTTGCCAGAACAGGCATTTTCTTCTTACTTATAGCCTGTTCGAGTTCGCCCATCTCGTCCAAACCATCTTCATTTTGGCCGATCTCTGTCTGAATCTCTCTAACCTTCTCACCGAGGTAATAATCACGTTGGGTTTTCCCCATTCGCATTTTAACCTTGGCATTGATAGATTTCTCAATTTCAGTCAGTTCAATTTCCCGATTGAGAATCTCAAGAACTTTTTCAATACGGGAAGCCAGTGGTTCTGTTTCTAGAACCTCCTGTTTTTCCTCACTCTTGAGTGGAATATGGGAACATATCACATTTAACAGTTTGAGTGGATTGTCTATCGACTTGATAGAAACGAGAACCTCTTTAGCAATTCGTTTATTACCAAAGGCATACTTTTCGAAGAATTTCCTGAGCTCTCTATCGTAGGCTACGACCGCATTTGTCTCTTCGACTTCATCATCCCGCTCTTCGACTTCCGCCTGCAAAAATTGATCATGGGGAACGTAGGAAATGAGTTTTGCCCTGGATTTACCTTCAACCAGCGCCTTAATGGTTCCATCGGGGAGACGCAACAGTTGCATAACGGTGGCTAGCGTACCGTAATTATATAAATCACCGGACTCAGGCTCGTCCACCTTGGATTTTTTCTGCGTTACCAGAAGAATATCAGTTTTTTTCTCCATTGCATCCTCAAGAGCTGCAATAGATTTCTTCCGACCCACAACAAGTGGAGCTACCATATGGGGGAAAATAACAAGATCCCGCAAGGGCATCAGGGGGTAAAGTTTTGTCACAAAATCTCCTTTCCTAACTCTCGAAAAAATGTAGTAACCAGGATTTCTCAGCATCTACAGTGTTTTGACAAAAACACTATGTAAACCAAGATTATACAGCATATTCCTCGAACATTACAACGAGATCGATATAATGTTCGAGATCAATGAGGGCTAAGCGGTTTTCAACTGATCTTTACCCTTACTGTGGTACAAGATAACCGGATAATCACCCTCAGTTATCACCTGCTCACTAATAACACATTCCTGTACATTTTCCTTGGATGGTAAATCGTACATTACATCGAGCATTGCGGATTCCATAACAGAACGCAATCCCCTAGCACCGGATTTTCTCGTAAGTGCTTTTTGAGCAATTGCGGAAAGTGCACCTTCGGTAAATCTAAGACTAACACCGTCAAACTCGAAAAGTTTCTGATACTGCTTGATAAGGGCATTTTTAGGTTCTTTAAGAATGCGGATCAGATCCTCTTCCATGAGTTCTTCCATGGTAGCAATAACAGGAAGTCGTCCAACAAGCTCAGGAATCAAGCCAAATTTAAGCAGATCTTCGGGCTGAACTAGCCGTAGCAATTCGCCGATTTCCTTTTTTTCATCACCGGTTACTTTTGCACCAAAGCCTATTGATTTAGCACCGTGTCGTCTGCTCACAACCTTGTCCAAACCAACAAAAGCCCCACCAACAATAAAGAGTATATTGGTGGTGTCCATCTGCACGAGTTCCTGCTGAGGATGCTTTCGTCCACCCTTGGGAGGAATAGATGCAACGGTACCTTCGATTATTTTTAAAAGAGCCTGTTGCACTCCCTCACCGGATACATCCCGAGTAAGAGACGGGCTATCGGACTTTTTGGCAATCTTATCAATTTCATCAATATAGATAATACCACGCTGGGCCTTCTCAAGATCATAGTCGGCGGCCTGAAGAAGGCTTACCAATATATTTTCAACATCTTCACCAACATAACCTGCCTCGGTGAGTGTTGTGGCATCTGCCATGCAAAAAGGTACATTGAGAATTCGAGCAAGTGTCTGCGCTACAAGAGTCTTCCCCGATCCCGTTGGCCCAATCAATATTATATTCGATTTTTGCAACTCAACAGAATCACCCCCTACCGGAGCGTCGATTCTTTTGTAATGATTGTGCACAGCAACAGCCAGAACCTTTTTAGCGAAATCCTGTCCAATGACATAATCATCCAAATGTTGGTTAATTTCAATGGGCTTTAAGGTGAGCTTCTCTTCTTCGACTTCTGCACCGTCTTCAGTGCCCTCTTTTTCCAGAACTATCTCATTGCACAGTTCAATGCATTCATCACAGATAAACACATCCGGCCCTGCAATGAGCTTTTCAACTTCGTCCTGATTTTTTCCACAAAAAGAGCAATTACAGTCAGGTCCATTGTCGTTTACATCATCCATCTATTTTTCCTCAGCCAGTTCTTCTCGATTTGTGAGCACTTTATCAATTAAACCGTATTTTTGAGCTTCTGCACCACTCATAAAATAATCACGTTCAGTGTCAGCTGTTATTCTTTTCACTGTTTTTTTCGTATGATGGGCAAGTAATCTATTAAGATCACTCTTCATCCGTAGGATCTCTTTGGCCTGAATATCAATATCAGTTGCCTGACCTTGGAATCCCCCCATAGGCTGATGTATCATAATCCGAGCATTTGGTAAAGAGTATCGTTTACCATCGGTTCCCGCTGCGAGTAAAAATGCACCCATTGACGCGGCCTGTCCCATACAAAGTGTAGCAATATCAGATTTCACATATTGCATGGTATCGTATATAGCCATTCCAGCTGTGACAGATCCACCGGGCGAATTAATATAAAAAGTGATGTCTCTTTCAGGGTTATCCGCTTCGAGAAACAGCAGCTGAGCAACAATGACGTTCGCAACATCATCATTTACTGCGGAGCCAAGAAAAATAATGCGCTCCTTTAAAAGGCGTGAATAAATATCATAAGCACGCTCTCCCCGAGGACTCTGTTCAACCACCATCGGCACAAGATTCATAAACCACTCTCCTTAAAACGGTTCGACTGCAAAAGGTACTAAACCAGATGCAGTCGTTATTATTAAACTCGCTATTTCTAGGTATATGCTAAACTCAAATTCACACATGCCCATTATAAGACGTATAGGTTGAGATGCAAGGCATCTCCATCAGCTTTTAGCTGCTTATTTGTCCTCTGTCTCTACATCAGCGGTTTTTTTTGTTTCTTCTGGATCCTCAGTAACCTTAACCACATCAACAAAAACAGCTTGATCTCTTAACCAAGCAAGAATCTTTTCATTGAGAAGCTCATTCATGAATGGGAGAAGATCATCACGGTTCTGGAAGTACTCTTTTACCTTATCGACAGGCATATTGTACTGATCGCCAATACGCTTAAAGCCTCGCTCCATATCTTCGTCTACAACTTTGACTTCTTCCACTTCTGCGATTTTCTTTAAGATAAAATCACCACGAACTCTCTTTTCAGCTACAGGCTCATTCTGCGTTGCAAGTGTTTCCTTGCTGAGGCCAGCGGCTTCAAGACTCATACCACCCTGCTCAAATTGCTTTTCGGTCTGTTTGATCATCTGCTCTACTTCAAAAGCAACAAGTCTCTTAGGTACCTCAAAGGTATGATTTTCAAGTAGTTTTTGCATCATTCTATCGGTCAGCACACCTTGAGCAGCTTCATCACGCTGCTTGGTGAGATTTTCCTTAATAGAAGCCTTGAGGGCGTCCAAGGTATCGACACCGCTGCCTACATCTTTTGCGAACTCATCATCAAAATCGGCAAGTACACGTTCCTGAATTTTCTTAACGTTGATACGGAACTCTATTTTCTTACCTTTAAACATCGGATTTGGATGGGTTTCTGGAAAGTCAACCTCGTGATTAGCGTCCTCACCCACCTTCATACCAACCAATTTTCCTTCAAAATCAGCGCCCATATTACCGGAGCCAACATCGACTGAATAATCTTCGTTTTTGACCTGTTCCATCGCCACGCCATCATGGTATCCTTGAAAGTCTACCACAACGACATCTTCATTCTTTACAACTCTATCTGTAACTTCCTGAAGAGGAGCGTTCTGTTTTTGCAAAACGTTCAGCTCAAGCTGAATCTCTTCATCGGTAACCAAAACTTCTTCTTTTTCTATTTCAAGACCCTTGTACTGACCAAGTTCAAATTCTGGGCGAATATCAACTTCAGCTACAAAGGTAAAAGAGCCGTCTTCATTATAATTCACTTCTTTAATATCAGGATGTACAATTGGATCAATGTTCTCTTTCTCTACAGCAGTAAAATAGTTTTCCTGAACCAGAGTCTCACCAGTTTCTCCTTCTACCTGACCTTTGTAACTTTTAACAATTACAGCACGAGGAACCTTACCACGTCGAAACCCCTTCATTTTTACATCTTTTTTCAATTTATCATAAGCTTTGTTCAGCAATGACTGAACAGCCTCAGAGGGGATTGTTACAGTGATTTTCTTTGTAAGAGCGCTGATTTCTTCGACTTTTACATCCATCGATGTACCTTCCTTTTATTAAAATTAGAATATCCACCTGATCCACTCAATAACACCGTTATCCCTTTTGACAAGGAGGCGCTGAGGAAAATCTGGAATACTTGGTATGTTTGAATTGGAGATTTATCACAGGTGGGTTTTTAGTGCTAGTATAAAAAATGGTGCGAGAGGGGGGAGTCGAACCCCCACACCGTAAGGCGCCAGATCCTAAGTCTGGTGCGTCTACCAGTTCCGCCACCCTCGCATCAATTCTTACTTTCGAGATAAACCATCTGCTAAACTGGTCCAAATCAAAAACTAGCATTTTAAAATATAATCACACCCACTAAGACGGTACTAGATAATTCACAACTATCAAGTCGTCAAGTATGTAATCGTACTTTACGTTGCCAGCCACTAAAAAAAAGACTTATATCACCTTGTTTCTTTCTTCGCCAGTCTTATTTTCATTTCCGTTTGTTTTTTTAAAGCCTACCTATTTTTCACGATTCTACCATTCTTGCTAAAACAGTTTAGAGTGGCTATTGTTGTGGCATGATTACAAGAAGTGATGTTTCACTTTAAAGACTAATTTATCACAAATGAGATCTATGAATTATTCAAAGATGTTTACAGGATGTGTCCTCTCCCTCGCAATTGCCACCCAGGCCCAGGCAGGCATAGGGGAAAGCGGCAAAGACAAGCTCGTTGAATGGAGCGTTGTCAACCAGTGGTCAACAGGATCTAAGACTCTGGATATGGTTCACTCCCTCGATGGCAAACTTGTATATCTGCTCACCGACAAAGCCCAGGTTAAAATTTTTAACACGGCGGGTGAATTGCAAGGTGCTATTCCAGTTAACAGTACCGTCTCCTCTATAGATATTGCTCCCCAAGGTGAAAAACTATACCTCATTGATAATGCCACGAACCTATTCCAAACAGTTAACGTCGCCTTTGTGCACACTATAAATACCAAAGATTCTCCATTCGAAGGCCCCGCCGACGCCCCTGTCACCTTGACCCTGTTCACAGACTTCCAATGCCCCTTCTGCAGTAAAATGGGTCCTCTGATTGACAAGATCAAGAAAAACAATCCTAAGACTTTAAAGATTGTTCTGAAAAATATGCCTCTCAATTTTCATAAAATGGCTCGCCCGGCAGCCTACGCCTCTCTGGCCGCTCACGAACAGAACAAGTTTTGGGAATTTCACGATCTCCTCTTTAAGGAAAAGAACCTTTCCCTTGAAAAGATTGATAACATTGCTAAAAAGCTCAAACTTGATATGAAAAAGTTTAAGTCAGATATGCAATCCAAAGAAATTTTAGCCAAAGTAGAAAAAGATATCCTCGATGCCAAAGAAGCCGGCGTTACCGGAACCCCAACCGTGTTTATTAACGGCAGACGGCCAAAACAAAGAAACCCACAGGCTTATCAAAATATCATTAATGAAGAGTTGAAAAAACTCGCGAAAAAGTAACGTACTCGCATGAATCAAAACTTTATTAATCGCGACCTCACCTTCTCCGACAACAACCACGCCTGCCTTCTTTATGGTCCCCTTAACCATAACCTGCAGGCGCTGGAAAAAAGCACGAGTGTCACTATCAGTACCGGAAGCAACAACGTCAGCATTACCGGGCCGCCCCACGATGTTGATCTTGTAGCTGATCTTCTCAAGCAGCTCTACGAACTTATAGGCAAAGGACACCCGGTTTACAGTTCCGATTTTGTCTTTGCCCTCAAAGTTCTTCAAGCAACACCAAAGGCGAAACTGGCAAAGATATTTCTCGACAAGGTCTACGTGACGACACAAAATCGTGTTATTTCACCAAAAACCCAGAACCAGAAAATCTACATTGATGCCATTCGGAAGCATGATATCGTCTTTGCCAACGGCCCGGCCGGCACAGGAAAAACATACCTTGCCGTCACCATGGCCGTATCCGCCCTCGCAACCGGACAGGTAAAGTCCATTATCCTCACCCGCCCAGCGGTTGAAGCCGGAGAGAAACTTGGTTTTCTCCCGGGAGACCTTGCACAAAAGGTAAACCCTTACCTCCGTCCCCTCCATGATGCCCTAAACGACCTGCTTGGCCCCGAACGTGCTGCAGATTTGCTAGAACAGGAGGTCATTGAAATTGCCCCTCTTGCATTTATGAGGGGAAGAACATTAAGTAACGCCTTTATTATATTGGATGAAGCCCAAAATACGACCAAGGAACAGATGAAAATGTTTCTTACCCGCATTGGCTTTGATTCAATGGCCGTTATTACCGGAGACACTACCCAGATTGACCTGCCTGTCAAAACGCAATCCGGTTTAATACAGGCTGAAAAATTATTATCTTCAATCGATGGTATCGGTTTTTGTACATTCTCCCAGCAGGATGTCATCCGCCACCCCCTCGTACAGCAGATAATAAAAGCTTATGAACATCAATAACTGAGGTCTGCGTGCCAACCCATATCACAACACAGTGCTCTATAGACAATTACCCCCTGCAACTCCATAAACTGGAACGGCTATCCAACTGGCTCCTGAAAGAGTGCGCAGTGCCTGATCACGACGTAAGCATCGTCCTGGTTGACGATCGTCTTATACGCGAGCTAAACAATAATTATAGAAAAAAAGACACACCTACTAACGTGTTGTCGTTTCCTTTTTCAGAAGGGGCTGATCTTTCGTCTCTTGCACAAATTCCGGTTAAAGAACTGGGGGACATAGTAATATCCCTTGAAACAGCCGCACGGGAAGCGATCCAATTCAACCATACATTTCATCAACGACTCTCTTGGCTCTTAATTCATGGGATGCTCCACCTTCAGGGTTTTGACCATGAAAGATCGAAAAGTGATGAGAAAATTATGTTTTCAAGAGAACAAGAAATACTTGCTAAACTTAACAAAAAAAGAGGACAACAGATGAATCATCTTGCAATCAACGTAGATCACATTGCAACCATCAGGCAGGCACGTGGAATCACCGAACCAGATCCCGTCGCTGCAGCTGCAATTTGTGAGCTTGCAGGTGCAGCCGGAATAGTAATACACCTGCGTGAAGACCGTAGACATATCCAGGATAGAGATGTTTATCTTTTGCGGGAAACGATCAAAACAAAAATGAACCTAGAGATGGGAGCCAATAAGGCCATCATAAAGATTGCCCTAGAAGTTCAACCGGATCTGGTCACACTTGTTCCGGAAAAAAGACAGGAACTGACCACCGAAGGTGGCCTGGACATCGTAACTCAAAAGAAAAAGATTGCTAAAACCATAGAAAAACTTGGTAAAGGTCTCATTCCAGTCTCTCTTTTCCTCGATCCAGACAAAGAGCAGATTGCCGTAGCCAGTGAAATTGGTGCAACTTTTGTGGAACTGCACACGGGTAGATACTGCGATGCATTCTCAGAACAAGACCAACTCCATGAATTTGAGCTCATTGAAGAGGCAGCAGAATATGCCGTTTCACTCGGGCTAAGAGTCAACGCTGGACATGGTCTCAACTATCAGACCACAGCACGCATTGCAGCTCTCGAAACTATTGAAGAACTCTCCATAGGCCACGCAATCATCGCCAGGGCCGCCTTCACGGGGCTTGACACAGCAGTAAGAGATATGCTCAAAATTGTTGCATCAGCAAAATCTAGTCTCTAAAAATAACTGTATTACCATGGTGGCTTGCAACCGAATAACTGTTTTCTCTTCCTTTACTGAAAATAATCGCATTTAACTGCGGATGAGGATTGACAACGTTATTAATCATATGGTAAAAGCAACCAGTCGCCTGGATGGTGGAATTGGTAGACACCCGAGACTTAAAATCTCGTGGGCCTTAGCGCCCGTGCGAGTTCGATTCTCGCTCTAGGCACCAATGAATTAGCGGTTGAGAGGAGATTTAACGATCCTCTTTCAACCGCTTTTTTTATGCCCAATTTAGTACAATTTAACACACCTCTTTTACATGTGGAAACGGCCAAAGAGGCCAACACCGAAAAACATTACTGAATCCACCTATACAATATAGAAGACTACGGTAAGCCTCTAATCGGTGTTATCCACTTACACTCTGTCTATCATCGCCCGCCCCTATTTCTCTTGAGTTACGAGTCAACACTCAGTATCCTTTTTTTCGTCTCTAATCGCGCCCATTTAGGTGACGTTGTAATTGTTACACCACCCGTCAGCCAATCAGAAGATGAAAGTAGTATCAATTTTTGAGATGTTCGAAAATGAAGCAGTCGTTCATTTCCATGGAAAACTTGGTCTATTCTCTGTTGCCCATAGGGAACATATATGATCTGCTACGTTAAATAATACTAATAGCAATACCTTGCCTCATCTAGTGTAGACGCATAACGAACACAACTCTCAAAGTCGTCATATTCAGATACTTTAGATTTGTATTTACGAAGCAGATTATTGTAATCATCAACTAGATCATCACGCTCACTAGCAACATTTTTGAAATTACTTACCAAATGATCATATCCAACAGCAAGGTCATCCAATTTCGATTTACAGACGAAACCACCGTAACCACATTGATATGAATCAAAGCATACTGCATCACTGCTGACACACTTAGAAGAGGAAGAACAAACCTTATCTCCATAATCTAAGCAAGCTCCTCGTTTACCATACGAACATGAAAAATTATTCCCATAGGCATGGGCCTCTGAGCAAAAACCATGCACTATGCTCAACAGCGCCAAACTAAACACAAAACTAATTATTCTCATTGTCCTATTCACCTAATGTTGAGTCAACCAACGAGTCAGGGTAGAGCCCAGATTTGTCAATTTATAACTTAATTCAAATTTCTTATTGGATTAGCCATTATGCGGCTATTTTTATTTACAAGCCGGAACCAAGATACCAGATTTAGATACTTCATAAAGCAGGTATAGCAGTCAGTGGAAGAACCGAAAGTGTCACCACACATTTTAGTACTGTAAGTCGCACGCTCAAAAGACATATAATAACCTCGGGATATTTTCCGTCTGTTGCACTGCACCTTAGTAACGCCCGAAAACAGACGGCAGAAAACACATAAGCGTACAGAGAGACAGATTATCTATTTCGATGAATTGTAGTCTTTAGATTAGTCCGTTGAGTCAAACATCCAGCGCTTAAACCTTGAGCACAAGGCGGAAAAACAGTTATGCTACACCATGATAGACAGACGTATATTTAAAGATCAACACACCGTAGTGGCCGCTTGTTTAGCAATATTCCTAGAGTTGGCAGACTCCGAGGGAAAGGCGTCAAAGCTAACAATAATAGCAGAGTAAGTTTAACTTACTGATAGAATCGATATTGCTCAACGAACTACCACAGTTGACGGCAGAAAACGATTCGGCGACGTGGTAGGAGATACTGTATATGAACAAAATGCGCAGCTTGTTACTTTAGTAGACCGTACCAGCAGGTTTACCTTGGGTGAGAGAGTATTTTGCAAAATACATTCTGCTTCGACTGTTACGCTGGATAACGGCAGACAATATAGAGGTGCCAAGATAACGATTTTACATAATAATAATCCCACAATACAGCTCTTCTGTATAATGTATTAGTCGCCTACAAGAATGCATATTTTCTGGGACTTGTGCTAAAAAACTAATTTCAACCATCTCGTGCAATGGGCGAATTAGCCAATATTATCATTTCCAACAACCTTATTGTTTTTTACATTCCGCTAGTTCCTTATGGAAATGAGATCAAAAGAGGACTCATTGATGACAGACTGGCAGGTGGTGTGTTGTGCCCGTTGGAAGGAGCCATAAAATATCGGCCCCTCCCCTCTTTTGTTTTTCTAAAGCTAGACCATTCCGCTTCAAAGCTAGAAATCAATCACAGTTCCGTTATAACAAGCCTGGAAGATTGCTTTGATCTCTTCAAATATAGGTTTTCTGGGGTTGAAAAGGGTACAAGGATCGTTAAGGGCATTCTCAGTTAGAGTATCCAGCTTTGCGTCCCAATCCTTCTCATCAATACCATATTCTTTTAGTGAACCTGCAACACCTGTAGATGCGCGTAGAATTGATACTTCTTGGGCGAACTCCTCAGCAGTTGATCTACCGAACAGAGTTGCAAGATCGTTATACTTGTCAGTTTCCTTTGAATTGAAACGAATGACGTTAGGCATAAGAATAGCATTACCACAACCGTGAGGTATCGCAAAAGTACCACCAAGCTGATGGGACATAGAGTGGACAATCCCCAACCATACGTTGGTAAATGCCATACCCGCCATACAGGAAGCATCGTGCATTGCCTGACGGGCTTCTAAATTATTGGGCTCCGCTACAACAGTTGGGAGGTTCTTGAAAACCAGATCAATTGAACCTTTGGCGAGAGCATCGTTATAATAGTCCGCAATATTAGACACATAAGCTTCTACGCCATGACTAAGGACATCGAGTCCGGTGTTGGCGGTAATAGACTTGGGCATGCTGGCACAAAGCTCACCATCAATAATAGCCACATCAGGAGTCAGCTCGTGGGAAACAATAGGATATTTTGTACCTTTTTCTCTGTCTGTAATAACGGAAAGGCCGGTGACTTCTGTACCTGTACCGCTTGTTGAGGGAATTGCGACAAAATAAGCCTTATTACGCAGAGTCTTAACTGCGAACGGAACTGCCAATTCTTCAAGCTTTGAATCAGGATACTCGTAAAAAATCCACATTGCTTTTGCCGCATCGATGGCTGAACAACCGCCCAAACCAACAATCACATCCGGCTGCTCCGCTGTAAAGAACTCAGCGCCTTTAAGAACTGTCTCAATAGATGGATCTGCTTCTACACCGGAGAAAACAACAGATTCAATATTTGCTTCAGACAGGAAGTTCTGAGTTCTTTCCAGAGCTCCATTTTTCTGAACTGAACTACCACCGATAACTATAACTGCTTTGCTACCTTTCAAACCTTTAAGATTCTCAAGAGTACCTAAGCCGTGGAATATTTCTTTTGGAACAATAAATTTCGCCATTTTCATTTCTCTTCTGTTAACTACAATTAAAAAACGGGAGGTTATTTTGTTAACGTGCCTGAGCTTTAATTCCCGTTTCAAGAGGATTGGGTATTTCCCGCCCTGTTCAATTCTTTTTAAATAAAGTCAGCCCGAGAGCCGCTCTAACATTTTGTGTCTAACTATCGCCACGGACCCAATGCGACCATTGCTGAACTGAGGGGAGAATATACGTTTATCTGAGGAAGAAAGGAATATCTGATCCTGCTTAAAGAATGCCCAATTCTGCTTAAATAGCTTTTATTGGCCAATTATTTCTACTTTTTTGTGCCTATATGTGTCATAATCAGAATTATTAGCAACTGAACGACCTGTAATCAGAGGTCGATAGATTCGTTATTCAATCTCTTATTACCTAAAACTAGGAGAGAGTGAACCAACTTAGATAGTGACACTAAAAGGAAATGATATATGTCTAATATGATTGAGCTACTTGAACAGTTTGACTTGCCAGAGCTGTTTACGGAATCAAAATTAAGAGGGGTTCGTTTTTTCAAATCTCAATATCATACTCCACGCACCCCATTGATTTATAATCCTGGAATTTTCATTGTTGCCCAGGGACATAAACGAGGTTATCTGGCGGATAGAATTTTCCAATATGACGCAAATAACTATCTTGTCACCTCTGTTCCAATCCCTTTCGAGTGTGAAACATTTGCTAATTCTGAAGCACCATTTTTGGGACTCTATATAGATATTGAAATGCCTGTCCTCCATGAACTTATTGGACAATTAGGAGTAAGCAAAGGACTAAAAGATACAAAAATGAGCGATATCCCCAAGGGTGTAGGGCCTGCTAAATTGGATAGGGAAATGTGTGATGCTGTAGTCAGGTTGTTGAATTGTATTAAATCTGAACCTGAAGCCCAGATACTGGGCCCAGGACTGATTAAGGAGATACTGTATCGAGCTCTTTCAGGAACCCAAGCCCCATCACTGTATGCACTAGCTATGCATAATGGGAATTTTGCAAGGGTTTCCCTAGCATTGAAATCGATTCACAGTGATTATGCTTCGAAGCTTGATGTTGTACAATTGTCCAGACTAGCGAGTATGAGTGTTTCCACTTTCCACAGAGCCTTTAAAGAGGTTACGTCCGATTCACCGGTGCAGTATTTAAAAAAAGTAAGGCTGAATAAAGCACGTAATTTTATTAAGAATGAGCAGATGAAAGCCTATATCGCAGCTGATAAAGTTGGCTATGAGAGCGTTTCCCAGTTTAGTCGAGAGTTTAAACGTTATTTTGGCCAGAGCCCAACTGAGATGATGAGAGAGTTACGCATGCAGTAGATTTGCCGCCCCAGAGAATAATCCACTTTTTGGCAATACCAAGAAAACAGCTGTTTTGGACAACGCTGTATCTTTTCGATTTAACTCCCGTGTCAATTTCTTGATTTGCTGTTTATCTTCGCGGCTACAGCAAGTCATCATCGGAGAGCCCTTTTCTTTTTGCTTCCTACTCTAGTAGCGTATATTTCCCGTATAAAGCCCAAGCCAATATCAATACCTCCTTACTTTTTGTTATTGCCTCTTTCTTTCTGAGTATCAAAGAACGTACGCCGAAAATATTACACAATAGGGTATGGGCTTTAGACGCTTACATTCGAGTTATTAATATACGTCATCATTGCAACCTACAATATACGCTTATCTGCAAATTCTTCATTTGGAGGCAGTACCAACAGCAGAATCCTCCAGCGGTCTTTCATCTTCTTTAGGAGCCTCTTCTGTGGAAACGTTTGATATTTGAAGAAATACCACGGCACGATCTAGCGGCACATTTCTCCCAACAGAGACGACAGTAGTATCTAACGTCTGATTGTGGAAAGATGGTACATCCTCTATTTTGCTATGCTCGAGACGTCCTTCAAAACGAGACCGATATTTTAAGTTAGGATAGGGGGGGGGGAATATGTTGACTGCGGATGGTCTCTTGTTATAAATTAGTTAGATAAACAAAAATATTTTTATAGATTCCAATTGTATATTTTTCCTACTCATCGAATCAAAGAGGAGACAAAACATGAGAACTTTGCTCGTCGGCGCATTGTTATTTCTAACCTCGGCCTGCAGTGTGATTAACACAGGCACTTTTAACCATGTGTCCGTTAATGACAAATTCAATACCATCCGGCAAAACACGCCTATGCTCATTGATTTCCTTGACGATTTCCCTAAGGGCGCAGATTTGCACAACCATGCAAGCGGTGCTGCCTATATTGAGTATGGCTTAATTTACGCCAACAAAAACAACTTTTTCTATGATTTGAAAGACCTCCAGATGGTTAAGGAAAACACTGGTAAAGAGGATACAACTTTCACACAATATCCTGCAGATTCCACCGAGAGAGAGGCAGGATGCAGCGGTTGGATGAAAGACAGGCCATGCCTTATCGCAGTTAAAGATTTGCTTGGCAATGACGAACAACTTCAAAAATATCTGGATATTGTCAGTGTGCGCGGTTGGCATGAAAATACCACCAACGGCTTGGACCATTTTTTCAACGCCTTTAGCCATAAAGTGTCCGAAAGCAACAATCAATCGCTGGCAAGAATCCTTGCCCGGAATTACAGCCAGAGCGTCAGGTATGTGGAGTTGATGACTTCGGCGATTAGCGGAGATGTTATAGCAACTCTCCAGAACCTGGCTCCTGAAGACTCCTTTGACATTACCAACCTTGAGGAAAGCTACATCAAAATCTCGTCCTATCTAGACAGCCCGGAGATGCAGCACGAGGTTGTTTCGTACATGGATAAACGTGAAAAGGCAGTGTCTACCATCCTACGGGAGGAATATAACATTACCCTTACAGGGGACAAGCCTGACGTCGTAGTCAGATATATTCCCCAGCTCTACCGGATGAAGAGCCTATACTCCATATTTATCGACGCTGCCGCAAACCTGAAGGCCTCGACACTGGATGATCGTATCGTTGCCACCAACATGGTTCAGGCAGAATCCGGTATTCCTTCGATGGTCAACTTTGACAACCAGATGAAAATACTGGACTTCTTCTGGAAAAAATTCGGTGAGCCGAAAATCGCTCTGCACGCCGGAGAACTGGTTTTGCGTGAGTCTCCTTTAGAACCCATGCGAGATCGCATCAGCAAATCCATTGCCATGGGCCATGCCTCACGAATAGGCCACGGCATCTCAATCGCCTGGGAAACCGACACTAAGAATACTTTGAAGACGATGCGAGACAAGGGGGTGGCCGTGGAAATATGTCTATCTAGCAATGACATCATCCTAGGAGTATCAGGCAAGGACCATCCCATTGCCATGTACCTACAGGCCGGGGTTCCCATTTCCATTTCAACCGATGACGAGGGTATTTCCCGCTCCAACTTAACAATGGAGTATGTCAAAGCGGTCCAGGAACACGGCTTGGGTTATGAAACGCTGAAGCAGATTGCTAAAAACGGCTTGCAGTACAGTTTCCTTGATGGCAAGGGGATATATTCCGCCGACGGAAGTGTTAAGGAAAAATACCGGAATTTTCTCTCCGGCAAACTGCCGGGCCTGTCCGAAATCGGAATCAAGGCCTACTTACAGGTTCGGTACGAGCGCGATCTTGCAGTCTTTGAAAGCAAGGTGCTATGACTAATGTAATATCTGTCAACATCACTACAGGCAAGAGATGCAACGAGTCTCCTCCAAGACTACTACTATATTTTGTCTTTAAGTTAAGATGAGCTGAAACCTTTCATCTAGCCGTGTAACGACAAGTCTTTTCGAGATATGCTCAAAAGCGAACATATCATAGAGGATCTGTTGCAAAAATCAGCCTGAAAAGACTGAGACAGGTGTCCTCTCCCAAGCTCGGATATCGGTTTTACAGTACAATCGTCAGAATGGTGAACGTTGCAGAAATCTGTCTATTGATCCCCGGTTGTTACTGATTGCGAGAGTTAGCTGAACATGTATTTTCACATTGATCTAGGCCTAAAAAATGCTGTTTGTAGACAGAGAATCAGATTCATCTTAGCTTCTATTGGTTTGAGCCATCATCAGAGTATCAATATGATTAAGAAGTTGCCGGGCCTGCTTTGTTTGCTTTGTATAAGAAATTGCCTCTTTAAGATGCTCTCTTGCTTTTCCATAGCTATGAATCTGCAGTGCGCAGTAGCCAGCGAGTAAATGAGAGCGACCATTCCCAGAATCAAGTTCAACGGCTCTGTCAAAGGCAAGGCAGGCGCCCTGCCACTGTTCTTCGGCCATCAAAACTTGTCCTTTAAGCTGATACAAACTGCTATCCGCTGCTATCTCAATCGCGTTATCAAGAGCCTGTAAGGCCAGCTCAGGTTCATGGCTAGCAATGTAAGAATAGGCGAGTTTTTTATAATAACCACTGCAGTTTTTCTGCCGACAATCGCCATCCATGCCAATGGCATTTTTGTAGGCAGTGGCAGCCTTATGAGGTGCACCAATCATTCGATACAAATCAGCCAGAAGCAGTGTTTCGTCTCTGGTTGATTCTTTCAGGTAGGAACGGATGGTCAGAGCTTCGGCCGCTTCCTCGTAATTTTCCTTCTCCATATTAAGATGGGCAAGATAGTTCCACCATTTAGGGTTTTCACTATCCTGGTGGATAAGTTTGACAATTAATTGCATCGCTAAGGTATCTTTTTTCAGATCAAGATACGTTTTAAAAAGGGCCTCAAGCCACTCCTGTTTGACTTCTCCCACATCTCCGGAAGTGAGATATTCAAGATGTGGCCGGGCCAAGGCTGGGTTTCCTGAAATGAGATAAGCGATGGCTGCATGGTACAATAGGATGTTTGACTTTGTTCCATCATCTTTCTCACACTTTTTGAAGGCTTCTTCAAAGGCTTCTCCGGCCTTAACATACTTTTTCAAGTCAAAGAGAACCGAACCGAGGTTTTGCCAAGCAGGTGAAAATTCCGGGTCTTTTTTTAGCGTGCGCCTGTAAAGTGGTTCGGCTTTAGCAGCATTTCCCTGCAAAAAATAGATATTTGCAAGAGTGAATAAAACCGGTACATAATTACCATCAGGATGTTTGCTCAAATAGACCTTCAAATGCTTTTCAGCTTCCAGATAAGCGCCCTCTTCCATCAGTTTTTGGGTTTCGTATACCGCTGTTTGGGCGCTACGAGGTAGATTTACAGCATTGACGCTATCTGTTGCCCACAGGACAAGGAAAGGGATGAGAATGTAAACGAGTCTATTTTTCATGATGGCCTGTTAGTCGAGTTCAAAATTTATGGTGGTCACCATCCAGATATTAACAGCTTTGCCGTCTTTTCTTCCTGGCTGAAATTTCCAGCGCCTTACAGCTTTTCTGACCGAATCTTCAAAGATTCCTGAGGGGACAGCCTTGAGTATTTCTACTGATCGTACTGTGCCAGTTGTATCCACAAGAAAACGAACATCAACAGCTCCAGTGGTATTCATACGCTTTGCACGATATGGATAGATGGGATTCAATTTCATGGTGGGCATGGGGGTGGAGTCCACATCACCCATCTCAAATTCTGTTTGTCTAAAGCTTGGTTTGCTCGCTGCGGGGGCCGCTATCTGCATCCCCATCTGTAGCCTGGGATTGATATCAAATTGAAGCTCCGGAGGTTTGAATTCTGGTTTTTGGCTGACGAGTACCGGTTGCTTCAATTTCGGGCTAATTATTTTTTCTTTCTTCTCCACGGATTTCTTCTTTTTAGGTTTCTCTGGAGATAGCGTTTTGGCCCGCATATGCACAAAATTAATACTATTGTCCGGCAAGACGTTAAGAGACTCAACTCGAAGATTACCTAGAATTGCAGGGAGAGCAAAAAGCAGGACATTAAAGAGTGCAGCTGCTACAAGTGCTAGGCCAAGACGTTGTAAATCTTTAAAGAACGGTTTTTTTTCATGCCATGGATTAACAGAACGACGTCGTGGAGAAATTTTATTGTTTTGTTTTGGTGACATAATAACTTACAACTCTTTTACTGCTGCAGCGATGGCAACATTTTTCGCACCTGATAAACGACACTGATCCATAACCTGGATAACTACTCCGGTATGGCTGGCACGATCAGCCACTATCACTACACCTGTTTCTGGGGTTTCAGCAAGCGCACGTTCAACATGGGCACGCACTGCCCGCACATCAATTTCTTTATTATCAAAAAACACCAGCCCCTCTTCACTAATCCCAATTAAAATATTTCCTTTTTGCTGGGCAACAGCGGTTGAAGCTGAAGGTCTGTCGACCTCAATTCCTGTTTCGCGCACAAAACTTGTGGTAACGATAAAAAAGATCAGCAAAAGAAAAATGAGATCAACAAGCGGAGCCATGTTAATCATCGATTCACTATCATATTGACGCTTGGTCCTGCCGACGTTTATCATCTAAACTCCTCGATTGTTATTTTTGCCAATATAATCCTGCAGTGACGTGGCCAAAGTATCCAACAGATGATCGTATTGTGCGGCACGACGATTTAAAAATTCGGCCATGAACATTCCTGGTATAGCCACAATAAGACCAGTCTGTGTGGTCAACAAAGCCTCAGACAAGCCCCCAGCCATGGCCCTAGCACTGCTAGCGCCATAACCACCGAGGACATCAAAGGTGGTCATCATTCCGGTCACAGTACCAAGCAACCCGAGAAGCGGAGCAATTCCCGCGAGCACACCAATTACAGCAATATTGCGTTGCAGAGCCGGACGATTGCGCAGAATAAGGAATCTAAGATTACATTTATCCTCGGTTGAATTACCTGTTCGCAACTGGGAAAAACTGCGTAGAACTCCAGCACGCAATCCATTTCGCGAAGGCGCCGCCTCCCCTCTCCAGACACTGAGGATTTCATGGAAAGAAACGCTTGCGTATTTCAATGAACGAAAATAAATTAATCGTTCTACAATCAAAACCCACATCCAGAGTGAAACAATGCCAAGGGGAATCATGACCACCCCACCACCAGCAAGATAATCAAGAATGTCAGTGAGAAAATCCAGAATCATGACGATATCTCAAGAAGATTTATATGTAATTCCATATTTTTTATACTTAGATAACAGCATCATAGGCTAGCTACGCGCTCTACACTATAGCTGCGCATCGCGCATAATAATATTGCTCAACCCAACCGCTTTTTCTTCCATATCTTCAACAATATGATGCACCCGCCTACTCAAAAACGTATGGGCCAGCATGATTGGTATTGCCACACTAAGACCAAGCATGGTTGTGATCAGGGCCTCTGAAATTCCTCCTGCCATCAGCCTCGGATCACCTGTTCCAAATAGGGTGATAACATGAAAAGTTGCTATCATACCGGTGACTGTACCAAGGAGTCCAAGCAAGGGAGAAATAGCAGCGAAAACATGGAGAACGGAGAGAAAGCGTTCCAGTCTTGGCACCTCCCGCAGGATAGCTTCCTGAAGGATAGAATCCACAGTTTCCCTGTCATAACTACGTCCCTCAAGGCCGGCTCTCAGGATATTACAGACGGGTCGACCACATTTCGATTTAATCATTTCCTCACAATCATTCCAGCGGTCTGCTAAAGCCAGTTCATTAACTTTTCCCATAATTTTATCTGTATTCATATGGACCCGACTTAAGAAAATAGTACGTTCCAAAACAATTAATATTGCAAGGACACCTATGGCCAGTATGGGCCAGACAAAAAAGCCTCCGTTTCTTATCCGTTCAACATAGGTTATACGGTGTGAGACCTGCCTAAGAGCAGAGCCGCCGGAGGGATCAAACACACAGGCTTCTTCTCTGCCATCCATGTAACCACCAAGTTCTTTGGTGATTTTTTTGTCTGGTAACACAGGAAGTGCGGTAAGCCGCCCCCCTGAATCCGGACGCAAAAAGCCTATTTCATCCTGAAAGCGATAGACCGCGGTAAAAGGGCCAATAAGCAGAATTTCGCCCTGTTCCTCGTGGCCGGATCGGTTAATAAAGGCACCGCGTTTTAAGGACACTTCACCAGCAAACTGAATCTCTGAAAAGAGTATGGAGACAAGGGTCCGCATGTCATCAATGCCCGGAAAACGGCCTTCGGCTAAAATTGGCCTTAAATCCCTGAGTCGCTGCGGTTCAAAAGGTGTGAGGAGTGAGGTCTTAAGTATTGTCTGTGTATCAAGAGCCAGGGTTCGAACCGTGCCCGCAAGCTCATCCATCTCCAAATCATCCTCGGCCTGCCTGGCCGTAAGCTCGTCATATGCCGAGGACAGAGTAGCTAAATCATCGGTGAGCAAAGTGACGGAGTTTTGCAGCTTGCGAGCCTCACGTTGTACTGTTGACAAATCTATTTGCAGAGCAGCACGACTTGTGGAAATCTTATGGTTACTCTGGTTGGCAGCTTTCCTGGCATCGGAGAGCTCCTGCCGTGCCTTTTTGGTCATAACACGCATATCAGAAGCGATACAGACCAAAGGGCTAAACAACGATATCAAGACAATGAGCGCAATAAGGGTGGATATGTTACCTGAAAAACGTGGACACCGAGGATGTTCTTTTATTACGTTCTGGTTCATCGTGTCACCCCGGTTCCGTTAGATTTGTTGATTCTACCAATAGGCAGATAAACTAGTTCAACTGGTCTTGTTTTATTGGCCACCTCAATTGCTTGCCGAAGACTACGCCCATAGGATTCATTCAAAGGCTGCCAGCCACCAGAAGCCTGATCAAAAATAGCGATACGTGAACCATCGGGTGTCCGGCCAAAAAGTGACAATTTCCCAATACGCAGTACATCCATCACCAAGGTATCCAGCCCAAGATGAACAGGTTCGCGAACAACCTCCATGCCCCGTCCGTAATCAGCTTCTATTTGCAGCGCCTCCGTCAGACGCCGGAATTTCTCCGCTGTCGAAATGCTATCATCCACTAGCAGTTTCTCAAGACGGCTTAACCTCCTCTGACGTTCATCGGTAAGAAAGGGTAGAAGCTCTGAATCGATCTGCTCCTTGAGACGAGAAAATGTTTCATCAAGAAAACCCCTCATTTCTAGGCGAATACGTCCAACCTCTGCAACTCGTCGTTTGCTTTCTACAACTTTTCCCTGCATAAGAGCCACCTGTTTACGAAGATGCTCCCGCTGTTTTGTCAGCAGTTCACGTTGCTGTATTTTCTCTTTTATTTGAACAACGAGAGATACTTGTTCATCCGCCCAACCGTCTTCCTGTTTCTGGGTATTTTGTAATGTATCAAAGGCAACATCAACATTTGCCTGAACTTGATCTACCCCTGTTGATGCGTTTACGATTTGACAAATAACGACAAGAACCAGACAGGCAACAGTGGCTGTATGGCAGAGTTTTTTTGTCCTAAACATATTGTCTTCCATTAAGATGTTCCTATGTTAAAGGGCAATTCTATAAAGAGAATTGCCTATCTTCTTCCTGACCAATAGCACGAAATTTTGAGGCAGAACTGGGTAAAAAGATAAAAGGATAAAAGATTTATATATAAAACAGACACAGATTGGATTTTCAAAAAACAATCTACAAGGCCATCACCGTCTTCCCTGTATGAAAGCACTTTTGCAAAACCAGAGAAGAACAGCCGAGATTGTAGCGCAATACTCACCATGGATTATTGAAACCGGCCCAACAAACGGGTAATTCTGTAGCACAGGAGTAAAATTAAAATTCTTATCATGGACTGCTCTTCTTTATCGAAATAGACGTAACCGGAAACGTTGTTACTTATCGATCCGACATCTGTAGCTATGAGCCCTATACACTTGCTAAGCAAATCCGCTCATACTTCACTGGAGTGTTAACAGTGTTCAAAATTAGTTTCGTCTCCTCCTGTCATACAGTGAGCGCTACAATGCACACCGAAGGACAAAACATAACACACAGATTTCTTCGCATCTTATTCGAAATGATTTTTGATTTATCTGGAATGAACCATAGGATTTCTCAACGACAAAGGCTGCGGCAAAGTGGGGCACAGGACAACGTATTTTCTTCATTACACCCTGCACTCCTGCTGTCTAAGTCACTTCTGTTTTGTTATCCAAGACAGTTTATAGAGCATCCATATTCTTTTGAAGTTGTAGATCC
The DNA here is from genome assembly GCA_002733995.1 of Desulfotalea sp. Classification (GTDB taxonomy): domain Bacteria; phylum Desulfobacterota; class Desulfobulbia; order Desulfobulbales; family Desulfocapsaceae; genus Desulforhopalus_A. Next base: position 140,260 of record NVXR01000004.1, on the reverse strand, counting down.
TTAGTTCCATTTGGATTGCCAGTATAAACCATAATAGAAACAGCCCTCATCCGATAATCGAAAAAGTCATAGCCTCGTCGAATGGGTAGTTTTATTGGCGCCAATCCTATCATATTAGATTCAGTTTGGACGCTTAGAGCTCCCAGTAGGGTCAGCAAAATTAAAACAGTGAAAATCCTATTATCGACTTTAGCCAAAAGGAGACAAGCTTGTGAATACCTGCAAGAAAACGGTCAAAAAACCGTATCTCTGATTGTTTGTTGGAGATCTCTCACAACTCGTTGGCAAAAAGAACTATAGGAAGGCAAATTATAAATAGGGCAATAGCCCAGCTTACTTGGCTATTTTAATAATCCGTTTATGCTACTCGACAACAACCTTGAGGAATACGAAAAGGCTGTCTTTTTGGACTACTGATAAATTGAAAACTTAGTATAGTTTCTGATAGTTTTTTTCTTACCAAGAAAGGTTATAGGCGGGCTGATATTTTTTAATACATTTAATAGGCCTGATTCCAAAATGCTTTGAAAAAGCTGTAGAGAATGACGGCAGGCTATCGTAGCCAACTGCATATGCGACGTCAGTAACACTCAGCCCTTGTTCTATCAATAAACGTCTGGCATGTTCAAGGCGGATTTTACGCAGATAACCAAAGACGGTAACATCGTATATTTTCCGAAAACCATAATTTAATTTAGAGTGCGTAATTCCAACAGATTTGGCTAATTGAAATAAAGTGGGCGGATCAGCATACTCTCTATTTATTATTTCCTTAGCCCGACGTATTCGTTTAATATCGTCAGGTCGTAATTCGGCTGACTTTTGCTCAACACCTTCTGAAGTAACAAACTGAGCCAGACTCAGTGCGATCAGCTCCAACGCCTTGCTTTCAAGGTACATTCGTTTGAATGGAAATTGTTGAGAGCAGTTAAGTATTTGATAAACAGCTACTATCATCTCACTTGTTATGGGTGACATTTGGCAGTAAGGCCTTTTGATAGTCTCTGTATCCGAATTAAGAATATCAGTCCGAAAAATATGGGTTTGGCCCTTCAACAAGGTATTGAGTAGCCTCGGTTCTACGTGGAGACTTACACAATTAACAGAAGTGTCTATAGGTGGTCTAAGGACACCTTGACATGGTGGTAGACAAGTTATAATACTGTGGCCTTGTTTGTTATGCCAAAGATCTTCTGTACCGCTCTCATAGGTAATGGTATGGCTGACGTTCCCCGAAACACTGAATTCAAAGGTAATTGGTGAATGCGCTAATTCAAAATTAACAACAAGTGCTCTCTCTAGCCGATACTTACCTATCCCCATTACAAGCCCGGGCCTAAGTTTAATTATACGCAGCCATCCCTTACCAAAGTCCTCCGGCCACTCCCAATATTGGCCAATATCATCTTCAATATCTCGCGGAGTACTCATATTAATAAAATCACCAAAAAGATCATCTGCATTCATTTTTATTTCTTCTAGATGTATATATTTTCCCATATTATTACCGAACCGTAGCAAGATAGTTTTCATTATTCTCATTCATAATATCTGGCATATAATCCGAATCTCCCAGCGGAATCAGCACGGTAATCAGAGCATAGTGAATGGCAATTGAAGCCTAAATATACCCGACAAGCCACCTTCAATATCCAGACAATCCCCTGACATGAGCGCAATCAGTTAAATCTTCAATATCTTGTCATATAATGGTATATGACTCCCGATATCTCCCCATGGTTAGTGCAATTTCTTAGATGTTCCAAAACGATACTACCCAGTTCATCTGAAAATGGTCATGTGCTAAAATACGCCGACTATCAAGCAAATAATATTTACACCTCTACCCTGCAGCCCTGACTACTATTACCCTCGTTTAAATAAAAATAGTCCTTTAGATATCTCCAGACGTTCGGACGACCGAAATATGTTTCATCAGACTAATATCAGAATATATTTCTGTCAAGAGTTGTCAAATCACAACAAACCAGTGAATTACAAAGCAACTAATAGTCGGCATCTTTTGCTGCTGAGCAGCAGAATTACCGTACGGGTCCACTGCTCCATAGCAACTAAACAACAGTGCAAATTCTCGAAAAGATTATGGCGATTTACATCAATAGAAGCACATAAGACGGTTTATCATGGAGGAACTCTAGAGAATCCAAAAATATTTTTTGCCTTGCACCAAACAGGCCCAGTGACACAACAAAGACACCATTAAAAGGGTAGGTCGGTGTTGTCAATTTAAGGGGGAGGAATAGCGGTTATAGGTTTATGAATTCCAAGCCATTGGTCCATCCAGATGTTTGCCTGGCAACAATCGGCTTTCGGTTACTGATGCCCTTAGAGCAAGAGGCAGAACAAAGCGATTGGTTGAGTTGATATGGACCTAGGCTATATTCGGGAAATATGCGCAATAGAATAAGAAGCAAAAAGAAAGGGGATCGTCGCTGATAATCTTCTAGAAACAGCTAACCGAACTTTCGTGAAGTGGAAAATCATGGACCGTTGCTGATTCTGCTAAGTTCAGCAGAAAAGGAACAATTGGCTTTTGGCGGTAAACTGGTCGCCCAGCGAGAGCCCTGGCCAGTAACAGATTTCACTCTCTCGACGAACCTCAAATACCAATGAATTTAAGACCACCTAGCACTTAAGGAAGGTTTAAATGCAGAACAAAATTGGATGGTTGCACCAAGTATACCGGCCGGTGTACTTGGTGCAACGCAGACAATCAATCATCGTTGGAAGAACAATAATTGAGTGCTCTGTAATCTAAAATGTCCCTAATTAATAAGACACTAGAACTTAAACTTGCTCACTTCCTTTATGAGGGCATCTGAGAATGTATTGAGCTCTATTGCACTGGACTTCACCTTAAAATTAATATCGTACAGATCTGATGAGACCTGATCAACATCAGAGATCTCCGTCGCGATGCCTCGTGCCACTTGAGATATTTGTGCTATGTTATCTGTAACTTCTTGAATTCCAGTGGATGCTTGAGAAACGTTAGTGGCAATTTCTGCCGTGGTAGCTGCTTGCTCCTCAACATCAGATGCAATTGTAGAACTCATGGCATTAGCATCCCCAATTAATTGGTTTACCTGTCTAATCCCATCAACAGTTGCAGCGGTTGAGGTCTGAACACTTTCAATTTGCTTTTTTATTTCCAATGTGGCTTCAGAGGTTTGTTTAGCAAGTTCTTTAATTTCATTGGCAACTACAGCAAACCCCTTACCTGCGTCTCCAGCTCTTGCGGCCTCAATGGTTGCATTTAATGCAAGGAGGTTTGTTTGTTCTGAAATTTCCGTTATTGTTTCAGTAACCTTGGTGATTTGTTGTGCTGCCTCTCCCAACTCATTGACCCGTTCTGACGCGATGGAAGATGTTTCTGCCGCTTTTTCCGTCATTTCACTGGTTTTATATGCATTTGCTGAAATTCCATTAATATTCAATGCCATAGCTTCGACTGCAGTGGCAACAATGTTAACATTGTTTGCCACTTGTTCCGCAGCTGCCGCCACGGTGTTTGAATGCGCACTCATTTCATCGACAGCTGTGGCAACAGTTGCTGACTTATTACTGGTCTGTTCCACACCAGAGGCCAACTGATCGAAAACTTTTGCCAGGTTTTGAGATGTCTCGGCAACTTTTTGAGAATTTTTTGACAGATTCATTATCATTCCACGGAGATAATTCGACATTTCTATCATCGATGCATACAAGCCAACTGCTTTTGTAGATTTATCCGTAATTGTTGAAAGAAGATTACCTTCAGCAATATTTTGGGCCATGACTGCCATTATCTGGGGCTCTCCGCCAAGAGTTCTGAAGATGGTTCGAAAGAGAACATAACTGATTACCAGCCCTATCACTATTGATAGACTGATAATAGTGTATAAAAGCATACGCGTGGAGCTGTGACTCTTTGCTGACAATTCAGTTTTTGCAATAATGTGCTCCATAATAGTGTCTGCAATTTCATCTAAGCTAGATTCCATTACATCAAACCTTTCAGCACCTTCTCCAAGGCTTAGTGCAAGTAGAGGCATTTTGCCTTTTTCAATCCCCGCCCTTCTTACAATGTCTCGGGAAAAAGGTTCCCATGCTCTATATGCAATTTCAAATTTCTCAATTGATTTATTAAGGCTGGTATCATTATTTAAGAGTAGAAAACTTTTATAACGCTTTTCTGCTTGGCCCATATTTTTTTCATAATCTTTCAAATGGCTTCTATATTCCTCAGTCATTGGGTCAGTTACACAAACAACCCTTTCAGCGAGAAGCGCTTGATGAATATCCACAGAAGCAGCTCTGAGATAATTCATACCAGGAACCATGTGAAGTGTAATGTCTTCCTGGTTTTGATAAACTACGCTTAAACCGGAAATCCCAGCAATTCCACACAATATTAATAGTACTATTTGAATTACTAACTGCCCTGTAATCTTCGCAGAAAGAGTAAGGTTTTTTAACACAATCAACTCCTCATTATTATTAATTTACGCTGAAAAAATTCTTCGCAAGTGTTCAGCGCAAAAGGTACAGTCCCTACCAAAGTATTGACACGTCAAATATCGGACCATTGACAATCAAATCTTCAATTTTGATCAAAGAACATTCCTTTCATTTTTTATATCCAATCCTACTTGTGACGTAACTCCTCATATCTTTTGAGATAAGCCGCTCAAAAGGTGCGACTTTCCCAGTCAAAATTTATTCGTTTTTTGTTTTTTCCCTTTTTTTTTAGTGATTACATCAATTGCACTTTGTAAATCTTCATTTTTATGAGAGCACAGAATATCGATATTTTTATTATTACCAAAAGTCTATTTCTATTTGCTTCAGCAAATCTTCCTTACAGTGATAATGTTTAATATGATTATTAAACGGAGGCACACATACCGCCCAAACAAGCCGTAATGTTGCACACTTACCATTCTAACAGCCTTACCCAATCTAAACCCCTCACAGTGGATACTAGCTACGAGGTCTGACCTTTGGATTTTCAGACATTAATTCTTACTAATCAGCAACAAAATTAATTTACCTAAAGCAGATCAGGAGCATGCCGAAATAACACATTTATTCATCAAATATCCGTAAACTTAAAATAGATATACGTATATCAACCCAACATTTTCATACGCTATGACTTTATCAATTGCCACTACATAGAATTGCACATTTAACCTGGATATATCATTCCCTACCTTTATTCTACGATTATCATTTTCGCCCACATTGCTTGATTTTCTCTCGCTTCCTTGAAATTCTTCCCCCCGTACTTCATAGACAGGCGACTCAACACCAGAAAGAGCTGAGTAAGAATGCAATGCTGCAAAAAGAACAACCAAAGGGATAACAACTGTGTTTTCAATGGCTAAACTGGTAGCTCCAAATTCATCAATACATATCCAATATTATTAAGCGTTACTCTCTATTAACAAACAGATTTTGCCAAGTTCATTCGCAGCAGGGACTAAAAGATATTTGAACCTGCCCATATCGAGTTGTCTCTTCACAGTTGAACTGTGATACCACCCCTCAAGTGAGTCGCGTTTAAAGATAGAGCACGCTAATATTGATTTTTAATATCCTACATTTGGTGTACAAAAGTGCAACGCTTAAGCGCTTTCAGTCCAGAGCAAATCAAATATCAAACACCCCTTGCCTTTGACACACATTTTCTGTCCGTAAGATCCTTAGAGCGCTCTTTTTGACCCCCAAAAGGGACGTTTAAGCATGAATTAAGCCTGTTTTAGAGGTATTTTAAATGTAATATCAAACCATTAGTTTGGTCCGACCCCGAGGCAAGCTTGCCAAAGCGCACTTTAAAAGGTATTTTCCAGTAAAATAACTTATTCAAATAACACAACACACTGCCATGGAAACCTACCAAGGAGTTAAGTTCAACTTTCAGCGTCTCAATCATAGTTTTTCTTTTGATCATCGCCTCACAGAACTTAACCAGCTCGCCTACTTCTTTTCTCAACTTGGCCTCACTCCGGTCCACCCAGAAGGAGCATATGGCAATCAGTCCTATAGATCCGCGGCCTCTTCATTCATCATAACTAAATCCGGGATGCTTCCAGCGAGAGAGTTGCTAGAAAACAACTATTGTGAGGTCGTTGGATTTGATGCCAGCACCACGACCTTTTCAATAAACGGCGCATCGACGCCCTCGTCTGAAAGTTTTCTCCACAATGAAATATACACCAGCCTCCCCCATATAAATGTGATTTTACATGGGCACTCAACCCTGCTCAACGACTATGCCGTAAACCTCGGTATCCCGACTACAGAGACCTTCCACGACTATGGAACCCAAGAATTAGCACAGTCAGCCCTGCTTCTTGCACGTCAAGGTATTACGTTTTTTATCCTGAAAGAACATGGTTTTGTAGCACTAGGAAATTCGATAAAGAGTACGGGAGATTTGTTACTTGACTACTATGGACAACTCATTACGTTGATAAAGAATAGCTAACAAAGACAACCAGTAATCTAAGCAGTTGCTTTCAATAGTAAAACCACTTCCTACAATAATCCATCATACTTAACCCGAGGTACTACCATGAAGAAAATTATTCTCCATGCAGCATTAGCCCTGGCACTGTCAATGAATTGTTATGCCGAGGGCATACAAGAAGAAGTTGTAGAAAGCCTCGCTACCGCACAAAGGTTCACCAATGATGGCAATTATAAAAAAGCTATTGAAGAAATTAACTATGCCCTCGCAAAAATAAACGAACTCACCGCAACAGGGTTGCTCAAATTTATCCCAACGCCCCCCGAAGGATATACCCTTATTCACAAACAATCCCGCGGTATTGGTGGGGTAGCTTCACTTGCAGGTACAGCTGGAGCAACGGCAGAATATAGTCACATTGATGGTGGCACCATCAGTTTACATATCGCCATAGGAGGAGTGACAGGCAAAATGGCAAGCATTGCAGCACTCGGATCACTCTTTGCAGGCCTGACACAAGAAACAGGCGTCGGCCAAACAAGGCAGATTCGAATACAAGGTTACACAGGAACTGATTTTTTTAACAGTAATGACCAGACCGGAACACTAAGTTTCCAAATCGGCGACAAGACATCGGTCACATTTGAAGGTACGGCTATACAATCTTCAGCGATCCTAAAAAACCTTGCAAAAAGTTTTGATTTTGCGGGTCTTGAAAAAAACTACTAGTAGTCACCGCTCTATCTATATGTTAGTATCATTTAAGATAGAGCACAAAACAATAAATATCACAGTAAAACAAACATTTTTTCCTGCAAACCCCACACTTCTGGCTACTGTATACACTTATTATAATGTAGTTTTTATATACCACTAGGTACTTATACCACCTCAGACTAGGTACTCTTGCCTATTTACTCTTCTTTTTGTTTTCAATATATTGACGTTAACATTTTTACTTTTTTAAATGGGGACATTAATAATATGGGGAATCAAAGGAACCAAATTAAGAAATCACCTTTAACGCCTAAAAAAGCTGCTGAACAAAATTCTAACGGTGACTGGGATAAATATGATAGGGTCTGCGTCATCATAACCCAGAGAAAAAACAGTTCATGGGTAGACGACTTAGACGCGAGGGAAAGGCTCAATACATGCCAGCGAGTGTTCCACTAAGAGCGTATGTTTTTTTGCAAGGTGAAGATAGCCCGCGTATTCTTATATTAATCTCATGAGTTTCCTTTTTGTCTCGATGGTCCATCATCGACCATTGAGACAGACTGAAACCAACGGTATCGTGGATACCTGACAACGATTGTCGCCCCCTACCCCGATAATCACCGTAACAAGCTCACCAATAGTTTTATTTTGCTGTTTTTCTGCCCCATCAACAGTAGTGATTGTACTCCCTCAACCTCCAACGACAAGGCTCGCCTCCACCGTCACTCCACCCAGAATACCAATCAAATAGCACCGCCCACCGCTCAATACCGTAACGTCTTACCTGGCCACCGTCCCACCATTACCACCTCGTATCAACACTTCTCATCCTGACACCAAGAACTCAATTACAAATGTCTCGTTTCACTATAAATTTGATATGTGATAAGATTATTTGATAGCTACATTTTGCATTTTACTAAAAATATGAGCTTAGCTAATTACCGTTCTGAACGGCACCATCTTGTTTTCCCATATCACAACTGTAAGCCTTTAGTAAAAAAGTGTATCCAACAGTAATGTCGCCTCTCCCATGCAAGATTTATTATCGCTACAATCTTTACTGAGAATCAAGTAACAAACACATCAATACCCGAACCTTAATACTAAGGAGATAGAGGGATGATTAGATTCAGCAGGCAACAGTTAAAAATCCCACAACTACAGCGGCCTGTCTACATGGTCACCGCTGGCCAGTCGAAATTTGACAGGGCAATCCCAGATAAACGTACAGAAGAGCTCTGTATAGAGGCATTCATTATGGCTGCCAATCTACTGGAAATGTCTCCTGCCCAGCTCAAACAATACATCCATAGCTGCTACTATGGACATTTTGCCGATCACTTTGGTGATCAACTCCTAGGAGAATCCCTGATCCATGACCGACTTGGTCTAGACCCACTGGGCAATGTCGGTATTAAAACAGGTGGGGCCACAGGTGGATCGACACTCTGGGAAGGGACGAAGGCCGTTGCCTCAGGATATTCCGACTGTGTGTTGGTAATGGGCTGGGAAAGGATGGATGAGGTACCCACCGATGAAGGAAATTTTCTCATTTCCTGTGCTGCGGACAAAGACTGGGAATCACCATTAGGGCATATTTACACCGGCTACTATGCCGTCATGGCCCAGCGCTACTGGCAGATTTTTGGTAAATCCGAGGAGTCCTTTCGAAAAACACTTGCGGAAATATCCGTCAAACACCACGGTTACGCACGATTTAACCCCTTTGCCCAAGCCCCAATGGATATAACAGTGGACGATGTACTCAACTCACCTGTTGTGGCCTACCCCTTACGAGCCCTCGACTGTTGTCTCATGAGTGTCGGTGCGGCATGTACCATTCTCTGTGATGAGGCTACCGCTACGACCCTTACAAAAAATAGTCTAAACAAGCCCCTCCGAATATGGGTCGCTGCCGGTTCACACACCCTTCGCCCAGCCGATCGATTACCTATTGATATTCCCCTGTTACCAAATGAGAGTGTTGACCAATACAAAGATCTCGGCGAACGCTTCCCTGGTGGAGACAGATACCCTGGCTTCACAGGCTTTCTTGCGGCGCGGATGGCTGCCTATTATGGCTACGGTATGACCGGTATTACCGACCCTGTGAAGGATCTTGATGTTGTTGAACTCCACGACGCATTTACCATCAGTGATGTACAGACCTATGAAGATATTGGCATCCGGCCCTACGGTTACGGCCGCGATTACGTTGAATCTGGAGACTGCTACCACACCAACCCTTTCACCGGAGAACCAGGCAAGCTACCATCCAACCTCTCTGGTGGTCTGATCGGCTGTATGCATGCAGTTGGTGCAACGGGCATTATGCAAGCCTTTGAGGTTGCTCTACATATTTGGAATCGTTGGGAAGAGCTCCACGGAGACGAGGCTCTATGGAAGAAATTTAACCGCCAAAAACCGGCCGATTGGACAAACCTTCAGGTTAAAAATGCTAAAAGAGGAATGGCTGTCAGCCATGCCGGCGTAGGCTCCCATGTGACAGTAACCATCCTGATGGACCCGGATCATCTGATAGAAGAGGTATGATATGAGTATCTTTGGCCAGGTAACAGTACAAAACAACAAATATAAGCCCACAGGCAACTTCCACCACATAAGCCCCAATACCCCCATACGCAACGCCGATGATAACTGGAGACTGATGGGAGTAACCAAGCCAAGGGCTATGACCTATATACACGCCTATGGTGGAGAAGCCATTTTCTTTGCCTCATTGCCCCAGGGCAAATTATTAGCCAGCCGTTGCGAACACAGCGATTGTGCTTCTAAGAACACAATGTACATGCCCTTTAGAATTCATTGCCCAGATTGTTTAACAAAGAACAAGATCGTGGATATCACCTCGATTGCCAAGACAACGGCAACAATTCACACCTTTATGGTCTGCGAAAGATCTGGGGCTTTTAATGTACTGAAAAAACCGATCAAATTTATAAATATTGAATTTTCAGGAGTCGCGACAATTCTGATGAGTTACCTCTCTATCGGGGAGCCAGAATTTGGTTTGCGGGTTGTTCCCATTTTCAAAAGCGTCAATCCAACCTATACGATCCTCGACCTCTCGTGGGTGGTTAAAGGCACCCCGGCACAAGAGCTTCCGGAGGGATTCACCTATGCAAAATAGACAAAAAGGCCCATCGGTGGAAGAGCCATGAAGACATTTCCTCAATTAAATTTTTGCCTGGGAGAAACCGTCAACCTTCTGCGGGAATCTTTACGGGATTTTGTGCGTACAGAGATCGCACCCCTGGCCTCTCAGATCGATCAAGACGATGAATTTCCTAAGGAATTATGGCAAAAAATGGGCAAGATGGGCCTCTTGGGAATCACAACCCCAGAGCAGTACGGCGGAGCCGCCATGGGGTATCTGGAGCATGTTATCGCCATGGAAGAGATCAGCCGAGGTTCCGCGTCTGTAGGACTCGCCTTTGGCGCACACTCCAACCTCTGTATCAATCAACTCAAGCTCAACGGGACAGCGGCCCAAAAAGATAAATACCTACCTAAACTCGTGAGCGGTGAACACGTTGGAGCCCTTGCAATGAGTGAGGCTGGCTCCGGTTCCGATGTTGTAGCCATGGGACTTACTGCGAGGAAACACGGAAAAAACTATATCCTTAACGGGACTAAAATGTGGATAACCAATGGCACCGATGCAGATATACTGATCACCTATGGCAAAACATCACCCACAAAGAAACATCGGGGTATCAGTGCTTTTATCGTAGAAAAGAAAATGAGCGGCTTTTCTGCAAGCCCTAAACTGGATAAACTCGGCATGCGCGGTTCCTCTACCTGTGAGCTCGTCTTTGATAATTGTGAGATACCGGCAGAAAACCTTCTTGGCCAGGTAGATAAAGGTGTGGAAGGGCTTATGGCTGGCCTAGACTATGAGCGACTTGTGCTTGCTGGTGGACCTATAGGAATCATGGCGAGTTGTATGGATGTGGTGCTACCCTATATCCACACAAGGAAACAATTTGGCAAAGCCATCGGAGAATTTGAACTCATGCAGGGCAAGCTAGCCGACATGTACTCCACATGGAACGCCTGTAGATCTTATGTATACACGGTCGCAAGAGCCGCAGATAGTGGCTTCACAATCAGAAAAGATGCCGCAGCTGTCATTCTCTACTCGGCTGAAAAGGCTACTTGGATGGCCCTGGAAGCAATACAATGCCTTGGTGGTAATGGCTATATCAACGACTACCCAACCGGCAGATTTCTAAGGGACGCAAAACTCTATGAAATAGGGGCTGGCACCAGTGAGATAAGGAGAATGCTCATTGGCAGAGAACTGTTTAAGGATACAGCGGCTTACGACCCGGACTCATAGAAAAGCCTCCAGCCCCCTAGCCCCAATAAGCACTGTACTTTTATCAGCTCAGGACGGGGAGTTTGCTCTTTCTACCCCACCAGGAGGCTGTCAATTGTCGTTTAAAACACCACCTGACACTTCACCCCAGCCGGTACCTTCTTCTTTGGGTTGGGAAGCTCTAGTCTAACCCGAAAGGTTGAACTGGCGGCATCGATAATCTGATCGACTATCACAACACTGGCCTTGTAACTACCCACAATCGGTGACTCTATTTCCACGACCGCCTTTGCCCCAACTCTGATCGCCCCATAGTATCTGACAGGGACAACCACCTCCACAGACAACGGATCAATACTGGCAATAGCCAGGAACGGATCTTCACCAACATATTCCCCCGGAGAACCAAAACGATCGACAACCACACCATCAATCGTGCTTCTTATGGTACGTAGTGCGAGCTGTTCTTTCGCCTCAGTAAGCTGAAGTTCAGCAAACGTCACCTCGGTTTCAATGGCATCCCGGTCATGGATAGAAATGAGCTGTCTCTTTATAAGCTGCTCATTTCGCAGCAGCTTTCGTTTACCAAAATCAACCCGAGCTTGGGCTAGCTCCACCGCAGCCTTCTGCACCCCGGATTTGAGTCTGGCTATAATCTGACCACGTTTAACCCAAGTCCCCCTCTCAACCAGTACATTTTCAAGAATCCCTGGGACCTGACTGCTATACTCAACGAGGTCGTTGGGTTCAACAATACCCTCTAGGGGTGGCACATCACCAGCTAGAACGTGCAATGGTAGTAGGAGGGTGCTGAGTAAAATCAAGTTTATAATAGTTTTCATAATAGATACATTCCACAGTTAATAACTGCTATTCCAGATGACCAGAAAAGGACAGCAAGCTCCCCTGAGCCTGATCCTGCCGAAACAGCTCCTTTCTCATTTTATCATGATATCGCTCAATGCGTTTTTGCGCTCTATTCACGAGCCAGCGTGAGAGAACTGCCCCAAGCCCACGATCAGAATGGGGTATAAGCCGACCAATCCTAGCCATCAACCGGCCTCGCCGACCTGTAAACAGCATGTCATCAAAAGACAGTATCGCCTCGTAACTTCCTGGATCTCCCTGTCTTCCCGCCCGTCCGGCAAGCTGGCGGTCTATGCGCGCCGCCTCGTGCCGCTCTGTTGAGATCACATGTAACCCGTTGAGTTCTTGCCCTTGCAAAGAGATCTTGATGTCAGTGCCTCTGCCCGCCATATTGGTGGCGATGGTCACCGCACCGACTTCGCCAGCATTTTGGATAATTTCAGCTTCTTCGGAATCTTGCTTGGCGTTCAGCACCCGGTGGGGCACGCCGGACTCAACGATATAGTTTGATAGCTTTTCAGACGCCTTAACAGAGCGGGTGCCCACCAAAACCGGACACCCCTGGGCATGAAGAACCTCAATTCGTTTAGTTATTGCCCGCCACTTGTCATCTTCACAGGAAAAGACGACATCCGGTAAATGTTTGCGCCTACGGGGTCTGTTTGACGGTATTTTCAGAGTGGGTAAATTATATACTGTCCAGAGTTCTCCTGCAACTTCCCGCGCCGTCCCTGTCATACCAGACAAATGCAGGTAACGCCTAAAAAACCTCTGGTAGCTTATTTTCGCGAGGGTCTCTCGGCGGCTTGACAGCTCGCAGCCCTCCTTGAGCTCAATCAACTGATGTAAACCCTGCTCCCAGGAACGACCCTCCATCACTCTACCGGTGAATTCATCAATGATCTGGATTTCTCCATCACGAACGATATAGTTCTCATCGAGATGAAACAGATGCAGCGCCTGCAAAGCTTTGTGGATTGTTGATTCTCGGCGAACCAACCCATTCCACAACGGACCAAGCTCCAAAGCCATTGACTCGATTTTTTCGCGTCCGGACTCCGTTACCCGTAAATCTTTGAGTTGCCGATCAATGCGAAAATCCTTTTTTTCCTCAAGCTCCCGGGCGACCTCTAGCGCCTGGCCAAGAAACTCTTTTTCCTCATCCTCTCCCCCGTTTCCCGAGATGATAAGCGGGGTGCGCGCCTCGTCAATAAGAATACTGTCCGCTTCATCAATAATGCCAAAATAGAGGCCACGGATCATTAATCGATCGCTGCGATGTTCCTTTGCATGCAGGTATTCGGCCCTTAACAATCTGGCATCGGTGCGATCACCAAGAGTCAACCGATCCCTAAGGTAATCAAATACCAGCTCTTTGTTGGTAACATAGGTAATATCACAACCGTAGGCACTGCGTTTTTCCTCCGGCTGCATATTGTGAGTCACACATCCCACCCGCAAGCCAAGGGCACGGTAAAGCGGTTCCATAACCTCCGCATCCCTTGCGGTCAGATAATCATTGACGCTGACCACGTGTACAGGGATTGAGGCAAGAGCTGCGGTGGCAGCCGCAAGAGTTGCAGTGAGGGTTTTGCCTTCACCTGTATCCATCTCCGCCACCTTGCCATACAGCATAGCCAGGCCACCAAAGAGTTGACAGGGAAAGTGAGACATGCCCATAACCCTGCTACTTGTCTCACGGATAAGGGCAAAACTGGTTGCAATTACTGGATCTATGAAGCCTTTTTCAAGTAGATCTTCACGCAGAGCGGCCCTCTTCTCATCGAGTTCATCCTGACTGTAATTGCGAAATTCTGCCGCTAAAGCTTCTATCCGCGCAACAATTGTCTGGATCGACCTTCTGCCAGAAAAGACCCGACACAACCGACCGGACAGCTGATGGGAAAATTCTTCAAACCTGCTATTAATTCGATCTGTTTTTTCCACCCGCTGATCGTGACATACCGGCGGCATAGGTGTACTAAATGGCGTTTTCATAGTTAGAAGCCAAAATGGCTGAGTAGCAAGCGTCGAAAAGACCGATACCATCGCCTCGATATTGGTTCAGGACTGTGTTCAAACCGGACGTAGGCGCGCTCCTGCACATGTGCCTGTAGCGGTTGATCCACATGAACCTCAAACTGAAACAGATTTTCAAGCACCATTGGACGCTGCTTTTCCCGGGGATCAAGACCAAAGGGGCCACCTCCTAGCGTACTCAGAGCAAGGCTTGGCAATTCCCTGCTTCCAGCAGGAATTTCCCTGACGACTTCAGCAGGAGATACAGCATTGAGATCTCCGGCAAGACGTACCTCAATATCTACAGTATCACTGCGAACATTTTCAATATCCGCCTGGGGCACCACCACCCGCAGGTAGAGTTTTTCGGGATCGAGAATATAGCCAAGATTTGCACCACGACGGTAGTACCTGCCCCTAATGTCCTCGGACTGCTCAAGAATAAAGAACCCGTCATCGGAGGCACTCAAGATCAACTCATCGACCCGTTGCCGAGCCTCGACCAACTCAGCCTCGACCTGAATCAGGGCCTCTTTGAACAACATCGCCTCATTAATATCTCTCTGCCTGCTCAGGTCGTACTTGGCCAGAAACTCGTCTCTTTTGGCCTTAATCAATCGCTTCTGCATCACCAGTTCGTCATTGCTAAACCGAATCAATGGCGTGCCAGCCGTTACCCAAGCCCCGCTATCAACTAAAATCTCCTTAACAAAACCAGAAGACGTCGCGTGTAAGCTTGATTCATCAGGAAGCCACGTCACCCCTTCGCAGACGGTGTAGGAAGGTAGAGGGTAAAACAGCACAGTGCCTAAGAACAAGAGTATCGGCAGAATAATGACGAGAAATAAACGTAGCCTTTTGCTTTTCATTTTATGATTTTTCACTGCAAAAACAACCATTTTGGAAATGGGCATGACAATCATGCCCACCGCGGCCCAGAGTGCGAGAACCAGTCCGACAAAGAAGAATTTACCCGCAACAAACAAGATGATACGAAAAGAAATAAAAATCCGGTAAAAAAACGAGACAATGCCATAGGCAAATAACCAGAAGGATTCTCCCACTGTGGTTGTAAGCGGATCAAGCCCCCGTATACCAAGAAGATAACGCTGGCAGAGATAACCGAGATAGCGACTGGACTTCTGGCCAAGATTAGGAATTTCTAAAAAGTCGGCCAACACATAATAGGCATCGAATCGGAGCAGCGGATTACCGTTGAACAACAAGGTAGAAACACCGGCAATGAGCATAATATTAAATGCAGCCATGCGTATTGGCCCAGGTTCTACACTAAGCCACACGAACAAGGCAATTGAAGCAATAAACAGTTCGATGAGAATTCCAGCGGCACCAACAAACATACGCTTATATTTTTCTTCAAAGGCCAGTGAAGATGAGGCTTCCACATATGGTATCGGCATAAAGACGAGGAAAATAACACCCATCTCATGCACCTCCCCACCCCATTTTTTCACCATATAGGCATGCCCAAACTCATGCAGCACCTTGATTACCGGGTAAATAAGAGTGACAAGAAAAATATTCTCTAGTGCCAGCACCTGATCAGTAAAGTTGTTGGCAAGGTCAGGCCAGTGCATTACCGCAAGTACAGATGCAATAAAGACGGTAAAAATCCACACAAGCAGTGCCGGTACCCCCATAAAGTGGCGAACTATCGACATACTTTTGCTTAAAAAACGGTCCGGATCCAGCAGCGGCAGGCGCATAGACATGGGTGAGCGTACCGAGGCAAGGAGGCGTTTTCGCTTACCGCTTGTTTTTCTCTGTTCAAGATCTGCGATATTGGCAAGGGCCGAGGAGTGCAGCAGGTCCGACCGATACAACTGGGCGAGCAAGCCGATGACCTCGTCTTGGGTTGGCATATGATCGCCCATATTTTTGCACGCCTGGTCCCAGATAGCACCAAGGGTACGTTCACCATCCATAAAACCTATGATCTGGTAAGCCTCCGCAGAAAAACGATGATGCCGGCCGGTAAACCGGTCCTGAATCACATACCAGTCTTCCCCACGGTACATATGTTTATACATCTGCACATGGCTTCGCAATCGCGGCTTGAGTGGCGCGACCCGGTACCAGGAACGACTGAAAAGGGATTCGCTCATCTCGTTCTCCTACCAAGTCGTGCCAGGCCAAAGATCTGGACCATTGCTATAATCGAGTCTAACACCAGCATATCAGGGAAACCAAGCCCAAATAGACAGACGGAGCCATTCACGGAAATCCCGAGTCCAGATAGACACCAGCCGCCTCGAATCGATATCAATCTTGGCGACTCCTTCCATCCCCGGTCGCAGCTTTTCATTGAGTTCTGTCAACGCCGCCTCTACCTTGAAATAGTTTCGCCCTTCATCTGCCCGAGCTATGGGGGTAAGTTTTTTTACAACAAAACTGAACTTCTCTTGGGGAAGTGACGAGAGGACAAGCGTACCACTCTGCCCCGGCATAACATCACCAATTCGCCTTTCATCAACCTTGAGAATAATGCGGTAGGCATCCAGAGGCGTCAGCTCAAACAGGATCTCCCCCTGCTCCACCGCACTGCCAAGACGTTGACTCAGGTCACCACTTACCAAAAGTCCGGCAAAAGGTGCCGTCAGCTTCGTTCGTTCAAGCTTTATCTCCAGAAGTTCAAGCTCCGCCTGGGACTGCTCCATCTTGGCGCGAATAATCACCGCTTGTGCCCGGTCATGTTTGGCAACAGACTCCTGATACTGCCGTTTCATCTGCCGGTATTTACTAAGTTTTGCCAGTCTCCCAAGCCGTAGATCACGATCTTCGAGAGAACAAAGGAGTTCCCCCTCTTCAACCAGATCCCCAGCAGCAACAGGGGCCTTATCCAAATAGCCTGCAAAAGGCACCACCACCGCCCTACGAATCGCGCCCTCAAGCTTCGCATCTGCTTTAAGCCGGTATTCACCGTGGGAGTTATAAAACAGGCCAATGGCAGCAGCAAGGACAAGAACTACCATTTTTTTAGCGAGATGCTGGGGACCGAAGATAGCCTTAAATTGACTGACTAAGCCCTTCCATAGCACCACACTAAGGCTAAGATCATTTTTATATCTAGACTCCAGAACAGGCCCCGCAAGGGTGACCACAGCCCTGATGAACTCAACGTCCCTTGTGGAAAACGGCTTATTAGCCCCCCGCTCGCAAGTGAGCGCGCCATAGTACCTGTCGTCGTGAAATAGCGGGAAGGTAGCCACCGAGGCCATTGCCTGCTGACGGGAAAGAGCTTCATGCTCTCTGGTTATAAGAAGGTCACCTTCTGACTCAGGATAGGTAACCTCTGAGCGTTGTAAAATAGCTTCGTCCATCACCCGCTCGATGGCACGGGTCAGGTTCATCTTCTTACTGAATTCAGCGCTGTGCGAAACCGCTTCGAGCTGAATTTTACTCCCCCGTCGATAGCCAAAACTAACCCGCTCGCAATCACATGCGGCCGCCAGTTCAGTAACAAAGACCAGCGACGCACCAACAAAGCTGGCTTCTCCAAGAGTAACGCCTAGCAGATCGACTGCGGATTTCAGCCGTTGCTGCAAGGCCCTGTCATCTTCTAGCTGATTGCGACGAACCAACAACTCAAGCCACGATGTCCCCCATTGCAGTTGGCGCATCGCTAGCTGCAGTTCCTGGGGTGATTCAGCCTGAATCTCAAGAGCTATGACCCCGAAAAGTTTGTCGTCGATAATAACCGGATAGGCGGCAGCATAAAGGTCCCCATCATTCAGTTCAACAAGCAAACCAATTTGTTCAGCCAACACCCGTTCCACAACAGCAGAAAGCCGCTCGGTTGCCACCGTTGATGCGGACCAAACAGCAGCCGGGGTGAACTGATTTTCACTGTTGCCCACGACCAAGACACCCTGAAGAGCAGTACCAACGAGATCACACTGCAGGGAGAGCCAGTTTTGAAAATAGTCTTCCTCATTTTCGGCATCTATAAATAACTGCCATCGTTGAGAACTATCCTGCTGAATCTCCTCTGCTGAGAGGGACGTTGCACTATCCATATTTTCTGTCGCCTTTTAACTCCGTAGAATACACAGAGATGGCCCTTTTAAAATTAACTTGTCCGAAATTCGGGGAGTTTCTTGTTGCGGCACATACAACTGTACTGTTAGACACATTTCATTACAGCAAAAAGAAAAAAAATACCCGAAACGCTTAGCGTTCCGGGCTTTAAGCTACCGATCTGGTTACTTACTCCGATTTTTCCGGCAAGTTAAGCTGCAGATCTCCAAAACGCTTTTCATACTCGGCAATGGTATTGGCGAGAAGAATAGAAAGACGTTTTGCCGCATAGGGATTTACCGTAATCCTATCGGATAGTTCAACAGTAAGTTCGGTCTGTCCCGCATGCCAGTTCTGATTAGTACCAAAAAGCAGGGTAACTTCTTCCCTGGTGCTAGAGACATTACAGACGTTGGCATAGGTAGAACGCATTTTTGAACCATCCCAACGAATTTTAGCCTGTCCCTGCTCTGTCTGGCTTTCTTTTGTTACTTCCTGTGTAGTCTCTTCTTTTTTCTCACTCATATAAACCTCTATTTTTTATACCTTATTAAAAACTGGTTTGTGCATGGTCTTGTCTAACTACCCTGCATATTCTTGTTATCCACCAATCTGTCTTTTCTGTGCTACCTTTTTCTGCCTGTCTAACGTTGAGAAGACAACAGGTATCAGCTGACTCTCTTTTTTATACCAGGAGATTTTTCGTCCCGAGTCTTCTTTTTTAAGATTTTGTCCATCCCAGCGCCAGCTCTTCTCTTTGGGCTGTAGCACTAGCGACATCTCTGATTTACCCAAACTCTTTTTCCCACGGGATTGTTTGCCGCCCTTCATTGACCAACCAACAAGTCCTGCAACCATCGCCTCCATCGCCGCCGGGCCTTCTTGTTTAAGCTGCAAAACCTGCCGTTTAGCGTCCCCATCGCTGGAACTCTCAACCGCCCGTTGACGACCTTGGCCCTCTAGCGGTACACTCACCTTCTCCGGCACATCAGTGGTATTTGGTGAAGACATTTTTTCCTGGGTAAGGATGTCGTCTACAGTCGCATAATACCCCAGAAGCCCTTCCGGCCCAAGCACATTAGCTCCACCGTGTTGTATTCGATCGAGATGACTCCGCAATCCCCATTTCCTTGCAACCTCATCGACAGTAAGTTGATCTGTTGCGGTGGTTAGAACATCTTTTACGCCGCTCTGACTGCTCAATCCAGCGAAGGATTCAACGCCACTATAGGATGAAAACAACTCGTATGCAATGGGGTTGAGTTGCCCCATGCCGACAAATTCGAGGCGGGTAAAGTTACCGTCAACTATCACGACTCGCCCATAATCTGAGAAAATGACATCTTCGGACCAGTCACCATAAAAGGTATCAAAGCCACTGCCACCAAACATAATATCATTACCACTACCACCATATATACTATCATCACCACCAATAAAATATCCGCTGGTCAAAGCGATCAATGTATCTATGGACGGATGGTAAATTCGGCCATTGTCACCAAGCAAAATATCCTTGCCAGAACCTCCATACAAGATATCCGCACCCGCACCACCAAAGATGTAATCATCGCCACTGCCACCATCTAAAGTGTCGTTTCCTCCTGTTGTAAAGGAGATAGTTTCCATGCTCTGGTATCGTCCACCACGAACAACAACCTTCCCGCCATCTCCAAACAGTACATCCGAACCGGCACCGCCAGAAAGCGTATCACCACCACCGCCACCAACGATAATATCGTCTCCACTACCACCCGAGAGCTGGTCGTCGCCGCCCGACTCTGCGGAACCAAACACCAGGACGGGAACTCCGCCTTTCAGGGTAACCGTTCCGGTATCTCCAATTATAACATCATCACCGTTACCGGCGTCTATGCTATCGGAGCCACTGCCACCGAGGAGGATATCAGTACCACCGCTACCGGTGATTCGGTCATTACCGCTGCCAGCTCCATTGGCTTCCACCATAGTGGCTCTGCCACCAGCGAGGGTTATAACTCCTGTATCGCCAATAACAACATTGTCTTTGCCGTTTACCTTCAAGATATCAGCCCCAGCACCACCGATGAGAATGTCACTGCCACCTGCACCATTGAGTTGATCATTACCGCCACTGCGGCCTGACACCTCTATCCGCGATGGAGTCGTACCTGAAACAAGCAAAGATCCATCATCACCTAATAGGGTATCATTACCATTACCCGAGTTCAATTGATCTGAACCACCGCCACCGATGAGGATATCAGCACCGCCCTCGGTGGTGATGATATCGTCGCCATCGCCGGAATTACTATCGGCTTCAATACTCGACACCTTGCCACCTGCAAGGCTAATAACGCCTGTATCGCCAAGCACAATATTATCACCTCCGCCAGCCTCTATGCTATCAGAACCACCACCACCGAGGAGGATGTCGTCCCCATCTCCAGAGGTAAGTGTGTCATTGCCAGCGCCGGGATTACTATCGGCTTCAATACTCGAGACACTGCCACCTGCAAGGCTAACAACGCCTGTATCGCCAAGCACGACATTATCACCCTCACCAGCGTCTATGCTATCAGAACCACCACCACCAAGGAGGATATCGGTGCCACTCCCGGTGATAATTGTGTCATCGCCACCGCCGGGATTACTATCGGCTTCAATACTCAACACCTTGCCACCTGCTAGGCTAACAACGCCTGTATCGCCAAGCACGATATTATCACCCTCACCAGCGTTTATGGTATCAGAACCACCACCACCGAAAAGGATATCAGCGCCAGTACCAGCATCGATGATGTCATCGTCACCTTTTTTATCATTGACGCTTCTCATGGCAACTATATTGCCCAGGGTTGTTATACGCTGGATTCCTGCGACTTGTTCTATTTCACCAAAATCTCCGAAAATAATGTCATCTCCGCTACCACCAAAAAGTATATCCTTTCCGGCCGTCAAAAGATCATGGGTACCAACAGTATCTGCCGCTGCCGGTTCATTGACAACAGTAAGAATCTGCCCCGCCAGATCTAACTTAGTAGAGACATCGACATTAAAACCACTATCACCATAAATGTGATCATCACCGCCAAGACCATGGATTTCATCATTCCCGGAACCACCAGCGAGATTGTCGCCCACCTGACTACCGTAAATAATGTCGTCACCGCTGCCACCATATATGGTTACCGAGGAAAGTGAGCCGCTGGCATCGATAATGTCGTTACCAGGATTAGTGAATTTGTAAGCTCCACCGGTCAAAGCAGTTGTAGTAGTAGAGATATCAGCGTCGTATCTGCTACCATCTTGTGAGGTATCGCCAAAGAGGATAAGAACGCCATCATCAGCACCGATATTTGCGGTCAGTTTATCACTGCCACCGCCACCATGGACCGTGGTAATGCTATGGGCCATGGTGCTCTCGACGGTAAAGTCATCATTGTTCTGACCTAGCATGATCTCAACTACTTCAAAACCACTGTAGCTGATGCCACCCGCAAAGGTTACATCTTCCGGATGTAACTCTGAACCTAGATTAATGGTGAGACTACCACCCATTCCAAGACCCGAAATATTTGACTCGGTCATGACACCAGTATCCTCCGAGACAGACCCATCGTTGAACACATTCAGCACGTCTGTCTGAATTGACTCGTCAAGATTAATATTGGTTGTAGTCAGAATCTCATCCGTTTCGCTTGGCAGCAGAACCGCTTCGTTTAAAGTCCTATCCTTGTCCGCCGGTACACCACCTTCTATAATCAACGGCCCTTTTATCTGATCAACGGTATGCGGCTGCAGGCTGAATTTCTGCACTATAGACCCGTCTTTCGACCCTGACAAATTGACGTTAATCTGTACAAGCACTGGTATATTCCAGTTAGCAGCCGTAAACGTTACCGTCTGGGTTGCGGCATCAAATCGCGAATCATCACTTGTCAGCACGGTCTGTCCATCAGACAAGAGGTCCACCGTTACCGTAGAGCCGTCACCTAGGGCTTTCTGCAGGGTAAGCGAGTAACTATCGGCTTGAGACTCATTCACATAAGTGGAGCCATCTGTCTGAGTAATCAGGACGCCCCCCCGATCGTTATCCTCAACCACAACCTCAATAGCCTCAGGCTCACTGTCATTGAAAGTCGATCCCGCATCAGAACTGACCACCGTAAAATTGATCAACTCACGCATACGATTTTCCGGCAGACTATCGTCAACAGCCGCAACAGTAACGGTCTGAGCCATATTCCAGTTGGAACTATCAAAGATAAGGGTTGTTGTGTTGAGGCTTATCTCATCCCCATGGCCCAGGGTGACGGTTACAGTCTCGCCAGCCTTCGGTGCCTTGGTTAGAGAGACTGTGATAGCATCCGTCAGCCCTCCTTCAACTACGGTCGAACCAGTCACAACTTCCGTAATGATAAGATCAGCTTTGTCATCGTCATGCACGTCCACTTCCACATTTGGCATGTAGATATTGCTTATGTTATCAAGTGCCTTCTGCTGATCTTCTGTGACACTTGAAGGATCCTTAGCCTCAACGATAATCGAATGATTTAAGAGTACAGTTCTCATCCCCTCCGCCGCAGTATCGGATGCTGCTTTAACATAAATAACGTAGCTGTCATTCCAGTTTAGCGCCGAGTCAAAGGTAAGAACAAGGGACTCGCTGTAGTTAATTCCATCAAGTGAAACCAGCACTGTACTCGCAGTTACATCCCGGTCCTTTTCTTCTGTGGTCGGTCTGATTGCCGATACAGTTATATAGGCAATAGATGCCGCTTCCGGGATTAAAGTATCGAGTTTAATTTTATAGCTCGCAATGGAGGTCGCATCGTCTTCGACCACGCTGAGTCCTCCAGCCGGAGTAACAACCACCGCACCGTTAGAACTATCTCCGACGTTAAGCTGCACCCCATCGACAAAGATACCGTTGTATTGAGGATCATCACTGGTAACAGAGTGATTGATGTAGCCGCTTTTACCCGAACCGACAATACTATAGATGGGAGATGTTACATTACCACCGACATTGAAGACATCGCTACCAAGACCACCGATGATGCGAGTCACCATATCACTCGAAGTCGAGAAATTGTAGAACGTATCATCCCCTTCAAGGCCATCTAGCTTGGTTCTTTCGATATTGTCAAAGCCGACGCTAAGCCCCGCGCCAAAGATACCTTTACTCGTTATCACAAAGCTATCATCTCCTGCAGAACCTAGGGCAACAAGCTTATCAGAACCACTGCCGCCATCGATGGCGACTGGCGCGTTGATCGAATAAAAGATGGTCTCATCACCTTCACCGCCGAATAGATCAGTACCACCACCGCCGATGATCGTCTTACCGTTTTTCTCTAGGAAGGTTCTTACAACAAACTCATCGTTGCCCTCTTCCCCATACATTTTCAACAAGGCCTTGTTACTGTAGACAGAGAACTTGTCATTGCCCGTACCACCATAAATAACCATGGACTGGCTCATGCCAATACTCAAGAACCCAAGGGTTGTTTCCATGGTCATTATCTGATCACCGTTTGCGACATAGGGCGCAATCCTGTCGGCAGCATAAAGTTGACCGATCTGGAAGGTATCGTCACCACTACCGCCATCAAGGGTCGTAAGACTGGAGTTATCGTCACTATAGAAATGATCCGCACCATCAAGACCATTGATCCGCAACCGCGCATTAATATTATGATCATAGTTGATACGTTCAACGTTGGTGAAATGACCATCACTATCAGCACTGTTGAGATGGGCGACAAATTTTTCTCTTAGTAAGAATGTATCGCTATTCGCGGTACCGTTGATGGTCAGATGATCAGCGCCATCATTTGCAGCACCACTGTCTGCAACAGTGATAATGTAATTACTCTCCCCAGCGATATTCACCGTATATTCATCGGAACCGGCCCCACCGTCGAGGGTTAATACGTCTGTTCTACTATGCAGATCGGTGACTGTGATGCTGTCATCACCCACACCACCGAGAACGATGGCCTTTCCCTCAAAGAGGGCAGGATTGATACGTATCGTATCATTACCACCGAATGAAGATATTGTGATCTGACCCGTTGCAGTTGTCCTGCTGGTCGTATCAAAGAAAATATTATCATCGTCCCCGTTACCCGTTACCACAATGTTAATTCCCTGCACAATACCCCTGATGGTCATATTGCTGCCAACACCGATATCCGCATCGCCGAAATCACCATTAAGGTAAACGTTACCTGCGAGGGCAAGGACCTGTGCACCTTCCTGTATTTCAAGATCATCACCAGCATTCAGGTAGATATTCCCCGCTTTCGCCTGGACCAAAACACCAGCTTCAACTGTCAGGTAATCAGTGGTTGTGTCGCTGCCGTCGGTTGCCGTTTTCACGATATCACCTGTCTCAGCAATCACGTCTTCGGAGATAATAAGGGGACTGTGTGTCACAGTGGTGATACTACCACCCGCTCGCAGAGCAGCGGCATCATCACCGACCACACCCCCGATCATCATGGCACCGTAGTTATCGATCCAGATGGAACCAGCAGCCGATAGCCCTTCAAGGTTGGCAACTTCGGTAAAAACTGACTTACCTGCGGCACCGATGTCCTGGGCGGCAAAGAGGTAGGTCTTACCTGAAAGGATATTGGCGCCACTGTCCCTGCCGTTTCTGATGGATCCGAGTGGAGTAGCAATAAAAGCGGTGTAGGAACTGTCGTATCCGCCTGTGGAAACCGTATTCAGATAGAGATCACCTTCGGTTTCCAGGAGATAAGCGTTAAGAAAAGACTCAGCTGTTAACGTTCCACTGCCATTTCTATGGCTGTCGATATCCAAATCATTGCCCGAATTACCGATTCCACCATAATGTGCTGTAAGAGATATATTATTCCCAGAGATATCTACCTCTGGTCGGCTCTCAAGACCACTCGAATCATCGACAAAATCAACGATGGACTGATGTGCCACCAGAGTCACATCCCCTGAAATGGAAGTAATAGTATTGACATTCATGTCATTATACGTTTCTGCAAGCCAAATGGAGCCCTGGGCTGTGGCCGTCAGGCTGCCAAAGGAAGAGATATCCGTTTCCACATAATCGACTATCGTACCGCCCTCACCTATGGTTCCACCGCTATTGAAAATAATCGAGACCGCCTTAACCTTGGTGAAATCGGTATTAAGTGCATCAACTATTGAACCATCTGCCCCAAGACTTGCTACACCGGTTTGAGAATAGATAGATTCGATATACATATCGCCTGCACTGCCCGTACTGTTATGCTCCTGCAGATAGATTGATTCAGTAGCTCTGGCGGTTATAGTACTGGTCCCAAACAGATCCATATAAAACGCCTTATCCGCCGTACCTATTCCACCATCCCCGGCCTCCAACACCAGGTTGCCACTCTGAATGTTAACCACGCCATCCGCAGCTCCATTGCTGATACCTGCGCCGACCTTAATCCGAACGTTACCGGGATCACTACTTGTTCCGGCGACGATGCTGTTAATCTTCAGCAGACGCTCAACGGAGTCAACCGGAGCCGAACCAAGAAACACATCATTGCCCACGTTTACTGTCACCACACCACCGGTATTGACATTGAAATCATCACGGTTTTCTATGAGTATGGAAAGAAGTTCTGGGGTATCGCCACGCTCAATTACAACGGCTACAGAAGTGTCATCTTGGACAAGTTCAGCCCTACTCGACAGGGTCAGAACCAGTGCAGAGACAGACTCGACCCTGTAGCATTCTGAGCTGTTGGTATCGTTGCTGGCCGAGCCACTAAGACGTATCAAAGAACCGACAACATACCCCTCGTCAACCCAGCTACCGGAGTTACGCGTGATGCTATCACCCACACGACCGGTTGAATTAAAACCATTATTTTGAAAAGTAACCTCAACCCCTTCAGTGGTGGCATGGGTTTCAAAGGTGGGATCAAGCGCTACACCCGCTATCTGAACCTCCCTGCCAGCCTCAGACACGAGGACGGAATCGGAGGTGAGGGTCATCTGATTACCGCTAATTGCGCCAATGGTGTAATAACTCAACCCATCGGTAGCATTTGCCGTATTACCCCGGATTATGATATTCATCCCCACACTAAAACCACTCCAATTAGAGCCGTCTTGACGGGTCATGGTCCCATGAGAAGCATCGAAGGTAACCGTCACCTTCATTAGATCGGTACTGAGATACGAGACATCCGCCCGTTCAGCCGCCGCCATGGCGACCCGTTCATCTGTGGTAAAACCATCGCCATCCAACAAGATCTGGGTGGGCTCCCCGGTTTCTCCGAGGGAACCACCAGCAGAAATCGTCAGGTTATTGGCAACAATATTTGCAGCCTCAACGTTGATTTGAGTGTCGGTTACCGACTTCAGCAGTCCGCCACCAACCAAGTTCAGCAGCTCTTCTTCGGTCCATATTTTTATGGAGGAGGTGAGGGCCGCTTTTTCATCGTCGGTTACAGCATAATCAAAATTTTGATCATAGCTGTTCGCTATCGCAATACCCTTCTCGGTGAAGTAGGCATTAAACTGTGAATGTAAGGTGTGATACTCCGCAGTCCGTTTATTTTCCAGGGTGGTAATAGCAGCATCATCGTAGTTCAGCTTTAGCCGGTAAAAATCCTCTTCCCCTTGGGTTAACGTCACCCGATGACTACCGTCGTAGACCGAAGAGTCCGACTGCTGATTTCTATAAACCCAATAGCTACGGTATTCCCTTTCCTTACTCGCTTCAAAGGCATTAATGGTATCAGCTACCTTGGCATTTGCGTCGTCACCAACCAACTGCAAATCACCCCAGACGCCGCCTTTCAACTCATTATAGGTCCGATCGTCCCGCTCCTGAAAATCATTTGCATCGAGCACATCACCGTTCACAACATCTATGTAGACATCACCCGTGGAGGTAATTTGATCGACCCGCAGATCGCCAGCCGCTTCCTGTAGATAGATATCACCGGTGGCGGACACCATAACGCTAGAGGTCGGATTTGTAGCCGCTGTACCCGTCACCTTGACTCCGGAATCAATGACAAGATACGGATCACTTGCGCTATTACCATTGCCGATACCACCACTCTTTGCAATAAGAGTGATTGAGGCACCAGTCACGGTTCCGCCATGGTAGGTCGTTGCCGTATCATGGGCCACCTTAATCGCCCCATCCGCTGTAAGGACCACATCACCGTCTGTAGCACTAACTGAGTTAAGGTACATATCACCACTCAACTCGGTGATAACGATGTCACCGCTACCCGAAACAGCAACAATACCTTCACTACCAATCCAGTTACCGCTCGGATCTGTAAGATTGATGGTTATTGCCTGCTGTTTGGTACCGATATTTTTCTCGGCTTCAAGGCTTATATACTTGCCTGCCAGATACGCGCCGTCACTAACAGATTCAATTGCGCCATTAGAATCTATGGCAATAGTACCCGCGGTGGTTATAACTGCACCAACGAGAAGCACATCTCCACCACCCGTGGAGTGGATAGTAACACTACCCTGCGCATCACCTATATAGTTGATGGTGATCGGCCGATGGGCATTAAGGGTATGGGTAAAATAGTCTTCTACCCCCTCAACCTGCCTATACTTTGATTCATAGACGTGGCTACCGTACCAGGTCCAGTGGTCATCATGCCAATACCTGATAATTTTGCCTGAAGACACTGTCTTAGAAGATTTATCAAAAGTGTAATCAGCATCAGAATTACTGCTGTTATCAAAGTAGTAGTACGGTCCGGTTCCTGCGTAGGTTGGAGGACTTGCCGTTACCGTTTTATCCCATTTAATATGGGCACTCTGTAAAAAATCGGGTACAACCCCAAGCCAACTGCCGCTCTTGACGTATTTGTAGTGTGTTTCCTGGCTCGTCACCACCGTCGTCCAGCCATAGCGGAGCTTCTCATTCGGCTGATAGCTGAATGTATCACCGGTCAGAGTGGTTGATGTACCAACATGGGCCGAGTCATTGGAACCGTTAGTGGTCAGTTCAAGGCCATTTTTAGTCCACTGGTACAGTGATGTGTACGAACTTGCCGTATCCGAGTCCAGGACGGCCGTATCTGCCGGGGTACCATTCGCCTTATCGACTATGATCAGGGTTCCTTGCCCACGCTGGGAGACATCAAGTTCGTTAACCAAAACATCTACGTTTGTCTCATTGTTAATGGTTACACCTGCATATCCACCCAGTAATTTAATTTCACCGCTACCGGTGCTAATAATATTACCAATGAGTTCTATATAGCCACCACTGGTCTTCAGCGCACCCACCTCAAACTGCCCGGTGGCGGAATTGAAATAAATGTCAAGACCATCACTGGCCTTAGAGGCCTCTTGCAGATAGATACGTCCGGATTTTCCTTTATGAATCTGCGCCATTGCTTCCGCATAGGTCGTCGAATCTATAGTGATAGAATACGAGTCCCTGCCACTCTGTATGATACCGTTGATGTTGATATATTCGGCGTCAATATGAATCCTGTCGCCATACATTGAATAGGGCAGTCTAGCCAAATCATTAACAACTGTATTTACCGCTGAACCATTCGCCTTTTTTACACCAGCACCGGTTGCATTTCCTGCTCCATATTTGCCGGTTGTACCACCGGTGGCCTCGCCCAATTTACTCGCTGGTTCACCATTTACGGCATAGGACGTGAGACCATTTATGAAAACGTCGCCCCCTGCGATGACCGTAATATCTTTGGCCCGTACCGTTCCCTCAAAACGGATGGATCCTCTGCCACTGTCAGGGGTTGAAAAAGAAACTGAGCCGCCATCGTTATAAATCCCCATGCCTCCGTCAGATGGCCCCAGCACTGTGATATCAGGCCACGCATAGGTACCAAGACCCGGAGGCGATACCGATTTAACATTGAGCGTATTCTTAATAACGATACTCGGACTGGTCACTGCGGGATCAGCGAGCCCAGAAAGATCAAAGGAGACAACCCCTGGAGTGAGGGTAGAATCAACACCCGTATACCCCTGAGCATTATCAAGATTGGCGTTAATCCGGTTTTCAGCCTTAATATCCTCTAGCCCATCATCGACCAACCTACCGTTAAAGAAAAGACCTCCATTGGTATCGGGAATAGTTATCCCCTTCAGCTCCAGAAAGGCGGGAGTATCATTTATGATATCGACGGTAACATCATTGGGGGCAATAAACGTACCGTCACCGCTGAACACATCCGAGCGCACATCAATAACACCAGCCTGGGCCCAGATTGGACCAACTGTAATTGTCAGTACCGATTTTTTGGGATACACCATGGTCTCAGTCCCGTTAGGGGACACTACCTTTTCACCAAGTCCTGCTGCGTCAAGTGCGGCCTTAAGGCGCGCTATCTCACCCTGATAAAAAATCTTCAGAGTCCCATTACTCCCACCATACTCAGCCAGCATTGCCTCAGCCTGTTGCAGGGACTGCACCATATCACTGTCAATATCCTTGAAACTGGTGGTGTAAGTTATTCCTAGATCAGAGGTGGCAGTAATAGTCACCTCCTGATCAACAATAATAGAATGTCCATCGGAGTCCAGGCCATAGATGGGGGTCACAGTCCAATCCGTTATATGCAGGGTCTGGTGCCGGGTAAGACCGGTTTCGATGGTGCCGTCGACATGAACATAGCCATGGGATTCAGCCAGTTCCTTGCCTTCAAACTGCTCATCACCACCACCACCAAGCAAAGAATTGAGACCATCAGCCGCTTCGCTGACCCAGCTTACCGCCTTGGCCTTTCCGGTCAAATAAACCAAACCAAGATTATCGGCATAGAGATTTGCCTGACGCCCAGTCTGCAGAAGGGCCTCTGTCTTTACATCAACGTGGTTCTCCTGAATGGCAAATGCCTTGGCTTCGACATCGGAAATTGGAATTGCAGAGCCAGCAAAACCATCCCAGCGGGCTTCGACGGTATAAATATCTGAATAGTTTTCATAGCCAGCATCGGTGGACCGACCGGCAGAGAGATTAAGATCTCCCAACGACCGAAGGTGTGCTTTTCGGCCAATTTCGATCACATTGTCAGGATGGATTTCGACATGGGTCGTACCCACCGAAACCGTGCCAGCACCATAGGTTTCAACCGATACGGTGCCATGCAGGTTCCCCTGCCCTCTGGCTGTAAGGTTCATAGCACCAACACCCATCAGCTTGGCATTGCTACCGATTGTTACTTTAGCAAGATCCTTGGTCGTCTTAATAGTGAGGTCAGCCCCAGCACCTGAAAGGACGCCGGCTGTGGCAAAAATCACCTCATCGGTAACGTTGAGGATATTCAGCGCTGCAAGATTAAAATTGTCGTCATTTGAGCTAAGTCCAATTACCTCAAGACTCGCATAACTACCAACAATAACTTCGGTATCAAGGGCTATAAGCGTGTCACTATCAGCCCCGGCAGCACTGACAACACCACCGGTGCTGCCTTTCATATAACTGTCACCGTCTATGCGGTTTGTCGCAAGCAGGTCAATGTCTCTAGCAAGGATTTTAGCCCTGCTACCTATCGAGGTTGTCACAGTGGCATTTACACGACTATCAGCATCTGCACCTGCCCCCGACAAGACCCCGTAGGCACTGGCGTGCACATTGGTACCAAAAAGCGCCCGATGAAAGCTTTTAACATCAAGGTCCCCGACACTAGATCCGCTTAGATCGACAAACGTATGTGCTCCTATAGAAGCAGTTGTACTACTGTTGTTGATCGTCTGTGGACGAGCTGCGGCTACCCCGACAACACCCCCTGCACCAGCAGAAGTTACGGCACGATTCTCATCAATGCCATAGGCGAAAATTTCAAGATGAGAACTATGTATAATCGAATAGTTACCAACAGAGGCATTGACCGTGGTATTGGAAATGGCAGTCGCTGATGTAATTCCCACTGCGACCACACCAACAACATCAGATTGGGCAACACCCTTTTGCCGCAAAGATGTCTTGGCAATAACCGAGATGTCGTCACTGACCGTTATAGTCGAACCGCCACCGATATAGGCGCTGGTATTGCTGTTATTAGTAACTTTGGCGATGGTTGCGTCAACTCCAACCAGCGCACCTGCAGATCCTGAGGCAACAGCAGTTGCACTGTACTTCTCTCCGTCCAGTGCTCCTTGGTTCGCTGTAATTGTCAAAGATTTTGCTCCAATGTCGCCACTGGCATAGGCCTTGACGGTTGCATCAAGCACAGTTTCAGCTTTAGAGGCGCCAACGGCAAAGAGACCAGCATTAATACCCTTAACATCCGCCTCGGCATGCATCTTCGTCGCAGATCTCACCGTAATTGCATCCGCCACATCAATTATACTGTTATTGATAAAGGCGAAGACCTCCGGATTTACCGTTACCCTAGACCAGTTGACTGAGCCGGCCCCGATACCACCGGACAGTGCAGTAACAGTGGCTGTTGCCGAAACTTCTGCCAACGCCGAAATCTCGATGGTCTGTACCGACTTCCCAGACTCTTGACCGACCTTTACATATGGCCCCATGTAGGCCTTTACACTCCCGCCTACTGTCGCCTGTACCAAGGTCTGCCCTATTGCAATCGCACCGAGGCTAATACCATAGGTATCCCCCGTGATTACCGGTTTAGATAAAGCGTCTATACTAACCTTATTCGCCTGCTGAATCTTCACAGAGTAACTGGCAGAAGTACCTTTAATATACGCTGCTACGTCACTGCTCACCTCTTGGGTTACGCAAGAACCGCTGATCCCGACTCCCAGTGAAGCAGAAAACGAGACAGCCGTGGAGGCAACGGAAGATCTATCGCGAGCATTTAGGCGGACATCGCCATCGGCATTGATTATAGAACTGTGGCTGTCATCGGCGACAATTGAGGCATCCACAGTGTTACTGATATCGTTCCAGGTAAAAGATAACTGAACGGAGAGGGCACCGGAAACAGCAACACCACCGACAAAACTATTAATGGTGGATTGAGAAAGTGCAGAGATATAGAGGTTTTTGGAATCACTGCTGGAACCACTAAGCTGAGCCCGCGTTGTATTGTGAATTTTGTTACGACCAACTACACCGGAAACAGCAACACCAGACCCTGCTATGGAGAGTCCAATAGCTCTAATCGTTGACAGATCAACGGCCTCTAGGTGTACATCGTTAAAGGCGTTCAACTTAGAGCCGTCCACAACCAAAGCCTCGGTTACCACATTAATCTCGTTGCCAAAAATGGATGCCTGAACAGCGACACCGCCGGAGGCACCGATACCTGCGGACAACCCAATAATCCCGGCTTTAGAATCAGCATCAAGAGAAATTGCTCCTGCTCTCGAAGTAACAGTGGAGCCGTCTATAATCGCCGAAATTTTATTATCAATACTATTACCGGTGAGGATACCAGAAACAGCCACCCCGCCACTACCTGCGATGGAAACCACAACCGACAGGATGTTGGCGTCTGAGTCGGCAACAGGAGAATCCGCCAACGCTTCGTTAAGGCGACTTTTCGTACTGTCACCATCAGGATCATTGTCTCCGGCACTACTATTGCCGTCGTTGTCGGGTACAAACTTGTCGATAATCGCCGATAGAGGCTTGGCCTTGGGGGCCAGATCATCCGCCAGCAAGGTTACGTTACCAAGTGTGTTAACCGTT
Organism: Desulfotalea sp.; assembly: GCA_002733995.1. Lineage (GTDB taxonomy): Bacteria > Desulfobacterota > Desulfobulbia > Desulfobulbales > Desulfocapsaceae > Desulforhopalus_A. The sequence continues at coordinate 107,164 of NVXR01000004.1, read as the reverse complement.
GAGTCGACAATAAGAGCAAAGACATGATTTTCAATAGCGTTACCCATAACTGTGAGCTGAACGGCAAAACCACCGCTACCTGACACCCCAATCCCTAGGGAACGGATAATCGCTTGGGAATGGGAGGCAAGTACAAGATTTGCCTCCGAGTCAACGCTACTATCACGGATCTCAGTTCCAACGGTATTGGCGATGACATTGATCCCAAGAGCTGCGCCAATGGCCCCGCCGCCACTGGCGGAAACACCAATGGCAATACTATTTATTTCAGAACTGTCGATGGCCAACAAACCGATGGTTCCCACTGCATCAATATCGGAATGCACACCGCCTTGCCCGGTAATCTTCGCCACAGTTGTATTGGCGATAACATTGCCGCTCAGTGACAAAATACCGGCGGCAGCACCAGAACCGGCAACACCGAGACTGATAGCTAGGATGCCAGAATTATTGGTGGCAGTAAGATTAAGAGTGGCATTACTGTCCACAGTTGACCCAGCGATCACCGCTTGCACCGAGTTGGAGATAACATTTGCACCAATAAGTGCGCCTGCTGCAACCCCGCCGCTACCTGCAATCGAGATACCACCGGCGCGAATCATTGAAGCATCATTGGCCAACAGTACAATGTTGCCCCCGCTTCCAGCCTGAGTTCGGAGCGTCGACTGGCCACTGACACTGGAACTGACGCTGTTGGTAATCACGTTGCCCATACCAGTGGCATTAACCGCTACACCGCCCGAACCTGCAACGCCCACGGTCAGGGCCACAATTCCAGCACGGGACTCCGCCTTCTGACTGATATGACCGCTCACCGAAGCTACAGACGAAGCATCTATTGCCGTCGTAATCGTATTGGTAATAACGTTACCGACAAAGGCCCCGTTCACAGCCACACCACCGGATCCAGCGACACTTACCATAAGAGAGAGAATATTTGTGTTTGCATCAATGAGGGTCTTGGCGGTCGAATCGTTCAGCGCATCTTTCATGCCGTCACCAGCATCGTCGCTCGGCAACATATCGATAATCCAGTCAGCCGGTACTGCGGATGGGGCACGATCTTGGGCGATAAGATCAATATCACCTCTTACCTGAACCTTCGAGTTGCTCATCTTTGACGAGGTGTTGTTGCTAATCACATTCCCCATTATGGAGCCCTGTACAGCCACACCACCGGAACCGGATACACCAACCGAAAGACTACGGATAATCGTTTCAGAAGTCGCTTCCAGACTCAGCCCTCCTGTTTGGCTTTGAACATCGGCATCGGTTATCTCGGTGCTGACGCTATTGCTAATTACATTTACTGCCACAGCACCCCCGACTGCCACCCCACCACTTCCTGCAACACCCACTGCGAGACTGTTAATTTCGGAGCTATCCAGCGCGCTGAGAGATATACCAGCCCTGGCCACAATGGTAGAGTTATAGCTGGCAATAACATTGCCGTGACTATCCAACCGATCATAGCCGCTAATACCAGCTTTTGTCGTATTGGCGATAACAGCGCCGGTCAGTGAGGCAGTTACGGCAACCGCCCCGGATCCTGCAACACCTAGTGTCAACCCAAGAATATCACTATCGTTAGTTGCGCTCAGATCTATGGTAGAACCACTGGTTACATTTGACCCTGCGATCGTTGATTCCACCTTATTGCTCACCACATTGGCCGCGATGAGGCCGCCAACCGCGATAGCGCCGCTACCGGCAACGCTAATACCCGCAGAACGTATGCGAGAGGTGTCATCGGCATCAAGAGAAATAGAGCTCCCTGCTTTCACAGTTGTAACGTTGGCATTATTTTCAATCAACGAACCAACTTTGTTGCTGATCACATTGCCATAACCGGTGACATTAACAGCGACCGATCCGGAACCTGCAACACCTATGGTGAGGGCAATAATGCCCGCATTCGAATCACTGTTGAGGCTGATATCTCCAGCAGTAGAAGTTACCGTGGCATTGTTTATAGATGTCTCCATGCTGTTGGAAATAACGTTACCCACAAAGGCCGCATTAACCGCAACGGTCCCCGATCCAGCAACACTGATCATCACAGAGAGAATATTTGACTGAAGACTAAACGGCGCACCCTCCGTTCCATCAGCGATGTCGCCCGAGTACTCAGCTGGCACAAAGCTATTACTGTCTGGGTTCGACAGCCAACCAGGAATCACACTTGGCTCCGCATCGCTTGCGATGAGAGTTACGCTGCCATCAATATTGACAATTGAGAGCTGGTCGATAACTGCACTGACATTATTTGCCACCACATTCCCCATGGCGGTCACCTGCACCGCCACGGTGCCCGAACCAGCTACCCCTACAGCGAGACTGTGAATACCGGCAGAAGACAAGGCGGTAAGTGATAGCGTCGAATCACCGTTCACATCACTGCCACTGATACGGCTAGTAACGCTATTTGCAATAACATTGGCCGAAGCGGCAACACCCACAGCAGCCCCTCCTGACCCAGAAACACCAAAGGACAGCGAATCAATGTTTGAACTATCGATTGCCGAGAGGTTTATAGCACCCACCGCATCGATCGCTGATCGAGCGGCTCCTTCTTCGATAACTGCGGAGGTTGAATTCGTGATAACATTAGCCGACAACGAGGTCATAACCGCCGTGGATCCTGAGGCCGCAACACCGGCGGTAAGGCTGAGAATATCGGCCTTGTTTTCTGCGTTGAGTTCAAGGGTAGAACCACTGTTCACCGTAGAGCCTGAAATTCGACTTTTGACACCATTAGTAATCACATTGGCACCAACCAGCACGGAAGCAGCAACAGATCCCGATGCGGCAATGCCAATACCAAGGGATCTGATTTTCGACTGATCAGTGGCGCCAAGATCAATCTTGCCACCACTTCTGACGGTTGCCCCACCTTTTACCTCGGCGACGGTGTCATTGGTTATGATATTTCCAAAACCTGTGGCATTCACCGCAACATTACCAGCAGCAGCCACTCCCACCGTGACAGCACTTATCGATGCATTTTCCACTGCTCTCAGCGTAACATCACCTGCAGTATTTATGATCGCACCACTGCTATCAGCACCAGCAACAACGATTGAACCGTCAATGCGTGTGTCCACGGTATTGGTTATCAGATTCCCCATCAGCGAAACGCCAACCGCAACCTTACCCGAGCCCGCGACACTTAACTGCACGGCAAGAATATTTGCATCAAGAACATTAGGGGTATCAGCCACTACAGCATCAAAATCTGGAACCATCTCAGCTGGCAACATCCAGTTTGTCAACGTTTCTGGCGTCCCATCACCCGCGGTAAGCAGTACGTCGCCCCCCGCATAAACCGTCGATCCAGCAGATATGGATGCTGTCACACTATTGCTGACAATGTTGCCGATTCCTGAAACTGCAACAGCCACGTCCCCCCCACCGGAAACACCCATACCGAGAGTTCGGATGATGGCAGACGAGCTGGCCGTTACCGCAACGTTAGCATTCGCCACAACCTTAGAATCGGATATCTCTGCACTAATTTTATTGGTAACAGTATTAACAGCAATCGCGCCACCGCCAGCTACCTTACCAGCTCCTGCACCGCCAAAAGCAAGGGCATCGATCACCGATGCGTCTGTGGCTGTCACGGAGACGGCCCCAGACGTTGCGGTAACAAAGCTGCCATTGGCAATGGAGGCGGAAACAGTATTAGCAACGTTATTGACTGAAACCCCAAAACCAGCAGCGACCTTGCCACCACCAGCACCACCCACCACAAGTGTCAGTAGCTGACCACTATTTTCCGTCGGCAGCTCTACGCCAAGCATATTGGAGTTGATACCAGCAAGGGCATCGTCACTTGCTGGCCGGGCGAGCCCGGCAATAACATTTATATCACCATTACGTGAGGTAACTTTAGTATTATCAATGGTTGCTGAGATATCATTGCCGAGGTATGTGGTACCTATGGCAGCACCCACAGCGGCCTCTTTGGAACCAGCAAAACCACCGGCAATCACAATTATACCCGTCGTGTCGCTGGCGTGAACGCCCAAGTTACCTACTGCGCTAACATCAGCTACAATCGTGTTCGGATCAGTGGAAGTCTGTGCCAGATCAGCACTGTTGGAGATTTTAGCCGTTACCGTATTATTAATGACGTTGGTGGAGAGAGAACCGCCAATTGCCAGCTTACTGGCTCCAGCTCCGCCAACAGCCACAGCAACAACCATCTCCGCGGACTTGGCATTAACATCCAGCGTCATTCCGGCATTGACACTACTGCTGTCGATAAACGCTTTAATCTCATTTTCAACAACATTGACACCTATTGCGGCACCAACAGCACCTTTTTTGGAAAAGGCGATGCCTCCAGCAACGGATACAAGTGTGGTCGTATCCGATGCTCCTACCAGAACAGAGCCACCCGTAACAATACTACTGAGAGCTGAAATATGACTGTCGATACTGTTGTTTACCACATTTATAGCAACCGAACCGCCCACCGCAGTTTTCTCTGCCCCCGCCCCGCCAACACTGACGGTAACCAACATCCCACTCTCTTTGGCTTCACTGGAGAAATTGCCGCTGGTTACGAGGCTTGATCCTTCCACCCTTGAAGTAACTTTGTTGTCGAGCAGGTTAACGGCAAAGGCCAGACCGATGCCAGCACTCTTGCCATAGGCAAAACCGCCTGCCATGCAATAGATTGCAGCACTATCATCCGCCAGCAGAGCAATATCGCCTGTTGAGCCAGCAAGAGTCGTACTGTTGAGTATTGCGGCATCAACTACATTATTGATGTAATTAACAGCTACCGTCCCTCCGACACCGTAACCCTGCTCTCCCCCACCCCCAGTAGCAACGCCAATCGCGCCAACAACTGAGACTATCATACCGTCTGAAACCGCATTGACATTGACATTGCCGTGATGGGTGAAGCGCTCAACGTTTTCTATCTGAGAAATAACCTTATTGGAGATATCAGAAAAAGCTATGGCCGCGCCGACACCCGTTTTGCCTCCAAAACCTCCGGCTCCAGCGATAATGATAATGTTGGAAGTATCCCTTGCCCCAACGAGTATGGAACCATCAACCAGACCTGTGGTATTACGCAGCGCGGCTTCCGTAACCGCTGCACTGTGGATAAAACCAACCGACCCAGCTATTGCGGTACCCTTCTTCCCGGTGGCACCAGAGGCACCGGCTGCAAGTGAAACCACCCAGCCATCCCTTGCCGACACTATTTCAAGACCGGTCAGGTTGAGATCGACACCGTCAACAAAGGCGGAGGTCGTACCGGTAACAACACTAATGGCAACACCGGCTGCAATGCCTACGCCCTTCTGATCCGGCTTGCTACTGACGATGGCAACAGATCCTGCCAGGGAACCAACAAGAGTTGTATCAGCCGCATCGAGTTTAAGACTCTGGGCCTGCATTGAAAGGATGTTTTGCAGATAGGCAAGGGCGTCATCATGGACATAGTTAACTGTTACCGCCCCGGATATTGCATAACCCGTCTTGGCTTTTTCGGTCGTATTCGAGGCCTGCTCAATCACTTCCACCGAGCCGGGTGTGTTACCTTTGTCCTTGCCTTTCATTTCCGTCAAGACACTGAGCATACCAGACTGCCAGTTCAACAGATCACTGTCCGACTTAGCAGACCCATCAGATCCTTGGGTGCCTCCGGTTCCTTGCAATGGAGTTACCCCCGGATCACTGGCTGTATCAGAAGGAGCATCTGATGCCGATGATGTCTTCGATCCAGCAACGGCAAAACTACCTATAAAACCACTATTTTTAGCTGCAACAAGTGCGTCACCACCGACCGTAATCGTTCCGGCCGCCGTTTCTGTACCTGTTATGTTACCAATGACCGCCTCGGTATGACGCTCACTAACAGCAACCGCCAGGGAAGCACCAACGCCCCTCGACTGAGACTGGGTCATGGCTCCGGCTGCGGTAATAATAGTTGTTGAATCAGTTGCGCTAACAAAAAGAGAGGCGTTATCACCGTCAGGATCTCCAACAGCCCCGCTACCAACAACAATGGTCGATCCCTCAGCAATACGAGCCACGGTGTTGTTTTTCACCACCGTTCCACCAAAAGCGCCGTTGAAGCCCAGATCTCCGGCTTCGCCACCCGAGGTCAGAAGAACAACAGACACACCTTTATTGGCGGCGTCTACCTCAAGGCTGTCAGCATAAAGAAGCACCCCTTTTTCGATAATAGCGCTAACATCATTTTCATACCAATATAAACCGGTGCTAGCACCTACCCCCGTTGAGGTGTCGGTATCATCCATGTCTTTCCAGAATGTGACCAGTTTGCTGGCATCACTAACGGAAAGATCTCCGACCATGTTTACGACATGATTAACGCTCAAACTCTCAACGATGACGTCTTGGGTTCCCGTGCGAAAATTTGTATCGTTCAGGCCACCATTTTGATCCTGATTAATCTCTGCCCCTTGCATGATGCCAGCATGGGCATCATGGCTCAGCACAATGGAGGTGAACGCACCCGCAAGGGTCATTTTCTGGCCCTCGGCTGCGGCACTTGCAGAGGTATCAACCAAATTGCTCATCAAGCCGGCATTAGCATTGAGGTATGTGCCGATGGTTGCAACATACTCCCCCCCGATATTGGCGATCTGATTGCCAAGATCTTCCCAGTTTGCCTCATCGGTAAAATCGACCTTATGCAGGTCTACCTCAATGGACGGAGTGCTACCAACGTACTTATACCAACTGCCAACATCTCCTTTACCTGTGTGCTTATCGGTCACCTCAACGGTATTACCAAGAGCCACATTCGTCACACCCTCGTCGGTATTATAATCGGCAAGTCGGTTTTCATCGAGCAGTGGCGAGATCAGGTTGGCACCCCAGAGAGACCAGGGGTCTATCTGGTTGAGTGTAGCGGCCTTAACAGTGATAGAGCCCTTGGCATCTACGCTGGTATTTCCCGAGATATAGGCGTCCGCATCATCGTTATAGACGCCAACGGCTACTGCAACAGATCCACCAAATTTTGCTGTGGATTGCTCCGAATCGGTGCTGGTTGTCTCGTTGGAGACAGCAGAGCTGGCCGAGACTTTTGGACGATTGGCGGTAACGGCGGTGACCTGAATATTTCCATCCGCCTCAATATCGGCATGATGTACCCCATCACCTATGCGGGCTTCCGTTTTATTACTGTCAATTGCAACGGCAACCGCACCACCAACATCGTAATTGTTGGTGGTCGGCGACTCCATCATCTTCTTGATTGTTTCGTTCTTTTTAAGGATATCTTTGACATACTGCCCAGGCTTCTCCCTAAGTGATCCAACTGTGTTTTCTTTGTGAACTTTCTGGGAGTCAATTTTACCAACGATTTTCTCCTTTATCCCAGAAGTAAAATCATCAAACTTTTTGGCAATCCCTGTCTTTTCGGGCGGAATCTCTACAACGGCTATAATACCGTCGGAGAAGGTCGGAATAAAACCGAACTTCTTACCATCAAAAAAGTCCTTTTCCTGTACGGCTTCAACAACGATATTACCCGTCACATCGGCATCACCGTCCAGAAACGCACTTGTCGTACCCTTTTCGACACTGACCGCGACAGCTATTCCCACCTTGCCATCTTTATCTGATTCGGTCGAAGCGGAGGTTGAATTGTGATCGATGGTATCGGCACGTACAAATAGATTTCCACCGACAACAAGACTGGCCGTATCGGTCACCCGGGCCAGAACGGTTGAATCCAGAACGGATACAGCGACTGCAGCTGCGAAGGATTTATCTTCAACCGAGGCTGAGACACTTATATTATTATTCCCACTTGCCCGGACAACGAGATCCCCGGCACTGGTTATCGTTCCAGCGATCACCGTCTCGGAAACAGTTGTGCCAATACCAACGGCAACACCGAGAAAAATACTCTTAGGCGAGGCCTTTACAAAGGTGTTGGCCTTCGAGTGGGCAATAAATTTTTCCGCATGAATTTCAGCGTCTTCCTCGATGGTTATCCTGGCAATAGCGGTGACAACAGAAACGCCACCTACCAGGGAAAAGCCCTCCAGCCCTTTTAAAACACCACCCGCAAGGGATTCAAGCTTATCACCTACCCAGGTTTCACCAAAATCCACATTATATTTTTCCGCTTGAGCCGTTGCCTGAACGGTGACCGTTCCACCTTCTATGAGGGCATTACCAATGGTGACATCAGCCTCATTATAATCAACATTGGCAAACCCTAAGGCAGTGAAGTCTTTGAACATGTCGGAAGCAAGAAAATTGATATTGCCGTTTGTTCCAACACCAGATAGGCTAAGAGCATGAATATGGGCACGCTGCCCTGAACTATCCTCATCTATAAAAATGTGCTGTGCTTCAAATGTTATATTACCGGCCTTGGTAGCGTGATCGGTACTGATATCTGCTCCCACTACATTTATTGTATCCGCCCGAAAACCAAGATTAACGCCTGAGCTGTTGATGTCTTCATTTACGGTCAGAGTGCCTTCCGACTCAATGATTATGCTCATACCAGTCGTATCAGGCGTACCAGGCGTAGCGGAGCTAAAGCTAATCCTACCTAAATCCGCCTGATGTACAAACTCACCACCACCAAGGATAACAAGCTCATTATCATCCCCACCTCCAGAAGAAACAGAAACCTGATCCGCACCTATCAGATTTGAGATGTCTACCCGAAAGATATCATTACCAACTCCACCCAATAGGGTATCCGCCCCACCACCACTAATCAGGATGCTAGCCCCAGAAAAGCCAGAAGCGTCAATTTTCTGACCAGCGGCTGAACCTTCAAGGGTGGCAAACTCTATGTTAGAGAGAACATCGGTAGCATCCCCACTAATAATCAACGAGACATCATCAAGAGTAAAATCATGATCGCCGCTGGTTCGCGATTCAACCAGCCGATCAAGACCAGCACCGCCGTCAATAACATCCGCGCCTTCACCGCCGGTCAGCGTATCGTCACCGCTGGTTCCGATCAAAACATCTTTACCAGCACCACCATCGAGCACGACACTACCTGCGACGATAGCGGTACCTACAAAACCCGAACTAGAACCTGTACCAGAGGTAAAGCCAAGTGCTTCTGCCGCACCAGAACCATTGATGGAATGTACGCTAACAACGCTACTTCCACCGGTGCTATCGGTGAGCTGAATAACACCTGTACTGCTTAACTCAGCTGTAAGATCCGCGTGGCTAGAGCTGATAGCATCAGCAATATCCTGAACAGTCACCACATTGCTAAGATCGACTTCAACAACCGTTGAGTCGGAAAGAACAATCCTGATATCCGCAGAGGCCCCGGCAAATGCATTACCTTTTATTTTTCCCGCGGCAAAACTACCACTACTCAAGCCCAAGCCCGCGATAGCAGTAGAACTGTTTAATGCAGAAATGGCAAAGCTCCCACCGCCGCCGCTGGAATCAATCAGCTCCAGACCATTACCCGCACTGTTAAGAGACGCAGAAAGATTATTGTCAACAGCACCGATAACATCAAAAAGATCCTGCAGGGTAACAACATCGGAAAGATCGATGTTATAAATCGACCCATTACTGAGGGTGATTTTAATATCATCGCCGCTAACCGTTGCAACCCCAGCCCCATTATTAAGTGCTGCAAGTGGGGTTGTCGCCTCAGAACCGATAAGATTAACCTGGGAAACATCCGTGGTGCTCAGCCCCTTACCACCATTGAGATAGTTGACGGTGGTATCAACGGAAACACCGTTAAAGCCGGAGGCGTTGATGCTGTTGTCGCCGGCACCACCGCTTATATTGGCCTGCTCAATCCCCGCAAGAGTATCTGTTTCGCTGTCCGAGGTGAGTTGCGTATTAGTCAGGACGATACGAGCTCCGTTCTTGACTTCGAGCAGCAGGTCAATACCCTCACCACCCTCTATGATATCATCACCTAGACCACCGGTTAGGATGTCGTTACCCGCACCGCCATACAACACATCATCGCCGCTGCCACCTATAAGAATATCGTCGTTCCCACCCCCCGACAAAACTACATTGCCGGAAAAGGCTGCGGCATTCATATAGTTGGCCCTAGCGCCACCGGTAAGATCAGCCCTCTCTATACTATCAAGGCTTGTCTTTACAGTGGCACCATCCACAACAACTACTCCGATACTACCACCCGTAAGCCCCGTTCCATTGACAGCAATATTAGAAACATTTCGTCCGGCTTCATTTGCGGTGAAGGTGATACTCCACGGCCCCATTACCCCTGTAAGAGTCCCCCCAGAAAGAGTCGGACCATAGGTCGTACCCAGCAGCCCCAGATCCCCGGCGGCCGTTGAATCGTTCAAGGCGGAAACCGTCAAATGGCCTCCGTCATTGGTTGAATCGGTGATCGTGATTCTTGTGCCATCAGCGTTCAGTGTTGCAGAGAGCCTGGCATCCGCATTGGAAATCAAATCCAACACATCCTGTAGGGTTTCTGCACCGCTCAGATCAATCTCAACCGTCGTCGTTTCATCGGTGAGGGTAATCTGTAAATCAGTACCTGTAACAGTAGCTATGCCCGCCCCATCATTGAGGGATGTCACCAAGGCGCTGGTATTTATGGCGATCCTAGTCCTGGACACATTAATATCCTGCCCGGATAAGGTAGAAAGTAAACCAAGGGCCTGGGCCATGGTCTGGGCATCTGCATCAAAGGCGATGGGAGCCGTTTCCTCGCCGCCATAGGTCAGGGTAAAGGTTCCACCGGTGACGGCAGCGTCAATGGTTATAGTAACCACTTCGTCTATGCCTTCACCCATATCAAGGCTTGTGTCGGTGAGAATAAAACGACCATCGTTCACCTCAATAACAGTATCGGTACCAGCACCACCGAAAATCTGATCGTAGCCAGCGCCACCGCTGAAAAAATCATCTCCAGAGCCACCTCTGAGAATATCATCTCCGGCGTCACCATCCAAACTCACACTACCAAGGGTAAATAAAGAGGCATCAATACTATTGTCACCGACTCCACCTGTGAGCTGAGCCTGCTGGATATCTACAAGGGTATCAACCTCTCCGCCTATGGAAAGAGTAGTGTCCGTCAAGACAAAATCATCGTCCCGCTGTTCAACGACAGTATCAGTTCCTCCGCCGCCTTCAATCTTATCCGCGCCAAGTCCGCCGGTGAAGAAATCATCCCCCGAACCACCGATAAGATGATCATCGCCAGCTCCGCCAACAAGTGCGACCTGGCCCAAGGTAAACTTGGACGCATCGATAGTGTTAGCGCTGGCACCACCGGTAAGAACAACCCGTTCAAGGCTCCACAGCGAATCAACCACCCCGTCAATGGTAAGGAGTGCATCATCTGTTGCGCTGGTATCATTGTTCGTTGCAAGCACCATGGATAAACCGTCCTGCTCCTCTTCCAAGGAGTCTGTACCGCCACCACCGTATATACGATCGGCTCCAGCACCTCCAGAGAAGACATCATCACCCAAACCACCCCTTAAAACATCATCACCGCCGGCACCATGCAAGCTGTCGTCGCCGCCACCGCCTTCAAAAACATTAGCTTCATCACTACCGTAGATACGGTCATCCCCTTGGCCGCCGATAACATTCTGGATGTTTTTAATACCCTCTGTATTTGAAGCAGAACCGGTTGACCCGGAGCTGTCACCGTCTGGCGTCTTCATATCGACATAGACACCAAGGTCGGTGAATGCCGAATAATCAAGGGTGTTTTCTGTGCCAACACCACCATCAATTATGCCATCCAGCGTGCCGTTTTCTTCAAAAATAAAGGTATCCCGGCCGGAACCACCGATGAGGTTGTTAATACCGGAAAGAATCAGGACATGTATCCCATCAGTTACCTCCACCGTGTTGTTGGCTTTGATGGTAAAGGTGAGATCAGCTGACATTGCAGAGAAATCGGCGGTATCGGTACCCGCGCCACCTTTGACAGTTTTCACCGCCTGGGCGGCTACTGAATTACCGCTATCATTGAGCAGAGCTGTTACCCGGGTAAGCGAAGAAAAGGTAAGGGCAATATCGCTGCCGCTGAGAGAAAGATCGAGGGTGTTTGTACCCGCCCCACCCTTGTAATCGATACTACCAAGAGTATAATTGCCTGCACCGAGTGTGTTATCCCCGGCACCAGCAGTGTACGCCAGAGTTTCTATAGAACTGATGAGATCACTCTTGTCACCAATAGTAAGGACCGCATCGTCGGTTTTTGCCGTGTCGTTCAAATCGAAGACACTGACGTCCTCATCACCACTGGCGACATACCTGTCAGTTCCTGCTCCGCCGGCGATATTATCGGTACCACCGCTTGAATAAAAGGTATCGTCCCCACCGCCACCTACGAGGATATTGTCGTCTTCTGAACCACGTATCGTATCGTCGCCGCTGCCACCAAATACATTTTTTATATTACTAAAACTGACGGAAAAGGTACCAACGGACTGCACGGCAGAACCATTGCCAATATCAACAGTAAGATCTTTTGTGATGGCCGAAAAATCCAGGGTGCTATTGCCTTTATCCCCGTTAATATCAACGCCACCGTCAACGGTTCCCACAAAGGTCGAACCATCCTCAAAGACAAAGATATTGTTACCACTGCCACCGATAAGTGTTTCGACGATACTGCTCGAACTCGTGGTAAGAGAGTTGGTACCATCCGTTACAGTGACACTGTTATCCGCATGAATTGTGAAGGTAAGGTCTGTTGTTACTGCAGAAAAATCAAAGGTATCATCACCCTGACCGCTCAACTCGACGACAACATCATGCCCCCAGCCATCCTCAAAGGTATAATAGTCGTTACCACCACCACCGACGAGTTGGTTGTTTTGTGTATGTGTTGCAAATGTATCGGCCTGGCTACCGCCAATGACACTTGCAATATTACCAAATTTGGTAGAACCGAATTCACCGGAAAGAAGATCAATATCAACGTCAGAGCTAGAGCTGGAAAAATCAAAGGTGTTGTTACCCAGACTGCCGTCACTCCCTGCCGTACCGCCAATGATAACGCCATCGAAGCTCGCACCATCCGCGAATACAAAACGGTTATCACCCAGACCACCGACAAGTTTGTCAATCCCCTGGCCGACAGAGGCTACAGTAAGCTGGTTTTCACCGTCGCTTACGCTCACGGAACCATCAGTATTGATAGTAAAATCCAGATCAGCAGTAACCGCAGAAAAATCAAGGGTATCTACGCCAGCGGCGGTTGACTCGCTATAGCTGGCATTCCCCCAATCATCCGTAAACACATATGTATCATTACCCTTTTCACCGGACAAGACAGTGATTCCACCTGAAACAGTCAACACATCATTGTCATCACCACCCTGCAACTGCGAGCCTGTAGAGGCTCCGGTAATGAGATTGGCGCCGGAACCGCCCGTTACCTTGTGGATATTGCGCACCCCTCCCAAGACCCCGGTGGGTACATAGGAAGACTGTGCAAACGGATCGACCCCAGGAGCTGTTACAACTGGCGCTGTTGGGGTAACGGTAAGGTCGACGGTAACAGTTGTATCGTAGGCGCTGTAATCAAGCCTATTGACACCACCTACACCACCATCGATACTCCCCCCAATCTCTGCACCTTTTTCAAAGATAAAGACATTGTTGCCGGAGCCACCGATAATATTTTCTATATAGGCTGAGGTGGTTGCAGTGTTACCACCACCAGCAATGGAGATTGTCCCGTCTGCACTAATAGTGAAAACGAGATCATCGGTCACTGCGGAAAAATCCAGGGTATCATTACCGCTGTTGACCATCTCATCTATCTGATCATGACCCCAGTTGTCGGTAAAAGTATAGGTATCTGCGCCGAGCCCACCCCTTAGGGTGTCATCTTTCGATGAGTTGGAGATGATGTCGTCGCCATCGGTTCCATCGATGTCAGCGAGCAGGTGTGAATACCCCTGCAGACCGCCTCTCTGGCCAAGAGATGCCGTCTCCACATCACCGACTGCCATCTCTAGGTCCCAGTTACCGCCATGTTTTGATGTACCGGTAGCATCCGTTGACGCAACGACATCTGCCCCTGTAACTTCTGCCAGTTTTTCAATAAAATCAAAACCGCTATCATTCCCGGCAACATTACAACCATACAGCAGGATATCACCATCTTCACTCAGGGCAGAATTCCACTTGGAGAAACGCTCACTACTGAGGTCGTCAATGGTGAGGCTCGTACTGCCAAGATGTATCTCACCTTCAGTTCCGTGGGAAAGAATATGAATAGCAGAGACACCAGATCGACCCTCAAGGGCTTGGTCAATCTGAGCCACACCATCTGTGTCGGTGGAGAGTTCAATGACCTCAATCTTGCCGCCTTCATTATTCTTTTGCAACTGCTCAAGCAACTGCTCACTTTCGACCAAAGATCCATCCACAAAAACAAGTTCTACTGTGCCCTCTTCCTGTTGTGTGGTTTTGCTTGACTGATCTTCTGTTGCTCCAGCATCCTTCTCTATAGCGTCGGCACCAGAATAGGAGATTTTCTCACCGACCTCAAGTAGCGTGTCATCAGCTTCACCGACACCACTCCCTTTTGTCCCAGGGCTCACTGGCTGATCGAGGGCCTGTTCGAGTGGAGCCTGAACATCTTCTGAGGTCACGTCTTCAACGGGGTTCTCTATTCCGAGGTCGGCAGACAAAAGGATTCGCGGCTCCAGCGACTCAAACCTGATTTTACGCCGAACCTCTACTTTCCCCTGATGCTCATTCTTTCGTGCCAATTTTCTCTTAAGATATCGCAGCATTACTATCCCCTGTGCTTTATGATCTCAGGCTACTTAGATGATGAAACGGTCCTAATCATCAAACATGAAGCAGCATTTTTTAAACTTTATTGCGTAGCTTAAGTTAAGATTCCACCCCATAGGGCGCTAAAGCTACTGTAACATTGAATCGTTAGGTTTTAATTACAGCAACCTACTAACACGCGCGCGTGCGAGAGTTTGATAGGTTCACTCCATAAACAACTCATCCCGGGAAACGTGCAGTTAGCCGGGACAGATGTCTTTCTCAAATTATTTTCTTACTTTTTCGGATGCTAGAAAACAATCTTTCAACACCCAACAAGCAACATTAATTGTATCTTTCTTTTGTCTGTTTAGATTTCCACGTTTTTAGAGCAACATCAACATTATTGCCGCGTCGTTGAAAACAGGGCGACGACCCCGTGGACGCCAAACATAGTTCGAAGCCACTACACTTTCTTCAGTATTTTCGTCTTGAGTCGCTTTATCCTCTCAAGACGATTCCGGGGCAACGGTAGGGGCAGGTCCATCTCCACGGGCAATTGGGTGCCCATAAACATCATCTCGGTGAAGGCCGGCTCCACCACCTTACGATCACTTACAACAAACCATTGGTTAAGCTTTGCAACATCGTCTACGGTCAAAGTCCCCACCGCCTGCTTCAACTGCAAACTGTTTAAAACATAACGATAACGAGACTTTGCATAATCAATACTAACGAGAGACAGATCACGCTCCGCATCAAGCACATTCAAACTTGTAAACAACCCCGAGAGATACCCTTCTTGCTTAGCCTCAAGAGCCAGAAGGCTAGAGGTAACAGATTGCTGCAAGGCCTCAATCTTTTTCAATGCGGTATTAACACCAAGAAACGCTGCACGGGTCTGCCGTTGCACCGACCTCGTCGATTTTGTAAGATCCTGACGTGCAGAGTTAAGCTTGTGCTTTGCCATTCTCACGTTTGAACTAACAATACCGCCTTTGTAGAACGGTACATTGAGCTGCACCATCATATCATAGCTCGCGACCTCACCACCTCCGCCAAACACAGTACCTTCCGATTCTTCACTTTTATAATGCCCCACAGCGTCGACGGTAGGAAAATGTCCGGCAAACTGTCTTTTAACTTCAAAGACGGCAATCTGCACAGCGTGTTCCTGCAATTTAATTGAAGGATTCTGAGCAAGGGCTCGATCGAGCCAGACTTTCAACTCAACAGGATCCGGTGGCAGAAAAGCAACATGATCCTGTAGTGGATTTATAACAACTACAGGCTCACCTATCACCTCTTCAAGGGCGATAAGTGCATCATCTAAAAGATTGCGTACTTCTATCTCTATAGCCTGCACAGAGGCCAAACGAGCTTTGGCATCATAAAGATCCGTGATGGGGATCAGCCCCATCTGATGTCTGCCCTGGGCGAGTTCAAAATGTTTTTCTACAGACTTAAGCTCAGCCATGGCGTAATCGAGTTGATCCTGAGTAGCAAGAGCCCGAAGATACAAATCAGCCACATGGACCATTAAAGTCTGATTCGCAACAAGCAACTCAGCGTCGGCCCAGAGATTTTCAGCTTTTGCCTGTCGATACCCGAGAATCAGATCCCAGTGTAGCAAAGGCTGGGTGAGAGTAAGTCCGTACGTTGTTGTAGCGTACTCAGTTTCTCCAAGATCAAACACATCATTATCCGAACTTTGCACATCTTGAGAGGTGAAGGTGTAACCAACATTAGCGGTCACGGTCGGCAGCATCAAACCTATGGCCTGTCGCTTACCTTCGTAGGTGGCTTTTCTTTGAAAAATAGCGCTTCGAAAAGAGGGGTCATTTTTTTCGGCCAATTGGTATATTTCAGCCAGATCCAATGCCATTGACGAGGTATAAGAAATAGTAGAACAAGCAACAAGAACAACCGCCCCTGCCACCATTTTCTGCACAGATACTAAAAAGTTCTTCCCTGAGTTGGCCGCCATAGCTCCTCCCTTATTACAATGAGCACAGCTGTCGAACTCATATCTAGTTGGGTACTTCACACAGAAGCCCCGATTTTATTGTATCTATAATAATATTAATTACGCTGACGGCAAGGATAACGTTTTTTGCTGAAATGTAAACATACATCTGAACTTTATTAGTAAAAAAAACCCTATAAAACTAGGCTATTCAGAAAAAACCGAGCATTAACTGCCACACATTTTTCAGTCACCATCTCTATCAAGAAAACGCTGTTGAGATATAATCTCAAATAGCATTCTTAGTGAACTATAAGTCTTTTTTTCACAAAACCAAAATCATACCGGTAGATTTAATATCGACTCCTAGGGCGGGGGGGGGAGGGCGGGTAACATTGACCAGGAGTCGTCACCTGTTATGTCAACAATCCCCATGATGTATACGACCATTACTTCAGGCCTACAAGAATATTTTTGTCTCTGAAAAAGTAACTGATTTGCAAAACAATCAACACCGTTAGCCCGGTATGTTCCCCACGGCCCAAGGCCTGCCCTTCCTTCTGGCGTAACCACTGTTATTTGACAAAAGGCAGGTAATCCCCCCGAAAAAAAGTAGTACTCAAAAGTAGAATATTCTAGTAATTGAAAAACAGGAGAATTCTATGAAAAAGTCAAGATTTAGCGATAGCCAGATACTCGGGATATTAAAAAAAGCAGAGGGCGGTGTTCCTATAGCTGATCTTTGCCGCGAACATGGCATTAGCAGTGCCACATTTTACAACTGGCGTTCAAAATACGGTGGCATGGATGCTTCGTTAATGGCACGAATGAAAGAGCTTGAAGAAGAGAATCGTCGCCTAAAAAAGATGTATGCTGAAGAGCGATTAAACTCAGAAATCATTCAAGAGGCGATGGCAAAAAAGTGGTAAAACCATCTCTTCGACGCGAGATGGTGGTAACTGCAGTTGGCGACAGTAATCTGAGTATTCGCCGGGCATGCGCATTATTTTTAATAAGCGAAAACTGTTACAGATATAAGAAGAAATTGTCGAGTGATAATGAACTGATCGCAGATTGGTTGCTCCGCTTGACCAGAACTTATCGCACATGGGGGTTCGGTTTATCCTTCCTTTATTTACGAAATGTGAAAGGGTTTAAATGGAATCACAAGAGGGTCTATCGAATCTACAGGGAGCTGGAATTAAACCTGCGTATAAAGCCAAAAAAACGATTAAAACGAGAGAAGCCTGATGCGCTTGCCGTGCCTGATAAGATAAATACAAGTTGGTCAATGGATTTCATGCACGATCAACTTGAAGATGGACGTAGTGTACGTCTCTTTAACGTCATTGACGATTTCAACCGTGAAGCCTTAAGCATAGAGATTGATTTTTCACTTCCAGCTCAACGGGTCACTAGAACCCTGGATCGGATAATTGAATGGAGAGGCAAGCCAGTCTCAATTCGATGTGATAATGGCCCAGAGTATATCAGTAGTACTTTAAAAAAGTGGAGCATAAAGAACAATATAACCATTAATTACATTCAGCCAGGCAACCCACAGCAGAATGCCTATGTAGAGCGGTACAATCGTACAGTGCGATATGATTGGTTGAACCAACATCATTTTTCTTCACTTGATAAAATGAGAAGTTTTGCTACTGAATGGCTATGGGTCTACAACAACGAAAGACCTAATATGGGACTTGGTGGTATTACTCCAATGCAGCGTTTAGCGATAGCTACATGCTAGTGCTACGAATGAGCAATCGCATACGTTTATTTTCCCCCACTCCTTGTGTTATAGAAAAAGAAGATGGTTAAAAAGAAATGTATGCTAGTATGTTTAACGTGAATTGGCGAAAAAGATCCAGAATATTGGGCAGTTAAAGATTCTACTTCTGTTTGCTACTCAAAACGGGAGGACTACACCTCTTCGGAGTCTCGTTCCTCGCTTACCTGTTTTCTGTAAACGCAGGCAGGATATGGTTAAAATGCTTTATTGGGCTGAAAACGGATTTTGCATCTGGATGAAGAGGCTTGAAAAGGAATCATTCAGATGGCCAGAGTCAGAAAATGATGTATTGGAAGTTAGCCAGGTAACTCTTGGCTGGTTGCTGAATGGCCTAGACGTAAGTCAAGCGCACCACAGTCTCCACTACAGCTCTACTGGTTGAATTATCGGTGTTTTTGGATCGAAAAACAGTGAGAAAACATACGTGTCACGTTAGGGTTTTCTTATGATTTCAGACACTTCAAAACTGCCGAATGACCCGGTTGAACTAAAGAAGATCATAGCCGATCTCCAAAAAAGACAGCAACAATATTCATCCGAAATTGAATTGCTGCATGAGCAGGTTTCAATGCAACTTCAATGTTCTTTTATATTGCAACAAGTTACACCTTTGATTTGTTTTCAAAATAATGAGAATGTAAAAATTGAACTTGAAACGAGTATTAACGTTCAAGATAGATCTCGAGAAATTGATTTAGTATTAATTGGGACTAGTAGTTTTGGTACTTATAAAATAGCAGTAGAAATGAAATGTTATCGTGAATACGCTTCTTCTGGAGGTAAACGAGGAGCAACAGATATATTCATGAAAAATGTTTACGAAGATTTACATTTACTAGAAAGCTATTGTAACTTAGGGGGATTTGATCAAGGAGTAGCTCTAGTGATGAATGATCTTGAACGCTTAGTGAATCCTAAGAAAAAAGATGCTAAGTGTTGGGGTTTGGACATATCAACCAGAACTAAAATTAGCAATATTGGACTGACCACTCCTATCGGTGGAAATCTGTGAATTTGAAAATTTCTAAGAGTTATGAATTTCATTGGGTCAAAATAAATAATTTCTGGTTTTTAGAAAATGAAGGTGTATAACAAGTTAATCAACTGAACGCATAACGCTTCGTCATTATTTCTGCAAAAAATACCGTAAAAACAGTGACAAACCTACGCGTCAATTATTAAGGCGTTAGACCACGTACCAACAAAATGTTCACTAGTATGAAAACTCTCGCACCCTTGACGTTAGTTGCAATCCTGCTCGTTTCCGCCTGTGCAAAATCCCCACATGATAAAGTGGACGTCCAAACGCTTATGTCTGTATCGTCAACTATCACCGTACATAACTATCGGTGCGAGAGCGGCGAAACGATTACTGCAAAATACCGAACCACTGATTCGGCTACGATTCGATACAAGAACAGTACCTATAACTTGCAAATCGCGGTTTCTGGTAGTGGTTCACGTTATGTTGGTGGCGAGTTAGAATGGTGGGTAAAGAGTTCTGAAGGTGCTATTTTTCGGCACAAAACCGATGGCACTTCTGGTGAAAGTATAGAGTTTTGCAGAGAAAGTTGACTGCGGTCTAACGAACCAACCAAGCAGGACAACAAAACAGTTGGCCATATTTCTGCTTCGCTGTTTTGACCAATAATTCTTTGCCTCTTATTGGGGCTTTAGAATAAAAAATATTGATAAAAGAAAAGGCTTTGTTTGAAATGATTATAAAAACAGACAGATCTAAGATGTTAATCGCATGCACAATTAATTTGTTTGCTGTTTCTACTGTATTTATGACTCAATCAATTTTTTTAGAACTTTCTGATTCCTTTAATATCAATCTCACCCAGGCACGCTTCTCATTCAGCATTGTTTCATTGTTTTACGCTGCAGCCTTTTTTTTCCTAGGTCCTGCTGCGGATAGATTTGATTTGCCTAAAATTGCTGTAACCGGGCTTTTTTTATTGGCTAGTACGATTTTTTGCTCATCTTATGCAACAAGTTTTAACTTTTTTATAGTAGCCATGGCTTTCATTGGAATTTGCGCTGCTTTAATTCCAGCATCAATGTTTCCTTATATAGCAAGGAATTCTCCAAAAGATAAAAGCGGTATTTATATAGGAGCAATTGTTGCCTCTGGAACATTAGGTATTATTTTCGGCAGAGTTTCAATGGGCATTCTCACATCCATTACCGGTTGGCAATCTTCATTTAGAATTATTTCGTTTGTTCTTTTTTTCCTTACAGTGATAACTTTTCTTTCTCTTGTTGAAAAACAAGATGAAAAGTCAAAAAATCATCAGAAATTAACCCAGCTATATGCAAATTCAATACAGCTGTTTTTTAACCCAAAAATTCTATCACTGCTACTGACCGGATTCAGCCTATTTGTCGGATTTCTCGGAATGGTTACTTTTTTAACATACCGGTTGATCGCACCCCCTTTTAACTTTTCCTCCGGCGAGGTTGGGTGGATTAGTTTCGCTGGCATTACAGCAATAATTGCGCCCTTTGCCGGGAAGCTTTCTCAGAAAATTGGAACTTATAAAATTATATTCCCGGGTCTATTAATGTGTCTAATGTCATTCCAGCTTATGGGTTGGTTCGACTCAATTACACTAACCACCTTAGGTTTACTATTTCTTTTCTTGGGTGTTTACAGCTGCCAACCGCTATTGTTTTTACTCATTAGCCAGACTGCACCAAAAGAGTCTATAGGAAGTGCTTCATCTCTTTACATTCTATTTTGTATCGGAGGTGGCAGTCTTTCTTCTATTTTCCTCGGTCCGGTATGGCGCTCTTATGGCTGGTTCGGCATTACCATAACTTGTACAATTTCAGTATTGATATCACTGTTAATAATGTCGGTTATTGCTTTGAATGAAAGAGGTATAGAAGGCAGTCATTAGAATTTATTATTTCAAAAAATGTCACTATATTAGATTTTGAAGAGGAACTTACTCTTAGAGCAAGGCGCTTGTCTCTTGCGCTCGATGCATTCAGTCAACCCAGTTCAAAGGTGGTTGGCGTAGGGCATTCTATCGGTGCAGCTACTCTTCTCGCTCTAGTTGGGGCACAAATGTGCTTGGGCCCTAATCGGTGCGTCAAAATCACGCCGGACAGTCGATTAACTCGTCTCGCCCTATTGGCTCCACCTACTGGATTCTTCCAAGCTCCTGGGGCTCTAGATGCTGTGAAGATTCCAATTTTAACATGGGTAGGCTCTGAGGATCAGATTACGCCACCCAGCCAGAGTGAATGGTTAGCTCAAGCTATGTCGGCTAGGCAGATAGTTGATATTCGCGTCACTGACGGTGCTGGTCATTTCTCATTTATGGATTTAACGCCACCGAATACTACGGAACCACTATCAAATAAATATCAGTTCATTCAAGAGTATTCGAGTGAGGTTGCTACATTCGTAGCTAGTTAAAGAACATTCTTCTGCATGAGTGGAGTGATTTTATTGGATTCATTCATGCCTGTTACATCCCAATCGACTCTCCCCTATTGCTGCCTAAGATTTGGGGAAAATGTATCCCTCTCCCTGGGTTGGGGATCTTGTAACAGGAGAACAGCGATTAAATGTAGTGGAAGTTTGCAGACTCTGTGAGGCGATGGAAAATCCCCCTATGTACACTCCCTTGAATATTTTTAATTGACATATTTTGCACATAAAAAAAGGTAACATCCTGTACAAACAAGATATTACCTTTTTAAATCAACATTTATCCTTCAGCTATTTCTCAGAAAGGAACGTCGTCGCCTGTGCCGCCACCCATGTCACCGAATGGTTCTTGAGGGATTGGTGGCTCGGTCAAGCCGCCACCGCCTGTTCCGCCACCCTCAGCACCTTTAGGGGTGAGGTTTTGGACTGTGTTTGCTATTATTTCTGTCGTATATTTATCATTACCGCTCTGGTCCTGCCACTTACGGGTTTGAAGTCTACCTTCAACATATACTTTAGATCCCTTGGAAAGGAAATTCCCGCAAAACTCAGCACTCTGGGCCCAAACAATTACTCTGTGCCATTCGGTTTCGTCCTGCTGGTTGCCGTCACGATCTTTCCATCTTCTGCTGGTTGCCACTGAAAGAGTTGCGACTGCAGTGCCACTGGTTGTGTAGCGAAGCTCAGGGTCAGAGCCCAAATTACCTATAAGAATTACCTTATTTATCATATCAATTTCCTCATATTTAAGGGGACTCAATCCCCTTTTGATTATTAGCAGCAATAAAATACACGGAGATCAGCGATCTCGCAAAGTCTTTATTGTATCAGTTGATCTATTTTGTTTCAGACCTGAAAATTTACCGTTGCATCAAGCATTTTCCCAAGACCACCTTTTTCATCGGGGGTAAATCCCATGACATCTTTCCAGATTTCATCACTTTCCATGCAGAAATATATACACGTTCGAGGGTCAGCCATTTTTTGAAGTGCGTTATAAATATATTTATACATCTTTACCCGTTGAGGCCGGAAATATCTGGATTTTCCATCCAAACCTATGATGAACTCGTTGTGGTAAATTTTTGAGCCAGGAAATCGTTGAATGCCTATATCCTTTAAACGTGGCAAATATCGTAGCGCTCCGAGTGATATCCAGGCAATACTTTCAGCCGGCACAGACCTGTACAGCGCTTTGATTGTTTCCAGATAGCCCTCTTCCCAGCCTTTATAATCAATGATAGGGTCAAAATGAAAGGCCAGACTGTAGCCCCAATCTGCACATTGTTTTGCTGCGGCAAGTCTTTCTTGTAGCGTTGCTGCTCGAAGTTCCTGCTTTTGCATTATCTCTGGACTGTTGAGAGACCAGGCAACAACCGTTCTGCCGTTGTGTTTGAGTGATTTGAGATTGTCGACAACACCACTTTTAGTCTTGAGCTCAAGGACAGCTCTGGTTTTATCCGCAAAAAATGGTACGAGTTTTTCCGATAAGTAGGTGATGTTATCCAGTGCCAACGAATCGGTAAATTCACCGGTGCCTATTCTATAGAAGCTATCGCTATTTGCAGCAAAACTATCAGTAAGCTCTTTAAATAATTTATCTATATTCACATAGGAGGTAATCCATGGGGCGTTGAGATAGGCTTGTAATATACAATACACACAATCTATTGGACAGTTTGATCCTGTATGTAAAACCTGATAGTCACAACACTGGTATTCCCTCGTACCTGGGCATGGTTTATAAAAATGGCCTCTGTTTTCACAGAGGAATAACTGTTTTTTCCCTCTTGTTAAATTATGAACAAACTCATCATCGAGGTTATTGGGATTGCCCCGTTCAGGCACAACAGACCATGGAAGCTTTGTTGCGGCTAGGATTTCCTTTGTGTATTCGTATTCTAGGCAATTCTCTTCTACAAAAATCTCTTCGATATACTGTGAGGGATCTCGCCAATTTGATCTAGTCATTGTTAATTTTTTGCTACGTTATAGATATTCTATTTTTCATGTGTGTATGATCGATACAATTGCAAATATTCATTGCCTGTTTCATCTCTACCATGTTTAAAACAGCCGTTGGAAAATATGCGGATTTTTCGTTCAAACTCCTTCATCGCCAGTTCGTACTGTGGCGGCCGTAAGCAACCCGAGTCAAGTAATTTTTTTATACTGTAGATACGTTTTTCATCCATGCCAAGTCGATATATATGTGACAACTGATCTTCACGACCGCCTTCTTTTACAATGAGCGGTGTATCGATCAGTAAGAATTCGTATCTGCAACTTAGCCGCACCCACAAATCATAGTCTTCACAACAATTCATGCTTTCATCAAAAAGTCCTACCTCATCAAATAAACTCTTTTGCAGCATCACTGTAGACATTCCCACCGTGCAGAGCTCCAAACATTGGGAAAAAATGTCACCATGTCGGGGAAGGTGTTTGAGTTTTTGATTGAGATGTTTCCCCTGTCTGAGCCATTTTTCTCTGGTATGACAGATCGGGTATTGGTCTTGACAATTGAAGCGCTGATATTGTTTTTCTATTTTCTTACGATTCCAGTGATCATCAGAGTCAAGAAATGTTATGATATCAAATCGAGCATTTTTGATTCCTAGATTTCTTGCGGCGGAGACGCCATTATTATCTGTATGGATTGTGACGATAGGCGTCTTGCTTTGTACCTTTATTGCTTTAAGTACATCCCTAGTGTTGTCTGTTGATCCATCGTCTATCACGATTATCTCGGCGCAGCTGAGACTTTGTTTACAAACTGAATGTATGGCTCTTGGTAAAAGAGCTGCCCTATTATATGTAGGAATTATTACCGAGACGGGACATGTTGACATTGGTTAAATCACAATCAGAATCAAAAATCATTATTTATACTGCATTTTTCTCATTGTTTACTGTATACTATAAAATTTAAAAAAATATACTCCTTCCATTACGGAAGTTTACTTTTTTGCATATAACGGCTTAAGAATGACCACTGAAATACTGATTAACGCGACGAACTACGAGGTGCGCCTGGCGCTCGTGGAAGATGGGAATCTTAGCGAATTCCATATGCAGCGCCCTACTGAAAAAGGGCTGATGGGCAATATATACAAAGGCCGGGTTGTACGTGTGCTCCCAGGTATGCAAGCCGCTTTTGTTGATATTGGACTCGAAAGAACAGGTTTCTTGTACGTGGATGATGTCTGCGTCAGTTCAAATACTCCAGAATATAACCCCTGCATCACCGACTGCGCCAATACCCATGTGCGTGCCCAGGGATTACATATTGAGAATCTTATCACCGAGGGCCAGGAACTGCTTGTCCAGGTGAGTAAAGATCCTATCGGCACAAAGGGTGCAAGGCTGACCTGTCATATCACCCTGCCCTGTAGGAATCTCGTTTTTATTCCGCAAACTGACCATATAGGTATTTCCCGCAAGATTGAGGATGAGGAACTACGTAATAAATTAAAGAATCTCATTGATGAGCTCAGACCTCAACATTCCGGATTCATAGTTCGAACGGTTGCAGAACATGCAACGACAGAAGAACTTGAGGCGGACATGGAGTTTCTCATGCTCCTTTGGGATGATATAATTGATAAGGCTGACAAGCTCCAGTCTCCGTCCAAGGTGCATGAAGATCTCGATATCGTGCTACGATCCATCAGAGATTTTTTTACTATGGATGTTGATAGCCTCATTATTGATCATGAGGATTCCTACAATAAGATCATTGATCACGTTAAAACATTTGCGCCCCAACTCAAAGATCGGATTTCTCTTTACACAGAGAAGACACCAATTTTTGAAGCCTATAATATCGAGGTGGAAATCTCCCGGGCTATTGAAAAAAAGGTGTGGCTGCGGTCGGGGGGCTATATCATTATTGAAAGCACCGAGGCCCTGTCTGTTATTGACGTAAATACAGGCCGCTACGTAGGGAAAAATGATCTAAATCTAACTATCTTTAAAACCAATATGGAAGCTGCTGTTGAAATTGCATACCAACTTCGACTGCGTAATATTGGCGGTATTATCATTATTGATTTTATAGATATGGAGAATGAGGAACACCGAGAGCAACTTTTTAACCGCTTCAAAGAAGCTGTTAAAAAAGATAAAAGTAGAAACAATATATTAAAGATTTCTGAATTTGGCCTTGTTCAGATGACCCGCAAGCGCAATAGTGAGAATCTGCATCAGCTGATGTGCGAGCCATGTCACTACTGTTCCGGTGAAGGGATGATTAAATCGAGACGCACAGTCTGTTATGATATCTTTCGGGTAATTAGTATCAACGCCAAGAAGCATAAAGGCACGACTATTACCCTGCGTGTACATCCACGAATTGCAGAACTCCTTAACAATGAGGAAGATGGTACAAAGCAGCAAATTGAAAAAGAAGTTAGCAAGCGCATCGTTATAGCACCTGCAAAAGATCTTCATATTGAAAAATATGAAATAATCTGGCAAAGCTAAGAGTCTTACTCTTTAACAACCGACAACCTATATATTATCATGACACTTAGAAATAGAAGACAACCAAGAGGCAAACGCTTTTTACTCACCCTGCTGTTACTCCTGCTCGTTGCAGGCGGCGTTGGTGGCTTTGTGCTGTTTTTTGAAGGAGACATTCCCGTAGCCGACTTCAAAAACACGAGTGATTACATTGGAAAAAAAGGGGTTATCAGTTATCAGGTCACAGATAAAGGAAGTGGCATCCAGAGTGTAATTGTAACGGCAAGTCAGGCTGGTCTTGTAAAAACTATATATTCCATGAGATTCCCTAGGACAACGTACAACGGTGCTGTCGGTCCTCTTACTGATAGCCAGTCAATAGCATTTGATCCCATCAAAATGGGATTTAAAGATGGTCCTATGACGATTTCTATCCTTGCCTCTGACTTCTCTTTTCGTGGTTGGCTCAAAGGCAATATGACCAATGTGTCAAAAGATGTCACCATAGATACCGTTGCACCTAAAATTCATCTCTTACACGGTGAAAAGTATCTATCCCCAGGTGGAACCGGTATCGCAATTTACAAAGTAAAGGATAAGGACGCGACCCATGGTGTAGAAATAAATGGTAATTTCAACCCCGGTTATCTCCTCAACTCCGCAAGGACTGACACCTTTATAAGCTATTTTGCCCTACCCTATGATGCAGAGGATATTGAAAATCTCAAGATTGTTGCCGTCGACAAGGCAGGCAATTCCACTGTCTTTCCTTTTTCAACTACCTTTAAAAAAGCTCATCAGCGGATCGACACAATCAGGGTAAGCGATGGTTTCTTGGGTAAGAAGATACCAGAATTTCAACAATATTATCCCGAAATGCACGGGGATCTCTTAGAGAAATATCTCTACGCCAACAGCAATATACGTAACGCGAACAACGCTAAGATTTCTGAACTTTGCAAGAATCCTAGTCCAGAGCGGCACTGGAAAGGTCGTTTTATACGCATGCCAGGGAGTGCTCGTGCAGGATTTGCTGATCACAGGACGTATACATACAAGGGCAATGCCGTGGACCATCAAGTCCATTTAGGCATGGATATCGCTTCTACGAGAAGAGCCGATGTGAGATCTGCAAACGACGGCATTGTGACATTTGCCGACTATCTCGGGATTTATGGCAATATGGTTATTGTTGATCATGGCCAAGGCGTTTTCAGTCTGTATTCACACCTCAGTCAAATCAATGTCAACTCCGGCGATGTTGTGAATAAGAAAACGGTACTTGGTCTTACGGGAACGACTGGAATGGCAGGCGGTGATCACCTCCACTTTTCCATGCTTATTCATGGTATTTTTGTAACACCTAAAGAGTGGTGGGATCAGCATTGGATAGAGGTGACTATTGAAGAGCCCATCATTGATTCAAAGTTCTAGGACCATAAGTTCTTTGAACTGTTCTCGATAATGGGACTCTTTGCAGTACCTCGTGCAGGTGAGAAAGTACCTTGCTGCTCTGTTTAAGTTGTCATTTTTTATATGACAACTTACAGTTGTTACTTGATATAAGGTGTTACCTTGGGTGAGACTTTAATCTTCATAGTCATAGTCTGGGTGACCACACAAGGAACAGCGTAGCGTTTGATCATGTCTATCAAAGATGAATTCCCACTTTTTCTCTTCGATCATATCATTTTTTTCATTGCCACAGGTTATGCAAACCCACTTATCACCCTCTTCTGTTTCAAAAAGATGCATCGACGACCTCTTTTGGTTGATTTTTCTTATTCAATGAAAGACAAAGCTCTAGCTGTACGTCTTTGCCTTCAACAATTCACAGACCCTGTATACACCAAAGTATTTATTATTACAAAGTTTGATAGCTTCTTTGGCATATGGAGAGATTTACCTTAATCCCATGAAACAGCATTTCAAAAAACCGCAGCTCCTTTATACGTATCTTGCAACTGAGATGCTTGCTCCTTTTTTTGCGAGTTTTCTCATTATGAACTGCGTTTTTTTTCTGGTAAAGCTTATTCCATTTCTCAATTTTGTTTTGGAACTAAAAATAGATTTATCTGATTTTATTCGCTTATTTTCCTATCTCTTTCCAAATATCTTCCTTTATTCTATTCCCATGGCAGCTATGATGGGTGTAACCATTGGCTTTGCTCGCCTTTCCAGCGACTCAGAAATCCTCGCCCTAAAAGCCAGTGGCATCAGTATGTATAAAATAATTCCTCCTGTGCTTATTGTTACAGCAATTATCTCACTTTTCACCGCATATTTTTCCATCAAACTCATTCCTCTGAGTGAAATAGCGATGAAGCAACTGACATATCAATTGCTCAAAGAAAAAGTGAACAAGGGTATAAAGGCACATTCATTTACCGAAGCCCTAGGGGATGTTGTTGTATACGTTGATGAAATCGACAAAACCACCGGTGAATGGAGTGATGTTTGGGTCTCAGATATGCGAGGCGTGAGTAACCCCATTATCACCATGGCCTCTTCTGGGCATATGGAAAGTAATATAGAAGAGATGAATGTGACCATCGTGTTACAAAACGGTAGTCTGCATAAACCCAGCAACGAAAACGCCCAGATTGTCGAATTTGATCAATACAGAATTAATATTCCCCTACGGCCACCGAATTCTAAAGCTATTAAAGTCAAAAAACGCAGTGTTCTTTCAATGGGGGAGTTACTTGAAGCCTCAGAGGATGAAAGTATTCCCATCAAACATCGCAGAGAATTTTTGATAGAATTTCACAAGAGATTGGTTTTACCGGCCGGTTGTCTGCTGATAAGCCTCATAGGAATGCCTTTAGGTCTACAAGCCCGTCCAGGTAAAAAAGCAGTAGGCATCCAGGCAGGACTTGGTATTTTTATACTTTATTATATCTTCTTTACCATTGGTAAATCCATGGCAGAAGACGCCACTCTTCCCACTGTAGTCGCCATGTGGTTGCCAAATTTCTTCTTCTTTTGTCTCGCTATATTCTGGATTTATCGGGTGGCAAACGAAAAAACATTGATCCCTGTTTTCTTCTCAAAGGCACTGGGCTATCTTTTCTCATACATACGCCCCCTTGTATATGGACTTCCTCTTCTGCTTCGCCGTAAACTTGGTGCCCTCTCAAAGAACAATGCCGAGATAGTAGAAATTAAAGATAATAGTGCCATTAGAGGTAATGCTAAAAGTCGGGTTTTTCATGTCTCTGAATGCGAATACTACCAAAATAAAAATTGTTCTATAGAATTTAAGAACATTCAAATTGCCTTGGATGCTGATTTTGAGCCGTGCAAATTTTGTAAAAAGTATATGGATTTACCCTAGGTATCCATCTTCCATTAACTTGGTTTATATTTACAAATTAGTAGCAGAGAGAAAAAGCAAACCGTTGTTCTCCAAGGGACTAGGTATATACTCTATATGCCTGCATGTTTTTTTGACTAAAGCCATAGATTATTCTGGTTTATCATAAAAAAGTCCTAGGCTTTGCCAAGGCCCGCAAGGATACAAAATACGGACTAAACCAAGAAGGACTTACTCGTCTTTTTATAGCTATTCAGCACCACTCTACCTATGCCCTTTACGGTTTTTACAGCTGTAGCAATATGCTTCTACGCCTCAATTGAACGGATTTGAAGATTAGGGCAGCAGTTGCACACAGTGTAAGTAACGTATGTTAACGTGTCATCTGAATGGTTATTGATTACCTAAGGAGGAAGTATGAAACTACCCACATCTCAGGAAATGCAAAACCTGGACAGAAGTGCCACTGAGATATATGGCGTTCCCAGTATCGTCCTCATGGAAAATGCGGGGTTATCCACGGTTCTTATGATGGAAAGGGATCTCGGTTCCTGCATGGATACTTTCGCACCTATTTTTATCGGACCAGGAAATAACGGTGGCGATGGACTTGTTATTGGCAGACATCTTCTCCAAAGAGGATGTAAGCCTGTGTTTTTCTTTTTGGTAAGCCCGGATAAACTCTCAGGTGATGTGAAAACTAATCTGGCAATTATTAAAAACTTAAAACTCCCGTTCCATGTTATTGACAGTCCCGGCCGCGCTGAAACTATTGCCATCCTGATTAAGCAGGTTGAGTCCCGAGGCTTGCCTTGTTATGCCATAGTTGATGCCATATTTGGTATAGGACTGAGTCGGGAAATCAGTGGTCATTTTCTGGATGTCGTCAATCTTATCAATAAAATGGGTTGTAACGGTACTATTCCAATTGTGTCAGTGGATACACCATCGGGCATGGAATCAGATACCGGTAAAGTCCTTGGGGCATGTGTGCGGGCAAATTATACCGCTACATACTGTTGTGCAAAGCCAGGTCATTACATTCATGGCAGCGCATACTGGACAGGAAAGCTGGAAATTATTGATATCGGCATCCCTCTGGAAGCGGTATATCGGGCAGAGATTTCTACGGAACTTGCGACCCCAGACTTTGTTCAAGACCTTATGAGGCCGCTTCGAAGAAAGCGTACCTCCCACAAAGGTACCCATGGACATCTCCTTATTCTAGCTGGCTCAGTCGGCAAGACCGGAGCTGCGATACTCAGCGGCAAAGGTGCCCTTAGAGGCGGTGCTGGACTGGTTTCTTTAGCCGTTCCAGAGGACCTGAATGTCATCTTTGAGACGGTGCTGCCGGAAATAATGACCATACCTCTAGCCAATAGTCACAACATGCTGTCCGTGGACGACTGGCCAACAATTGAACAGGCATTAGCGAACAAGGCCGCTGTAGTGATCGGACCTGGCATAGGTCAAGATCCCGCAACAGCAGCCCTGGTAGTAAAGGTCTATAACGAGGTTCAATGTCCTGTAGTTTTTGATGCCGATGGTCTTAATATTCTTGCACGCTTCCGGGATAGTCTTCTCCCCCCTGCAGGTCCAAGAATATTCACCCCACACCCTGGAGAACTCAGTCGATTGTTGGACAAGTCCACCGAAGTTATTCAGGATAATCGGCTTGACGCAGCCACCCAGGGATACGACCTGTTTCACAACGATCTCTTTGAAACAGTACTGGTGTTAAAGGGAGCTGGATCTGTTATTGCATTAAGTGGTGACACTACAATTATTAATACTACAGGAAACCCTGGAATGGCAGCGGCTGGCATGGGAGACGTACTTAGCGGTATAATTGGTGCCCTTATATGCCAAGGTTTATCCCCTACAAATGCGACGATAGCATCAGTTTACCTCCATGGAGCTGCGGGTGATATACTTTATGAAAAAACCGGTGCTGGGTTTTATGCAGGGGAACTCGCAGATACTGTGCCTGCTGCAATTAAAAAGAATCTATAACCACTGTCTCAGTGGTTATGGGCCTTTTAATTGGGAGGTACGACTCCTTGGTCTGCTTGGATAGTTACAAGAATATGTTTAAGCACTGCCCGGAAGAGGAAACTCTCGTTATTACCACGTTATCTCTTTTACTGAATTGTCATGGAGATACTCATTGCATCGACAAAAAACTTCTGAGCCTAGAAAACCTCTATAGGCAGAAAGGGGTGAGGGATGGCTCGTTGCCAGTATGAGATGTTTTGAGGTATCAATGAGTGATGTTTTCTTCTGGGCAAAGGCCCCCCAGAGCATAAAGACCACATGGCTTCTTTTTTGAGATATTGTTTCAATGATATTATCTGTTAGTTGGTGCCAACCCAGTTTTGCATGGGAATTTGGATTTTTAGCTATAACAGTCAGGCTAGCATTGAGTAAAAGAACGCCCTGCTTTGCCCATCTGCTTAAATCACTTTCCGTTGATACCGGAGCTCCATTATAAATGCTGTTATTTACTTCTTTCAGGATGTTTCTTAATGAAGGTGGGATGGGAAATCCTTGTCTTACAGAAAAACTCAGGCCATGCGCTTCTGCGCCTTTTCCGGGATGGAAATTAAAATAAGGGTCCTGACCTATAATAACAACCTTGGTGTCGGATAGGCTCGTTTCTCGCAGAGCTGTAAACACATTGGCCTTATCGGGGTAAACAGGATTGGGATTATCAGCAGGAGAAAAGGCCTTCTCAAGCAATGTCTTATGCAGCCCCTTCATCATGAAAGGTACGTTTTCTTCCCAGAGTAAATTTTGGTCCATAGTATAGTCAAACAGGTAGTAAGAAACATTTAGGCGACGGCTGACTTATAAGTCCCCCGCCACCCCATCATATTTACCTTCATAGTGATTCTTTTTTATTCGCTCGCTAACAGCGGCAAGGGTCAGCGTTTGGTTAAGATCGAGACGACTTAACACATGTTGACTCAGTTTTTTACAGTAGCATTCGCGGGGATCCAAGACTCCGAATCCTCCACCATACTTAAGCATAATAGCCATGCCCTTATCGCCATCGATAACATCACCTGAGAGAATAATAGCCGAGGCCTTTTTCTTAAACAAGGTGCCAACAGAGGCCATCACTATATCAATTGGCCCACCCTTAACACTGGCCTTATCAAGTCGTTGGAGGGTTAATTGGGCACTGTATGGCTTGATGGACATATAGTCCTCGCCGGAGAACACATAACAGTTGCCACCCTGAATGTTTAAGCCTTCACGGACGCGTACAACATTCATGGATGAAATCGCGTTCAAATACTGTGTAAAACTATCTACAAATGCGACTTTCTCGTGAATGACAACAAGAATTGCCCCACCCATTTCGGGTTGCATCTGGGGGATAATATTCAAGAGATTAGAGAAACACCCCTTACCTCCGCCGAGAACGGATATAAAAGAGTTCCTTCTGTATTTTTCCTTTGCGGAAATGCCAATCTCTATAGTATCTCCACATTGCTTACACTGAGTTGTCTGGGTCAACTGTCGTGGATCAATTGTTACAGATTGCCGAGAACCACATTCTTCACAAAACACAACGCGTTGTTTAACTTCCGGAACGGCAGGCGCTATCGCCGGGGTAGAAGAAATAGGATCCCGTGCAATAATTTTTAAGGCCGCAGCTTTGTATACTTTTTCAATGAGTTCCTTCTTGTGTTCAGCCAGATGTTCTTTTTGAAAAATAAAATCCTTCGATACAAAATCAACCGCACCATTTTTCAGGGTGTCAAAACAGCGTGCGGTGCCTTCTTTTGTTAGACTAGAAAACATAATCGTAGGAATTGGTCTATGAATCATCAGGTGCTGAAGCGCTGTCATGCCATCCATGAGAGGCATTTCCATGTCAAGAAGGATAACATCTGGTGATGTCTTCAGGGTCATAGCAAGTGCTTCAATTCCGTCTTGGGCTTCTCCTACGATCTGGATATTTTTAAATTCAGCAAAAATACTGCCAATAAAACGACGGAAAACGAGTGAATCATCAACAACGAGAACGGCTACTTTACGAGCTCCTGCCGAGGTATCTTCAAATTCCATCTTATTCATTATCCATTGAACGATTTTAAATTGAGTAACGTACGTAACTAATCAAAGAAGATACAAAGTATTTTACAGCTTGTACAAGCTATTCTCATGTATGTAGTCAGCCACAGCGGGATGTAGCATCGTTGCTGTGGTACCACCGTTTTCAATCACTTTCCTGACGCTACTTGAACAAACCGCCTGGGGTGGTTTTGAGAGTACTATAATGTCTTTCTTGTGATCTTCCGCCTGCCACCTATCATCTTTTAAGTTGTAGCCAATTTTATTAAGAAACGAATGTAAAAAATGATCGGCGTAGCCGATCCTTGGTGACACAACGATTTGCACCATGGATAAAATAGTAAGATATGATTTCCAGGTCATTAAATCGAGAAAGGCGTCGACCCCTATAATGAAATATAGATCTATGTTGCCCGGATATAGTTTTACTAGCTCTCTTAAGGTGTCTACAGTATACGAAGGCTTAGGCAAAATTTTCTCAATGCCACTACAGACAAGGTTTTCACTCTCTTGGCAGAGTAACTCCAACATAGCAATACGGTGCTTGATTGGGGTTATATTCCCCGATTTATGGGGAGGCTGTGCGGCAGGAACAAATACCAGCTGGCAGAGATTGATCTCACTTATAGCCTGTTGTGCGAGTTGTAGGTGCCCTTGGTGTACCGGATCAAAGGTCCCACCAAACACACCTATCCGAGACGATTTCAACTCCGTATCTGTCCCTGACCGTAGACCACAAACTTTCTTGTGGTGAGTTCTTCCAAACCCATAGGGCCATAGGCATGCAACTTTGTAGTACTAATCCCGATCTCAGCACCTAAACCAAGCTCTCCACCATCGTTAAATCGTGTGGATGCATTGATCATAACAGCGGATGCATCAATTTCGGTGATAAACCTATTCGCCGTTGAGTAATTTTCAGTAATTATTGATTCCGTGTGTTGGGAACCATACTGATAGATATACTCCTTCGCCTCATCGAAGCCTGCAACAACCTTAAGACAAACTATAAGATCAAGAAATTCTGTGCCCCAGTCCTCTTCGCTTGCAGGAGTAACGTCTTGGGAAAGAGAACAACTTTGCTGACACCCTTTTACCACTACATTTTTTTTGATGAGTGCCTGCACAAGTTTTGGCAGGAATGATTTTGCAACATCCTGATGGACGAGAATTCCTTCAAGAGCGTTGCAAACACCGGTTCTATGGGTCTTAGAATTTATGATAATGGGTAGCGCTTTAGCCAAATCGGCGTCGGTATCGACAAAGATATGACAGACCCCTTTATAGTGTTTTAGAACGGGGATTTTGGAATGCTCAACAACGAAACGAATAAGTCCTTCACCACCTCTTGGAATGACGAGATCGATATACTCTTCCTGGCGAAGAAGATATGGAATAGCCTCACGATCCGTTACAGGTATCACCTGTACTACGTCACTACTTACCCCGCAAAGAGTGAGCGCTTTCTTTAGGATCTTGGCAAGAATAAGGTTTGAATGTATAGCTTCTGAACCACCTCGTAAAATAACACCATTACCGGTTTTTATACAAAGCGCTGCGGCGTCAACGGTGACATTGGGTCGAGATTCATAGATCATTGCGATTACCCCGAGAGGGATACGCATACGACCGACTTGGAGACCGTTAGGTCTTTTGCTGAAATCCTCTATTTTACCCACAGGGTCTGGAAGTGAAATTAATTCTCTTACCCCGGATACCATAGATTCTATGACACTATCAGAAAGTGTTAATCTGTCTAACATCGCGTCGGAAAGACCTTTGGCCCTTGCGGCTTCAATATCCCTGTTATTTTCCGTTTGGATCAATTTTTTGTCCGTTTCAAGCAGACCAGCAATTGTCTCCAGTACTTCATTTTTAGAAAGAGTGGATAGTGACATGAGTGATGTAGAGGCTTTTTTAGTCTTAACCACAAGATCCTGTATCATTTTTTCAAGTGTCATTCCAATTCTTAACCCCATAGTATATTCTTACAAAACGTAACGATTCAAAAGACTCGCCAATATCGGCTCCCCCCGGTAAACAAGGAAACAAGCCGGGATAGGTATGCCCACAAAATCATTATTAACTTAGAAAAGACAGGATGAATGGTTTTGAGGAACGCAATCATCGCCTGTAATTGTTTATCAGTGCTTCACGTCCACTCCCTGGCGACTTTGAAGCAAGTGCGAGTGCTATCTGCGATGACTTTAGTCGACCTAGGTGGACTGGTGCTGAATTGTTACTACAAAACGACCATATTATCCCGGTGAATAACTTCCTCGGTTTCTTTGTAACCAAGTAATTGTCGTATTTCTTCGGTTCTCATGCCTTTAATTTCAGCTATTTTTTGGTGGTTGAAATTAGTAAGACCGACGGCAACAGGCAGTCCCTCACTCGTTACACAACGAACGGAATCACCTTTATTAAAATCGCCCTCAACCGCTATTATGCCTGAAGGAAGGAGTGATCGACCATTATCGATGATAGCAGTACAGGCACCTTTGTCGAGAATAATTCTGCCTTTCGGTTTTAACACATAGGCAATCCATCTCTTGCGGCTCTGCATCTTTTCTTTTTTCGGCAGAAAAAATGTACCAATCATTTCTCCAGAAAAAAGATGTTCTAATATATTTTCCCGTTTACCTGGGCCAATAAATGAACTGCCACCACCAGCTGCAACCATTTGCGCGGCATTAATTTTACTCTGCATCCCACCGGTACCGAGTACTGACTTACCCTCACCTGCCATTGAGATGATAGAGTCATCGACCTCACTTACCGTGTATATGGGCTTTGCATCCGGTGAAGTTAACGGATTGCTGTCATAAAGTGCATCGACATCGGTGAGGCAAATAAACATATCTGCCTCAATCAAGTTAGCGAGGAGGGCACCAAGGTTGTCGTTATCGCTGAATTTTAACTCTTCTGTAGAAACGGTATCATTCTCATTAATAATGGGTATAACCCCAAACTTAAAGAGGGTGAGAATGGTATTTCTTACATTGAGATAACGGGTTCGGTGGGATAAATCGGAGTGGGTCAAGAGAATTTGGGCAATGGTATAACCATATTTGCCAAAGGCCTCGTCGTAATCGTGCATAAGCTGAGACTGCCCGATAGCGGCGAGGGCCTGTTTCTGCTTAATAGAGATATCCGACTCGTCTTTAAAATGCAGTTTCTTTTTGCCTGCGGCAACAGCGCCGGAAGAAACTAAAATAACCTCTCTACCAGTATTACGTAGAAAGGCTATTTCTTTTGCAAGGTTATTTACGACGTCCTGATTAATTCCGGATTCAGTTGTAAGTATGGCACTTCCAACTTTAACAACAACCCTTTTGGCTTTATCAAAGAGCGTTTGCCTAAGATACAAGCCCTCTTCCTGCGTCATTTCATTATTCATATGCAAAAATCACTGAAAATCTAAAGTTATGGGTTGCATATCACTCTTCTTCTGGTGGCAAACAACGACCATAACCTCGATACTATGAGGGTTACTTATATTCAATCAGTTCAAAAATAGCCTCTTTAAGTGGATCAAGCCCCTCTTCTGTTTCTGCGGAAATACATAACACTGTAATATCTTTTTGAGCAAAATACAGTTTCAGTTCTTCAAGTGTTTCACTCTCAACAATGTCGATTTTGTTGAGTAAAACAATATGAGTACGATCGGCTAGCTCTTTTTTATACAGGGCAAGTTCGTTTGAAATGATGACATAGTTCTCAAGAGCCTCTTCATCTGAAGCGTCAACCACATGTAATAAGACACTCGTCCTTTCAATATGCTTTAAAAACTTATGACCAAGGCCTACGCCTTCATGTGCCCCCTTAACAAGACCAGGTATGTCTGCAATAATACACGGATTGTAGTACTTGTACTGCAGTACACCAAGTTGGGGCTCAAGTGTTGTAAATGGATAGGGAGCTATTTTAGGGTTTGCAGCGGATAACTTTGACAAAAGGGTCGACTTCCCTGCATTGGGAAGGCCAACTAAGCCAATATCAGCGATTAATTTGAGTTCAATTTTCAACCACATTTCTTCGCCGGCCTTACCACTTGTTGCAATCCTTGGGGTACGATTTGTACCGCTGGAAAAATGAGGATTACCAAGTCCACCATGACCACCCTCAGCAATGAGGAACGATTCTCCTTCTTCAGATAAATCGATGACTACCTCACCCGTTTCAATGTTTTTAATTATCGAACCGACAGGTACTTCGACGTAGCAATGTTTTCCCTTCCTACCATGCATGTCTTTTCCCTTACCGTGATCACCCCTCTCCGCTTTGAAGTGGGAGCGGTATCGGAAATCAATAAGTGAATTGAGTGATGCTTTCGCTGTAATTACAACATCTCCACCACGACCACCGTCTCCACCATTTGGTCCACCCTTTGGGACATACTTCTCTCGACGAAAACTAACACAACCATTTCCGCCATCGCCGGCTTTTACAAAAAATTTAGCTTCATCAATGAAGGCCATCAGAAGATCCTGTAGTTACATACATTTCAAAAAAAAACTCGACCGTCAATATAGAATTGAGGTCGAGTCTATACTCCTGGGTGAATTGCTCAAGAAGCAATTCCAGGAAAGGATGTCAGAGCTGCTTACTTATGCTGCTGGGTAAACACTGACACGCTTTTTGTTTTTACCAAAGTCCTCATAGGTCACAATACCATCGACCATGGCAAAGAGAGTATAATCTCTTCCACAACCTACGTTGGTACCTGGGTGTATTTTAGTACCGAGCTGTCTAACGAGGATATTGCCGGCGCGTACAATTTGACCACCGAAGCGCTTAACACCTCTACGTTGACCACCACTGTCGCGACCATTCCTAGAACTACCACCTGCTTTCTTATGAGCCATCTTTCACTCCTTCATGAACGAATAGTCTTCGTTCTATTTATGCTTGTATTACTTGAATATCTAGATAGCGTTATTAGGCAGATATCTCTTCAATTTTCAAAGCTGTATAAGATTGACGATGCCCTTTTTTCAAACGGTAACCCTTACGACGCTTTCTTTTAAAGACGATTACCTTAACACCTCTACCTTGCTCAGCAATCTTAGCGGTCACCTTGGCATTTTCAAGTACAGGTTGACCAATCTTCACATCGTCTCCATCAGAGACCATAAGAACATCAACTAATTCGATGCTGTCGCCAACGTTGCCTTCGAGTTTTTCAACACGAACTTGATCACCACATGCAACCTGATATTGTTTTCCACCTGTACGTACTATCGCATACATATATAAACCTCTTTGAGAATATCTGACCAGTTTTTAATAAAAAAAGAAAATTATTGCAAGAACAGGACATTTAACACCTGTAGAACACGATTGTCAATATCTTTCCATGGAATATGTTCGTTTTTGAGAAAATATGAGCACATAAAAACCCCTAGGATGTGATTACACCCTAGGGGTCCTTTGTTTAAACCAAGAAAAGGTTAACCCGCGTACTCAAGGCGTGCTTTCTCTTTTTCAGTACGAATGGTACATGCTCTGGTAAATGCTGACTTCTTTCCATGCTTGGCAATCGAGACAGATGTTTTGCCTTGTTTGCCTTGGTGTGTAACCCAACTTACTTCATAGCGATTCAGTTTCTCGTTAAGACGAACTCCGACGACACCTGTTCCAGAATTACTAACTGTTACCATGTGCTTATTGGTTCTGACTTTACCAAGTTTCTTTTCAGTTTTATCTCTCCAACTGATCGCAGACAAAAGGCTAGAATAACGACCACCACTTTTTCTGTCGGAAAAGAATTTGGAATGTGTTTTGCCTAGGAAACGAACGCGTACATACCAACCATGGGTCCTTTTGGACTCTTGGTCTATTCTCGCTATGTCTTTATGTTTTTCTAATAGAATTTTTTGCTTTTTTTCTTCTTCCATGAAACTACCTCAATAATATTGTATCTATAAATTTCACTGATTTCCGCTATTAAACAGCTATTTTCAAAACTGTACTACACAGTAATACACAAATAATATGTAAACAAACCACAACTCTAATCGTTAATGTACCGAAGCCTATTGAAGTTACTACAATAACCTGACAACAGGTTCCAGCAAAGTTAAATAGTGGGAAAGAAGTTTGTTGTCAATAAAAAAAACTCCTTATAACCATAAATAACAGTAGAAAAACAGAGCCCTCTAGCCAATTACATATTAAATACAAACAACTTATCGTCTTCTTGACAAACTTTACAATGACTTATACTAACCAAGACCTACAGCAACTTCTTGAGACTATCGTTAAGCTCAGGGGCCATAATGGATGTCCCTGGGATAAAAAACAGACCCCTCTCTCACTTGTGAAATACCTAGAGGCCGAAACTGTAGAACTCGTTTCGGCAATCACAAACGATGATGCAGAAAACACATGTGAAGAGCTAGGAGATGTTCTTTATATTTTGATTATGGTGTCTATATGTAATAAAGAGCGGGACGCTTTTGGTTTTTCAGATGTTATTCAGCAGGTCAATGAAAAGCTGATTCGACGGCACCCTCATGTGTTTGCAGGCACAACATATAAGGACGAAGCCGACCTTGAGCGCCAATGGCGAGAAATCAAGGCGAGGGAAAAACAAAAATAATTTATTTGACACAGTTAAATCATATTAGTAATGTATTCAGTTTTTATGTGTATGCAAGCGTGGGCTAACATGGTTCGCGCTTTTATATATTATAACGAGGAAGTATTGTGCTTCCTTACCCCTTCTCGCTCTCTGCCATATGCAAAGCGCGAGGGCCGAAAACGGGAATTTTACCCGTTCAAACCATGAGTCCACGAGGAGGAAATCATGAGAAGATATGAAACGATCGTAATTCTTCGCCCAAATTCCGGTGAAGAAGAAATCAACAAAGTTATTGAGACAACCACAAAAATCATCACCGATGACAAAGGTTCTGTTATTGAGTTGAACAAGTGGGGCATGAAGAAGCTTGCCTACCTTATTAAAAAGGAAACCCTTGGCTACTATGCTTACTTTGACTTTGCAAGTACCCCCGCTGCAGTCAGCGAAATTGAGAGAAAATTTCGTATTGATGATGTGGTCTTGAAATATATGACCATTAAACTTGCGGCAGCAATCACAGAAGAAGGTGTTACAGAAGCTATTGCTGCAGTAAGTGCCAGAGAAGCCTCCGCGGCAGCTGAAATTGAAGCAGCTGAAACCGATGATAAAACTGAAGTCAAAACCGATGGTAAAACTGAGGTCAAAGCTGAAGTTAAAACTGAGGTCAAAGCTGAAGTTAAAGCTGAAGTCAAAGCTGAAGTTAAAGATGAAGTTAAAGCCGAAGGTACAGCCGTAGTTTCTAAAGAAACTACCACTGAAGCCAAAAAAGAAGCTTAGGTTCTTCTTATTTATTTTGCACATTGACCCTAGGAGGGTATTAACATGGCACCAAGACCACAAAAAAAATTGTTTTCCCGTCGCAAATCCTGTCGATTCTGCGGTGATAAAGAACTGACTATAAACTACAAAGACGTTAAAACTCTCAGGAATTTTGTTTCAGAAAGAGGCAAAATTATTCCTAGACGAATTGTAGGCACCTGTGCTACTCACCAGCGTCAACTTTGTGAAGCTATCAAGCAGGCAAGGCAGATCGCCTTTTTGCCTTACTCCGGTTCTTCCCAGGGCTAACGAAAGAGACAGGTTACCAAGGTGATATCAAAAGATCCGGCACAGCTTGAGATTGGTAAGATTATTACAGCCATACTCACAACTACGGCAATAATAATTCTTCCTGGTATAGCGTGGGATATATTTGGTTGGTTGCATTTACTCCTACCTCTTCTCGCGTTTGCTGTGCTGAACAAGTTCGGGAAATACACCGGTAAGAAATTTTTACTTACCGCGACAGTATTGTCCCTTATCGGCTATATTATCATTGGGAATTTACACCTCTTTGCCTTTTCAGCTATATTTCTTTTCGCGGGTTATGTGCTTTTTTCATCCTTTGATAAAGATGAAAGCCCGGCGTTAAGTGGTTTTAAAACTGCACTTAGCATTGCTATTGGGTGGGGTTTAGTTCTTGGTTTTTTTACTTGGGGGCATGATGTTTCTCCATATAAACAGCTCATTAGCTCACTTGACATAGGCATAAGCGAGGCATTGACATACTACCGGTCGAGTGCCAGTGTCACCCCTGAGACACTGGCAGTACTTGAAACGACTTTGGTTCAGATGAAAATCATCGTGCCATTGATTATGCCGGCGGTACTTGGGAGTATCGTTGTACTAGTTACCTGGTTTACAATGGTTCTTGGGAACGCGCTTCTCATTCGTCAGAAAGGCTCTACGACATGGTCCGGGTTTGGCATGTGGCAGTTACCAGAGAAGATGATCTGGCTTGCTATTGTCATGGGGATACTCGTCCTGCTCCCTACTGCTGGGGTGCGAGTCGTAGCTTTAAATGCTTTAATACTACTCAGCGTTGTTTACTTTCTTCAAGGCTTGGCCGTCGCAGTATTTTACATGAATAAATGGAAAGTGCCTCTTCTTATGCGCTCATTTTTTTATGTAATGATGGTTATACAAACCTTCGGAACTATAATATTAATCGTCTTTGGTATAGCTGATGTCTGGCTTGATTTAAGAAAAATCAAATCAGACAACACCACCGAAGAGGAAAACAAATAGAATTACAGGCTTTCATGATTGCAAGCCTGTGTTACACATAAAAGAGGAGTTTAAAAATGGAACTCATTTTAAAAGAAACAATCAGTAGTCTCGGTTTTGAAGGAGACGTTATTACAGTAAAGGCCGGCTTCGGTCGTAACTACCTTCTACCCCAGGGTAAGGCTGTTGCAGCTACCGAGACAAATCTTGCTGATCTTGCAGAAAACAAAGCAGTTATCGAAGCAAGAAGAGCAGAAGATCAGAAAAAAGCTGACGCAATTGCTAAGAAAATCAATGGTCTTGAAGTTGTTATCGAACAACTTGCTGGTGATGATGATCGTCTTTTCGGATCTGTTACCAACGCAGACATCTGTGCAAAACTTGCTGAGATGGACGTTAAACTCGATAAAAGACAGATTTTGCTGGGAGATCCTATTAAAAAGGTCGGTGAAATGAAAATTCAGATTAAAGTTGGATTTAATGTCACCGCTGAGATTTCTTTGGCTGTTGTACCACTTAAAGCAAACTAAGAAAGACATGTAAATGATTTCTTGACGTGCATATTCTACTCTTTGCTACCTCCTTTGGCGGTATTTAAGGAGTAGAATATTTTTCAGTGATAAAAACACACCTTGAGGGTTGACCTTCATGGTGTGTTTTTGTTTAATAACCTATCTAACCTCTAAAAACCTAAAGCAGAGCGGGACGATTTTTGCCGCTCCCCTTTGAACGGGTTGAACATCTGAGGGAAAATGCCTTTGTGGTAATCTTCTATTTGTCTTTTTACTACAGTCTCCTGATTCCTTTTTAAAGTCAGGCTTGCAGGAGCAAGGTACTAATCGTTAATATTCTATTTGTTGTTTCCAGCTTGGCCTAATATGATTGATAATTCCATGCCTAGTGAATTTGGTGGTTCTCACATTGCCACCCGTATCCCACCTCAAAATACCGAGGCAGAGCA
This sequence comes from Desulfotalea sp., assembly GCA_002733995.1. Lineage (GTDB taxonomy): Bacteria > Desulfobacterota > Desulfobulbia > Desulfobulbales > Desulfocapsaceae > Desulforhopalus_A. The sequence goes on along the minus strand of NVXR01000004.1, from coordinate 63,760 downwards.
GGCTGTATTAGGCTCTATCCTCCTTAAAGCTGATCTCTTTGGTACTGTCCTTGAGTTAATTAAGCCCAGTGATTTTTATAAGGATAGTCATAAGATTATCTACGAGAGCATGGTTGATCTTTTTGAAAAGAACGAACCTCAAGATTTGCTTACGGTCTCAAACCTGCTGTCCAATACCAATCAAATCGATAAAATTGGTGGCCCCGCCTATCTTGCCAGTTTAACCTCCATTGTTCCGGTGACTGCCAATATTGTAAGTTACGCTAAAATTATACGGGAAAAATCCATTCTCCGTCGTCTGATCAGGGTCAATACCGATATTGCAACAAGATGTTATGAGAAGCAGAATGACATAGACATCCTGGTCGATGAAGCAGAGCAGGCTATCTTTGATATTGCCGGTTCTAAGGGTGAAGGCCAATTTACCCACATTAAATCAATCGTTCCGGCTGCCTTTGCGACAGTAGAACAGCTTTACAAACGCAAAGAGTTTATCACCGGTGTCCCTACTGGATATAACCAGATTGACAAGATGACCGCCGGCCTTCAGCCATCCGACCTCATTATTGTGGCCGCCAGACCCTCCATGGGTAAGACATCATTTGCAATGAATATTGCCCAGCACGCCGCAATCGTAGAGAAAATAGGCGTGGCAGTATTTAGTCTTGAGATGTCTAAAGAACAACTTGTTATGCGTCTGTTAAGCTCAGCTGGCCGCATAGATTCCCAACGTATCCGCACAGGAAAGCTGCACAACGAAGACTGGCCGAAGCTTACCCGTGCTGTTGGTATGCTCTCTGAAGCACCTATATTTATCGACGACACCCCTTCTATATCTGTGCTTGAAATGAGGGCCAAGATGAGACGTCTTGCCGCACAGCACGATATAGGCCTGGTTGTGATCGATTATTTGCAACTTATGCAAGGGCGAAACACCGAAAACCGAACCCAGGAAATCAGTGAAATTTCCCGTTCTTTAAAAGCCCTGGCTAAAGAACATAAGATCCCTGTCGTTGCTCTTTCCCAGCTCAACCGTGGACTTGAGAGTAGAACCGATAAACGACCGATGATGTCAGATCTGCGTGAATCAGGCGCCATTGAGCAAGATGCGGATGTTATTTGTTTTATTTACCGCGACGAAGTGTATAACAAAGCAGAGGATAATCCTGAGCGAGGCATTGCTGAGATTATCATTGGAAAACAGAGAAATGGTCCCACAGGCATGGCCAAGCTCGCCTTCATAAAAGAATTCACTATGTTTGAAAATATCAGTGAAATGGATGATAATGAAGAGTTTGGCTAGACGGGTTTTATATCCATAAAAGGTAACTGACATTCTCTAAATATTGAGAGATAACGTAGACCAAGATCTAAAGAAAGGCGAATTATGACCAATGAAAGTGGTGAAAGTAAAAAATACGATTTTTTGTCCATTGAGAAAAAATGGCAAGAGATATGGGAACGTAATGAGACATACAAGGTTGTTGAGGACGATACCAAAGAAAAATACTACGTCCTTGAAATGTTTCCCTACCCTTCCGGTCGTATCCACATGGGTCATGTGCGTAATTATTCCATTGGTGATGTCGTAGCGAGATACAAGAGGATGCAGGGGTTTAATGTACTTCATCCTATGGGCTGGGATGCCTTTGGTCTTCCCGCCGAGAATGCTGCCCAAAAAAACAATACCCATCCTGCAACGTGGACCTATTCAAATATAGATTACATGCGCAAGCAACTCCAGCAACTTGGCCTATCTTATGATTGGAGTCGCGAAATAGCCACCTGTAACCCTAAATACTACCAATGGGAACAAAGGCTTTTCATTGAGATGTATAATAAAGGTATTGTTTACGAAAAGATCACGACTGTCAATTGGTGCGAAGACTGTAAAACAGTACTAGCAAATGAACAAGTAATTGATGGCGCTTGTTGGCGATGCGATCAACCCGTTACCCCAAGAAAGATGAATGGCTGGTTTTTTAAAATCACCGATTATGCCGAAGAACTGCTTACAGATCTCGACAAGTTAACCGGTTGGCCAGAAAAAGTATTGACGATGCAGCGCAACTGGATTGGCAAATCAACGGGACTCACCTGTGATTTTGCAGTGGATGGAACAAAAGAATCAATTTCCATTTTTACCACCAGACCTGACACTATCTTTGGTGTCACTTTTATGTCTCTTGCGCCGGAACATCCTCTGATTGACAGTCTTATTTCAGGTACTGATATCGAGTCTGAGGTGCGTACCTTTATTAAAGAGATCATAACAGAGAAGCAACGCCAAGCCATAAACGAAGATCCCGAGAAAAAAGGTATTTTCACTGGTAAATATTGCATTAACCCTTTCAACGGTGACAAGATACCTGTCTATGTGGCAAATTTTGTTCTCATGGAATACGGTACAGGCGCTGTTATGGCCGTTCCTGCGCATGATCAGAGAGATTATGACTTTGCCAAAAAATATAATTTGCCAATAACACCGGTGGTTATTCCTAAAGGTTCAGACCTCTCTGCAGAGAATATGACAGAAGCGTGTACCGAGCCCGGTTTTCTTATAAATTCCGGCGAGTTCACTGGTATGGCTTCCCTTGAATCACAGAAGACAATTATCGAATATGCCACAAAGAACAAATTTGGTGCGGATCTTGTAACCTACAGGCTACGTGACTGGGGGATCTCCAGACAACGCTATTGGGGTGCACCTATTCCAATGATTCATTGTGACTCCTGTGGAATTGTGCCCGTTCCCGATGCTCAGCTCCCTGTCACCCTTCCAAAAGATGAGGATGGTGCAACGACCTGCGCTCCCCTCCATCAGCGGGAAGACTTTATCAATACCACCTGTCCTACCTGTAACGGTCCTGCGAAAAGAGAGACCGATACAATGGATACATTCATGGAATCATCGTGGTATTTTGCGCGATTTACCACACCTCGATGTGAAGATGCACCCCTTGAAAAGAATGGCGCATCCTACTGGTTGCCAGTAGATCAGTATATTGGTGGTGTGGAACATGCTATTCTTCACCTACTTTACTCCAGATTTTTTACTAAGGTGCTGCGTGACCTTGGACATCTGACTGTTGATGAGCCGTTCAAAAACCTGCTAACCCAGGGGATGGTTATTAAAGATGGTTCTAAGATGTCCAAATCTAAAGGTAATGTCGTAGACCCAAATGATCTGATTCAAGAGTTTGGAGCCGACACCGTTCGACTTTTCAGCCTCTTTGCTGCCCCGCCAGAAAGAGATCTCGAATGGAGCTCAAAAGGTGTTGAGGGATCGTCCAGATTTTTAAATCGCGTCTATCGATTGATTATAAGCTGTAAGCAACAACTTCAATCTACAGAACAAGTAGCTGACGATCTTACAGATGCTGGCCGGGCGCTCCATAGGAAGACCCATCAGACTATAAAGCGTGTTACAGAGAATATTGAACTTAATTTTCATTTTAATACTGCTATCAGTTCAATGATGGAACTCTTCAATGTTGTCTCTGCTGCTGTCTCTAATGATAAAAAGGCACAACTCGAAGCCACCGTTGTCAAAGAAGCAATAACTGTATTAATTAGACTGCTCTCACCAATGGTTCCACATTTTGCGTCTGAGATGTGGCTTGTAAGTGGCAATACCAGTGACCTAGAAGAGCAGCCGTGGCCTACCTTTGATCAGGAAGCCGTAAAAGAGGATCTTCTCACCATTGTTATTCAGGTGAACGGTAAGGTCCGTTCACGGCTTGAAGTTCCAGCCGATATTACCAATGATGAAATTGAAGAAATGGCATTGACCGACGAAATTACTTTAAAGTTCATTGATTCAAAGCCTATCAAAAAGACTATTGTTATCCAAAAGAAACTTGTTAATATTGTTATTTGAGCGTAAACAAGCCGAAATAACTACAACGAAGTTGGACGATAACGAGTCGGAATTATGTATACAACCGATTACAATCACAGGAGATAAAAAATGAAGACAGTTTTGAGAAATGTAACAATCATGCTGTTCCTCATTCTTGTAGCCAGTTGCGGTTATAAGAATCCTAATATTTATAATGGCCCATCTAAAGTAATATATGCGACGGAATGGAAGAATAGGACCAGCGAGCTGGGACTTGATGCCAAAATATATAGATCTTTAACCAATTGGTTTCAAAAATCAGGGTCACTCACCACGGTTCGCAATAAAGCTGGAGCGGATCTTATTCTGGCAGGTGAGATTGTATCCATAGAACTACCAAGTTTGTCCTATGGTACAAACAATATTGCCACCGAGGTTAAAGTAAGACTAAAGGTTCGCTATATTTTAAAAGAAATTGCCACCAACAGAATATTACTTGAGGTTCCTACTGAGATATGGACGGAAGAATACCTGGTAACAACCAGTTCTAGTACCAACTCCGACCATGAAAGTGACGCCCTCGACGAAATAATCGAAGATCTCTCCCAGAAGATATACCAGAGAACGGTATCCCTTCTGCCGCAGATTTAGCTTCTTCCCATGAATATGGTTTCGATTTTGGCTATGCGCTTGGCAAGGTACAATTATTTTGTATATCTTTTCGGAGATATACAAAATCTCCTTGTTCACCCAAGTTCGGTCCATACTTGTTAGTAAATTTGCCGCAGTTTTCTTATTTATCGTAGATAAATTACTACTTTTTTACGCCGTTTTATTGCTACTTATTAGAATAAAACGGCGTTTTTTTCACTACTAGAACGTCATGCTTTATATTGGTCCCCACAAATTCGACAATCCATTTATACTAGCTCCACTCGCTGGCTATACAGACCTGCCCTTTCGTCTTCTTTGTAAGAGTTTCGGCGCAGGGCTTACCGTATCAGAGATGATCAGCTGCCATGGTCTTGTCTATCAGCAAAGTAACACTCTCAAGATGCTTAAGTCCGTTGCCGAAGAACAACCCGTTTCTTTTCAACTCTTTGGTGCAGATCCCGATATTATGGCTGATGCGGCAGAGATTATGGCCTCCCTTAAGCCCGCCCTTATCGATATAAATATGGGTTGCCCTGTACGCAAAGTTACCAAGCGGGGTGCGGGATCTGCTCTTATGACAACCCCTAAAATAGCTGAGGAAATAATTACAAAAGTTGTTTCTCGGGTAAGTCTGCCCGTTACCGTAAAGTTTCGAAGCGGTAAAGACCAGGAACATATTACTGCGGTGGAATTTGCAAAAATGGCAGAAGGAGCCGGAGCCAGTGCTGTTACAGTTCATGCGAGAACATGGGCCCAGGGTTTCTCGGGGGTCATTACCCCTTCTGTTATTAAGGATGTTGCGGATAACGTGAACATACCTGTTATTGGCAACGGAGATATACTTTCCCTTGAAGAAGGCTATAAACTGATGGAAGAAACCGGTTGTCACGGGGTAATGATCGGTAGAGGTGCCCTTGGGAATCCATGGGTTTTTAGTAAAGATGGTCGACCAGATGATTACAGGAAAATAATGGATGGGGCATGCAAACATCTGGTTTTAATGCAAAAGCATCTACCCGCCGACCGTGTTCTCGGCTATATCAAGAATCACATCAGTCGTTATTTTAAAGGACTTAAGGGTGCTGCCCAATTCAGAAAGAAAATATTTGCTGCGGTGGATGCCGATGCAATTAAAGTACTTCTTTGCAGTTATGATTTAGACTCATAGGCGGCAGATGTCCGTCTTGGGTGCATACACAAATGCCTTGTGGGCCTTTCCGTCTGCTAACCCTTGGCAAAAAGTTTCTTAGGCCTTTAATTTTTTAATTCGTTGAAGAAGCGTTTTTGCCTCCAGTTTGTCCTTTTCGTTAACAGAGGTATCTCTTGTTACCGCTAAAAAATTATGCCTCGCCAGTTCTAATTTCCCCGAGTAGAGATTAAACTTACCGAGGTACAGTTGTGCGAGACCGCCCATGTTTTGACGCGCATATATCTGGCCTAAAGCAAAATAGACATCGGCATACTGTGGGATTGCACCTTCCACTCTTTTAAACTGTTGTATCGCCTCACCGAGTCGTCCCGTTCTTTGCAACAATAGTCCCAAGGTGTAGATGGCATACATATCGTGACGATTTTTATTTATAGCCCCCCGCAGCAATGACTCCGAAATATCATATTCGCCAGCCTCATATTCAAGAACACCCTTATCTACAATAAGGTTTAACTTATGGGGGTATTTCTCGATGACATCATTGAGCAAGGATTTAGCGTAGCTGAAATTCTTTTCACTTCTTGCGAGCTGTGCCATGCCATAATTGGCCATGTCTCTTTGCAGTTGTGAGCTTTTATTATTGGCAAGAATACTTGCCAAGCGCGCTCTGAAAGAAGAGCTCGACACTGATTGAGCGAGTATGCGGTATTTAAATCTGAGGAAGTCAAAATCATCACTACTGGCCAAATCAGCCTTATATTTCTTTTTGTCAATTTCAATGAAAGACTCTATTGTATCAAGTCTAGCCTCTGGATTTGGGTGGGTCAAAAGATACTGGGGAAGAGCATCACTTCTGTATCGAGCGATACGGCGCATGGACTTGAGCATTCGAACCTGTCCCTGTGTATCTCTGTGTAGCTTCTTCATCCAGGAATACGCTAAAAGGTCTGCTTCCGCCTCATTTTGCCGACTAAAATGGAGGTTGAAACTCTGACCTGTAGCAAGAGCACCCGTTAATAGCACTGGAGCAACGGCACCACCAAAGGCCACTGCAGCAAGGGCCAGTCCCAGAGTCGCCATGGTACTATACTTACTTTTCTCTAGCCGTGCGGCGAGGTGACGCTTAACAATGTGGCCTATCTCATGGGCGATAACTGAAACAAACTCATCCTCACTGTTCATCGACTCGATTAGACCAGAATAAAAGAAAATAAGGCCAGATGGGGCGGCAAATGCATTAAATTCTTTGCTGTCTATTATAAAGAAATGATAGTCAAAGTACTGTATCCCCGCTACACCGATAACACTTTCACCGATTCGACTGATATATTCGGTAATATCCGGGTCATCTATCAGATTAAAGTTTGAGCGGACGGAGTAGAGAAGCTTTTCGCCAATTTCACGTTCCTCTCCAATATTAAAACTGTAGGCCGGTACTACGGAAAAAATAGCAAAATAGACCGCTATAAGGGCGGAACATATTTGTTTGCCCCACCGCCCTCTGCTAAGCGGAAGATGGCCCCTCAGGGAGGTGCTTGCATCGGTTCTTGTTTTTAGCATGTCTTCTTGTCTGGGGTTGTTGGCATGACGGTATTAATAGCCTTGTGATTTTAGCCAATCAACGGTTCTTTGTAGGCCTTCTTTGGTCGAGGTAACAGGATGATAGCCAAGATCCTTAACCGCTTTGTCGCATGAGAAATAATGCGACTTGGCAAGCTGCTCTGCAAGAAAACGTGTCATTCTCGGTTCACCCTTCTTGCCAGTTATCTTGTATAGACACTCTAGGGTGGCACCAACTTTATAGGCCGCACTATAGGAAATACTTTTTGTGATTCTGTCGACTCCCATCATCTCAAAAAGCTCGTTAATCCAATCCCATAAATTAACAGGTTCTCCCTGGCTTATGAAATATGCCTGGCCCGCTGCCGTTTTTGTAGCGGTCAGGTTTTGGGCTGCAAGCAGATGGGCATGCGCCACATTATCAATGTAAGAAATATCGACGAGATTGGTCCCGCCCCCTACCATCTTAAGTTGCTTTTTTTTACCAGCCTGTAAAAGACGTGGTAGTAGATGTGGGTCTGATGGACCCCAGATTAGATGAGGTCGCAATGCGCAACTTGGTGTAGAAATATTATGTAAAACATGTTTTTCTGCAGTAACTTTAGATCTGGCGTATGAACAGAGAAATGTAGAGGCGTAGTCCAAGGATTCATTGCCTCCATCTATATCTTTTCGATCAAAGACCACAGAAGGGGTTGAGGTATACACAAGGGCCTGCACATTGTTAAGGTTACATGCTGTAACAATGTTTTCAGTACCTAGCACATTTGTTCGGTAATAATCTCCCCAGGGTCCCCATATGCCAGCAAGGGCGGCAACATGAAAGACAACATCAACACCATTGCAGGCCTGATATATAAAATCCAAGTCTGCGAGATCACCGATAAAACAGCTAACCCCCAAAGATTCTAGATCTGTATATCTGTTTCTGCCAACAACCCGGACCTTAACACCATGCCCCAGCAGTTGTTTGACCACAGCCTTACCGACAAAACCTCCGCCACCGGTAACAAGAGCTGTCTTAAATCCTAAGGATACATCTTTTTCTGTGCCCATACGCTGAGTTTTTCCCTAAATATTTTTGCATTGTGGCGGATATCCACCGGAAAGCTAGTATGAATGAGAAAGTGTTGAATAGCCTCGGTTAGACCACTCTTGGCAGCTAAAGCCTTTGCTTCAGCAAGCAATATTTTCTCGTCTCCTTTAAAACCGGCAACAGGTTCTAAAATTAATACCGGCTGCACCACTCCCTCCGGAGTTGTCGTAGCCACAAGTGCCGATCGATAGACGTCCGGATGCTCATTGACGATAGCTTCACAAGGTATTGTGTAATAGGTCTCTGTGGCTGTAACTACCCTATGGCCTCTTCTCCCACAAAACCACACCCTATTGTTATCATCCATATAACCAACATCACCCATTCTATGCCAGAAGGTACTGCCATCCTTGATTTTAGCAAGGCGGGTTTCGTGTTCATTGTTCATATATCCTTTGGTAACAACGCCTCCCCTGACAATGATTTCACCAATATCCCGTGGATCTAAAAAGCTACAATCTCCTATCTCTTCAATGATTTCATCCGAGAGTTTTATTATTTTAATATCAATCCCAGGTAGACTTTTTCCCACACACGTTCCCTTGCCGATTCGACTCAATTCCATTGTTTCAGCTACTATTTCTGAACTGTCAATAGAGGCGATTGGTAGACTTTCGGTGGCTCCATATGGGGTGAAAACCCGACCATGCTCAGGCAATATTTTAGCCATATTCATAAGGATATCGTACGGTACAGGGGCACCTGCCATCAACACTTTTGACAGGGACGGGAGGGTAATATTATTTTCAATGCAATATTTACTGACAACTCTCCAAATAGCGGGTGAACCAAAGGAATAGCTGACCTTATGGGCCAAGATAGAAGCAACAAACTTTTGTGGATTTACCTGGGCGGGTTTTGTCGGATCCATGTCAGGAATGATTGCGCAGGCCCCAAGAGCTGTTGAGAAGAGTGCAAAAAGTGGAAATGCCGGTTGATCTATATCGTTTTCTCCTATCTTGTAATAGGATTCAATCTGCTGCAACTGGGCACTGAAAACAGAATGTTCATAGCGTACGCCCTTGGGAGGCCCTGTTGAACCGGTGGTAAAAATAATTGCAGCAAGATCATTTTCAAGGGGGACGTGTACTTCACGTGCTCCCTTAGGTTTGTTGTCTATATTGTAGATATTGCGCCCTAACAAGCAAAGAGAGTTTCCGCAACAAAACCTCTTCCTTACAGATTTGAACGGTTTGGGGAAAATCTTAGAAAACAGCAGTGCCTTTGGAATACCGACAAGGTACTGAGGTTCTACCCTTGCAATGCATTGTAATAAATTTTTAAATCCCATCCCTGGATCAATGAGAACAACCGGGGTTCCAAGTTTAAACAAGGCGAGGGTTAAGCAGATAAATTCTATGGATGGTGTCACCATCAAAATTACCGTTTCCCGAGGGCAAACACCTTGGCTAGAGAAATAGTGGGCAAAATTATCAGCTCTGGCATTTAACTCACTAAATGTTATTGAACGATTCGTCCGGGCCTCTATGATTGCTATTTTGCCGCCATTTGCCGTTGCGGCCCTCACAAATGTTTTTGCGATATTGTCAGCACAGTTCATCAATCCACCCCCTCAGAAAGGAAAAAAGTCGCTATACGTTCGTTAACTTCATCTTTTTTGTCTTCAAGTAAATAGTGGCCAGCATCAGGATAGTATGTTGATTGTGCATCGGGAAATCGTTCTTTCCACTCATCATAAAATGAATCATTGAAGCAGAAATCTTTTCCTCCCCAGACGATAAGTAGTGGCACCCCATTTTCTTTAATCTTCTGCAGCCCTTCCTCCACCTCAACGAGGGTAGTATAACTTGGGTGCTCGTCGGAAATTGGGATGTCGACCACAAATTGATGGGTCGCTATTCGATTTTTCCACGAATTATACGGGGCAAGGTAAGCGTTTTTTACCTCCTTGCTCATCTTCCGTGTAACTGCCATAAATGTTGCAGGTCCAGCAAAACCATTGAAAAAACGAACTAAAACCTTCCCTATAAACCCCATCCGACAAATGCCTATCCGAAAAGGCATACGAGATGATCGGAAAGCAGCGGTATTCATCACCACGATTTTTTCAACCTTCTGCGGACGACTCACCGCCACTCCCATTCCTATGGCCCCACCCCAATCATGGAGTACTAGAGAAAATGTGTCGATACGAAGGGCATCTAATAATGATCGAGCATTATCAATATGTTGACGTAGAGTGTATGGGTAATTTTGTGGTTTATCAGATAGACCACAGCCGATGTGGTCTATTGCAATAATTCTAAAATCTTTTTTTAATTTATGGACAAGATTTCTATAATAAAAGGACCATGTCGGATTGCCGTGAATCATGACAATTACAGGGCCTTTTCCTTCGTCAATATAATGAAGCTTCAAGCCATTAATGTCATGGAAGTGTGAAGTAAATGGGTAGTCTGGGAACAAATCTGTAACCTTTAATTAACAATGGATTATTGAATATATTTATCCAAAAATAACGAGGGATAAATTATGACTGGAAAGTGGATAGCATACAGATGTTGAAGGGAATTGCATGTATTGGATCCACACTTTTAAATTCTGATAAAAAATAATTTTATACTTCTCCCTCTCAACGAGGTCAACATAATATCGGCTCCCTGCCCGAATGCAGCGGTGTCTAGCAGGTAGTTGGATCCACCTAGCAATGCAGCTCCCGCCCCTACCTGCGTGAATGTACGATACATTACCCACAAATATGTTGCATTGATATTGTTAATATGCTAAAGCGAATCATTGTTATGTAATAAACATCATTTTCTAGATTTATCCTCGGAAGTGCAAAGGAATACGATCAAAATATTCGCATAACATCTGGTTATCTAGCCATATTGGCTGGAGATTTATTAACGGTTTGATAGTAAACCGAGTATAAAAGGAGCGGTACGATGGCAGAAGGAACTGTTAAATGGTTTAATGACGCAAAAGGATTTGGTTTTATCGAACAAGATGGTGGAAAAGATGTTTTTGTACATTATTCCGCTATCAAATCTGAAGGTTTTAAATCCTTGGAAGAAGGTTCCCGGGTATCTTTTGAGATTGTTGATGGCCCTAAAGGTCCCGCTGCTGACAACGTACAGAAAGTGTAATAAGTTATATCCATTCCGGATTTATTAGGCCCATACCACACAGGTGGTATGGGCCTTTTTAATTACATTGGTGTCAGCGGCACATATTCTGGCATCCACCTCATTCTATCTATGAGTTTTGCCATTCTCGCCTCATCGCCATTGGGTTGAAAATCAGAATAAATACATGGTCTACTTACGCCATTTTTAACCGCACACATTGCAACAGCAAGAGCAACGGCTTTGGCAACTTCCCCAATGGAGCCAATCGACGGCATAATGCGCCCCTCAGCGAGTTGTTGCTCTGTTAGCATGTCCGAGACCGCCTTGGCAGCAACTATGAAGAAATCTTGGGTTATTTCAGCTGCGCCAGAAGCAAGTACGCCTAGGGCAACACCCGGAAAGATGAATGCATTATTACACTGACTGATGCCACTTGACCTCTCCAGTGCATCCATGGTTGCGCAGGGATTACCGGTTCCAATCAACAGCCCTTCACTGCTCCATTTCGCAATACTCTGGCAAAGCTGGGCTGATGTCGAGACATGTTGAAAAAGTGGTAGAATAACCGGCCTGTCGGTGTTCTTCTTGATTTCAGCAACTGACTCCTCATTAAAGAAGAACTCATGGCCTGTTGTGCCTATAAGAACTGTGATTCCTGCCTCACGGATAATGCTATGGATATCCGTTCGATCAAGTTTAGTGAGCCACGGATGATCTACTGGATTTTTGGCGTAAGGCTTTTTATAAAACTGATACTCACCTTCTGTTGACACCAGACCGTCCCGTGCAATAACAAAGATGTGCTCAACGGCTTCTTCCTGAGACAAGCCTTCGGCAACAAGAATATCATTTATTATACGGGCAATACCAATACCACCGGTACCACTTCCATGTACGAGAAAATACTGATCTACGATTTTTTCTTTTTTTACCTTCATGGCAGAAAAAATGGCCGAAGCGGCAACGGCACCCATGCCCTGTATATCATCGTTAAATGATATTATTTCATCCCTAAAGGCATCATGAATAGAAAAAGCGTTTTTCGGAGAAAAATCTTCCCACTGGCACAATGCATTTGGAAAGACGTTTCTAAAGGCCCGAACAAAACGGCCTATAAAAGAAAGGTATTCCTCCCCTTCTAGACGATGCTGTCTCCAGCCAAGGTATTGTTTGTCAGCAAGAAGAACCTCATTGTTTGTGCCAACATCCAGAGAGATAGGTAAACAGTGCCACGGGGCTATACCGGCACCTTGGGTGTAAATCATCAACTTGCCATGGCAAACGGCTATGCCGCCAGCGCCCTGATCTCCTAAGCCGAGAATACCATGATTGTCAGTAACCACAGCAACCCTAATATCTCTACTGGCAAAGCGCCGTAGGATGTCTTCTGCGTTGTCAATATTTCCAGGATAAAAATGCAGGCCATTTGCCTGGCGAAACATAGACGAATATTGTTGGACGGCAAGCCCTACCGTGGGCGTATAAATGAGTTTTATGTAGGTTTCAATATCACTTTTAACAAGTGCATGTGCCAGCGTTGCATTGCGATTAAAAAGAGCACGGAGAAAGATATATTTTTCTATATCGTCCACTTTCTCAGTAACCTTCTTTTGCGAACTTTGAATCTGGTCAAACAGGCACCGGACCCCAGGTGGCAGTGTCGCTTCTAACCCCAGCGCTTTTCTCTCATCGTCACTAAAGGCCGTCCCTTTGTTAATGTATCTATTAGAACGCGCCGAATCTCCACTGGCGTAGACTATTATCTCTTTAGTGTTGCCATATTCATCATACTTAAACCGGTACAAATTTGAAGACATAACCAGCTCCCTCATTAAAGCATATAAAAATAAATGTCCAATTGACAAGCCAAGTAGTTTCCCTCATAATACCCAACCATGGAACCATGGAAAGAAATTTTACAAAAAAGTGTAACTACTCCGCAAGAACTTTATCATCAACTGGGCTGTGATTTTAATGTATTACAAGATGTAATAGCAAAATTTCCGATGAGGATAAACCCATATTTTCTGAATTTGATTGATTATCCTGGTGATCCCATTTGGAAACAGTGTATTCCTGATGCTTTAGAAATAAATGATACGGTCTGTATCCCTGATCCTCTCAGCGAAGAAGATCTCAGTCCTATACCTAATCTTGTACATAAATATGCCAATCGCGTCCTCCTGCTTGTTAGCAGTCAATGTGCTATGTATTGTCGCTTCTGTACAAGAAAGAGAAAGGTTGGCACCAGTAAGATGCATATCAGTGATACGACGCTCTCTCTTGCATACGATTATTTACGCCTACATCCGGAAGTGACCGATGTGCTCATCTCCGGCGGAGATCCATTTCTTCTAGACGATGAGCGCCTCGACGAGATTCTCGGCAATCTGAGTAAGATTCCCTCAATTAAAATGATCCGTATTGGAACAAGGGTACCTTCGGTTCTTCCCATGAGGATTACAAGTCGACTCTGCTCCATTCTAAAGAAATACCAGCCTCTTTATATCAATACTCACTTTAATCACCCTAAAGAGCTGACAGCAGAAGCAAAACAAGCATGTTTTATGCTCGCAGATGCGGGCATTTCTTTAGGCTGCCAAACCGTGCTTTTAAAGGGAGTTAATGACAATGTTGCTGTTTTAAAGGAGCTTTTTCAGGGGCTTCTTTATCTAAGAGTAAAGCCGTACTATCTTTTTCAAAGTGACTTGACCCAAGGCGTGAACCATTTCCGTACATCGACTCAAAAAGGTGTTAATCTCATGAAAGGTCTCTATGGGCACCTGTCGGGTATGGCGATTCCTACGTTTGCCCTTGACGCCCCTGGTGGTAAGGGTAAGATCCCATTGACGCCACAGTTTATCAGAGAAAGCACCACAACATCACTCACATTTGAGAATTATCTTGGCCAAATTTGCACCTACCCGGAACCGATAGGAACCGACGAGTGAAAAACGTAAACAGCTTGTTTTCGCACCCCGCGGCTACCCCATAAATCTCATATTTTTATTTTCGCAATCTCTTGATTATCAGAGGAGTAAGACCTTATACTTCAAGCTAACCTGCATTCCTCATTAGTTATGGTGATTTGTGTGGAGACAGACTGTTGTTGAGCATTGTGGGGCTGTCCTCTTTGAAAAACTGTTAAAAGTACTTTTATGTTCTCAATCGTTTACCTGAAACAGTAGCATGTTCATGAAATATTCGAGCGAAATGCTGTTTCAGATTATTTTAGGAAGACTATGAATACGCAAGAACTACTCCAAACGATACTTAAATCAAATGAGCTGCCAACATTACCAACGGTGGCCTCTCAGTTGATTACCCTAACCTCCCGCGAGGATACGACCCTCGCTGATATTGGAAATCTTGTAGCCCAGGACATAGCAATTTCCTCAAAAATCCTCAAGGTATCGAATTCGGCTTTTTACAGTTTTCCCCAACAAATTGGTTCCATAAAACAAGCGGTAAGCATTCTCGGGATAAACGCCGTCCGTAGCCTGGTGCTCTCCTTTTCATTCCTCACGATTAAAGGCAATAAGCAGGAGAGTCGTTTTGATTTTAAAAAATTCTGGGAGCGCTCCCTGGCCTCCGCCGTTGCAGCACGACTCATCCTGGAAAATGTGAAAGGGGCAGATACGGAACAAATTTTTATATCCGGGCTTTTGCAAAACCTAGGCGAACTTATCCTGGCTAAAATATTCCCTGAAAAATACGACCAAGTCATAGCCGCTGTTGAAGACAAACAATATGACCTTCTAGGTGCCGAAGAGTCGATATTTGGCCTAAACCATACGATTGTGGGAACGGAGACCGCCAAAAGCTGGGGATTTCCGGATATCCTTATAGAACCAATATTGCATCATCATAATCCTGCAGGTTATAAAGGAAAAGATCCGGCTGTCCAAACAACAGTTCGCGCTGTCTACTTGTCTGACCTGCTGGTAAATATTCTTTTTTCTGAAAAACCGGAAAAATACCATCAGCAGTTTCGCAAAGAAGCCAGCAAATTACTCCATCTAACATCTGAGGAAATTGAGAATATCCTTGAACAGGTGCACATAAAATTTAAGGAAGCAGGTACCTACTTTAACCTGAACATCAAAAGTGCAAAATCTGTCCAGGAAATCCTCCAGGAAGCAAACATCAAATTAGGATTGATCAACCTTGACTACGATCAGATGAACAAGCAGTTGATTCTTGCTAAAATTAACCTGGAGAATCTAACGAAAGAACTAGAGGACAAAAATAAATTCCTTGATAACCTCGCCAATCTCGACGGTCTCACCGGAGTTTTTAACCATCGCTATTTCCAGAGTTCTTTAGAGCAAGAAATCAGCAGATGCATGAGAAATAATTCAACAATCTCTTTGCTTATGTTGGATATTGATTTCTTTAAAAAGTTTAACGACACCTACGGTCATCTGGTTGGCGACTTTGTACTCACTGAGTTTGCAGCTACGCTAAAAGATAATGTCAGAAAATATGATATAGTCGCCAGATACGGTGGTGAAGAGTTTATTGTAATTCTTCCGGAAACCAATATAGATGACGCAATGAACGTTGCGGAAAAATTACGCAGGGCTATTGAAGAGGCAGCTTTTGACGATAAGCGTGAGTGCTACAATGTTACGGCAAGCTTTGGCGTTAGTACCTGTACCCCGGCCATGATAGACGATTTCGACAAAAATACACTTATAAGCCAGGCCGACCAGGCCCTTTACGTGGCCAAAGAAAAAGGGCGTAACAAAGTAATAGCATATACGAACAAGAAGAAATGGTACTCTTTTTAGGTTAATACACGTATATAAACGGAAAACATAATGTTCTACATCATGTTTTCCGGATCCACATCAATTGCCAGCGTACACTGGGGAGAAAGAAGATCTTTTTGTACGCCGCGCACCGCAACACACAGGTCATGCAGCTTATTTGTTGAAACGCCTTTAAGCAGAACCTGCCATCTATAGTTATCCTTCACCTTGTCCAGTGGCGAAGGAGCCGGACCGAGGACCTCTATATCAATATCATGGGTCTTGACACACTTTCTGCAAAACCTTGCCAGGGCAACAGTAGACTCCTGGGCCGTCTTCTCCACCTTACCCTGCACCCGTAGAAGCACTAAACGCACGTACGGTGGAAATGCAGGATGCTTCCTGAGGCTCATTTCATGCTCAAAAAACTCTATATATTTATGATGTTTAGCGTGCTGTATTGCATAGTGTTCAGGGCGAAGGGTTTGGATGATAACCTCCCCTGGGAATTCGCCACGTCCAGCCCGACCAGTTACCTGGGTGATGAGCTGAAAGGTTCGCTCCGCGGCCTTGTAGTCGGGCATACTCATACCTCCATCAGCCCAGACAACACCAACCAGAGTTACATAGGGAAAATGATGACCTTTTGCTATCATCTGGGTACCTATGAGTATATCAATTGTCCGATCGTGCATTTCCCCAAGAATCTTCATAAATTTCTTTCTATCAGCTGCGGTATCAGAATCTATTCTTCTTATTCGCGCGTCTGGGAGAAGCTTATGCAGTTCCTCTTCTACTCTTTCTGTGCCAAATCCCGCGGGGGCAAGATCCGTTCCCCGGCAATGCACACAAACTGTCTCTGCAGTTGTGGTAAAGCCACAGTAATGACAAATTAATTTATTCTTGCTCTTATGGAGCGTAAGGGAAACGTTACAGTGAATGCACTGCACAGGGTTGCCACAGTCACGACACAACAGTGCCGATGAAAAGCCCCTCCGATTTAAAAGCAAGACAGCCTGTTTACCATCGGCAACAGTCTTCTCAAGCTTTGTGAGCAGCTGTTCCTGGATAATAGTTGATCTATTTTTTCCCCGGGGTTGTTTCTTACTGAGGTCAACAAGACGTACAACGGGAAGAGTTGAGCTGCCAACTCTGTTTTTCATGGTAATTAGCGTATATTTACCGGCCTTTGCATTTTCATAACTGGTAATCGAAGGCGTCGCTGAACCTAGAATGACAACACATTTGTGATGTCGTGCCCTTAAAACAGCAAGATCTCGACCATGATACCGAAAGCTATCATCCTGTTTATAACTTGTATCATGCTCTTCATCGACAATGATGAGTCCGGGATTTTTGAGCGGGGCAAAGATGGCAGATCGTGCGCCAATAACAATTTTTGCCTGGCCACTCAAGGCGAGAAAGTACTGGTCGTATTTTTCTGCACTGGTGAGGCCTGAATGTAAAAGTACAACGAGATCTTTAAACCTGGAAAGTAAATGGGCTTCAAGTTGCGTGGCTAAAGCTATTTCAGGAACCAGAATTATAACATCCCGTCCCTCTGCAAGCGTGAGTTCCGCTGCTTGCAGATACACCTCGGTTTTGCCACAGCCGGTCACACCATGCAGTAAAAAAGGCTCGAATTCTTTTTTGATAATCGCAGGATTCAATTCAGAGAGGACAGATTTTTGCTCGTCGGTGAGCCGCTCTGGCCTTGGATAAAAACGTAGTTGTTCTCCAAACGGGCTACGATACACTCTCTTATTTTCTCTAGAGAAAATACCTATATCCGTTAATGCTTCAAGTGGCTTCGCTGCGCCGGCATATATCTTTTTGATATCTTTTAAGGCAGCAGAGTTATTTCCACCCTTTTTTATAGCGGTAAAGATGGCGCAAAGAGCTTTCGTTTCAGATAGTTTAATTTTTTTCCCGAGATAATTACTCACCCGTATACGATAGCGTTCAACACTCTTTTCAGAGTTATCATCCTCTGCTGCTAGTGGGAATTTTTCATCCACCAGCTTGTAACAGGTTTCCTTCTTTTCCTTTACAGTATCTTTATTAATAACGAGCTGTTGACTCACATATTCATTATCAAAAAGTTTTTGCAAAAGTTTTCTGTCTGTAGAATCGAAGGCGGTTTGTGCTTCCAGAAGATCTAGCTTACCCTTATCACAAAGAGAGACAAGCCAGGGGGGCATAACCCCATTGCACACGCTGTTAATCTGTTCGCGATCTGCAGAGAGCTGAAGTGTCTTTTTTGATTTAGGGGCAAGTCCACCGGGTAGCGCCGCTTTTATAACGAGCCCGATTGGATATTGATAATAATCGGAAACCCATTTGAAAAAAGGAGTGAAATCGTGGTGAAAGAGAGAATATTCATCAAGGAACCGAACAATTGGCCGGATGGTAAATTTTGGTTTTTCAGCTCCTGGAACGAACACATCGATGACATATCCTGTCACCATTCGATTGCCGAGGGCAACGAGTGCTCGTCGCCCTATGTATTTTTCTCTATTTTCGTCACTATATTCTATGTGACATTCAATCTTTGGAAGGCTATAGGTTAATGTCTGTTGAATAGGTACTGCAACCGCAACATCGAGGTGCATCATAGAGTAGCCGCTACCTCTTTTATATGTTCTTTCAATCGAGCGCCAAGGGTCTGATGGCGTATTCCGTAGGCGATAATCGCTTTCAAATATCCCATTTTATCCCCTGCGTCAAATCGTATCCCATCAAATTCATAGGCGAACATGCCTCTTTTGTTGGTGAGGGCAAGGAGCGCATCGGTGAGTTGAATTTCACCGCCATGTCCCGGAGTTGTTTTATCAAGGATAGAAAATATTTCAGGCATGAGGATATAACGGCCAATGATCGCCATGTCTGACTCGGTGGTCCCTGGTGCTGGTTTCTCAACCATACGTGTTACCTTGATAGTATTTTTGCGTCCACTTGGTTCTCCTTCAACAATTCCGTACTGATGCGTTTCTTCTGGCGGAACTCGCTGGATGGCAACAATAGACTCACCAACTTCATCGAACAGATCTATAAGCTGTTTTGCACATGGTTTTTTACTCAGAACAAGGTCATCGCCCAAGAGGACCATGAAAGGTTCATCGCCAATAACGTGGCGGGCCGTCCAGATAGCGTGACCTAGGCCAAGTGGCTTTTTCTGTCGAACGGAAACAATATCAATAAGATTTGAAATATTATTCAGCTCTTCCCCGAGTACAACCTTGTTTTTTTCTTTAAGGACAGAATCGAGATGGAAATTATAGTCAAAATGGTTTTCAATAGCCGACTTACCTTCACTGGTAACAAATATAATCTGATCTATACCTGATGCCACGACTTCTTCCACAATATACTGTATAGTGGGTCTGTCGACGATAGTGAGCATTTCCTTGGGTATAGCCTTAGTGGCTGGAAGGAAACGTGTTCCTAAACCTGCAACTGGAATGACTGCCTTACGTACTTTCATTTGATCCTCAATTTTTTATAAGAATACAAGCTGTGTAATCCTCCAGCCTAGCCTCTAGAGGAGATTTAACATACTTTTATCATGACATCTATTTATTATTCACATGAATATTCACTACCCCGATAATTTACCCATCAGTTCAGAGCGCAATCTGATAATCGAGACAATTCAGCAAAATCAAGTTGTTATACTGGCGGGTGATACCGGTTCTGGTAAAACAACGCAATTGCCTAAAATGTGTTTAGAGGCTTTTCCTAAAAACAAGCTTATCATAGGTTGCACCCAACCAAGGCGTATTGCGGCCACCGCTGTTTCTTCAAGAGTTGCAGAAGAGCTTGGAGTAACAGATGAAAGTGTTGCCTATAAGATCCGTTTCCATGATAAAACAGGGCCAAACACTAAGATAAAATTCATGACAGATGGGGTGTTGCTTGCAGAAACCCGCCATGATCCACTTCTTAAGAAGTATGGCGTGATAATAGTTGATGAGGCCCACGAAAGAAATTTAAATATAGATTTTATTCTAGGTTATTTAAAAAACCTCACCCGGCGCAGACCGGATCTTAAAATCATCATTACCTCTGCAACAATTGACACCGAAGCATTTTCAAAACACTTTGATGATGCACCTGTAATCACCGTTTCTGGCCGTACCTTCCCTGTTACCATAAAATACCTTCCCCCCGAGGATGTGAATTTTACGGGTAAAGAAAATATTGTAGAACACTGCGTACAGGTGGTTCGTGATTTGGTTGCTCAACGTCCAGAAGGTGACATTCTTGTCTTCATGGCGACCGAAAGGGATATTAGAGAGTGTTGTAAACTTCTTGAAAGTTCTCTTCCAAGAGTCACCGTTCTTCAGTTATTCGGGCGCTTGGCATCGGGGGATCAGAAAAGGATTTTCCAATCAAGTGGGCAACTTAAGATTATTGTTGCGACAAATGTTGCCGAAACATCACTTACCGTCCCAGGCATCAGATATGTTGTTGATAGTGGTCTTGCCAGGATCTCAAACTATAACGTTCGTGCAAAAACAACAAGCCTGCCTATAAGCAGAATATCCAGGGCCAGCTGCGACCAGCGCAAAGGGCGATGTGGCCGTATTGCACCCGGATTATGTATCCGCCTCTATTCTGAGGACGATTACAATTCAAGGGACGAATTCACAACTCCAGAGATCAAGCGCTCCAATCTTGCTGAAGTCATCCTGCAGATGATTTCGCTCAGGCTTGGAAGCCCAGCAAAATTTCCATTTCTTGATCCGCCATATAAAAATGCAATCAGTGAGGGCTACCAGTTACTGACGGAACTTGGTGCAATCGATGAGCATAGACAACTCACGGCCAACGGCAAGATCATGTCAGACCTTCCCATAGACCCATGCATTGCAAGAATCATCATTGAAGCACGGGATAACCGTTGTCTCAGAGAGATTAAGATAATTTCTGCAGCCCTTGCTATTCAAGATCCAAGAATGCGCCCCGCTGAAAAAGAAAAAGAAGCGGACCTTGCACATGCAGAATTTACCCATCAACATTCTGATTTTTCTACTCTTCTGAACATCTGGAATATCTTTCATCAGGGAAAAGAAGGCAAGAAATCTTGGTCCTATCTGAAAAGATTCTGCAAGACACATTATTTATCTTTTCAACGAATGCGCGAGTGGTTTGATCTCCATGAACAACTTGGCAGAATTATATCAAAGCGAAAAGAATTCACTGATAGTGAGGCAGATGCAAGTTACGAGCAGATCCATAAATCTTTACTCTCAGGGTTCCTGCGCAATCTGGCCAAGAAAAAGGAAGGTAAAATATACAAGGGAACCCACAATAAAGAATTTATGGTTTTTCCCGGATCTGGACAATTTTCAAAAAATAGCGACTGGCTTATCAGTGGCTCATTTATAGAAACAAACAGATTATACGCCATAAATGTGGCTTCTATTTCTGCCGAATGGATTGAACCCGTTGCTGGCCCCCTTTGCAAGTTTACATGGTGCAACCCCCATTGGAGCAAAAAAGCTGGCTCCGTAGTAGCAGAAGAAACAGTTTCTCTTTTTGGCCTGATCATAAGCGCCGGTAGGCTTGTTAACTTTGCCAAAAGAAGTAATAAAAACATCAAGGAAGCCAGAGAGATTTTCATCCACAACGCACTGGTCCAGGGAGAGCTCAACAAAAGCTATTCTTTTCTGAGTAAAAACAAGAACCGTATTGAAAAATGGCAGCTCGCCGAAGCAAGATTGCGGACCCGTAATATAGTTGCCGATGATTATAGCTTTTTCACATTCTACAACAAAGTGTTGCCCGATTATGTTTGTGATCAGTCAAGCCTCATTACCTTTTTACAAAACAATGATAGCAACTCTTTGTTACTCATGGGCGATGACGATATTCTACTGAGAAAACCAGGGGGCCATGAATTGGTTGATTATCCACAATCAATTCGTGTTGGAGCTCTTGATATCAAGGTAGAATATAGCTTTAACCCCGGCTCTACATCTGATGGTATTAGCTTTTTACTGCCAATAGGCATTGCAACCAGCAGTTCCCAAGAAAAATTCGAGTGGCTTGTCCCTGGTCTATTTCGTGAAAAGCTCACCTTCTTGTTAAAGGCATTGCCGAAAAGCCTAAGGAAAAAGCTTGTCCCCGTCAGTGATTCGGTGAACAGAATCTTTGATGATATCGACTTTAGAGAAGGACCTCTTTACCCCACAATCGAAAGTTCAATCCTAAAACTATTTGGCTTCCTAGTGGATAGATCGGAGTGGTCCCGCGAACTGCCTCCCCACTTGACACCTCGCTTTATACTTCTGGATGAAAGAGATAAGGCCTGTTTTGACGGGAGAAATCTGAAAGAATTGATCGACAATTCTCCGGGGGATGCTAAAAAGAAAAGTCCTGCTGTCCCACAACACAATGCGACCATCAAAGCATGGGAAAATAAAGAATACAAAACCTGGGATTTTAACAATTTACCCCAGGAGGTAACCCTAAGGAACAACCGCGGAGAAGTCACCCAAATACGTTACCCCGCGCTCTCTGAACAGCCGGAAAAAGGCTCGGTAAAAATAGTATTCACCTCTGACTATCGCAACGCCTGCGCCCTGAACACAATAGGTACTCTTGCGCTCTATAAGCTTCAGTTTCCCGAACCATATAGAGCGCTAAAGAAATTGTGTAAGACGGCCTTGTCAGGACCATCTGTGTTACAGCTCATGAGCCTTGCCCAAAACAAAAGAGAATTGACTGAACTTTTTCTGCAGTTTGTCTTAAAAAATCTTTTTCCTGAACCCGTTACAGGAATTATCGACAAAGACTCATTTTTGAAAAACATTGCTGCAATACAACAACAAGGTTTTTTCAAGCAGGGTCAGGATGTGATTAGTTCAACTATGGCCGCCCTACGCCAGCGCCGGACTATTGCTGAAAATATTGAAAGTATATTTAGTAAAAGTCACCGTAGAGGCCATACCCTGCCCCCTGTGAAAAAAGATTTCCTCCGGGATCTTGACTCAATATTCCCACTAACCTTTCTCGCAGAACCAAGACAATTTAACGCGAATACTGTTGAAAGACATCTGCGAGGAATGAAGGTTCGCCTTGAACGATTTTACGTTGATCCCCTAAAAGATCAGAAGAAAGGGCTACAGCTTACGCCCTTTATCAATCAACTCGCAGAAGTTGAATCACAAAATAATGACCTTTCTCCAGAAGCAAAAGATGCACTATCGTTATTTAAGGAAATGATAAATGAATTCAGATTACTATTGTTTTCGCCAGAAATTCGTGGAGGCATGTCAGTATCTGCGAAAAAGCTTGCCAATCAATGGAAAATTGTCCGTTCCCTCTGCTGAGGTTGGTTTATGAACAAGGTAACTATAGGAGTACTTCTATGTCTCTCCGGATTGATCCTGCTTAACAGGAACCAACCAATCATTGGCGTGCCTGTCTTCATGGCAGGTATCCTGGTGATGAACGGTGGACATTGGAGACGAAAATAAGTGTATGAATACGTCTGTTACTTTATGGAATTTTCGTTATAAATGAGATCGTTTTTCAACGATTTCATTTATAGCGAACGCTGTTCACGACATGCCTCAAACCGTCCATGGTGTAAGGTTTAGGCAGGCTGTTGGCAAAGCCATATTGATGGCAATTTTCCATCACTGGGTCGAGTATTGTGCCACTCATGGCAATCACCTGAATCTCAGGGATTACCTGTTTAATAAGACGACAACAGTGGGTAGGTGACTCCTTGTTGATGCCTGAAATATCCAGGATTGCAACAGCTGGTTTCTCATCGGCAGTATTTATGATACCCTGCAGCTCGAGGATAGCTTCGGAGCTGTTGGCTACACCTATCACCTTAAAGCCGAGATGAGTCAACATAATAGACCCTATTTCTCGCATTTGGGTATCCGGTTCTACGAGAAGAATAGAATTGTTCTTTTCTTTAATAGGTGTACCTTGTTTCAATAGCTTTTTAGGAATAAACACCGGTAAATACAGAGAAACAACAGTGCCACAACCGTCAGCAGAGCGCACAACCACATGGCCTCCATGGTTTCTAAACGTCGCATAGACAATGGTAAGGCCTAGGCCCATTCCTTTTACAACGCCCCTTTCTTTGGTCGAATAATATGGATCAAACACTTTAAACAATTCATCCTTATCAATTCCTTTACCATTATCTTTTATATCTATTTGAGCGTATGAACCTGCGGGAATATATTGGCCTGAAATAATCTCAGGCTCGATGAATTTAATCCCCGAGACGGATATAGATATCGTTTTATTACCAGAAGATTCCTGGGCATTTTGTAATACGTTGCCAATGGCTGTACTTATTTCTTCTGCATCTACATTAACGATACAATTACCACGACTTAATTCCAGTTCATATTCGCCTTTATTGTCTGAAAAATATTGTCTTATGGTCTTTTCTACAAGCGAAGGTAAATTTTCTTCATTTCTATTAACAATACCAAAATTAGAGAAACAAGAGATTTGTCGTGTTAAATCTACCGCAATAAGTGCAGCCTTTTGCGCTTGATGGATCAGGTGTTCTAATGATTCTGCATTTTCTTGTTTATTTTGTAGAGAAATTATATCAAGATTACCACAGATCACAGTCAGTAAATTGTTGAAGTCATGAGCCATACCACCGGCCATACAACTCATCGCATCCATTTTCCGGGCGAGCTTTATGGCGTCATCCAATTCTTTGTTATGCTGTTCTGCCTGATACTGCCTGGTAATATCCCTAAAAATGCAAAGACCGAAAATTGAATTATTTTCATTGGCTGCAATAAAAGAAGCTGTAACCACCCTACTGTTAATATGTAGTGGCTCATCCTCAAAGATGTGTAAAGTTTTCATCCCCCCTGCACCAAGTTCTTCGAGCATCCATTGATTAATAGCCGTCTGAAAACTACCCCAGTCCCTTGCGTCTTTAAGTCTTGTCCCTGTGAGTTGTTCTTCACTACACTCGAGAATATCGCATACAGATTGATTTACAGTTATAATTTTACCCTGCTGAGTCAGCTCTAGGATACCTTCGTTTAAATTTGACAATATCTCTATATGATGCTGTTTTTCAAGGAGAAGTTCACCCGTTACATCCGATGGCTTTAATCCTTTAGGTATGACAGGAATGTGCAGCTGACTCGGGTTTACGTCATTTCTGCTATGAAAGGCCTGCAAAGCACCTTTAATTTGATTTCTTATCTCTTTAATAGTGCCCTTAGCAATACAAAGGTCACAATTAACCTCTTCCATGATCCTGTTTCTGTCTTCCAATACGGTGGCCGACAGAACCACGATAAAAACATCATTATATTTTTCTGAACTACGTACAATTCTGCACAACTGTTCTCCACTCACCCGGGGCATAATCAAATCGGTGAATAAAATATCAGGTACAATCTGATCTAAGATCTCTAGCGCCTCAAGTCCTGTGCCAGCTTCGCTTACCTCACACCCTTCTTGGCTTAATATTGTAGAGATGGCTTTGAGTAAAACGGGATTATTATCAACAGCAAGAACGTTTATTTTCATGAGATTATTTTGGTTCACTGGTAGTGTTAAGTAAATGGCCCCACTCTTCAATCGTTTCGACCATAAGTCGCATGTCGACGGGTTTAGTAAATACACGCCATGCTCCCAAGTGCTGGGCTACGCTAAGGTAGGAATCCGGCCCAATTTTACCTCCACCTGAAATTGCGATAATACCAACATCGGGATATTCACTTTTAATCTGAGTAATTGTTTCAATACCCTCCTGCACAGGCATAATAAGGTCGCATACAATAAGATCCATTGGCCTCTGTCTTTGCTCTCGGACGCCTTCCATACCATTTTCTGCCTCGAACACTTCAAGTCCTTCTCGTTCGAGCCACATCCTAAATAAATTTCGTATCCGTGGGTCATCATCAATTATGAGAATCTTCATATTGTTCTTTCGTTTATCCAGGATCATATCTTTGCAGGCCTGCCAAAAACAATAACCCTAAAGAATTGTATCATATCCAAACGTCTTGACGCCATTTTTAACTGCTCAGGTATCAGACCACTTCTATTTATTTTCAGCACAGACATTTTATATTCAATATGTGTTGCTAAACGGTTGTCTACGTACCATGCATACATTAGCCCCATAAGTAGTCCTGGTGGAGTAAAACCTTCACCGCTATTTATAAGACGCGTGTAGTGGTGAGGATTATCAGTTGGGCACATACGTGATAAAAGTAAAAACCTTTTCAGTTGTGAATTTGAAAAATAGCAGATACGTTTTTCATCCGTACTCAGTCGCAAATGATATACACGCCCAAGATCGATAGAATCTTTGACGACCTTTTCCATTACCTTGGAGTGTGCATAATTACCAAGAAGTGATTCCCCTAAAGCAATCATCAGAGCCACTTCAAGGGTCTTCCTGTCTGGAATTTGATCCGTTCTTATCTTTATACAGCGGTCATTGTGATCAAAAAAGGAAAATACATTATCCCATTTTTGATCTCGATTCCACTTCTCTGGAGCAATACAGTGAATATTGGTAAAATATTCTAGATGTGATAATGGTACCACCGAGTGATCCCACAGTATTTCACCAACTAATTTTTTCACATTATCAACAGTTAGCCCCATACTTGAGCCAATAAATGTAACTGTTAGGTTTTTTAATCTGTTCTCAATCGCAGTAAATTTTTCACATGGATATATGCAACAGGAAATCTTCTCAATAATACCGGCTATAGAAGCCTTTACCGTTGCACTTCCAGTTTGTTCACCATACTCTGAAGAGAAACTGCCATGTCCGCAATACAAGGCCTTAACAGCGGATGCTAGCCTGTTAGGATCGTGCTGAAGTACTTGCCTTTGATTCAATATCGTTTTAGAAAAAATATCACATTCCACAGGAAAATAATTCCTTTGGATTAAATTATCATGGTCAAGATAAATTGGGACTTTTCCCTCAACCGCATATCTTTGCAAAATTGACCCTGGAATATCCTTTAGAGAAACACAAAGTATCTCTTTAAAGAGACCTTCGGTCCCTCCAGGAATGTTTTTTTCATATGCATCAAGCATGTCTGACACATGAAATTTCCTGGCCGGGGAGACATTAGATAAATCTGTTTCTCCTTCCTGTACCCATAAGTTTGAAACCAGAACCTTCAGTGCACCTTTATTTCTCCGCACCGCCTCCGCCAGACCTGGAACTTTCAACACCGGGATGATGGACGAATACAGACTGCCAGGTGCGAAGATGATTATATCCGCAGATTCTATTGATTCGATCATTTCGGGATAGACAACAGGAATGTCGCAATAATCAACTTCGATGCTATCAATGGGCACCCCACGTTCCACAGCACCGAGTTTATGCTCACCCGTTATTTCGACACCATTGCTATATAATACACGCAGTTGAGCAGGTGTCGGTGTACATGGTAGTACAGCTCGTTTTCCACAACCGAGAACTGTGCTTAAAGAGTTTAAACCATAATAAATTGCCTGGTCCATACGTACTTTACTAGACGCCCCCTCAACAGAGGACTCAGCTTCAGGTACTTCTCTATAAATCGCGGCAGCACAGAGTAAATTGCCAAGACAATGTGCCCGTGTTCTTGTTGTATCAAATCTTTTATCTTCGAACAGAAATTTAAGGAGATAACGAAGATAAGTTTCCAGAGGAGTTGGTAATGTTCTCAAACTCGAACAGCAGGTTATGAAACGTTGGTCATCTTTCTCAAGAGGGCCTGTAAAGCGCAAATTAAAGAGAGCGGAGAGTACAGACACTACTTTAGTTGCTTCTACATTATCGAGGCTGTATTTTCTTTGCAAATTACAGAGCTGGATGGAAGACAGTAACACATGGCGAATATCACCAATTGCAATAAGGGGCAGATCTTTAAGTAATTCGCCCGTTGATCCACCATTATCAGTAATACAGACAATAGACCTAGTATTTGGGAATATGTTTTTTATACCGCCAAAGGGCTCTATCGCCCAGTCAGGCTGCCTTGAGTCTCCTCCGAGAATATTCGATAAGCCGGTGCCACCTCCAAAGATAACAACCTTGGCTTCAGCCGCTTCAACACCGACGAGCTTTTGGCGCAACTGTTCTAATGCAGCCTTTGCTTGAGGATGAATACCTGCGGGTACCCCATGGATAACGAGGTCTACCAGCTTTTCACGTAAATTGTTTTGAGGCAAAAGATCTAGCGGAGAATAACAGATATTTTGCAGTTCTTTTATTGATTCCTTATGCAACTAAACCTCTATATTTAGTGATTTACAACTGTGTCATCAATATCATACACTCAAATCAAACTGTTTTTCTTACAATTTTGCAGATCCGCTTCCACTCGTTTAAGGTCCTCAGGAGTGTCGACTTCTATGGAATCATATTCGGTGATAGTAACCTTAATTTTATAGCCATACTCGAGAGCTCTTAGTTGCTCAAGTTTCTCAATTTTTTCCCACTCACCTTCTGGTAGAGCAACAAAAGAGAGTAAAAATCCCTTTCTGTAGGCGTAAAATCCGAGATGTTTATAATAGGTCGGCTTTGCACTTTCTTCTGGATTGCGTTGAAATGGAATAGGAGACCTTGAAAAAT
Source organism: Desulfotalea sp. (assembly GCA_002733995.1). Classification (GTDB taxonomy): domain Bacteria; phylum Desulfobacterota; class Desulfobulbia; order Desulfobulbales; family Desulfocapsaceae; genus Desulforhopalus_A. The sequence continues at coordinate 35,009 of NVXR01000004.1, read as the reverse complement.
ACAGGGCATAGTTGTCTTTATCAAAAACGGTTTTGACATGATTTGGGTCATCTATTTCTTCAGGGCGCACTATTTTATAGATAAGCGTCGACATTGGCAAATCGGGATCGTCAAGGAGAGGTTGGGCAACCTGATTAATCACTTCTTCAGGGAAAACGGGCTGATCCCCCTGGATATTTACCACAACATCATGCTCTGATATGTTCAAAAGCTCTGCGGCCTCTGCAAGCCTGTCTGACCCAGAAACGTGGTCACTTCTTGTCATGACATACTCACCACCAAAGCCACTTACACATTCAGCAATACGTTTATCATCTGTTGCAACAACGACACGGGAAAGCAATTTGACTGCCCTTGCTCTTTCGACCACATGCTGTATCATCGGCTTACCAGCAATCAAAGCAAGCGGCTTACCGGGGAATCGATTAGAGTCATAACGGGCGGGTATAATAGCTATTACTTGAGGTTTTTGTTTTTGCATGGGACGTTGCCTTATAATCAATTCAAAGAATAATCGGTACGAAGTATGAGCCAAAGTACAATTTCACCATTAAAGGTTTCTGTTTCATCTACAATAAAATCAACAACATTTCTACAAAAAGCCGAAATCCTATCAATAAAATTACAGCTTGCCTATTGTCCATCTCCTGCAGATGCGCTTACAGAGTTCATCCTCTGTTATACAGAAAACGGCCTTGAACTCCTCAGTCATAACACGGCAAAAAATAAAAGTAACAGCCTGCTTTTTGTGGATTTTGTTCATGGCAAAAACGGCTACAGAAGAATACAAGATGCTACAATTAAACAACCTCTTGCAAAGGCTGTAGGCATAAAACCCGGAATTAGACCAACTGTTTTTGATGCAACGGCAGGTCTTGGCGGCGATGCCTTTGTTCTCGCAACTCTCGGTTGTCATGTAACGATGTGCGAAAGGAATAGGGTAATGGTTGCTCTACTTGAAGATGGCCTTGAACGGGCATTGCTCAATCCTGCGACACGCAAAATCACGCAAAACTATATGAAATTTGTAATGTCGAGTAGCCTTTTAGAAAAGGACAACGAGTCTCAATCTTTCGACAGCGTTTATCTTGATCCAATGTATCCGCATGATACAGGGTCAGCTCTCAATAAAATGAGCATGAGAGTTATTCGCTCACTCGTCGGAGACGATACCGATAGCTGGCAACTTATGGCACAGGCACGGGGGATAGCAAAAAAAAGAATAGTTGTAAAACGCCCAAGGCGCGCGCCACCACTTACGGATGATAAAATTTCATACCAGATAAAAATGAAAAGTAGTCGCTTTGATATCTATATTATATCCTGACAGCGGTAAACAGAAAAGACGCTGGTGTCAGTGATTCTAAGGTTACCCGTTGCTTATAATGATAACATTACTGCACGCCCCGACCACGAATAACGCTTAGTACTTATTTATGATAACGTTCCCCATGTTTTATGGTGTAGGCTCTGTAAAGCTGCTCCACCAGAAGCATGCGAACCATATCATGGGTGAATGTCATTTTAGAAAAGGAGAGAACGAGTTGGGCAGAGTTTACAACAGCCTCAGAAATACCTTCAGGTCCACCGATGAGATAGCTTATCCGTTTTACACTCGCTATCTCCCAAGCAACAATCTTTTGAGAAAATTGTTCCGAAGTAAATTGCTTTCCCCTTGAGTCCAAAGCAACAACAACCGAGCCACGCGTCACAGTCTTTAACATCTGTAATCCTTGGCTTTCGATTGCCTCCCGAGTCCCCTTGCTACCGCTCTTATCCTTTAGTGTGTTTATCTCAATACCGGTATAGTGCTGTAAGCGAGAACAGTATTCATCAATACCCTGTTGGATAAATCTATCTTTTGTTTTGCCTAAAAATACGATTTCATGCTTCATAAATAATATTCCACTAACTCAGCATGATATTTTAGCTTTGGCCATGAGCAGTTTTAAAATTCTACAGAACTCTTGATAACCAACATCAACTTTAATACCAGGGCAGGAGTCAGCGATGGTATAAAAATTATTCTCATCGAGAAGAATAGAGGGATGCAGAGGCCATTCAGCGCAACGCCATGGGCGTCCACCATGTACCTTGCACCCGTTATCAAAGAAAATACAATGTCCATCGATGATTTTCATTTGTACTATTCCCCGTGTAATGCGCCAATATTTTTCCTCTACCACTGCACGGTCTTCAGCTAACACTTCGATCATCCGTTTTTGATCGTTGTCATCAAGGGAAACAGTTGTCTCGCCATGGCAACAGTAGCCACATCTGGTACAGGAAAATATTTTATCGACGGTATCCATGACACACCTAAAAAGTAAAAATAAAAAAGGGAATTGAAGGAATTAAGGAAAAGGAACATACACTGAAGAGTGAAACGATGCACAGAAAAATGGCAGCATCAGCTACTATGCATAACCAATATGATCTTCAAAAGTTGCAATATCAATACCAAACTGCATTGCAGCGGCCTTCCATTTATGGTCATCGGCCATGCTGAAAATAATTTCATCACTGGCCGGCACAGTCAGCCAGCCTTTATCAACCAATTCTTCTTCTAGTTGCCCAGGGCCCCAGCCGGTATAACCAAGGATAAATAGAAACTTACCAGGCCCCTGGCCATTGGCAATGTCTTCCAAGACTTTAGTTTCCCTCGTAAGAGAAACCGTCTTACTCACATCTATCTTATGCTTGGTGCGATAGTCTGAGGAGAATAGTATAAAAGCGGCTTCTAAATCAACTGGTCCACCAATATGCACGAGGGGGAGGTTGTTGTCGGGGACGGGAAGCTGTACACCATGCAAAATATTGGCAAATTGAATAGACAGATTGGGTTGGTTAATAGCCACTCCCATCGCTCCCTCCGCATTATGGGCACATATATATATTACGTGCTCAGCAAAGCGCGGATCCGGCATCTGTGGTGTAGAGATAAGAAAAGTCCCCGTAAGTGATGTGAAATCGTGTTTTTTTTGCTCCATAACGGGATATATCTCAATAATTTTTTGATAATAAAATTGTTTTAATCATTACTCTGTCCTTCGCCTCTATCTTAGCAAATAACCCACGTTCTGGTCAAGTATGGACCTATGTTCGCTCTGTTTTAATCGGGGCGATCTGTAATTAATTAAAATGGTCATGACAAAGCCAGATCTTTGTCCTAATATGCACTGTTATTATCTGTCCTTGCACTCCAATTTTACAACTGAGTGATCCCTATGAGCCACTCCCAAAGAATTATCAATTGCTGTCACCATGATCCCTTCCAATATCTGGGAGCCCATTATAGTGAAACCCGGTCAATGGTCACCCTGCGTACCTTTCAGCCCCATTGTGAAAAGGTGTTTTTCGTCACAGGCGATTTGCGATATGAAATGGACTGCACACATAAGGACGGCATATTCTCCCTTAGCCTACCAACAAAGGTACTTCCAGATCCACAGCTTGCCCCCTTCTGCTACCAGTACGAAATCAACTATGCTGATGGTCTAAGCCTTAAAATTAATGATATATATCGCTTCGAGGTCCAGCTTGGGGAAGAGGACCGATTTCTTTTCAATAAAGGCACTAACTACAAGATATACGATCACTTGGGTGCTCATAAGGTTTGTATTAACAATATAAATGGCGTTATCTTCAGGGTTTGGAGCCCAAATGCACAGGCCATTTCCATCATTGGCGATTTTAACCATTGGGACAAGCGACTGCATCAGATGCGTTGCCTTGGCTCCTCTGGAATCTGGGAGTTATTTCTCCCCCACCTCAGTGGAGGTGAAATATACAAGTATGCGATTTGTGGAAAGCATGGTCTGTACAGAGAAAAAGCGGATCCCTTTCAATTTTACGGTGAATTGCGTCCACAAACAGGATCTATAGTCTATTCGCTGGCGGGATTTGGCTGGAACGATGCAGACTGGTGTCAAAAACGCCTCGATGGACCAATACACAAACGGCCTCTTTCTATTTATGAGGTGCATCCGGGGTCATGGCAAAGAGATCCAAATGATCCGACGCGATTTTTCACCTATGTTGAACTGGCCGATAAACTGATCCCATATGTTCTCGAAATGGGATTTACCCATATTGAGCTTATGCCGGTAATGGAACATCCCCTTGACGAATCCTGGGGATATCAGGTAACGGCACAATTTAGCGTTACAAGTAGATATGGAACCCCCGAAGAATTTATGCAATTCGTTGACAGGTGCCATACCAGTAATATCGGGGTAATATTAGATTGGGTGCCCGCCCACTTTCCCAAAGACGATCACAGCCTTGGTTTTTTCGATGGCACACCACTCTACGAACATGCAGATGATCGCTTAGGTTCTCACCCGCAATGGGGAACATATATTTATAATTACGGCAGGAATGAAGTGAGCAACTATCTTATTGCTAACGCTCTGTTCTGGTTCGATAAATTCCATATAGATGGACTTCGTGTGGATGCGGTCGCGTCGATGTTATACCTTGATTATGCACGGGATGAAGGTGAATGGCTCCCCAACGCCCTAGGAGGCCGTGAAAATCTTGAGGCAATAGAGTTCATTCAACATCTCAACTCAATCATTAGCACCAACTTCCCGGATCGCCTCATGATTGCCGAAGAATCCACCAGTTTTTATGGTGTTTCTAAACCTGTGGAAGAAGGTGGCCTTGGTTTTGACTATAAATGGAATATGGGTTGGATGAATGATATTTTAGATTACTTCCAAAAAGATCCTGTTTACAGAAAATATCATCACAATAAGCTGACTTTCTCAATTATGTATGCATTTTCTGAAAATTTTGTCCTGCCTCTGTCCCATGACGAAATGGTCCATGGGAAACACTCTCTGCTGGGAAAAATGCCAGGAGATGATTGGCAAAAGTTTGCTAATCTACGACTGCTGCTTTCCCTAATGTGGCTTCATCCCGGTAAAAAACTTCTCTTTATGGGGGCAGAATTTGGTCAATGGTCCGAATGGTACTGTAAGAGGAGCCTTGACTGGCATCTTCTTGACACACCATTGCACGCACAGTTGCTCCATTGTCTGGCTAAACTAAATAAGATCTACACCGGCAATGCATCCCTCTGGGAGCTGGATAACAATAACAATGGTTTTTCCTGGCTTGACTTAGATGATAGGGATAATTCAATAATCTCGTTTTCACGCTGTGCCGATAACCCTGAGGATCATCTTGTCTGCATTTTCAACTTTACGCCCCAATCCCATAGAGATTATAAAATCGCACTACCCCGACATTGTAGCTACCAGACGATTTATAATTCTGATGATGCCCGCTATGGTGGTTCAACAACCGAAGAGCCCCCCACAACGATTGCCGTTGATCAACCTTACGCACAGGCACACTGTCACGCATTGGTTAACTTACCACCCCTTGGAGCACTCATATTAGCCCCTGTACGCAGGCAGTGAGTAAGGACCGGGGCCGCAGATTGTTGTTCTTGATGTTATGACAATAAATAAGCTGCACGCCTATAGCCCATATATATTTATTATCAGCATAGTAAATATATATGGGCGCAGGATTATTAAGATAATTTTTATATACTTTACCATACACTATAAATTTGGCAGCGCCTGAACTGCTGAAAAACACGGCATAAAGCCAACTATCCGTTTAACTTAACAAGAGACTGTGACATGCCTAAAGCTACAATATACCCACCGGGTGACAAAATGATTAAAGCAATAAAAGAATACTCAGAGGAACTAAGCGTGCAGGGAGAGGGAGAACAAAACCGGATTCTGCAAAAAATAATATTGAAGTACGATCTCTCACCCAAAGAATGTACATTTATGGAGAAAAACTTTAAAAAGTAAGACCTAACTATTCATCAGCATTCCACCTAGGTACCATTGCTACCTTGGGCTTCTCTCAACAAAGGTACGTAATGGTCCACAGGGATTTCAGCTAGTGATTGCTTATACAGAGTTTTAGCCGACTCCTTACCTTCCCTCTTTATCCTTTACCCTATCTCACGGGTTTCAGTGGAATAATCCCGAAGCCCATGCCTACCATCAGGAGAGTCCTACTCGCCAAGCAACAATGAGGGAAAGACCTTCCTTTAGCGGGTACCCAACAAGGTCCGGAGAAGTTGTAGATGTTTTCAGTTTCGCTGCCAGTGAGTTCCAGCGATGTGTCATAAGGAACGGTATTCCCCCCACAAAAGCCGTTGTCTTGATGCAGTTCTCTCAGTTTTATTTTCTTTGCTCAGCTTGGGCTACACGGTTGCATAATGAAAAAGCTATAGGGTTGAAGCTGCAACATCTTTAAGCTGCTTGATAACTCTCTTGTTTTTCTTTGTTAATATGTCGTTGTTAATCTTGAGAACAACACTTTTTATTATGTCTGTTGTCGATTCTATTTTAGTAAGTCCTTTGAGGGTGTTGATGTCCTGCAGGATCTTTCCGCCTTTAATAGAGATCCTTTTAACTTTTTTTCCTGTAGCCAACTCTGAACCGAGAAATAATTGTAATTTGCTTGGGGAAACAACTTTGTCGTTTGACGACATTTTATGTATATAAAACTTTAATATAGTAGGCACAAAATCCACGGTCCCGGAAAGTTCATAGCTGGCACAGTTCAAGATATCAATCATATGAGCTGGAACACGGGCTTCAACTGGTTTTCTTTTTTCCTCAATTACTTTTTTGATACTTGGAGTAGATTGCGGAGGCGTAGCAACAACCTCACCACAGGCGTCACAAACTCCAGCAATAACATTTTTAACAACCCCTTCCCCATCAGAAAAGGGAATATCTCTAAGTTTAAACGTAGTTGGCTTCACTGCCTTGCAAGTATAACAAACAGCTTTTGATGTATCTCCAACCTTATAAATTTTCATATTCGTTTATTCCTCAAGCATGCACACTAATAAAAAACAAATCTGGCTCCAGAGAGTACCACTTGATATACCAGGACTTGTTTTCGTAGGTAACCTTTCGTAAAATGTGCACTTCAATATTATCAACAAAGTGATGAGGGCTTGTTGAATAATCTCCCCCTCTGGCTTTATTAATGATTTTAGCCACCGTTTCCGCTGAAACTTTACCTGTTTGTAACAGGTTCTTCTCGCTTATACTACTTCTGGCCTCATGAAGATAATTGCCTAAAAGCAATCGCTTTAAAACCTCATATTTTTCCTTCTTAAACCCCATAGCATATCCTCTGTGGTGACATAATTGTACGATGGTTGTCGTACGAAGTCAACTGCTAATGAGCAAGATATCTTTAGTATTCTCATCCGGACAGTCCACGTTACTTCTGTTCTTTGTTCTGAGAATCCCGTTTCAAAAGCCATCCTTCGTATTACGATCCTATAATTCTTTATCTTTTTATCTCTTTTTCTCTTTATCTCCCCATACATTATGTCCTCACCCTCACATAATGTAAAAATTCTGTGATATCAGAATGTTACATTGGTAAAACTCCTTTTAGTTACGTTTTTGATCGGACGTTTCGTGTGCTTGATATGAAATATACGATATGGCTCATACAGCGAAGTGTAGAATATATAACTTGGCGGGTTTGTAATGGGCTAGAACAATTGAATATATTGAAATTACGATAATACGCCCATGATCGCTGTGCACCGATGCTCTTTAGTGTTCGATGTACTCATGGGATTGTAAAGAGGGCGATTGTTCTATACCTCTAGTTGTCGAAAAGGAAACAAACCACCGGGTAACGTTTTGCTTCTGGAGGTTCCGGCTTCACATGCTCTTTTGATTCTGTCAGGATCTGGCATCCTATTCTTGTCCAGGTTGAGGTCTGCACAATCGAAATGAGACAAATCTTATGGTCAAGCGTGAATCAGCTGGGGCTATCAGAATTTCGGTGTGGAGTAGTGCTCTGCAACTATGATGATAACTTTTAAAGAACAGTATGATAATATGGCTGGGGGCACCGCTAACGTTTTTCAGAACTAGTCAGGGACAGTTCATTGCGATCAGTCGCCTGTTAGTACTCACCGAGTGCCAACAGGTGCTGAGCCGAGGTTATTGCGACGAATATAGAACTGTGGGAGTATTTAGAAGGGGTGGTAGAGTGATCCAATCATGTGGTCATTACGTACATCTGTTTAGAGCATTGCTACCTGCGATAGGTAGCAATGCTCTAAGGTGACACGACCCAGTTGAGCGAACGCACAGCTCCAGTAAATAGCTAGAGATGTAAGTTTATCCGTTATTAGAGTGGCTCTGAACTGTTGCGCTACTTCTTTAAAGAAACAGCTTGTCTCTCCAGCAGCTCCTGATAAAACGAAAATGTCTGTTCACACATTGCACTAGCTGTGAAGTTTTCCATGACCCGTTTTTGATTGTTCTCACCAATTTCTTTCAAGCGTTTCTGGGGGGTGTTGAGCGCTTCGTCTATTGCCGCAGCAAGTTCTTGTATATTCGACGGTTTAACTATCCAGCCGTTATCCCCGGGGATGACGGTCTCCAGGCTGCCACCATGCCCTGTAACGATAACAGGGCAGCCCATGGCCATAGCTTCAACAGTTGTTCGCCCAAAAGCCTCTGGCTCAAGTGACGAGGTGGACAAGACGATATCGGCAATCTTAAAGGCTGCAGGCATATCGCTACAATGACCAACCATTTTCACAAAATCTTGCAAATCGTTAGACCTGATAACTGCCATTAACTCCGCTGTGTAACCAGGGTTATCCTCTGTATCGCCAACAAGTATAGCAACATAACCTCGGGTGCGGACAGACAGCAAACTTTTTAGAAATATCTCCTGGCCCTTTAAACGAGTCAAACGCCCAGGAAGCATGATTATAGGTTGGTCATTATTTACCCCCCATGCTGTACGTAACTTTTCAACGCGTTCGTCACTCACCCTGGATGGAGTGAATGAGTCAATTTCCACACCACGAAAGACCAGACGCACGTCTTTTGATCTATTATAGTTATCGTTAATATGTTTTTTTATACTATTAGAAACAGCTATAACGCCTTCACCTTTAGTCATGATTTCACTGTAGGCGTTTACCGAGTAAAATCCGTGAAAAGTAGTGATCAGCAAAGGTCTTTTCTTTTTGGGAATGGATAACCAGGCGATATAGCCCACCCAAGCGGGCATTCGAGAACGAAGGTGGAGAATATCAATATGATGCGCCTTCATTAATCTTCGCATGGGCCAGATGTGTAAAAGGGCGAGTGGGGTTTTAGAGCCAATGGATTTATTCACGTGCAGACTCCCCTCGCTCTCCAGCTGCTCAACGAGTCGTCCACCACCCGATACGACAATAGAACTATGTTTGTTTTGTACTAAATGACGCCCCATTTCTAGGGTGCCACGCTCAACTCCACCGCTATTAAGCTCAGGTAAAAGTTGCATAACAGAAATTCTCTTCTGACCAGTTTGCTTCTTTTCAGCGTGCAACTCTAAATAGAGTGAGATTGTCTTCTCACACATTATCTTTGCAGTAAAATATTTGAGGACACGCAAACGTCCATCCTGCCCCAACTTGACACATTTCTCGGGAGAATCGAGGGCTTCAGCAAGCGCATCAGCCAGGGCTTCAGGATTAAGCGGCGGAATGAGCCAGCCGGTTTTTCCATCAATCACGGTCTCAAGACTGCCACCATGTGAAGTAGCGATAACAGGTTTGCCCATGGCCATTGCCTCGATGGCTACTTTTCCAAATGCCTCCGGTTGGGTAGACGATGCGGAAACAACAACATCGGCAAGCAGAAGTGCCGCTGGCATATCACTGCAATGGCCAACAAGCAGCACCTTATTGTGTAGCCGGAGAGAACTGATGCGCTCCCTGAGTTTTTTAGTAAAAGAAGCGTTTTCTTCTCTGTCGCCAACCAGAAGACAGACAAAATCATGTTTACTCAGCCTAGCTAGTGCGTCAATCAGCACGTCCTGGCCCTTCCACAGGGTAAGGCGCCCCGGCAAAACAATAACAGGTTTACCGGCGTGCTGCGTGAGCCACTGCTGGCGGAGTTTCTCTACGCGAGCAGTATCAACAGATTGAGGGGAAAACTTATTGGAGTCAAAGCCACCATGAATGAGTTTTATCTTACGTGGATCGACTTTGTAGTTGTCTTGAATATGCTCACGTATCGTCTCTGAAACGGCGACGACACCCTGGCCTTTTGTCATAATACAAGAATATGAGTTTACAGAATAAAAGCCATGAAATGTGGTGAAGAGTGAAGGTCTCTGATCCTCAGGAATTAGTTTCCATGAGAGATAGCCGATCCAGGCAGGTAACCTGGATCGCAGGTGAAGGACATCCACCTTTTCTTCAATAAGGAATTTTTTAAGCTTGAGGATATATTGCAGGCAGCGAAAGCTCTTTTCGCCAATATAGTCCCACTGAACGTGGATACAACCGGCTTCCTCCAATTGCTTAACCAGACGCCCGCCTCCGGATATAACGATAGACCTGTGACCATTGCGGGCAAGATAGATTGCGAGATCAACTGTTTCACCTTCAACTCCACCCTCTTCAAGTTCAGGAAGTAGTTGTACAACTGTTAATTTTTGGACCAGCATGTTTGTCTTATATAATCAGCACATCTCTGTGCTTCGTTAAGTTGAGATAGCACATTTATCTCCTCAGTTCCGTTTGCCCAAGAAGAGAATGGTGTGACTAATTTTTTTCCTATCAGTAAATCTTCATTTCTTTTAAATTTACCATTACAGTCTTTCCAGGACATCTGAATCACATTAACCTGGCACCCTGACGACAAGGCTTCGTATACCATGGAAATTGAATCAGTAGTCACCCACACGCTTGAGCATTGATCGTACTGTTCTTCAATCCATCCCTTGTGGGTGTCTTTATAATCAAAAAACAGTGTATTGTCTGTACCATTAGCGATTTCTCTTAGGGCCAAAACAGTGGCTTCAGGGGTGCGAGGAGAGGAAGAGATAGTCCACTGTTTATCTTTTTCTCGATCAATGATACTTTGGATTTTCCCCTCGATATCTTTTGAATCCCAAACATGACTTTTTTCATCCATACCCCCCAACAAAATAAGCCCCTTATCCTTACGATGTTGTTTCTTGTTAACACAATTATTGGGTGCCCCACAGGTAAAAAAGTAATTCTCTTGCGGCAAACATCCGTCATGTTCAGGTACAAAGCAGATATCAAAATATCTGCGTAGATGTCTACCCGGTGTCATGCAGGTTATCGCTGGGATATGGAAATGTTTTTTTATATTCAAGACTGTCGTATGGGTTCGAGTACCCGTACCTATAACAATATCAGCCTTCTCGGGTAAGGAAATATCAGTTGGAGATAGTGAAAACAGAAAATCAAAATAGCTTTTAAACTGTGCAGGAAACTTCCTTTTTGAAATATCGATAACAATCGAATTTACATCTACACTATTTGCGAGTGCCTGGATGATACCAAATGACTGTTTTTCATGGCCAGGCCGCCCGTCAACGACAACAATTACATCGACAACATTATTACTCTTAATCATTTACCTGCCCGTGATTATTGTCTGTTTCTTGGCGGTCTTTTCGGTCCGTTCTGGGCCTTAAGACATGCAGCAAGTTTTACGTTGATCATATTTGCAGTCTGCAGTCTTGTCGTAACTGTTTTAAAGATATGCCGGGATACATCATGATATTTTTCGATTATTTCTTCGAGTTTGTCTCCGGGGTAACGTTTTACACTCGTCCTCCCCTGGGCTACAATAGAGGCGGTTCGCTGTTCGCCTGTAATGGAAGCCATCTCCCCAAAATACTCGCCGGGCTCGGTGAGTTCAGCAATTTTTTTCCCACCTTTAATAACGGTCAGAGATCCCCTGATAAGTTTGAAAAAATCGATATCATTGTTGCCTTCACGAATAATCATATCGCCATCTTCATACTTTTCTACATCGGGGTTAACCATGTAGGAAGGCAGGCTTTCTTTATGGACAACCGTTCTCCTCAAGGCCTCTTCAATACTCGTGTCACCAACTCGTACTTTTTGAAGCGCCGCTTCGCGCAAGGGGGTCATCCCTTCCTGGGTAGCAATTTTACGCAGTTGATCTTCAGGTACCTCAGCGTTGATTGCTTTACCAACTTCATCGGTGATCTCCATAAGCTCAAAGAAACCCAAGCGACCTTTGTATCCCAGTCCATTACATTCTGAACAACCAGTAGGTCCATAGATTGACAACTCATCCAATTCATCTTCTCTAAAACCGGCATCGAGCAGTTCTTCCTTCTCGTAGTGGACAATCTTCTTACAATGGGGACAAAGTCTTCTACCGAGACGCTGGGACAACACCATAGTTACGGAAGATGCGAGCATGTATGGTGGAATACCAATATCCACGAGACGACCAATGGTTGCCGGACTGTCGTTTGTATGTAGGGTAGAGAAAACAAGATGGCCCGTCATAGCGGCCTTAATCGCAATTTCAGCCGTCTCTATGTCACGAATTTCACCCACCATTATTATGTCTGGATCCTGACGAAGAAACGCCTTCAATGCCGCGGAAAATGTCATTCCTACTTCCTGATGAACATTAACCTGATTAATACCTTTAAAGTTAAATTCCACAGGATCTTCGGCGGTGAGAATTTTAATATCCTCACTATTCATGGAGTTAAGAGCGGAATACAAGGTTACCGTTTTCCCGGAGCCAGTAGGTCCGGTGACCAGGAGCAGGCCCTGGGGTTTTGCAAGACACCTTCTGAGCATATCAAAGGTACTTTGCTCAAATCCAAGTTTTGTCAAATCGACGTTCAAAGATGATTTGTCAAGAATACGAAGGACAACCGACTCACCAAACAATGTAGGAAGAGACGAGACTCGAAAATCCACAGAGCGATTACGCCCCATTTTCATCTTAATACGACCATCCTGCGGTACTCGTCTCTCGGTAATATCAAGACCAGAAAGAATTTTAATCCTGGCAACAAGAGCATTTTTGATCGTAAGGGGCAGATTCATAGACTTAAAGAGCGAACCATCTTTACGATAACGTACCTGCATCGTTTTTTCATAGGGTTCAATATGAATATCTGAAACCCCGTCTTGTACGGCTTTTAACAGAATACCGTTAACAAGCTTTATAATAGGCGCGTCTGAGGCGGCGAATTTATCCATACCTTCATCCGCATCATCCGATTCGATCTCAAAATCATCTGCCGCCTCGGCAACGATGGAACCAAAATCATCAACTTGAGTAATCTCAAGCTCTTCCTCTTCGGCCTCTTCTTTTGAGCCTAGAAATGTTGCCGCTTCTGCATCGCTTATTTTGTAGTACTTCTGGTACGCTTCAACGATATCTTTTTCTGTAGAAACACATACTACCAATTCTTTCCCCGCCAGATCCTGCAAGGCCTCAATTGCCATGTCGTTTGAGGGCTCAGACATGGTAATCTGCAAGGTATTTCCAGCCATGCGTAAAGGAAAAGCCATGTACTCTTTTACTTGGTCGTACGATAAAACAGCGAGGGCATCCTTTGAAGGTGGTTCATCACGAATGACAGCAGCATGATAATTATGTTGCCTGGTTAAAAACTTAAAGATGGTATTCTCATCTATAAATTCAAGCTGCCTTAAAATGGCACCCAACCTGCCACCATTTTTTTTCAACAGTTTTTTACCGGTTTCAAGCTGCGTCGGAGTGATATATCCGGCCTTACTTAAAAGCTCGCCAATCTTTAACTTACCGGCTCCGGACTGATCTTTAACAGTCCTCTTGATCGTGGATTTACGTGAGGTAGATGAACTGCGTGTTACCATAAAGATTTCCGCCAAGATAAATTATAAGAAAGGTTAAAACTATAAAAACGACATCATATGTTAGCACGTATAAACTTATTAGCACAAGTAAACATCTAAAAAGACTTTGGATAACTCACGTTTACAGTCTTTTTAACCAGCATATTTTGTGCTAAAAGGCATTGCCGGCAACAAAAAAGGCTACTCGCTGCAATACTTGTCAACCAGTAGCCTTACTGAACACATTGGGGGTACAACCGTATGTATTCTAATGCATATTATTCCTTCCAGAAAGGAGACATTTTCCTCAAAGATTCAATAATCGCTGGCATCTTTTCTAATACAAAATCTACTTCTTCTTCTGTATTATAGACACTAAGAGAAAAGCGAATAGAGCCGTGAGCCGCAGTAAAAGGTACGCCCATTGCCCGAAGGACATGGGATGGTTCAAGGGAACCTGAAGTACACGCGGACCCGGAGGAGGCACAAATATTATACCTGTTCATATGCAACAGAATAGCCTCACCCTCCACATACTTGAAACTAATATTTGTGGTGTTGGGCAATCTCGAAGTTTTGTGACCATTCAATATGGCTTCGGGAATAGAGCTAAGCAAACCTGCTTCGAGTCGGTCACGTAAATCTCTTACGCGTCCATTCTCTTCTGCCAGATTATCCGCTGCAAGCGCGCAGGCAGTTCCCAATCCCACAAGAGACGCGACATTTTCAGTTCCACCCCGTCGCCCACGCTCCTGGTGACCTCCGGTTACAAATGGTACAAAAAGGGTTCCCTTTTTTATATAAAGGACACCAACCCCTTTAGGGGCATGCAATTTATGGCCAGAAAGTGAAAGAAAATCGATATCGAGATCTTTAAGAGACATAGGGATTTTACCAACTGCCTGAACGGCGTCCGTATGAAAGAGGATCCCTCTCTCCTTTGCCATGCGTGCCATCTTCTCTACAGGATAGATGACGCCGGTCTCGTTATTGGCCCACATAATACTGACAATGGCAGTATCGTCACTTAACGCGGCCTCATACTCAGCCATATCAAGCATACCTTCAGAGTCAACTTTCAAGCGGGTGACCCTGTATTTTCTGCCCGTTGCTATCTCAAGATTCTCGCATAGGCTTTTAACAGCAGGATGCTCTACCCTGGTAGTGATAACATGTCGTTTTTCAGGGTAACTACGAAGGGCCGAGAGTATAGCCGTAGAATCGCTTTCAGTACCACAACTGGTATAGGTTATTTCATCTGGAGTACATCCGAGGAGGTCGGCAACCTGGGAGCGCGCTTTTGAAATCGCCTCCCCAACTACACCACCGAAGGTATACATGCTAGAAGGATTCCCATAGGATTCAGAGAAATACTTCATCATAGAATCAACAACTTCTTTAGCAACCATAGAGGTTGCATTGTTGTCCATATAGACAACTGTATCATTTAGAGAAGACATTAATTTTCCTCCTCCACTATCAAACTTTCCAGTACAAGCTCACGCAGCTTCTTTTCTACATATTCTTTAATAGTGGTCTGTGATTTATTGCAACTCTTACAAGCGCCTAGAAGCGAAACAATTACAAAATCACCGTCAACATCTACAAGCTCGATATCGCCACCGTCTTTAACAAGACCTGGTCTGATTTCTTTTTCGATAACTTCTTCAATCTTTTTGATCTTTTGTAACGCCGTCATCCGTTTTGGTTTAACTGACACGGGGGCGTCCGTTGTTTCATTGATTGTTTCCTGTAAGATTTCACGCAATTTACCTTCACACTTGCCACAACCACCGCCAGCCTTGGTAAAATTGGTAATTTCTTCAACAGATCGCAGTCCCGATTCCTTAATTGTCCGTATTACTTCAAGATCGGTTACTCCAAAACATTCGCAAACCACATTGCCTTCTGCCATGGGTAATATCAGGCCTCTATAATCGGCAATAGCGGCTTCCAATGCCTCTCTACCCATAACAGAACAATGCATTTTCTCCTTAGGTAATCCCCCAAGGGCGTCAGCTATATCCTCATTAGTCACCTTTGCGGCTTCATCCACAGACATGCCTTTTACCATCTCTGTAAGCACGGAGGAGGAGGCAATAGCACTGGCGCAACCAAAAGTTTTAAATTTTGCATCAGTAATAATATCGTCAGCATTTATTTCCAACGTAAGCTTTAACGCATCACCACAGGCTAGAGATCCTACATCTCCAGTACCACTGGCTTTTTCGATTTCACCCACGTTTTGAGGTTCAAGAAAATGTTGTTGAACCTTATCAGTATATTCCCACATACAACTCTCCTGCTTTTAATGTAATAATAGATAGTTCTCACTAAAGGCTGACAATAAGACTTCATTAACAATAATGCAACCACCTATGGTCCAAGATTTACAGAAGAAACCATCTACATAGTGGTATCGCAAATTATTTTAATACTCCTATCTCTTTCAGCATACTTTGAGCGGCATCTACAAGTTGCGCTGTGCCTTTTTTAGTCCTCGACTCAACATAGAATCGTACCTTAGGTTCAGTCCCCGATGGCCGGATCATAAGCCAGGAGCCATCTTCTAAAATCATTTTTCGACCATCGATGGTTATCACATCAATAATTTTCTTTTCCTCACTGCCCACCATAATGGAGGTTCCGGCAGTATATTTTTCAAGACGGGCCAGAAGTGAGTTCAGTTCTTCACCCCTAGCAGCTACCTGTACGCCGTCTCTTGCCGGGAAATAGGCCCCAAACTCATCTTCGATTTTTTGCAGATAATCACCCAGATTAAGTCCAGTGGTAAGCACCATGTCGATGGCAAGGATCAAACCGATGTAGGCATCTTTTTCTGGAGTATGACCAAGGATAGACATTCCATCTGATTCTTCAAACAAAACAAGAGCTTGTCCTATTACGGGTTTGAAGTTTTTAAAGCCAACGCGGGGTTCATATGTTTCTTCCCCCAACTGTGCCGCTATACTGTTGGCTAGATTTGAGGTTGCAACAGTCTTGGCAACTAAGCCTTTTTTTTGCTTATACTCATGGAGATAGTGATAAGCCATGGCCCCAAACTGATTCATGCCTATCTCAGTGACTCCGTCTGTAAAACGAATCCGATCACCATCGGGGTCAATAATTGCCCCAAGTTTTAAGGTGCTATCACTTGCCTCTAAAATTTGGACAACACCTGCCAGATTGACAGTAGACGGTTCAGGGGCGACACCACCGAAGGTAACATCGGTATTATCACGAAGTAGCTGCAGGCGAGGTGGAGCACAGTCACCTAACAATGTTTTCAGGTGCAGACGACTTGCACCGTGAACACAATCGACAACAACAGTTAAATCAGCACATGAGGAGAAAGACTGAAGAATTTTATCAATATCCAGTCCGTGGACATCCGCATTTCTTTTGACCAATGTCTGCCAATTACTTAATGCATCAATGGCCACAACACCTTTTCTCTCAAGGACGGGAACGCTGTCTCCGACACACAAACTTTCTTTACCAGCTTCAGCTAGGACTATACGCCTCGCATTTGCAGTGATTTTTTCAGTCACAGAGCCGGCCGCAGGGCCACCATCCGCCGCATTAAACTTATAACCACCATAATCAAGAGGGTTATGAGAGGGGGTAAGGTTGATAGAGAAGGCACTCTTATGAATAAGAACCGCAGCTGACAGAGCGCCTGTTGTAGACTCCCCGGCATAGTACACTTTTATTCCTGCTTTGCTTAAAACGCCTGCGACAACATTGGCGAGCAATTTACCTGCGAATCGGTTGTCAAAGCCGAGCACACACCCACGCGATTGTGCCTCTCCCAAATTTTTTATACCAAGCAGTGGAGCGAGGGTTGGGTCTTCATCTAAGGCTTCATACATCTCAACGATTGCCCTCGTTACCTGGGCCACCGATCTAACAAAAACATCTTTACCCAAAATTCCACGCCAGCCAGATGTTCCAAACGAGATTTCCTGACAAGGATTTTTTTCATTACTTGTGATTTCATCAAGGAGTAAGTCGTACAAAACATCTATTTGTTGCTGGGTCTCTGGCAAGCGCGATGCATCTTTTTGGGCGAGTATTTTAATCGCACCGAGATAATCACTGTTGGCATGATCGCCTTCCTTGATAAAATCAGAGTAGTCAAATACAGCTTCTGTTGAACTCATAACTCGCCCTCCGTCATATCATTTTTGTTCTATTTTCAGAGCTTTATCGATTAGCATAACAGGTATGCCATCTAGAATTTCATAAAGAAGCATACATTTCTCACAGACGATTCCCTCTTCATCCTTTAATTTTACGGGCCCCTTACATTTTGGACAGGCTAAAATCTCCAGTAAATCTTTATCTAACATTGAAACCTCATTGGTTAAAATAATGTGACTATGGCTACATCAACCACATATAGTGTTGTATAAATAACGTTAATTTGATATTTACCTGATAGTATCTAAACGCAAGAGACGACCTTGACGCTCTGCTTAAAGCAGTCTACTACAAAAGCGTTTTCCGTTGCTTGTTTCACGACAGGTTTAAAAACCTAAGGTACTAAATATGTTTCTATACATATACTTTTTATTTATTCAAATTTTTAAACAGGTTAATTATGAGGCAAAAAATAGGATTTATTGGCGGCGGACAAATGGCCGAAGCACTGATCAAAGGAATAATAGCCTCGGGTTTATACACAAGCGAAGATATTCTCGTTGCAGAACCCAACGACAGCCGCAGGGAACTTTTAGAGAACAAACACTCCGTTAAAACCTACCACAGCAATCAGCCGATCTTCGAAAATTGTCTCGTTATCATGCTTGCGGTAAAGCCACAGACAATGGGAGTACTCTTAGAAGACTGTCGAGATCGCGTTCAGCCACATCACATTATAATTACTATTGCTGCGGGTCTCCCAATATCCTACTACATCGACCTTATTGGTAAGCCAGACACCAAAGTGATACGGGTTATGCCCAACACCCCCGCTCTGGTCCTTGAGGGTGCCTCGGCCCTATCTCGTAACTCAAATGTCACGGATGAAGAATTACGCACCGCCGAAAAAATATTCTTGGCTGTTGGTGAAGTTGTCATTTTAGATGAGATACATCTTGATGCTGTTACCGGTCTTAGTGGTTCAGGACCCGCCTATGTTTTTTCCTTTGTTGAAGCACTTATTGATGCCGGGGTTAAATCCGGTCTGACCCGTGCTATTTCAGAAAAGCTCGCCCTGCAAACGGTGTCCGGTTCCGTTAAATTATTAAAGGAAAGTGGTGAACACCCTGCAGCCCTCAGAAGCAAGGTTACCTCTCCTGGCGGCACTGCAATCACAGCCCTGCACGTCCTTGAGAAATACGGCTTTCACGGGATCATTATGGATATCGTTGAATCAGCTGTAAATCGTTCTAAAGAGCTGGGTAAAGCCAAATGAGCTCCACCTCATCTTCTTTTCGCAGCGAAGTGACATTGTCACTTCGCAATATATCCATTGTTACCAAAAAAGATGATATAAAGGCGAAGGATTATGCCACTTCTCTTGCTAGCTGGTTAGCTAAAAAAGATATCACCACCAAGGAAGAAATCAGTCCACAGCTGGATATGATAATTGTCCTTGGTGGGGATGGTACCCTACTGCACATCGCGGAGCAGGCTGCCCAGCACGCAATACCTGTATTAGGTATCAACCTTGGTAATCTGGGTTTTCTCACCGAATTCAGAGAAGATGAGACGTTCTCAGCCATTGAGAAAATTCTGTTTCATACAGTCACAATTGAAAACAGACTGATGCTGAAAACGCGATTAATTACCCCGCTTAAGAAAAGCGAATTTCGTTACGCCCTAAATGATGTTGTAATTTCAAAGAATGTTTGTGACCGCCTTCTGCATCTTTCCACGAGGGCGGGGAAGGAATATATTACGACCTACAGAGCCGACGGACTTATTTTTTCTTCTCCAACGGGATCAACGGCCTACAATCTTTCAGCAGGTGGCCCACTTGTCTACCCTGGCCTTGAAACTATTACCGTCACCCCCATTTGCCCATTCATGCTGTCCAGTCGCCCTATCATTTTACCCGCACACAAACAGCTCGTCACGACCTACGAGGCCGAAGACAAATCAGACCGAGCCCAAATCATAATCGATGGACAACCGTTTAAGGAAATGCAACCCGGGGATACCCTCGAAATTTCCACAGCAAAGCACCCGCTACAGCTCGTGGTCTCAGAGAATCGTGATTATTTTTCAATCCTCCGCAATAAACTGAACTGGGGTATCTCGGGTTCCAGATAGTCCTAGCGCTATCTCCAGCCTAGCCCCGGCATATCACTTTTTCTTTTTGATCCTGTATTTTTTCATCTTGTACTGCAGTAGACTTTTTGTTATTCCCAACTTTTCCGCGGCCCGAGACTGTACGTACTCTGTGGCTGTTAATGCCTGAATCAACATCTTTTTTTCAATGGAATACAGCACATCGTTGAGGGGGGTATCTTCCGGAATAAGCTGCTGAATATCTATGTCCTGGCCGATTGTTGTCTTATCTTCACCGTACAGGGTATCTGGCTGTACATCTTCTGCTTCTATCGAATCACTGCTACACAGAATCGCAGCCCGCTCAATAGTATTTTCCAACTCTCTGACATTCCCCTCCCAGGGCAGTTTCATCAGCAACTTCAAGGCATCCTTTGCAATTGTCAGCCCCTCTTTTTTTAGCTCTTTTTTATATTTTTCTATAAAATAGTCGACGAGAAGAGGCATATCATCCATGCGTTCTCTCAGTGGCGGCAGGTTCACTGGTATAACGTTTAAACGGTAAAAAAGATCCTCGCGAAATCTACCGCCGGCCACCTCCTCTCGCAAATCTTTGTTGGAAGCACTAAGAATTCGGACATCCACATCCATGGTTTTACCACCACCAACCCTTTCAAAAGTCTTTTCCTGGAGTATCCGCAAAAGTTTCGCCTGTAAGGCCAAAGGGATTTCACCAACTTCATCCAAAAATATTGTACCGTGGTCGGCAAGCTCAAACCGCCCTTTTCGCATGGCAACGGCCCCGGTAAAAGCGCCCTTCTCATGCCCAAACAGTTCACTTTCAAGAAGGTTTTCAGAGAGAGCTGCACAATTAATCGCTATAAATGATTTGGATTCTCTAGGACTGTGGCTATGGATGGCCTTTGCAACCAGCTCTTTGCCGGTACCACTTTCACCTGTTATAAGTACAGAAGCCTGGGTGGGTGCCACCTTTTCTATTAATTGATAGACTTGGAGCATTTTGGGGTTTTTTCCTACCATACCGCTAAAGCCAATTTGCCCCTTAATCTCTTTTCTGAGTCTGCTATTTTCACGTACCAATAAATGCAAAGACGCAGCTTTATTGATGGTTATAATCAGCTCATCGTTGGAAAAAGGTTTCGCAAGGTAGTTTATTGCGCCATTTTGCATGGCCTCAACGGCCTTATCCACTTCTGCAAATGCGGTTATAATGACAACAGGTAGATCAGGAACTCTCTTTTTAACCTCGATTAAAAACTCCATGCCATTCATTCCGGGCATCTGCATATCAGTAATTACAACATCTAAATCCACATCCTCTATAATTTTTAGACCTTCAAGTCCAGAAGATGCGATGAAGACCTCAAATCCTTCATCCTTTAGAAGCTCTGATAGTACAATTAGGTAATTCGGCTCGTCATCAACAACCAAAATAGAATACATCGCCACGCTTTAACCCTTATTTTATAATTTACTTTGATTTTCTTGTTTTATCCGACGCATTATAGCAACAAGTTCATCGGGAACAGATACGCCTTTCCCACCGGCAAGAGTAGTTCCACGACGAATGGTGCCATGATAATCACTTCCACCGGTGACTAACAGACCATTCTTATCCGCAAGAAAGATCAACTGTTTTCTAAACTTTCTTGAATGTGTCGGATAGTATGCCTCAATGCCATCTAAGCCAATCTTACTGAGCTGGGTGAGTAACTTTCCCGATTCCATATCATTTTTTATAAGATTGTATGGATGTGCAACCACTGCAATCCCACCCGCCTTATGTATAATCTCGATACCCGTCTTTAAGTCGTAGGCAAACCGGTTACAGTATGCGCTTCCGTTACGGCCTAGGTATCGATCAAAAGCTTCGTCCATTGACCGCACAATACCGTTTTGCATTAAAATTCTAGCGATATGCGGCCTTCCCGTCTGGCCGCAAATAGAGACAGCTTTTAACTCTGTTCCGGTTATAGTTATGCCTTGGGACTGAAGTTTTTGTAGTATTTCACTGTTACGTTGATCCCTTGCACCCTGGAGTTTTTGCAGACATTGAACCAGGTTTTCATCTTCATGATCGAAAAGATAGCCAAGCAAGTGCATGTGAAGCCCTTCAAAGGTAACACTCACTTCAACACCTGGGATGACGTCTAAACCAACAGCATCCCCCCTCTCTTTGGCCCCATGATATCCTGCAACAGTATCATGATCGGTGAGGGCAATACATGACAGGCCTTTTTTGTGCGCTAAATCGACAAGGTCCACGGGAGACATCGTCCCATCCGACATTGTCGAGTGGATATGCAAATCAATACTCATATTTTTGCTCTTTAGTGGTGAATTGTCTAATAATAAATAACAAGGTAAAAAAGTGTTTACAGAACATAGCATAGATAGCTAAAATTACATATTTACCTTTACTTTTGTAAGAATTGTCCGATAAAGTTCGGTAATCAATAACATTTAACAATATGTAACTATTCAGCTACACTCCAGCGACATCCGTTGTGGTATGTATCAGTGGCACTCGCATACCCCAAAGCCCCAGTTGAGCGGAATTGAAGTATTAATACACGGTTACAGGCGGTGGTTTAACCGACGTTGGTGAACGACCTGAGTAGTTACTATAATGTGGAGTTTGCGCAATGCGGTCATTTTTTATCTGTTTGTTTTTTATACCACTTATCAGCAGCTGTTCAAGCCGCTTTCCAGAGCCAATAACCTACCCCTACAGCCAGCAACAGAAAATGCAGGCATCGGAGCACTGGGAAATCCTGGCACAGGACCTCGCCAATCGAATTAACAATGAGCTGATTCTAAGCGATAATATCGATACAGCCGTTTATGTCAAGCCAACCTGCGGGGATGAAACAAGACCCTGCGAGGCTAACGAGACAACGACCTTTAACGAGGCATTTAGAGATTTACTCATAACTGGTCTCTATAATTATGGCATTCCAATCCAAACGAGATTCGCAGCTGAATCCATAGAGATATTGTATAAGGTGCAAGTTGTCAGGCATAACAGTAATCGCCTCCGTAGCCTGCAACCCGGTCTTGTAACAACACTGTCCGCCGCGGTAGTGGTACTACGAAACGCCCCCGTCGAACTTGTTCTTCTTGCGACAGGTATAGCTGCTGAAGTGGCAAATACCAGTTATACATCAATGGGACATTATGAAATAATCATAACTACCTCAATGATTGAAGATGAGAAGTATCTGTTCAGGGCCTCTGACATATACTATATAAATGATAAAGATTTCTATCAATATCAAGAAATAAAATCGGTTACAGCTCCAATTACTCTTACATCCAGAAAGAGCTTTACCATTGTTCAAAGCCCGCAACCCCACAAACCATTCCCCTCTCCACCTGAACCGTCAGCAATGAAAAACGAGACAAACAAGGAAGACATCTAATATGACACATCATTCAACTGAGCCGAGCCTACCCAGCTCAAGACCTCAGCTTAAGCTGCGATTTTTCCTTGTCTGTTTGCTATTACTTGTGCTCAGTGGTTGCGCCAAGCTCAATTGTACAAGACTGGAGGGTTTGCTCGGAGGCAAGACCAACCTTATCACCTTTTCCTATAAAATTGCGGAAAACCTGGTCGCACAGGCCCTGCCGCCACTGACTCCGATGCATCCCGATATGCCGATAGTTGTTACAACCTTTGTGAGCAACTCTAACCTGGAACACACCACTTCTTTTGGACGCCTCCTCCAGGAACATATAAGCTCCCGCCTCGTTCAACTCGGCTATACCGTACGGGAACTCAAAGTGGCCAAAAATCTTTATATTGAAGCACATTCTGGCGAAACTATCCTCACAAGGGATCTTGCTCAGCTCAATCCACAACTTCAGTCTCAGGCCATAGTAGTTGGCACCTTTACCCGCACCAATAGAATCCTTTACCTGTCAACAAGGCTCATCAATCCAAACAATAATAATATCATTTCAAGTAGTGATTATAAGCTGTGCATGGACGACGATATTTGGGCCTTATTTGGCCTGAGAAGACAATTGGATGACCGCGGTTCTATCCCTGAGCCCTCTCGGTCGGTTATCAATAAACTATTTTAACGGAACCAGTTTTCCATGCCTTTACAAAACAAAACAGTTGTTATTCCAGGGGCCTCAAGGGCCATTGGCAGATCTATTGCCAACACATTCGGCTCGCAGAGAGCAACGCTTATCCTTCCCGTTTTCGACTGGCCTGAATCCATAGAAGAAATGGAAAATGAATTCAAAGAATTGGGCTTTGACTTTCATGTTCAACAGGCGGATCTACGAAAAAAAGCGGATGTCATATCGGTTGTAAACTACATTAGCAAAACCACAGGTAGGCTCGATTATCTCATTAATAATATTGAAAGAGGCGGCATGCCTGTTGTCCACGGCAGTTATGACCTACCCCACAACAGAGACCAGTGGGATGTGGAAATTGATACAACACTCAAAGCGAAATGGCTCCTTTTTCACCATTGTCTCCCGCTCCTTAAAAACAGCCCAGACGGTTCTGTTTTAAATATTTCTTCAGTAGCCGGTCTCACAGGAAGAAGTGGCCCAGGAGCCGCTTTTTTTAACGATGGATACAGTGCTGCGAATAGAGCTGTCGATTCATTTACAGAACAGTGGGCAAGAGAATCAGCACCCAACATACGGGTAAATGGACTGATACTTGGCCTCATTGAGGGCAGGCATGGGGAGAAAACCAGAGGCTGGTCGGCACTAAGTAATACTGAAAAGCAGGCGTTATACAATCAGACCCTGCTCAATCGCACGGGAAAACCAGATGAGGTCGCTGGGGCAGTTTATTTTTTGACAGTGAAAGCCACATACATGACCGGCTCAATTATAAAAATGGACGGTGGCTTCACTCTTGGCGCTACGAAGGTGCCAGTATTCCCAACGGGCATTCTTGATACTTAAGACGAAAGTAAATCACAGATTGCATTCATCTGCACCTCTTTAAAGGTGTGGTCCTTAAAGATTGTGAGTGACACATCCTCTTCATAAAAAGGCAGAACAAACTCTTTAGAATATTTAGCACCAAGGCCTACCAGTACCCACAGGGCCAGCCGACATACCGTCGCATCCTCAGAGTATAAGTATTTAATGATATCCGCCTGCACTCCTCTTTTCTTCATGTCTTTGGGGAAGCTATAGCAAAGCGTACCAATTCCCCACAAAAGCCCTCTTTGCAAAAGGGGTAATTCCAAATAGTTACCATCTTGATATAGCTCCTCTCCATCTTCCTGTATATACGATATCAACATGTGAACATACTCATTTCGTAACACAGTACTTCTGCACATGATTTGTGCCATGGCTTCTGGAGCCCCCCAGCCTATGCCGCCCGATTCATCGTTGAGTGTCCAGAGAAAACGGCGCATAATAACTCGCGCGGCCTCAGTGTCTTCTTTAGCCATAGTAGAGACAATATCGCCAAAACAGCTTACAGCGTGCCAGCGCACACGCTCATTGGTGTCACAAAGGGCCATAAATAAGGTATTAATAACAGAAATATGCCGATATTCTAAGAGTTTCTCTGGGAGTAAAGCAGGCTCAGACTGAGCAAGTAGCATGAAAATATCTTTTTTGATCTGTTGTCTCTTCAACACGACATCCTTTGATGTAAAACGCTTTAGCAACGAGGTGACTGTGTAAACAGTTTAAAGAGAATATATACGATATCATGATTTATCATCAAGTCGTTTCATCCCCTCCATGATAATACCCATAAAACCACCGAGTACATCAAACTTTTGTTCTTTTCGGGTCAATCCTTGGGTGAAATTAAACCGGCCATTATTAAGGCCTATAACTTCATAGAAGGCATCTTTACCTGTAAGTCCATTGTATTCCACATGGACCAGCTCGCCTTCATTAAAAAGAATCATACCTCGAAGATCCTTCAGCTCTAAATTGAGTCGTCCAGTTTTTTGGCTAGAGTTAACCATCTGGCATAATTCTACAATCGAGATATCAGAAATCTGACCAACCATACCAGAGGCAAGTTCCGAAGCCCTCTGCTCATTCATCTTTGTTATTCGGCTAACCAGCAATTTATAAAAGAAAACCTGGAGTGCAGGGAACCTGTTTAGAACATGTTTGAAGTTCTTTTGGCTCATAACGGCAACCTGACACGGCTCTGAAGCCATAATCGTAGTCGTTACCCTCTCGCCCGAGAGCAAACTCATTTCACCAAAGACTTCACCTTTGTCTAGTTCTGCAAAAACAACACCCTGCTCATCAATAACCTCTGCACGACCTGATAATAGTATAAATAATCTATCCCCCGGATTCCCTTTTAAGGTGATGGGGAATTGCCATGGAAAATCTGTTAATTCCAGCAGGGTTGCAAGATCGAGTAAATCGTCGTCGGAGAGAACCTTAAACATAGAGACAGATCTGAGCAAGCCAGCAAAATGCCTGATCCCAAGTATTTTTTCGCGACGTTCAGTTGCCGCAAGCAATTTCATCTGTACCGTGGCAAACTCTTTGTCTTTTTTATATTCAAAGCGAATAAGGCCCTTACAGCCCCCACATTCATATTTAGCTTTTTTAGTTTTACCTTGAGAATATTTTTCATAACTACTGTCTGCAAGAGCAATTTCAATGAGATCTTTAGCCAGGGTGAGACAGGTTGGCTTTGCAGCGGGTAAAAATAATATGCCGTCGTTTATTTTTAATTCTTCCCGGACGTTGTAGAGAGGACAATGATCATCCTCTGTTACGATGAATACTCCATTTCTAAATTGCATCAGACTCCTTTTAGTCAGACCTACCAAACAAGAGATACACCACAAATCCTAAAAGAACGGCGCCACCAGCCATTACAGGAAGAATTTTATTTATATCTATTTCTCCGCCCACAAGCAGAGAATGGGCATAGTTGGTTCCTGAAAAATACCAGACTCCAATGCCAATTATAGTAACAATAATTTGGGTCCATCGCTGTCTGTATAGCATGGATCCTATAGCAAAAATAAACGGTGCTAGAAACCATGGGTTTGTAAAAAGAGCGACATAATCAACGGATCTGACTTGTTCGTCTAAGTGCGTCGTTGCAAACCAATTGGTTATTGTGGTCAATATTTCCATAATACACTCCTTTGTGCGGTCTTTAACCGACTTTTTTCTAATAAAAACAGGTATTACAAAAAACGTTATACCATATATCTGTTATAAGACTTATTGTGATACGCTCACGTCTTAACAGCAGACGTTTCGAGGTCGCCCCTGTACAAACAACCAACAATCAAATATGTACCCATGTTACGACTATGCAAAAATTAAAAAAAGATCCAATGTATCGGTATCTTCTCGTTCTCACCCTCTGTGCAACAGGCGGTCTGCTCGCATGGCGTACACTTTTTGACAATTTTGCTGTACAGGCCATCGGTCTTGATGGCTATCACATTGGTGTCATTCAGTCACTGAGAGAAGTACCAGGATTTTTGGCTCTTCTTGTCGTTTATGTCCTCTTATTTGTAAAAGAACACAAAATTGCTGCATTTTCCATATTGTTATTGGGACTCGGTGTTTGCCTCACAGGCTTTTTTCCAAGTTTCTACGGCCTTATTGCAACAACAATGCTAATGAGTTTTGGCTTTCATTATTTTGAGACGATGAATCAATCGTTGACGATGCAATATTTTGACAAAAGCAACTCACCAATTATCTTTGGACTACTGCGCGGTCGCGCTGCTGCCTGCAATGTGGTAGTAGCCTTGTTTTTTCTCGCCTTTGCAGATTCCTTTAGCTTTAAAACTATGTATCTTAGTTTTGGCATTCCCATTATCATAGTAGCTTGTTTTGCCCTGCTAAAAAATCCATCAAGGGAAAACATCCCACTCCAGCATAAAAACATTATCTACCGCAAGAAATATTGGCTCTTTTACCTGCTCACCCTGCTTGCCGGTGCAAGACGACAGGTTTTCGTAGCCTTTGCTGTCTTTCTACTCGTCAAAAAATTTGACTATACTATCTCTGAAATTGCAGCTCTTTTTCTGCTTAACAATATTATTAACTACTTCCTTAGCCCATTTATCGGACGTTGCATTGCCAAGTTTGGCGAACACAAAGTCCTCTCCCTTGAGTACAGTGCGCTCATTATTGTATTCATCGGTTACGCCTTGGTGCAGGATAAGTACCTAGCAGGTTTACTCTATATTTTTGATCATATCTTTTTCAACTTCGCCATTGCCATAAAAACATTCTTTCAAAAAATTGCCGATCCAAAGGATATTGCCCCAAGTATGGCTGTAGGTTTTACCATTAATCATATTGCGGCAGTTCTCCTACCGATGATCGGTGGTCTCCTCTGGCTCATTGATTATAAAATACCTTTTTTTGCCGGAGCTTTCTTAAGTGTCATCTCCCTTTGGGCTGTACAGTTCATCCCTGCACAGCTTAAAAAAAATGTACCTCCAGATAATTAATGTTTATAATTCATTATAGTCGCACTTTCAATCTGATGTAATTTACAGGAAAAATGGAAAAATCTAATATCGTTTTAATAGGCATGCCAGGCTCTGGCAAATCAACGGTGGGTATCATTCTCGCCAAGCAAATAACCAAAAGATTTATGGATAGCGACATTCTTATCCAAAACATAGCAGGCAAGAGCCTACAATCAATTGTAGACAATGAAGGGCATATGGCCCTTAGAGACGTCGAAGAGAAAGTATTACTCTCTATACGGTGCGAGAATCATGTCATTGCAACAGGAGGCAGTGCGGCCTACAGTGAACCGGCGATGCTACACCTTAAAAACAATGGCACCCTTGTCTTTTTGCAGACCTCCCTCGAAGAACTTAAGGCTCGCATTCATAACTACGAAACACGTGGCCTGGCAAAACGCCCCGAGCAAAGTTTTCAAGATCTTTTTGACGAAAGAGAATCTCTCTACAGAAAGTACGCGGACATAACGGTAGAGAGCTCTCAACTCACGCAGGATCAGGTTTGCGATGAAATTGCAGCTAAAATAAATATTTGACCAGCAGGTGATTGTGAAGCAGACGTCTGATAAGGCTACAGCGCGACTACACCGCGAAACAAAGACATTAACAGCAATGTTCTCTGTTTATTGCAAAGGTCACCACCAAGCCAAAGAAGCCCAACTCTGCACGCAGTGTAAGGCAATACGAGATTACACCATAAAACGACTACATAATTGTCCTTTGATTGAGCGTAAACCCACCTGTGCCAACTGCCTAATACACTGTTACAACAAAGATATGCAGAACAAGGTTCGTATTATCATGCGCTATTCCGGGCCACGTATCCTTCTTCGTCATCCGCTACTCACCCTATACCACTTCCTCGACAGTAGAATAAAACCCCAAGCCATGAAAAAACAAAAGACGCCGCCAAAGCAACATCTAAAAGAAAGAACTGATGGTAATATCCTATGAAAACTATGATCACAGGCTGTAGTGGGTTGGTAGGGAGTGCACTTATTGAGAGTCTTTTTAAAGCAGGACACTCAATACAATGCCTTAAACGAGACACGACAGCAGCTACTCAGCATTTTTGGGATACAGATAGCCTGCCCGAGGCGGGCAATACCAACCTTGATGCTATTATCCATCTCGCCGGAGAAAATGTTGCAAATGGTCGCTGGTCAAAGAAAAAGAAAGAAGCCATACTCAAAAGCCGTCTCGATGGTACACGAGAACTCATCGATTACGTGTCACTACTTGCAGTAAAGCCAAAGGTTTTTCTCTGTGCTTCTGCGGTGGGGTATTACGGTAATCGCGGCAATGAAATTCTTGATGAAAAAAGTAGTCTTGGTGTCGGCTTTTTAGCAGAAGTGTGTCGTCAGTGGGAGCGGGAAACAGAACGACTGACCAGCCTTGGTATAAGAATAGTCAATCTGCGATTTGGTATGATCTTAAGCCCAAATGGTGGCGCCTTACATAAAATGATCCCTGCATTCAAGGCAAGGCTGGGTGGCATCGTTGGTTCAGGTGAGCAGCATGTTAGTTGGGTGAGTATCCGTGATGTGGTCGCTATAATCGACTTTATCATCAAGAATGAGACCATTAAAGGGCCTGTTAATGTTGTAAGCCCGATACAAACCACCAATAGAGAACTTACCAAAACCCTGGGCAAAGTCCTCAACCGCCCTACTTTCTTTAAAGTACCAGCGGTTGTCGCACGCCTGCTCTTTGGACAAATGGCCGATGAAATGCTCCTGACAAGCTGTAGAGTCATACCCCAAAAGCTGACTCTATCCGGGTATCAATACGTTGACCCATCCCTTGAGTCTGTCCTTGGATACTGTATAAAAAATCTGCCTTGATTGAGGTAGCGCTGCTAATCAGCCGGGAGATTTTTCACTTCTAGCTGGCGTTTTTTCTTTTAAATTTTCAGCCGCAGATTTTAGTACATAGTTTTGTAATAAATTCTCCACAATGTCGATGACTTGATTCACTTCATATACTCGTGGATTATAGCCTCTATGAGTAGCCGCATGCCCCGCGTCAAGGGCTGCCTCTAAACATTCTTTATTGGGCTTACTTATAAGATCTTCAGATGCTAATTGTTTGATTTTTTGTTGAAAGCCACCAGTATCACCAAGCTGGTGGTTCATATATAAATCAACAAGTGCTCTTGCTCCCATTAAAACAAGTCTACGGCTATCTGCATGTAGTGCCGTGTAAACTTCTTTTATAAGCTCAACCCATTCTTTTGGAAGTTCGTCATGCCAGCGAGGAAGTTGCCGTGAGACCTGAGGTGGAAAATATTTTATTTCATCATCATCCCATTCAGAAAAATAAAACCTTCGTTTAAGAGTTACATTTTCACAGCCACAACATTCGAGCATGGTAAAAGTAGTAGACCAATCTATTGAGTATGGGCCATGAGGATCAATACTTTCACTATCGCTGTGCTCTCTCATTGCAATAACAAAATGATTTGTTTCTTGAAGACATTTATTACAGTGAGATTTAATTCTCTTGAATCGTTCAGTTACCATAATTTCCATCTTGCTTTTCATAAGCTAACGCCCTGATAACTGGACAAAAACCGTTTGAGAGACTTGAGTGCAGCCAAAACAGCGCACTGTTTGTTGTACAGTTCATCAACTTGTTATACTTATAGATTTGGAAATCTATGCGAATTGAAGAACATTGTTTTCTTTATTCTCAGAAGTACTTTCTGAAGTAGAAGCCTCTATTCCAGTTTCTGCTTCATCCTTTGTTAGACTAGTATAATGAAAATTAGTCAACTCAGAAGTTAAGAAGTCATCCATTAAAATCTGAATAAACAAATCTTTAGATTTACGAGTATCTAATAGGATTTTAGTTTCATCATTATTAAAACGTATTTTTCCTTTTAAATTAGGAAATTTTTTGCAAAATTCAATAATTTTGCAATTAGGTATTTTAGCTTTAAGTACTGGTGAATCTTTTGCAACTCTGGTGAGTTTTCTAGCAAAAGTCATATCTTTCACAAGTTCATGAAGAGTATCTGGGTTTTCTAATAATGAAATTTTTTCGATCGCTTGTATGCCTATTTTCGCCTCTTTCTTTATTACATTTTTAAAACCAAAGAATTTTTCTATTGTTTTCAAATCAAGAACTACTAAACTTCCATCAACTTGAATCAATTGAAAGTTAGGACTTATTCTAAAAAACTCATCATCAATTTTTCGAAAACGAATATCTGATTTTATAAGAAAATAGCTTTTTCTTCCATAAATATTTACTCTAGCCATAGTTTTATAGAGAAGAATTTGTTTTTCACTATTTCCAATTTCAACAATCAATGCAGTGACTTGGTCAATATCATCAATAACAACATTAAATTGTTGATGGCCATCACTTTGACTTACATCACTTAAGACAGAAAGTTCATTCGGAATGTCTATATCGTACTCGTATAGTACATTTGTACGATCATCGGTTGACGAGAGCTTAACCACTGATAATTCATCGTTTTTAACGATATTATCATTTATTGATTCTAAGAATAGTTTCTTTAAATCGGGCAACGCAATAGCTTCAATATCAAGTTTTCTTGGCTTATTTTCATCTTTTATTACAACGTATATTGTAATTCCAATATCACTCGTATTTTCAATAAAATAGTTTAATCTTGTGTTCAGTTCATCTTTATTCATTCTCTTACCTTTTCTGCATAATAAATACGATCATCAATTTTAATGTAAGACACATTATCACCATTAGATAACTTACTAAGTGAAATTAGTATTATCCCACTTCGTTCTTCATTGTTTTTAAAGCTTCCATCTACTTTGTTAATATTAAATCCAAAAAGGGCAAGTGATGGATTTGCATAAAACAAATCAGTTTTGACATATATAACCCCCATGACGACAAGTAGAACAGCGAGAACAATCAAATACCTTACACTATCAAAGTTAAAACTTACTAAAGGGATTACATAAGTAGCTAAAAATGTTAAATGTTCATAATTAACACCCTCTATTTTTTTTATTTTGAATGGAATATTAGTAGAGCCCTGCAAATCAAACCTAAACCTTTTGTATTCGACAAATGCCCAGAGCAAACATATCAAGCAAATTATTGGTATGATATTTTTTTTAAGTAATTCACCAACACCTATAAATTCACACTCATCTCCATAACAAATTGGCACATCAACCTTTAATACAAAAATAAAGGCAAATAGCAAAGCTATGGATATTACATATAAGCCTATTTTTTTTTGTGTCATAGTCTTGCTCATCGTTAATTATCACACCTATTATCAAAACACTATTGTCGCGGCTGCTATCTATATAGGAGATGAGCATAACCGCCACATTCAACATCTTAACAGGTGCAATGCTTTGTTATTCAATTGTTCTATATAAAAGGTACCTGAATTGTAAGCCATCCCTATTTCCTTTGCAATGGTGTACTTGGCTTTATCAAAGTAAACTTCATCACCATCTATTCAAATTTTTATCATTGTGTCTCTGTTATATTTTTTGCTATTGACGTAAGCGGCCACACGATATTGAAGATGTATAGTGCCCTTGGGATCTAGCATCGCTAACGGAGAAATTGACTTTACTAGAGCCGTTTGAGGAATCCATTTTACTTGCTCTTGGTAAAACATGATTTTTACGTTTATAGGCGATTCCTTAATAGGCAAATCAAAGAGCTTTTCAAAAACAAATGATGCCTCGTTTTCATTATAGAACTCGAAGCCAATTTTTTTCCAGAACGAACTAGACGATTCTGGCTTACATTCAATGGTAACAGCATACCTGTCACTACTTATACCGCGCTTCCTTGCAGACTCTACTAGTTGTTTTTCCACCCCTTTCTTCCTGAAGTCTTCACGAACGTCCAATACTCCAAAATTTTCCCATATGTAAGCAATTGGAACATCCTGAAGAGCGGCCCCGAAAAGTTGATTGTCATCATGGACCTTCTATGTCAAATTCCAATTACATAGAAAGGAACTATGCACTCCCCGACGATCATGCTCTATTAACCAAAAATATTTTTTCAACATCAAGATCTTAAGCATGTCTAAATAACAGGTTTCGCTCATTCATTATTAGGCTCCAATGGTTTTAGCACACTCTTCATAACGCTGTTGGATTCAAGTAATAAGTGCAACTTAATAGTTGGACAAACTCAGCAAGGAACGAGCAAAAGCACATTTTTTGTCTGTTTAAGAAACTAGTACGGTTAGTTACCACTCTTCTACTATGCCTTTTTCTCTTCGATCTAAAGCATCATTAAAAGCATCAATAGCGTCTTGACCTTTTGAGTCATATTCAGTTTTAGTGGCACTTTTTATTATGTATATAATATCTGCCACAGAAAGATATTTTTCAATACTTTCTAAGTTAATACTATTCGTGATCTTAATTACATGAGATCCTATTGTTTGCGAAGGAGACTTATGAACAAAGCCTTTGAGAAAATTAACACAACCTTCTGCATTATCGGTTTGATCTTTTAACCAATCAATAATTTCAACTTCATCTCCCCAACGTTTCCAATCATACAAAAACGAGACCAAATGTGCATGAGTTATTAGTTTGTCGGGAGTATGTTTTGCCATTGAGTCCAATTTGGATACAAACTCGTCCTTACTTTCCTCGAACTCTTTGTCCTGAAAAACAATGTCAGTTTTGTTGTTCTCTCGTGTGCTTTCAGAAATATGTAATATAGATCCAACGATAGAAATTCCTTCTGAGTCTTGAAAGCACTTTAATAATAACTCGCCTCTTGTTTTACTATTTTCAATTCTTTGGAGAAACAACAAAACAAGTTTCCTTGCATTCCCATTAGAACTGAGTTTGGTTAACCATACATTTTCATGGTCAATTTTATCACCTATATCAAGAAGAGCCTTAATATAGGTATTAGCATTTTCTATCGGAATACTGTCTGTAAAAGATCCAAACTGAGAGAGTGCATTAGCTAGCATGTCACGTTCCATTAGTGACATTAGAAATTCGGAAAGTTTTGTTGAATCACCTGTCAGTGCTAGCATCACTTTAAAATCCGAATTAGATAGTTCTCCATTATATACTCCAAACTTAAAGTATTTATCAAAGTTTGAATGGTGACATATCCGCATGTCACGCAACCAGCCGTTACCAAATCCATTTCCACATCGACGCCCTCCAAGAATCGAGTCAATTGCAGGAAATAGTTGCCTTACGATTCCCTCAACACTGTCTCTTTTGCCCTCGCTAGCTTTATCGAGAATTCCGTTTACTAGAGCCGTAGTTGTTTCATTTCTTTCTCCACCATTATTTGTAAATAAATATTTGGAACGCACAATCTCGCCATAGACTTCAGGTTCAAATATTCTTAAACATTCTATTGCTATTAAGTCTACGGGATTAACTTCAAATGCTGTTTTACCCGACAACAATGAAAAATAAAAAGAGAGAGTAGATGTAAAACGATATACATCTCTTAAATTATCAGTCATTCCCGTTTTGGGTACGAATTCGTAGTCTAAAGCACTTTTTCGGTTACACTTCTTATTACAGTAAGAGATAAGCAAAGCCCATTCGCAAAAA
>NVXR01000017.1 GCA_002733995.1 Desulfotalea sp. | reverse complement strand
CATCACCAAACGGGTGGTTGATGCATTTAACCTAATGGACATTAAAGTCCTTGACCACTTTGTAATTGGCGATGGCGTCGCGGTCTCATTTGCGCAAAGAGGCTTGCTTTAAAAAAAATCAACACAATCACATATTTTCAATTTTTAAGCCTATGCATTTTGCTTAAATAAGCAGCTCATATACTCAATGCTTATCACTGATAAAAACCAGTAACGGGACTAAAAACTTAGCTTAAACGGGTTATTATGCCAGTTAGGCACAAAAGAGTGGTTTTTCTGCACATTATTCTTGAACTCACCCTTAGTTTACTGTATAAAATGCGCCCTCTTGTTAATAGCGTTAGCTGACACATTAATTGAATACAATTAAATGTGAATCAGAGCTAAATTTTTTAGAATGTTTGGAGACAATGGCCATGGATTTACAAAAGATGCGACGCGATTGATCAAAGAAATCACCGCCAGGGGCAAACTGCCTCTGCTTACGGGGGGTACTGGACTTTATCTGAAATCACTTCTGCAGGGAATCTTTCCTGAGGCCCCTTCGGATAAAGAAGTGCGCAACGGTCTTAAAGACAGGTTGGACAAGGAGGGCGCTGGCGTGCTCCACGGGGAACTTGTCGCATGTGACAGTATCTCCGCACAAAAAATACACCAAAATGATACCCAGAGACTACTCAGGGCCCTGGAGGTTTATCAGACGACGGGGATTCCCTGGTCAACGCATCTGGCTAAGCAAAATCTTGATCAGGGCCGGAGCTTGGCCGTTGATGCCTTACAAATTGGCCTTACCTGTGAGCGGGAGAAGCTCTATAGCCGCATTAACATGCGCTGCGATATGATGATCGATGGGGGGCTTGAGGCAGAGGTGGTGGAATTGATGGAAAGAGGTTTCTCACCTAAGTTAAAATCCATGGGATCCATTGGCTATCGTCATATGCTGGCCTATATAAATAACGAGTACACAAGGGAAGAAATGGTTCGCCTGTTGGCCCGGGATACGCGAAGATATGCAAAGCGCCAATACACCTGGTTTAATAAAATTAAAGAAGTGAACTGGGTTGATGTGCAGGAGCAAGCAACGGTATTAGAAATGGTAGGGCAATGGCGCAAAGATATATAGTTGGCAATGCATGGGACAGGTAAAAAAAAGAGGGGCAATCCCTGAGCTGTGTCGGCGATTGCTCAAGGCTAAAGGACTGGTGGAGGAAAAGGATATAGAGGCCTTTCTCTATCCAAAGCTTAAGGATCTACCCAAACCTTCTTTAATGAAAGGCCTAGCAGCAGCGGTGGGCCTTGTGGTGGAGTATATTGATCAAGGCTATCAAATTGTTGTCTGGGGGGATTACGACGTAGACGGAACAACCTCCACCGGTTTGCTGGTTAACTTTTTCAAAGAGATCGGGGTTGAGGTAATATACCATATACCTAATAGGTTGACGGAGGGATATGGGCTTAACACCGAGTGGTTTAAGGATGAAATTAGTAGCTTCAAAAGTAGAAGATTCCTTCTCATAACAGTTGATTGTGGCATAGCAAATAGTGAAGAAATTGAGGTTATAAAAGGTTTGGGC
This sequence comes from Desulfotalea sp., assembly GCA_002733995.1. GTDB lineage: Bacteria > Desulfobacterota > Desulfobulbia > Desulfobulbales > Desulfocapsaceae > Desulforhopalus_A. The sequence continues at coordinate 69,655 of NVXR01000017.1, read as the reverse complement.
GGTGATGTAGTTGTTACCGATCACCATTCGATACCATTGACAGGTATGCCAAATTGCTGCGTCTTGAATCCAGCACAGCAGGATTGTGGCTTCCATGAACATAAGTTGGCGGGTGTAGGTGTTGCTTTTTATCTGGCAGCCGGCATTCGAGCAGAACTTGCAAAATCAACTGCATTTAAAGTAAAGGCATCCTCCGTTAACCTAAAGAATTACTTAGCCTTTGTCGCCCTGGGAACCGTCGCCGATCTTGTTGAGATTACCACTACAAATAGAATCCTGGTGCGGGCAGGGCTTGAGTCACTTCTCGAAACGCCCTTTGAGGGGCTTGCGGCTTTACTTACCTCCTGCGGTTTGTTCGGTGATCAGATCACCTCGGAGGATATCGGCTTTTTGCTTGGCCCTAAAATCAATGCTGCCGGGCGTTTAGGGAAGAGTTCTGTGGCGATTGAGTTGTTTGTGGCAGTTGATTCCACCGAGGCGAAGAAGGGCGCAGATAGGCTCGAAAGATTAAATTTGAAGAGAAAAAGTATCTGCGAAGTAGACTTTGAAAATGCATCGCGTATCTCGTCTAAATCGGTGATTCAGAGTCGTTTTTGCTGTATTTGCTCCGGTGAGTATCATCTGGGCGTTGCGGGGATAGTTGCCTCGCGACTGGTGGACGAATTCAAGTTTCCAGCAATAGTTTTTGCTGAAAATACGGATCGGTTTGGACTGGTAAGCCTCAAGGGGTCGGTCAGGTCGGTAGAAGGCATAAGTGTTATCCAGGCCTTAAATGATTGTGCAGATACGATTGTGAAATTTGGCGGACATGATATGGCTGCCGGTTTAACAATACGACCAGAAGATCTTGATGTGTTCGCTCGTAAGTTAAGTAAATGTCTACAGGCCCAGTTTGAGCGATTGGCGAATAAAAGGACGTTTGTTACTCCGGTTGAGGCCAGTGTAGACCAGGTGATGGATCGTGACACACTAGAGTTTTTAAACAATTTCGAACCATTTGGTCCAGGAAATGTAGCACCGGTATTTCGGGATAGAGGCTCAAGGATTGTCCAAGCGAAGACCGTCGGTAAAGGCAACGCTCATTTAAATGTTGTCGTTCGGGGCGAATATGCAAACTACAAGGGCATAGGCTTTAACCTGGGAGATAAGATTTCTGCTGTCCAGGAAAGTCCGGAGCGTACCATTTCTTTTGTACCAACGAAAAACAGGTACAGAGGCACTGTCAGTTGGCAGTTGCGTATTGTCGATTTGCAGTAAACAATTCCACCTGGAATAAAAGTGCATAGTTGCAGTAGGAATTGGATAACCGTAGATAGGTTGTTGATATAATAAAATATATGTAAAACTATACATAATATACATTATGCGACATTACTACTGTTTCGCTTTTACTGTCTTTGCTGATACGGATGGGATATCTTAGGTTTCTATTCGTTGTTAAAAATGCTATATAGATGGTCTTTCGTGTTTTTATGCGTGTGTATGGCCTGCAGGTTTAAACGTTTATAATTCCGCTGCAGTAAATAGATAAAAGATAAAGTTAATACTATTTGGAGCTTATTTATGTCTCGTGAAATTTACCAGGAGCCACTTGTCAGTCGTTATACCAGTAGAGAAATGCAGGAACTTTTCTCTGAAAAAATGAAATTCACAACCTGGAGACGTTGTTGGCTTGCTCTCGCGGAGGCTCAGTTTGAACTTGGTTTGACCTCTATTGTGACCCAAGAAATGATCGACGAAATGCGCGCCAATGTTGATAATATTGATTACGATGTTGCGGCGGCAAAAGAAAAAGAGATTAGGCATGATGTGATGGCACATGTGTATGAGTTTGGTCTCCGTTGTCCAAAAGCTGCTGGTATTATTCATCTTGGTGCGACCTCACAGTATGTTGTTTGTAACACGGATTTGATAGTTCAGAAAAAGGCTATGGAACTTATTCGTGGGGCAATCTTACAGGTTGTGAAGAATCTTGCGGTTTTCTGTGAGAAATACAAAGGTCTCCCTACCCTCGGCTTTACCCATTATCAGCCCGCGCAACCAACCACCGTTGGTAAGCGTAATACTCTGTATCTCCAGGATTTAATAATGGACCTAGAGTATGTAGAACACTTTCTTTCCACAATGAAGGCCCGTGGGGCAAAAGGTACAGTTGGTACCCAGGCGACTTTCTTAGAACTCTTTAAGGGTGATGATGCAAAGGTCCGTCAGTTGGATAGTCTCGTTGCCAAAAAGCTTGGTTTTGCTGACACCTTTGCGGTAACCGGTCAAACATATACGAGAAAGCTTGATATGAAGCTTGCTGAGACCCTGGCCGGTGTAGGGGCAACTGCCCATAAATTTGCCGTAGACCTGCGTTTGTTGTCTAATCTCAAGGTTCAGGAAGAGCCGTTTGAGGCTAAGCAGACCGGATCGTCCGCCATGGCTTATAAGAGAAATCCTATGCGTTCAGAAAGGCTTACAGGTCTTGCCCGTAAGTTGATGAATCTTCCTCAAAATTTCAGCGCCACCTATAGCAATCAGTGGTTTGAGCGTACTCTTGATGATTCTGCTATTCGTCGTATGGATATCCCACAGTGTTTCTTGCTTACCGATGCGATATTAAAGTTGTTTGTAAATATTACCTCCGATATGGTTGTTTTTCCGAATCAAATCAAAAAACACCTTTCTGCTGAGCTGCCTTTTATGGCTACTGAAAAAATACTTATGGAGGCTGTTGAAAAAGGCGAAAGCAGGCAAGATATGCATGAGGTCGTTAAAGAACATTCTCTTGCATCCGGGAAGATTGTGAAGGAACAAGCCGGCGAGAATGATCTGCTTACGCGCCTTGGTGCGGATAAACGCATTCCTTTCACCCTTCGGGAATTAGAGGCCATGGTCAGTGACTATTCTCAATTTACCGGCAGGGCCGAAAAACAAACTGAAGAATTTTTACAGGAAGTGGTCTCCCCTCTTCTGGTAAAAAATAAGACTAACATGACCGCTGTGGATTCATCTTTAAATGTGTAATCTTGAACATAAACCTAGCCTGCTCCCCTTGTATCTCAGGATCTCTCCAAACAGGTTTCATTACCTGAAATTTATTGTAGAGGCCTACGATAATATCGCAATTCTATCCAGCGTCGATGGTCGCGAGGGAATTGTGGTTTTGAGGTATTCCGAGGGACACAAAAAAGAACTCTTTGGCCTGTTGGCTAGTATAGCAGTTGATCTTGTTGGCTGATATTTTACCCTATTCGTCCGCAGGGACATCTTGATTTACGAGTATATGAAACATATGGAAAACAAACAATTTTTTATCAAAACCTTTGGCTGTCAGATGAACCAACGGGATTCTGAGATTATGGCTCAATCCCTTTCACGTTTTGGTTACGTTGAAGGGATGGATATTAAAGACGCGGATCTTATCATTCTAAATACCTGTTCGATTAGGGCAAAGGCAGAGCAAAAAGTAATGAGTCTTTTGGGCTATTTAAGAAAGACAAAAGAAAAACGACCGGACATGAAAATCTGTGTTGCTGGCTGCGTTGCTCAACAGGAGGGGAAGTCGATCATCGATCGTATGCCCCATGTTGATCTCATTATTGGTACCCAGAATATTTATCAGATTGGCGAATACCTCCTCGCAGCTGAAGACGGAAAACATCGAGTCGTGACTCAGATGGAGGATAATTACCAGATTCCTCGTTTTCTCCCCAATATCCCCTTCTCTGCTGACTCCGCAGACGCAGAAAAGGCGGCGTTTCAATTCAGTCGTTTTGTGACCATAATGCAGGGGTGCAATAATTATTGTACCTACTGTGTTGTCCCGTACACCAGGGGGCGTGAGGTGAGTCGCATGGCCAAGGATATTGTTGATGAAGTAACTCTTCTTGTCCAATCCGGGGTAAAGGAAATCACCCTGCTTGGGCAGAACGTCAATTCCTATGGGCGCACCAATGAAGTATGTCCCGACAACAGTAGTTACAATTTTTCAAAACTACTCAGGCAGGTCTCTTCTATTGAAGGGCTCGAGAGGTTACGTTTTACCACTTCAAACCCTAAAGATCTTACGGATGAGTTGATAGCTTGTTTTAAGGATGTAGACAATCTTTGTCCTCAGTTTCACCTCCCAGTACAGTCCGGTTCCGATAATGTGCTCAAGGCTATGAACCGTAAATATAGTATTGCACAGTATCTGCAGCAGGTTGAGAAACTACGCGAATATTGTCCTACGATTGCTCTTTCTACCGATATGATTATAGGATTTCCAGGAGAGACGGATGAGGACTTTGAAGCAACTATGGAGTTACTTGAAAAAGTAAAATTTCATGGTTCTTTTTCTTTTAAGTACTCAGATAGGCCCGGCACCCGTTCAAGTGAATTTGACAATAAAGTTGATGAAACTATTAAGTCAGAGCGTCTTGCCAGATTTCAGTCCCGACAGGACGAAATCAGCCTTGAACGTAACGAGGAATTTGTGGGCCAGGAAAAACAGATTATGGTTGAGGCTATCTATGAGGATAGTGTCAAAGGAAGAACAGCGACCCATCATATTGTGCATGTCAAAGGACAGGTCAATACAAAAGTTGGGGCAATGCTAAAAGTGAAGATAAATTTTGCGGGCCAACACTCTTTAAAGGCTGAGTTGATCTAGCCAGAATATGTTATGGGCACCACCTGTCTGTACTACTTTCTGTACTACCTTCGATACTAAGCATATTTTCTTATGGCTTATTACCGAAGGTAGTGAACATTGTACCGATTCAGCAGGCGAGAACTCAGGTTTCCTTTTTCTCGTCTGTCCCCTTTGCAACTTCAGGCTTTACTGGATCCTTGGTTTTACTCTCCTGGCTGATGCCTGGGAGGGATAGATTCTTTTTTAGAGGGGATTCCTCTGGACCGGTAGATGCCGATACCCTTTTGACCACTCTGATCGAGACACGTTTACCTTTAGCCGCAGCATTTTTGAGCAAGAAGTCGTCAAAACTGATGTCGAGATTGTTCGTTCTTGCCCGTGATGATGGCATCAGGTTAACGCGGGCGAACTGCCCTTCTCCAAAAGACATGAAAATTATCTTCGAACGTTTGTGCTCTGCAAAAAGTCGATACTCTTTTTCTAAAATAAAACTCGGTGTCTTGAACCTTTTGACATAGCCGAAATTTTCAGCACCATCCCTATAGACGATATTGAAAATGGCCTTTTTTTGTACGATTCCAACCCAATGAAGGTCATCCCCTACGTAAAACTTCTCACTTACTGGAATAAACTTATACAGCCCATTCTTGTAGATGAGAAAGAGTTTGTCATACTCTGAACAGGTAACAGTCAGATCTTTTTTCTCTTCATCTTCTTTTACCTGTGTGCCTATGAAGCCGGACTCCCGGTTATAGACAACGTTGAGGTTTGACAGTGCCGCCTTGCGAAAACTTACCTCTGAAAAACTTGTGAGCTCTGTTTGTCTTGGATAGTATTGTCCGTATTTCGCCAGGATGTTGTCGAGAAATGACAGTGTATAGGCGGTTATATCTGTAAGGGATTTCTTGATGGCCTTAATCTGTTTGCGGATCTCTTTTATCTCTCGGAGTTGTTTATTAATGTCAAAACGAGAGATACGTTTGATCTTAATTTCTAAAAGCCTTTCAATATCCTCAAGGGTGTGTGGTCTGATCAACTCTTCGGCATAGAGCAATAATGCCTCGTTGACACTTGTAGTCACAGCCTTGTAGCTGGTCTCTTCTTCTATTGACTTGTAGAGTCGCTTTTCAATGAAGATTTGTTCAAGCATTCGTGCGTGAAGTTTGTCTTCGTGTTTCGACATCTGTATCTCAAGTTCTCTTTGCAGGTCGTTGCGTAGTTTGTTTGTATTGTAGGTTATAACCTCTGTGACGGAAATTGTTTCAGGCATATCTCCGTTGATGAGTGTGAGGTTAGGGGTGATTGCAACCTCGCAGTCGGTAAAGGCGTACAGTGCCTTGATGGTGTCTTTTGCGTACACGCCTCTTGCAAGTTTTATCTCAATTTCTACTTTCTCAGCGGTATAATCATTGATGGAAATAATCTTTATCTTACCAGACTTAGCAGCTTTCTCGATGGAGTCGGTGAGTGACTGCGTAGTGGTCGTGTATGGTATTTCTTTGATTATAATCGTTTTTTCGTTGAGTTCTTCAATCCGGGCCCTACAACGGACCTTGCCGTTGCCATCGTCATAATTTGCGTAATCAAGTAAACCCTTCTGGGGGAAATCGGGGTAGAGGCTGAATTCCTTATTCTGTAAAATACATTTTTGAGCCTCGATCAATTCACAAAAATTGTGGGGCAGAATCTTTGTCGCCATGCCGACTGCAATACCGTCAGCACCCATGAGTAACAGCAAGGGTAGTCTGGCAGGAAGAGTAACGGGTTCTTGCATTCTGCCGTCATAGGAGTCAACAAATTCAGTGAGGTCTTTGTTGAACAAAACCTCTTTTGCCAGGGGGGATAGCCTGCACTCGATGTATCGAGCCGCAGAGGCCCTATCACCGGTGAAGATGTTGCCAAAATTTCCCTGTCGATCAATGAGAAAACCTTTATTTGAAAGATTGACAAGGGCAGCAAAAATTGACTGGTCGCCATGGGGATGCAGCTTCATCGTCTCCCCCACTAGATTGGCAACCTTATGGAAACGTCCGTCTTCCATATTATAGAGGGTCTGTAGTATGCGTCTCTGTACCGGTTTTAAACCATCATCTATGGATGGAATAGCCCGTTCGCGAATAACATATGAAGTGTATATTAAGAAATTTTCATCGAAAAGCTGGTGTAGTTTTCCCGGGTGGTTGCTCATAGTAATTTATTTGATCAGTGAGAATTCTTGTGGTATTTACCTGTGCCCGTTTAGAGGTCTGCAATCAGGTTTTCCATGATATACTGTCTTCTGGCGGGGGTATTCTTACCCATATAGAAAGAGAGCACCTTTGAGACTTCACTCAAGGAGTCAAGGGTAACAGCCCTGAGGCGTATGTTGTCGTCAATAAATTGCTTGAACTCTTTAGGTGAAATTTCTCCAAGCCCTTTGAAACGTGTTATTTCTGTCGTCATGTTTTTCTGGCCCTTGCCCGAGAGTTTTTTAAGGGCGGCCTGACGCTCCGCTTCGGAGTAGCAGTAGATTGTTTCTTTCTTGTTTCTCACCCTGAAGATAGGCGTTTCGAGGATATAAATATGATCAAGCTTCACCAGTGGTTCGAAGTAGTGGAGGAAGAAGGTAAGGAGGAGATTGCGAATATGATAGCCATCAACATCAGCATCCGTTGCCAAGATGATTTTATCAAACCTGAGATTCGCAATTGAGTCCTCAACATTCAAGGCCCGCATAAGTGCATACATCTCTTCGTTTTTGTACAAAGTGGTCATCTTCTGACCAAAGACGTTGAGAGGTTTGCCTTTGAGGGAAAAAACAGCCTGGGTTAGAGGATCCCGCGAAGAGACAATGGAGCCTGCTGCAGACTGGCCTTCGGTGATAAAAACCATGTTCTCTTTCCCCGCAGGGGATGGTTTATCCCTGCCGGGGTGATATTTACAATCTTTAAGCTGGTGTATTTTAAAGGCAACCTTTTTTGCATTCGCCCGGGCTTCTGTTCTAACGCTGTGAAGTTCTTTACGGACCTGCTCGTTACGGTTTATTTTTTCAATGAATCGTTGGGCCGTCTTCGGGTTCTTATACAGTGTACTAGAGACGGCGTCTTTGATGGTGTTGACTATCCAGGAGCGAACCTCCGTGTTGCCAAGTTTGTTTTTGGTCTGTGACTCAAAAACGGGATCTTTAATCTTGACGGCCAGGGTCCCAATTATGCCATCACGCACGTCTGTATTTACAAATTTTTTCCCCGAAAATTCATTTACACCTTTAAGAATACCTTCTCGAAAAGCCGATAGGTGTGTGCCACCCTCGTTGGTGTATGTCCCGTTGACAAAGGTATAGTAACTGTCATTAAAGCTCTCGGTGTGGGAAAAGGCAAACTCAAGGGTGTTGTCCCGATAATAGATAGGTGGGTAAAGCTGAGCCCCGTCCAGTTCTTTGTCGAGGAGGTCAAGCAATCCTTTTGTTGAATAATAGAGGGATTTGCCAAAGTATATTTTCAAACCGGCGTTGAGGTACGCGTATCGCCAGAGTCTGTTGTCTATATACGACTCGTCAAAATGAAAATCAGGAAACATTTCTCTAGAGGGGAGAAATTCTATACATGTGCCATCTTTTTCTTCAGCGGCGACGCCTTCTTCTTTCTTGAGCAGAGTACCATTAGAAAAACTAGCCCTCGTAAATTTCCCCTCCCTGTAGGAGGTTACCGTGAAATGTTCAGATAAAGCATTAACTGCTTTTGTGCCAACACCGTTGAGGCCAACTGAGAATTGAAATACTTCTGTATTATACTTGGCACCTGTATTAATGGTGGAGACACATTCGACAACCTTGCCTAGGGGAATACCTCGGCCGAAATCTCTAATGGTTACCGAGCCGTCTTCCTTGATGCTGATGTTGACTCGTTTTCCGGCACCCATGATGAATTCGTCAACGGAATTATCAACAACTTCTTTGAGCAGTATATATATACCGTCGTTTTGGTTGCTGCCGTCGCCAAGTCTGCCGATATACATTCCGGGACGCTTGCGAATATGCTCAAGAGAACTGAGGGTTTTTATTTTACTTTCGTCGTAACTACCTGCAGATGCGTTCATATTAAAACAAAATGGAAGAGTGAATAGTTGGCTGTAAACAATGTATACTATTTCATTTTAGTTGAATCTGCAACTCTGATAAACATTGGGGATTGCTTTGAAGCCGAGGTAAACAGAAAGCACTCACATCATTCTTATCCGTTCGCAATCTGGACAAATCCAGGTGGGACCATTACTTATACCCCATTTGTTTTCCTCAAAGCACTCTTTACAGATCATAAATCCACAGGGACAACTCCAGCAAAAAACTTGTTTCTTGCGGCAACAGTGACACACATATTCACCTAACCGTCTTTTTCTGTAACCAGCTTTTTTAGGCGGACACATTCTTAACCTCCCCCACGAGCCAGTCGTGATATTTTGTAGAGCAAAAGTCGAGCCGATGTCCTACGATTTCAGCAACATCATAGGGGTGATTGGCCTCAATTACCGCCATGGTTTCATCTGCAAGTTCACTTGTTGTTTTCATTGTCAATGTATACTCTTTTTCTGTTGCTATGGTGTCGTCCCAGCGGTATATGCTCTCTATCGGGCCGCTAATCTGGGCACAGCCGATAAGCTTTTGTTCAAGTAAAATCTGAGAGATTTTCCTCGCATCCTCTATTTTTGCAACAGTTGTGTGTAAAATGATAGTATTTTTCATTGGCATGGCAAATAGTAAAGTGGTAAATCTTCCGAGCATCTATCGGAATTGTTCTTCCAAAAAACATTTTTGGTCAGTGTTGGGGGCTATGGACAGCCCACTTCACTACCCCGTTCTTGTTTTGTGCCGTTATATCAAAATGATAAAAATCGTAACACCTGGACTATAGCAATGGGCAGGTGAACCGATGATGTGACCTATCGAGGTCATATTACACAGTAATATACTTCAAAGCCTCAATAGCAAGGTCGATGTGGTGAAAAAACCAACCTCACAAGGTGGGGTAACTGTGGATGCTAAAGATGATTGTTGAAATGCAAAAAACAATTATTTATATAGAGAATGAATCTGCGGCATATGCGTATGCAAACACAGGTAATATTATAAAATAGGTGATATATGTTTTTGGTCGTTGATATAGGTAATTCTCATACCGTAACAGGGATGTATGAAAACCGTGAACTCATTGGTCACTGGCGAATAAAGTCCGACGACAAGAGTACCGGGGATGAGCTTGCAGTATGTTACCATGCACTCTTTGTTATGGCGGGGATCGAAATTGATAACATCGATGGAATTATCATATCGAGTGTCGTTCCCACCCTGCAAACCGCTTGGTTGAGCTGTTGTGAGAAACATTTTGCCTCACAGTTGAAAAAAGATATTTTCATTGTTACCGTCGACAAAATTAGCAACATGATCGATGTACAGCTCGATAATCCTGGTGAAGTAGGAGCCGATCGGCTCGTTAATGGAATTGCGGCCTGGAAAATGAACCAGTGCAAGCAGATCGTGATTGACTTTGGTACTGCGATTACTTTTGACTGTGTTACGGAAAAATGTGCATATCTTGGTGGTGCAATTTTGCCAGGTATTGCTATTTCACTGGAGGCCCTTGCCAACAAAACGGCAAAATTACCCCATATTGATGTTTCGGATGTCCCAGAAAAGATAATAGGTAAAACGACTGTTCAGGCGATGAAAAGTGGTGTCTTGTATGGTTATGGTGCAATGATTGATGGCTTGATTAAGGGTATTCGTGCTGAAATGCTCATGGGATCCGATGAACCTTTTAAGGTCGTTGCCACCGGGGGCATGGCAAACCTCATAGCTCCCTTTACCCATTCAATTGACATGATAGAACCAATGCTAACCCTTCAGGGGCTTGAACTTATCTACAATGAACTTGCCTGAAAAAATACATTCTATGCTACTTCCTCAACCATTAAAGCAAGGCGATCTGCTTGGTATAGTCGCCCCGGCTGGGATGCTCGGTGATGAGTCTTTATTTCATGCCGGTATACGGGCGTTAACAGAAATGGGCTTTGAGGCAAAATTTCCAAGGCAGCTGTGGCCCGGTGCCGGTTATCTTGCAGACTGTGATGACAATCGTGCGGCTGAGTTAAACTCTTTATTTGCTGACCCTGAGGTCAAAGGTCTTGTTGCTCTAAGGGGTGGCTATGGGTGTCTGCGCATCCTAGATAAGATCGATCTGGAGAATATTGCCTCCCACCCAAAGCTGCTTGTAGGTTTTTCTGATATCACAGTCCTGCAGAATTATCTCTACCACAAAACGGGTCTTGTCTCCCTGCACGGCCCTACCCTCACCTCACTGGCAGGTTCGAGCAGAGAAACTGTAGAGAAATTCCATGCAAGTTTACTTGGCCAATGGACGGCACCAATTTATGCCGAGACTATTGCTCAGTTACAGGGACGTGGCAGGGTTACCGCACCTCTCATTGGTGGTAATCTCGCGAGTCTTATAACGGTGCTTGGCACAAAATACGATTCTTCTTGGGCCGGGACTATTCTTTTTTTAGAAGATGTGAATGAACCCCTTTATAAGGTTGATCGAATGCTGACCCAGTTGGCCGCTGCGGGAAAATTTTCTGGCCTTAAGGGTATCATCCTCGGTGATTTTTCTCCCCAAGGTTCAGGCGCAAACATTGATGTTTTAGGTTATAAACAATCGGTCTGGAACAGAATTATTGAACTCTGTCCCAGTAATGATATTCCCGTGTGGGCAAACTTTCCCGCCGGACACTGTGCACACAATATAACATTTCCTCTTGGAGTCTTAGCTACCATGGATTGCAGTGGACGTACGCTGACTTTTGCCTGACCTTGGGATGGGTTATATCCTTGATATGAGGGTTTGACTTGCACAGGTATTAATGCTATAAAAAAGATGTTCGATTACCTGTATCGTTGCGGGTAACGTGTTCTTGTAGTTAAATAAAAAAACAAATTTTGTGATTTTAGTACATATGAAAAATCAATTTAAAAAGATCATTGCGATCAGTTCTATTGCCCTCTTTTGCGCGACTTCTGCCTTTGCGGCAAACTACTTGTCAGTTACCACCGATAATGCAAATGTCAGGACTGGCCCGGGAAAAAGATATCCTGTCTCCATGGAACTGTTCCAGGGATACCCTCTTAAGGTGTTGAAAAAACAGGGTGAATGGTTCAAGATTCGCGATTATGAAAAAGATACTGGCTGGATTCACAAGAGTATCGTCAAGGACAAAGATACGGTTATCGTCAATGCGCAGAAAAGTTTAAATATGCGCTCTGGCCCTTCAAAAAACAATCCTGTTGTTGCTGATGTTGAGCGTGGTGTTGTGCTCAAGAAGATTTCTACTGAAGGGAAATGGACAAAAGTGCGCCATAGCAGCGGCACCGTAGGTTGGATTTACAGCCCCCTTTTGTGGCCATAATCTATCTGCTGCCTGTAGCAGGTTTTGCACTTAGTTCCAGTTAAAAGCTTGTGAATTTAGGTCATCTTATTGATGGCCTAAAATTTTTTGTATTGATCTGTCTAGGCTAAGTGGCAGGCGAACACGTTGCATTGCCTTGTTGGCGAAGAGATAAAATCCCTGGTCAAGTCCTTTGAGCAACAGATCTTTTGTAATTTCGACATCTTTTTTGCAATAATGTTGAATAAGATCTATGCGCCCCTCCTTATACCATTGCAGAGCCTGTAGTCCATCCCCTGTTTTTTCCACCCCAAGGGTGTGCTTGGCGAGTTTGTTCAAGCTCAGTCTGTATCCCAGATAGTTGTGAACTTCTTCAAGAAGATCTAAATTCGGCAGTGTATTGAGATTAACGTTGGTATAGGCAGACAGTACTTTGTTGTCAAAGCGTTTATTGTTAAAGCCAACCACAAGATCAAGCTGACACAGATGCTTGACTAAGGCTTCCATTTCATGCTCAAGGTAGGTGAAATAACTGTCTTGGGCTGAATCGTACAATACACCAACAGATATGCCCATCAATTCAGCTCTGTGCCAGCCGCCAACCTCCGCCGCTGAGCGTATGGTCTCCAGGTCGAAGACCCCAAATCTTTTGGGTAGTGCATCGAGACCGCGCCTGTGATTCTGTGTTGTAACGGATGAGCTCTCGCCTTGCTCCGGTTTTTCTTGCTTGTTAAGAAGAGCTACAAGTGGCGACGACGAGAGTACATTTTTTCTTTGCCTTATAATACTTGATAACAAAACAAGGCAGGCTTTTTTGTCTATTGGTCTGTTCCCCGAGCCGCATTTTGGCGAGTGTACGCATGACGGACAACCTGTTGTACACGGGCATGACTCAACAGTCGATTGTGTTTGTTTAAGGAGGGTGTCTATTTTCGCATACGCCTCTTTGGCCAAGCCCACCCCACCAGGATATCCATCGTATATGAAAATAGTTGCCTGCTCTGTTTGCTCATGAAGCGGACATGACATTCCGCCAATATCATTACGATCACAAAGAACCAGCAGCGGAAATAGGGCTATCATTGCATGTTCCAGTGCGTGTATGGCACCCATGAAGTGATACTTTGCCGTTGTTAAGGTCGCGACGGTTTCTGGGTCTATATCGAGCCAGACCCCTTCTGTTTCGATTGATTGTTCCGGGAGGTCTAGTGGTATTGTGGCTATGAGTTTTTGTGTTCTGCTGTTAATCTTTTGGTAGCCCGTAACCTGTTCTCTCACCCGTACACGTCCAAACGATACCTGGGCGCCAAAAGTTATCTTTGAGGCAAATAATTCGAGGATTTCTGTTTGCTTGTCAATTGTTGGTCTGGTGAAGTAGTTGGGGCTCTGCTCAAGAGCTATCACCTCATTGGCCTCAAGATCGAGCTTTTGCACAACCCAGCTCTTCGACCTGTGCAGGTAAATAGCTTCGGGGTGACACTCTTTCAAAGCTCGGTTGTTGTCCATTTCACCAATGATTTCTCCACTGTTCCCATCGATGATATCCATCTGCTTACCGCCGCCTCTTAAGGTAACAAGGCGTTGGGGATATTTACGCGTTGCAATCCAGGTGCCGCCCGATGCCGTTTCTAGCAGAAGGCCTTGGCGCATGATGTTGTGCAACTCCTTGATAACACCACTGTTTTTAAGTAGTGGTTCCTCGGCGCTAAGGGGTAACTCCGCCGCAGCACAGTGGAGATGCTGGCCGGCGATTGTACTGTTGTCGGGGTTGAGAAGTGCCGACTCCGGCTTTCTCGCAAAAAAGTCTTCGGGGTGTCGCATAAAGTGTTGATCGAGGGCATCGTCTTGGCCCACCATGATGATGGCGGATTTACGCCAGGATCTACCCACACGGCCTCCCCTCTGCCAGGTCGCCATGATCGAACCGGGGTAGCCGACAAGTATACAGAGGTCCAGATCGCCAACATCTATTCCAAGCTCCAGCGCGGATGTTGAGATAACTCCGAGCAGTTCTCCATTAAACAGTTGTTTTTCAATTTCCCTTCTTTCCTCGGGCAGGAAGCCAGCACGGTAGCTCGAGAGTTTCTCCGAGAGGGGGCCGAGTTTTGCTGCTGTCCAGATGTTGATCAGTTCGGTCATTTTCCTCGACTGAGTGTAGACAATAGTCCTAAGTCGTCTTTTTATCGATGCTTCGAGCAATTGGCTTGCCGTGTATGCCGCGCTGTCCCATGGGTTGAGGAAGAGCATGTTTTTCTCGGCTTGTGGGGCCCCTGATTCGGTAATCACCTTAACTTCGCGACCGAGAAGTTGCTTCCCCAGTTGACCGGGATTACCAATGGTAGCTGAAAGCAGAATATAGGTAGGTCTCGCACCATACAACGCGCATATTCGCTGGAGTCTTCTCAGTACCCAGGCCATATGGCTGCCAAGTACACCCCGGTAACTGTGTACCTCATCAATTATCACAAATTTTAGCTTGCCAAGAAAAGCAATCCAGTTTTGATGATATGCAAGGATAGATAGATGGAGCATTTCCGGGTTTGTAAGTAAGGCCGCTGGGGGCGTATCACGAATCTTTCGCCTTTTATAGCTAGAGGTATCTCCGTCAAACAACTGGGAGAAAGGTTGCTTCGTATGATCTTTGTTGGGGCAGAGGTTTTGGTAGAGGGTCTCCAGTACGTTTCTCTGGTCTTGGGCAAGTGCTTTGAGTGGAAAGAGATACAACGAGGACGATGTATTGCCTGTAATAAAATCATTTAAAACAGGCAAATTATAAATCATACTTTTGCCAGATGCCGTCGGTGTCGCCACGATAACGTCGGAGCCATTTAATATATGCTCTACAGCCTCACCCTGATGGGTGTAGAGGTTGTCAATGCCTTGTTTCTGCAGCAGTTGTAGGAGCTTAGGATGTAATGACGAGAGGTTTGTGTAATGTGCTTTAACCGGTGGAATTGTTTTATGGCAAACCACCTGGGGCCCAAATTTGGGTGAATCCTTGAGCGCTTTGATATATTCTGCGACATCCGGATCAATTGTATGTGTTTTTTTAGTCATTATGTGCAGACTAACGTCAATTTAAAAATCTTGATAAATAGCTATTAAGCGGATACTTTGCGAAAATCTCTTCTTTGTGGAGAGATTTTAAGAAGCCCAAGGCAGTGCTAAATAAATGCTGGTTTACAGAACAGTATTTTCCTTATGACTTGTACAATTTTACTATGTCTTCAATCATTACCATAGGTCCTGTTGGCTCGGACTGCTATCAGGCGTGTTGCCAGTATGATCCAAATGCGAAAATATCACTATTGCATAGAATCTCTGACGTCCTTGAGAATTTTCATCAACAAAACGAAACCATCGCACTTATACCGGTGTATAACACGAGAGCGGGAGAGGTTAAAGAGTATTTCCGGTTAATGGCCAACATGGAAAACTGTTACTGGATTGATAATGTTGTCCTACCTATACATCTCTCTCTTGGAGCGTTGGAGAACCCCGATGAGGGTGGCGCACCAATCCATACAATCGTTGGTAGGGGCTCAGTTTTTCGTCAATGCGCAGAATATCTCGATGAGCACTTCCCGGATGTGGTGCTCATGGCGGTAACCGATATCGATAATGCAATACTCGCAATTGTAAACGAGAATAAGCTTGGTGTTGCGGTTATTGAAACCGAAGAACTTGTTAAGATGTACTCCTTGGAATTGCTCGCCAGAGAAGTCGTCTCCCATAACCGTACCCGCTTTGCTGTGTTGAGTTCGACCCCAGCTGATAAGACCGGTTACGACGCAACGGCTGTGATCACAAAACCATTGAAAGATCGGGTTGGAATGCTCGCCGATATCCTTGGCGAATTTACCCGCCGGGGCATAAATATATTAGATTTGCAATCTGAAAATGATATTAAAACACAGAAGTTACGTATTTATCTCGAAATTGAAGGTCATGTCAACGATAGCAATCTGAGAGATGCTCTCAACACGATAGAGTCCCACGTTATTCAGGAGTCCGGGGCCCTTAAGGTGCTGGGTTCTTTTCCCCGTGTAGATATGAGGGCCAAAAAAATCAACTCCTTTGGCTTTATTGGCAGTGGTGATATGAGTCTATGGTTTTCCGACAGGTTAAGAAATGAAGGTTATACAACCTGTGTTACCGGCAGAACAACGGCAATAACACCCCTTGAGATGATCAAAAGTGTCGATGTTGTAATGGTCTGCGTACCTATCTCAGTTACCGCCTCAACCATCGCCCAGTACGGGCCGTATATGCGCGATGGCCAGGCGTTGATTATCCTTGCAGGAGAATCTGAGAACACCTTGGCAACGGCGCTTAAAAGTACCACCCAGGGCGTTGAACTAATGTTTGTCCATAATCTTTGGGGTCCACAGACTGTGGCGATGAAGGATAAGAATGCCACAATAGTCAGGACCCATAGAAGTGGAAGCTTTTGCAGCGAATTTGAGGCGTTTTTGTATAAACACGGTGCGGATATCTTCCATGATAATGCGAAAAAGCATGATTTACTTATGGGTGTAGGCCAAAAGCTTCCCACCACCGTTTCCGTCGCTCTTGCCATGACTCTAAGAGAGCATAAGATTAATTTTGAGGATATTGGAAGCCACTCTACCCTCACCTCTCTGTATGGCATTATCGCCATGGCCCGGGTTCATAATCAAAACTCTCGAACATACGCAGAAATTATGGCCACTGAAGGTGATGGCAGAAAAATAGTACGCAGTTTTGCGCAAAACATTCTAAAAATTATCGAACTTGCCGAAAATGGTAAAATATCGGATCTGCAGGCCATCATGAATAACAACAAGAAGGTTATGCCCCAAGGATTCTTACAATCCAGAATGAAACAGGCCAAAGCTGTGGACGAAATATTGAGTCGACCAAACATGAAGATGTGTTGACCCACATCTCTTATAAATCCGCCAACGTCTGAACTAATGAGAATTACGGGCTAAATCAATTGTATTTTTGCGTGGGTTAACTATAATGAGGCGATCACAGAACGTAACCGTACACAACTGCGCACGTAAAGTTTGTAGCGATGGACGGCTTTTAATATATTTCACCAAGGAGTTGTAATATGTACACTAATCTGAGCTATCTGGATGAGGTTAAGTTTTGCCCCCATTGTAAAGAAGAATTATCCTGCTGTGAGGCCCCCCCTATCCACATTGGAGACGGTCTTGGCTGGGGATCTGAGATTCTTTTCATTTGTCTCAATGATAGTTGCTCTGTGTTCCTCAAGGGCTGGGATCAAATTGAAGCACAATATGGACACCACTCATCCTATCGCTATATGGAACTGCCGGACAGCAAAGAAAAAAACTATATGATGGTGGGCAATGTGGATGCTTTTAAGGCTTGTGTTATCAATAAGGATGACCTGCGAGCCCAGAATAAAGAGTATCAAAAGATTAAGCTTGCAAAAGAAGAGTTGAAGACCTGCGTGGCAGAAAAAAATATAGAGCCTGTTCTTGTCCTTTTGTTAAGCGAAGGTGCGGGAAAGAAGGCACGGGAAGAGGCCGCTAGTTATATAGCGGCAATTAATAATTTCGATTGTATCGATCCACTTAGAAATCATAAGTTCAGAGATCCTGCTCTGGAGCACTGGGTTAATAAAGGAATTAAGTTGATGCTTAAAAATAATTTTAAGAAGGAATGTCCCTATTGTTTTGAGGTTATTAAGACCCAGGCGGTCAAATGTATGCACTGTAAAGAAGATCTTTCTTAATTTTATTCTTGCAAAAGAAATCCTGAACGGTTATATAGGACAAGCTTTTTAGCACAAATTGTTTTGTGGTGGGCGTGGCTCAATTGGTTAGAGCACCTGGTTGTGACCCAGGAGGTCGGGGGTTCAAGTCCCCTCGCTCACCCCATAATTCAAAAAAACCCACTAACGGATTTATTCGTTAGTGGGTTTTTTGTTTTCTAGAGCAAAAAATATACTCCCCGCCTTCCCCATCCGTTCAGGTGGGGTAATGTTTTCCTGGGTGTCTGGCTTGGGAGGTTCGGTTTTACTCTTGTAAAGAGCCAAAACAGAGGCCGCAGAATGCAGAGCTGAAGTATCTGTGGCATTTTAGGACACAATTATATACATTGTCCTTTCTAGGCTAACTGCATTCCAATATTTTAACTTTCTCCCAGCGATAAATATGACTCATTTTATAGATAATTCTGAAATAAACGCTTTGCTCTTTGATCACAAACGTAATGGATTTGCGTTATCCGCCAAGAATGCGAAGGTTTTAACCTTTAAAGATTCTGATTCTAATCCTATAGTTGCACATTACTATGTCAGTGAAAAAAAAAGCCCCAATATCATTTTCTTTCCTTCAGCAGAAAGCCCGTTGGAACAGTTTGACAAAATGGCCAGCAGTTACAACCAACAGGGCCTAAATGTCCTTATTTTGTCGTACAGAGGCGATAATGGTGGCTCAGGTATCTCAACACTGGAAGAATTCTATGAAGATGGCAGGCTATTGTTTGAGCAGGCTGTAGCATGGCTTACGGATAATGAGTATGTCGGCGGAAGATTTGTCATGGGCCAGTCGTTGGGGGCCGTACTTGCCATTGACGTCGTTGAGCGTAATCCGGATATGGTTAAGGGATTGTTACTTGAGAGTGGCATGGGACGAACAGTTGATTATCTCAAGAATCGAGGGATTGAGACTGACAACATCCCGGATCTTGAGGAGCATGGATTCTGTAACCTGGAAAAGATAGAAAAAATCGAGCTTGCCACACTCATTTTTCATGGTGCACAGGATGCTTGGATATCAATAGTAGAAGCGGAGACGCTACAGGCGTGCTGTGGGGCGAGGGCAAAACAGTTTTTTGTGATTCCTGGTGCTAAGCATGATTTTCTCTATAAGAGTGGTGAGCAGCTCTATTTTGAAATGATTAAGAAATTCACCGACACCCTTTGCGGGGTAAATACCTGGCGACAAAAGCGCAAAAAATATCTAGAGGCTCAGGAAAGATAAGTCTATGAAGAGAAAAGATTATTTATCGTGGGATGAGTATTTTATGTCGGTCGCATTACTGTCGGCCCAACGTAGTAAAGATCCAAGTACCCAGGTTGGAGCCTGTGTCGCCAATGAACAAAATAAAATTGTTGGCGTTGGTTACAATGGTTTCCCCCAGGGCTGTTCCGATGATGAGTTGCCCTGGGCCCGTGAAGGGGCCTTTTTGGATACAAAGTACCCGTACGTTTGTCATGCCGAGCTTAACGCTGTGTTAAATGCTATCTCCACAAACTTGATGAATTGCAGGATTTATGTCGGTCTCTTTCCGTGTAACGAATGTACCAAGGTGATTATTCAGGCGGGGATAACAGAAATTATCTATCTCTCTGATAAGTACAAAGACACAGATCAGGTAAAGGCTTCAAAGATAATGTTGGAAAAATCAGGAAAGATTAGCTACAGGAAACTGGAAACTAAGCTCAAGGGGCTGGAAATAAGCTTTGTGCCCCCCGAACTTTTCTAACTATATTACCCGTAAAAGAAAAACTTGAATCGTGCTACTTCACTCTTTTGAGTTGCACGATTTTGTTAACTTTTTTGGCTTTGGGTGTGTCGGCTTTTTTGGCAGCTTTAGCAAAGTCAATCGCTTGGATAAATCGCTCTTCCCCACCCATGGTGAAAATCTCCTCCCCTGAAATCTGGGCGGTGCGCAGGGTCCAGGTAACTGTCTGTAGGGGTATGGAAAGCATGCTCATATGTACATGCCACCATTCATCCTTTCTGCTTGTATCCCTTTCAATTTCATTCACACGGGCGTAAAGCAACATTTGTGGCTCTTTTGAGGCTATAACTATTATATCTCCCGCGTCCGTGGTGTTCTTAAAAGGGAGAATCTTCTTTAATTCATCGATCATTTTCTGCATTACTTAGTTCCTTTATTGTTGTTCTTTTGTGCGATGTTTGTCCTTGAATCAATTACTACCATCCCTGGTGCAAAATAACTTCTGGTACAGCTTTTGTCGTATTCTTTTAAGCCGTCAAGTAATGGATTAACCACTTCGCTGATGACAATTTGAGCCTTTGCGGCTTTGCCTCTATCCTCTAGGGAGATCATTGTGCTGATGGCGGAAAGCATCCGTTGTAATAACTCTATCATTTCTACGTTGTTAAAATATGTGACGGAGTTATTTTTCAGGGTCATTCCAGGGTCAATATCTTTAACCTTTGGATTACTTAAAAGCGATGTGTTTTCATTGTAACCATCAATGACCCGCTCAATGAGCTGTGCGCTGTTACCTATAAAAAAGATATTACTCCAATAGCCACAGAGTGGTTGCAGCCCATCCTGTGGAGAGGCCACCCAGTATAGGTAGGTGACAGAATTATATACCTGTTCAATAACCGGTACCCCAAAGGCATCAACTATATAGTTTACGATTTCAGATAAATCAACCTGCGGGTCTACTCGAAAAAATGCAGCACCTAAGGGCACCGGTATAAAGTTTTCTTCACTGCTTTTTTCTACAACAAGGCTTATTTCTTCGTCAAACACCCCGAGTATTTCTTCCACACTAAGATGGGAAATATCTTCCAATCTTTTTATATATTTAATGATGGGATTTGTCTTATTGTCCCCATGGGGAAGATAGTTGAGGAAATGCCTCACATCCAGGCTATTCGACCAGTAATAAGCAAGAGGATCTGCTGTGGTCAGGTCCAGCATGGAATTAGTACTAGGTGCCGTTTTTAAGTGTTGTTGGACAACGGGGTTGATACGATTTTCATCATAACTAAAAATAATTTTGTCCTGTACCCTATTTCCCATGGGCCATGCACCATAACTAATGCCGGAAAAGCCTTCGGAATTAACAAGCTGCGACTGCAAAAGAGATTGTATATCAGGGGCCAGATATTCATGGAATTGCTGGACCATCTTTTTTATGGTTTCTATGGGGAAATAAATAAAGCGTTGGGGGTTGATAAACTCTTCCTGAGATTTTTTAAATGCATCGCTGTCGTAAATTGAGGCTAGTTCGCCATCGTAGGCATCTATCGATTGTTTTAATAACCTTTCGTTGAAGCTTGCGATGAGTAGTCCGTCGATGAGAGCGTATGAAATTCGACCTTTTGCAGTGGTAAGCCTTGAAATTTGATGCGTACCATACTGGATCATTTGCAACGATACAGCCTGTTGAGGTTTACTGTACATCGTGGCAATCTGTTTCAATAAGCCGGTATTGTGCTCTGGTTCTGCGACAATAAGAGAGTTCTCTTTGAGAAAGGATTGGAGGGTGTAATCACTGATCTTATGCTCCGGCCAGAAAAGAGCCGTGGCAAATCGATTGCCCATAAGTTCATTGAGGATATCGTTTGCAAAAAATTGCTGGTATTTCTTTTGTACTGTTTCTAAGCCATCAATAATCTTATCAGAAAGCCATATCTTATTACCAGTTGCCCTAAAATTAATGGACTCAAACTTTTGACCGAGCTGGCTTTTACTAAAGGCTTCGACCGCTAACTTGGCATCACGTTGTTCGAAATAAATAAGGGCATGATCCGGAATGAATTTTGCCATATTTTCTTCGGGGTCCGAGTCGAAATGAGCGACAAGGAGGTAGACAACCACAAGTAACAGGGTGTTGAACGTTACAAAAGCATTGGTGTTCATAGTATAGTGTCTTGAAAAATATTAAGATGTTGACTGTATGCTTCTGCACAGTTGTACTGCTTCTGCGACATGGCGTGTTTCAATATCATGTATTGCTTCTAGATCAGAAATGGTTCTCGCAAGTTTTAATACCCGGTGATATGACCTGGCGGAAAGACCGAGGCGGTCTACGCTTTTTTCAAGTAACCGCTTAGAGTCAGAGCGTAGCTGGCAATATTTGTCAATGTGTCGATTACTCATCTGGCTGTTACAATATACACCGCCTACATCTGCGTAGCGACGAAGTTGTATCTTTCTTGCTTTATCAACCCTTGTTTTAATGTCTGCTGAGCTTTCTCCGGAACTCGCAGAACTCATCTCTTTATATGCAAGGGAAGGCACTTCCAGGTGCAGATCGATACGATCGAGCAATGGGCCTGAAATCTTTGCTTTGTATCGTTTTATATCCGTTTCGGTGCAGCTGCATTTATTACGATTATCCCCTAAAAAACCACAGGGGCATGGGTTCATCGCCGCAATTAAGGTGAATTTTGCCGGAAAGGTGAGACTCATATTCGCCCTTGCTATGCTCACCTCTCCATCTTCTAGAGGTTGCCTGAGTACCTCTAGAACACTTCGTTTGAATTCAGGCAACTCATCTAAAAAAAGAACCCCGTTGTGTGCCAGAGACACCTCGCCCGGCTGGGGAATTGTGCCCCCACCGATAAGGCCTGCCTCAGAGATGGTGTGATGGGGTGTTCTAAATGGCCGAACGCCTAAGATGTTTACTGTCTGGTGTAGTTTTCTGCAAACGGAATAGACCTTTGTTGTCTCAAGGATCTCCTCCCTGCTCATTGCCGGCAAGATGGTGGGAAAGCGTTTCGCCAGCATTGTCTTGCCACCACCAGGAGGGCCGCTCAGAATAATGTTGTGGCCACCGGCGGCGGCAATTTCTAGCCCTCTTCTCACATGGGCCTGGCCTTTAACCTCTGAAAAATCGACTTCGTAATTGTGGCCTATGTCAACGTCATCCCCAGGCGAAGCCTGCAGTGGTGCTATTTCTTTAATCCCCGCTAGAAACTCGACAGCATCTTGTAAGCTTGATACCGTAATTATTGCAAGGTCAGCGGCCATAAGCATCGCTTCATCTCTATTTTCGTGCGGTATAATCACCCCCGTAAGGCCTTGTCTTCTTGCCGCAAAGACAGCAGGTAAAACACCTGCAACCTTATGTACTCCGCCATCAAGGGAAAGTTCACCCAGAATGCAGTAGCTGCCTTTTTTGGTTTTGGTGAGCGTTTGGGTGGCCTCTAAGATGCCAAGGGCAATGGGAAGATCTAGGCCTGTCCCCTCTTTGCGTATGTCGGCAGGGGCTAAATTTACGGTAATTCTTTTTGCAGGAAACTTGTAACCGCAGTTTTTAATCGCCGCTTTAACCCTATCTTTACTTTCTCTCACTGCGCCATCAGGCAGGCCGACGGTAGAAAAAACAGGCAAGCCATTGCTGACGTCAACTTCGACCTGGATTAACCAGCCGTCAATTCCAATGACAGAACAGCTTATTGTTTTTGCGAGCATAATTATTCAAAGAAGAGGAAAGGTTCAATTAAAAAAGCCTATTTATTATCTATAACGTCACTCCAGTATCCCTTAGGCGTCTGCCGGAGCTGCAAGGTAGCGTGGGTGCATGGATCTTATAGTCTGCTTGCGACCAGGGAAATGACCTGGATGTATGGACCCGTCTCAATTCAACAGGGTCCCGTAACAGCCATGTGCGATGTGGGGAAACCCTTGTTGCTCTTTCTTGGTCGCTTGATTCAGGTATAATAGTCGTTGACTTCGGCTGTGTATGAGCCATTTTTTTGCGTATATATATACAGTGGCTCAGATACCAAGAGCCCCTTCCCACCATTTTTGGTGCAGTTAATGAGAACCAGCTG
Source organism: Desulfotalea sp. (assembly GCA_002733995.1). GTDB lineage: Bacteria > Desulfobacterota > Desulfobulbia > Desulfobulbales > Desulfocapsaceae > Desulforhopalus_A. The sequence continues at coordinate 46,051 of NVXR01000017.1, read as the reverse complement.
TGCGCCTTTGGGGGATTGTGGATAACTGTATATAAAACGAAGTTTTTTTACTTCCAGCTTATACAGGGATGCCCTTGCGAGAAACTCCGTCAACAGGTCAGTTGGATAGATGAAATAGACACCGCCGCGATTTTTAACCGCATGGGCGGCGGCCGCCAAAAAATCTCCGATATCTGCTGTCGTCTGGTGTCGTGCTATCCTTGCCTCGCTGTTTGTGCTGACCCTGCCGCAATGTTGGGGGTAGAATGGAGGATTGCAAATGATTTTGTCATAGCTTTCAGGTAAACAATGCTTGCTCAACTCGTTAACATCACAGTGAAATATTTTGTTTTGCTGTTCAAAATGATTGTTTTTTATGTTGTTTGTAGCCAAATCAAAAAGACTCTTCTGCACCTCAACGCCTGAGCACTCAGCAATGATATCTTTATAGCGGTAGAGTAGAATAAGACTGATTATTGCAGATCCTGTTCCAATATCAAGTATTTTTTCATTCTTCTTAACAGAAATAAAATGAGCTAAGAGCACAGCATCTATTGAAAATCTATACCCTTCACGGTGCTGGTCACACGTCAACGCACCCTTAAAAAGGCTATTCTGCTCTATCTCACTCTTCATAATCATATACTGTACACGCGGCGTGGATGGTTTTAAATGTGTATTCCATAGTCGATAGTATAGTTTGAAAAATGAATAATACACAATTACTTATTGCAGTTGCTGCCATTAATAACTTTGTGCTAGGTGGAAGATGTGTCCTGTTTCCCCACAGCAGGCTCAGCCAGAGATGGGTTTGCTCGTCTTTTTTCGAATCTGGAGAATTTTTATGGATAATCCAACGGTAAGCCGCGAACTGTTCTTTTGTTAATTTCATTTTATAAATTAACAGGTTATATTGTTTTTATTACAGACGTCCGCGGGGGAATGAATGGCTCTGTGAAATAAATATTTTATAGAGATTTACATCTGCAGATTTGTTTTATAAAGAGTAGATGATTATTTATCAAAAGCGGTAAAAAAAATCATAAGCAGGCAACCTAGCCCATCAATTTTATTTTTGTGATTTGAGCCACTATCTTTTCTTAAAAGGAGAAGTCAATGTTTGACATATTTATAGATACGCACTTTGCAGGAGCCCACCATCTCCGCGATTATCCAGGTGAATGCGAAAAGCCCCATGGCCACAACTGGAAGGTTAAAGTTACCGTAAGAGCGTCTTCTGTCGATCAATATGGGATGGGAATCGATTTTAAGATTCTCAAAAAAGTGGTTAAGAAAGCAATCGATAAGTTGGATCACAAGGATCTCAACGAGTTGCCATATTTCAGGGATCAAAATCCTTCGTCAGAACATATTGCAGAGTTTTTGTTTGAAGAGGTAAAAGAAGATCTGGCATCTGATAGTTATTATCTTTATAGCGTTCGGGTTCTTGAAACCGATACCCAGGGGCTAACCTATTACGGACCAACTTCAGAACAGGACTAAGCGTATCTATGACAACTTTAGACGATCCAAAAATTTGTATCATAGGTCTTGGCTATGTCGGCCTGCCCTTAGCCGTAGAATTTGGAAAAAAAATTTCGACCATAGGTTTTGACCTTAATCAGCGAAGGATTAAGGAACTCTCCTTAGGTAAAGATGTGACTCTGGAAGTTGAAACAGAAGAGCTGCAACAGGCGGCTTTACTCACCTTCACCTCCAGCAATGAAGACATTAAAAGTTGCAATATATACATCGTCGCTGTGCCAACCCCGATCGATGCATCGAAACGACCTGATTTAACACCACTAGAAGGTGCGTCTAGAACCGTAGCTGCCGTTCTAAAAAAAGGTGATCTTGTTATTTATGAATCAACGGTTTATCCAGGTGCCACCGAAGAGGTGTGTGTACCTCTTCTTGAGGAGATATCCGGCCTTCGTTATAATGAGGATTTTTTCTGTGGTTATAGTCCAGAACGGATTAACCCAGGGGATAAACAACACCGTCTACCAAGTATTGTAAAAGTGACTTCAGGGTCAACTCCTGAAATTGCACTCTACGTGGATAAACTCTACGCTTCAATAATTACAGCGGGCACCTTTGCAGCCAGTTCAATAAAGGTGGCAGAGGCGGCGAAGGTGATTGAAAATACACAGAGGGATGTCAATATAGCCCTTATCAATGAACTCGCCCTGATTTTTGAGAGACTGGGTATTAATACCAGAGAGGTGCTTGCGGCGGCGGGCACGAAGTGGAACTTTTTACCTTTTGAACCCGGTCTTGTTGGGGGCCATTGTATAGGAGTAGATCCGTATTATCTTACCCATAAGGCCCAGGAAGTTGGTTATCAACCGGACATGATCCTTGCGGGCAGAAGGATTAATGATCACATGGGTGCATATGTAGCGAACATGGTGATCAAAAAAATGGTTCGCAAAGGTATAGACACTTCAAAAAGTAAAATATTGATTCTCGGACTCAGTTTTAAGGAAAACTGCCCTGACCTGCGCAACACCAAAGTTATAGATATAATCGAAGAATTCAAGGAATATGGCATCAAAGTTGACGTGCATGACCCTTGGGTGAATGGTGTAGAGGCAAAGGCTGAATATGATATTGACCTTGTTGATGAACCTGGCGAAGGCCAGTATGACGCTATTGTTCTGGCTGTAGCCCATCGTCAATTTGTTGATCTTACCTTTGAGCAATTTCGCAGTTATGGCAAAGAAAACCTTGTCATTTACGATGTTAAAGGTCTGCTCCCCGTCAACCTTGTTGACGGTAGTCTCTGATTATAAAGGATTAAAACGTTAACATGTTACAGACAATACCAGTTGAGCAGGCGGTGGGGATGGTTTTACCCCACGATGTTACAGTGATTATAAAAGATGTTAAGAAAGGTACCGCCTTTAGGAAAGGGCATATTATTAAGACCTCGGACATTGCTGTGCTCAAGAGCCTTGGTAAAGATAACATCTATGTCCTTTCTTTAACTGACAAGGACATCCACGAAAATGAGGCCGCCGTTATTCTGGCAAAAAGTCTGTCCGGGAAAGGCGTCATCTTTTCTTCCGAGGCCATAGAGGGGAAGATTGCTCTGCATGCCGAATTTGATGGTTTACTCAGGGTTAATAAGGAAGGATTGCTTGCATTTAACATGCTCGGTGAGGTGATGTGCTCCACCCTGCATAATTTCACTCCGGTTAAAAAAGGTGAAAATATTGCAGCCACAAGACTCATACCATTAATTGCAGCTCGCAGTCTTGTAGAGACAGCTGCCAGTTTAGCCGAATCTTCCGGTGCAATTATATCTGTACACCCCCTTGAAAGGAAGAAAATCGGTCTTGTTATTACGGGTAATGAGGTCTTTTATGAGCGTATCGAAGATCGTTTTGAAGAGGTTCTACGAGAAAAAGCCGTAGAATACGGAGCTGAAATTGGCTTGGTAAGAAAGGCACCAGACGATCGGGATATTATTGCCCATGAAATATCCGAGTGCATTGCCATGGGTTGTGATCTTATTATAACCAGTGGTGGGATGTCCGTTGATCCCGATGATGTTACCCGTGAAGGTATCATCGCCGCAGGTGCCAAAACCTCCGTTTATGGTACGCCGGTGCTTCCCGGGGCAATGTTTTTAAGCGGTATGATAGGTGATGTTCCGGTTCTGGGGCTACCCGCCTGTGGTATGTATCATAAAATAACAGTTTTTGACCTTGTCATGCCCCGAATACTGACGGGTGAATCTATTGGCAGAAAAGAGCTGGCTGAGCTTGGGCACGGTGGGTTATGCAGAAACTGTAAGGTTTGTCAGTATCCAGTCTGTAACTTTGGCAAGTAACGTCACGCCGCCGGGGAGGTAATAACAGTCGCTCTACTCATGCTTTAGTTTGTAGTTGAACTACTGTTGCCCCCCAGCTGCCACTGCTTAAATCTGCGGTTTTGTATTGGAGTACGTTGGGGTTTCTTCCAAGCAACGCGTGTACAGACCGCCGTATATTTCCTACGCCCTTGCCGTGAATAATCCTTATCTCCAGTATGTTACGCTTGAGACATTCGTCTATGTAATCTGGGATAAGGTGTTTTAAATCTTTAGGCGAAAATGCATGGAGATCTAAAACTCCATCGATGATCAGCTCCACCGTTTCTGGGTCGATAGTTATAGGGGGCTTATTTTCCACATTGATTCTCAAGCATTTCTATAACAACATCAGCGCTCCTTGAAGAAGCTCCACTGCCGCCCAATTTGCTGTTTACCAGATTCAGAGCATCCCGCATGGCCTTAATTCTAGGGTAGGCGTTCAGAAGGATGGACAGTTCATTGCATATAGTTTGGCCATCGACTTCATCTTGTAAAAGCTCGGGTACCGCCTCAAAACCAGCAATTAAATTAACCAGAGAGAAATAGTCAAGCTTCACCAGTTTTTTGGCAAGCATATATGTAATTGGCGAGAGTTTGTAGGTAACAACCATTGGAACGTTCAGTAGTGCAAGTTCAAGGGTAACAGTTCCCGAGGCTGCGACCACACAATCACAGGCTGCCATAGCGTTATAACGATCATCTTCAATGAGCCGCACGTCAATAGCAGGGTTCCGTTCAATTCCGGCCTCTTTAAATAATGATATATCAATAGAGGAGGCCTTAGGGATGACAAATACCAGCTTGTCATTGACCGCTTGTTGCAGTTTTACCGCCGCCTCTAGAAAAACAGGCAGCAGCGAGGTTACCTCCCGTTTACGGCTGCCCGGGAGCAGGCCGACAATTCTCGTTGCGCAACTGATGTTATGTTCAGTGAGAAATTGAGTTCGTGTCTTGGTTCTACACACAGAATCAAGGAGTGGGTGGCCTACATATGTGGCATCCAGACCACGATCTTTGAAATATTTTTCTTCAAAAGGCAGAATTACCCCAAACCTGTCCGCACGTTTTTTCAGGGTTTTAATCCTTCCCGATCGCCATGCCCATACCTGTGGACATATGTAATAATACACGGGTATACCCAGCTTTTTGGCCTTGGCCGCAAGGAGTAAATTAAAATCCGGAAGGTCAATAAGGATAAGAAGATCAGGGGGTGCGGCGACGAGTTCTTTGCGAAGTGTTTTTTGTGCCTTGTAAATTTCACCCAATTGGGAAAAAACTTCGACGATTCCGACGACACTGACTTTGTCAGAATCACAAAGGATATCAACACCCGCTGCAGCAAGCTCAGCCCCCCCCATCCCGCAAAACTCAAGGCTGGGGTCTTTTTTTTGCAGAGAACGAACGAGATTGGCACCGTGGAGGTCACCGGAGGCTTCTCCGGTGACAAGCATTATTTTTTTGCCCATTTTCAGTTAAGCTTTTTTTTGAAAAAACCTTTAAACAGATCAAGTTGCTGGTGCTCCTTAATCTGTTCCATCACCTGCAGGGCAACCTCAAGCGCCCTTCTACCCTCGACCCCAGAGACCGCAGGTTTACTCCGATCTTTAACGTGACCGATGAAGGCTTGTATTTCTGCAAGCAGTGCATCGCTATTTGGAAATGATTTGATATCAACAACCTGCTTAGGCATACCACTTTCGAGCAATTCATCGGAGAGCTGAATCGTCATCACCTTTTTATTACCAAAATCAACATTGATATAACTGCCAGGTTGATAAATGCGCATCTTCCTCTCATTCATTCTGGAGACGCGGCTGACTGTAACGTTTGCAGTAGCCCCGTTTTCAAAAATAAGTCTGGCGTTGGCAATGTCGGTATTGGCTGTGGCTACAGGTGCACCAACTGTGTGAATTGTCTTTAGCGGTGAATCGATGATATTAAGTATGATATCAATGTCGTGGATCATAAGATCAAGGACAACGCTCACATCAACGCCCCTAGGTTTAAAAGTAGCTATTCGGTTACTTTCAATAAATACAGGTGTTGTCAGTGACGGTTGCATAGCAATAAGTGCTGGATTAAACCGTTCCAAGTGGCCAATCTGCAGTATCAGCTCCTTTGCGTTTGCCTTTTTAATGAGTGTATCGGCTTCTTCGATGGTTACAGTCATGGGCTTTTCCAAAAGCACATCAATGCCAGCGTCAAGAAAATCACCTGCAATTTCGCAGTGCAATGGCGTTGGCACCACAATGGACACAGCATCAACCAGTGGTAAAAGCTCTTTATAGTCTGTAAATGCTTTGCAATCACATTCGGCTGCGACCTGCTCGGCTTGATTTTTATCTGGATCTACTACGCCTAGAAGGTTAATTCCATCGAGAGCGGCATATTTTTGGGCATGGAACCGGCCGAGATATCCGACACCGATTACAGCTACATTGAGTTCTTCCATTGTTTTAATTCCTTATTTGTATCCGTGTAAATAAACTATTGTGACAAAAACGTACTCCGACAAAATGTTCTTCATTGGGGCTACGTGGCTTGCGCAGATTGTTTGCCAGCTTTTGGGCTAGAAAACAATATGTAAGGTGTTATATTCCGAGATATGCCTTTTGTATATCAGAGTTTTCAAGTAGCTCATTAGCGGGACCTGAGAGGGTGATTTTTCCGTTTTCAATCACGTAACCGCGGTCGGCTATATGCAGCGCTTGGTTGGCATTTTGCTCCACAAGAAAAATAGTTGTGTTGTTCTCTGTGTTAATCTGTTTAATAATCTCAAAAATTTGTTTAATAACGAGTGGGGCAAGGCCCATGGATGGCTCGTCTAAAAGCAGGAGCTGCGGTCTTGCCATTAAGGCTCTCGACATTGCAAGCATCTGTTGTTCGCCACCACTGAGTGTGCCACCTTCTTGATTTTTTCTTTGGGCAAGAATGGGAAAAAGATCAAAGACATATTGAAGATCTTTTTTAATGTTTGCCTTATCTTTTCGAAGAAAGGCCCCCATATCAAGGTTTTCCTGAACACTAAGTTGTGGGAATATATGTCTGCCTTCGGGGACCTGGCAGATTCCTAGCTTAACAATCTCATCCGAGGGTTTCTTCTCGATGGGCTCATTTTTGAAAAGTATTCTTCCCGCACGGGCAGAGATCACACCTGAAATAGTCATGAGCGTGGTACTTTTACCAGCGCCATTAGCCCCAATGAGTGTTATAATTTCACCCTCATTGATTTCAAGATTTATATCTTTAATGGCAATGATATTACCATAGCCAGCCTGCACATTTTCAAGTTTAAGCATCTATATCCTCACCGAGATAGGCCTTAATAACTTCGGGGTTTGCTCGGATCTCTGCCGGCACACCTTCTGCGATCTTTTTACCATAATCCATAACAAAGATTCTGTCGGATAAGCTCATTACCAGTTTCATGTCATGCTCAATGAGCAAGATAGCCTGTCCCGCCGAAGCGATCTTTTTTATTAGCTCCTTCAGCTGTAGCGTTTCCTGCGGGTTCATGCCTGCCGCTGGTTCGTCAAGTAACAGTAACAGTGGTTCCGTTGCCAAAGCCCTTGCTATTTCTAGTCTTCTTTGGGCCCCGTAAGCAAGGTTTTCTGCAAACTCATCTGCCAGATGAGCAAGGCCTACCTCTTTAAGTAGACTATAACTCATCTCAATTATTTCTTTTTCTTCTTTTCTGGTCGCTTTGGTGCGAAATATCGCACCAAAGATAAACGCATGGGTTCGGCAATGGCGACCAATCATCACATTCTCAAGTACCGTCATCTTGGAGAAGAGTCGTATATTCTGAAAGGTTCGTGCAAGTCCTTTCTCTGTGACCGTATTTGGTTTGAGTCCTTTTAGATTTATGCTTTTGTGGCCCCCCGGCGGAGTCAGGATCATATCCCCCCCAGTTGGCTGGTAAATACCGGTTACACAGTTAAAAAAAGTCGTCTTCCCGGCACCGTTAGGTCCAATAAGTGCCACTATTTCACCTGCGCAAACATCAAGATCAAGCCGGTTAAGAGCACGAATTCCACCGAAATCCATTGTGAGACCAGTTACTTTAAGTATTGGAGTAGTCATATTTACTTTAGGTGCTATTGATCTTTGTTGAATGTATAGGTCCGGCGAATATTAGAAATCAGGCCCTGGGGACGAAAGACCATCATGGCAACAAGAATACCTCCGAAAACAAGCATCCTGTATTCTGAAAAGGCTCTGAGGTACTCAGGGAGTAAAATTAAGATAAATGCACCCATGATGACCCCAATGATTGACCCCATACCGCCTAAAACAACAATAGATAATATTATAGCAGATTCGAGAAAGGTGAAACTGGCAGGGTTAATAAAGGTGGTTTTAGCGGCAAAGATAACACCAACAATTCCTGCCCAGAAAGCACCGAGCGAGAAAGCAACAAGCTTTGTTTTACGTTTATCAATACCCATTGCCTGGCATGCAATTTCATCTTCCCTCAGGGCAATCCAAGCCCTTCCAAGCCGGGAGTCCTGTAGTCTGTTGACTATGAAAATGGTAATAATCATGAGAACGATCATGATGTAGTAGAGATACATGATCGAGCCGTTGAGGGATAATTCAATACCGAAAAATCCGGGACGATCGATATTAGATATACCACTTGGCCCCATTGAGAAGTCGTTCCAGTTCTCGAGTACAAGGCGAATAATCTCTCCAAACCCAAGAGTTACAATGGCGAGATAATCCCCTCTTAAGCGCAATACAGGAAAGCCCAGTATCAGGCCCGCCAGGCCAGCTAAGCAGCCGCCAATTGGCAGGACTGCCCAAAATCCAAGTCCAAAATGATAATTTAACAGTGCATAGGAGTAGGCACCAACCGCGTAAAACGCTACAAAACCAAGATCAAGAAGACCCGCCATACCAACAACGATATTTAAGCCAAGCCCCAAAACAACGTACATCAGGGCGGTGATCATAATATTAGTCTGGTAGGTACTAAATATAAATGGGAAAATAAAGGCTGTACTAAGGAGTACGACTATAACAATGTTGCGTTGTTTAGGGTTGGCAATGATGGAATGGATTATGGGTTGTGATTCTTTGTTTGCACTACGCTTTGCCGCCTGTCTTTTGTTATTTCTATCTTTTAGATATTCTATGAGGAATCTGGTAAAGAATATGCCAACGCCAACGTAGATAGCATTATCCCACCGCCATCTCACTATCCGTTCAATGGGATCAACCTTGATGACCATAATTGGAAAGGTGAGAAACACAAACCATAGAGAAATAAGAGCTGTTTTTTTAATTTCTTTATATGAGAACATAGCTATTTGCAGTTACACCTTCTGAGTTTCAGCCTTACCAAGAAGACCGGATGGTTTGAAGATCAAGATCAGAACCAGTAAAGAAAAGGCAAAAACATCTTCGTAATCACTGGAAATATAGCCTGTAGCAAAACTCTCGGTAAGTCCAAGTATCAAGCTGCCCAGAACTGCACCAGGAATAGAGCCGATACCCCCCAATACAGCCGCTGTAAATGCTTTAATACCCGCAATAAAACCTATATAAAAATTAATTTGTCCAATATGTGAAGCAATGAGCAAGCCTCCAATGGCGGCAAGCGCTGAGCCAATGATGAAGGTTGCAGATATTATATTATTAACGTTGATTCCCACCAGCATCGCCATGGTACGATCCTGTGCCGTTGCTCGCATCGCTTTGCCAATACGGGTGAATTTAATGACAAAAGTTAAAATTAACATGATGATCGTGGTGGTAACCAGAATGACAAGATCGGAAGAACCTACAATGTGGGCCACGGGTTCCATAAATGCGAATTCAGGGATGAGTTCGGGGAACGGCAGGAAGTCCGATGTCTGCGCGAGAAGGACGTAGTTTTGCAGGAAAATTGACATACCAATGGCGCTGATTAGCGGCGACAGTCTTGGGGCGTGTCGAAGGGGTTTGTATGCTATTTTTTCTATGGTGTAACCGTATGCACTCGACCACACAGTTGCAGCAACGCCTGCCACAACAACAATAGCAAGCAGTGGAAAACCATAGATTGAGAGTACCGTTGCAACGATAAAAGCAGTAAAGGCTCCAATCATATAAATTTCACCATGGGCAAAATTTATCAAGCCGATAATTCCGTAAACCATCGTGTAACCCAAAGCGATAAGCGCATAAATTGAGCCTCTGGTTAAGCCGCTAAATAAGAGTTCTATAAAATAGTCCATATATAACCACAAAAAAGTACCTGAAGCGTATTGCAAATACAATCTGCAACATGCTTCAGGCAGGATTGATTAAAAATAGATTTTCGTTTTATAGCTCTACGAAAACGCCGTCTTGAACTTGATATACGGAAAAACCGACTCCGATAGCATCACCCTTCTCATCGAAGTAAATATTTCCAACGGGGGTGTCGATCGTTTCGGTTTGTAGTGCTTTCTTTAGCGCTTCAAGTTCGGTTGAACCCGCTTTGTCGATTGCGTTGAGTAGTGCAAGGGTTGCGGAGTAGGCATTCGCAAAAAAGGCGCCGGGATCTGTATTGAATTTTTCCTTATGCGCTCTGACTGCTTCAATTGAAAGAGGGTTGTTTGTTGTATCCGTTGGTCCTGATGCATAGGCACCCTCGGCATATTTACCGGCAACTTTAATAAAGGTATTGTCCTTCACGCCATCATCTGAGATAAAATCAATTTTGAGTCTTTTCTTTCTCATCATGCGTATGATTTTAGATGCCTCAGGATGGTAACCACCAAATATTACAGCCTCTGCGCCAGAATGTTTTATTTTTTGAACGATAGCAGAGTAATCAACTGCTCCAGGTGTTACCCCTTCAAACAATACGACTTCAGCTTTCCCGGAGTCTTCGAGGAATGTTTTTGCAAACTCAGCAAAGCCCTTGCCGTAATCACCCTTGTCATGGATAACTGCAATCTTGGTATATTTTAAGGTATTGAGAACAAATTTAACATCAACCATGGCTTGGGCATCATCGGGTGCAATAGTCCTAAAGAAATTAGGATAATCACCACTCTCGGTTAGTGCCGGGTTCGTAGCGGATGGAGACATAACGAGAATCGAAGCATTTTTGTAGATAGGCAGGGCGGCTTTAGTTGCACCAGAACATATATGACCAAGAACAACATCTACACCGTCTGATACGAGTTTTGTTGCTGTATTTGTAGCTATTTCCGGCTTACAGACATCGTCTTCAATCAACATTTCAATCATTTTGCCGTTAATACCGCCGGCGGCATTAACTTTATCAATTACTAGGCGAGCTGCATTAACTGTTGGAAGACCGTATGATGCCAGGTCACCACTATGGGCACCTGCTACACCAAACTTGATAGTATCTCCAGCGTGGGTGAGTGCTGGTGTTGCTACCGCAATGAGAAAACAGGCCGCTGTTGAAAACAATGTACGATTTATGTTCAACTTCATTCCTTCCTCCAAATTTATAGTTAATGGAATCTCCCCTCTCCTCTTCAAAGTGCAAGAATAAAAGAGTGAGCATATACTACGAAGTCATGATATTAGTCTTTTGAAACCGTTTTTGCAAAATCAAAAACATTGATAAAATTATTCGATAATCAATTTTAAGATAAAAAGCTATGGCAAATGAGTTGAATTCCCTGTTTTTCTTCGGTCGTCCCTTGGGCCCACTGTACGGACTCATCATGAAGTTTAGAGAGCTATTGTATACAAAACAAGTATTCAAACAAGAAAATCCCGGAGCACCTGTTATCTCCGTTGGCAATCTTGTGCTTGGTGGTACTGGAAAAACCCCAACAGTAATTCATCTCGCCCAGATGTTGCAGGCAGCCGGGCTAAAACCTGCCGTTATAAGCCGTGGTTACGGCGGAAAATCAAAGGCTACTGTTAATGTGGTAAGTGATGGCAAGTCTATTTTGATGGATGCCACTTCTGCAGGAGATGAACCTATCCTAATAGCCCAATCTCTTGTTGGTGTTCCCGTGGTTACCGGTAAAAAGCGTATATTTCCTGCTCGATACGCCGTGGATCATCTGGGGGCAAACATTATCCTTTTGGATGATGGCTTCCAGCATATGGCCGTTTCAAGGGATATTAATTTAGTTCTTTTCGACGCAAGCGCTCTTGCAGGGAACAGCAGGATTTTCCCTGGGGGCCCATTGAGAGAACCCGTTGCGGCGCTGAAGAGGACAAGCGCATTTTTGATTACCGGACAAAATAAAGAAAACAAAAAACGCAGCGATTTATTCGGAGCGCTTTTGCAGGAAAGATTTCCGGAGATTCCTCTTTATGTATCTGTGCTCAGTGAGTCTATAGTTGTTGATCAGGCTGAAAACAGAGTTAACGTGACTGGGATAAAGGATGCGTATGCCTTCTGTGCTATAGCACAGCCAGATCGGGTGCAATCCACTCTAAGTGATCTTGGTATAAATCTTGTCGGCAGCAAAGCATATCAAGATCATAGCCCCTATGATCAGCAAGTGATTACCGCTCTGTGTTCACAGGCAACAGAGAAGAAGGCAAGATGTTTGATCACAACAGCGAAGGATTTTGTTAAAATTAAAGAGTATCATTTTACCCTGCCGCTATTCGTTCTACAAATTAAACAGCAACCTGAATCAGCATTCAACGATTACATTTTGAAAAACATTCCATGTAAACGTTAGGTTACCTGCCTGTGGTCTTCCTCTTTTTGTGTTAAAAAAACAATAGATCTACCATGGTGTGGTTTTTTTACCACACGTTTTATTAGAATGTATAATCGCGGCGAAGTCTTGCTTACTGTGTAGAATCAGCAGCATACGGACACGGTAGCGTTGTGATGTTAAGGTGGCAAGGTATTTGCATATGTTGTTAAAAGTTCAAAACAACACAAGGAAATACAATGTCATTATCTCTAGACCCCCATCAATATACATTAAAAGAATCTGTGAGTTGCTGTGGTGTCGGTCTTCACTCGGGTAGAACAGTCAATCTTTCTATCAAGCCCGCAAGCATAAATAGTGGTATTCGTTTTTTCAGAACGGATATGCCAACCAGTACAGCACTTCCTGCTCACATGGATAAGATCGTTGATACTCGCCTTGCAACGACACTCGGTAATGATCATTTCAAGATCTCAACGACAGAGCATCTCATGGCAGCGTTGCATGGTTTTGGTATTGATAATGCCGATGTTGAAATAGATGCAACTGAGGTCCCTATAATGGACGGTTCCGCAGGGCCCTTTTTTAAAATGCTTCGTGACAGTGGCAAAAGAAAACAAAATGGGTTCAGAAAAGTACTCCGAATTACCAAGCCCATTTCTTACATCGATGGGGATAAGCATATTTCGATTTCCCCTTATGAGGGCTTAAAGGTAACCGGTGAGATCTGTTTTGACGATACGGTGATCAAAACACAGAAATATACATTTGATTTTTTCTCCGACCAGTTCGGCGACGAAATAGCCCAGGCTCGAACTTTCGGCTACGTCGAAGAGGTTGAGGAACTTTGGGCAAACGGTTTAGCGCTTGGTGGTTCTCTTGCTAATGTTATTGCAATTCACTGGAATAGAAAGTCAGTGCTAAATGAAGATGGACTGCGCTATAAGGATGAATTTATTCGCCATAAGGTTCTTGATCTTGTTGGTGACCTCGCACTTTTGGGCGGTCCAGTACTTGGACATGTCCAAGCGTATAAGGCGGGGCATGCGCAACATTTTGGACTTATGCAGGCAATTGTTGCATCTCCTGGTAGTTGGGAAATGTTCGAAATGAACACGGATGGTCGCTTTTCGGCCTTAGAAAATATCGTTAATTTTTCCAGACCCGCAAGTAAGTCACTCTTTCCTACATTTCACAGCAATAGTTTACCTGTAGGCTCACTTGCATAGATAGTTAATTCTGTAACCGACCGAAGAACGTTACGCGTATTTTCAATATTGAAAATACGCGTTTTTCTTTGGCTAGTGATATTTTTTTTCATGGTAAACAACACCTTGTTTTGTATGTAAAAAAAATCGTAAAACCTAACTACTTAGTCGCTCCTAACGGGGCCCGCCTGCAAGCGCGGCATCTCTTTGATTTAGCAAGAAAATATTCATTTATTCCTACTTCGGGTAGGGCTGTGTGACGGATTATATTTACTTGACGCTCCAAGGAAATGTTGTATATTTTTGTTTGCTGTGTAGGACGATTTCACACGTTTTCAATCGTAACAAAAGCTGGGTAGACTTTTTTATTTAAAGGATTCTGCTTATATCGACAGCCAGGCAGTAGGGCCAGGAAATAAGTGATTCTTTACAGGAGAAAATATGACATTACTTGAAGGACTATTATGGTTAACGCTTAATGTATATCATGAAGCCAGATCAGAGCCTCAGGTAGGTCAAGTAGCTGTTGCCTTGGTTACCTTAAACAGAGCAAACGAACAACATCTATCGGTTAAGGCAATAGTTCAAGAACCTTATCAATTTAGTTGGACCTTTCAGAAGGAATCGTATTTGCCAGAAGATCCAAAAGCATTCCTAGAGTGTATGAAATCAGCGTATTTAGCACTGCAAACGGAAGATTTCACCCAAGGTGCAACGCACTATCACCTCGACAGCATTAAGCCATATTGGTCAGCCAACTACACCTATTTAAATCAATTTGGTTCACATAAATTTTATAAAGAGTAGCCTTGGTCTTTGCATATGCCATCTGTGATGGTACTAAGCAGATTCCGTTACCTTGGTCGCCTCAACGGATCATCTTGCAGGCGACGTCATCAAGGTAGAATCTTTGCTAAGCAACGCAACATAAAAAAAATGGCCTACAGTTAAAAACTGTAGGCCATTTTTTGTTTGCTTATACTTTCGTGGCATTTTTTAATGCCGTTGTTAGTGTTGCAAGCCGCTCGGTATCCATTTTTATTGAAACCGGATAAACCAGTGTCCTGTCGAGTATTGCCGCCGACTGGGGCAACGCACTTGGATCGTAAACGATTCGTTTTTTGCCACCGCCATCATTGAACGGATAGCCTGAATGAATAGGACTTTTAGCCCCAAGGAGATGCTCCCACTTAGGGTAGAAATGCCAACTGTTCTCGGCAAAGTTAATTGCCCCACAGCCATCTGCCTTCAACGATTCATTCACACGCAGGCAATGTTCTCTGTCCTGCAGCGTAAAGGCTAAAAAGGTTGCTGAATCACCCTGTTCATCAACGAGTGTTCTGAACGCAACTCCTGGTATCTTGGAGGCAGCCTCTTTTAAGGTAGCCTTGTTGGCTTGCTGGGATTTGACAATATAATCAAGCTTTGCGAGCTGCGCGATACCAATGGCACCCTGGAGCTCCATCATTCTGAAGTTAAATCCAACAAAACGTCGCCCTTCCCCACCCCTTGTACCGGGATTAACCTTATGATCATGGCCATGGTCATGATATTCAGACATGGTGCGCCAAAGTTCCTCATCATCGGTAATGACCATGCCACCTTCTCCGGTGGTCATAGTTTTTACAGAGTCAAAAGAGAAGGTGCCACAACGGCCAAAACTTCCCAGATGTTTGCCGTTTATTCTGGCCCCTGCCGCTTGCGCCGCATCTTCAAGAACCGGGATCTCTTTCTTATCCGCCAGGGCAATAATTTCAAGAATTCTGGCAGGTGCACCCAACATATGCACAGGAATGATACATTTTGTCTTTGCTGTGATTTTCTTTTCTAGATCCACCGGGTCCATATTCAGGGTGGTGTCTATCTCACAAAAAACGGGGGTTGCACCGACGTCTAGAATAGCCTCCCAGGTTGCAACAAAAGTAAATCCCTGGGTAATGACCTCATCACCGGGGCCAACACCCAATGCAGTGAGGGCAACTTTTAAGGCAGCTGTTCCAGAAGTTACTGCCTGACCGTAGGAGGAGTTACAGTATTTAGAAAATTTTTCTTCAAATTCTTTAACCTTGTAAATACCCTTTCGCTGTTCTCCAAATTCATACCGGAAAAGTACGCCAGTATCCAGAACATCCATTATCTCTTTTTTTTCTTCGTCTCCAAAAATTTCATATCCTGGCATATCAGTACTCCTCTTTTTATATAAAAATATATAATAATTTATGCTTTGTTAAATAGTTAATGCGGTCGTCAATTATTGTAAAATGCTATTGTCAATTAGTCGAACATGGCCACCTATCTTCGCGGCGACTACAATAATACTGTTTGAGTCAATCTGCTGCTGGCTAACAAGAGTTTTTCTGTCCACAATTTCAGCGTACTCAACGGTCGCACCTGATGCAGCAATAATGGTTTTTACCTCCACAATAATCTCTGTCACATCTTGTGGGACCGCAAGGTCACGCACAAGTTCTTTAGCCCTTGCAATTGATTGGGACAAGCAGAGTGCCGTTTGTCTCTCCTCGCCGACGAGGTATTTGTTTCTAGAGCTCATGGCAAGGCCATCTGTCTCCCTTACTATAGGAGAGCCAATGACCTGCAGAGGAATATTTAAATCCTTTACCAGTTGAGTGATAATCGCCAGTTGCTGAAAATCCTTTTGACCAAAAACTGCAAAATCAGGACGTGTTATATTGAAGAGCTTGGTGACAACAGTAGCTACACCATCAAAATGGCCCGGTCTATTGGCACCACATAACCCGGAGGCAAGCTTTGTGATCGAGATACACGTTTGAAAAGAGCTGTCATAAATGTCCGTCTCGGCAGGTGCGAAAATGAGGTCGGCACCACGGGATTTTATAAGTGAGCAATCTATCTCCAACTGTCTTGGGTAGGCGTCAAGATCTTCTCCTGGGCCAAATTGCATAGGATTTACAAAAATAGAAACTATGACTAAATCGGCATACTCTTTTGCCTTGTCAATAAGACTGAGGTGACCGTCGTGCAGACATCCCATTGTGGGGACGAGGGCTATGGTTTTTCCCTCACGATGTCTCGCGTTTGACCATTCACCCATCTGCTCTGGACTGGTGAAAATTTTCACTGTAATGCCTTTAAACGAGCTATCTTAGCTTCAATCTCGTTGTGTGATTGTGTAAAAGAAGGGTCACCAGTTACCGAAAGAACAAAGTTATTTAATATAGCGATGGCTTTTGGGTAGTTACCCTGGGTTTCTTCTATACGGCCGAGACTAATATAACCTATCGATTCAAAGCCTTTAAATTCTTTTAGAGCGTTATACTGGCTAGAAGCTTCAGTATATTTTGCACTTGCCTCAAGCGCCTGGGCAAGTCCATAGATAACCAGCGGTTTTAAGGGATTCTCTGCGTCGACTTTTTGTTTCAGGGCATCATATTTTACGGCTGCTTCTGTGAAGTTACCGTTCTTCATGTCAAGATGAGCAAGTTCTACCGCAGCCCAGGTTGAAGAGGATGTTCTGCCATATTGAGCAACAATATTCGAAAGTGCAGTAGCCTGCTCTGCTGCAGGTTTTTCTAAAGCGATGGATAAAGCAGTGGCTGCTTCTTCTCTTTGCTTTTCCATGTAAGAACCGTAAAGAGCCCAAGCGACAACTGCGGCGATGAGCAAGCCAATAAATACCTGGATTATACGCTGGTTTTTCCGAATAAATATGACAGTTTTTGGTGGTAGATTAAAATGCTCTAGCAGGCCTTCAACCTGATCCATTGTTGTTTCTTCAGTTAGGCGTTTATTAAACGCATTCTCTGTGGACATGCGATTTTCCTCCATAAGGTTTATGTTTTGTTTAAAATTTACTATAGTCTGTAGGTGCGCAATATAATCTATAGGAGAACCTCTGTCCATTCGTAAACGGTTCCTCTGTCATTCATTCTTTTTTAGTTACCTTTACCCACATGAACAGTTCAAAAGATCAGACTATTCTCACAGTTTCACAACTGACCAAAGCAATTAAGAACAATCTAGAAAGTGAGTATCGATTTGTTCGCATAAGCGGCGAGATATCAAATCTTAAGACCCCATATTCTGGCCATTCGTACTTTACCTTAAAAGACAGCAATGCCCAGATTCGCGGTGTACTCTTTAAGCAGCAGAAAAGATATGTAAGCCTTGAACTGCGTGATGGGCAGGATGTTATTTGTTTTGGCAGAGTAACGGTCTATGAACCTCGGGGTGATTATCAGCTTATTGTTGATAGTGTCGAGATGTTTGGCAAAGGGAAGTTACAGAAAGAATTTGAGGCACTTAAAGAGAAGCTTGCACAGAAGGGTTATTTTGACAGGGAGATCAAAAAAGAACTACCCGCCTTTCCGAGAAAAATAATTGTTATATCTTCTGCGACGGGGGCAGCACTTCAGGATTTTTTAAAAATAGTTCGAACCCGAAAATCTCCCTTACATATTCAGATCCTTCCGGTCCTTGTACAGGGCAAAGATGCACCGGCAGACATCAGTAAAGCTATACAATTTGCGGACACCTTAGCAGGGATTGACGCTATTGTTTTATGCCGTGGTGGAGGGTCGCTGGAGGACCTTTGGGGGTTTAATGCTGAATGTGTTGCCGACGCTATCTTTCAATGTAAAACCCCTATTATAACCGGAATAGGACATGAAGTCGACTTTACCGTTGCCGATTTTTGTGCAGATTTCCGTGCCCCTACTCCAACAGCTGCCGCGGAGGTCCTGACCTCGGATTCAAGCCAGTTGCTGGCACATATTGCCCTCCTGGAAAAACGACTCAAGCGAAGTTTTGCACAGATGCTCTCCTCCCAAGAGATACGCCTCAACCACAGTTTAAAACTACTGAGTGGCTTTGGCAATAAACTCAACGAGGGGGGACACCGGTTAACTCTGAGTAAATCGTATCTTATCCAGGCGATGTCAGACTATTTGTCGGGTCAGGAGAATAGATTACAGGTGTGTCAGGCCAAGCTTGCAGCACAGGCCCCCCTTGCCAAAATCAGTGTGCAGGAAAAACATCTGTTACATCTAAAGAAAGAACTCATTGGCCATATCCAGCACAGTCTTGCGCGTCATGAAGCCAAATTAGGTTCCCAGGCAGCACTCCTTAACAGCGTCAGTCCTCTGGCAACATTGGCAAGAGGTTATTCTGTTGTGAGAAAAAAGAATACTGCGGGGAAACCGACCCAGGTTGTGACGGACAGTTCGAAACTGAATGAAGGTGACATCTTAAATGTGCTTTTGCATAAAGGAGATGTTGACTGTGTGGTGCTGGGCCATGATAGCTCAGCCACCTAAGCGAAAAAAGCGCTATTCTTTGTAGAGCAACGAAATCAACCAGAGTAAGATTTTTTAGCTTACAGCCGTTGCTCAACTGTAAGCTGGCAAAAAGATTACAGCAACTCTAAGCCTGAAAAGAAGTAACCAATTTCAAAGGCTGCAGTATCAGGAGCGTCAGAACCATGGGTGGCATTTTCTCCCAGTGATTGACCAAATTCTTTCCTCAGTGTTCCCGGGGCCGCATCAGCTGGATTAGTGGCCCCCATCAAATCGCGCCATTTCTTAATTGCACCCTCCGCCTCAAGAACCATAACGATACATGGCCCACTTGCCATAAAGTCAGTTAATTCGCCGAAAAATGGCTTTTCTTGGTGGACGTGGTAGAAGCCTTCCGCCTCTACAATGCTCATATACAGTTTTTTCAGACCTACAACCTTGAAGCCTTCTTCGTAGATACGGCCCAAGATCTTGCCACTGTTTCCATCGGCAAAAGCGTTAGGTTTAATGATAGCAAATGTTCTTTCCATTTTTAATTTCTCCTCAAAAATATAAATGTGATGCTGCCGTTTCAAGCGCAACGTATCTGTAAATAAGCTGTTTCATTACTTGTAGTTATTGAGCAGCAGTCTAACGACCTCCACCTACGATAATAGCCTCTATCCGTATGCTTCACGCCTGAATAACGGCATTGAAGTATTGCCGAGCAGTTAGAGGAGGTAGTTGTAGCGATATTGGAGAGCTACCTGAATAGTTATCTGTATTCTAAAGTAGCAGGCAAAAAGTTAAATGGTTGGAAAATAGAGCAAAATCATCGAATAATCAAGAGGCAACAATGTAAAGCAGGTAGCGACACCCCAAAAGACAGGTAGTAAAAATCAGAATCCCAACAACGACCAGTCGGTTCACCTGCTTGATATGCCGATGACTTATTTGCACAATAGTGTCGCCAATGAATGGCTTTTCTACTATTTCGCCAAAATATGAAGAGGGGCCGCCCAGTTGTATAGTCAATGCTCCGGCAACTGCGGCCTCGGGGTGTGCAGCATTTGGACTTGAGTGTTTGTCGTTATCTCGAAAATATATTTTTGTAGCATTGGCCCCATCGAGTCGAAGCAGGTATGCGGAGGCAATAAGACACAGGCCACTCATCCTGGCTGGAAGGTAATTGACGATGTCATCAAGTTTTGCAGCTACTCTTCCAAAAAGGATATAGTGTTCGTTTTTATAACCTATCATTGAATCCATTGTGTTTATTGCCTTATAGGCAAAAATCCCCACGGCTGAACAGCCAATGGGACTGAGGGCTACCAGAGGTGAGCATAAACTTGCAAGAACCGCGAAGAAAAGAGGCGAAGTCGAACCATCAACCATATTTTCGCCCACGGTCTCTATGCAGGCCCTGGCTATCCCCTCTTGGTTCAAGCCACCGGTATCTCGCCCTACAATTTTAGCAACTTCCCTGCGGCCATTTGCAATAGGGTCTGAAGATAAAAGCGCAGTGTAAACGTGGTTGCTATGTACAAGGAGGTCTTTTGTGGAAAGAGCCATATAGATAAAAACTACAGCGATAATCTGTTCCAGAGAGACAGATATGTGTAGAGATATAACAAGTACGGTTATGACGATGATTGCCGTGCTACTTATCACGGCGCAAACAGTCAAAAACCCCGCAAGGTATACGTCTTTGATGTACTTTCTAAACAACAACTCACTTTTGCTACACAGCCAGCCAATACCTCGTACTGGATGGGGATACCACCTAGGGTCTCCCAAGATGAAGTCCAGAACCAGACACAATGTGAGTTGAATAGAGTAATCCATTTATACCTTCATCAGTTTATATATATCGTCAATATTAATGGCATCTCTTACCACATCTGCAAGACGGTCAAAAGCTGCTTCTAAATCATAAGGAGCCATAACTTTTCCAACTGGTGCTAAGCCTTTTTCGACTCGCAGGTTATCTATAAACCATCTCCTGAATAGGTCGCTATCGAAAAGACCATGGAGATACGCGCCCCATACTTTATCCCCATCCTTAGAGGTGCCGCATACTGTCTTGTCACTAAATCGCAGGACCGGATTGTCGGTACCCGTTGAAACCCCATGGTGGATTTCATAACCGGATATCTCTTGTCCTGATCTTAGATGCAGACCTGATTTACGGGTTAGATTCTTTTCCATTTCAAGGATCGTATCCATTGGCAGGAGACCCATCCCCCTAACCCCCTCTTTACCGGCTATTGTTGACTCCATCTGGTGTGGATCTTTGATGCTTTGACCAAGCATCTGATAGCCGCCACAGATGCCAACTATCTCAACACCCCTTTCATACTGGTTGATAATTGCGTCAATGAGCCCCGTTTGTCGTAAGAAATCGAGGTCGTTGATGACATTTTTTGAGCCAGGAATAATGATGACATCCGGTTCACCTAACTCGCCTACATTGTCAATAATTCGCAATGTCACATCCGGCTCTTCAAGGAAAGGTTCGACATCGGTGAAATTGGAAATATGGGGCAGGTTTATTACGGCAAGCTCGATACTGTCTTTTTTATAGCCAGTGTTAAAGCTGCCTTTTTTAAACGATACTGAATCTTCTTCAGGAATTCCTAAGTTTTTGATATGGGGGATGACGCCAAAAACAGGTCGATTTGTATGGAGCTTAAGGTAGTCGTGGGCACTGTGGAGTAGAGAGGCCTGCCCTCTGAATTTATTCACTATAAAACCGGCCACTAACTCTCTTTCCCATTCCGCTAGAACCTCCATCACACCTACAAAGGAGGCATAAACGCCCCCCCTGTCAATATCTCCTACCAGTATTACTGGGGATTTGGCGTACTGCGCCATACGCATATTAACAATATCGGCCTTTTTGAGATTGACCTCTCCCGGAGAACCAGCACCTTCAAGGATTATTGCGTCAAAATCTGAGGCCAACTGATCATATGCCAAACAGACTTCTGGCCAGGCGAGCGCCTTATATTTACTATATTGGGTAACGCTCATGTTACCTACAGGCCTGCCATTGATTATCACCTGGCTTCCTGTGTCGGAATTTGGCTTTAATAGAATCGGATTCATCCTGCAGTCAGGATCAAGCTTTGCGGCTTGGGCCTGAACCACCTGTGCCCTCCCCATCTCATCCCCCTGTAGAGTAACAAAGGAGTTGAGAGACATGTTTTGCGCCTTAAATGGAGCGATTTTAAACCCATCCTGGAACATGATCCGACAGAGTGCCGTTGTTAAGATTGATTTGCCCGCATCGGAACATGTTCCCTGAAACATGAGAGATGGTGTCTGTTTTATGGTAACACTGCGCTTGGTGTGTTTGAAAAAGGAAGAGATGCATTCTACCAATATTTCATTGTCTTCCTTCGTTCTTACTGCCACCCTAAAAAATTTATCCCCTTCATTTATACCATTATAGTTGTCGCATGGGCGTATAAGGATACCAGCTTTTCTACAGTGACTTTTCAGGTTTGAGGTCTTGTCTTTGGCAAGTTTAATGAGGAGGTAATTTACCGTGGAGTCGAAGACCCGAAGTTCGGGGATGAGAGAGAGTTGCGCTGTTAATTCCGTACGAAGTTTTGCGCATTGAGCAATGCTGTTTTCACGGTATTCTGCATCGCCAACTGCATACTCCCCGACCACCTGTGCTAAAGTATTTACTGTCCAGGGGGGTAACTGGTTTTTGAGTTGTAGGGCAAGGTCAACTGATAGGGTCGTGAAACCAAGACGCAATCCAGGGATTGCGTAGAACTTTGTCATGGAGTTCAGGGTTATAACATTGTTTGCCACGCAACTAAAAGAAGGATAAGCATCTATAAAATCGAGAAAGGCCTCATCAAAGAGAAAAAATGTGTCTGGGCAGGATTGTATCAGAGCTAAGAGCTGTTTCTGGTCCGGAATCTTTCCTGTAGGGTTGTTTGGTACTGCAATGATGACAAGATCTCCAGGACACAGTTCCTGCTTAAGTTGAGCCACATTAAGGCAAAACTCATCCTCTTCCTTCAGCTTAAAAAACGCTACTTCTTTGCATGCGATTTCAGCAGCTCTCACGTAATCAACATAGCTAGGAACAGGAATTACTACGCGTTTACAGGGGAGAGATCTCATAAGCGCATAGAGTAAATCTGTTGTGCCGTTTCCTGCAACCACACAGTCTGGATTGATGTCGAGGTGTTGTGCAATTGCCCCAATAAGTTTCAGGTTATCTGGATCCGGGTAGTGGAAGACTTGGTCTAGTTCCCTTGAGAGAAGAGGTCGAAGCCACTCCGGTGGTCCCAGTGGATTAATATTAGCACTAAAGTCGAGGATCTTTTCGGCTGTTTTACCCGCCTCTCGAAACGCCTTATGTATGTTTCCACCATGTTCAAACGTTTTCATTACAGATAATCCTTCACGAGAAAAAAGAAAAAGAAACTGAAAAGGCAAGTGCTACAGCCATCTCTGCAAGTTCACAATTCGCACCAAGAGTATCACCGGTTGCCCCACCGATCTTAGCTTTACACCAGCTGTTAAAGAGATAAAAAACCAGGAAGAGCATGAACAGAACCACAAACATTCGTCCACCGGAGAAGGCGAAGAGCAAACCGGTTAAAAGCAGGAGCGCGAAGAGGGCAATTTTTTTAACCGAATCACTGTAAAACAAGGCACCGATCCCACCTTCAGTACGGGCATACGGAAGAGCTGCCATGGCGCAAAGAATTGCCACCCTCCCCGCAAAAGGCATAAAAAACACAGCAGTGGCAAGATGGGCAGAATCTATTGAGATAAGGGCGCTAAATTTGGCAAGAATGACCAGAACAGTAACGATAACCCCCATTGCTCCAACACGACTGTCCTTCATGATTTCCATTGAACGGTCTCTTGATCTTGAACTGAGCAGACCGTCACCACTATCGGAGAGTCCATCGATGTGCAGGCAACCGGATATAAATGCGAGATAACAAATAACTAGACAAGCGACCACAGGCTGGGGAAATAGCCACAACGCTACCGTGGTGAGCAGATATCCGGCAGTACCAATCAGTAAACCAATAGCAGGGAAGAAAGAAAGACTCTTCCTGAAAAATTCACTATCCCGGTCTACATTCCATTGAGCAGGAATAACTGTGAGAAATCGCAGTGCAGCAAGAAAACCGGCAAGATGCTCTTTGAACCATATGGCTTTATTATCTCGCATAAGTGGTCTTATTTATCAGCAACGGCTACGGCTGCTTCCTCAAAAGTTGACACCTTGGTTAAAACAGCAACGGCGCATTCAACTAAATTCATAGCTACGGCAGCACCCGTTCCTTCACCTAATCTGAAATTCAGATCTAATAATGGTTTCTTACATTTAAGATGCTCCTGCATTGCCTTATGTCCTGGTTCCACAGATCTGTGGGCAAAGATGAGGTAATCTTTAACAAAAGGCTCGATTGCATTAGCAATTAAAGCCCCTGCAGTTGATATAAAGCCATCAATAATAATAGGCTTACGATGGGCTGCAGCCCCTAGTATAAGGCCCGCAATCCCTCCAATCTCAAAGCCACCAACTTTAGCAAGAATATCTAAGCCATCGGACGGATTGATAGAATTTACTTCAAGTGCCTTCTTTATCACTTCAATCTTGTGTAGTAATTGGCTATCGTCAAGTCCGGTGCCTCTGCCTGTGAGCTCTTCTACCGGTTTTTTGGTACAAACAGCCGCAATGGCAGCGGAGGGAGTGGTGTTGCCAATTCCCATATCCCCGGTACCAAATATATCTGTTGTTGCCGCGAGATCGTTGGCAATATCAATTCCGGATTCAACAGCACGTACAGCCATTGCCTTACTCATGGCGGGACCGACGGCAATATTATTAGTACCAAGACCAACTTTTTTATTTATAATTTTCCCGGTTTTTGCAAGCTCATTGAGGTCTGCGTTGACCCCCATATCCACAACAACGACCTTGGCATTCACCTGGTCAGCCAGGGCATTAATCCCAGCACCACCATTGACAATGTTGTAGACCATCTGAGGGGTAACTTCACTGGGGAACTTTGAAATACCTTCTGCTACAACCCCATGGTCACCGGCCATGATTACTATGGCCTTGTTTTTGAGACTGGGAGTGATCGTTCTCGTCATTCCGGCGATATCAATAGCCAGATCCATTAAGTCACCCAAGGCCCAGTGGGGGACCGCCAGATGGTCTAAGCGTTCCTTTGCTAAGTCTCTTGCAGAACTGTCCTGGGGGTAAATGTCTTGTAACGTACGTTCAAGTAAACTCATAATGTTAGAACTCCTCAATGGTTTTTCTTTGCAACTATTCAGCAGCATTCCACTAGCGGTTAAGCCGCTGTCTGTAGCTCTTTACCTCTGCTGCAAATCCGTTTGTTTTGGGTACGTGAAGCATACAGATGCTACCTACGAAGATCCCCATGACGCCGTTGGACTGGTGCTGAATAATTACCTTATTTTTTTAGATAGAGAGGGACACCACAGGAGACAAGAGCGACTTCGTCGGCCATCTTACCTATGGTTTGGTTTACAGTTCCCACCAGATCTCTGTATAATCTTGCCGTAGGGTTTTCCGGGACAATTCCCCCGCCTACTTCATTGGTTACGCAAACAAGCGTGGCGTTCATCTTTGCCGCCGCTGTTAACCAGGTTTTTGTTTTTTCTTTAATGATGAAATCAGTAAGGGCTTTGTTCTCTTGCTCATAAGCATACAGAACATTGTTTACCCAGAGGGTCACGCAATCAAGTAGAACCACCTTGAAAGAGTTCGCCTTTGTTTGCAATATTGATTCGAGGGCGACGGGACATTCAACGGTCACCCACCCCCTGCCCTGCCTTTCTTCCTGGTGCCGCAGCACCCGCTCACTCATTTCAGAATCTATGGTTGGACAGGTCGCAATAAAAAGACGCTTGTCTGAAATGTTTTCACAAACTTCGAGGGCATAGGAACTCTTACCACTTCTGGCGCCACCAGTTATTAAAATAAGTTTCGACAATATTAACCTCTATGGTTAAGACCCGTTAAAACACCACCTTCCTCGTGCAATCTGATTATGGAAAAAGAGCCAGATTGTATCTCGAAAAGAAGATACTGTTCTTTGGGGATTTTTAGAAGATTGCAGAGTAGATGACGAATCACCCCACCATGGCAGACCACAAGTATAGTTTTAGCTTTTGACCTGTGAAGATATTGAGCAGCTGTTGTAATTCTTTGCTGAAAGTTTTCCAGGGATTCCCCCTCTGGAAAAGTAAATGTATCAGGGTTGTTCACCCATAAATCAACAGCAGTCTTGTCTGTTTGGACTATATCTACGAATTTTTTTTTCTCCCACCTGCCAAAGTCAATTTCTCTTAAGAAATCAAGAAACTGAACAGGACAAGAACAAGATAGCTGAGCGACGGTTTGAACGCAACGCTTCATTGGACTACAGAGTACAGCGTCAAAATCGATAGTTGACAGATACGAACAGCTTTTTATTATGTCATCCACGCCCTGGGGAGACAGAGACACGTCTGAGGAGCCTACGTATTGTTGTTTTAGACCAGTGTCCCCATGTCTTAACAGGTAAATCTGTTTGTCGTGCATAGGCCTTGAAAGTTGTTGAGATTGTGAAAGAAACAAAGAGAAAAAACCTTACTAAGAACTTATGATCAATACAATAATTTTATGTCATAATATTTTTATTAGTAGAAACGCAGAGTTCGGATTTTACACTTAAAACAGCGTTTGTTACGTCGCAACCTCCCCGGGCCTTACCTGTTGACAGGCGATGTTGCTTTAGCTGGCCATGTTCCATGGGCGTTGTATTACTGCAGCATTGTTAAATTATCTTTTATAACATGTACGTATGGCTTCTGGTTAGATATTGTTTTTGGAATATGGATGATGTAATTTGTTATTCGTTCGGGCAGATGATACCATTAATACCTAAGAGGTAAACAATTTGGTTGAGCTTTTTCGCGGTAAGGGGGGAAGCTTATTGGTGAGAAATCGTTAAGCGTTGTAGCTCAAAGGGTTCACATAACGAGATCTTACATAGGGAAATAGCTGTGAAAAATGCAAAAGTCTGTATCATAAAAACAGACGAACTAACAACTGTAAAAGAAGGTTTGGCTCAGATGAAAACTGCCATCATCGAATGTATAACCGTTGATGAAAAAGACCCAAAAAATCTGGATACATTTTTACTCGTAGATTTGTCACTTTTTAATATCATTAACTCTAGCGTGATAGGTGTACTTGGCTCTGTTCTTATGAATCCAAACATTCGTTTGCTTGGCCTCTGCGGAGTACAGCCACCAGTTGAGGATATGCTGGTGAGATTTGGACTACTTTCTAAGGCTGATAGTCGAGGTTGTGGCTTTGTGATGCCTGAAGTGCTTAAGAACAATATAGAGAAAGTTGTGACGTTTGACACCATCGAGCAGGGATTAAGTTGTTTAAACCCAACCTAATCCCGTTAAGCCATTTTCAAGCTATTCATTACGTCTTATTTCTGTACCAGGCTGGCCAGTAAATCCTTGGCAAAATCCAATTCTGGGTCAAGAGTTAAAGCAATTGTTAAAAATTCAGCGGCCTGTTCTGTTTTTCCTAGCTTACTATAATTTACTCCCAGATTCGCATAATCGATGCCAGACGCCGGATTGAGCTCCACGGCTCGTTGAAAATGAACAATAGCTTGTTCATAGTTGTTTTGTTTAAAGTAGCACACCCCGAGGGTATTGTGCAGATCAGGTCTTTCTGTATCTTCGTTAAGGCCGATGGTTAACTTTGTAATAGCTTCTTCATATTTACCTAGATCTTTCAGGCAAGTACCCATAAAAGAGTAAATATAAGGGAGATCTTCAGCTTCGGGATTCTGTAGAAGAGCAGCTTCAAAATGACCTAGAGCGGCTTCTGGAGATCCCATATTGAAATAGTTTCTCCCCCGGTAAAACTCGATATAATAGGCCTCGGGCAGTAACCCTTCCATCTGCTGTAGTTTATCTTCAAGTAATTTGGCATCTGTAATTAACTCAACCACAAGCTTTGCGGAAAACAAGCCCACATTATTAATCATAGATCTCTCGCGAAAATGGGCGCCGGGAACAATGGTATAAAATGCGGGTATGTTCAATTGTTCATGGGTTACGTCAATCATCAGAACATCCATTCCAATGTTTTTGATAGCTTTTACACAGTTATCGACTTCTACTTTAATATTGTCGTTACTGATGTTTACTATTTCTTCCACAGTTGTCGTTACTGTGGTTTCTGTGACGTAAGCAACCTCTGCCATTGAAAGTGGCTTCGGTAGTCCAGAGGCAACGTAGTTGGAGTTTGAATTGAAGTCTCCAGCCAGTTGGGCAATTTCGGTTACAGCGCGGATAATTGCTTTTTCGGGCTCAGGGGTGGTTCCTGCTGTATATACAATTTCACTTTTTTCGGGAAAGGTCGATCTGTCTATAGCTAGGGCACCAATAGTACATAACCCTGTATCTAAACTGAAGTCATTGAGATACAGATCAATGTTGTTGTCCTGAAACTTCTGTAAGAGATCTTTTGCCACCGGATCTTTTACAGATGCTGGATCGATTTTAGGCGTTTTTATTTTTTGGTTATTAATGACAGAGCAGACGTGTCTCTCAATTATCTCACATATACCTTGAAGTGCAGCCTCTTCATTGGTGTTACCTGCAGAAGGTCCGTTGAATTCGTTGATAGCAAAAAACCATGAAAATGGGATCAGAACATCTTGCCCACTTGTGATATTTGTTCCCCAGGTCCATTGCATTGGAATATCTGCGAGCAACATCTTCAATAGCTCGGTATCCGCCGTACTGTCATGTACGGATTGCAGAAGGTAGCTGAGATCCAGAACCGGATAGCCCGCCGAGATCATCTCATTGTAATCGCCAGTCAAGAAATTTTGTTCATTGTCTTTAAAGGAGAAAAAAGAAAAGCGTTCAGCAAGCTCCATACAGGCTGAAGCCTCTGCCTGTATGGCTGAAGCTCCTTTGCCCATCTGCTTTTTAGTACCGATTAAGGCCTTGGCGTCTTCTCCACATACCGAGAAATAGACAGGTATATCCAGACGGCCCTTATCGATTCTTCGCACTTCGTTAAGGATTTTCAGGTCAAGCCCTTCAATCTTGGAGTAAAAAATCTTCAGCGTTTCTTCTGGAGTAATAGCCTTGTCCTGATCCTCAGTAAAGGCCTTAAGGCAATCATTGAAAATAATAGTTTTTTTCTTCATTGTATTTTATCGCTATGGGCTCGGGGGGATGTATCATCGATACATTATTGTGTTTTCGTTTACCTATGGAGAGCAAAATATGATCAACATGTAAGACATGTAATCATATTTAGGGAATTGTAGCCTCAGTCAGTTGCAGGGAAATGTGTTGAGATTTTCTGTAAAAGTGGAATGTACAATGGGGTAGCGTGTAATGCAAAAAAACGAGAATTATCGCTCACTCTTGTAATCTCAACTGTAAGAAGTTCTTCGGGTAGAATCTCAGGTGCCCGTTGTGACCATTCGATAACCGTAAGGCCTTTTTTGAAAAAATATTCATCAAATCCGAGGGCCAAGACGTCATCGGCCCCATAAAGGCGATAAAAATCCATGTGATATAAGGGCACACTTCCTGGATATTCATGCATTATAGCAAACGAAGGGCTTGAAATGTACTCCCCGTCATCGAGGTCTAGCCCCCCCGCTATTGCCTGTGTAAGGGTGGTCTTTCCAGCACCGAGGTCACCGTCGAGACAATAGACAAAGTCAGGTTTTGCATAGGCCCCTAAGAGATGCCCGAATTTTTGAGTTTGCTCAAGTGAATGTGCGGTGAATGTATATGATTCCATAATTGTATAAAAAGATGGAAGGTATGCCACGAAGTGAGAGAAAATGCATTAAAAAAGACTCATTTCAAAACAAGCCTCTTTGTCTTAGGTGAGGGATGATTTCAACTTGATTACGCCGTGATCAACAGTATTGGATAT
Organism: Desulfotalea sp.; assembly: GCA_002733995.1. Classification (GTDB taxonomy): domain Bacteria; phylum Desulfobacterota; class Desulfobulbia; order Desulfobulbales; family Desulfocapsaceae; genus Desulforhopalus_A. The sequence goes on along the minus strand of NVXR01000017.1, from coordinate 16,121 downwards.
GCTAACCATTGAGGATACTGACATGCAACTCTATCTCAACTTTGCAAAAGTATTGCCGTTTCTCTGAAACTGTTATTTGAGGAGGGGTGGTAAATATGAGAAAAATAGTGTTCTCTACAAAAGGAGATGACTACAGTTAATGATTTGAGTGTGATCGCTGTTTTTATAGAGAAAAATGAGTTTTACTCATATGGCCTGCATAATTTAGATCGTATACCGATTCAGGCTGGGTTGAGCCTGTTGACCTCTTCGGCTTGGAGCCCCTTGTCTGTTTTAGAAATTAAAAATTCAACGGCCTCACCTTCTTCTAAACTACGAAATCCTTCCCCCTGTATGGCACTATAGTGAACAAAGATATCAGCTTCACCATCAGATCTTTCTAAAAAACCGTAACCTTTGCTTGCATTAAACCACTTAACTTTTCCCTGCACCACGTCAGACATTCTAATTCCCCCGAAAATGGGCCGGTAGACATGCCATATTGATGACAAGGCCCACGTTAGCCACAGCTTATTCCTAACAATTAAAACGTACATTAAACTGATATCAGAGAAAACGTCTAAAAGTCAAGTGTAAACGGATTCTTTAGCTATTGTTCGACAAAGGGAATCTGAAATCTTTGAGGTCAATACATGGCGCCATAGACCCTTTACAACCAAATCTTATTTGGCTGCAATGTGTTGAAATAGCTAGTGAGATTCTAATAATAGAGAAAATAACGGTATAACTTAAGGCGAGAACAGGGAGGTGTCGGGTTGGTGTTGTATTTTATCTAAATTAAGGAGTTCGAGTTAAAAATGCAGATGCGATTACGGTTTCTTTGCTGTTAGCCGCAAAGAAGATATGTTGCAGAGATACTGCGAGCCTTGAGTTGGTGGTTATTGGCTGGAGGGTCTACGGATAGCTTCCCCTCTTACGCGACACAGACATTGGGAGGGGAGAAAAACAAAAAAAATGGAGGTAGAATGACGTGTCTAACACGTCTCCTTGCCTTTCGCGTAGACAATGTTGTCTGTTACGATATAAAGCAGGCCATAGAGTGAATAGCACAAATATGGCCTGCAGAATTCTATAAATTATAAGCCAAGAGCTTGGAGTTTTTCCAGTGATTCCTGCTGTTCTTCAGTGATTTCTTTAGGTACTTTAACCCCAACCTGAACAAATAAATCACCCCGTTCGCCCATGGGGCCAGCGGGTAGGCCGTAGCCTCTGATACGCAGCTTTGAATCATGCGGAGTTCCTGCTGCAACGGTCACTATAAATTTCTTTCCTTCCAAGGTCTCTACTTCAACCTTGGTGCCAAGGCAGGCTTCAGTAAAAGAAATAAGACGATGAATAATAAGATCATCACCTTTTCGAGAAAAAGAGTCATTGGGACCAATTTCTATTTTGAGGAAGAGGTCGCCCGCAGGTCCACCGTTACGCGAGGGAGCACCTTTGCCTTGTAGGCGTAGCTTTTTCCCCTCTTCAATCCCCTTGGGGATTTTTACTGAGACATTTTGTGCGGAACCATTTTTTCGCAGTGAAATAGTCTTCTCTGCACCGAGGAGAACATCTTCAAGACTGACAGTAATCTGATATGTCATGTCCTGCCCTCTTTCAGGAGCGGATTGACAGCCTCCACCACAGCCACCACTGCTTTGGTTAAAAAATGACCCGAAAGGGCTGCCCCCACCAGCTGCGCCGGAAGCGGAACGGAAATTGCCCCCCCCACCGCCAGAAAACTGCCGCAGGATATCGTTTATATCAAAGCCACTGAAAATGTCTTCCTGGGAATATCTTTGGCGAAAACCCGCAGAGCCGTGAGTATCATACTGTTGTTTTTTCTCAGTATCGGAAAGAACAGCATAGGCTTCACTAATCTCTTTGAATTTTGCTTCAGAGGCTTTATCACCCTTATTTTTATCGGGGTGATACTTGAGCGCCAGTTTTCTGTACGCCTTTTTAATATCTGTTTGGGCAGAACTTTTGTCCACCCCAAGAACCTTGTAATAATCCATAGCAGTATCTAAAATAATTTGAACTATATCGTATAGAAGAATGTTTTATAATGATGCTTGAACAATAGGAATGGTTTTCTTCCCCGTCAACTTCATTTTCCTTAGGAAAATTGACATTATTCTATGTTTCTATGATGAGTTGTTAGCGACAATATTTGCAATGTCGCCTTGAAAATACAATGGTAAACCTTGTGTTGGATTGGTTTTAACGCTCAACCGGAAGTACACTCTTTTCCTTGTAAAATGTGCTTAAAAGTAACTCCCGCACCAGTTAATAAACTAAAAGAGACTATTAGTCTGCAACAAAAGGTTCTCGCATGGTAACAAATTCCTCTGCACTACTTGGATGTACTCCCACTGTCCGGTCAAAATCCTTCTTGGTGGCCCCTGCTTTAAGTGCAACTGCAAAGCCCTGAATTATTTCCCCCGCGTCTGAACCGACCATATGTACACCAACGACACGATCACTTGCAGAATCAACAACAAGTTTCATCAATGTCTTTTCATTGATCTGGCCAAGGGAGTATTTCATTGGCTTAAAAATTGACTTATAAATGACAATATTGGCATAGCGCTCTCTCGCCTGTGCTTCGGTTAAGCCAATGGTGCTTAGTGGAGGTTGACTGAAAATAGTTGTGGGGATCAGCTCATAATCCATCATATTTTGAGTGTCCGCAAAATGATTTCCAGCAAAGATTCGACCTTCGTGTATTGCCACCGGAGTGAGGTTGACACGGTCTGTCACATCGCCGATGGCAAAGATGCCATCCACCGAAGTTTGCATTTTTTCGTCGACCTTAATAGCACCGTTAGCGGTTACAGAAACGCCAATTTCTTCTAGACCAAGCCCTTTGATATTTGGCCTTCTACCTGTGGCGTAAAGCACTGTGTCAAAGGTACGGTTGCCGCATTCTTTACAGTGAATCCTATAGCCAGTATCCGTCTTTTCAATACGCTCAATGTGGGTTGCGCATTGGAATTTAATACCCTTTTTGGTCTGTTCAGCTTGTAAATGTTCTGAGAGATCGGCGTCAAAGCCCCGTAGCAACCTTGAAGAACGGGCAATCACCGTTACATCGACACCTAGACCATTGAATATTCCGGCAAATTCCTGGGCAATATAACCGCCACCCACAATAGCCATGGATTTGGGCAGAGACTCCAAGAGAAAGGCGTCATCACTTACAATAACATGCTGCCGTCCAGGAAAGTCGGGAACAAAAGGTGTGCCCCCTGTCGCGACCATAAACCGATCTGCAGTAATAATTTCACCGTTGACCTCAACCGTTTTAGCATCAATAAAACGCGCTGTACCTGCGAAAACATCAACATTAAATTTCTCGAGCAGACCTTCGTAAATACCATTGAGACGTCTGAGTTCTGTCTGCACTCCGTCGCGCAGACGAGGCCAATCAAAATGTGGCGTCTGAACCGACCAGCCAAGACTCGTACTATTACAAATATCTTCACCTGCATGGGAGGCGTAAACCAGAAACTTCTTTGGCACACATCCCCTGTTTACGCAGGTTCCGCCTAAACGATCCGCCTCGGCAAGACCGACCTTGGCTCCAAAAGATGCAGAAGTTCGGGCACAAGCAACTCCTCCAGACCCTCCACCTAAAACAAATAGATCATAATGCGGCATTGTTTCTCCTCAATAACTCATCTTTATATTTAAATTCGGGTAATTGCTCGTTATTGTAATAAACGGTATACAATAGGATAAATACCAACATCAATATTTCAAGTGAGACATTCTTTTACAAATGTTTATTGGTTGTGTAGCACGACTCTTTAGGTCGCCACAAAACAACGTTCAACCCATTATTCAATGAGATGGAAAACAGTATGGATTCAGATTTACAACAACAACTCGCAGAGTTAAAGAGCAGCGGAACGTACCTATACCTGAAGGAAGCAATGCATGGCATTGAAAAAGAAGGCTTACGGGTAGACACCTCTGGAGGTCTTTCCCTCGCCCCACATCCTTCTTCTCTCGGCGCTCCTCTGACTAACAGTAGCATCACTACTGATTTCTCAGAGTCGCTTCTTGAACTCATTACCCCTGTTTTCTCTGCACCGGTAGATGTTTTAGACTTTCTTTTTAAGGCACATCAATTCACATATGCTCATATTGGTAATGAATTGATATGGGCTGGAAGCATGCCCTGTCAGATTAAAGATGCGTCAACCATTCCTCTTGCTGAATTTGGGTCGTCCAATATAGGACAAATGAAGCATATTTATCGGCTTGGGCTTAAACATCGTTATGGCACGATGATGCAGAGCATTGCAGGTATTCACTACAATTTTTCTCTTTCGGATAATTTCTGGAAATCGTTACAGTTACAAAAGAAAAATAAGGATGATCTGCAGTCTTTCAGGTCAGCTTCATATTTCACCATGATACGTAATTTCCGCCGACATTCATGGTTACTCTTGTATCTTTTTGGAGCCTCACCCGCCTTGTCTCGTTCTTTTATGACAGGAAAAGAGCACAATCTTACCCCCCTGCACAAGGAAACGTTCTTTCTCCCCTACGCCACTTCGCTGCGCATGAGTGATCTTGGATATTCGACAAATGCTCAATCGTCATTGCAAATCTGTTTCAACCACTTAGAGACCTATCTTAAATCCTTATCCGAGGCAATCAACACCTCTTATCCCGCTTATGAAAAAATTGGTGTTAAGGTGGATGGCGTTTATCGACAGCTGGCCACCACCGTATTGCAGATTGATAACGAATACTACAGTGATATTCGTCCGAAACGCTTGGCGGGTACCGATGAAACAGCATTGCAGGCACTGGACCATAGAGGTGTTCAATACATTGAAGTAAGAAATACTGATATCAACCCCTTTCTACCTGTTGGCATTGACGTCTCCCAGGCTTTATTCTTGGATATATTTCTTGTCAGCTGTTTATTGATGGGGGGGGAGATCCTTAGCCCGGCAGAATGCCATAAAATTAATGAGAATTTGCAAAAAGTGACCACCAGAGGGCGAGAACCGGGTTTAGAGCTTTCAGGCCTTACCGGCGAGACAGGCCTTAAGGCCGCGGGCACAGAGCTCCTTGGTGAATTTGAAGCAACCGCCAAACTCCTCGACCAATTACACCATACAAATGCATATAGCCTCTCGGTGAAGGCTCAGTTGCAAAAGGTTGTTGATTCTTCAAAAACCCCATCAGCTATGGTGCTAAGCTCTCTACAGGAATCAGGGCTGGACTATAGCCAATGGATATTGGCAAAGAGTAAAGAGCATAAAAAATCATTGAACCAATTAGATTTGGATGAAGATATGTTCAAACACCTATCCCAGCAGGCAGATGAATCTGTTATTAAGCAAAAACAAATAGAAGCTTCTGATACCATGGGCTTTGACGAGTTCTTGCAGAGGCACAGGACAGGCAGGAATTCGGAATAGGTACAGGTAACAACAGGGATAATAATGAAAATTCTAAAAGCCTCTTGGCTTCTATGTCTTGATAACAACAGCACCATCATAGAAAATGGGGCCATCGTATATGACAATAAGATTGTTGATGTAGGCCAGGTTGCACATATCAAAAAGAAATACCCGGATATTACAATTGAAGACTGTGGTGAGAACACTGTTTTAATGCCGGGTCTGATTAATTCCCATGTTCATTTAGAGTTTAGTGCAAATAGAACAACCTTAAAGTATGGCAACTTTATGGCGTGGTTACATTCAGTAATGAGCCATAGAGACACGCTCATAAAACGGGCGAATACTACCTTGATTTCAGCAAGGTTAACGGAGATGTTACACTCAGGAACAACGACCATAGGTGCCATCAGCTCCAAAGGCCTTGATATGGAGGCGTGTCTTAAATCACCCATTAACACGGTTTACTATACAGAGGTGATTGGTTCAGATATCGGTGCGCTTGATACTTCATTGACCGATTTCAAGGCACGAATTAACAGGGCAAAATGCAATCAGTCGCCTTCATTTATTCCTGCCATTGCAATTCATTCCCCATACTCAACACATCCATCTTTAGTCAAACTGGTTCTAAATATTGCAAGAGAAGAGAATCTGTCTGTCACTGCCCATTTTATGGAATCAGAAGAAGAGTCTTTGTGGTTACACAATGATGAGGGGGCCTTCTTAACGTTTTTTAACGATTTTCTCGGCCAGGATAAGGCTGCGACAAAACCGCTGGACTTTCTGCATCAGTTTAACAATATAAAACATCTGTCTTTTACTCACTGTGTTGCAGCTTCCCCTAAAGAGCTAGGCACCATCAGAGAATTAGGGGCAACGATCAATCATTGTGTGACCTCAAACAGAATCTTGAACAATACAAGGCTTGATTTGACAAAACTCATCGATATTGACTACTCGATTGGTACAGATGGCTTAAGTTCCAATAACTCTCTATCAATGTTTGATGAACTGAGAAATGCGTTAATGATGCACTGGAGTGTAAATATTAATACCCTGGCTAAAGAATTGCTGATCGCAGCAACCCGTAATGGGGCAAGGGCATTGGGGGTAGAAAAAGGCACACTGACGCAAGGTAAAGATGCGGATATGATTGTCTGTACACTCCCTGATTCCATTGAAAATGCAGAAGAGCTGTATACCCATATCATTTTGCATACGAAACGTGCCACCCAGGTAATCATTAATGGCGTAAAGCAGGTGTAGTAGAGTCTTGTAAAACGTGCTTCTACAGGGCAGAGAACCCCGATCTTTGACCGGGGTTGCCAGGCCATAGTCATGGTATCGCCAGAAGAGTGGCAATACTGCATAGGCGAGCACCTGGGACGCGAGGTAAGTAGTGTGCTCACTATTTCTGCTGGGGCAGTAGTGGACGTAGAGAATGCATTAGAAATAGTGTTTTATATAGTAAAGCCGATGCACTGCTATACAAAACGAAGATTACCCGTAATACCGTTGTTATTTGGTAAAAGCATCTTGTATGATTTCTCCGGCATGGTGCTCGCTTAAGCAGAAACCACTTCTGTAGATAGAAGTGGTTTTGATGCCTGAATGTCGTCTCTTGACGCCCTTATTCTTCGGATATTTTCTTGGTGAAAGCGTAATTACCAACAAGCCAGGCAATGACTACTGTGGTGAATAATTGGCCAATTATAGCCTCCATCTGACACAAAGAACTGGCACCTAGTGTTTGCGGGGTAATATCTCCATACCCCAGTGTCGTCAAGGTGACCATACTGAAATAGATAAAAACATGAAAATTACTGCTCACTTCTTGCTGTAAAAGTGCACCTGCATATGATGTTGGATCGAGTTCATACAAGAGGGCGTACAATCCGCCCCAGAATAGTCCAAGCATGAGGTAAATACAGAGTGCCCCGTAGATGATATTAAGCGTGACCTGTCTATCTCTTGCTATCTGAGCTGCAAAAGAAAAGATGAGAAGAGCGAAATAAATACTCAGGAGAGCGAAGGAAAATACCCTGCTAAAGGGAATAAGGTTATAGATCCCGAGCCAGTACAAGACGAGAACCGGTAAGAGGCAAACCATTGCGGTGGTGCGGTAATTTTGCTCTTTTTTTACAGCATAAACGCTAAAAAGCAGGGTTACCGACAAACTGGTATGAACAAGAATTGCAAGAGATGGATAGGTTGCCAGAAAAGGACTGCCGAAGATGTACAGAAGCAAGAAAAAAAGCAGATTTCTAAAACCATACCCTCCAGAGACCGTAGTTTTTTTCAGCGCTTCCATTCCTTCTCCCTCGTAACTGTTTATCTGTGGAGTTAAAGTCCCTGCCCCACAGGTGTTTGCTCAGCTGCTGTGTTAATTTGTAGCGATATGGTTGGGACTGATGCTTATCTCGACAACTTCTCTTCAACAGGTTTCATGTTACCTTATTTGTAACTATTCAGCACCACCTCCACCGACAGCCATTCTGGCTATCATCTATAACCTTCGCCTACTCCAAAGTCCAAATTGAATCGAGTTGAACCACCGCTAAACAGGTACAGGTTCAACTCATTAGAAATCAGTTGCCATATTTTCTATCCCTCAACGGCGATTTTCTCAAGACACCTGTTACAACTTCCTTTCCATTTACCGACATCCCCCTGTATTGGAGCGCCACCTGAAGAGTTTCCTTCTCAAAAGACTAAAAAACCCGGTCAAATTAATGACCGGGTTTATGGTATTTATATCTTTTAACTTGTGTTGGATCAAAAAGAATCTGTATGCCTGAGATTGCTAAGGGAAATATAAATCTTCTGAATTTCCTACTATGCCGAGAAGATTAAGATTCCCATCGAACCAATTAATTCAGTCTTCAAGCAATAGAGTTAAGAATAATCAAAAATCTAAAGGGCTTTTTGCTTCTTTCAACGTGCTGCTTCTCACTGTATGCGTATAGATCATTGTGGTTCTGACATCAGAATGACCCAATAGTTTCTGGATCGTTCGAATATCATAATTTGCCTGTAGCAAATGGCTGGCAAAACTATGTCGAAAGGTATGTGAGGTGATTTTCTTAGGAATATTTGCCTTCAGAACGGATCTTCTCAGTGCTTTTTGCAATGATGTCTCATGGGTATGGAAACGAAGGTTTTCCCCACGCTCAAAGACATGGGTTAATTTCTGTGCTGGGAAGAACCATTGCCAGATGAATTCCTTTGCATCATTTTTATATTTTTCCTCCAGTCTTTCTGGCAGGAACACACCGTCATAACCTGTCTTGATGTCATTATCATGCAGCCTGGAAATAGACCCAAGCTGTTCCTCCAATTCTGTTCTAAGGGTTTCGGGGATGGGGACTGTACGGTCTCTTTTTCCCTTACCATCGTGGATAGTGAGTATTCCCATCTCAAAATTGAAGTTATCAATTCGGAGTGAAATACATTCTGAAATGCGAAGTCCACAACCGTACATGAGCTTAATCATCAATCTATATGGATCTTGAAGTAAAGAAAGTATTCTATCTACCTCCCCTCGCGATAAGACAACAGGAATAGAGAGTCTTCTTTTTGCACGGACAATACCGTCTATTTTGCCGAATTCAGTTTTAAACACATTACGAAACAGAAAAAGCAAGGCGCTGAAAGCCAGGTTCTGACTCGATACTGAAACCTTCATTTTTACTGCCATGTAAGTCAAAAACTCCTTTACATCCGCAACCTCGACTAATTCAAGGCTTTTACTTTTGACAAAGGCTTGAAATTGCTTTGTATAGCCAACATATGACTTCAGCGTTCTCGGCGAATAATGTTTGATTTTGATGGCGTTTTCGAGCTCGGCATAAACTTGCGCCCAGTCAGCACAATTTTGCATTTCATCCTGCACTTTCTTTACCATAGATTTACCAGAGTGGAATATCATTGAGGCACCATGCGTAGATGCGGAATATTTTGATCCATTTTTACCATTTTAAATGGTTGATTTTTGCATGAGCGGCTGAATTTTTATGGCACTGTCACAGTTTCTACTCGGTTTGTGCCTTTAGTCTTTTCCATCGCCCATAAAAGCCCAACCGCTTTCATTGCTTGGCCTACCAAGGACGGTTGTTGGATTTTGATTTTAAGCTTTATTACAAATGCAGGCAAGGAATGAACTTCGCTTCAATTGAAGGAATATTTAGTGCAGAAATCAAGATAACATCCTACCCATTTAAGATAAAATCGGTGTTAATTCCTATCTATGCCCTTGGTCACCAAGAATGCGGTGTCCCGAGCTATAAGATTGACAGGCAACTGGTCCATGGTATGATAACACGATTCTAGATAACACTTAGATCCAGGGGATACTAGTTAGGATATAAACATATTGGCAGATTGTGATTTGTCAAGGCCAGGTGGTGGTTAGGGTTATCTAGAAAACTAGCTAATAACTATAGCGAGAGTTCAGTGGAACAATTCTTACAAGCAAAAATACTGAAAGCAGATCTAGTGTCTATAGATACTCCATTCACAGAAAATGGCATCGGTGATATGCCAAGTATGGTGCTTCTGAAACAAGGATTCATATCTGTTGCGAATCTTGTTCATTTCGAAGTGACAATACGGAGAATGTATCAGCATCACCCAGAGCTAAGCAAATTTTATAGAACATTCTCAAAAGAGTGTGAATTTGCAAGATATCTGCGTAATACATTTGTGGGGCATTTTAAACAAGAGTTGGTTAACAAAGCTCTAGAATGGAACCCTGAAATAAGGCTCTTTTTGAATAAAATGGATGATCCAGCGGTCGCTTATGTTGTTAATCAGCTGATTTTAGAAACGGCTATCAACTCTTATGTTGATGGCGAGCAAAAGCATAAGATTTTTGATTCCGAAACAGATCTAAATTATCCACCTGATAGTACAAGGTTTTCAAAATACCTTACTTTGGTTATCCGATCATCGACAGAATTTCTGAAAAAGTATATAGAAATTAGACAAGCAGAAGTTCAAGGTGAGATTGATGATGCTAGTGGGTTAGAGGGAATGTTGAAGTTGGCAGGTAAGGCAGGGAAAACTGATTTCAACTACATCAGAAAATAGTTATAATCGTGTAGCCGAGGGTTTTTCTCCCCCAGCCCCCACAACACCTAGCATGCGGGTCCGCACTAGGCGTTTCACGAAGTTACCGGGCCGTGGTCGGGTAGTAAATCACACTCCACAATTTCTTGATTGATACAAGCCCTTGATATGCCAACCATTGGTTTGTTATGCCTGACTGTGTCATGTTAAGAATCTGACTTAACACAGGATCACATACAGGGGACTTTAACCCCATTAGTTCACGCCCATGCCGGGCGCACACAAGGTGATGCACTCGGATAAATTATTCGCTACGCTCCTAATTTACCGGTGAGCACGGCGTTATATGATTAAAGGAGTTACTCATTGAGCGAATGGGATAGCGTGGCAGAGAATGTTGACTTCAATCTTGAAATTTCAGATGAGAACTTTGTAAAAACTGTATCGCAAGAGGCTAAAATCCTTGATTTTGGTTGCGGTTATGGTCGTATTGCAAATCAACTTTATCATTTAGGTTATCGTCATTTAGTTGGTATAGACTGCTCAATAAAAATGATAAATAGGGGTTTAATCGAGTTTCCACATCTAGATTTACGATATTTTCCAGGCTCGATACTGCCGTTCGCAGATAATGAGTTTGATTCAATAGTAACGTGTGCTGTTTTCACATGTATCCCTAACCAAGATGTTCGCAAGCATATATTGATAGAACTTCGTCGAGTACTAAAGCCTAATGGTGTTCTTTATTTGGCTGAATTTTGTTCCGAACAAAGCCAGAGATTCACCTCCAGTGCAGGAGTTCCAATGTGGCACAGTCAACAAAGGGAACTCAAGATCATACTAGACGGGTTCAATGTCGAGCAGTCTCAGGTAGTTGAAAATTCAACAATGTCAGGACATGCTAGCCATGCAAGTCACATATTTGCACGTAAAACCATATAACCAAGCTCTAAATCAAGATTTACCAAGGCTATCATGCCATTTGCTGTGCAAATCGCTCGCCCGCACATGTCTCACTTATTAGAGGGGCGTTAGTCGGCTTTCAAAATTAAGATTATGAATAAATATTTAGAATCTGCAGAAGTTATTGATTGGAATAGTCCTGCTGTATTTAAGCAAGCGCAAGTTCTTGCTCAAGGTGTTTCAACGCAAGATGAAATCACTAAAAACTGTTTTGAGTTTGTTCGAGATGAAATAAAACATAGCTGGGATTATCAGCAAAACCCAGTCACTTGCAAGGCATCTGATGTCTTGAAATATCGTACTGGTTTTTGTTACGCAAAAAGCCATTTATTGGCAGCTCTTCTCCGCGCTAATGAAATACCAGCAGGATTATGCTATCAACGGATAACTATTACTGACAGCCCACTGTTTTGTCTTCATGGTTTAAACGCTGTATATCTAGAACAATTTGGTTGGTATCGCATTGATGCTAGGGGTAACAAGCAAGATGTAAAGGCTGAGTTTTGTCCGCCAACCGAAAGATTAGCTTTTTCCCTTGTTACACTAGGCGAAGCTGATTTACCTGAAATTTGGCCAGAGCCTTTACCAATTATTACTAGCTTGCTTACCAAGTATAAAAACTATCAAAACGTTATTGACAATTTGCCTGACATCGAGTTGTTCACGGCTAACAAGGCCATACAGTCCGATGCCGCTTAATACTGGCAGGCGTTAGACACTCAGGAGAAAAATGAATTCAACCGAAATCGTATACATTCTTTCTAATACTGCTATGCCAGGTTTGCTAAAAATTGGTAAAACTACACAAGCAGACGTACAAATAAGAATGGGGCAATTATATACTACAGGTGTACCGGTACCTTTTGAGTGCGTATATGCAATCGAGGTTTCAGATTGTTCAAAGGTTGAATCTGCACTACACACCGCATTTGGCCCTAGTCGTGTAAACCCTAATAGAGAATTCTTTAAAATTGAGGCAGAACAGGCTATTGCAATAATGAAGCTTCTTGACCAACAAGATATAACTCCTCAAATTAGTAAAAGTTTAAATCAAAATGTTACCCAAGCAGAAAGAGATTCCGGATCTAAATTAACTAAACGCCCAAATATGAATTTTCTTGAAATGGGTATACCAATCGGCTCAATTTTAACATTCAATGATGGCGTAACAACAGTCGAAGTTAAAAGTGATAAAAAGGTTTTGCATAAATCACAATCTGTAACTCTTACAAAAGCTACTCGTGAAATTCTTGATTTAGACTATTCTGTACAACCATCACCGAGGTGGACTTTTGAAGGAAAACTTTTAAAACAAATTTATGATGACACTTATAGTGAGGAGTAAGTAGTGTCTACTCGGGTAGCCTTGGGTTTTTCATCCCAGCCCTCACAACACCTAGCATACGGGTCCGAACCAGGCGTTTCACGAAGTTACCGAGCCATGGCAAGGTAGTGTAACCACGCTCCACAATTTCTTGATTGATACAAGCCCTTGATCAGCCGACCATTGGCTTGTCATGCCTGACTGTATAGCCAGGGTCCCTGACATGTGCCAATATCTTTTACGACTTAACGCGGACAGAATGGCATGCCGTTTATTTGTACCGAGAATAGGACGGTAGTACTCTGCAATTCCAAAGTAATTCATCCAGCCCTGCATATACTGACCGCTGGATTCAAACAATAAGTGCAACAGGCCTACCAACAAACACTTCCAAAGGAGTTACACCTTCCTATGCTTTTCTTGGTGTCAGGTTCAAAATAGAATTTTATCCTCAATGTCCTCATCTGTGAGGGTTACCATGTACTGTGTCCCCTTCCCCGTCTCTCAAGCGCTTTCATTCATCAACAACCACTGAACGTTTTAAACGGATACACCCTGTTAGGGAGTAATCGCATATCAGTATTTTTGTCGTGTTTACCACCTTCCCGCGGTGTTGTACCGTATATTTGGAGGTGACAATACAAGTTGTCACCTTGTTGCCGGTCTTCAAAAATTACTCCTGTAAATGCAATTATGGCTTAAATGTCCGCCTTCTTGTCTTGGTCTACCAAGGACGGTTGTTGATTTTAAGCTTTATTACAAACGAAGGTAAGGAATGATCTTCGCTTCAATTGAAGGAATATTTAGTGCAGAAATCAAGATAACATCATACCCATTGAAGATAAAAGAGGTGTTGATTCGTATCTATGCCCTTGGTCACCAAGAATGCGCTGTACCGAGCTATAAGATTGACAGGTAATTTGTCCATGGTATGATAACACGCTTCTTGATAACACTCATATTCAGGGGTTTACAAGTCGGAGTCTCACAGCAGATTCTGCTTGGTCAAGGTGACGGGATGGTTGGAGTTAACTTGTTGGGTGCATAAAACACGATCAAAATCGCAGGAATAATTAATGAAAGTATTTATCAACCATTCAGGAAGAGATAAAAAGTTTACAACGCGTTTAGCTGAAGCATTAAACAAAGCTGGAATTGAAACGTGGGTTGATAAATTTGAAATTAATACTGGAGATAATCTTTTCCAGAAAATTCAAGATGGAATAAAAGAATGTGATTATATCATTGTTATACTTTCGAAAAATTACACTCAATCAAGCTGGACAAAAAAGCACCTAAACGCTTTTGCTATGCAGGAGGTTTCAAATAATAAAAACACGATTCTTCCTGTTCTAATTGAAGACTGTGACATTCCAATATTCCTTCAGGACAGGTTATATGCCGATTTCAGGAATGGGTTTGACGGACCTATCCGTCAATTAATTGATGCCATTAAAGGACAAGATCAATCAAGAACTTCAGCAATTGTATCGCAAGAAGTAAAATATGCAAGAAAAAAGACAACAAATCAAAAGCATATCAAACATCTAAAAAACTATCTTCGCGCAGGTGAGCTAAGCTTAGTGTGTGGTGCTGGAGTCTCAGTTGGAGCAGGCGTGCCTGATTGGTCGTCGATGTTACATGAACTTTTAAGTAATTTATTTAGGAAGCAGTTAAAAGATAATGACAGTTCAATTGGGGATAGAGAAAAACTGGCGGCATTGTACCAAGAGTACTTTAATCCTTCACCATTAGTTGTAGCTCAATATCTTAAAAATGGGTTAGGTGATGACTTTCTCGAAAACGTTCGCGATTCATTGTATCGCAATTCTCCTACTAATAGCTCTTTGATAGAATCAATAATGGAACTTTGTCGACCACAGCGATCAAGACAGGCACTTCAATCTATTATTTCTTTTAATTTTGATGATTTAATTGAACAAAATTTAAAAGCACAACACATTCAGTTTAAATCTATTTTTTCTGAAGGTCAAAAAACATTGAGATCTGAATTGCCTATCTATCATGTTCATGGATACCTACCAAGAGGGGGAGATATTACTAATGAAAATCATATTGTTTTCAGTGAAGACGCATATCACTCTCAATTTATCGATCCCTTCAGTTGGTCAAATTTGGTTCAATTAAATCATTTCAGTCAGAATGTTTGTATATTTATAGGCTTAAGTATGACTGATCCAAATTTGCGTCGATTGCTCGATGTTTCAATGAGGAAGAACCCAGCTAGATTAGCAAATCATTACTTTTTTAAAAAACGACATGATTCTAAGAATCTCAATAATCGTATTGCAAATATCGATATTGAAGGCCTTGATGCACAAGGCGCAACGGATTTTATTAAAATCGCTGAGATGTTAGAAGAACAAGATGCAAATAACCTAGGTCTCAATATAATTTGGATTGATCAATATGAAGAAATTCCTGAGTTTTTATTAAAACTGTCGATAGAGTCTGATAGATAATGAAAATAACCCAACAAAAGCATTTAGCGGCCCCAAAAATCCGTGCCCTTGATTTTAAGCGTTAGACCGCATACCAACAAAATGGTGACTCGTATGAAAATCCTCAAACTCGTGATGTTAGTTGCACTCCTGCTCGTTTCCGCTTGTGCAAAATCCCCACATGATAAAGTGGACGTCCAAACGCTTATGTCAGCACCGTCAACTATCTCCGTGTATAACTATCGGTGCGAGAGTGGCGAAACGATTACTGCAAAATACCGAACCACCGATTCGGCTACGATTCGATACAAGAATAGTAACTATAACTTGCAAATCGCGGTTTCTGGTAGTGGTTCACGTTATGTTGGTGGCGAGTTAGAATGGTGGGTAAAGGGTTCTGAAGGTACTCTTTTTCGGCACAAAACTGACGGTACTTCTGGTGAAAGTATAGAGCTTTGCACCGAAATCTGAGAGTGGTCTAGCGAACTAAACGAGCAGGACAACAGACAGTTAGCCCTGCTTGTGCATCGCTGATTTGGTCAGTAATTATTTGCCTATTATCGGGGCGTTAGTAGCCAATGTCTGTTGGTGTTTTTTGTTAAAGCAATGTCATTAGTGACGTGTTCGACATCAACGATGTTGAGTTTTAACATATTGTCGAAAGTAATGAGCATCAAAAAAGCACATTCAGCTACAACAATATAAAATAACGCTTAATTTTTCTAAAAAACGGTAGGTTTAAGGCGCGTTACCTTGAGTTTAAAGTTACAAATGCTTCATTTAGTTCATTGAACTGCGGTAGGTGTCAACGTTGTTTTCGCCTAATCGGGTATTATTAGTTAAGTAATCATTAGGTTGACTACCCACTCCAGTCAAAGCCAACTCCTCCGACGA